>NZ_JBHZRO010000003.1:0-253545 GCF_043641765.1 Brachybacterium vulturis | reverse complement strand
TGATCCACGAGTCTTCATAGCGGGGCCCTGGGCCACAAGACCCGACCCAGCGACTCCGCCACCCCCATAGCGTCTGACCCCACCGGGCAGCGCCTCCGGCCCGCCCGTCCCGCCACCACGGACCCCCGCCCCATCCGGCGGGGGTTCGTCGTCCCCGGTGCCGTCCGCCCTGCGGGACATCGGGTCACGGAACGGTCACGGGCCCTTCTCGGCGCAGGAGAACGCGGCGGCGGCGCACACCATGAGGCCACGGCCGCACGGCCGTACGGCCCGGGGTCCCGCGCTGCGGATCCCGGATCGGTCCCCCCTCCACCAGGAGCTGACATGGAGCCCTTCACCCTCGACACGGGGGCGACCGCCTGGATCCTCACCAGCGCGGCACTCGTCCTGCTGATGACCCCCGGCCTCGCCCTCTTCTACGGCGGGATGGTGCGCGCCCGCACCGTGCTGAACATGATGCTGATGTCCTTCACCGCGATCGCCGTGGTGGCCGTCGCCTGGACGGTGGCCGGCTACTCGATCGCCTTCGGCACCGACATCGGCGGCCTGTTCGGCAACCCGCTGGAGCACCTCGGACTGGTCGGCACCGACGAGCAGTCGATCCTCGCCGACTCCGGTGTGCCCTTCCTGGTCGCCGCCGGCTTCCAGATGACCTTCGCGATCATCGCCACCGCCCTGGTCTCCGGGGCGATCGCCGACCGCGTGAAGCTCGGCACCTGGATGCTCTTCGCCGCCGTGTGGGTCCTCGTGGTCTACGCGCCGCTGGCCCACATGGTCTGGGGCGGCGGACTGCTCAGCGGCGACGGCCCCTTCGCGGCGATCGCCGAGCCCGTCGACTTCGCCGGCGGCACCGTGGTCCACATCAACGCCGGCGTCGCCGGCCTGGTGCTCGCGATCATCGTCGGCGCCCGCAAGGGCTTCGGCACCGTGCCGATGAAGCCCCACAACCTGCCCCTGGTGATGCTCGGCGCCGCGCTGCTGTGGTTCGGCTGGTTCGGCTTCAACGGCGGCTCCGCCGGAACGGCCGACGCCACCGCCGGACTGGCCTGGGTGAACACCACGGTCGCCACCGCCGGAGCGATGCTCGGCTGGGCGCTGATCGAGAAGATCCGTGACCGGCACGTCACCAGCCTCGGCGCGGCCTCCGGCGTCGTCGCCGGCCTGGTCGCCATCACCCCCGCCGCCGCGGCGCTGAGCCCGCTCACCTCGATCGTGCTGGGCCTGGCCGCCGGCGCGGCCTGCGCCCTCGCCGTGGGCCTGAAGAATCGCGTCGGCATCGACGACTCGCTCGACGTGGTCGGCGTGCACCTGGTGGGCGGACTCGTCGGCACCGTCGGCATCGGGTTCCTCGCGGCCGACGGAGGACTGCTGACCGGCGGCGGAGCGCGTCTGCTGCTGGTGCAGGTGCTGGTCGCCCTCGCGGCGATGCTCTTCTCCGGCGTGCTCACCGCGGTGATCGCCCTGGCCCTGAAGCACACCCTCGGGTGGAGGATCCCGGAGGCCGACGAGCAGGCGGGGATCGACATCGCCCAGCATGCCGAGGCCGGATACGATCTCGCCGGTGCCCTGGCCTCCCGCCGGGAACGCCCGATCGCCCCGAGCCCCTTCCCGCCCTCCGGTGCCGGACCGGAGCCGCACAATCCGGCCCCGGCCCACCCCGGGGAGGACGCCGCCGCGGTCACCACCGCTCCGGCCACCACCGCTCCGGCCACCCCAGGAGGGACCCGATGAAGCTCATCACCGCGATCATCCAGCCGCATGCCCTGCAGGCGGTGACCGACTCCCTGCGCGAGTACGGAGTGACCGGACTGACCGTCACCGAGGTCGCCGGGTACGGCCGCCAGGGTGGGCACACCGAGGTCTACCGGGGCGCCGAGTACCGGATCGACACCATTCCCAAGCTCAAGATCGAGGTGCTCGCCCTCGAGAGCGACCAGGACGCGATCATCGACCTCGTCCTCGCCGCCTCCCGCACCGGGCGGATCGGGGACGGCAAGATCTGGGCCGTCGACGTCGGCACCGTGGTCCGGGTCCGCACCGGGGAGCGGGGAGCGGATGCCCTCTGAGGAGTTCGCCTCCCGTCGGATCACCCAGGTGCTCCACGAGGGCTTCGCCGACCCCACCGTCGGCCCCTCCCGCCGCCGCGCCCAGTCCGATCTCGTGGACGACTGGCTGCGCGAGCTGTGGGAGAGGGCCGACGGGCCCGCGTCCGGCGCCGCACTGGCCGCCACCGGCTCCCTGGGCCGCCGCTCCCCGGGACCGGCGAGCGACCTCGACCTGGTGCTGCTGCTGGATCCCGAGCAGGTCGACGGGGCCCGCGCCGAGCAGCTCGCCACCGCCCTGTGGTACCCGATCTGGGACTCCGGCACCTCGCTGGATCACGCCGTGCGCAGCCCCGAGGAGTGCGAGCAGGTGGCCGCCGCGGACCTGCGCGCCGCCATCTCGCTGCTCGATCTGCGCCCGGTCGCCGGCGACGCCCGGCTGGTCCGGGACACCTCCACGACGGTGCGGGCGCAGTGGCGCCGCCAGGCGCGGCGCCGGGTGGGGGAGCTGGTGGACCTCGCCACCGACCGGGACCGCCGCTACGGCTCCCTCGCCCATTCCTCGGAGCCGAACCTGAAGTCCGACCGCGGCGGGCTGCGGGACATCACCATCATCCGGGCGCTCGCCGAGAGCTGGCTGGCCGACCACGACCACGCCGTGGTGGACGCCGCCGCGACCACCCTGCGCGATGCCCGGGACGCGCTGCAGGCTGTCACCGGCACCTCCGGCACCCGTCTGCGCCGCGCCGACCAGGACGCGGTCGCGGCCCTGACCGGGCACGCCACCGCCGATGACCACCACGCCGTGCTCGCCGAGGCCGCCCGCGCCGTCACCTGGCAGCTGCACCGCTCGGTGCGCGCGGCCGCGGCCGGTCTCGCCCGCGGCGGCACCGCCACCCGCGGCGTCGGCAGCGCGCGCCGCCCCGCCCTGCAGCGCCTGCCCCACGGAGTGCTGGTCCAGGCCGGCGAGGTCTCCGTCGATCCCGGGTCCTCCGACCCGCTGCACGATCTCGCGGCGGTCCGCCACGCCGCCACCACCGGAGCGCCGCTGGCGCCCGCGACCCTCGCCCGCATGGCGCAGGCGCCCGTCGGCCGATTGCATCCCGCCCAGCGCGACGTGCTGGTCGACGCGCTCGCCGGCGAGCACCTCGCCGACACCTACGAGGCCCTTGACGTGACCGGGATCGTCGCGCGCTGGGTGCCGGGCTGGGAGCAGATCCGCAACCGCCCCCAGCGCTCCGCCGTGCACCGCTTCACCGTGGACCGCCACCAGATCGAGACGGTGCTGGAGGCGCAGCGCTTCGTCGCCCGGGTCAGCCGACCCGACCTGCTGCTGGTCGCCGCTCTGCTCCACGACCTGGGCAAGCGCGCCGACGCCCGCGACCACGCCGCCGAGGGCGCCCCGCTCGCCCGGGCCGCCGCCGCCCATCTCGGTTTCGAGGACGACGACGCCCGCACCATCGCCGCCCTGGTGCGCGAGCACCTCACCCTCGTCGACCTCGCCACCGGCCGTGACCTGGCCGACCCCGCCACCGTGGGCGAGCTGCTGCGCGCCGTCGACGAGGACCCCGGCACGCTCGAGCTGCTGCGCGCACTGACCGAGGCCGATGCGATCGCCGCCGGCCCCGCGGCCTGGTCCACCTGGCGGAAGGACCTCGTCGACCATCTCACGGGCCTGGCCCGCACCGCCCTGGCCGGCACCGCTCCCGCCCCGCGCACCCGGCTCGCCCCGCAGCGCTCCGCGCAGGAGACGGTGCTGGCCGCGGTCCGCCGCAACGGCGGCGCCCAGGTGCTGTACCCCGCCCACCTCGAGCCCGAGCCGATCTCTCAGATCTGCCTCGGCGCCCCGGACGGCGACGGGGTCTTCGCCGCCATGGCCCGAGTGCTGGTGCGGCTGCGGCTGGACGTGCACAGCGCCGTGGTCACCACCGGGGAGGGCATCGCCGTGAACACCTGGTGGGTGGCCGTGGCGCCGGAGGACCTGCCCCACCCCTCCGTGCTGCGCACCGCGCTGGAGCGCGAGCTCGCCCACCGCGACCGCGCCGACGCCCGCGTCCTCGAGCTGCCGCCCGCCGCCCCGCCGCGGACCACCGAGGACGCCCCGGTGGTGACCCTGCTGCCCGGCGCCTCCCGGGACGCGACCGTGGTGCAGGTCAACGCCCGCAACCGCCCCAGCCTGCTGGCCGACGTCGCCGAGACGATCGCCCTGCACGGGGTGCAGCTGCGCAGCGCCCACGTGATGACGCTGGGCCGCCGCGCCGTGGACGTGCTGTACCTGACCGACAAGCACGGCCGGGCCCTGGACCCGCCGACGACGGGCCGGATGGTCGCCGCACTGATGGAGGCCGCCGAGACCTGAGCGGCGGTGCGGCGGCCGCGGTCGCCGCGGCCCGGGAGCCGCGGGGTGGCGGTTCTCTCCTGTGGGCTCGCTCGCGTCTGCTGAAGGCCATCCGGGCGGCGCACTACACTGGGGCGGTCCATACGACCAAGGGGAAGCGCTTCGTGTTCAACAACCTCTCCGACCGCATCACAGCGTCGCTGAAGGGCCTGCGCGGCCATGGCCGCCTCAGCGAGGCGGACGTCGACAAGACGATCCGCGAGATCCGTCGCGCCCTGCTCGACGCCGACGTCGCCGTCTCGGTGGTCCGCTCGTTCACCGGCCGGGTCCGCGAGCGCGCCCTGGGTGAAGAGGTCTCCAAGGCGCTCAATCCCGCCCAGCAGGTCGTCAAGATCGTCAACGACGAGCTGGTCGAGGTTCTCGGCGGGGCCACCGGCGAGCTGCACTTCGCGAAGAACCCGCCCACCGTGATCATGCTGGCCGGCCTCCAGGGCGCCGGCAAGACCACCCTGGCCGGCAAGCTCGCGCACTGGATGAAGTCCGAGGGGCACACCCCGATCCTGGTCGCCGCCGACCTCCAGCGCCCCAACGCCGTGAATCAGCTGCAGATCGTCGGCGAGCGCGCCGGCGTGCCGGTCTTCGCCCCCGAGCCCGGCAACGGGGTGGGCGACCCGGTGCTGGTGGCGATGAACGGCGTGTCCACCGCGCAGTTCCAGCAGCACGACGTGGTCATCGTCGACACCGCCGGCCGTCTCGGCATCGACGAGGAGATGATGCAGCAGGCGCGGAACATCCGCGACGCCGTCACTCCCGACGAGACCCTGTTCGTGGTCGACGCGATGATCGGCCAGGACGCCGCCCGCGTCGCCGAGGCCTTCCGCGACGGCGTCGGCTTCACCGGCGTGGTGCTCTCCAAGCTCGACGGCGACGCCCGCGGCGGCGCAGCGCTGTCCATCACCGGCGTGACCCAGCGTCCGATCCTGTTCGCCTCCACGGGTGAGAGCCTCGACGAGTTCGAGCGCTTCCATCCGGATCGCATGGCCAACCGCATCCTCGACATGGGTGATGTGCTCACCCTGATCGAGCAGGCCGAGAAGGCGTTCGACCAGGAGGAGGCCGAGAAGGCCGCCGCGAAGCTGGCATCGGGCGAGGACTTCACCCTCGACGACTTCCTGTCCCAGATGCAGCAGCTCAAGAACATGGGCAACATCAAGAAGATGCTCGGGATGCTGCCGAACATGGGCCAGCATCGCGAGGCCCTCGAGAACTTCGACGAGGCCGAGATCGGCAAGGTCGAGGCGATCATCCGCTCGATGACGCCCGAGGAGCGCAGCAACCCCAAGGTCATCAACGGCTCGCGCCGCAACCGCATCGCCAGGGGCTCCGGCACCAGCGTCCAGCAGATCAACCAGCTGCTGGAGCGGTTCAAGCAGGCCCAGACCATGATGCGGTCGATGGGCAAGGGGATGGCGGGTGGTGCCGGCGGCGGCATGCCCGGGATGCCCGGCGGCCCCGGCATGGGCATGGGCAAGAAGTCCCGGGGCAAGCAGGCCCCGCAGAAGCAGGTCAAGAAGTCCAAGTCCAAGAACCCCGCCAAGGCCGCGCGCGAGCAGGCCGAGGCCGCGAAGAAGGCTGCCGCAGGTGGCGGGGAGGGCGGCCAGGGCGGATCTGCCTTCGGCGGCGGTGCCCAGCAGCCCGGCCAGCCGGACCTGTCGGACTTCGACCCCAACCAGCTCCCGCCGGAGATGCAGAAGCTTCTCGGCGGCAAGTGAGCAGCGCCGCCGGGCGGTGCGGTGACTCCGACCGATGCCGGGAGGACGACGGCTAGGCTCGACTGCATGCTCACCGACGTAAGCCCCGCTCCGGTCCTCCACCTGCGCGGTCCGGTCCTGCTCGGTCCCGACCAGGAGATCCTCGACGCCTGGGTGGTCGACGGGCGGATCCATCACGGCCGTCCCGAGCTGCCTGCGGGCACCGAGATCCGGGAGATCGACGGCTACATGATCCCGGGCCTCGCGGATCTGCACTGCCATCTCGGGATCGGTGACGGCGGAGGAGGCACCACCCTGGAGACCGCTCGGCAGCAGGCGCTGACGGACCGCGACACCGGCGTGCTGCTGATCCGGGACGCCGGCTCGATCACCGACACCTCGCCGCTGCAGCAGCAGCGTGACCTGCCGCGCCTGATCCGCTGCGGCCGACACCTGGCCCGCACCCACCGCTATCTGCGCGGCTATGCGGACGAGATCGAGCCCGAGGATCTCCCGGCGGCCGTGACGCGGGAAGCGCAGCGCGGCGACGGCTGGGTGAAGCTGGTGGGGGACTGGATCGACCGCGGCGTCGGCGACCTCACTCCGTGCTGGCAGGCCGAGGACTTCGCCGCCGCAGCCCGCGCCGCCCATCATGCGGGGGCCCGGATCACCACCCACACCTTCGACGAATCGACCCTGCCGCTCGCCCTCGATGCCGGATTCGACTGCCTCGAGCATGCCACCGGACTCACCGACGAGACGATCCGCCGTACTGCCGAGGCCGGCGTCCCCGTGGTCTCCACGCTGGTCAACGTCGGCGAGTTCGAGAGCTATGCGAGCCAGGGCGCCACGAAGTTCCCCGACTACGCCGCGCATATGCGTCGCCTCCGTGCCGCCCGGTACGAGCGCACCCGCGACGCGCATGACGCCGGGGTGCAGCTGCTGGTGGGCACCGACGCCGGGGGAGTGCTCGGCCACGGCATCATCCATGACGAGCTGGATGAGTTCGCGCGGGCGGGGCTCGACGCCCTCACCATCCTGGACGCCGCGACCTGGGCGGCCCGCCGTTTCCTGGGGGTGCCCGGTCTGGAGGACGGGGCCCCGGCCGATCTGGTGGTCCTGCCCCGGGACCCGCGTGCAGACCACCGCGCCCTGCGCGAGCGGAGCCACGTCGTGCTGGGAGGGCGGATCGTCGCCTGAACGCTCCGGGAAGCGGCCGCGCTCGGCTGGCCGGCCGTGCTGTCGCGTCAGGACTTCGTCCCACCCCAGCGGTACTTCGCCCTCACTGCCTGGGGGGAAGCGCCAGCCTGCGCGGCCCGCGGCCGGCCCGGCTCCGTCCGGCGAACCCGGTCCGGCATCGCGTGTGCCCTGGTGCACAGGCGCGCGGCTGGTGTCGGGGGCGCTCCGCCTGGCATACTCAGGTGCTGTATGTGCACGGACCGGCCCTCTACCCGTCCGTGCGCGACACCCCGAGGACCGTCAGCGCCCGCATGACCCCACAGGCTGCGGCGGGACTCACCCGAACATCCCTGAAGGAGAGTCCACCCACGTGGCTGTCAAGATCCGTCTGAAGCGCATGGGCAAGATCCGTGCACCGCACTACCGCATCGTCGTCGCCGATTCGCGCAAGAAGCGCGATGGCGCCGTGATCGAGCAGATCGGCCAGTACCACCCCACCGAGGAGCCCTCGTTCATCGAGGTCGAGTCCGAGCGTGCGCTGTACTGGCTCGGCGTCGGTGCCCAGCCGACCGAGCAGGTCGCCGCCCTGCTGAAGGTCACCGGTGACTGGGCGAAGTTCAAGGGCGAGGGCGACGCCGCCGGCTCGATGAAGGGCTCCGGGGCGAAGAAGACCGCCGAGGAGCTCATCGCCGACGCCGACAAGGCCGCCGCCGAATCCCGCGAGGGCGCGAAGAAGGCCAAGGCCGCGAAGGACTCCGAGTCCTCCGAGGTCGAGGCCGGCTCCGAGGAGGCCCCGGCCGAGGGCGAGACCACCGAGGACGCCGACGCCGCGGCGACCGACGAGGCCTGACATGAGCTCCCGCGCCGACGCCCTCGACCATCTCGTCCGCGGCATCGTCGATGATCCGGATGCCGTGGCCGTGACCGAGAAGTCCACTCGTCGCGGCCCGCTGCTCGAGGTCAGGGTCGGCGCCGCCGACCTCGGTCGAGTGATCGGTCGGTCCGGTCGCACCGCCCGCGCCCTGCGCACGGTGACGGCCGCCCTGTCGGATGATGACGTGCGGGTCGACATCGTCGACGTCGACCGGCGCTGAGGTGCCGCGAGCCACTTCGAGGAGCGGTGCTGCCGAACGGACCGAGAGGTCCGGGCAGCACCGCTCCTGGCATTCACGGCCCGGACGGCGTCGCCGCGGCCCGGGCCCGACAGGGGCGGCATTGCTGGCGCTGGCCGTGCTGCTGGGCGGATGCAGCGCCGCGGGCAGATCAGCTCCGTCCCCGTCGGATGCCGGGTCGGACCCCGCCCCCACGGCGGCTCCGCAGGCCGAGGGCCAGGCGGAGCTGAGCGCCGCCTGCACCACCTTCTGGGGCGATCCCGAGTACGCGGATCCTCTGTCCCGGACCGTCCTGGCGCGTGCCGCGTCCGCCCCCGAGGTCGGCCCCTCCGATCCGGACTTCTTCGCCCTGACCGGCGACGAGATCGAGACCGCCTTCGAAGGGGCGCCTGCCTCGGCGCAGGGGACCGCAGGCGATCTGGCCGAGTGGTTCCGCATCGAGCCCGTCCGCGGTGCCGAGGCGGACCTGGACGCGTTCCGCAGCGCCTGGGAGGGCCTGGCCGGCAGCTGCCAGGCGGTCTCGACGGCGGCGCTGTGGGCCGTGGCGCCGGGGGAGGACGGCACCAAGCCCGCGGCGCTGGTCTGCGCGGACGTCTTCGACACCCCCGGAACCCTCACCCATTTCGCCAACGCCAATGTGCTGACCTCGAACATGTTCAAGCTCGTGGGCCTGTCCCCGCGTGCGGTCCCCGCCGGCCGGGAGCAGGATCTGCGGGACACCGCCGACCTGTTGGCTGCGCAGATCGCCGCAGTGGACGACGAGGCGGTGCGCTCCGCGCTCGCGCAGGTGCGCGCCCCGTTCCAGGACGCGCTGGAGGGCGAGACCTGGTCCGACGGGCTGAGCGGACCGCTGACCGAGCTCGGCGCCGCCTGCGAGGCGATCGGCTACTCCTCCCCGGGAACAGGGGAGGTCGACCACGACCCGGTCCTCGGCGCCAGCGCCGAGGACCAGCACGGCACGAACCATGGAGGACGCTCATGAGCACGCTCGACGTCATCGTCGCGACCATCGGCAGGGCCCACGGGCTGCGCGGCGAGGTCGCGCTGACTCTGCGCACCGACCAGCCCCAGGAGCGGCTGCAGCCCGGCACCGTCTTCACGGTCGAGGCCGCGGGACGCCCCCGCTCCCTGACCGTGGGGAGCACCCGGACGCAGCAGGACCGCTGGTACGTGCACTTCGACGAGGTCGCCGACCGCAGCGACGCCGAGTCCCTGCGCGGCATCGACCTGCAGATCGGGGTCGACGCCGAGCAGGAGGCCGACGAGGACCCCGACGCCTGGTACCCCTCGCAGCTGAAGGGCCTGCGCGTCCAGCACATCGACGGGCGCGAGCTCGGCACGGTGCTCGGGATCGAGCACTACCCGGCGCAGGATCTGCTGATCGTGCGCACCACCGACCGTCGCCGCGTGCAGCTGCCCCTGGTGGATCAGCTCGTGCCCGAGGTGGACCTCGAGGCGGGCGTGGTGCGCGCCGACCCGCCCGGAGGACTGTTCGACGCCCTTCCCGAGGACGAACAGGGCCCTGAGCCCGAGACCTCCGCACCGCCCCGCACGGAGCGCTGAGGACCACCATGCGCATCGACGTCATCACGATCTTCCCCGAGTACCTCACCCCGCTGGAGCTGTCGCTGATCGGCAGGGCCCGCCGCGAAGGCCTTGTGGACCTGCACGTGCACGACCTGCGCCAGTGGACCCATGACCGCCATCGCACGGTCGACGACACCCCGCTCGGCGGCGGTGCCGGCATGGTGATGAAGCCCGAACCGTGGGCGGCCGCCTTCTGCGGGGTGCGCGAGTCCGGGCAGGCGGCGCTGGGGGCCGACGTCGAACCGCTGATCATCTTCCCGAACCCGGCAGGGGAGCCCTTCGCCCAGAGCACGGCGCAGGAGTGGTCCGGCTGCGAGTGGCTGGTGTTCGCCTGCGGACGCTACGAGGGCATCGATGAACGCGTCTACCAGCACCTGGCCGACATCGGCTGCGAGGTGGCGCTGGCCTCCCTGGGCGACTACGTGCTCAACGGCGGTGAGGTCGCGGTGCTCGCGATCACCGAGGCCGTGGTGCGCCTGGTCCCGGGCGTGGTCGGGAACGCCGAGTCCCTGATCGAGGAATCCCACGCCGCAGGGCTGCTCGAGTACCCGGTGTTCACGCGCCCGGCGAGCTGGACCGACCCCGCCGGGGTGGTCCGCGAGGCGCCGCCGATCCTGCTCTCGGGGGATCACGGGAAGATCGCGGCCTGGCGCCAGGCGCAGTCCGAGGCCCGCACCCGCGAGCGCCGACCCGACCTGCTGGCGCCGATCGACGGGGACGCCGCCGGGTCCTGAGCCTGTCCGGGACGCCGGACCGCGACGCAGCGGACGCTCCCTCACGGTGACGACCGGCACGGTCGGCGAGCGCCGAGCTTGCCGCACCGGCACCGCGCTGGCAGAATGACCCCTCGTGCGCACCGCGCGCCCCTCTGCCTCAGGGGAGGGCGCAGCAAGCGGTCGGGCAGGTCCGTGGCGATGGGAGTCGCCGCCAGAGGCCCAGCACACCGGAACGGGGAGCCTGCTCCTCGCCGGATCGTTGGTTCCAGAGGGACACCCCCGTCGGGGGAGTCCCGCGAACGACGCCGTCCGACCTGAGGCGGAGGGCTGGAGAAAGACTATGCAGAAGCTCGATGAGCTCGACAAGGCGTCCCTGCGCGAGGACGTCCCCGCCTTCCGCGCCGGCGACAACGTCAAGGTGCACGTGAAGGTCATCGAGGGCAACCGCTCTCGTATCCAGATCTTCCAGGGCTACGTCATCGGCCGTCAGGGCCACGGCGTGGGCGAGACCTTCCGCGTCCGCAAGATCTCCTTCGGCGTCGGCGTCGAGCGCGTGTTCCCCGTGCATGCCCCGACCGTCGACAAGATCGAGGTCGTCACCCGCGGCGACGTGCGCCGCGCGAAGCTGTACTACCTGCGCAACCTCACGGGCAAGAAGGCCCGCATCAAGGAGAAGCGCAGCCACTCCTGATCTCAGGCATGTCCTGCGACAGCGTGAGCGGACGGCGGCGACCCCACCCGGTGGTGGTCGCCGCCGTCTGTGTCGTGCTGCTGCTGGTCGGCGTGCTGCTGGCACGGCACTACGTGGCCCAGCCCTTCCGCGTCCCCTCGGTCTCGATGGCGCCGACGATCCAGCCCGGTGACGTGCTGCTGGTCGACCGCGCCTCCCGCGGCAGTGCGGAGCGCGGCGAGATCGTCGTCCTCGACGGGCGCGGGTACTTCGCCCCCTCGGCGACGGACGGGGACCGGTTCTGGGTCAAGCGCGTCATCGCCACCGGGGGCGACAGGGTGCAGTGCTGCGCACCCGGCGGGGCGATCACCGTCGATGGGGTCCCGCTGGAGGAGCCCTATCTGCCCCGCGGCGCGGCGCCGAGCGAGATCGAGTTCGATCTGCGGGTCCCCGAGGGGCGCATGTTCGTCCTGGGAGACAACCGGAGCGACTCCACCGATTCCCGGCACCTGCTGGGCGCGCCGGGCGGCGGCATGATCCCGGTGGACCGAGTGGTGGGGGAGGCGGACCGCATCGTGTGGCCTCTCACTCGCCGCGGTGCGCTCTGACCCCCAGGATCTGCCGATAGGATCACCGCGATGAACGCGTCCCACGATTCCCGTCCTGCGGAGCCCCGCCACGAGGACTCCGCAGCCGGTGCGGACCCCTCAGCCCGGGGCGCGGGGCGCGACGGGTCGCGCAGACCGCGCCGTCAGCGCATGCCGCTGTGGCTCGACACCGTGGTCACCATGGTGGTGGCGCTGCTGATCGCGGTGCTGGTCAAGACCTTCCTGATCCAGCCGTTCTACATCCCCTCGGCCTCGATGAACCCGACGCTGCTGGAGAACGACAAGATCCTGGTCTCCAAGCTCAGCCCCGGCGTCTTCGATCTCCATCGCGGCGACGTCATCGTCTTCGAGGACCCGGACGACTGGATCCCCGGGGATGCCACCGTGAACCCCACCCCGCGGGTACGGGTGATGATGCTGCTGAGCCTCGTCGGCCTCGCCCCGGACCCCTCGCAGGACCATCTGGTCAAGCGACTGATCGGGGTGGGCGGCGACCACGTCGTCTGTGAGTCCGAGGGGGCGGCGCTCGAGGTCAACGGGACCACGCTCGATGAGCCGTACATCCACCCCGAGACCCCCGCCTGCCAGGCAGCCTTCGACGTCACGGTGCCGGAGGGCAAGGTGTGGGTGATGGGCGACAACCGCTACGCCTCCGCCGATTCGGCCTGGCACGAGATCCGGGGTGACGGTGGTTTCGTGGACGAGTCCGACATCACCGGCCGGGCCGACGTCATCTTCTGGCCGATCAGCAGCTGGCACCGTCTCGACGACGGCCGCGGGACCTTCTCCGACCTGCCGGAGAGGCCATGACCGTCACCGTCCCGACCCTCGAGGTGGAGCGTGCCCTCGCCGCTCGCTGCGGGGCCGGTCGCCGCCTCGTCGTGGGGATCGACGAGGTGGGCCGTGGCGCGCTGGCGGGCCCCGTCGCCGTGGGCGCCTGCGCGCTCGAGGTGCACGATGGGATCATCGTCCCGCTGCCCGACGGAGTCCGGGACTCCAAGAAGCTGAGCGCACGCCGCCGCGAGGCGCTCGTGGACCCCATCCTGGACTCCGTGCATGCCGGTGCCGTGGGGTGGGCGAGCCCGGCCGAGATCGATGAGCTCGGGATCATGCCCGCGCTGACCCGCGCCGCTCTGCGCGCCCTGGAGGCGATCGAGCTGGACGGCGCGGTCGACGCGATCGTGCTCGACGGGGATGTCGACGTCCTCACTCCCTCGCTCGCGACGGTGGAGCGTCCCGCGCCGCTGGTCCACCTGCAGGTGGCGGCGGATCGCGACTGTGCGAGCGTGGCCGCGGCCAGCATCCTGGCCAAGGTGGCACGGGACGCGCGCATGATCGAGCTCGACGCGCAGGCCCCCCACTACGGCTGGGCCGCGAACAAAGGCTATGGCTCCGCGGCGCACCGCGAGGCGATCGACCTGCGCGGCGTCCATGAGCACCACCGGCGCAGCTGGCGGCTCACCTCCCGGCCCGCCGTCGAGCAGGCGGGCCCCGCCGTCGTGCCCCCGGCACCCGCGCCGGCGCCGTCGATGCCCGCCGTCGACTCGGAGGCCGTGGCGCCTGGGGTGCCCGCGACGATCTCGGAGTCCCTCGACGCTGGCGTACTGTGGGACGACCAATGGCACCCGCAGGATGGGAAGGAGCGTCGGTGAGCGCCCAGGAACTCGAGAACTTTGAGTCCGACCTCGAACTCCAGCTGTTCCGCGAGTATCGCGACGTGGTCAGCCTGTTCACCTACGTGGTCGAGACCGAGCGTCGCTTCTATCTCGCCAACCAGGTGGATCTGCAGGTCCGCTCCGGTGGCGGTGAGGTCTTCTACGAGCTGCGCCTCGCCGATGTCTGGGTGTGGGACATCTACCGCTCGAACCGCTTCGTGCGCTCGGTGCGCGTGGTGACGTTCAAGGACGTCAACGTCGAGGAGCTCAACAAGCAGGACATCTCCCTGCCCTGACCTCCGACGGCGGCGCACCGTTCCTCCCCAGTGCCTCTCCGTCCCCACTCGCGGCGCAGCCACTGCGCCGGCCCGCGCATCCGGTCACGCTGGCCGCATGGACAGCCCCGCGAACAGCCCCCGACCCGCCACCGGCCCCTCCGACGGCGCGCACCCCGTTCCGCTGCCCGGGGCGGCCGCGGCCCCGCCCCCGGCAGGACCGGTCGCCGCCCCGCCGCCCCGCCGGGTGCGCGACATGACCACCGGTGAGCTCGGTCGCGCCGGAGAGGACCTCGCCGCCGCTCACCTGGGCGCCTGCGGCTGGCAGATCGTCGAGCGCAATCTGCGCCTGCGGCACGGCGAGCTGGACATCGTGGCGCTGGCGCACACCACGCTCGTCTTCGTCGAGGTGAAGACCCGGCGCTCCTTCGTCACCGGCGTGCCCCAGGCCGCTGTCACTCCGGACAAGCTGCGGCGCCTGCGCCGGCTGGCCGGCGCGTACCTGATGGAGCGCTCGACCCCGCATCGTGACGTGCGGATCGATGTCGTCGCCGTCCACGCCCATCCCGACGGCACCTTCGCGATCGAGCATCTCGAGGCGGTGTCCTGATGGGCCACGCGCGCACCCTCTCGGTCAGTCTCACCGGGCTCGAGGGCACCCTGGTGGAGGTCGAGGCCGACGTCTCCCCGGGACTGCCCGCGTTCTCCGTGGTCGGGCTGCCCGACTCCTCCACGCTGCAGGCCCGGGACCGGGTGCGCGCGGCTTCCGCCCGCAGCGGCATCCGCCTCGCCGCGCGCCGGATCACGGTCAACATGACCCCGGCCTGGCGGCCCAAGCACGGCTCCGGCTTCGACCTCGCCATCGCCATGGCGGTGCTCGATGCCCAGGGCGACCTGCTCGCCCCCGTCCCGGCGGATCTGGTGCTGCTGGGAGAGCTGGGGCTGGACGGTCGGGTGCGGCCGATCCCCGGGATCCTGCCGGCCCTCCTCGCCGCCCGCGCCCACGGCCTCACCCGCGCGGTGGTCCCGGAGGAGAACCTGCCCGAGGCGCGGCTCGTCGACGGTATGGAGATCGCGGGCGCCGGGGACCTCACCGAGCTCCTGCATCGCTTCGGCGCCGATGTCCCGCCCTCCCCGCCGAGGCCGCTGTCGATCACCGGCCTGCCGGCGCCCGCCCAGGGCCCACCGCCGGCCCATCGACCGGACTTCGCCGATGTCCTGGGGCAGGCCACGGCGCGGCGTGCTGCGGAGGTCGCCGCCGCCGGGGCCCACCATCTGCTGCTGGCCGGACCGCCGGGGGCGGGCAAGACCATGATCGCCTCGCGACTGCCGAGCATCCTGCCGAGACTGGGATCCGCGGACGCCCAGACGGTCTCCGCGATCCATTCGCTCGCCGGCCGCTTCGACGCCGGTGCCGGGCTGCTGCGGACGCCCCCTTTCGAGAGCCCGCACCACACCGCCTCCGTCGCGGCCGTGGTCGGGGGAGGCGCGGGACTGGCCCGTCCCGGGGCGATCTCCCGGGCCCACGCCGGAGTGCTGTTCCTCGACGAGGCACCGGAATTCCCCGCCCGCGTGCTCGAGGCGCTGCGCGAGCCGCTGGAGACCGGGGACATCACTCTCCACCGCACCCGGGGAGTCACCCGGTACCCGGCTCGGTTCCAGCTGGTGCTGGCCGCCAATCCCTGTCCGTGCGGGAAGGCCTGGGGCAAGGGCGAGGCCTGCAGCTGCACACCGCAGCAGCGCCGTCGCTACCGGGCGCGGCTCTCCGGCCCGGTCCTGGACCGGGTGGACATGCGCGTCGAGGTGGGCCCGGTCGACGTGCACGGAAGCGGCGGCATGCCGGGGGAGTCGAGCGCAGCTATCGCGGAGCGGGTCGGCGCGGCCCGCGAGCGTCAGCACCGTCGCTTCGAGGGGCGGGCATGGACTCTGAACGCCCAGCTCCCCGGACCTCTGCTGCGCACGGAGTTCGCCCCCGAGCGCTCCGAGCGCCGCCTGCTGGACCACGCCGTCGCCCAGGGCCGGCTCACCCTGCGCGGCCACGATCGCGTGCTGCGCCTCGCCTGGACGCTCGCGGACCTCGACGATGCCGACCGCCCTGCCGCCGAACACATCGGTCAGGCCCTCACCCTGCGCGAAGGAGACCCGCGATGACCGCTCAGGACCCCATGACCGTCCCGGATCCCGCACCCCTCGACCCTCTCTCGAGCGCGACCCGCGAGTGCGACCGCACCGCGCGGATCACCTGGTCGCTGATGGCCGAGCCCTCCGATCTGATCGCCTTCGCCGCCTGCGCCGTGCTCGGTCCCGCCGCCGCGCTGGAGGTGGTCCGGAGCCAGGATGCGGCCACGCTGCTTCGTGCGCTGGGCGGGCGCCTCCCCGGCCAGGCCGCGGATCCCGCGCACGGCTCCCCCATCGCTCGGACGACGCGGGCGATCGAGCGCTGGACCGCGCGCCTGGCTCGCATCGATGTCGAGGAGGTGCGTACGGATGCCGAGCGCGACGGGATCCGCCTCCTCACCCCGCACGACGGCGAATGGCCCGAGCTGCTGGAGGACCTGCAGGAGACCACCCCGCACTGCCTCTGGGTCCAGGGCCCCGGGCGTCTGGATGCCCTGCTGGGCGCCCGCGCCGCAGCCCTGGTCGGTTCCCGGGCCTCCACCCCGTACGGCGAGGACACCGCGGCGATGCTGGCTTCGGCCTTCGCCGCCGGCGGCGGCACCGTCGTCTCCGGCGGGGCCTACGGCATCGACGCCGCAGCCCATCGCGGTGCGCTGGCCGCCGACGCAGGTGCGACCATCGCGGTGCTGGCGGGAGGGTTGGATCGCCTCTATCCACGGGGCAACACCCAGCTGTTGGAGACGATCCGAGAGCGGCATCTGCTGGTCAGCGAGGCACCGCCGGGGACCGCCCCGACCCGGTGGCGCTTCCTGGCCCGCAATCGGCTGATCGCCGCACTGTCGCGGACGACCGTCGTGGTCGAGGCCTCCTGGCGCTCGGGGGCCCTGTCCACCGCCCGCCTGGCCGATGAGCTCTCCCGACCGGTCGGAGCCGTCCCCGGACCGGTCACCTCCGCCGCGAGCGCCGGGAGCCACCGGCTGCTCCGGGACCGTGGAGCCGTGCTCATCACGGAACCCGGGGATCTGCTGGACCTGCTCCCCGGTGGGCCCGCCTCCGGGGAGAGCGGATTCGCCGTCCAGGACGAACTGGACCTGCTGACCCCCGCGGACCGCCGGATCCTCGATGCGGTGCCCCCGCGCTCCAGCATCGCCGAGGCCCGGATCGCGGACGAGGTCGGCTTCAGACCCGCGGAGGTGGACGCGGCCCTGGCCCGCCTCGAACTGCTGGGTCTGGTGGCGCGGTCCTCGCAGCGAGCACGGCGTGCCCGCGCCGCGTCCTGAAGTGGCCGTCCCCGACCACCGATGCGCGACACTGGAGCCATGAGCACGCAGCGGGAGCAGGACGACGGCACCGTCGCCGAGGACTTCGCCGAGCATCTGCGCCTGGAGCGCGGCCGCTCGGAGCACACCGTGCGCGCGTACCGGCGCGAGGCCGCGGGGCTGCTCGAGCACCTGCGCGACGTCGAACGCATCGCCGTGGACGAGCTGGACGTGACCGCGCTGCGGTCCTGGCTGGCCGCGCGCGCCGAGTCCGGGGCCGGCGCGAGCACGCTGGCTCGTTCCGCCGCCGTGGCGCGCAGCTTCACCAGCTGGCTCGCCGCCACCGGGCAGATCCCGCACGACGTCGGCGGTCGGCTCCGGGCACCGCGCCGCGGCCGGCACCTGCCCACCGTGCTCACCGGTGACCAGGCCGGCGCGCTGCTCGACGGGATCGGGGCGACGATGCGCTCCCCGGATCCCGTCCGGCCCCGAGCCCCCGAGCCCTCCGCCGGGCAGGCGCCGGCGCCACCGGGAGCGAGCGAGCCGCAGCGACCTGACGCGCCGCAGAGCCCTGTCGAACGGGCGGTGCTGCTGCGGGACGCCGCCGTGCTCGAACTCCTCTATTCCTCGGGGCTGCGAGTCTCCGAGCTGGTCGCCCTGGACCGTTCGGGGATCGATCGCGGCGGGCACACCGTCCGGGTCCGCGGCAAAGGTGACAAGGAGCGGATCGTCCCCGTCGGCATCCCCGCCCTCGAGGCCGTGGAGCGGTGGGAGGCCGAGGGCCGCCCGGTGCTGCAGGAGAGCTCCTCGGGTGCGGCACGGGCCGGTGAGGCGCTGTTCCTCGGGGTGCGCGGGGGACGCCTCGGTGATCGGGCCGTGCGCACCCTGGTGGATCGCCATGCGCACGAGGCCGGGATCACCCGCCACGTCTCCCCGCACACCCTGCGGCACAGCGCCGCCACCCATCTCGTGGAAGGCGGTGCGGACCTGCGCAGCGTCCAGGACTTCCTCGGCCATTCCTCCCTGGCGACCACGCAGATCTACACGCACGTCAGCGCGGAGCGTCTGCGCCGCACCGTCGACCAGGCCCATCCGCGCGCCTGAGGACTGTGCAGGCGCGGGCCGGCTCTCACCGCAGCGGCACGGCCGGGGCCGGCACCGCCGCGGCGAGGGCTGAGTCCAGCGTCCGGGCGGCCGCCGTCGACAGGAGTTCACCGGCCGGCGGCGCCACCGATCCGGCAGCTGCCGCCGGGCCCGCCCCGGTGGACGGCTCGTCCCAGGGCAGCAGGACGCTCGGGCCGTGCGCGCCCAGCAGCAGCAGCGGGTCCAGATACCCTGCGCCCCTCCGCGCCCCGAGATGCAGGCACGCACTGCCCGGGCAGTGCGATACCCCGGTATCGGCCAGGGTGCCGAGCACCTCGCCCGCCTCCACGGAGCCGCCCGCCTCCAGAGCGCCGTGCACCGGCTCGTAGGTCGAGATCAGACCATCGGCGTGCGTCACCGAGACGACCCCGCGCCCTGCGACCATCCCGCTGAACCGCACCGTGCCCGCCGCCACCGCGCGCACCGCCGCGCCGTCGGCCGGGACGGCGATGTCGATCCCGCGATGGCCGGGACCATAGCGGTGCTCGGGTGCCTGGAACGGGGCGATCACGGGGTGAGGGGGCGGCAGCGGCCACCGCCAGCGCGGCTCGTCGGCCCTGGCGTGCCCGGGCAGCGAGACCAGCGCGACCAGCACCAGAAGCAGCGCCGGCACCCTCAGCACGCGGGCTCGCCGCCCGGTGCCGGGGCAGGGATGTCGGGGGAGGGGGAACGACGGCAGAGCGGGAGCGGGCGAGGGAGACATGCAGCGCATCCTCCGACAGCGCCCGCCACCGGGCATGGCGCGCGCCCCGGACCGTGGACGAACAGGAGGTGGGGAGGAACGGTCGCCTGGGACACGACCCCGACGCCCCTGCCGGCACTCCGGAGGGTGACGCACGCCGCGCCCGGCCGGGCCGCTGCGTCGGATAGACTGCTTCCCAGCATCCGGTCCGTCCGGATGACTTCGCGTGCCCATCAGGGCCCGTCGACCATCGGTCCCCGACCGTTCCCGCACCTCAGGCGCGGGATGCCTCGGGGCGGTCGGCGACCCGGGCACCAGGCCCCGCACCGACCGGTGGCGGGGGAACAACCGAGAACGCAGGTCCTGCGCGATGACCGCGGACGCCCACGGGCGCGCCGTGCGAGCCCAGGGCCGGAGAACAGAGGACACCATCATGGCAGTCGTCACCATGCGCCAGCTCCTGGAGAGCGGCGTCCACTTCGGACACCAGACCCGTCGTTGGAACCCGAAGGTCCGTCGCTTCATCTTCACCGAGCGCAACGGCATCTACATCGTCGACCTGATGCAGACCCTGACGTACATCGACAAGGCGTACGACTTCGTCAAGCAGACCGTCGCCCACGGCGGCACCATCCTGTTCGTCGGCACCAAGAAGCAGGCGCAGGAGTCCGTCCAGGAGCAGGCCACCCGCGTGGGCATGCCCTACGTGAACCAGCGTTGGCTGGGCGGCATGCTCACCAACCTGCAGACCGTCTCCCAGCGCGTGAACCGCCTCAAGGAGCTCGAGCAGATCGACTTCGAGGATGTGGCCTCCTCCGGCCGCACCAAGAAGGAGCTGCTGATGATGCGCCGCGAGAAGGACAAGCTCGAGAAGACGCTCGGCGGCATCCGCGACATGGGCAAGGCGCCCTCGGCCGTCTGGATCGTGGACACCAACAAGGAGCACCTGGCCGTCGACGAGGCGCAGAAGCTCAACATCCCCGTCGTCGCGATCCTGGACACCAACTGCGATCCCGACGAGATCACCTACCCGATCCCGGGCAATGACGACGCGATCCGCTCCGTCACGCTGCTGACCCGCGTCATCGCCGATGCCGTGGCCGCTGGTCTGCAGGAGCGGCACGCCAGGTCCACCGGCGGCGAGAAGAACGTCTCCGCCGTCGAGGTCGAGCCGCTGGCCGAGTGGGAGCAGGAGCTGCTCAAGCAGTCCGAGGTCCAGCAGCAGGGCGCTCCCGCCGAGCAGTCCGTCGCCGCGGAATCCGCCGAGACCGCCGAGGAGCCGGCCGGCATCTCCGCCGAGGCCCCGGCCCAGGCGGCCGACAACGCTCCCGCAGCGGATGCCGCCGCCGAGGCAGTCGCCGAGGAGAAGTCCTCCGAGGCTCCGGCCGCCGAGTGACTCACAGGCCCGGGGACGGCATCACCGTTCCCGGGCCTCTCTCCGGGAGGCGCACCCCGCCTCCCTCCCCCTCCCGCAGCTCCCACAAGGAAGAGGAACATGGCCAACTACACGGCAGCAGACATCAAGGAGATCCGCGAGTCCACCGGCGCGGGCATGCTCGACGTCAAGAAGGCGCTCGACGACGCCGACGGCGACAAGGCCAAGGCCGTGGAGCTGATCCGCGTCAAGGGACTCAAGGGCATCGCCAAGCGCGAAGGCCGCACCGCCTCCGAGGGCCTCATCGCCGTCGATATCCGCGACAGCGAGGACGGTCGGACCGGCACCCTGGTCGAGCTCAACTCCGAGACCGACTTCGTGGCCAAGAACGACAAGTTCGTCGCCCTGGGCGACGAGGCCGTGGCTGCGGCCGTCGAGTCCGGTGCGGGCGAGCCCGAGGACCTGGCCGCCACCCCGTTCGGCGAGGCGCTCACCAACGCGGGCGCCACCATGGGCGAGAAGATCCTGGTGCGCCGCATCGGCCGGGTCTCCGGCGAGGTCGTCACCGAGTACATGCACCGCACCAACAAGGACCTGCCTCCGCAGGTCGGCGTGCTGGTCGCCACCGACAAGGCCGGTGCCGAGGTCGCGCGCGACATCGCGATGCACATCGCCGCGTTCACCCCGACCTACCTCTCGCGCGAGGAGGTCCCGGAGGAGACCGTCGCCGAGGAGCGCCGCATCGCCGAGGACACCGCGAAGAACGAGGGCAAGCCCGAGAAGGCGATGCCGAAGATCATCGAGGGTCGCCTGAACGGCTTCTTCAAGGAGAACTGCCTCCTGGACCAGGCGTTCGCGAAGGACTCCAAGAAGTCCGTCGGCCAGGTCGTCGAGGAGGTCGGCGGCACCGTCACCGGTTTCCTCCGCTTCCGCGTCGGCAGCTGAGACCCCGGGACGAGGATCACCCGATCCCCACCCCACCGGCGATGCGTGAGCGTCGCCACCGCTCTGCGGCCCCGCACCATCGGTGCGGGGCCGCACCGGTATCATCGCCGAGAACCCAGCGCGGAAGGACCGACATGACCCAGACGTTTACGTCACCGATTCCTGTTCTCCCCCGGCCCGAGGATGGACGTCGCGTTCTTCTGAAGCTCTCGGGCGAGGCCTTCGGAGGGGGCGCCGTCGGCATCGACCCCGATGTCGTCTCCCGGATCGCCGGGGAGATCGCCGAGGGCGTGGCGCTCGGTGTCGAGTGCGCCGTCGTCGTCGGCGGCGGCAACTTCTTCCGCGGTGCAGAGCTCTCCCAGCGCGGGATGGACCGTCGCCGCGCCGACTACATGGGCATGCTCGGCACCGTCATGAACTGCCTCGCCCTGCAGGACTTCCTCGAGCAGCGCGGTGTCTCCACCCGCGTGCAGACCGCCATCGAGATGGGACAGGTCGCCGAGCCCTACATCCCGCTGCGCGCCGTGCGGCACCTCGAGAAGGGCCGCGTGGTCATCTTCGGCGCCGGTGCCGGCATGCCCTATTTCTCGACCGACACCGTCGCCGTCCAGCGCGCCCTGGAGATCGGCTGCGAAGAGGTGCTGATGGCCAAGAACGGCGTCGACGGCGTCTACGACTCCGATCCGCGCGCCAACCCCGACGCGGAGAAGCTCGATCACGTCACCTACAACGACGCCCTCCAGCGCGGCCTGAAGGTCGTCGACTCCACCGCCTTCAGCCTGTGCATGGACAACGCCCAGCAGATGATGGTGTTCGGTCTCGACGCCCCCGGCAACATCACGCGCGCCATGCGCGGCGACCGCATCGGCACCGTCGTCACCAAGTGACCCCGGCCGGGCGGGCCACCGTCCTGCCGGGAACCGCAGAGCACCCCCGAGTCCGCCTGCCGCCCTTGACGAGGCGGGACAATGGATCACGAACACCTACCGAGAACCGAGGAGCACCCCGTGAGCGACGACACCCCGAGCATCCTGAAGGACGCGGAGTCCAAGATGACGAAGTCCGTGGAGGTCACCAAGGAGGACTTCACCGCGATCCGCACCGGCCGCGCGAATGCCGCGATGTTCCAGGGCATCACCGTCGAGTACTACGGCGCCCCGACACCGCTGAACCAGCTGGCCTCCCTGCAGTTCCCCGAGGCGCGCACGGTCATCGTCACGCCCTATGACAAGTCCGCCATGTCCGGCGTCGAGACCGCGCTGCGGGATTCGGACCTGGGCGTGAATCCCACGAACAACGGCGACACCCTGCGCGTGGTGCTGCCCGCCCTGACCGAGGAGCGTCGCAAGGACTACGTCAAGCTCGCCCGCACCAAGGCGGAGGACGGGCGCGTCTCCGTGCGCGGTTCCCGCGGCAATGCGAAGAAGGCGATCGAGAAGCTGGTCAAGGACAAGGAGATCGGCGAGGACGAGGGCATCCGCGCGGAGAAGGAGCTCGAGTCGCTGACCAAGAAGTACATCGAGCAGATCGATGAGTCGCTCGGCCTCAAGGAGACCGAGCTCGAGACCGTCTGAGTCGCCGCACAGGAGCGCAGAACCCTGCACCGCAGACCACGACCCCAGGGGCCGTCGGCGTGAGCACCGATCCGGCGCTCACCGCCCCGACCGTCTCGAGCACGCTCGAGGCGGCCCCTGACGCGCCCGGGAGCGAGCCCGAGCACGCCAAGCGCCGCGGTGCCGGCCGGAATCTGCCGGCCGCGATCGCGGTCGGGGCGGGTCTGGCCGTCCTGCTGTTCGTGGCGCTGTTCGTGGTGCCGCAGGCCTTCGCGGTGCTCGCCGCGATCGCGATGGTCATCGCGGTGCTGGAGGTGACGCGGGCACTGGCGGAGGGCGGTCTGCGACTGCCGCAGACCCCACTGCTGGTCGGCGTGATCGGGATGGTGGTCTCCACCGTCGTGTTCGGTGCCGAGGGGCTGCTGGTGGCGACGGCCGCCGCCGTCTGCGTGCTCATCCTGTGGCGCGTCAGCGAGTCCATGGGCCTCAGCGCGCTGCGTGACGTGGCCGGGGGAGTGTTCGCGCTGGCCTGGATCCCGTTCCTGGGCTGCTTCCTGCTGCTGCTGTTCGCCCAGGAGCAGGGCCAGATGCTGGTGCTGCTGGCCATCCTGGGGCCGGTCGGCAACGACATCGGCGGCTACGTGGCCGGGGTGCTGCTGGGGAAGCATCCGATGGCTCCCCGGATCAGTCCGAAGAAGAGCTGGGAGGGGTTCGCCGGCTCCCTGCTCCTGGGCACCGCCGGGGTCACCGCGGTCGGCACCCTCGCCCTGGACCTGCCCTGGTGGGCAGCAGCCGCGATCGGCGCGGTGCTGGTGCTCGTCTCCACCGGGGGCGACCTCTCCCAGTCCCTGCTCAAGCGCGATCTCGGCATCAAGGACATGGGGCACCTGCTGCCCGGCCACGGGGGAGTGCTGGACCGGATCGATTCCATCCTGCTCGCCGCCCCCACCACTTACATCATGCTGGAGGTACTGCTGCCATGAACACCCCCGAGGAACCGACCAGCCGTCCGGGCAACCCCACGCCGGTCGCGCTGTCCCCCACCCCCGACCTGTCGCGCGAGGCGGTGCCCGGGCAGAAGGTCGCCCTGGCCCCGGGCCAGCTCCAGATGCGTCCCTCCCGCCGGGGCAAGCCGCCGGTGCACCTGGCCGACCTCACGCTCACCGAGCGGAAGGCCGCGCTCGAGGAGATGGGGCTTCCGGGCTTCCGCGCGAAGCAGCTCTCGGTGCACTACTTCGAGCACTTCACCACCGACCCCGAGGACCTCACGGACCTGCCCCAGGACCGCCGTGACGAGCTGGTCGAGAAATTCTTCCCGCCGCTGCTGACGCAGGTCTCCCGACAGTCCGCCGACCATGGCGCGACCCAGAAGTTCCTCTGGCAGCTGTTCGACGGCCCCATGGTCGAGTCTGTGCTGATGCGCTACAGCGACCGCAACACCCTGTGCATCTCCTCCGAGGCCGGCTGCGGCATGAACTGCCCCTTCTGCGCCACCGGCCAGATGGGCCTGACCCGCAACCTCTCGGCCGCAGAGATCCTCGAGCAGGTCCGCATCGCCAACCGGATGCTCGCCCGGGGCGAGCTGCCCGGCGGGGCCGGCCGGGTCAACAACATCGTCTTCATGGGGATGGGGGAGCCGTTGGCGAACTACCGCCCCGTGGCCACCGTGTGCAGGCGCCTGAACGCCCCGGCCCCGGAGGGCTTCGGGATGGGGGCGCGGCACATCACGGTCTCCACGGTGGGTCTGGCACCGGCGGTCCGCAAGCTCACCGCGGAGAAGATCCCCCTGACCCTTGCGGTCTCGCTGCATGCGCCCGACGACGCGCTGCGCGATGAGCTGGTGCCGATCAACACCCGCTTCGACATCGACGAGATCCTCGATGCCGCCTGGGAGTACTTCGAGACCACCGGGCGCCGGGTCAGCATCGAGTACGCGCTGATCCGGGACATCAACGACCAGCAGCACCGGGCCCAACTGCTCGCCGACCGGTTGATCGCCAAGGGCGGCGCCCACTGGATCCACGTCAACCCGATTCCGCTGAACCCGGTCAAGGGCTCGAAATGGACCGCCTCGGATCCCCGCGTGGAGAAGCGCTTCGTGGAGACCCTGCGGGACAACGGGATCTCCGCCACCATCCGCGACACCCGCGGCTCCGACATCGACGGCGCCTGCGGCCAGCTCGCCGCCGAGGTCATCGAGACCGACACCCATCGGGAGGACCGCGAAGCGCGGGTCGCCCGCGTCGAGGCCATCGCGGCCACGAGCGACTGAGCCCGACCCGGTCCACCGCGTCCCGCACGCCTCCCCGCACCACCCCGCCCACGCCGCTACAGTGGGACCCCGACAGCACCGAGGAAGGACCCACTGGTGAGCACATCGTTCGAGCGTGTCTCGCGCTTCAGCGTCGGATATGACATGCGCGAGGTCGACGAGTTCCTCTCCCGCGCCCGCACCGCCTATGAGGGGCGCGACCCCTCGTTCACCGGCGGTGACATCACGGCGGCCAGCTTCGGCACGGAGCGGGGCGGATACGACATGCGCGTCGTCGACGAAGCGCTGGACCGGCTCTCCGACGCCTTCGCCCTCCAGGCCCGGGACGACGCCGTCGCCGAGCACGGCGAGGAGGTCTGGGTCGCGAAGCTCACCGAGCGCGCGGAGGTGCTCAAGGAGCGGCTGGAGCGTCCCGCCGGGGACCGCTTCGCCCCGGCCGCACAGGGCGAGCCCGCCTACGACAAGGCCGATGTCGACGGTCTGTGCGACCAGCTCGTCGCCTATTTCACCGACGGCCACCCGATGAGCGTCGATGATGTGCGGCGGGCCGCCTTCGGCCGTCGCCGCGGCCCGGACGGCTACCGCGAGGCCGTGGTCGACGTCTACCTCGATCATGTCGCGGACGTGATGGCCTCCGTGCCGTGATCGGCCCCCGCGAGCGTCGGCTCGCCCTGCTGGGCGCCACCGGATCCATCGGCACCCAGGCGCTGGACGTCCTGACCCGGTTCCCGGAGGTCGCCCGGCTGCACGGTCTCGCGGTCGGCGGGACCCGGCCCGCCCTCGTCGCCGAGCAGGTCCTCGCCCATCGCCCCGAGCGCGTGGTGGTCTCCGACCCCGCACGGATCGAGGACGTGGAGGCGGCCGTGCAGCGCAGCTGCCGCGCGGAGGGGCTCGGTGCCCCGAGGTTCGACGCGGGGGCGGAGGCCGTGGTCGAGCTCGCCGGCTCCCTCGGCGACGGGGACGTGGTGCTGAACGCCATCACCGGTTCCGTCGGCCTGCTGCCCACCCTCGCCGGTCTCGCCTCCGGCGCCCGGCTCGCCCTGGCCAACAAGGAGTCCCTGGTGGTCGGCGGTCACCTGGTCACCGACGCCGCCGCACCGGGGCAGATCCTGCCGGTGGACTCGGAGCACACCGCGATCGCACAGGCGCTGGCCGGGGTGCGCCACGACCAGATCGATCAGCTGGTGATCACCGCCTCCGGCGGACCCTTCCGCGGGCGCAGCCGCGAGCAGCTGACCGAGGTCACCCCGGAGCAGGCCCTGGCCCACCCCACCTGGTCCATGGGCCGGGTGATCTCCACCAACTCCGCCACCCTGGTCAACAAGGCGCTCGAGGTGATCGAGGCCTGCTTCCAGTTCGATCTTCCCGAGGACCGGGTCCAGGTGGTCGTGCACCCGCAGTCGATCGTGCACTCGATGGTCACGCTCGTGGACGGCTCCACCATCGCGCAGGCGAGCCCCCCGGACATGCGCCACGCCATCGGCTGGGCGCTGGCCCACCCCGAGAAGCTCCCCGGGCTCGCCGCGGCACTGGACTTCTCCGCCGCCCAGTCCTGGACCTTCGAACCGGTCGACGAGGACACCTTCGAGGCGATCGAGCTCGCCCGTGCCGCCCACCGCGAGGGCGGCGGGGCGATGGCTGTCTTCAACGCCGCCAACGAGGAGGCCGTGGCTGCGTTCTTCGACGGTGACCTCGACTTCCTGGGGATCACCGCGCTGATCCGGGCCGTGCTCGAGCATCCGCAGCGGCCCCGTGCCCTCCCCGCCGACGGGGTCCCGCCGCTGCTGGACGTCGAGGCGTGGGCGCGCCGGAGCGCCCGGCAGCTGATCACCTCCGCGGAGCACTGAGGCGTGCTGCTGTTCATGCTCGGCATCCTGGTGATCGCGGTGGGACTGGCGGTCTCCATCGCCCTGCACGAGGTGGGCCACCTGGTGCCTGCGAAGCTGTTCGGCGTTCGGGTCACCCAGTACATGGTCGGCTTCGGCCCCACCGTCTTGTCCCGCACCCGCGGGGAGACCGAGTACGGCATCAAGGCGATCCCGCTGGGCGGCTTCATCCGGATGATCGGCATGTACCCGCCGCACAGGGGGGAGCCCCCGGGCACCATCCATGAGGACTCCACGGGCCTGCTGCAGCAGATCACGGAGCTGGCGGAGGAGGCGAAGCAGTACGAATCCTCCCTGTACGGTCCCGCGGACGCCCACCGCACCTTCGTCGCCCTGGCGGTGCCGAAGAAGCTGGTGGTGATGCTCGGCGGCCCGCTCATGAACCTGCTCATCTCCGTGGTGCTGATGGTGGTGCTGGTCAGCGGCATCGGTCTGCCGGCCGTGACCCCGACCGTGCAGGCGGTCTCCGAGTGCGTGGTCCCCGCCGATGCCCCGGCGGACGTCAGCTGCGAGGGGCGCGAGCCCGCCCCCGCCCTCGCGGCGGGCATCCGGCCCGGTGACACGCTGCGGGTGATCGACGGCCGGCAGATCCACAGCTGGCAGGACGTCACCACCTCGGTGCGCGCCTCCCAGGAGCGCACCGTCGAGATCGTCGTCGAGCGCGGCGGCCAGCTGATCCCGCTCGAGGCCACCATGGTGGTCGATGACCGCCCGGTGCTCGACGAGGACGGCGCCGCCGTGCGCGACGGCAACGGGGACCTGGTCACCGAACAGGTCGGATTCCTCGGCGTCTCCGGGACCCCGGACCTGGTGCCGCGGTCCCCGGCGATGGTGCCGGAGATGGCATGGACGGCCTTCACCCGGACCGGGGAGCTGGTGCTCACCCTTCCGGTGCGGCTGTGGGAGGTGGGGCAGGCCGCCTTCGGCACCGCCGAACGCGACCCCAACGGCCCGCTCGGCGTGGTGGGGGTCTCGCGCCTGGCCGGTGAGGTCGCCGCCGCCGAGCAGCCCGGCTTCGAGCTGCGCGAGAAGGCGGGCACGATGCTCTCGATGCTCGCCTCGCTGAACATGGCGCTGTTCGTGTTCAACCTGGTGCCGCTGCTGCCGCTGGACGGCGGGCATATCGCCGGCGCGCTGTTCGAGGGGGCCCGCCGCGCCCTCGCCCGGCTGCGGGGCAGGCCCGACCCCGGCCCGGTGGACATGTCCCGCATGCTCCCGGTGACCAATGCGGTGGCGCTCGTGTTCCTCCTGATGACGGTGCTGCTGCTGTACGCGGACATCGTCGAGCCCATCACGTTGTTCCCCTGACGGCCACCCGCACCCCGGTGACGCGCGCCACCGCCACCGGCATCGTGCAGGTGCGGTGGAGGTGTCTCACCTCGCCTCGCAACCCCCGCCTCGGACGTCCATAATGAGAAGGTGACTTCTGTGAGCCTGGGCATCCCGTCCGTCAAGCAGCCGCCGCCGGTGCTCGCACCCCGGCGGATGACCCGCAAGGTCGGACTCGGCAACCTCGCCGTGGGCGGCGACGCACCGATCACCGTGCAGTCGATGACCACCACCCCCACGCACGACATCAACGCGACCCTGCAGCAGATCGCGGAGCTGACCGCCGCGGGCTGCGACATCGTGCGCGTGGCCTGCCCGCGCCAGGAGGACGCCGACGCGCTGGCCGCGATCGCCGCGAAGTCCCCGATCCCGGTGATCGCCGACATCCACTTCCAGCCCAAGTACGTCTTCGCCGCGATCGAGGCCGGCTGCGCGGGGGTGCGCGTGAACCCCGGCAACATCCGCCGCTTCGACGATCAGGTGGGGGCCATCGCCAAGGCCGCGAAGGACCACGGCACCGCCCTGCGGATCGGCGTGAACGCGGGCAGCATCGACCAGCGCATGATGACCGGCGACCGGGTCACCCCCGAGGCGCTGGTGGCCTCCGCGAAGTGGGAGGCGTCCCTGTTCGAGGAGCACGACTTCCACGACTTCGGCATCTCCGTGAAGCACAACGACCCGATCATCATGGTCGAGGCGTACCGACAGCTCTCCGAGGCCGGCGACTGGCCGCTGCATCTGGGCGTGACCGAGGCCGGCCCCGCCTTCCAGGGCACCATCAAGTCCTCTGTCGCCTTCGGCATCCTGCTCGGCGAGGGCATCGGCGACACCATCCGGGTCTCGCTGTCGGCCCCACCGGTCGAGGAGGTCAAAGTCGGGATCCAGATCCTGCAGTCGCTGAACCTCAAGGCCCGCAAGCTCGACATCGTCTCCTGCCCCTCCTGCGGCCGTGCCCAGGTGGACGTCTACACGCTCGCCGACGAGGTCACCGAGGGGCTCAAGCACCTCGAGGTGCCGCTGCGCGTCGCCGTGATGGGCTGCGTCGTCAACGGCCCGGGCGAGGCCCGAGAGGCCGATCTCGGAGTCGCCTCCGGCAACGGCAAGGGCCAGATCTTCGTCAAGGGACAGGTCATCAAGACCGTTCCCGAGGCGGACATCGTGCCGACGCTGCTGGCCGAGGCGAACCGGATCGCGGCGGAGATGGGCGAGGACGCGCCCGACTCCGGCATCCCGTCCGTCTCCGTGAGCTGAGCGGAGATGTTCCGGCGCGGCGGGCGGGTCCGAGCGGTCCGCTCCGGCGGCCATGAGGACGCGCTCGCCCTCGCGCTGACCGATCCGGTCACCAACGCCCTGCCCGGTGCGCGCCTGCGCGAGCTCGGCCGCTCCGCCTCCCTGTCCCAGGAGTTCTCCCTGGTCGGGGAGGAGCAGAGCCCTGAGGGGCTGCTGTGGCACGGCGTGAACCTCGCGCCGCTGTCCGCGACCGATCGGGCGCTGACGGACTTCGGGCGGCACCAGGTGTCCCGGCCGCGTCGCTCCAGCTCGCTGGTCGGCGACCGTCGGGCGGTCGAGATCCTCTGGAGAACGCTGGCGGAGGTCTGGGGCGCCGAGGTGCGGGAGCACCGCTGGAGCCAGCCGCTGCTGCTGGCCGAGGACCCGCCGGTTCCGCGTCTCACCCCGGTCGGTCTGCGCGCCGCGGTCCCGGGGGAGGAGGCGGCGGTGTTCCCCGCCGCCGTCGCGATGTTCCGTGAGGAGGTGGGGGTGGATCCGGTGGCCGGGGACGGCGGCCGGGCCTACCGGGCTCGCATCGGCGAGCTGATCCGTCGGGGCCGCACCTATGTCGTCATCGAGGACGGCGAGGTGCTGTTCAAGGCCGATGTCGGTGCTCTGTTCGGTGACGTCGCCCAGATCCACGGGGTCTGGGTGCGCCCGGACCAGCGGGGCCGGGGTCTGGGCCGGGCAGGGATGGCGGAGCTCGTGCAGCAGGTGAGCCGGGACCACGCGCCGCGGGTCTCGCTCTACGTCAACGACTTCAACGCACCGGCCCGCCGCGCCTACGCCGCCGCCGGCTTCCGCCAGGTCGGCGAGCTGTCCACCATCCTGTTCTGATCGACGGGCCGCCGCGGGCCCAGGACGGTCATCCCCGCAGGAGCTCATCCAGCGCCAGCACCGTGTTCGCCGCGGTCCAGGCCAACGGCGCCACCTCTGCCGGTCGCCCGTCGAAGAGCACCTTCTCCGGCAAGGAGCCGGCGACGGTGCGGTGCTCGGCCAGCCAGCGGAGGATCCCGGACGCCGCGCCGTGCTCGCCGGTGCGGGCGAGGGCGAGGCCCAGCAGGCTCGTCGACGGGGTCCAGCTCACCCCGTCGGCGCGCCACGATGCGCCCGGGGCGATCCCCCCGCCCGGCCGGGCCAGCTCGCGCTCCAGCGCGGCGAGCTGCGTGGTCGACACCACGCCGTGGCAGCCGGTCGCGTCCAGGAGCGCCCGCGCGGAGTCCGCCCCGCCGCCGCCGCGATAGCGCTGGAGGCCGCTGCGCCCGAAGGTGCCCTCCAGCAGGAGCGTGAAGGTCGCAGCGGCCCGCTGCACCTCCGGATCCTCGGTCAGCCGTGCCCCGGCGCGCAGCCCCGTCAGCGTCGCGGCCATGGTCCACAGGGTCACCGAGTCCTCCCGCATCTCCCAGTAATCAGGGGAGACCGGCGGCATCGCGGTGCCGTCCCGCGTCGCCCTGCGCAGGGTGCCCACGGACAGCCTGATCAGGGAGGCCAGGCTCGCCCCGACGGTCTCCCGGCGGTCGCCACCGGTCCGTTCGGCAGCGTCCGCGACCTCCGCCGTCGCCCAGAGCAGCAGGCCGGTGCCGTCGAACTGCCGCCGCCGGTGATCCGGTGTCCGTCCCGTGCCCGGGTCGTACCGGGCCTCGAACCAGCCGTCCGCGGCCTGGAGCGATTGCAGATGGGTCAGCACCCGGACCGCATCGTCGAGGTGGCCCACCCGCGCCAGCGCCGCTGCGCAGAAGGCGGCATCGCGCGGCCAGAGGTGGCGCCAGGACGGGCTCCAGCCCGCGACGGGAGCGGGCAGCGCATCCCCGAGCACCCAGAGATCCTGCAGCGCGGAGGCGGCGAGGTCGTGCAGCAGCGGCTCCTGCGGGCGAGCGCCCGCGAGCCGGTCCCGCCAGGCGGCGGTGCCCTCGTCGAACCCGGCGGCGCGCCGCCGCACCGGGGAGCCGGCCGGCAGGTCCGCGGCGAACCGGGTGCCGGCCATCAGCTCGAGAGGACCCCCGCGCCCGCCGACGAGCCTCCGGGTGCCGCCGGTGTCATAGGCGACGGTCCCGGACCACAGGGGGATCACGGAGCGGGGGTCGGCCGCGGGCCGCGCCAGCTGCCGCGCGGCGAGGGACCCGGCACCGACGGCTCCGAGAACGGCGACGGTCCCGGCGCTGCGCAGCAGCTGCCGTCGCGATGCCCCGGGCGGCGGAGTGGTGTCCTCCGCGCCCGCGGTGCTCGTGACGGGAACCGGGGTCTCCGGCGCCCGCTGTCCTCGCCGGTGCATCCGTTCAGCGTACCGAGACGCCCGGCTCCGGCGTCGGCCGGACCGTCGTCACCAGTACGGCCGGTCCGTGGCGCCCAGTACGATGGGGCCGCGCGAGCCCCGGTGGCCCCGCCCCGAACCGCCCCGTGTGAAAGGCCTGCCCCATGATCCGTCTGTCCTCGTCCTTCGTCCGCACGCTGCGGGAGGACCCGGCCGACGCCGAGGTCGCGAGCCACCGGCTGCTGGTGCGTGCGGGCTACATCCGTCGCAGTGCCGCCGGGGTGTACACCTGGCTGCCGCTGGGGCTGAAGGTGCTGCGCAAGGTCGAGCAGGTCGTGCGTGAGGAGCAGGATGCGATCGGCGGTCAGGAGGTGCTGTTCTCGGCGCTGCAGCCACGGGAGCCCTATGAGACCAGCGGTCGCTGGGAGGACTACGGTCCGAACCTGTTCCGGCTGCAGGACCGCAAGCAGGACGACTATCTGCTCGCCCCCACCCATGAGGAGATGTTCACCCTCACCGTGAAGGACCTGTTCTCCTCGTACAAGGATCTGCCCACGATGCTGTACCAGGTCCAGTCGAAGTACCGTGACGAGGCGCGCCCCCGGGCCGGGCTGCTGCGCACCCGGGAGTTCATCATGAAGGACGCCTACTCCTTCGACGTGAGCGACGAGGGACTGGACGTCTCCTACGAGAAGCAGCGCGGCGCCTACCAGCGCACCTTCGAACGGCTCGGACTGCCCACGGTGATCTGTCAGGCCGACGCCGGTGCCATGGGCGGCTCCCGCTCCGAGGAATTCCTGCACCCCACCACCGTGGGGGAGGACACCTTCGTGGTCTCCGACGGCGGCTACGCCGCGAACGTCGAGGCCGTCACCACGATGGCCCCGGCCGCGCTGGACGACGCCGAGATCGCCGCGCTGCCGGCGATGCACATCGAGGACACCCCCGGCGCGTCGACGATCGCGAAGCTCGCCGAGTTCTCGAACCGGGCCTTCCCGGGGCAGGGTCCGATCGCCGAGTCGGGGGAGTGGACCCGCTACGAGATGCTCAAGCACCTCGTCTACCTGCTGACCTCCCCCGATGGTTCCACCGAACCGCTGGTCATCGCCCTGCCCGGGGACCGGGAGGTCGACCCGAAGCGGCTCGAGGCGGCGCTGGCGCCCGCGATCGCGACCCCCTTCACCGACGCGGACTTCGAGAAGCACCCGGCGCTGAAGAAGGGCTTCATCGGCCCCGAGGGGCTGGGGCTGGAGTCCGAGTCGGGGATCCGCTACCTGGTCGACCCGCGTGTCGTCCCCGGCACCTCCTGGGTCGCCGGCGCCGGGGAGAAGGACCAGCACGTCTACGACCTCGTCTTCGGCAGGGACTTCACGGCCGACGGCACCATCGAGGCCGCGGAGGTGCGCGACGGCGATCCTGCGCCCGACGGCTCCGGCCCGCTGCACCTGACCCGCGGCATGGAGATGGGGCACATCTTCCAGCTCGGCCGCAAGTACGCCGAGGCGCTGGACCTCAAGGTGCTCGACGAGAACGGCAAGACGGCCGTGGTGACCATGGGTTCCTACGGCATCGGCGTCACCCGCGCCGTGGCCGCGGTCGCCGAGCTCTACCATGACGAGAAGGGCCTGGTCTGGCCCCGTCAGCTCGCTCCCGCCGATGTGCACATCGTCGCCACCGGCAAGGGTCAGGAGATCTTCGCCGAGGCCGAGCGGATCGCCGGCGAGCTCGAGGCGCGCGGCCTGGAAGTGCTCTACGACGACCGGCCCAAGGTCTCCCCGGGCGTGAAGTTCAAGGACTCCGAGCTGCTGGGTGTGCCCACCTCGGTGGTCGTGGGCAGGAGCCTCGCCGAGGGCAGGGTGGAGCTGCGGGACCGCGCCAGCGGCGAGGTCCGCGAGGTCAGCCCGCAGGAGATCGTGGACGCGGTGGTCGCGGAGGTCCGCAGCACCTGAGCCGGCACTGCCCCGGAGCGGCGCTCCGCCGCCCCGCCGGTCACTCCTGGACGGGCGGGGGCGGCTCGACCTCGAGGCTCGGCAGCGGGTCCAATCGGTCCACCCGGGGGGCCAGCAGCTCCGCCTCCTGGAGGGCCGCGGCGATCGACAACGGCCGCCGCTCGAACGGGGCGGCCCCGACCAGCGCGATGTGATCGACCAGCAACCCCTGGGCCAGCAGCGTCGGCAGCTCCGCGGCGGACTGCGCATCGAGGGTCCCCCCGGGTATCGCATAGACCGCCTGGCGGGTCACGACCGGGGCGCCGTCCTCCTCGGCGATCCGGCCCAGCTCCGCAGCACGCTCCCGGTGCAGCGCGGTGAGCTCGAGATGCTGCTGCCGCGCCGCGTCCTCGGACCGGGCGGCGAGCACCTCGTGGAGGAAACCGGCGTACCACTCCTCCAGCTGGGCCCGCTCGAGCGTGCTGTGGTAATCGGACTCCGCACCGATCGACGGCGGATCGGTCGCGGGCACCTCCCGGGTCGGCACCAGCTCGTCGGCCGTGGGGGAGGGGGCGAGCCCGGCGCTGCTCGCACCACCGCGCAGCCGCCGCGCCGCCCAGGCGGTGTGGGCCGCGATCGCGACCACCGGCCGTGCCAACGACCCGGAGACCTGACGAGCCGCTGACGCAGCGAGTTCGCGCAGCCGGACGAGGGCGTCGACCAGCCCCGGCAGATCGGTCGGCGCCTCCGCGGGCGGCGGCGAGGCCTGCCCCGGAGCGCGGCCCTCGCCGGCCCCGCGCTGCTTCTCCGCCTCCGCGCCGGTGAGCAGTGCGGTGCGCTGCACCGGCAGGGCGGCGGAGAGCGCGGCCACGGTCGAGGACAGCAGCGGTTCGCCGTCGGCAGCATCGGCGGCGGCCACCCGTGCGGTGCCGACGATCGTGCGCTCCAGCAGCTCCAGCAGATCATGACGGTAGAGATCATCGATCCCCGGCGGGGGAGGCGTGTACTCCTCGGGCCCGCCCAGCGCGATCCGCCCGCAGCCCGTCAGCGGCAGCAGCACCGCGACGCCCGCGGTCCGCAGCAGGAGGCGGCGGGAGGGAGCGGGGGCGGGGCAGGGCGGGAGAGCAGGACGGGACACGGGATGATTCTCGCATCGGCGACCCGGGTGGAGGCACGGACCGGCCGCGGCCACTATCCTGGTGCCATCGCCCGGGGGACGCCCCGGCCACCACAGACACCCATAGCAGCAGGAGGCGAGCGGGCCATGAGCGCACTCGAGGACCAGACCATCCTGCGGGAGACGGCGACCCGGGTGCTGGACGCCCACGGGCTCGTGCTCGAGGACGTCGAGATCCGCCGCGGCGGCGGGATGCCGCAGGTGCGCCTCGTCGTGGACCTCCCCGAGGACCAGCTGGGCAGCGCGGATCTCGATGCCGTCGCCGAGGCCTCGCGTGCGCTCTCCGAGGCGGTGGACGCCGACGACGCCGTGCTGGGCAGTGCTCCGGTGCTGCTCGAGGTCACCACCCCCGGGGTCGATCGCGAACTGACGCAGCCGCGTCACTTCCGCCGCTCCCGCGGCCGTCTGCTGGCGCTGACCACCGCCGATGGCACCCGCTACCGGGCCCGGCTGCTCGCCGTGCGCGGAGAGGACCTGCACCTGCGCCAGGAGCCCGGTCGCGACGACCGCGGCCGGACGCTGAAGCTGCCCCAGGGCACCCCCGAACGCCCGGTGATCCCGATCGCCAAGGTCACCACCGCCCGGGTCGAGGTCGAGTTCGACCCGCCCGCCGACCTCGCGCAGCTGCTCGCTGACGCCGAGACCACCGCCGCGGACCACCCGGCCGCACAGAAGGAGAGCTGAGATGGACATCGATATGGGTGCCCTGCGGGCCCTCGAACGCGAGCGCGAGATCAGCCTGCCCGTGCTGCTGGACGCGATCCGCTCGGCGCTGCACGCCGCTTACCTCCACACCGACCACCCGGTGCGGGACTCCGAGGTGCTCATCGACGACAGCACCGGAGAGGTCGCCGTGATCGCCCGCGAGCGCGACGGCGACGGCATCGTGCTGGAGGAGTGGGACGACACCCCCGAGAACTTCGGACGCGTCGCCGCCTCGACCGCCCGCCAGGTGATCTTCCAGCGCATCCGCGACCTGGAGGACGAGGCGGTGCTCGGCGAGTACGCCGACCGGGCAGATCAGATCGTCTCCGGCATCATCCAGCAGGGCCGTGACCCGCGGATGGTGCTGGTCGACCTCGGCGAGGTCGAGGCCGTGCTGCCCCCGCACGAGCGGGTGCCGGGCGAGGACTACTCGCACGGCCGTCGGCTGCGGGCCTACGTCACCGAGGCGCGGCGCGGCCCGAAGGGCCCGCAGATCACGCTCTCGCGCTCGCACCCGAACCTGGTGCGCCGCCTGTTCGACCTCGAGGTCCCCGAGGTCGCCGACGGCACGGTCGAGATCGCGGGCCTCGCCCGGGAGGCCGGCCACCGCACGAAGATGTCCGTGCGGGCGACCGTGCCCGGTGTCAACGCCAAGGGCTCCTGCATCGGCCCGATGGGGGCCCGGGTGCGGGCTGTGATGAACGAACTGGGCGGCGAGAAGATCGACATCGTCGACTTCGACGAGGACCCGGCCACCTACGTCACCAATGCGCTCTCGCCCGCGCGCGTGGCCAGCGTGACGGTGCTCGACGAGGTCGGCCGTTCGGCACGGGCCGTGGTGCCCGAGACGCAGCTCTCCCTCGCGATCGGCAAGGACGGGCAGAACGCCCGGCTCGCCGCGAAGCTGACCGGTTGGAAGATCGACATCCGGTCCGACGGTGCACCGGAGCAGGTGCCCGCCGACTGAGGTGTGTCCCACGCCTCCCCGCTGCAGAAGGTGCGCAGCCCGTCCGCTACACTGGGGAGGCTGTTCGCCGGGTGCAGGCACGCATCGTCCCACGATCGTGCAGCTGCCCGAGCGGAGGCGCTCGGAACGGAGGTGGAGGAATGGTCACCCGCTCCTCCCGTCGTCCCGAGCGCACGTGCGTCGGCTGCCACCAGGTGGCCGCGCGCGACGACCTGGTGCGTCTGGTCCGGGAGCCCGCTCCCGGCGGTGCCGCTCCGCGCGTCCGCGTCGACCCCTCGGGGTCGGCTCCCGGCCGCGGATCGTGGCTCCATCCCGCCGCGTCATGTCTCGAGCTCGCCCTCCGGCGAGGCGGTTTCCCCCGGTCCTTCCGGGGGCCGGTCGACACCGGGCTCCTCGCCCAGTCGCTCGAGAACCCCGATTTCACCCGCACGTGGAACAGGTAGAAGAACCATGGACATCCGATGAGTACTCACCAATGAGCACCTTCAGGAATTAGTGGTCCGAGCCCTCTTGTCGGCCGGACCGAGACAGGAGAAATGTGGCTAAGGTCCGCGTCCACGAGCTCGCCAAGGAGCTCGGACACCCGAGCAAGGCAGTGCTCCAGAAGCTGCAGGACATGGGCGAATTCGTTCGCTCCGCTTCCTCGACCATCGAAGCACCCGTCGCCCGCCGACTGCGTGAGGAGCTCCCCGCCAAGAGCGGTGACGATGCTCCCGCGGCGAAGAGCGGCACCGGTGCGCCCTCCACGGCCTCCGGCGCTCCCAAGCCCGGCGGCGCGTCCGCGCCCAAGCCGGGGATGAAGCCCGCCGCGAAGCAGTCGGCCGAGTCCGCCCCCCAGGAGCCCGCTGCCCCGGCCGCGGAGACGGCGGAAGCGCCCGCTCCGGCACCGACACCGAGCGCCGAGAAGCCGGCCCCTGCACCGAAGCCCGGTGCCGAGAAGCCGGCCCCCGCGCCGAAGCCGGGCGCCGAGAAGCCGGCCCCCGCGCCGAAGCCCGGTGGCGAGCGGCCCTCGCCCCGTCCGGGCAGTGCTCGTCCCGGCAACAACCCCTTCGCCAGCTCGCAGGGCATGCCCCGTCCCGGTTCCCGCAAGCCGGGCCAGGGCGGCGGTCGCCCGCCGCGCGGTGAGGGAGCGCCCCGTCCCGGGAACAACCCCTTCGCCAGCGCTCAGGGCATGCCCCGTCCGGGCCAGCGTCCGCGTCCTGCCGCCGGGGACCAGGCAGCGGGCCGTCCGCCTCGTGAGGGCGCCCCGCGTCCGGCCGGCGGTCGTCCCGGGATGCCGACCCCCGGCATCATGCGGCAGCACTCCAGCGGTGGCCTCACCGAGGCCAACCAGGGCGGCGGCGGTCGCGGTCGCGGCGGCCGTCCCGGCCCCGGTGGCCCGGGAGGTCCCAGCCGTCCCGGCGGCGGTGGCGGCGGTCCTCGCGGCCGTGGCGGTCGCGGCAGCACCCAGGGTGCGTTCGGCCGCGGCGGCAAGCCGGCCCGTTCACGCAAGTCGAAGCGCGCGAAGCGTCAGGAATTCGAGCAGCAGCAGGCTCCCGCGCCGGGTGGCGTCTCGATCCCGCGCGGCAACGGCCAGACCGTTCGCCTGCGCCGCGGTGCCTCGCTGTCGGACTTCGCCGACCGCATCGATGTCAACCCCGCGTCGCTGATCACGGTGATGTTCGCGATGGGCGAGATGGCCACCGCGACCCAGTCGCTGGACGAGGTCACCTTCGGCCTGCTGGGCGAGGAGCTGGGCTACAAGATCGAGATCGTCTCCCCGGAGGACGAGGAGCGCGAGCTGCTGGAGCAGTTCGACATCGATCTCGACGCCGAGCTCGCCGAGGAGGACGAGGCGGATCGCATGCCGCGTCCGCCCGTCGTCACCGTCATGGGTCACGTCGACCACGGCAAGACCCGCCTGCTGGACACGATCCGCAAGGCCAAGGTCGGCGCCGGTGAGGCCGGCGGCATCACCCAGCACATCGGTGCGTACCAGGTGGACGTCGAGCACGAGGAGCAGGACCGTGCACTGACCTTCATCGATACCCCGGGTCACGAAGCGTTCACCGCCATGCGTGCCCGCGGTGCGGACGTCACCGACATCGCGATCCTGGTGGTCGCGGCCGACGACGGTGTGATGCCGCAGACGATCGAAGCGCTCAACCACGCCCAGGCGGCGCACGTCCCGATCGTGGTCGCGGTCAACAAGGTCGACAAGCCCGACGCCAACCCGGAGAAGATCCGGCAGCAGCTGACCGAGTACAACCTGATCGCCGAGGAGTACGGCGGCGACACGATGTTCGTGGACGTCTCCGCTCGTGAGAACCTCAACATCGAGGCGCTGCTGGAGGCTGTGCTGCTCACCGCGGATGCCGCCCTCGAGCTCACCGCGAACCCGGACAAGGACGCGCGCGGCGTGTCCATCGAGGCGAACCTCGACAAGGGGCGCGGCCCGGTCGCCACCGTGCTGGTCCAGCAGGGCACCCTGCGGGTCGGCGACGCGATCGTCTGCGGCAGCGGCCACGGCCGTGTCCGCGCGATGCTCGACGAGAACGGCGACACCGTCACCGAGGCGGGCCCGTCCCGTCCGGTCCAGGTGCTCGGTCTGACCTCGGTGCCCGGCGCCGGTGACTCCTTCCTGGTCGCCCAGGACGAGCGCACCGCCCGCCAGATCGCCGAGAAGCGCGAGGCCGCCAAGCGCGCCGCGTCGCTCTCGAAGGTCCGCAAGCGGATCAGCCTCGAGGACATCAACCAGCACATGGCCGACGGCAAGGTCGAGACCCTCAACCTCATCCTCAAGGGTGACGCCGCCGGTGCGGTCGAGGCCCTCGAGGAGTCGCTGCTGGGCATCGAGGTCGGCGAGGGCGTGGATCTGCGCATCATCGACCGCGGCGTCGGCGCGATCACGATGAACAACATCAACCTCGCGGTCGCCTCGAACGCGGTCATCATCGGCTACAACGTCCGCGCGGAGGGTCTGAACGCGGACTACGCCGATCGTGAAGGCGTGGAGATCAAGTACTACTCGGTCATCTACAACGCCATCGACGAGGTCGAGTCCGCCCTCAAGGGCATGCTCAAGCCGGAGTACGAGGAGGTCGAGCTCGGTTCGGCGGAGATCCGCGAGATCTTCCGCTCCTCCAAGTTCGGCAACATCGCCGGTTCGATCGTGCGCAGCGGCATCATCAGGCGCGGTGCGAAGGCGCGCATCACCCGCAACGGTGTGGTGGTCGCCGAGAACATCGAGGTGGCCGGTCTGCGCCGGTTCAAGGATGATGTCACCGAGGTCCGCGAGGGGTACGAGTGCGGTATCAACCTGGGCTCGTACAACGATCTCCAGCTCGAGGACCACATCACCACCTACGAGATGCAGGAGAAGCCCCGCATCTGATCCTGGAGCGTCCGGGCGTCCTGCAGGACGCCCGGACGCCACCCGGCGGGGGAGGAGACCACGATGACCCAGGTGTCCCTCGCCCTGCGAGCACCCTCGGCCAACCGCGTCTACGCGCAGGCCGCGGGTGCTCTGGCGCTCGCGGAGGCGCACTGGGTGCTCGGCGCCCACCAGGGAGCCGCACCCGTCGTGCGGGAGCGCGTGGTCGGCGGCATGGACGCTCTCGAGGTGCGCACCGAGGACGACCCCTCCTCCCGTGCCCCGACCGCCGGCAGCGCCTCCGCTGCCGCCACGGCCCGGCTGCTCGCCTCGCTGTCCGCCACTCTCGGCGTGCTGGACGTGGTCGAGGAGGCCGCCGCGGGCTCCGCGCTCCCGACCGCGCCGCTGCTGCGGCCCTGGGATCTGCCCGGCAGGCTGCACCATCCCGCGGATCTGGAGACGATCCTGCGCTATCCGGGGAAGACCAACGAGCAGTTCACCGCGCTGCTGATCAACCTCGCCGCGGCCCTGTCGACCCGGCGTGCCGGTCTGTTCGACGGCACCCTGTCGCTGCTCGACCCGCTCTGCGGTCGTGGCACCACCCTCAACCGTGCCCTGCGGCTGGGCCTGAGCCCCGTCGGCGCCGAGATCGACCGCAAGGACGTCGAGGCCTATCGTGCGTTCCTGGGCACCTGGCTGCGGGACCACCGCCTCAAGCACACGTTGGAGAGCACCCGGCTCACCGTGCACGGCGAACAGCTGGGGACCCGCCTCGAGGCGGAACTCGCTGCGGACAAGCAGACCCTGCGCGCCGGCGGCGGTCAGCGCCTCACCGTGCTCGGCTGCGACACGGCCCGGCTGGGACAGCTGCTGCCGGCCGCCTCGGTGGATGCCCTGGTCGCCGATCTGCCCTACGGTGTCCAGCACGGCTCCCGCGCTGATGGGGCATGGCGACGGTCCCCCCTGGAGGTGCTGCGCGGCGCGGCCCCGGGCTGGCGTCGACTGCTGCGGGACGGGGCCGGGATCGCCCTCGCCGTGAACCGCCGCACCCTCGATCACGCCCAGGCCTCCGCGGTGCTCGCCGAGTCCGGGCTGCAGGTGCTCAGCGCCGACGGCGCCTTCCGCCACCGGGTCGACCAGTCCATCGACCGCGACATCCTGCTCGCGGTCCCCACGAACCACCCCCGCGTCGAGCAGCTCTCCGCTCTCGCCGCTGATCAGGAGAACGAGATCTCATGAACGACAACCCCCGCGCCCGCAAGCTCGCCGACCGCATCAAGGTCATCGTCGCGACCATGCTCGACAACCGTGTCAAGGACCCGCGCCTCGGGTTCGTGACCATCACCGACGTGCGGGTCAGCGGCGACCTCCAGCACGCCACCCTCTTCTACACCGTCCTCGGCACCGACGAGGAGCGAGAAGGGACCGGCGCGGCGCTGGTCAGCGCCACCGGCATGCTCCGTCGTGAGGTGGGCCGCCAGACCGGCGTGCGCCTGACCCCGACCCTCGAGTTCATCGCCGATGCGGTGCCCGAGAACGCCCGCGTCATCGAGGACCTGCTCACCGAGGCCCGGGGCCGCGACGCCGAGCTCGAGCAGGCCAAGGCCGGTGCCGCCTATGCCGGGGAGGCGGACCCCTATCGCAAGCCGCGGGAGGAGGAGCCGGAGGACGGCTCCGCACCCTCCGAGGACGACCTCGGCCGCGAGCAGGCGTGAGCACGGCCCCGCACGGCATCCTCCTGGTCGACAAGGCCCCGGAGCGCACCAGCCACGACGTGGTCGCGCGGGTCCGGTGGCTGCTGGGCACGAAGAAGGTCGGTCATGCGGGGACCCTCGACCCGATGGCGACCGGGCTGCTGGTGCTCGGCGTCGGCCAGGGCACGCGCCTGCTCACCTACCTGGTGGGACTGGACAAGACCTACCGGGCGACGATCCGGCTGGGCCGGGCCACCACCACCGACGACCGCGAGGGGGAGCCGCTGGGCGACGTGGCCGATGCCACCGCCCTGTCCGAGGACCAGCTCGAGCAGTCGCTGAACGCCCTGCGCGGCGACATCGCCCAGGTGCCCTCCACCGTCAGCGCCCTCAAGATCGACGGCAGACGCGCCTATGCACGGGCCCGGGCCGGGGAGGACGTCGAGCTCACCGCCCGTCCCGTACGGATCTCCCGCTTCGCCGTGACGGGACGGTCCGTGGAGGGCCCGTTCCTCGATCTGGACGCCGTGATCGACTGCACCTCCGGCACCTACGTGCGCGCCCTGGCACGTGATCTCGGCGCCGCGCACGGCGTGGGCGGCCACCTCACGGCGCTGCGGCGCACCGCGGTGGGGCCGTTCAGCGTCGAGGACGCGGTGGACGTCCCGGCGCGCGGCGAAGGGGACGACGTCGAGCTGCCGCTGCACGGCCTGGGCACCATCGCCGCCCGGGTGCTCCCCACGCTGGCCGTCGATGAGGCTCAGGCCGAGGCGCTCGGCAGCGGGCGCCGGATCCGATCCGAGGCGGTCGTGGCACCCGCCCCCGCACCGCACGGACGCCACCCGCTCGAGGTCCAGGACCGCCCGGTCGCCGCTCTGGACGCCGCCGGGCACCTGATCGCGATCCTGCAGCAGGACGGCTCCTCCTGGCGGCCCCGGCTGGTCGTCCCGGTCGACGCGCGCTGCTGAGGCCCCGCCACCATCGACGCGGGGCACCCACCGTCGGTGGATGCCCCGCGTCAGCCGCCCTCGGGGCAGGAAGATCTGCAGATCAGTGGTGGACCACGGTCTTGGTGCCGATGCTCGCCCAGTCGTACAGCCACTTCGCATCGGAGACCGGCATGTTGATGCAGCCGTGCGAACCGGAGTACCCGAAGGAGGAGCGCCACGGCGCACCGTGGAACCCGAATCCGCGGTGGAAGTACTGCACCCACGGGACGTCCTCGGTGAGGTAGTACTTCGGGTGATCCTCGGGGTAGTACGCCGCGTTGGTCATGTCCTGGAGGTCGTAGCGCAGGTAGATCTCGTAGGTGCCGGTGACGGTCTCGTTGCCGGGCTTGCCATCGACCATCGCCCGCGGGCCCCACACCGGGGTGTCGCCCACGTAGGCGGTGACGGTCTTCTGCGAGAGATCGACGTCGATCCACTTCTCGCCGGTCGGATTCGCCGGGACCGTGCTCTCCTCCCCGTCCTCGGTCTTCTCCTCGTCCTTCTCGGGCTCGGGCGCGTCCACCCGCTCGACCTCGGCCTCGACCGTCGTGGACTCGAAGGCGGCCTCGAGGGGCGTGATGCCCTTCAGCGCGGTGATCAGCTGCTCCGCGATCGCATCGGTGTTGGTGATCTTCAGGCCATCCTGCTTCTCGGCCACGACCTTGACGACCTCGCCGTCCGCGTCGACCTGTTCGATCCCGTCCTCCGCCTCGACGGCATCCTGCTCGGCGCGGGCGGCGACCCATTCGTGCACGGACTCCTCGTCCACGACGATGTGCAGCGATCGGCCGTCCTCGGCGGGGGACACGGAGATCCAGTCGTTGCGGCGCTCGGGGGAGACCTCGTGGGTCTCCTCGTCGGCGCCGGTGATCGACATCGGCTGCTCGAGCAGGGCGGAGATGGAGCCGACGACCTCCTCCGCCTCCTCGGTGGTGATCGCCGGGGTGATCTCCTCGATGGGCTGCTCCACAGAGAAGTCCTCGAGGGCAGCGGCGTTCTCGGCCACCGCGGCGACCAGAGGCTCCGGATCGACCCCCTGGCCATTGCGGCCGGGCTCGGTGGTCCAGCTCTGGGCATCCTCGTCGAAGGAGACCGAGGCGTCGACCGGGGTCGTCCGGTCCTCGGGCACGAGACCTTCGGCGAAGGCCGCGGTCGCTGCCCGGTCGACGGTCACGACGGGTTCCACGACGTGCTCGCCCGACCAGGTCGAGGCGAGCACGCCCGTGAGGGAGTCGTCGCGGTCGACGGCGGCCTGCGCGGTGGCGGCGGCATCGACGCTCACGCCGAGATCCGCGAGGCTCTTGTCGAGCTGCTGGTCCCCGGCGGTGACGGTGACCGTCACCCCTTCTCCCCGGTCGGCGACCAGGCCGGCGATCTCCTCCGGGGTCTGACCGGCGACATCCTGACCGAGCACCGTGGTGCCCGGGAGCGCACGGCCCTCGAACTGCTTGGAGTAGGCCAGCGCACCGCCGCCGAGGACCACGGCGATCACGGCGAGGATGGCCACCAGCAGGAGGGCGACTCGGCGACGGCTGTGACGGCCGGTGGGTCGGGACGGGCCGCCCGGCGCGGCCCCATCGGTCACGTTCGTCATGGAAACAGATCCGTTCTCGGCGGCCGTCGTGACTGCCCCCGCGGGTAGATGCGGGTGCGCACAGGGGTCCCTCCCCGGCGCCGCCTTGTCTCTCAGACTAACGGAGCGGCAACATCCCACGATATGGAGAACCGTCGGACCTTCGTCACAACTCTGCATCGCCGCGACGGCCGGCGGCGCCCCGTCCTCGACTGCGTCGCGGGCGGCGGGCCCGGACGTGCAGGGCGAGCTCCGGCGCTCACCGTGCGACCGGCCGACGGGCGCTACAGTGTGCACCGGCGATCCTCGTGGCCGCGTCGACCCCGGCGCCCCCGAGCTCACTCGATCCCTGTGAACACTGCGCACTCCCGGCAGGAGCGCATCCGGCCCCGGAAGGACATGACCGCGTCGTGACCCGAGTCCCCATCTGGCATTCCGTCCAGGAGGTGCCCGCTGAGCTCGGACCCACCGCGGTCTCGATCGGCAACTACGACGGGGTCCACCGCGGTCACCGGTTCGTGCTCGATCAGCTGCGGCACCATGCCGAGTCGCGATCGCTCGCGCCGGTGGCGCTCACCTTCTGGCCCCATCCGCGACACGTGATGGGCGACCCCGCTCGCACCCCGCTGCTGACCGGTCACGAGGACCGTGACCGCCTGCTCCTGCTGGCCGGGATGCACGGCGTGCTGGACCTGGAGTTCACCGTCGACTTCGCGCAGCACTCGCCCGAGGAGTTCGTGCGCCGCTTCCTCGTCGAGGGGCTCGGTGCGCGGTGCGTGGTGCTCGGAGAGGACGCGCTGTTCGGTCGGGGGAACGTCGGCACCATCGAGACCATGCGCGAGCTCGGCGAGCGGTACGGCTTCGAGGTCCTGACCGTCGACGAGCTCGGCCCGGACGGCGTCGGAGCCGGTCGCATCTCCTCCTCGGGGATCCGCCGGGACCTGCTCGACGGGGACGTGGCCGCCGCGAACCAGGCACTGGGTCGGCTGCACACGGTCACCGATGTGGTCCATCACGGCTTCCGGCGCGGGCGCGAGCTCGGCTTCCCGACGGCGAACCTCGGCCCCTCGCCGGCCGGGCTGATCCCGGCGGACGGGGTCTACGCCGGATATCTGACCGTCGCCGAGCAGATCCCCGCCCACCTCGGGACCCCGCCGCTGGCCGGGGCCCCCGCGACCATCTCCATCGGCACCAATCCGACCTTCGCGTCCGACGGGGAGGGCGGGGCCGACGGCGCCCCCTGCCGCACCGTCGAGGCGTACGTGCACGGCGACCACGACCTGGACCTCTACGGGGACCTGGTGCGCCTGGAGTTCGTCGACTATCAGCGCCCCACGCTGAAGTTCGACTCCATCGAGACCCTGGTCGCGCAGATGGACGAGGACGTCGAGGTGACCCGCCGCACTCTCGCTGCGGAGTACTCCCGGCCCGGCATCCCTGACTGATATTCTGCGCGAGCCGTCTTATCGGCCGCGGAGAGCGATTCCGCCCCACTCGTCGCACCGGCCCCCGGGCAGGCGCGTTGCGGGGCCCGCTCGTCCCAGAGCCCGGACACGAGGTCCCGGAGCGCCGCGCAACGACCCAGGAGAGCCATGGCCTTCGACACCGCTACGAAGCAGCAGATCATCAAGGAGTACGGGACCACCGAGGGCGACACCGGTTCGCCCGAGGTCCAGGTCGCGCTGCTCACCCATCGCATCACCTACCTGACCGAGCACCTCAAGGACCACAAGCACGACCACCACACCCGTCGTGGTCTGATGCTGCTGGTCGGTCAGCGCAAGCGCCTCCTGCAGTACCTGCAGGGCGTCGAGATCGAGCGCTACCGCTCGCTGATCAAGCGTCTCGGCATCCGCCGCTGACGATCGCCGCCGCTCGCCCTGAGGGCGGGCGGCGGTTTCGTGTGCCCGCCGTCCTCGGACGGCGGGACATCCGCCCACCGCCCCGACCAGGTTCGGTCCTCGGCAGTGGCCCGCGGAGCAGGAGACCGGACGATCCGGGACCCCGGCAGCCGCGGGTGACTGACGAAGGCCGCACCGGCAGGGCACCCCCCATTCAAGGAGAGTCCCATGGCCATGGAAGGCCCCGACATCACCGCCACCACCGCAGTCATCGACAACGGCTCCTACGGCCGGCGCGAGGTCCGCTTCGAGACCGGACGCCTGGCCCAGCAGGCCGCCGGCGCCGTCGCCGTCTACCTCGACGACGACACCATGGTCTTCTCGGCCACCGCCGTGTCGAACAAGCCCAAGGAGCACTTCGACTTCTTCCCGCTCACGATCGACGTCGAGGAGCGCATGTACGCCGCGGGCCGCATCCCCGGTTCGTTCTTCCGCCGCGAAGGCCGCCCCGGCACCGATGCGATCCTGGCCTGCCGCCTCACCGACCGCCCGCTGCGCCCGGCCTTCGTCAAGGGCCTGCGCAACGAGGTCCAGGTCGTGCTCACGGTCATGGCGAACGCTCCCGAGGACGCGTACGACGTGGTCGGCATCAACGGCGCCTCCGCCTCCACCCAGATCTCCGGCCTGCCCTTCAACGGTCCGATCGGCGCGGTGCGCATCGCGCTCATGCCGAACACCCAGGGCGGCGGCCAGTGGGTCGCCTTCCCGACCTTCTCGCAGCTGGACGAGGCCGTGTTCTCCATGGTCGTCGCCGGCCGCATCGTCGAGGACGCGGCGGGGAACCAGGATGTCGCGATCATGATGGTCGAGGCCGAGGCCACCGACAACGCCTGGACGCTCATCAAGGAGCAGGGCGCGATCGCCCCCACCGAGGCCGTCGTGGCCGAGGGCATCGAGGCCTCGAAGGTCTTCATCCGCAGCCTCTGCGTCGCCCAGCAGGAGCTGGCCGCCACCGCCGCCAAGCCGGTGCGCGAGTTCCCGCTGTTCCTGGACTTCCAGGACGACGCCTACTCCATCGTCGAGGCGGCTGCCGCCGGACGCCTGGCCGAGGTCATGTCGATCGCCGCGAAGACCGAGCGCGAGGAGCGCACCGAGCAGCTGCTCGGCGAGCTCGTCGCGGAGCTCGCCGGCGAGGGCCAGCAGCTCGAGGGTCGCGAGAAGGAGGTCAGCGGTGCATTCCGTGCGCTGACCAAGCAAGTCGTGCGCACAAAGGTCCTCACCGACGGCGTCCGCATCGATGGTCGCGGCCTGCGCGACATCCGTGCGCTCTCCGCCGAGGTCGAGGTGCTCCCGCGAGTGCACGGCTCCGCCCTGTTCCAGCGCGGCGAGACCCAGATCATGGGCGTCTCCACGCTGAACATGCTCAAGATGGAGCAGCAGATCGACTCGCTCGGGCCGGTCACGCGCAAGCGCTACGTGCACCACTACAACTTCCCGCCGTACTCCACCGGCGAGACCGGTCGCGTCGGCTCCCCGAAGCGTCGCGAGATCGGCCACGGCATGCTCGCCGAGCGCGCCCTGGTCCCCGTGCTGCCCTCCCGCGAGGAGTTCCCCTACGCGATCCGTCAGGTCTCCGAGGCCCTCGGTTCCAACGGCTCCACCTCGATGGGCTCCGTCTGCGCCTCGACCCTGTCGCTGCTGAACGCGGGGGTGCCGCTGCGCGCTCCGGTCGCGGGCATCGCCATGGGCCTGATCTCGGACACGGTGGAGGGTGAGACCCGTTACGCGGCCCTCACCGACATCCTCGGTGCCGAGGACGCCTTCGGCGACATGGACTTCAAGGTCGCCGGCACCGGTGAGTTCATCACCGCCATCCAGCTCGACACCAAGCTCGACGGTCTGCCGACCTCCGTGCTCACCGGTGCGCTGTCGCAGGCCCACGAGGCCCGCCTGGCGATCCTCGGTGTGCTCGGCGAGGCCATCGACGTGCCCGACGAGATGAGCCCGCACGCCCCGCGCGTGCTCGCGGTCACCGTCCCGGTCGACAAGATCGGTGCGGTCATCGGCCCGAAGGGCCAGATGATCAACAAGATCCAGGACGACACCGGCGCCGACATCACCATCGAGGACGACGGCACCGTCTACATCGGTGCCACCGACGGCCCCTCGGCCGAGGCCGCCCGCGCCGCGGTCAACGCCATCGCCAACCCGATGGTCCCCGAGATCGGTGAGCGCTACCTCGGCACCGTCGTGCGCGTGGTCGACTTCGGCGCCTTCGTCTCGCTGACCCCGGGCAAGGACGGACTGCTCCACGTCACCCAGCTGCGCAAGCTGAACGACGGCAAGCGGGTCGACAATGTCGAGGACGTCGCCAAGGTCGGCGAGACGATCGAGGTGGAGATCCGTGAGATCGACGCCCGCGGCAAGATCTCCCTCGCGGTGATCGAGGACGAGGCCGCGGAGGGTAGCTCCGCGGAGTGATCCATCCGCCGACCCCGGTCGGCACCCCAGGACGGGGAGGCATCCGCGCGGATGCCTCCCCGTCCTGTTGCCGCGCCTCCGTCGCCACCACCGTGAGGCCTCGCGGCACGGCAGTGACGCACCGCTCGCCCCGCGCAGCACCCGAGCCGTGGAACAATCGATCGATGCCTCTCGACCTCTCCTTCGATGACCCTGTCTCCGACGTGCTGCTGGATCCCGCGACCGGGGTGCGCCGCAGCATCCTGCCCGGGGGCGTGCGGCTGCTGACCCAGACGGACCGCAGCGTGCGCAGCGCGACCATCGGGCTGTGGCTGCCGGTCGGTTCCCGGGACGAGACCCCGGCCCATGCCGGCTCCACCCACGTGCTCGAGCACCTGCTGTTCAAGGGCACCCGCCGCCGCAGCGCGATGGACATCGCCACCGCCTTCGACGAGGTGGGCGGGGACTCCAACGCCCTCACCGCCAAGGAGCACACGCTGTACTACGGTCGGGTCCGCTCGGCGGACATCCCGATGGCCGTGGACGTGCTCACCGATATGATCACCGCATCGCTCCTCGAGCAGGACGCGCTGGTCACCGAGCGCGAGGTCATCCTCGAGGAGCTCGCGATGGCCGAGGACGACCCCACCGATGTCGGCTACGAGACCTTCCTCGCCGACGTGCTCGGCCCGGACACCCCGATCGGCCGGCCCGTCGGCGGCACCGCCGCGAGCGTGCAGGCGCTGACCATCGAGGACGTGCGCGACCACTTCACCGAGCACTACCGGCCGGACAAGCTGGTGGTGACCGCCGTCGGTGATCTCGATCATGACGAGCTCGCCGGACTGCTCCAGGCCGGCCTGCGCCGTGGTGGCTGGGAGCTGGCCGACGGTGCCCTGCCGGATCCGGGCTCCCGCTCCGCGCACCGGGCGGCCGCCGGCGGAGGCCTCGTCCACGCCCCCGCCGAGGTCGCCGCGCTCGCCCCGCACCGCCTCGGCCGGTCCACCGAGCAGAACCACATCTTCCTCGGCGGCCACGGGCTCACCGCCCTCAGCGAGGACCGCCACGCCCTCTCGGTGCTGATGTCGATCCTCGGCGGGGGGATGTCCTCCCGTCTGTTCCAGAACATCCGCGAGCAGCGCGGGCTGGCGTACTCGGTCTACTCCTTCAGCGCCGGCTACCGCGACGCCGGGCTGTTCGGCATGTATGCCGCCTGCCGGCCCGGCCGCACCTCCCAGGTGGTCGAGCTGCTCGCCGAGGAGCTGACGCGAATGGGGGAGCAGGGCATCGACGAGCTCGAGCTCGCCCGCGCCAAGGGGCAGATCACCGGCTCCTTCGCCCTCGGCCTCGAGGACACCAGCTCCCGGATGGGCCGGCTGGGCACGATCGAGCTGGTCCACGGCCGCTACACCGGTGTCGACGAGACCCTGGCGCGCATCGGTGCCGTCGGCGTGGACGATGTCAGCGCGCTCGCCACCCAGCTCGCCGGCTCCTTCAGCACCCGGGTCGAGGTCGGCCCGGAGGGCTGAGCGCACCCCACCCCGTTCGTCCCGCACCGTCCCCCGCCCTCGAGGAGAACCATGACCCAGACGTCGTCCCGTCCCACCCGCGTCGCCGTGCTCGGCGCCTCCGGCCGCATGGGGGCGGCCGCCTGTGCCGCCGTCGAGGGGGCGGAGGATCTCGAGCTGGTGGCCCGCATCGGCCGCGGCGATCCTCTCGAGGCCGTGGCCGAGGCCGGCGCCGAGGTCGCGGTCGACCTCACGGTCCCGTCCGCGACCGGCGAGAACGTCCGCTGGCTGGTCGAGCACGGCATCCACGCCGTGGTCGGCACCACCGGCTGGTCCGAGGAGTCCCTGGACGAGCTGCGCGCGCAGCTCCGGGGCGCCGACGGCGTCGGCGTGCTGATCGCCCCGAACTTCGCCATCGGTGCGGTGCTGGCCATGCGCTTCGCGGAGATCGCCGCCCGGTACTACGAGAGCGCCGAGATCATCGAGATGCACCATCCGAACAAGCTCGACGCCCCCTCCGGGACCGCGAGCCACACCGCCGCCGCGATCGCCCGCGGCCGGGCCGCCGCGGGACTGGGCCCGGTGCCGGATGCGACCGAGAAGGACCCCTCCGGAGCCCGCGGCGCGGTCATCGACGGCATCCACGTCCACGCCGTCCGCCAGCGCGGCCTGGTCGCCCACGAGGTCGTCCAGTTCGGCGGAGCGGGGGAGCAGTTCACGCTGCGCCACGACTCCTTCGACCGCATCAGCTTCATGCCCGGGGTGCTGCTGGGGGTGCGCGAGGTCGCCGCCCACCCGGGCCTCACCGTAGGCCTCGACGGCTATATGGACCTCGGCTGAGCCGGGCGCGCAGATGAAGGAGAAGCTCTTCGTCGCCGTGCTGGTGCTGATCACCGCGGCGTACGCCTGGGGCCTGGGCTGGATCGCCTGGGGCTTCGTCCGTGCCGGCAGCGCGCTCGGCTTCGGCCTCGCCCTCGGCATCGTCATCCTGCTGCTGCTCACGATCTGGGTGACCTGGCGGGAGCTGCTCTTCGGACTCGGCTCCGGGCGCCTCGCCCGGCAGTACGAGCCCCCGGCCGAGGCCGACGACGAGGATCCCCGGGCCGAATTCGAGGCCGCCCGCACCACGATCCAGGACGGCGCCGAGCACGACTGGCGCGCCTGGTTCCGACTCGCCCTGGCCTATGACGCGCTCCGGGACCGCAAGGGGGCCCGGAGGGCGACCCGACGCGCCATCGCCGAGCACCGCGGCTGAGGGCCGGGCGCCGACGCCGGCGAGATCAGGGCCGGCTCAGGCCCAGCCCGCCGCCCGCAGCCCCGCCGCGACCACTGCCGCCCCCACCACCACCACCAGGAACGGGGCGCGCAGCACGAGCAGCACCACCGCCGCCCCGAGGCCCGCCAGACGCGCATCCAGCACGATCTCGCTGCCGCTGGTCGCGGCCTGGGTCGCGACCAGCGCCCCCAGCAGAGCGATCGGGAGCAGAGTGGTGATCCGGGAGACCCGGGGCCGTTCGAGCACATCCGGTGGGGCCTGGTAGCCGATCCACTTCTGGGCGAAGGACAGCACCGAGGCGGCGATCACCGCGATCCACAGCCCGCTCATCGCTGCTCCTCCCGATTCTCCTCGAGCTCGACCGCATGGTGCACGGGCCTGCGCCGTGACGGCAGCAGTCCCGCGACCACGGCCACCAGCGCCGCGGCGAGCACCGGCAGCCCCGACGGCAGTGCAGGGGTGGTCACCAGGGCCACGAAGGCAGCGGCCACAGAGACCGCGATCGCCTCCCCGCTGCGCAGGCGCGGCCACAGCAGCGCGATGAACGCCCCCGCCGCGGCCGCGTCCAGGCCCCATGCCCCCGGATCCGCGATGTGCTGCCCGGCGAGAGCCCCCACCAGGGAGAACAGGTTCCAGAAGAGGTACACCGATACCCCTGCCGCCCAGAAGCCGGCCCGCTTCTGCGAGGTCGTGGTGCCGCTGGCGGCCAGTGCGGCCGATTCGTCGATCGTCAGGTGCGCCCGGGCGAGGCCCCGGAACCCGCCCCTCGGCAGCGACGGGGCCAGGATCAGCCCGTACAGCGTGTTGCGGATGCCCAGCAGCAGCGAGGCCAGCGCCGCTCCGAGGGCGGAGCCGCCGCCGCCGACCACGCCGATGAACGCGAACTGGCTGCCGCCGGTGAACATCACCGCAGAGAGCACCATCGCCTGCCAGACGTCCAGGCCCGACGCCGTCGCGAGCGCGCCGAAGGAGATCCCGTACAGACCGGTCGCGATCCCGATCGACAGCCCGGTGCGGCGGATCGTGCGCAGCCGGCCGACGAGCGGCTCGAGGGCGGTCGGGCGCGCCTCCTGCGGGCTGGGGGAAGCAGTGGTCATGATGCTCACCACTCTAGGATCACCAGGGACGACGCCGCCGAGCCGTCCATCGTGCGATGTGAGAATCTAGGACCATGACCGCCTCTTCGGATCCCGCCTCCCGCCGCGCGCACGAGCACACCCTGCCGCTGCGCGGAGCAGTGCTGCTGCTGGACATGGACGGCACCCTGATCGACTCCGGCGCTGCCGTCGAGCGGTCCTGGAACCGACTGTTCGCCGAGCTCGGCCTCGACCTCGAGTTCGGGGCCGAACAGCACGGCAAGCCGGCCCGGCAGGTGCTCGGCGAGGTCCTGCCCGGGCTCGGGGAGGACGAGCTCACGGCGGCGCACCGCCGGGTGGAGGAGCTCGAGATCGCCGACGTCGACGAGATCGTGGTGCTGCCGGGCACTGCGCGGCTGCTCGCCGAGCTCGATGCCGCCGCCGCGCAGCTGGGCCGGCCCACCTGGACGATCGTCACCTCCTGCACCGCGCCGCTGTTCGAGGCCCGCTGGAACCGGACCGGACTCCCGGTCCCCGCCGGTCTCGTCACGGCGGACCAGGTCGCCCGGGGCAAACCTCACCCGGAGCCCTATCTGCTGGGGGCCGAGAGGCTCGGCGCGGAGCCGGCCGCGAGCATCGTCATCGAGGACTCGATCGGTGGGCTGCGCTCCGGTGCGGCCGCCGGCGCCCGCACCGTCGCGGTGACCAGCACCACGCCGGCGGGGGACCTTGCTCCTCTCGCGGAGGCGCTGGTCACATCGCTGGACGATCTCGAGGTGCGGGTCGACGGCACCGAGCTGCTGCTCTCGCGCCGCGGACGCTGAACGTCACGTCGCGCCTGCGTCGACGCGCCCACCGGCGTTGATAGGCTCGGGCGGCCGAACCCGGTCCGTCCGTACGCCCGGAGCCGCCGGAGGCGTCGTCGACGCCCCTGCCCTCCGCCGTCGGGAGTCGTGATCGCGGACGGAAGCCGTCCCCCTCGAAAGGACTCGTCGTATGTGCGGAATCGCCGGTACCTATGGATTCGGTGCTGACACCGAGGGCATCGCCCGCCGGATGAGCGGCGCGCTCGCCCACCGCGGTCCCGACGGTGAGGGCCTCTTCGTCGATGACCGGACCGGGCTGGCCCACCGCCGGCTCGCGATCATCGACCGCGAGCACGGCGCCCAGCCGATGACCACCGCGGACGGTCGGTACACGATCATCTACAACGGCGAGACCTACAACTACCTCGACCTGCGCGCCGAGCTCGAGGGTCTCGGCCACGTCTTCCGCACCGACTCCGACACCGAGGTGCTGCTGGAGGCCCATGCGGAGTGGGGCACCGCCGCCTACGACCGCTTCAACGGCATGTTCGCCTTCGCGATCCATGACGCCCGCACCGGCACCGTGACCGTGGCCCGTGACCACTTCGGCATCAAGCCGCTCTACTACTGGAGCGACCCCGAGGCCGCGGACGGTCCGCGCGTCGTGTTCGGCTCGGAGATCCGCTCGCTGCTGGCCGCCCGCGTGTTCGACGCCGCGCCGGACGACCGCGCGGTCTACCGCTACCTGAAGTTCCGGGTCCAGGACGACGACTCGCAGACCTTCTTCGCGGGAGTGCACCGGCTGATGGCTGGCGAGGTGCTCGAGATCCGTGCCGACGGCACCGAGGTCTCCTCCTTCACCCGGCTGCAGGACGAGCTGCGCGAGATCGCCGCCCGCCCCGCCCGGCCCTACGACGAGCAGGTCGTGGACGAGTACCGCGAGCGGTTCCAGGAATCGGTGCGTCTGCGTCTGCAGTCCGAGGTGCCCGTGGGCACCTCGCTCTCCGGCGGCCTGGACTCCTCCGCGGTCGCCGCCGTGATCGCCCGCCAGCTGCGTGAGCAGCCCGAGGACGAGCGCTACAGCGCCGTCGGCACCCGCCAGAACACCTTCTCCGCAGTGTTCCCGAACTCCTCGAACGACGAGGAGCGCTACGTGGACGCGCTGCTGGAGGACTACCGGAGCCAGATCACCTCCCACAAGATCACCCCGCAGCCCGCCGCCTTCCTCGAGGACGTGCACGACTTCGTGCGCACGCAGGAGGAGCCGATCATCTCCACCGGCCCGTACGCCCAGTACGCGGTGATGCGCGAGGCCAGTCAGCACGTCACCGTGCTGCTGGACGGCCAGGGCGCCGACGAGATGATGGCCGGGTACAACCCGTACTTCTACGTCTACCTGCGCCAGCTGCGTCGCCAGAAGCGGTTCAAGGAGCTCGCGAGCGAGCTCGTCGGCTCCCGTGACATCCTGCGCAAGCTCGCCCGCACGAAGTTCTCCGGCCGCACCTCGGTGCCGATCGAGGCGCTGCTGAACTCCGGCTTCGTCGCCGAGCACAGCGGCGAGAAGGTCTCCTCCGTCCAGGACGACCTCAAGGAGCGGCTGCTCGAGGACACCTTCCGCTCCTCGCTGCCCTCCCTGCTGCGCTACGAGGACAAGAACACGATGCGCTTCAGCATCGAGGGGCGGGTGCCCTTCGTGGACAAGGAGCTGCTGAAGTTCCTGTTCTCCCTCGATGAGTCCGCGATCATCCACGACGGGTGGAACAAGCGGATCCTGCGCGAGTCCATGGACGGGATCCTCCCCGACATGATCTCCAAGCGGCGCAACAAGATCGGTTTCACCACGCCCGAGGGGGAGTGGTTCCGCTCGATCGCCCCGCAGCTGCGGGAGATCTTCGCCTCGCCGTCCTTCGCCGCGCGCCCCTACTTCGACGCCGCGAGCGTGCTGGCACTGTTCGACGACTACATCGCCCATCCGGAGAACCACGGCACCCTGATGTTCTGGCGCCTGCTGAACGTCGAGCTGTGGATGCGCACCTTCTTCGACGACGCCGCCGGTGCGGTCCGCGCGCTCGGCGGCTCGGCCGACGCGGGCGCCGACGACGCCCCCGCACCCGCGCCGGCGGTGGCCTCGGCGTCGGCGGCGGAGGCCGAAGCACCCAAGAGCGACTACGTCGCCAATCCCGGCAAGCAGCTCGATCTCGTCTCCGCTGCTGATCGGCACACCTGGCGCCGGCTGCCGCTGCAGACCGAGCTGGTGGCCCGCGGCGACGACATCGAGGCGCTCGCCCGGCAGCGGATCGAGCGCTTCGCCGCCGAGCTGCCCGCCGACGCCGTGCCCGCAGGCGCGCCGTGGTACTTCGTGATCAGCGAGAAGATCATCGCGATCTCGCAGGGCCGCTCCTGGTTCACCTGGGAGGTCAGGCCCCGTCGCTCGGCGAAGGTGCTCAGCCGCTTCGTCAGCCGCACCCCGGCCGGCATCGGCCTGGGCGACCCGACCACCATGGAGCTGGCCATCCGCGAGGTCGGACTGCCCCGCGTGCTCGCCGCCTCCGCCGCGGGCGCCGCCGGCAAGGTGGTGGGCCGCAGGGGACTGTTCTACGAGATCGTCGGGGCGAACGTGCGAGCCATCGACGGCCCCACGCCCTACTCCGCCTTCCCCTCGAACGTCTCCGCCAAGCTCCCGCCGAAGGATCCGGAGGCGGTCTCCGCCCGGATCTCCGCCGCGATCCGGGCAGCGGAGATCCCCGCCTCCCTGCGCGAGAGCTTCGCGGGCACCGTGGTGATGGACGCCAATGACATCGGGCGCAACGTCCTGGGTTCCGATGTGGCGACCCCGCACGAGCACCTCGAGGCGACCTTCGCCGACAATCCCCTCGGTCAGGGCCGGCAGCGCACCCCGATGGCGGTCCTGGTGGATCTCGGCATCGCGTCACAGCGGTGAGACCACGTCGTCCTGGTCTAGGCTCCGGGGACCAGAGCATTTTCGGGAGGAGATCATGACCAGCACCGACCTGCGCCTCGCGCGGCCTTTCGGCGCGGTGGGGACCGCGATGGTCACCCCGCTCACCGAGGACGGCCACAAGATCGACCTCGATGCGGCCCAGCAGCTCGCCGTCCACGTCGTCGAGCACGGCCACGACATGATCGTGGTCTCCGGCACCACCGGCGAGGCGCCGACCCTCACCGATGTGGAGAAGTTCGAGCTCGCGCGGGCGGTGCGCGACGCTGTCGGCCCCGAGATCACCGTGGTCGCGGGCGTGGGCACCTATGACACCGCCCACTCGATCGATCTCGCGCGTGAGCACGCGAAGCTCGGCATCGACGGCCTGCTGGTCGTCACGCCGTACTATTCCAAGCCCAGCCAGGCCGGGATCATCTCGCACACCACCGCGATCGCCGACTCCACGGACCTGCCGGTCATGCTCTACGACATCCCCGGCCGCACCGGGACGCCGCTGGCCTACGAGACTCTCCTGCGCCTGGGGGAGAACCCACGGATCCGCGCCGTCAAGGACGCCAAGGCGGACCTGCAGCAGGCCTCGCGGATCATGGAGCAGACCGACCTCGTCTACTACTCGGGGGAGGACGGGCTGAACCTCCCCTGGCTGTCGATCGGTGCGGTGGGGATCGTGTCCGTGGTGGGGCAGGTCGCCGGTGAGCTGGAGAAGGCGATGATCGATGCTGTCGACCGCTTCGACCTGGCCGCCGCCCGTGAGGCCCACCACCGCCTGGTCCCGGTGGTCGACGCCATCATGAACCACATGCCCGGTGCCGTGGCCGCGAAGGCGGCGCTGCACCTGCAGGGCGTGCTGCCTCATGCCGCGATGCGCGGCCCCCACGTCCCGGCCGACGGTGACCAGATGCGCATGCTCGGCGCCGCGCTGGACGCCGCTGGTCTGCTCTGACCGGAGCTGCTCCTCGCGGGCCCTCTCCCGCCCGCTGACGCTCTGAGGTCCCGATGCCAGCCGTCCGCTCCCGGCGACTGCCGCCACCGCCGCCGCTGCACGGCCGGATCACGGACCTGCGCGCCTTCGCCCGTCTCGGCGAGGCCGGGGTCGACCTGTTCATGACCGACTCCACCAACGCCGAGCTCCCCGGTTTCACCGTCGGCGAGCGGGAGATCGGCCCCACCCTGGACGCACTCTTCGCCCGGGCCGGGAAGAAGATCGTCGCCGCCTCCTTCTCCAGCCACGTCCACCGCGTCCAGCAGGTGCTGGACGCCGCCGCCGCGCACCGGCAGCCAGGGCGAACCGATGGCGGCACTGGGCCGGATCGCGCAGGGCGACCACCGGGTCGGGGTGGGCCCGGGAGACGTCGTCATCCTCGCCAACGGGAAGATCGCCGAGGCCACCGGCGTGCCGCCCGAGCGGATCGTGCTCGCGAGGGGCGGCCACGTGGTCGATCAGCAGGACGGGATCGCGAGGACCGTCGGCCAGGTGCCGAACGGTGACGTGTACGTCGACGGCTCCAGTGCGGGAGAGATCTCCGAGGCGGACCTGAGGGACCGCCGGACCCTGGGGGACGAGGGCTTCATCTCCCTGTTCGCCGTGGTCGACTCCGAGACCGGGGCGCTCCTCGCCGGCCCCGAGATCCACGCCCGCGGCGTGGCGGAGGACGCGCAGGTCTTCGGGACGATCCGCCCGGAGATCATCGCGGCGCTCGAGCAGGCCGTCGCGGAACGGGCATACCGTCGCGACACCCACCGGCTGCAGCAGGTCATGCGCCGGTTGCTGGGGCGCTACGTCGGTCGGCGCCTGCGCCGCCGGCCGATGATCCTGCCCATCGTCATCGAGTCCTGAGGGCACCGTCGCCGGGCCTCCGCCCACGCGTGATCTGAGCCCGCCGAATGGTGCCGTCCGCGCCGCCTCCCGGGCGCGCGGCGATGCGGGCGGTAGGATCGGGGCCATGGCGACACGTACGTCTTCCCCCGCACGTGCGTCGAAAGGCTCCTCGCGGACCTCTGCTGCCGGTACCTCGCGCACCAGCGGCTCCGCGGCGAACGACCCCTCGACGCTCCCGTTGCCGGTGCGCGCAGTGCGCTCCGGCTATCTGGTGATCGCCCGGATGGTCGGCGGCATGGTCCGCTCGATCGGCGTGCAGCGCTGGGAGGTCGCGCCCGAGCAGCGGCGCGACGGCTACGCGCTGTTCCTGCTGCTGATCGGGACGCTGGTCGCCGTCGTCGAGTGGTGGCAGTCGTCCGGGCCCGTGCTCGGGGCGGTCCACACCGTGGTCGCCGGCACTTTCGGCATCTCCTCGATGGTGATCCCGCTGCTGGCCGCCGGCTGGTCGCTGCGGATGTTCCGCCGTCCCGACCAGGTGCGCGCGAACTCCCGCATCGCGATCGGGATCGCGATCCTGCTCACCGCCCTCTCGGCCATCGCCTCGGTCTCCGCCCGGCTGCCCGCCCCGGCCGACGGCATCGATGCCCTGGCCCGTGGCGGTGGCGTGCTGGGCTATCTCGCCGCCGCGCCGCTCGAGGCACTGGTGCCCCCGGTCGCCGTCATCGTCCTCCATTCGGTGTTGATCGCCTTCGGGGTCCTGGTGCTCACCGCCACCCCGGTCGAGTCCATCCCGTCGCGCCTGCGCGGCGTGTACGAGGAGATGGTGGGCCGCAGCGAGGAGGAGGACGAGGAGCGCATCGCCTTCGGCCTGCGTCCGCGCCGGGTGGATCCCGCCGTGCACGAGCAGGCCACCGAGGCACAGCCGACGGGCCGGCCCCGTCGCCGCACCCGGAAGGAGAAGGCCGAGGCCGCCGAGCGCGACCACGAGAGCTTCGGGTACGTCGGTGACGAGGCCTTCGAACAGGGGGTGGACGAGGGCGCCGGGGCCGCCGCGACCGCGAAGCGCAGGCGTCGCCGCTCCGCGACCCGCGGCAGTGCTCCGGCAGAATCCGGTGAGGTCCTCGGCGCCGTCGAGGACGAGAACCATCGGCCGAAGACGTTCCCCGCGCCGGGCGCTGCGGGCGCTGCGCAGGCCACCACACCGATGCCCACCCCGGGCAGGGGCGCAGGGCGGACCGCGGCGGTGCCCGCCGGGACGACCGCCCAGAAGCCGGCGGCGGAGGAGAAGCCCGAGCTGGTCCCGCCGCCGATGGGCGACCTCCCGCGCGCCGGGGAGCAGCTCGAGCTCGCCGGCGATGTCGTCTACACCCTGCCGGAGTCCTCCTTCCTGCTGGAGGGACCGCCGCACAAGACCCGCTCCGAGGTCAACGACCAGGTCGTCGCCGCTCTCGGCGAGGTCTTCGAGCAGTTCAACGTCAACGCCGAGGTGGTCGGCTTCTCCCGCGGGCCGACGGTCACCCGTTACGAGGTCGAGCTCCACCCCGGCACCAAGGTCGAGAAGGTCACGGCCCTGGACAAGAACATCTCCTACGCCGTCGCCAGTGCTGACGTGCGCATCCTCTCGCCGATCCCCGGCAAGAAGGCCATCGGCATCGAGATCCCCAACACGGACCGCGAGACCGTCGTCCTCGGCGACGTGCTGCGCAGCTCGGTGGCCCGCCGCAACGAGCACCCCCTGGTGATGGGCGTGGGCAAGGACGTCGAGGGCGGCTACGTGGTCGCGAACCTGTCCAAGATGCCGCACCTGCTGGTCGCGGGCGCCACCGGCGCCGGCAAGTCCAGCTTCGTGAACTCGATGATCACCTCGATCCTGATGCGCGCCACCCCCGAGGAGGTGCGCATGGTGCTGGTGGACCCCAAGCGTGTCGAGCTGACGATCTACGAGGGCATCCCGCACCTGATCACCCCGATCATCACCAACCCGAAGAAGGCCGCCGAGGCCCTCGAATGGGTGGTGAAGGAGATGGACGCCCGCTACGACGACCTCGCCACCTTCGGGTTCAAGCATCTCGACGACTTCAACAAGGCCGTCCGCGCCGGGGAGATCCAGGTGCCTGCGGGCAGCGAGCGCAGGTTGGCGCCGTATCCCTACCTGCTGGTCGTGGTCGACGAGCTCGCGGACCTGATGATGGTCGCCCCGCGCGATGTCGAGGCCTCCATCCAGCGGATCACCCAGCTCGCGCGCGCGGCCGGGATCCATCTCATCCTCGCCACCCAGCGCCCCTCGGTCGACGTCGTCACCGGCATCATCAAGGCCAACGTGCCCAGCCGGCTGGCGTTCGCGACCTCCTCGCTGCAGGACTCGCGCGTGATCCTCGACTCCGTCGGCGCGGAGAAGCTCATCGGTCAGGGCGATGCCCTGTTCCATCCGATGGGCAAGGCCAAGCCGATGCGCGTCCAGGGCGCCTGGGTCAACGAGTCGGAGATCCACAAGGTCGTCGACCACGTCAAGACCCAGATGAAGCCGAACTACCGCGAGGACGTCCAGGTCGTCGCCGCCAAGAAGCAGATCGACGATGACATCGGCGACGATCTCGACGTGCTGCTGCAGGCGACCGAGCTGGTGGTGACCACGCAGTTCGGCTCCACCTCGATGCTGCAGCGCAAGCTGCGGGTGGGCTTCGCGAAGGCGGGCCGGCTGATGGACCTGCTGGAGTCCCGCGAGATCGTCGGCCCCTCGGAGGGGTCCAAGGCCCGCGACGTGCTCATCCATCCCGAGGAGCTCGGCACCGCGATCGCCCGCATCCGCGGCGAGGACGTGCCGTCCGAGGAGAGCGGGGAGGAGCCCTACGGCGCGGACCAGGCCGTCGATCTCACCCCGGGCACTCCGGTCGAGACCGAGGGGGCGGGACAGTCCCCCGACCGCTACGGCGAGGACCCGCTGGCCGAGGACGACTCGGAGCCGGACACCGACTACTACGACGACGACTCCGGCGAGGACGGCGAGGACGCCTGGAGCCTCACCGGGCGCTGAGCACCCTGCCCGTCCCGTCCCGACGCTCACCTCACCACCAGCCCAGGAGCCACCGATGACCGCACCACGCACCGCAGAGGTCCCGCTCTGGAACATCGCCAACATCCTCACCATGGTGCGGTGCGCGATGGTGCCGCTCCTGGTCGTCCTCGCGATCCTGTACCCGGAGACGGTGCCCGGCCGGCTGCTGGTCGCCGGGGTGTTCGTGCTCGCGATGATCACGGACCTCGCCGATGGCCACCTGGCCCGCAGCCGGAACCTGATCACGGACTTCGGCAAGCTCATGGACCCCATCGCGGACAAGGCGATGACCGGCGCGGCGCTGATCATGCTGTCGGTGTGGGAGTACGTGCCGTGGTGGATGACGATCCTGATCCTGGTGCGCGAGATCGGGATCACCGTCATGCGGTTCACGATCCTGAAGTACGGCGCGCTGCCGGCGAACATGGCGGGCAAGGCCAAGACGATGGTCCAGACCATCGCCATCACCTTCTGCCTGCTCCCGTTCGAGGTCTGGTGGGCCCCGGCACGCTGGCTCGGTCTGGCCATGATGCTGCTGGCCGTGGTGCTGACCGTGTGGTCCGGACTGGTGAACCTCAAGGACGGCCTGCGGCTGCGGCGTGAGGCCCTGGCCGGCGGCGCCGAGGCCTGATGCCCGACGGCGTCACGGCGGGGCCCGAGTCCGCGGCCGGTCCCGCGACGGGCCTCGACCCCGTCGACGTGATCCGGCGGGCCGGGGAGCGGGGGTGGACTCTCGCGACCGCGGAGTCCCTGACCGCCGGAGCCGTGGTGGCCCGCCTGGTGGACGCCCCCGGCGCCAGCGCGGTGATCGCCGGGGGAGCGGCCTGCTATTCCCTGCAGGCCAAGACGCGGGTGCTCGGGGTGGATGCGACTCTGCTCGCCGCCACCGGCGCGGTCACCGCGGAGGTCGCCGCTGCCATGGCCGAGGGCGCGCTGTCCCTGTACTGCGCGGACCTCGCCGTCTCCACCACGGGGGTGGCGGGCCCCGGTCCGGATGAGCGGGGAGTCGCCGAGGGGACCGTCGTGCTCGGGCTCGCCCGACGAGGCCTGCCCACGCTCACCCGTGAGCTCCGTCTCAGCGGCGGGAGAGCCCGGATCCGCGCCCTGACGGTCGACGCCGCGATCGAGATGCTGTCCCTCGCGCTCACGGAGTAGGCGGCTCCCCAGCTCAGCAGGGGAGGGAGGTGGGTTCCTCCCCACCGTCCCACCATGCACACGGTTCAGCGAACTGTCGGGGGTGGGCCACTACACTCGGGGGAACACTTTCGTGGTGCACCGCGTTGAACTGTTCGTGATGACATCGACGTACGGCAATCCCGCACTGCACCACGCGTTCACCCCGAGTCAGAGGAGAGGAGGCAGGTCCATGATCCTGTTCCGCCAGGAGCTGGGCGACGTGCTGCGCGACGCGCGCCGCACGCAGGGCCGCACCCTGCGACAGGTGTCCTCCGATGCCCGTGTGTCGCTGGGCTACCTCAGTGAGATCGAGAGAGGTCAGAAGGAGGCGTCCAGCGAGCTGCTGGTCTCGGTGACCGACGCGCTGGGGCTTCCCCTGTCCTTCGTCCTCCGCGAGGTGTCCGAGAGGATCGCGATCGCCGAGCAGGTGACGATCCCGGATACGGTCCCGGAGGGTCTCGCGGACGGCACCGCGCCGCTCGTCGGCGCCCGCTGAGGTGCGGCGCAGCGAGTTCTCGGAGCTGGCCGACCACGTGTTCGGCCCTGCCCTCGCCCGCGCCTATACGCACGACCTCGTGCTCGAGGAGATCGGCGGCCTGAGTGCCGCGGAGGCACTCGAGCACGGGGTCGCTGTGCGTGCGGTGTGGACCGCACTGTGCGAGGCGATGGACGTCCCGGAGTCCGCGCGCTGGGAGATCCCCGCGCAGCAGCGGCGGCGCTGAGGCCGCAGCGGAGGGCGGTCCGGAGGGATCTCCCACCGGCGTGCGATGCCCGCAGCACGCGACACGCCGAGATCTCCCTCGCGTTCGAACGTCTGTTCGGTAGAGTGTGTCCCGACGGTCCCTCCAGCACCACCTCCACGTACTGATCTGCCCTCCCCATCGTCCCGCCGTCCACAGCGGGACGGGGGCGACGGCGAATGTCGGGGTCGGCGCCTAGTGTGGCCGCACTGGTCACCCGCGTCGGGTCTCCCGGCCCTCAGGAAGGAACAAGCACATGGCTGCACCGAAGTCCGCGTCCAAGCCCCCGGTCTCGAAGTCGACCGAGAAGAACCGCAGCTCCTCGCTCGACAATGCGCTCGCACAGATCGACCGCCAGTTCGGCAAGGGCTCGATCATGCGCCTGGGTGACGACACCCGGCCGCCCGTCGAGGTCATCCCCACAGGTTCGGTCTCGCTGGACGCCGCGCTCGGCATCGGCGGGCTGCCCCGTGGCCGCATCGTGGAGATCTACGGCCCGGAATCCTCCGGCAAGACCACCCTCGCCCTGCACGCGGTGGCCAACGCCCAGCGCAACGGCGGCATCGCCGCGTTCATCGACGCCGAGCACGCGATGGACCCGGAGTATGCGAAGAAGCTCGGCGTGGACACCGACGCGCTGCTGGTCTCCCAGCCGGACACCGGTGAGCAGGCCCTGGAGATCACGGACATGCTGATCCGTTCCGGCGCTCTGGACGTCGTGGTCATCGACTCGGTCGCGGCCCTGGTGCCGAAGGCCGAGATCGAGGGCGAGATGGGCGACTCCCACGTCGGCCTGCAGGCCCGCCTCATGTCCCAGGCGCTGCGCAAGCTCGCCGGTGCGCTGTCCGCCTCGGGCACCACCGCGATCTTCATCAACCAGCTGCGCGAGAAGATCGGTGTGTTCTTCGGCAGCCCCGAGACCACCACCGGCGGCAAGGCCCTGAAGTTCTACGCCTCGGTGCGCATGGACATCCGCCGCATCGAGACGCTGAAGTCCGGCGCCGACTCCGTCGGCAACCGCACCCGCGTCAAGGTGGTGAAGAACAAGATGGCCCCGCCCTTCAAGCAGGCCGAGTTCGACATCCTCTACGGAGAGGGCATCTCCCGTGAGGGCGGCCTGCTGGACCTCGGTGTCGAGCACGGCGTGGTGCGCAAGTCCGGCGCCTGGTTCACCTACGAGGGGGACCAGCTGGGACAGGGCAAGGAGAACTCCCGCCAGTTCCTCAAGGACAACCCGGATCTGGCTGCCGAGATCGAGGAGAAGATCCTGCGCACCCTGGGTGTGGGCAAGTACGCGGCTGAGCCGGAGGCCCCGGAGGCCGCGACCCCGGAGGTCGCGGCACCGCTCGGCGAGGACGAGTTCCTCGACGAGGACGTCCCCGTCACCATCTGAGCGATGTCCCCGTCTCCCCGCGCCGGCGGCGCCGACGACCAGGCGGTGGTCCCCGCCGCCGGCGCCGCTGTGTCCGGGTCGCCCTCGGGCAGCGCCGGAACCGGGGATGTCACCGCGCGCCTCGCCGACCGCACCCGGCAGATCCTCGAAGCGCCGCGACCGGCCCCGGACCCGGAGCGAGCCGCGCAGGAGAAGGCCGTGGTCCACGAGTGTCGATACCTGATGCGGCTGCTCGCTTCCCGGCGTCGGTCCGCCGGGGAGATGCGGGAACGGCTCCGGCAGCGCGAGGTGCCCGGCGCGATCGCCCACGAGGCGATGGCCCGCCTCGACCGGGCAGGCCTGATCGACGACGAGACCTTCGCCCGGGACTGGGTGCAGCAGCGCCGTGAACTCCGGGCCCTCGGTGACGCGGCCCTGCGCCGAGAGCTCGAGACGAAGCAGGTCGAGGCGCAGTGGATCGATGCCGCCCTGGGCGGCGACACGGACGAGGAACGGCGCTGCCGGGAACTGGTGCGCTCCCGCATCGGGCACCGCGACCGGGAGCAGCTCCGCAGCGAACGCGACGGCACCCACCGTCGGCGACTCTCACGGCGCCTGGACGCGCTGCTGACCCGCAAGGGATACCCGGGCTCCCTCGCCGTCCACGTGATCTCCGGCGAACTGCGCACCGCCGCGGAGGTGTCGACGGGCTCAGCGCCGTAAACTCGCCTCACTATGTCCTTCAGCTCGCTCGCCCCGCACCCGGCGCCGGATCCCCGTATCGACGGCGCCGCTCCCCGACCTCGCGGCACCTACCAGGTGCGCACCTTCGGCTGCCAGATGAACGTCCACGATTCCGAGCGCCTCACCGGCATGCTCGAGGACTCCGGCTACGTCGCCGCCCCGGCGGAGGCCGACGCCCGCCGGGGCGAGGTCGACGTCATCGTGTTCAACACCTGTGCGGTGCGCGAGAACGCGGCCAAGAAGCTGTACGGCACCCTCGGATCGCTGCGGCCCGGCAAGGACGCCAATCCCGGCATGCAGATCGCCGTCGGCGGCTGCCTCGCCCAGAAGGACCGGGACACCATCGTCGAGCGCGCACCCTGGGTGGATGTCGTCTTCGGCACCCACAACCTCGGCTCGCTCCCGGTGCTGCTGGACCGCTCGCGGCACAACGCCGAGGCCCAGGCCGAGATCCTGGAATCCCTCGAGGTGTTCCCCTCCACCCTGCCCACGCGGCGCGAATCCGCCTACGCCGCCTGGGTCTCCATCTCGGTGGGCTGCAACAACACCTGCACCTTCTGCATCGTGCCCTCGCTGCGGGGCAAGGAGAAGGACCGCCGTCCCGGGGACGTCCTCGCCGAGGTGCGGGACGTCGTCGACTCCGGAGCCATCGAGGTCACGCTGCTGGGGCAGAACGTGAACTCCTACGGCGTGGAGTTCGGGGACCGCGGCGCCTTCGCGAAGCTGCTGCGGGCCTGCGGCGAGATCGACGGCCTGGAGCGGGTGCGCTTCACCTCCCCGCACCCGGCGATGTTCACCGACGACGTCATCGACGCGATGGCGGAGACCCCGAACGTGATGCCGCAGCTGCACATGCCGCTGCAGTCGGGCAGCGACGACGTGCTGCGCCGGATGAAGCGCTCCTACCGGTCCCGAAAGTTCCTGGGCATCCTGGACCGGGTCCGGGAGCGGATCCCGGAGGCGGCGATCACCACCGACATCATCGTCGGCTTCCCGGGGGAGACGGAGGACGACTTCCAGCGGACGCTCGAGGTCGTCGAGGCCTCGCGCTTCGCCAGCGCCTTCACCTTCCAGTACTCGATCCGGCCCGGCACCCCGGCGGCGACGATGGAGGGCCAGCTGCCCAAGGAGATCGTGCAGGAGCGCTTCGAGCGCCTGACCGCGCTCCAGGACCGCATCACCCATGAGGAGAACCTCGCCCTCGAGGGCCGGCCGGTCGAGATCCTGGTCGCCGAGGGGGAGGGCACGCGGGATGCGCGCACCGACCGCCTCTCGGGCCGGGCCCGCGACCACCGACTGGTCCATTTCTCGCTGCCCGAGGGGATCACCGGGACGGAGCGCCCGCGCCCCGGCGACTTGGTCACGGCAACCGTCACGTATGCCGCACCGCACTACCTGATCGCCGACAGCGCGCTGGAACCGGCCGGCCGCCCCGGCAGCGAACGCTACTCGGTGCGGCGCACCCGCTCCGGCGACGCCTGGGAGGCGGGCGCGCCGGGAGGGGACGCCGGCAGCTCCTGCGGCACCGGCGGCGCAGCGCCCAGCGGACCGATCACGCTGGGGATGCCGGGACTGCGCCCGCGCTGACCCGGGACCTCCAGCAACGCTCCGCGGCCGCACCTCCGGGACGTGGCGGGGCCGCCCGGGGTGGCCGCCGAGCTCGTGCCAGGAACGGGGCCACGGTCGCGGGCCCTCAGCTGTCGAGGTCGTCCAGCTCCGCGCCGAGGCGCTCCTCGAGGCTGTGGAAGAAGGCGATCACGGTGCTCAGCCCGCAGGTGATCGCATTGTCGATCTGGGAATCCAGCGCACCGGCGCGGAAATCCGCGGCGAGCTCGCCGTAGACGCCCAGCAGTCCCTCGGATTCGCGGCGCACGTAGACCTTCGGCCAGATCCGGTTCATGTTCCACTCGTTGCAGAGCTTGACCATCTCGACCTTGCGGGAGACATCCACCGAGTGGCTCCAGCGCCCGCGGGTCTGGAGCACGCCGTGCTCATCCCCGGAGATCATGAACTGGAATCGGTAGTCGTCGAAGCGCGCGCGCAGGATCTCCGGATGCTCCTCGTCCTCGACGAAGGCGTAGCCGTGCCGCGCGAGGCTCTCCTCGACCCTGGACAGGGACAGAGGGGCCAACTCGTCGGCGGAGTCCGTGCCCGTCTGCACAGGGGACTCGTTCGGTGCAGTCACTTCCCACCTCGGGGGTTCGGTACAGGGGTCCATGAGGATCCGGGGCCCGGATCGCCGATCACCCTACTCCCTCGGCGTCGGAACGGCCGCGGTGGCCGTCGTGATCCCGCTGACGCTCCGCCGGACGGACGGATCCGTGCCGGCCAGGACGCCGATACCATGCCTGCCATGGACGCCCCCGCCGCACCGCCCACCGCCGCCGCGACGGGCGCGAAGGTGCCGCTGGTGGCGGTGGTGGGCGCGACCGCCACCGGCAAGTCCGACCTCGCGATCGCGCTGGCCGAACGACTGGACGGCGAGGTCGTCAACGCCGACGCACTGCAGCTGTACCGGGGGATGGACATCGGCACCGCCAAGGTCACCGCGCGCGAGCGTCGCGGCATCGCCCACCACCTGCTGGACGTGCTGGAGGTGACCGAGGAGGCGAGCGTCTCCGCCTTCCAGCGGGACGCCCGCGACGCGGTGGCCGGGATCCGCTCCCGGGGCCGGGTCCCGATCCTGGTGGGCGGCTCCGGGCTGTACGTCCGCGCCGCCCTCGACGAGATCGAGTTCCCGCCGACGGCCCCCGCTGTCCGCGCCCGCCTCGAGGAGCAGGCCGAGCGGGAGGGTGCTGAGGCCCTGCACCGGCAGCTCAGGGACACCGACCCCGAGGCCGCGCGCACCATCGGCTCCCACGACGCCCGCCGCATCGTGCGTGCGCTCGAGGTGCGGGAGCTCACCGGCCGCCCGTTCACGGCCTTCCTGCCCCGACCCCACCACCACGACCCCACCACCGTGCAGCTGGGTCTGCGCCTGGACCGTCCGTTGCTGCACGAGCGGATCCGGGCGCGCGTGCACCGGATGGTCGAGCAGGGCCTGCTCGAGGAGATCCACAGCCTGCGGGCGCTGGGCCTGGACGAGGGGCGCACGGCGCGCCGGGCGATCGGCTACGAGCAGGGCCTCGCGGTGCTCGACGGCGCCCTGAGCTGTGAGCAGGCGATCGAGGACACGATCGCCGGCACCCGGCGCCTGGTGCGCAAGCAGGACACCTGGTTCCGTCGCGACCAGCGGGTCCACTGGCTCGCGGCCGACGCTGGGCCGGGGCTCGTGGATCGGGCGCTGGCGCAGATCGAGGTCGCGGTCGCGAGGGGCAGCGGGCAGTCGTCGTAGGCTCGGTGCCATGAGCGAGCGCATCGACTTCACCAAGGGGCACGGCACCGAGAACGACTTCGTGGTGCTGGACGACCCCGAGGGCCTCCTCACGCTCGACGCGGCCACCGTGGCCGGGCTCGCCGAGCGCCGCTCGGGCATCGGCGGGGACGGCGTGATCCGCGCAGTCCGGTCCCGCAGTGCCGGGATCGATGCCCCGCCGGACGCCCCGGAGTGGTTCATGGATTACCGCAACGCCGACGGTTCGATCGCCGAGATGTGCGGCAACGGGGTGCGGGTGCTCGCCGCGCACCTGCAGCGGGCAGGCCACGTCGCCGACGAGCGCTTCGCGATCCTCACCCGTGCCGGAGTGCGCACCGTCGAGATCCTCGACCGCCCCACCAGCCCGGGCCGGCCGTGGAGCGTCCGCGTGGGCATGGGCACCTCCCGCAGCACGCCCGAGGCCCGCACGGTCGAGATCGCCGGTCAGCAGCTGCCCGCGACGGACGTCGACCTGGGCAACCCTCATGCCGTGGCCTTCCTCCCGGAGGGGATCGTGCTGGAGCAGCTCGACCTGAGCCGACGCCCGGCCCTGGACCCCGAACCGGCCGGCGGGGCGAACATCGAACTGGTCAGCGAGCGAGGTCCCCGGCACGTGGCGATGCGGGTGCACGAGCGCGGGGTGGGGGAGACCCGCTCCTGCGGGACCGGGGTGGCCGCTGTCGCGGTCGCTGCGGCGCGGCGCGGCGGGGACGATTCGCGCGAGCCGTGGACCGTCGACGTGCCGGGCGGGAGGCTGCAGGTGGGCTGGTCCGCAGAGGGAGAGGTGCTGCTCACCGGGCCGGCCCAGCTGGTGGCGGACGGCACCACCCTGGTGTGAGCACCTGCTGATCGGGGCCGCGGCGCGGGCTCTCAGCCGGCGGGCCCGACCTCGATCACCCGGAACCCCTTCGCGCTGGCGACCTTCGCGACCGGACGGTCGGGCAGCTGTTCGCCGAGCCAGCGGGCCAGCGGATCGGCCCCCAGGTTCTTGCCGACCACGAGCGCCGCGGTGCCCTGGGGGGCCAGACGCCCGGTCCACTCCTGCAGCAGTGAGCGCAGTGCCTCCTTCCCGATGCGGATCGGTGGGTTCGACCAGATCGCCTCCGGTGCGAGAGCCTCCGGCACCTCCTGCGGCGCGAGGACCCGCACATTGGTCAGGCCCGCGCGGCGGGCGTTCTCCGCCGTGAGCTCCCGGGCACGCTCGCTGACGTCGACCGCCCACACCTGCGATCCCGGATGCAGCAGCGCGGCGGTCAGGGCGATCGGGCCCCAGCCGCAGCCGAGGTCCACGATCGTCGCCCCGGGCGGCGGGACGGCGAGCTCGTCGAGACGGTCCAGCAGCACCGCGGTCGCCTTGTCCAGGCCGCGTCCGCTGAACACGGAGGCGCTCGAGACCAGGTCGAGGTCATGGCCGGCCAGGCGCACGCGCAACGGGAAACGGCGGTCGTCGGTCGCAGGGGAGGGGGTGAAGTAGTGCTCGTCCACCCGAGCAGGATACGGAGCCCGAGGGTGCTCCGGGTGCGGCGCGGCCGGTGCCCTCCGCTCCGCCCAGCGCAAAATCCCTCGACCCCCGTGCCGGGACGTGGGACTCTGGAGACCTTCGTATCCCCCACCCGAGGAGTGCCCCGACCGTGCCCATCGCCTTCCATCCCGAACCCGCCTCCGACGCCGACGTCGACGGGACCAGCGCGGAAGGAACCGGGGCCGTGGAGAGCTCGCGCAGTACGGACCGGCCCGGACCCGCCCGCGACCCGCTGACCGCACGGATCCTCGCCCGCGGCGACGCCTCCCCCTCTGCCGCCACCTACGGCTCCGAGGCCGACGGCGAGCAGTACGACCTGGCCGACCGGCAGGCGCTGCGTCGTGTCGCGGGCCTGTCCACCGAGCTCGAGGACGTCACCGAGGTCGAGTACCGCCAGCTCCGGCTGGAGCGCGTGGTCCTCGCCGGCCTGTTCACGTCCGGCAACGCCGAGCAGGCCGAGACCAGCCTGCTCGAGCTCGCCGCGCTGGCGGAGACCGCCGGCTCCGAGGTGCTCGACGGGGTCCTGCAGCGCCGTGCGCATCCGGACCCGGCGACCTTCCTCGGCAAGGGCAAGGCCGCGGAGCTCGCCGAGATGGTCGCCGCCAGCGGTGCGGATACCGTGATCGCCGATGGTGAGCTGGCACCCGGCCAGCGCCGCGCCCTCGAAGACATCGTCAAGGTCAAGGTCATCGACCGCACCGCGCTGATCCTGGACATCTTCGCCCAGCATGCGAAGTCCCGCGAGGGCAAGGCGCAGGTGGAGCTCGCTCAGCTCGAGTACCTGCTGCCGCGACTGCGCGGCTGGGGCGAGTCGATGTCCCGCCAGGCCGGCGGCCAGGTGGGCGGTGCCGGCGCCGGCATGGGGTCCCGCGGACCGGGCGAGACGAAGATCGAGCTGGACCGTCGGCGGATCCGTGACCGCATGGCCAAGCTGCGCCGCGAGATCTCCGCGATGACCCCGGGCCGCGACGCCCAGCGTGCGGACCGCAGACGTCACCAGATCCCGGCCGTCGCGATCGCGGGCTACACCAACGCGGGGAAGTCCTCGTTGCTGAATCGGCTCACCGGCGCCGGGGTGCTGGTCGAGAACGCCCTGTTCGCGACCCTGGACCCGACCGTGCGGCGCTCCAGCACGCCGGACGGCCGGGAGTTCACCTACGCGGACACCGTCGGCTTCGTGCGACACCTGCCCACGCAGCTGGTCGAGGCCTTCCGCTCCACCCTCGAGGAGGTCGGGGACTCCGACCTGCTGCTGCATGTGGTCGATGCCTCCCATCCGGACCCGGAGGGTCAGATCACCGCGGTGCGCACGGTGCTCGGCGAGCTCGAGGGCTTCGACGTGCCCGAGATCGTGGTGCTGAACAAGGCCGACCTCGCCGAACCCGAGACCATCGCCCGGATCCGGAGCCAGGTCGAGGAGAGCGTCGTGGTCTCCGCGCGCACCGGCCAGGGGCTCCAGGAGCTGCGCGATCTGATCGCCGAGCGGCTGCCCCGTCCCGCCGTCGAGGTGGACCTGGTGGTGCCCTACTCCCGCGGGGACCTGATCTCCCGGGTCCACACCACCGGCGAGGTGCTCGCCGAGGAGCACCTGATGGAGGGCACCCACCTCCGTGCTCGGGTGGATGCGGCGCTCGCCGCCGAGCTGCGCAGCGCGTCCTGAGCGGTGCGCGGCCACGGCGCGGATACCCTGAGCGGATGACCGCTCCGTCCACCCACCCCGTCGCTCCCACGGCGGGGGACATCCCACTGTCCACCCTGATGGATGCTGCGGTGACGGCGATCGGCGGGGCACCTCGCGAGGGCCAGCAGACGATGGCGGAGGCGGTGGACCTGGCCATGTCCGGAGGTCGGCACCTGCTGGTGCAGGCCGGCACCGGCACCGGCAAGTCCCTCGCGTATCTCGTCCCGGCCCTGCGCCACGCCCTGGTCAGCGGTCGACCGGTGGTGGTCTCCACCGCCACCATCGCGCTGCAGACCCAGATCGTCCGCAAGGATCTGCCGCGTCTGGTCGAGGCGCTCGCCCCGCAGCTGCCCCGCACCCCCACCTTCGCGCTCCTCAAAGGACGGGCGAACTACCTGTGCAAGCACAAGATCGCCGGCGGCTACCCGGTCGACATCGAACCCGGCGCGCTGTTCGCGGAGGCCACGGCGGATCCTGCCCGCGGAGGTGGGGAGCGACTGGGGCAGCAGGTGCGGCGCCTGCGCGAATGGGCCGAGGAGACCGACAGCGGGGACCGCGACTCCCTCGAGGACGCCGTCTCCGACCGCGCATGGCGGCAGGTCTCGGTCACCGGCACCCAGTGCATCGGCAGCAGCTGCCCGATGGTGGAGGACTGCTTCGCCGAGCGCAGCCGGGACCTGGCGCGAGAGGTCGACGTGGTGGTGACCAATCATGCGCTGCTCGCCATCGACGCCTTCGACAACCACGGCATCATCCCCGACCACGACGTCGTCGTCTTCGATGAGGCGCATGACCTCTCCACCCGTGTCACCGGTGCCGTCACCGACGTGCTAACCCCGGGCATGCTGCGTGGCACCATCCGCGACCTGCGCGGGCTCGGCGTGGCCGGGACCGCTCTGGAGGACGCCTCCGAGGAGCTGCGCGAGTCCCTCGAGCTCGCTCCCGACGGGCGGGTCATCGGCGAGCTGCCCGAGCGTCTCGACGACGCGGTCACCCAGCTGCGGGTCGAGGCGCGCACGGCGCACTCCGACGCGAAGGACGCGGGCGACGACACCTCCGCGGGGGCCCGCAAGACCGTCCGGGCGAACCTGCAGGAGATCATCGACGTCTGCGAACGCCTCGCCTCTCCGGGCGAGGATGACGTGGTCTCGATCTCGCACTCCCCGGCCACCGGCCGCTCCAGCATCCAGGTCGCGCCGCTCAGCGTCGCGGCGGCCATGCGCGGGGCGATCCTCGAGGAGCGCACCACGGTGCTCACCTCCGCGACCCTCGCGCTCGGCGGCCGCTTCGAACCGGCGGCGGGGGAGGTGGGCCTGGCCCGCCGGGACCGGATCGCCGAGGACGAGCTGCCGCCGCGAGCGGACACCAGCGCATGGGCCGGGCTCGATGTGGGCAGCCCCTTCGCGTACCGGCGCCAGGGCATCCTCTACACCGCGAGACAGCTGCCGCAGCCGGGCCGGGACGGGCCCTCCCCGGCGATGCTGGATCACCTCACCGAGCTGGTGGAGGCCTCCCGGGGCGGAGCGCTGTGCCTGTTCTCCTCGCGCCGCGGCGCGGAGCTCGCGGCCGAGCACGTGCGCGCCCGGCTGGATCTGACGATCGCCGTGCAGGGAGAGGACTCGATGGCGAATCTGGTGCGCACCTTCCGCGAGGACGAGGACGCGAGCCTCTTCGGCACTCTCACCCTGTGGCAGGGCGTGGACGTCCCGGGGCGATCGCTGCGGCTGGTCACCATCGACCGGATCCCGTTCCCCCGCCCGGATGACCCGTTGACCGCGGCCCGGCAGGAGCGGATCGGACGCCATGGCGGCAACGGCTTCATGACGATCTCGGCACAGCACGCCGCACTGCTGCTCGCCCAGGGTGCCGGGCGCCTCATCCGCTCCGACGAGGATCGCGGCATGGTCGCGGTGCTGGACCCGCGCCTGGCGACGGCGCGCTACGGGAGCTTCCTGCGGGAGTCCATGCCGCCGCTGTGGCCGACCACGGACCCGGAGATCGCCCTGGCGGCGCTGCGCCGTCTCGCGGACGGCTGACAGCGCGGACAACGGAGCGCCGGCAGCCGCCCGGAGGGCAGCCAGGGCTGCTCAGACGGCCCGCAGCACCGCCACGACCTTGCCGAGGATCTCGGCGTGATCGCCGAGGATCGGGGCGAAGGCCGGATTGTGGGGCATCAGCCAGACGTGGTCATCGCGCTGCACGAAGGTCTTCACGGTCGCCTCGCCGTCGATCATCGCGGCCACGATCTCGCCCTTCTCCGCCGTGCTCTGCGAACGCACGACCACCCAGTCCCCGTCGCAGATGGCGGCGTCGATCATCGAGTCCCCGACCACCTGGAGCAGGAAGAGGTCACCATCGCCCACCAGCCGCTGGGGGAGGGTGAAGACGTCCTCGACGTGCTCCTCGGCCGTGATCGGGACACCGGCGGCGATCCGCCCCACCAGGGGGACGGTCACCGAGTTCGGGATGATCTCGGGCTCCGGCGCGGAGGACGGCGGAGCCGGGGCGTCGTCCGTGTCGGGCATCACCACCTCCATCGCGCGCGGTCGCTTGGGGTCGCGACGCAGGAACCCCTTGCGCTCGAGCGACTGCAGCTGATGGGCGACCGATGACGAGGAGGTCAGCCCCACCGCATCACCGATCTCGCGCATGGTGGGCGGGTAGCCGTGCGCGGCCACCGCCTCGTTGATCGTCTCCAGGATCAGCCGCTGACGACGCGTGAGGCCCGCGGTGCGCTCATCCGCCGGAGCCTCGCCGCGGAGCGGGATCGGCTGGGGGGTGCTCGGCGTCATCGTGCGGCCTCCTGGCGTCGTCTGTCGGACCCGTGCGGTTCCGTTGTCCTGTCACCCAGGGTAGAGCGGGACACCCCGGAAGCCAAACATGTGTTCGAGGTTTCTGTTGCGTGTCGCGAGCGGCCCGGGTTACAGTCGCACATACATTCGATCGAACAGGAGTTCGGATATGCGTACCGAGATCGCTACGGTCCTTCCCATCTCGTCGCCGGGCACGCCTCGTCGTGAGGGCGCTCCTCGAGCGCGCGTTCGACTCGAGCCGACCCGCCGCGGGCGCCTGCTGATCACCGCGGTCGCCTTCGTCCTCGGCCTGCTCGTCGCCGCTGCCGTGCTGCTGTCGGTGGATCTGCCCGCACTGGCGGGGACCGGGGGCGAGCAGCCGGTGACGGTCACCGTCGAGGCCGGCGACACCCTGTGGGGCTTCGCCGAGCAGTACGCGCCGGAGGGTGTGAGTGCACAGGAGTTCATCACCGAGGTGCGCGTGCACAACCAGCTGCCCACGGGCCGCGTCACGGCCGGTCAGGAGATCCAGCTGCCGTTCCTGGAGGATGCGGCCCGCTGAGCCGGGGAGTGGCCGGTATTCTGGGCGGATGCACTGCCCGTTCTGCCGCCATCCCGACTCCCGCGTCGTCGACTCCCGCACGTCCGACGACGGCGCGACGATCCGTCGTCGGCGGCAGTGCCCCCACTGCTCCCGACGCTTCTCGACGGCGGAGACCGCTTCCCTCTCCGTGCTGAAGCGCTCCGGGGTCAGCGAGCCGTTCAGCCGGGCCAAGGTGATCTCCGGGGTGCGCAAGGCCTGCCAGGGGCGTCCCGTCAGCGATGATCAGCTGGCGATGCTCGCCCAACGGGTGGAGGAGAGCATCCGCTCCAGCGGCCTGGCAGAGATCGACGCCCATCAGGTCGGCCTCGCGATCCTGCAGCCCCTGCAGGAGCTCGATCTGGTCGCCTATCTGCGCTTCGCGAGCGTCTACCGGGGCTTCGACTCCCTCGAGGACTTCGAGGCGGCGATCGCACGGCTGCGTGCGGAGATGCCGCAGGGCGGGGACCCGGCAGCGGAGCCGAGCCTCTGAGGCTGTCCGCCACGGCGCGAGAGGTGTCCGCTCACACGAGGCGCGGGTGAGATCGCGCCACATCTCGGATGTGGTGCGAGGGCATCGGTGGATGTGCATAAGATATGCCTCGTGCGCTCATGCAGCGCACATCTGATCGGCGGTCGTGGAGGGGAAGCCACGGCCGCCGATCGCGGTCCGGGGTGGCGGTCGCCGCCCTGGCCCCCCAGCATTCACTCCGCGATGCCGGCAGGCAGCTCCCGGGCGTGGACCAGGCCGAGATGCTGGGTGGAGCGGCTCATCGCCACGTACAGGTCGCCGGCGCCATGGGCGTCGATCAGCTCCGCCGGCTCCACGATCACCACGGCGTCGAACTCGAGCCCCTTGGCATCCTGAGCGGTCATCACCGCGATCTCGTCGTCCACGCCCGCCGAGCCCACACCGATGGCCGGCAGGGTCTCCCGGGCGCGCAGGCCTCCGACGAGGGAGTCGAGTCGCTCCTGCGCGGCGATCACCGCGATCCGTCCCAGTCGCTCCCCGTGCACCGCCACCACCGCCGCGGCGGTGCCTGCGGCGAGCCCGGTGGCTGCGACCCGCTCGATCAGCGGGCCCCGGTCGCCTTCCCGCACGGAGCTCACCGGTGTCACCGGCAGCTCGTGGGCCTGCGCCATCGCCACCGCGCGATCCATGATCCGGCTCGGCGTGCGGTAGTTGACCGTGAGGCGCTCGACCTGGAGCCGATCCTGGATGTAGGGGGAGAGTGCGGCGGTCCAGGAGTCGGTGCCGCCGGCGGAGGAGGTCTGGGCGACGTCTCCCACCACCGTGAACGATTTGGTGGGGGCCCGTCGCATGAGGGCCCGCCAGCTCATGGGGGAGTGCTCCTGCGCCTCGTCGACCACCACGTGCCCGTAGGTCCAGCTCCGCTCCGAGGAGGCGCGCTCGGCCAGGGTCCGGCCGTCGCGGATGTGGCTGACCTGGTCGGCGAGGTCCTCTGCACGGATGATCCCCGAGGTGTCGATGTTCTCGATCACCGTGCGGGCGTACTCGACCTCCGACCGTCGGCGCTCGGCATCGTCCCGGGCCCGGGCCTCGGTCGGCGCATCGTCCTCGCCGAGCAGCTCGGCGACCTCGTCCAGCAGCGGGACGTCCTCGACCGTCCAGGGGGAGTCCTTGGGGCGGACGAGCAGGTCCACCTGGGCGGCCAGCGACCGGGGGGCGGCCTCCCGCAGCCGTTCGGGACGGGAGAACAGGATCCGCAGGAAGCCCTGCGGGGTGTAGGGGAGCCAGGCCCGGTTCAGCTGGCGCTTGATCTCGGGGTCGTGGCGCAGATCCGAGAGCAGGTCCGGGCGATCCTCCGGGATGACGGTGTGGCCCTGCGTGCGCAGGGACTTCTCATAGCTCTCCACCAGGCGGTCCATCGCCGCCCGGACGAAGACCGCACGGGCGGCGTTGTGGGGCTTGTGGGACGCTCGGGCCTCGCGCCGGGCGGCGCGGACCGCGTCCCGGGTGAGGGTGATCGGGGTGCCGTCGATGCGCAGCTCGACGTCGGCCTGCGGGATCACCTGACGCTGCCTGACGGCTCGGCCGAGGAGCTCGGCCATGGAGATGTCGCCCTTGAGGCGCGCGGTCGCGTCCTCGTCGTGCAGGAAGGTCTCGACCCCGGGGAACAGCTCGCCGGGCGTGAGCATCACGACTCCGGACTCGCCGAGGCTCGGCAGCACTCGCTCGATGTAGCGCAGGAAGCCCGGGGTGGGGGCCATGATCAGCACGCCCGTGTGCTCCAGCCGCCGACGGTGGGTGTAGAGCAGGTACGCCGCCCGGTGCAGGGCGACGGCGGTCTTGCCGGTGCCGGGCCCTCCCTGGACCACCAGCACGCCGCGGTTCTCGGAGCGGATGATGCGGTCCTGCTCGGCCTGGATGGTCGCCACGATGTCGCCCATCCGCCCGGTGCGCTTCCCGGAGACGGCGGCGAGCAGCGCACCCTCGCCCTGGAGCACGGCATCGTGGTCGGGGTCCGCGAGCACGGACGGGTCCAGGACGTCGTCCTCGAGGCCGGAGACGGTGCGGCCCCGGTTGATCAGGTGCCGCCGCAGCCGGACCGAGAGCCGGTCGGTGCTGGTGGCGCGGTAGAACGCGGCCGCGGCGGGGGCGCGCCAGTCCACCAGCAGCTGCTCCCGCTCGGGCGTGAACAGGCCGATGCGGCCGATGTAGTGACGGGCCGCGTCGTCCATGTCGAGACGACCGAAGACCAGACTCCGGGACACGGAGCGCAGCAGCGCGAGACGGTCCTCGTACAGTGCCATGAAGGAATCGCGCTCGGAGCGGTTCTGATGGGTCGAGGCGTGCTGTGATCCCTGGATCGTCTCGAGATTGCGTTCGACCTGGGCGATCAGCTCATCCAGCCGTCGGTAGAGACGGTCGGCGTACGTCTGTTCACGTGCGATCTCCCGGGCGATCTGTTCCTCAGCGTCGTCCACGGCCCTGCCTCTCACCCGGTGCGTCGTCATGCAGTGCCCGTCTCCGGCGGACCCCGGATCGGCGAAGCACGGTGGTCCATTATGGTGGACGGGCCTGGGTGCGCGCGCCATCAGGTGATCCACGTCCAATCGGCCGCGAGGGAGGAGCCACGATGCGAGACCCTCGCGATCTGTATCGGTTCGAGTCGACCGAGGTCCTGGAGGCGGTTCCGCGCTCCGGGCTCACGCTGGTGCATGCCCTGCCGGGGATGGTCGATGCCGGCAATGCCTGCCGCATCGCCGCCACCTATCTGCGCGATGAGCTGCGCCACCTGCGCCTGGTCTCCTTCGACACCGACGAGCTGCTCGACTATCGCGGCGCCCGCCCGCACGCGACCTTCGACGGCACCTCCTTCGTGGACGTGGAGGTCCCCGAGCTCACGCTCTCGCTGATGTACGACGAGCAGGACCGGCCCTTCCTCTTCCTCGACGGGCCCGAACCGGACCTGCAGTGGCGCCGCCTGGCCGAGGCCCTGATCGATCTCGTGGAGTACTTCGACGTCGAACGAGTGGTCGGCATGCAGGGGGTGCCCATGGCCGTGCCCCACACCCGCCCGATCGGTCTGTTCGCGCATGCCAACGACCCCTCCCTGCTGGGCCGTCCGGGCGCCGGGGCGACGCCGGCCCCCGGGACCGCTCCCGATCTCGGGGAGGAGGGGACCCCTGAGCTGGTGATCCCGGCGGCCTTCAGCACACTGCTCGAGCACCGGCTGGGCCGGGCCGGTCATCCCGCGATGGGCTATGCCGCCCAGATCCCGCACTACCTGGCCCGGACCGACTTCCCGGCCGGCGCGCTGGCCCTGCTGCGGCGGGTCAGCGAGGCGGCGGAGCTCGATCTCCCGCTGGTCCACCTCGGAGACCTCACCGATGCCGCCACGGTGGCGCTGCAGGGGTCCCTCGAGCAGAACGGGGAGGTGCGTCAGATCGTGGGTGCGCTCGAGGAGCAGTACGACTCGGTGGGCGAGAGCGAGGACTCCTCGCCGCTCGCGACCACGATGGACCTCCCGACGGCCGACGAGATCGGCGAGCACTTCGAGCGCTTCCTCGCCGATCACGACGGCGACTCCCCGGAGGATCCCCCGCCGCTGTGAGCGCCGGTGCGGAGCGGTCCGTGGGCGCGAGGGCCCGGATCGACCGCAGTTCGTTATCTCTTCGTGATCCAGTCATGAGCAACTCCGTGTGAACCGGGCCACGGTCATGACAGAATGGAGTCGTTGCGGTGATGCAGGTCCGGCAGGACAGTCCGACGACGGTGCCTCGGCACAGCAGTACGGCTTGCACCTGACGCCACCCGCTCCGGCGGGGGACGGCTTCACGCGGCACCGCGATCGCGTCGTGCGATCGATGAAGGACGACACAGAAGGTGACAGGTATGGCACAGGGCTCGGTCAAGTGGTTCAACGCCGAAAAGGGCTACGGATTCATCGAGATCGACGGAGGCGGCGCAGACGTCTTCGTGCATCACAGCAAGATCGACATGGACGGCTACCGCGCCCTCGACGAGGGTCAGCGCGTGGAGTTCGAGGTCAGCCAGGGCGACAAGGGGCCTCAGGCCGAGCAGGTTCGCCCCGTCTGATCGACGGCACCTCCGTCAGCATCACGGACCGGGCAGGAGCAATGCGCTCCTGCCCGGTCCGTCGTCGTCCGGGTCGCTCACGCTCCCCGGGTGATCTCACCGGGTGCTCTCAGCAGGAGCGCAGCACGCGTCCGGCACGGGCGAGCGCCTCGACCCGGGGCTGGCTCGCCAGACGCACCGAGACCGCATCGGAGCGCAGGTCGCGGTCGATGCCCGCGGGGAGCGGACGCCGGGAGGCGAGCAGGACGCAGTTCCCCCGCCTCTTGCCCGAGAGGTGGGCGGGCTCGGCGATGACGCCGATGTGCGGGAAGACGGCGGAGAGGGTGGCGACCTCGTCCGCCAACAGGCCGCTGCCCGGCGGTGCCGCGCAGTTGGCCAGGTAGATCCCGCCCTCGCGCAGCACCCGGTCGGCGTGGGCGGCCGTCTCCCTCGTGGTGAGCTCCGCAGGCGTGACCATCCCGCTGAAGACGTCCCTGACCAGGACGTCGAATCGATCCTCGCGCCAGGAGGCGAGGGCGCTGAGCGCATCCTCGATGCGCAGTCTCAGCTGTGGTGAACGGGGGAGGTCGAACCAGTCCCGCACCTGCTGGGCGAGCAGCTCATCGATCTCCACCACGGTCTGCCGGGTGCGCGGATGGCGGGCGGCGATCGCCCGTGGCAGGGAGCAGCCGCCCCCGCCCAGGTGCGCGAGCTGGGGCGCGGGGGCCGGGGTGCCGCCCGGCGCGACCGTGGTGCCAGGGCCCTGCGGTGCCGGGAGCTCCGCGAGGTGACGGTCGATCACCAGCAGCATCCAGCGCATGTACTCGAACACCAGGTGCTCGGGATCGGGATGCAGGTGGGATGAGGGGACCCCGTTGACGTCCAGCAGCACCGAGCCGTCGTTCTCCAGGGTCAGGCGTGCGGTCCCGGTGGAGACGGGGATCGAGGTGTCGAGGGGGCCGAGCCGCGTGAAGGCAGCGCGGCGCGAGCGGTCGCGACGGGGCATCGGCCCACTCTAGAAGACCGCGGGGAGCACGGGGACCGCGGAGATCCGTGAGACCGCCGGCGACGCAGCGACCGCTCCTCCCCATCCCGTGCTCGTCCACCTCGTCCATGGACCCGCCTCGTCTGTCGGCCCCTACGCATAGCGTTCCCCTCATCGAATCCACGCAGAGAGCGCCCCGTGCCCACGGAGGAGGAGAGCGATGACGCGCACCATGTCCCGCCGAGCAGGAGCCCCGGCACCGATCGGCGCCGGCACCCGCGCCCTGCGTCTGCGCCTGGCTCGCCTGGATCAGGATCAGGCGGACCTCGAACGCGCCCGCGAGCTGCTGCGCCAGGGGCGGTCTCAGCTCGAGGCAGATCCGCGCGCGGCCTTCGAGCTGATCCATCGTGCCGCACTGCGCGGAGCCGGGGTGCTGGTCTCGCGCGCCAATCGCGAGCGGCGCCGAGCGCTGCCGCTGAACGTGTGGACCGCGCTCGAGCGTCTCGGCGGGCAGGACGCCGAGCGGGCGGAGCAGCTGGACCCGCTGGTGGCCGAGAGGGGAAGGCTGGATCGCGAGGGGACCTCCCTGCCCGATCCGGTGCTGCTGCGCCGTCACCTCGAGGAGACCGGTGCACACCTCGCGGCGGTCGCCCAGCGCCTGCTCGAGGACCTTCCCAGCCACGTCGCCGAGCACCCCGACGCCGGCTGATCGCGGCGGGAGGGAGAGCGGTATTCCCGGTAGAGTCCCCACGAGGGAGGTGCTGATGGACGAGTGCGGTGATGCGGGGTCGGCGGAGGAGGTCCCCGGCATCCTGCATCTGGACATGGATGCCTTCTTCGCCTCCGTCGAGGTGCGTGACGATCCCCGGCTCCAGGGCCTGCCGGTGGTGGTGGGCGGTTCCGGTGCGCGCGGTGTGGTCGCCGCGGCCAGCTACCCCGCACGCACCCGGGGCATCCGTTCCGCGATGCCGATGGCGTCGGCGCGGCGACTGGCGCCGGATCTCGTCATCGTGCCGCCGCGGATCGAGCACTATCGTCAGATCTCCGCCCGGGTGATGGAGCTGCTCGGCGACGTGGTCGCCGACATCGAGCAGATCAGCATCGACGAGGCCTTCCTCGACGTGCGCGGCGCCCGCCGGCTGTTCGGAGCACCGGAGCAGATCGCCGAACTGCTGCGGCGACGGATCCGGGAGGAGCTCGGCCTGCCGAGCTCGGTCGGGGGCTCCATCTCCCGTGCCGTCGCGAAGATCGCCTCCGCCCGAGCCAAACCTGATGGGCTGCTCATCGTCCCCGCCGCCCGCACCGCCGCGTTCCTCGCCCCGCTGCCCGTCTCCGTGATCTCCGGCATCGGTCCCAAGGCGCAGGAGGCGCTCGCCCGGATCGGCGTGCGCACCATCGGCGAGCTGCGGGAGATCCCCCGCTCCGCCCTGACGCGGGCCGTGGGCCCCCGGGCGCCGGAGATCCTCGCGCTCGCCGACGGCAGCGACCGCACCGGGCTGGGGCACCGCACCAGGGACAAGTCGCTGGGGACCGAGCGGACCTGGGACGCGGACCTGACCGACCCCGCAGAGGTGCGCCGGGCCATCACGCAGATGGCGGATGACGTCGCCCGGCAGCTGCGCCGCGGAGACGTCGTGACGCGGACCGTTGTGCTCAAGCTCCGCGCCCCCGACGGCACCACCATCACGCGCTCCTCGACGTGGGATCAGCCCACCTCCAGCGGTGAGCGGCTCCGCGAACAGGTGGTTCCGCTGTGGGAGCGGGAGCGCTCCACGATGCGCCGGGTCCGACTGGTCGGGGTGCGTGCCGCGCATCTGGAGCCGGCCGCCGGCACGCCCGTGCAATCGGAGCTCAACGTGCGGGCGGCGGGCTGGCAGGACCTGGAGGCCGCGATGGATCGGGCGCTCGAGCGCTTCGGCACCCGCAGTCTGGGCCGGGGATCGACGCTCGTCGCCGACGACGGCGCGCAGCGCGGCCCGGTGGACCACGCCCCGGATCCTGCCCCGGAGTCGACGGCGCACCCCGGCGAGGACGGGCCGCACACCCGAGAGCGTGACGGCCGATGAGGGCGGGGCGCGGGTGCCCGTGTGATGCCGTACTGCGACTGTTCACATTATCCAGGAACAGGATCTAAACTGGAGCCACCACCGATGGGGGCCAGGATCCTCGTGCGGTGGATGTGCGCCGACCGGCGCGAGAGGACGGGGACAAGGAGCGGGATCATGCCGCTGTCTGAACACGAGCAGAGGATGCTCGACGAGATGGAGCGTCAGCTCTTCGCTGATGATCCGCGCCTCGCACGAGCTTTCGCACCGAAGACGCCGCCGCGACGCAACGGGCGTCGGATCCTCATCGGCCTGGGTGCCGTCGTCGTGGGACTCATGGTCCTCGTGCTGGCGGTGAGCCTCCCGGCGATCTGGCTGGGCGTCATCGCCTTCATCGGCATGCTCGCCGGTGCGGTCTATGCGATCACGGGGTCCGGCAGCTCCTCGGAGGGCAAGGGCACCGCCGGCGGCGAGGGCGGCGGAGGATCCGGTCCCGCCGCTCCCGGCGGGGATGACGGCGGAACCTTCATGCGCAAGATGGAGGAGCGCTGGGAGAAGCGCGCAGGAGACGACCCCCGCTCCTGATCGCCCGCCCCGGCGGTGCGGCACGACCGCATTGAGGGACCACGATGCCCCGGCTCTGCGCCGGGGCATCGTCATGTCCGCAGCCGGCAGGTGACCGATCGGTCGCCGCTGGGGCAGGGGTGACCCCGGCCCAGGTGCGAGTGCGCGCCGCCGTGCGACCTCCCCCTGACTCCCCACATCGCTCCACCGCAGCTCTCCCCGCCCCTCCATCCCCCTCCCTGCCCCGCATCATCCCCGCCGGGAACGCTCTGGCCTGCGGTTCTGTCGGTTGCGATGCCGCAAGGTCGGAGCGGAAGCAGTGGGGGGAGGGTGGGGGAGCTCCCCCGGAGACATGCCCGGCGGGAATTTCCCCCACCCCGCTCCACCCCGTTGACCTGGTGCTATATCGCATCGAGGGGACAGTTCTGGGATTTCTGGGGCCAACGGTGGGGGGTAGTGGGGTAAAGTGGAGCGCGTTGGGAGGAGAGGGAGTCCGGATCGCGAGTCGCGGCAGGTGAAGGAGGGCGCTGATGTTTCTCGGCACCTTCACGCCCAAGCTCGATGAGAAGGGTCGCCTGATCTTCCCGGCGAAGTTCCGCGACGAGCTCGCCTCGGGACTGGTCATGACACGTGGACAGGAGCACTGCATCGCCGTGTATCCGCTCATGGAGTTCCGCCAGAAGCTCGAGGACGCCCGTCGGGCGCCCACCACCGACAAGCGCATCCGTGACTACCTGCGGGTGCTGCTCTCCGGTGCGGAGGACGTCATCCCGGACAAGCAGGGCCGCATCACCATCCCGGGCCCTCTGCGCACCTACGCGGACCTGGACCGGGAATGCGCCGTCATCGGTGCTCTGGACCGCCTCGAGATCTGGTCGCTCCCGGCCTGGGAGACCTACCTCGAGCAGAAGGAGGAGGGCTTCGCGGAGACCTCCGAGGAGGTGATCCCCGGCCTGTTCTGAGCTCGGATCGAAGGATCTCCGTCCTGTGAGACCTCTCGTCGTTCCCGCCCCGACGCAACTTCCCCGGTGGCGGGTCGGGAACGACGGGGAATCTGGCAGGACGGCATCGCGGAGAGTTCGCGGAGCCGGGCAGGTGCAGACCCGTAGCACCACAGACAGCACGACAGCACCGACCCAGGGAAGGGGTGACATGGATCAGACGCCGAGCGGCCGGTCGGCAGAGGGCCGGCACGTGCCCGTCCTCCTGGACACCTCGGTCCGGCTCCTGGCTCCTGCGCTGCAGGAGCCCGGAGCGATCCACCTCGATGCCACTCTCGGCATGGGTGGTCACGCCTCCGCCGTGCTCCGGGCCGCTCCTCAGTCGCGGCTGGTCGGCATCGACCGCGACCCCCAGGCACTCGTCCTCGCCCGGGAGCGGCTGGACCGCGACGGGGTGGGGGAGCGGGCCACGCTGGTGCATGCCACCTATGACCAGATCCCCGAGGTGCTCGAGGATCTCGGACTGCCCGGCGCGCACGGCGTGATGATGGATCTGGGTCTGTCCAGCTTCCAGATCGACACCACGGACCGCGGCTTCTCCTACGCCGTCGACGCGCCGCTGGACATGCGGATGGACCCTTCGTCGGACGGGCCCACGGCCGCGGACCTGCTGCGGGACCTGCCGGAGGCGGAGCTCGCCCGCATCCTGCGCGATCTCGGCGACGAGCGCTTCGCGAAGCGGATCGCGCGCCGTCTCGTCGAGCAGCGCCAGGAAGCGCCGCTGACCCGCAGCGGCGAGCTCGTCGAACTGCTGGAACGAGCGATCCCGGCGGCCTCCAAGGCCAGCGGGGGCCATCCGGCCAAGCGCACGTTCCAAGCGCTGCGGATCGCCGTGAACGAGGAGCTCGAGATCCTCACCTCGGCGATCGAGTCCGCCCTGGACTGCCTCCACCTCGACGGCCGCATCGTCGTGGAGTCCTACCACTCCGGCGAGGACCGGCTGGTCAAGACGGCGTTCACCCGCCGCACCCGCTCCTCGGCGCCGCCCGGGTTCCCGGTCGAGCTGGAGGAGCACAAACCCACCTTCACCCCGCTCGTGCGCGGCGCCCTCCAGGCCGACGACGAAGAGCGCGATACCAACCCCCGCGCAGCCTCCGTCCGGCTGCGTGCCCTGACCCGCACCCGACCCGACCAGGGAGCACACTGAGATGGCCAGCACGTCTGCCGTTCATGCACCTGCGATCCGCCCGGTCCGAGGGACCCGGCGCTCCGCTGCTGCACGACCCGGGCTCACGGTCGTCACCACGCCCAGGACCGCGGGCAGCTCGATGCCGTTCACCGTGCTGTGCACGCTGATCGTCGTGGCGACCCTGGCCGCACTGCTCTACCTCAACATCCAGATGTCCGACACGAGCTACGAGATCACCCGCCTGCAGGGTCAGTCCCAGCGGCTCACGGAGGAGAGCCAGGCGCTCGCCGAGACCGATGAGCGCCTGGGCACGCCGCAGGAGCTCGCACGCCAGGCGCGTGAGATCGGCATGGTCCCGGTGTCGGATCCGGCATATATCGACCTCGACACGGGCGAGATCATCGGAGAGACGTCCCCGGCGGCGCAGACTGGTGCCACTGCGGAGCTGGCGCAGGTGCCCGAGAGGGTCGCCGTGCCGCCGGCGCAGATCTATGACGAGCCCACCGCCTACCACGGCATGGGCAACGAAGGGGCCTGAGGATGACGCCACCGCACAGCAGCCGGCGCACCACCACCCGCAGCACGGGCGGTGCTCGGAAGCCCCGGTCCGGTGGCCCGGGACGGGCCCTCATCCCGCCGGCGAGGGTCGGCGACCCCTCCACCCGGCATCGGCTGCTCATCAGCGTGATCCTGGTGGCCGTCCTCGCCCTGTCCGGACGCCTGCTCTGGGTGCAGGGCCTGGATGCGAGCGCCCGTGCCGAGGAGGCGATCGCCCAGCGCACCGTCACCCGCACCATCCCCGCCCTGCGCGGCGACATCACCGACCGCCACGGCACCACCCTGGCCAGCTCCGTCGAGCGCTACGACCTGTGGGTCAATCAGCTCCAGGTCGACGAGTACCTCGAGAACTCGAAGACCGCCGAGGTCACCGGGGTGACAGCGGCCGCGCAGGATCTCGCCCCGGTCCTCGGGTGGAGCGTCCCCGAGACCGAGGAGGCGCTCACCGGCGACGCCGGGTTCTCCTATCTGCGCAAGAGCATCGAGCCCGAGGTGCGAGATGCCGCGCTCTCGCTGCGCATCCCCGGCATCGGTGCGGATCGGGTGGCGGAGCGGATCTATCCGGCCGGTTCCGTCGGCGGGAACATCCTGGGATTCGTCGGCGCCGACGGCACCGCGCTGGCGGGCACCGAGTTCTCGTTCGACGACGAGCTCCGCGGCACCGACGGCAAGACCACCTACGAGCGCGGAGCGCAGGGACAGATCATCCCCACCGGGACGCAGGAGACCACTCCGGCGGTCGACGGCGACGACGTGGTGCTCACCATCGACCGGGACCTGCAGTGGAAGGCGCAGCAGATCGTCGCCGGCGCCGTCGAGACGTGGGGCGCCTCCGGAGGCAGCGCCGTCGTCTACAACGCGCACTCCGGTGAGGTGCTCGCCCTCGCCGAGCACCCCAGCTTCGACCCCAACACACCCGGTGCCTTCGCCCCCGAGGACCTCGGCAACCGGTCGATCTCCAGCGTGTTCGAGCCCGGTTCCACCGGGAAGCTGTTCACGCTCGCCGCAGCGCTCGAGGAGGGGACGGTCACTGCCGAGTCGCAGTACGAGATCCCCTATGAGATGTGGTTCGACGGCCACCGCGTCAAGGATTCGCATCAGCACCCGGACCAGCGCCTCACCCTCGCCGGCGTGCTGAAGCACAGCTCGAACGTCGGCACCGTGCAGATCGCCGAGACCGTCAGCCCCGAGGTGCGCTACGACTACCTCAAGGCCTTCGGCCTGGGGACGACGACCGGGGTGGAGCTGCCGGGCGAGTCCGCCGGGATCGTCCATCCGGTCGAGGAGTGGCAGGGGCGCACCCGGTACACGACCGCCTTCGGCCAGGGATACAGCGTCAACGCTCTTCAGATGGTCACCGCCGTCGGTACCTTCGCCAATGACGGCGTGCGGGTCCAGCCCTCCCTGATCAAGGGCATCCAGCAGGACGACGGCTCCGTGCGACCGCTCGGCGAGCCGCAGAGCACCCGTGTGGTCTCCGGCGAGACCGCCGCGACGATGCGCGCGCTGATGGACAACGCGGTGGATGAGGAGACGTCCTCCGCCGCGGTGGACGGCTACGCGGTCGCCGGCAAGACCGGCACCGCCCAGGTCGGCGACGGCACCTACACCGCCTCCTTCATCGGCTTCGCCCCCGCGGATGATCCCGATCTGGTGGTGGGCGTGTTCGTCTTCGGCTTGAACTCCTTCATCTCCGGCAGCCGGGCCGCGGCCCCCGCCTACTCCGAGCTGACCACCTTCGCGCTCCAGAACCAGGGCATCGCCCCGACCGGCGTGCCCGGTCGCGAGTTCGAGAACGAATGGTGAGCGCATGATGACCTCGATGACGCAGCCCGTCCCCGAACCGGCGCGACCGCGCCGTGCCCGCGGAGCGAGTGCGGCGGACCTCGCCCGGATGCTCGGCGTTCCCGTGCCCGACGTGACCGGCGGCGCAGCTGATCTCGTGCTGCTCGGCGTCACGCTCGATTCGCGCTCCGTGGAGCCCGGTGATCTCTGGTGCGCGCTGCCCGGCGCCCATGCCCATGGCGCGCAGTTCGCCGAGCAGGCTGTCGGTCTCGGTGCCTCGATGGCGCTCACCGACCCGGCGGGTCGTGAGCGCTGCGACGCCGCGGGGCTGCCGGTGCTCGTGGTCGAGGACCCTCGCGCCGCCACCGCGACCGCGGCGGCCCTGGTCCAGGGCAGGCCCGCCGACCACCTGGCCACCATCGGCGTGACCGGCACCAACGGCAAGACCTCGATCACTACCGCGATCACCCGCACCCTGCTCGAACTCGCCGTCCCGGCCGGGGCGATCGGCACCAGCGGCACCAGCTACCGCGACGCCCGCGGTGCGGACCACGCGATCGGCACCGTCCGCACCACTCCCGAGGCTCCTGAGCTGCACGGCCTGCTGGCGCGGATGCTCGAGGACGACGTCGCGGTGGTCTCCATGGAGGTCTCCAGCCACGCCCTGGTCCTGCACCGTGCGGACGAGGTGGTCTATGACGTCGCCTGCTTCACCAACCTCACCCAGGATCACCTCGACTTCCACGGCACGATGGAGGCCTACTACCAGGCCAAGCGGTTGCTGTTCACCCCGGCGCACGCACGACGGGGCATCATCTGCGTCGACGACGAGTGGGGCCGTCGGCTGGCCCGCGAGGCGGAGATCCCGGTGACCACCTTTACCACCCGGGCGGACGTCGAGGCCGACCACCGGGCCGGCGCCCATCGTCCCGAGGGCTACGGCTCCACCTTCGAGGTCGAGGGCCCGGAGGGCACCCGCAGCCTGCAGGCGGCACTGCCCGGCCGCCACTACGTCGCCAACACCCTGGCCGCCGAGCTGCTGCTGGCCGCGATCGGACACACCGGTGAGGAGGTCACCGCGGCGCTCGGTCGGGCCGGGACGGTCCCCGGGCGGATGGAACCCGTGGCCACCGACCCGGTCCTCGGCATCGTCGACTACTCCCACACCCCGGACGCCCTCGAGCAGGCGCTGGCCACCCTCCGCGGGGTCCCCGGCACGCGCCGCGTCCTCGTGGTCATGGGGGCCGGCGGCGACCGCGACCGCGGCAAGCGCCCCCGCATGGGGGAGGTCGCAGCACGCCTCGCGGACGTGGTGATCGTCACGGACGACAACCCGCGCACCGAGGATCCGGCGGTGATCCGGCGCGAGGTGCTCGACGGCATCCCTGACCGGACGAACGCGCAGGTCCACGACGTGGGCGGGCGCGGAGAAGCGATCGCCCTGGCCGCGTATCTGGCGGACGTGTCCGACACCATCCTGGTCGCGGGCAAGGGCGCCGAGACCGGGCAGCAGATCGGCGGTATCGTCCAGCCGTTCGATGACCGCCTCCGACTGCGGGATGCACTGCGGGATGCGCACACGGCGCGCGGAGTCGCCGACGACAGGGACGAAGGACGCTGAACATGCTCCAGACCACGGCACGGGAGATCGCCGACCTCACCGGCGGCGCACTCGTGGGAGGCGCGACCGGTGATGAGCTCGTCACCGGCACCGCAGGTATCGACTCGCGCGACGTCGGCCCCGGCGACCTTTTCGCCGCCTTCCGCGGAGAGCACGTCGACGGCCATGACTTCCTCGCCGCCGCCCGGCGGGCCGGAGCGGTCCTCGCCCTGGTGAGCGAGGACCATGGCATCCCGGCGGTGCAGGTGGACGACGTCCGTGAGGCGCTGTCCGCCCTCGCGCGCGGCCAGCTCGCCCGTGCCCGCCAGGAGAACCCGCAGCTGGTGGTGCTGGCGGTGACCGGCAGCGCCGGCAAGACCGGGACCAAGGACCTGCTGGGCACGATCCTGGGCGCGGCCGGGCCCACCGTGGCCCCTGTCGGCAGCCTGAACAACGAGCTCGGACTGCCGCTGACCGTGCTGCGAGCGACCGCGGAGACCCGTTTCCTGGTGCTCGAGATGGGGGCTCGCGGCATCGGGCACATCGCCCAGCTCACCGCCATCGCCCGGCCCGATATCGCGCTCGTGCTCAACGTCGGCTCCGCCCACCTCGGCGAGTTCGGCGGCATCGATGCCATCGCGCAGGCCAAGGGGGAGCTGGTGGAGGCTCTGGCACCCGGCGGTCGCGCGGTCCTGAACGCCGAGGACCGGCTCGTCGCCGGTATGGCCGAGCGCTCCAGCGCCCCGGTCGTCACCTGGGGATTCACCACAGGTGAGGTCCGTGGCGGCGAGCTGTCCCTGAACGAGCAGGCCCGGGTGAGCTTCGTGCTCGAGATCCCCGCGGGCCTGACCACCCTGGGCGGTGACCCGGTGGGTGCGGGCAGCTTCCCGGTGCGCCCGGATCTGCTGGGCGAGCACCAGGCCGCCAATGTGCTGGCGGCACTGACCGCCGCCCTGGTCGCCGGGGTCGACCCCGCCTCGGCCGCCGCCGCCGTCGACGGTGCCACCCTCGCCTCTGCGCAGCGGATGCAGGCACTGCGCGCCGGCGGCGCGCTGATCATCGACGATGCCTACAACGCGAACCCCGACTCCATGAAGCAGGCCCTGAAGACGCTCGCCCACCTGGGTCGCAGCCACCGCACCATCGCCGTGCTCGGCGAGATGCTGGAACTGGGGCCCGACAGCGTGCGGCTGCACGACGAGATCGGTCGGCTCGCGGTGCGGCTGAACATCGGCCAGCTGTACGTGATCGGTGACGGCGCGGCGCCCATCCACCACGGGGCGAGCCTCGAGGGCAGCTTCGGCGGGGAGTCCGAGCACCTCGACACCGTCGAGGAGGCCATCGCCGAGCTGGAACGGACCGTGCGGCCCGGGGACGCGGTGCTGCTGAAGTCGTCCCGTGATGCGGGACTGCGCCGCATCGCGGGCCCCCTCGTGGAGCACCTCGGGCGGCGCGGCGACCACGACGGACTGCAGACAGGAGCCGATCAGTGATCGCGATCATCGTCTCCGGGGCGATCGCACTCGTGCTGTCGATCTTCGGCACGCCCCTGTTCATCAAGGTCCTCGAGCGCCGGGGCTACGGCCAGTTCGTCCGCGACGACGGTCCCACCACGCACGCCACCAAGCGCGGCACCCCGACCATGGGCGGCGTCGCGATCATCCTGGCGGTGCTGGCGGCCTACTTCCTCACCCACCTGGTGCTGTGGACCTCACCCAGCGTCTCCGTGCTGCTGGTGCTGTTCCTGACCGTCGGCCTCGGCATCGTCGGCTTCCTCGACGACTACCTCAAGATCTCCCAGCAGGACAGCACCGGCCTGCGCCCCCGGTACAAGCTGGTCGGCCAGTTCCTGGTCGCGACCGCCTTCGCCGTGCTGGCGCTGCTGTTCCCGGACGAGAACGGGCTGACCCCCGCGTCCATGCACATCTCCTTCGTGCGCGACGTCCCCTGGCTGGACCTCGCCTTCCTGGGCACCGTGGTCGGCTTCCTGCTCTTCGCCATCTGGGCGAACTTCCTGGTCGCCGCCTGGTCGAACGGAGTGAACCTCACCGACGGCCTCGACGGCCTCGCCAGCGGCGCGACCATCATCTTCACCGGCGCCTACCTGATCATCAGCTTCTGGCAGTGGCGGCAGGTGTGCAACGTCGACCTCGATGCCGGGGGCCTCGTGCACTGCTACGACGCCCGGGACCCGCTGGACACCGCCGTGCTGTGCGCGGCCATCATCGGCGCCTGCGTCGGCTTCCTGTGGTGGAACACCTCCCCCGCGAAGATCTTCATGGGCGACACCGGCTCACTGGCCCTCGGCGGCGCGATCGCGGGCCTGACGATCATCTCCCGCACCGAGATCGTCGGCGCCGTCATCGGCGGCCTGTTCGTGATCATCTCGCTGTCGGTCATCATCCAGGTCGCCGGCTTCAAGGCCACCGGCAAGCGTGTGTTCCGGATGGCCCCGCTGCAGCATCACTTCGAGCTCAAGGGGTGGAACGAGGTCACCATCGTGGTGCGCTTCTGGATCGTGGCCGGCATCCTCGCCGGCATCGGGCTGGGCATCTTCTACCTCGACGCCCTGCCGAGGCTCACCTCATGAGCATCGCCTCGCCCGGGGGGCCTGTCCGGGAGCGCTCCTGGCCGGGCCTGGACGTGAGCGGGCTGCGGATCCTGGTGACCGGCTTCGGGGTCTCCGGCTACGCCATCGCGGATCAGACCATGCAGCGCGGCGCCCAGGTGCTCGTGGTCGAGGGGGCCGATACCCCGCAGCTGCGGGAACGGGCCCGGATCCTCGAGGTGCTCGGGGTGGAGTTCCGTCTCGGCTCCGACCACACCCGCCAGCTGCCGCAGGATCGCGAGATCGACCTCGTGGTCACCTCCCCGGGCTGGCGCCCCGACCAGCCGCTGCTGGTCGCCGCCCAGGCCGCGGGGATCCCCGTCTGGAGCGAGGTCGAGCTGGCCCGCCGGATGCAGGCCGCCGACGGCCCCGTGTGGCTCGGCATCACCGGCACCAACGGCAAGACGACCACCGTCACCATGCTGGAGTCGATGCTGGTCCAGGCCGGGCTGCGCGCCGTCGCCTGCGGCAACGTGGGCCTGCCCGTCATCGAGGCCGCGCTGGACCCCGAGGGCTTCGATGTGCTCGCGCTCGAGCTGTCGAGCTTCCAGCTGCACTGGACCGAGCACCTGGACTGCGAGGCGGCCGTGGTGCTGAACGTCAGCGCCGACCACCTGGACTGGCATGGCGGCGCCGCGGCCTACGCCGCAGCCAAGGGCCGCATCTTCGAGGGGGTGCGCACCGCCTGCGTGTACAGCGTCGCCGACCCCGTCACCCGAGAACTGGTCGAGGAGGCGGACGTGGTCGAGGGCGCCCGCGCCGTCGGTCTCACCCTGGGCCCCCCCGGCCTCTCCGAGCTCGGGCTGATCGACGGGGTCCTGGTGGACCGGGCCTTCCTCGCCGAGCGGCGCTCGGCCGCCGCCGAGCTCGCCACCCTCGAGGACCTCGCCCACCTGGGCCCGCAGGGCGCCGGCCCCCACCTCGTGCTCGATGCGCTGGCCGCCGCCGCGCTCGCCCGGGCCCACGGGGTCGAGCCCGCGGCGATCCGTGACGGGCTGCGGGCGTACCGGATGGGCAGCCACCGCGCCCAGCACCTCGCCACGATCGACGGCATCGACTACGTCGACGACACCAAGGCGACCAATCCCGCCGCCGCGGCCGCGTCCCTGCGCTCCGCCGAGCGCGTGGTCTGGGTCGCCGGCGGCGACGCCAAGGGCGCGGATCTCGGCCCGCTGATCGCCGCGGTGCACGACCGCCTGGTCGGCGTCGTGCTGCTGGGCATCGACGCCGACCCGTTCACGACCGCACTGTCGCGACACGCGCCCGAGATCCCTCTGCGCCGCATCGATCCGGGTGAGACTGGCGACGACCCCGGGCGATCCCGGCTGATGGAGGAGGCGGTGCAGGCCGCCCGCTCGCTCGCCGCCGCCGGTGACGTGGTGCTGCTGGCTCCCGCCGCCGCCTCCATCGACCAGTTCCGTGACTACGCGGAACGGGGGGATCTGTTCGCGGCGGCCGTGACCCGACTGCCAGGAGAGCGCGCATGAGGATGGAGGACACCCGTCGGGATGCGCGTCGCTCTGCCGAGGTCGTGCGGCCGGACGAGGAGCACCCGCTGGGCAATATCGGCGGGCGGGTGCGCCTTGGCGTCGGCAGCTGGCTGAAGTCCCCGGCGCTGGACTTCTACGGTCTCATCGTCGTCGGCTCGCTGCTGATCAGCGTGGGCCTGGTGATGGTGCTGTCCTCCAGCTCGGTCGGCAACATCTCCCGCGGCGACTCCGGCTTCGCCGGGCTGCTGCGCCAGGGCACGTTCGCCGGCATGGGCCTGGTCGCGCTGGTGGTCGCCGCCCTGATGCCGCCGGGCTTCTACCGTCGTGCCGCCTGGTTCCTCTTCGCCCTCGGCCTGGCGCTGCAGTGCCTGGTGCATGTGCCCGGCCTCGGCGTCGAGGTGTACGGCAACCGCAACTGGATCCAGATCGGCTCCCAGCGCCTGCAGCCCTCGGAGTTCCTCAAGCTCGCCCTCGCCGTCTGGCTGGGAGCCGTGCTCGCGATGAAGCGTCCGCTGCTGCACCGCCCCTTCCATCTGATCATCCCCCTGCTCCCCGGCGCCGGTGCCGCGCTCGGCCTGGTGATCCTCGGCCACGACCTCGGCACCACGCTGGTAATGGCGATGCTCGTCGCCGGCGCGGTCTGGGTCTCGGGAGTCCCGCGACGCTGGTTCGTGGTGGCCGGGCTGGCCGGGACGGCGGCCGTCATCGCGCTCACCATCAGCAGCGGCAATCGCATGGCCCGGATCGACAACTGGCTCCACGGCACCTGCCCGGGGGACACCTGCCTGCAGTCGAAGCAGGGGATGATGGGTCTCGCCGAGGGCGGCTGGTGGGGCGTGGGGCTCGGCGAGTCCCGGCAGAAGTGGGGTCGGCTGCCCGCTGCCGAGGACGACTACATCTTCGCGATCATCGGCGAGGAGCTCGGCCTGATCGGCACCCTCGGCGTGCTGGCGCTGTTCACCGCCCTGGCGCTGCTCATGTTCAGGATGATCACCCGGCTGGACGACCACTTCATGCAGATCACCGTCGCGGGCATCAGCGCCTGGCTGCTCGGACAGGCCTTCGTGAACATGATGGTGGTCACCGGGCTGCTGCCCGTCATCGGGGTGCCGCTGCCGTTCATCTCCTCGGGCGGCTCCGCACTGCTGGCCTCCATGACGGCGCTGGGCGTGCTGATCTCCTTCGCGCGGCGGGAGCCGGGCGCGGCGAAGGCGATCGGTGCACGACTGAGCTCGGTGCGCAGTTCCATCAGCGTGCTGCCCGCACCGCGCGGGCGCTCCGCCCCCGCGAAGCGCCCGGCCACGGGCACGACGCGCTCCTCGTCCTCCCGCCCGCGGCGCTCGGGCCGCGGCACCGCTCCCTCCCGAAGGTCCTGATGTCCTCCACCACGCCGCGCATCCTCCTGGCCGGTGGCGGCAGCGCCGGGCACGTCTCGCCGCTGCTGGCCACCGCCGCCCAGCTCACCCATCGCTGTCCCGAGGCGGAGATCACCGTGCTGGGGACCCCGCAGGGCCTCGAGGTCGACCTGGTGCCTGCGGCCGGCTTCGAGCTGATCACCATCGACAAGGTGCCCTTCCCCCGCCGTCCGAACGGCGCCGCGCTGCGCTTCCCGGGCCGCTTCCTGAGCACACTGCGCGAGGTCCGCACCCTGCTGCGCGAGCGCGAGATCGATGTGGTCGCCGGGTTCGGAGGCTATGTCTGCCCTCCCGCCTACCTCGCCGCCGCCTCGCTGCGGCGCCCGCTGGTGGTCCATGAGGCGAACCGGCGGCCCGGCCTGGCCAACCGGCTCGGGGCGCCCCGCGCCGCGGCCGTCCTCACCGCCTTCGAGGGCTCGAGCCTGCCCGGCGCCCGCCGCATCGGCATGCCGATGCGGGAAGCGATCGCCCATCTCGACCGTGCCGCGCGCCGTGAGGAGGCGGTGCGCAGCATGGGCCTGGACCCCGCCCGCCCCGTGCTGCTGGTCACCGGGGGCTCCCTCGGCGCCCAGCGTCTGAACGCCGCCGTGGCGGAGGCCGCGCAGGCATTCGTCGACGCCGGTGCGCAGATCCTGCACGTCTCCGGTCGCGGCAAGGCCGCGGACCTCCCCGAGCACGAGGGCTACCGCGTGCTCGAGTACGTGACCGCGATGGAGGACGCCTACGCCGCGGCCGATCTCGCCCTGACCCGCTCCGGCGCCGGGACGGTCAGCGAGCTCACCGCCATCGGCCTCCCCGCCGTTCTGGTCCCGCTGCCCATCGGCAACGGCGAGCAGGCGCTGAACGGGGAGCAGGTCCTCGCCGCCGGCGGCGCCCTGCTGATCCCGGACGCCGAGCTCGACGCCGCGCGCCTCATCCAGCAGGTGCTGCCGCTGCTGCAGGACCGGGACCGGCTGCAGGAGATGAGCGAGGCCGCACGTGCCTTCGGGATCACCGATGCCGCCGAGGTCATGGCCGACGTGGTGACCGGCGTCGCACGCCGCGCGTGAGGCGGGCGACCCGCCGAGCGGATTACGGTGAGCACATGACTTCTGCCCCCGAGAACGGTTCCCTGCCGCCGCTGACCCCGCGCACGATCCTGCGTGCCGGCGACGTGGTCACCCAGCCGGACTGGCCGGCGGGCAGGGACGTGCGCTCGGTGCACGTGGTGCGCATCGGCGGAGCCGGGATGAGCGCCGTCGCCCGCCTCGCGCTCGAGTCCGGGCTCACCGTCAGCGGCTCCGACTCGCAGGAGGGCCAGTTCATCGACCCGCTGCGCGCAGCCGGAGCCCGCATCGGCATCGGCTTCGACGCAAGCCTGCTGGCCCCGGACCTCGACCTGGTGATCGTCTCCACCGCCGTGCGTGCCGACAACCCCGAGGTGCTCGCCGCCCGCGAGCGGGGGCTCCCCGTCATCCACCGCGCCGCCGCCCTCGCCGGTCTGCTCGGCGACCGCGACCTGGTCGCCGTCGCCGGCACCCACGGGAAGACCACCACCACGGGGATGGCCGTGACCGCGCTGCGCGGCGCGGGGCACGACCCCGCCTGGGCGCTCGGCGCGGCGGTGCCCGATCTGGGCCGCAACGCCGGCCTCGGCGCCGCGGCGTCCGTGCCGTCCGCTCCGTCCGGACCCGCCCCGGGCACCGGACTCGCGGTGGTCGAGGCCGATGAGTCCGACGGCTCCTTCCTCGCCTTCGCCCCGCGCTCCCTGGTGGTGACCAACCTCGAGCCCGACCACCTCGACTTCCACGGCGACACCGCGCACCTCACCGCGGCGTTCGATGCCCTCACCGCACAGCTCGTCCCGGGCGGCACGCTCGTGGTGTGCGCCGACGACCCGGGCGCCCGCGCGCTCGGGCGACGCGCGGCCCAGCGCGGCCTCACCGTCGTGGGCTACGGCACCGGCGAGGACGCCCAGTGGGCGCTGCGGCAGGAGCGCAGCGGTCCCCGCGGCGCCGAGATCGCGATCGACACGCCCCGCGGGGAGCTCACCGCACAGCTCTCGGTGACCGGGCACCACAACGTGCTCAACGCCCTCGGCGCCCTCGCCGCGAGCGCCGCCGCCGTGCCGGAGGCGGACCTCACTGCCCTCGCCGCCGGGCTGGGGACCTTCACGGGCGCCTCCCGCCGCTTCGACGTAGCCGGGACCGCCGGGGGAGTGACCGTCGTGGACGACTACGCCCACCATCCGCGGGAGGTGGCCGCGACCATCGCCGCCGCCCGGGGGATCGTCGCCGCGCGGCCGGTGCCGGGACGGGTCCTCGTCGGATTCCAGCCGCACCTGTACTCCCGCACCCGCGACTTCGCGGTCGACTTCGCCGCCGCGCTCTCGGCCGCCGATCTGGCCTGGGTGCTGCCCGTCTACGCGGCCCGTGAGGACCCGGACCCGAGGGTCGATGCGCGCACGATCACCGACCTCGCGGCCGAGGCCGTGGAGCCGGTCGCCGGGGACGAGGAGCTCGTGGCACGAGTCGTCGCGGCCGCCCGCCCCGGTGACCTGCTGCTGATGCTCGGCGCCGGGGACGTCGTGGAGATCACCCCCGGGCTGATGGCCGCACTGGACGCCGCCCGAGGACGCCCCTGATGGCCCGGCGCCCCACCGCCCCGCGGCCCCGGCAGAGCCCCCGTCGGTCGGCGGGGTCGGCGAGCCCGCAGCGCCCCTCGGAGACCCCGGCCGTCCGGCGGCGCGCGACCGAGGTCCCACCTGCTCCCGCGTCCTCGCGCACGGCGGGTCCGGCGCGCCCCGCGCCTGCGTCCCCGGCCTCGGCGCGCTCCGCTCCGTCCGCATCGTCCGCGTCCCGCCCCGCCCCGTCGGCAGCGTCGCCCGCCCCGGCCCCCCGTCCCCGCTCCCGGACCGTCGGTCGCCCGCGTCCGCTCGCTGCGGCGGCCGAGGAGTCGAGGGACGGCGGCCGGGTGGTCCAGGCCGCCGGCCGCTTCCGCGCGCTGGTCGTGGGCCGTCCCTGGCGCCGTCGCCGCCGCGCGATCGTCATCGGCGTCGCGATCACCGCAGGGCTGGTGGTCGCGGCCCTGGCCGCCGCGGTCTTCCTGCCCGCGCTGCAGGTCCGCGAGGTGGAGGTCGAGGGCACCGGCTACGTCGAGGAGGCGGACATCCGCGCCGCGCTGGGGCCGGGAGCCGACGGCAGCGTGCTGCTGCTGCCCACCGGGGAGATCGCCGAACAGGTCGGCGCGGTGCCCGGGGTCGCCTCCGTCGACGTCGAGCGGGTCTGGCCGGACGGAGTCCGGGTGAGGATCACCGAGTCCGCTCCGATCGCGCTGCTCACCGCGCTCGACGGCACCTCGGTGGTGGTCGGCGAGGACGGGCAGGCGCTGCCCGCCGCGGCGGGGGAGGGGCAGACCCTGGTCCCGCTCACGGTCACCAGCGGTTCCACCGATCCCGAGGGAGCGGCCGCCGCGATGAGCGAAGTCCTCGCGGAGATGCCCGCCTCGCTGCGCGGCGCGGTCCGGGAGGTCTCGGCCTCCTCCGCGAGCGACGTCACCATCGAGCTCGCCCTCGAGGGCGGGGGTGCCAAGACCGTCGTGTGGGGCGACGCCCGTGACGCGGAGCTCAAGGCCGAGGTGGTCCAGGCGCTGCTCGGCCAGCCGGGCTCCGTGATCGACGTCTCCTCGCCGGTCGCACCCGTCACCCGATGACGCGGGCCGAGGTCGCCTCGGTGATCTCGGCCCCCTCCGTCGCCGACACGCGCCCTCGGTGTTTGCGTGCACGTGCACCGGTCCCTAGCGTCAGAGGAAAGGAGCGGTGCCCCGAAGTCCGAACCTCAACTCGAGGTCCAGGGTTTCGGAAGTCCACGACCAGGTGCGACGCAGGCCCCTCTCCGCGGAGGAACGACAAGAGCAAGGACCCAAACGTGGCCGGAACCCAGATCTCCCTCGCAGTCATCAAGGTCGTCGGCGTCGGCGGCGGAGGTGTCAACGCCGTCAACCGCATGATCGAGTCCGGGATGAAGGGCGTCGAGTTCATCGCGATCAACACCGACGCCCAGGCGCTGCTGATGTCCGACGCGGACGTCAAGCTCGACGTCGGCAAGGACATCACCCGCGGCCTCGGCGCCGGCGCCGACCCCGAGGTCGGCAAACGGGCGGCCGAGGACCACGCCGAGGAGATCGAAGAGGTCATGCGCGGGGCCGATATGGTCTTCGTGACCGCCGGCGAGGGCGGCGGCACCGGCACCGGGGGCGCGCCCGTGGTCGCCAAGATCGCCCGCAGCCTCGGTGCGCTGACCATCGGCGTGGTCACCCGCCCCTTCACCTTCGAGGGCCGCCGCCGCTCCACCCAGGCGGAGTCCGGGATCGCCGGTCTGCAGGCCGAGGTCGACACCCTCATCGTGATCCCCAACGACCGGCTGCTGTCCATCGCGGACAAGCAGGTCTCCATGCTCGACGCCTTCAAGAGCGCGGACCAGGTCCTCCTCTCCGGTGTCCAGGGCATCACGGACCTGATCACCACCCCGGGCCTGATCAACCTCGACTTCGCGGACGTCAAGTCGGTGATGCAGGGTGCCGGCAGCGCCCTGATGGGCATCGGCTCCGCCCGCGGCGACGACCGCGCCCTGCAGGCTGCCGAGCTCGCCGTCTCCAGCCCGCTGCTGGAGGCCTCGATCGACGGCGCCTATGGCGTGCTCCTGTCCATCCAGGGCGGCAGCGATCTGGGCCTGTACGAGGTCTCGGAAGCGGCTCGCCTGGTGCAGGAGGCCGCGCACCCGGATGCGAACATCATCTTCGGCTCCGTCATCGACGACGCCCTGGGCGATGAGGTCCGCGTGACCGTCATCGCCGCCGGCTTCGAAGGCGGCGGCCCGGCCCCGCGCCACGACATCGCCCCGCAGCAGCGGCCGGCACCGCGCACCGAGCAGGCCGCTCCGCCGCGCGCCGCCCAGCCCCGCCCGGCGGCCCAGGAGCAGCGCCCCGCCCAGAGCGGGAACGCCGCCGCGCCCGGCGCCTGGGGTCTGCCGCAGCAGGCCTTCTCCCCGTCGCGCGCCAGCGCTGCGGAGGCCGAGACCGAGGTCATGGATGCGGCGGACACGGAGGGCGACCAGGACTCGGCGCAGGGCCAGGCCGCCCCGCAGCCGGCGCCGCGGGCCCCCGAGCGGGAGCCCGCGCGCCCGCCGCACATCGAGGAGCCGCCGTCGGACGACGACGATCTGGATCTGCCCTCGTTCCTGAAGTGAGCGCACTCCTCACCGCACGGGTCCCGCGTCTTCGCGGGGCCCGTGCCCTGTTCACGGGCCGGGACGGAGGAGTGAGCACCGGGGAGCATGCCGGCTTGAACCTCGCCCGCCACGTCGGGGACGAGGAGCGCCGCGTGCAGCACAACCGTGCCCTGCTCGCCGCGGAGATCGGCGCCCCGGTGGCCTTCGTCGACCAGGTCCACTCCGCCGACGTCCACGTGCTGCCCGCGAGGGGGGACGTGCCGCTCCGCACCGCAGATGCGATGGTCACCGACCGGCGCGACGTCGCGCTGGCGATCATGGTCGCCGACTGTCTGCCGGTGCTGCTGTCCGATCCCGTCGCCGGCGTCGTCGCGGTCGCCCACGCCGGTCGCCAGGGCCTGCTGAGCGGCGTGCTGCAGCACACGGTCGCGGCGATGATCGGGCTCGGTGCCCGCGCGGAGGACCTGGAGGCGAGCATCGGGCCCTCGATCTGCGGGGCCTGCTACGAGGTCCCCGCATCCCTGCGCGAGGAGGCCGCGGCCCGGCTGCCGGCGACCTGGGCGCGCACCTCCTGGAACTCGCCGTCCCTGGACCTGCGCGCCGGCGCGGCCGCGGTGCTCGAAGCCTCTGGGGTGCCGCGCGATGCCCTCGACATGGAGCATCCCTGCACCCTCGAGGACGAGCGCTTCTTCTCCTACCGCCGCAGCTCCCGCACCGGCCGCTTCGCCGGGGTGCTCCGCCGTGGGTGAGCCCGCGGGGTGCCTGGAGGATGAGCTCCGCCGCACCGGACACGCCCACGACACGCCGGGCGCCTCCCGTCGCAGGGGAAATGGCTACGGTACTTTCAGTGGGCAAGGGCTCCCGCGCACTCCCCCGTGCTTCCCTGGAGCCCAGGTCAGCGTGAACAACAGACTGGGAGATCTGCGATGGGAAACTGGCGCAACGCCATGGTCGCCCTCGGCCTCGCCAACGAGGTCGACGACGAGTACTACGAGGACGAGCGGCTCCGCCATGACGAGGCCGTCGCTGCGCCCCGCCGCACCGAGCGCGGCCCTGAGCCCGCACCCGACCGGGAGGCCCAGGTGACCCCGATCCGTCAGCATTCCAACGTGGTCTCCATGGCCCCGGCAGTGGAGGAGTCGATGCATCGCATCACCACGATCCATCCGCGGTCCTACAACGACGCGAAGGCGATCGGCGAGTCGTTCCGCGACGGCGTGCCGGTCATCATGAACCTCACGGACATGCAGGACGGCGACGCCAAGCGCATGGTCGACTTCTCGGCGGGCCTGGTGTTCGGCCTGCGGGGGACCATCGAGCGCGTCACGTCCAAGGTGTTCCTGCTCTCGCCGGAGTTCGTCCAGGTCGACGGAGACAGCTCTGCCGACGAGGGCAGCTTCTACAACCAGAGCTGAGATCCCGTGCAGCTCATCGCGGGAGCGCTGTACCTCGCAGTCCTGATATATCTGATCGTGCTCATCGCGCGACTGGTGCTCGAGTGGATCCAGTCCTACGCGAGGGAGTACCGGCCCTCGGGACTGGTGCTCGTGCTGTTCGAGGTCGTCTACACGCTGACCGACCCGCCGGTGAAGGGCCTCCGACGCCTGATCCCCCCGCTGCGCATCGGCGCCGTCTCCCTCGACCTGAGCCTGATGCTCCTGCTGATCGTCGGATGGATCCTGCTGCGGGTCCTCGGCAGCCTGGCGATGTGACGACCTTCCGGTTCGGGAAGTTCCGCAGCATCCGCTAGGCTGACGGCACTGCGCGCACCGCGCTTCTGACGTAATCACTAGGAAAAGGTGACCCATGGCTCTGATGCCCGAAGACCTGCAGAATCAGCGGTTCACCCCCGTTCGGTTCTCCGAGGGCTACGACATGGACGAGGTGGACAACTTCCTCGACAACGACGTGGAACCTCGTCTCAAGGAACTCATCGCCGAGAACGAGCGCCTGAAGATGGAGCTCGAGGAGGCGCACAACCGCATCGCCGAGCTCGAGACCGGCGAGACCGCCGTCGCCCCGGCAGCGGACGTCTCCGCCACCGGCGAGACCGATGCGATCATCGACACCACCTCGGTCACCGACGCGGATGAGACCGCGGACGAGAAGGACGCGGTCGCCGCCGACGAGGCCGACGCGGACACCGTCGTCGCCGACACCTCCGCGCAGGAGCCCGTCTCCGCGGACGCCGCCCCCGCACAGCAGCCCGCTGTCGAGGCCGCCCCCGTGCAGGAGACCCCGGATCAGTCCGCGGCCGGCATCATCGCCCTGGCGAACCGTCTGCACGACGAGCACGTCAAGAACGGTCAGGACGAGCGCGACCGCCTGATCACCGAGGCCAACGAGGAGCACAAGCGGATCGTGGGCGAGGCCGAGGAGAAGTCCCGCCTCACCCTCACCGAGCTCCAGGAGAAGAAGGCCGAGCTCGACAAGACCATCGAGGGCCTGCGCAACTTCGAGCGCGACTACCGCAACCGTCTGCGCAACTACCTGGAGAACCAGCTCCGCGATCTCGACACCAGCGAGACGCAGGACAAGCAGGCGAACTTCGGTCTGTGAACAACGCTGCCACCGAGTCGGCGAGCGCCGGGCCCGAGGGCTCCGGCGCTCGCCGCCGTCTGAGCCGGGGCGCGGTCCTGGGGATCATGGGGGTGATCGCCGCGGTGCTCGCGGTGAGCGACCAGATCACCAAGAACTGGGCCGTGGCGAACCTGGAGGAGCTGGTGCCCCAGCCCTTCCTGGGTGAGTTCCTGCAGCTGACCCTGCTCTACAACACCGGCGCGGCCTGGGGGATGGGGTCGGAGATCACCCCGGTGGTCACCGGAGCGCAGATCACCATCGTCATCGGCGTGATCGTCTTCGCGCTCAAGGCCGTCCGCTCCCCGGGATACGCGCTCGCGCTCGGCCTCGTCCTGGGCGGCGCGCTCGGCAACATCCACGACCGGCTGCTGCGGGATCCCTCTCCCTTCCACGGCGCCGTCGTGGACTTCCTCGAGCTGCCCCACTGGCCGGTCTTCAACATCGCCGACATGGCCGTGGTGGGCGGCGCGATCCTGATCATCGCCCTCGGGCTGTTCGGCATCGCCGCCGACCCCGCCACCGACGCTCCGGCACCGGAGTCCGCCCAGAACCGGGACACGACCCCGGAGGAGCCGCGGTGAGCGCCTCGCGCACCCTGATGGTGCCCGACGGCCTCGCCGGCGAGCGGGTCGACGTGGGCGTCTCGCGGATGCTGGGCCTGTCCCGCACCCGCGTCGCCGAGCTGGTGGTGGCCGGGCACGTGCTCGTCGACGGCGAGATGCCGGCCCGCTCCACCCGGCTCGAGCCCGGAGCGGTGGTGGACGTCGAGCTGCCCGACGAGAAGCCCGTCGTCGAGGTGCGGCCGCAGATCGCCGAGGGCATGAGCCTGATCCATCAGGACGAGGACATCGTGGTGATCGACAAGCCCGTGGGGGTCGCCGCGCATCCCAGCGCCGGGTGGCGGGGCCCCACCGTGCTGGGTCACCTGGCCGCCGCAGGGGTCGGGATCCGCACCACCGGCGACCCGGAGCGGCAGGGCATCGTCAGCCGCCTGGACGTGGGCACCAGCGGGCTGATGGTCGTCGCCCGCACCGAGCGCGCCTACACCACCCTCAAGGACGCCTTCCGCGCCCGGGAGGTCGGAAAGGTCTACCACGCGGTCTGTCAGGGCACCCCGGACCAGCCGCGCGGCACCATCGAGGCGCCCATCGGCCGCTCCCCGCAGCATGACTACAAGTTCGCCGTGCGCCACGACGGCAAGCACTCGATCACCCATTACGAGACCCTCGAGGACCTCTCGGGTGCGACCCTGCTGAAGATCGGCCTGGAGACCGGCCGCACCCACCAGATCCGGGTGCACATGTCCGCACTGCACCATCCGCTGGTGGGGGATCCGCTCTACGGGGCGGATCCGACGCTCGCCGAGAAGGTGGGGCTGATCCGCCAGTGGCTGCACGCCATGGAGCTGACCTTCATCCATCCGGTGTCCGAGCGAGAGGTCACCTACCGCTCGCAGTACCCCGCGGACCTGCAGCGGGCGCTGGAGGCGCTGCGCGGCCGCTGAGCCGGGAATGCTCCTCGCGGGAGCCGTCTCCCGGGAGGTAGCGTCGAGACATGAGCGATGAGCAGACGACCGGCGCACTGGTTCCGACCCGAGACGCGGCCCTGGCCCGTCCGGATTTCCCCTTCGCGCGCATCGCGCTCCGGCTGGGCGTGGACCCCGCCGAGGCCGAGGCCGTCCTGCGTGACGACGCCAGGGCGCGGGCGGCGATCGCCCGCTCGATCCAGGAGTTCCTCGCGGCCGATGACGAGCGGCGCGCCGGCCGCGCCCCGTCCACCGCGCTCGCCCTGGATCCGGACTTCCCGACCGGGGTGGGCATGGCTCTGGTGGGCGCCGCAGTGCTCTGGGATGCCCGGGACCTGGTGCCCCGCGTCGCGCTGCGGGTCGCGAAGGATCACCACGAGGACGGTGCCGACCAGCTCGCTGCGAGCTACCTCGCCCTGGTCCAGGAGTCGATCGATCCCGGGCAGGACAGCGCGGACGACGCGATCGCCTGGGCCGCGCAGTCGCTGCTGGTCTCCGTGCTGCAGCGCTCCGGCAGCCCCGCGCAGGCTGACGAGATCGCCCGCGACCTGGCCGCTCACGCGGTCCCCATCGACCTCTGGCAGGACGATGACCCGACCCTGCCGGACGACTCGATGTCCTGGCACGGCGGCGCCTTCGTGGGCGGGATACCGCCCCGCCGCGACGAGCGCTCGCTGAGCTTCGAGGACGTGCACGACTATATGAACACCCTGCTGGCAGACATGCGGCGCGAGCAGGAGGCGGAGGGCGACGCGGGCTGAGCAGCCGCGGGAGAGCCAGGACGAGCGACAGTCGGCACGGTCACGGTGCTAGGCTTCCTAAACCGCTTTATGCCCGGTCAGCGGCTGCCTCCGTCGCTCTCCCCACGCTCTTCGAGGAGCTCTCATGCACGACAACCGTCCCACCAGCGAGGATCGCGTCCGCCGGTTCCTCCGCGAAATGCTCCCCGCACGCCGCCACCTGGCCACCGCGCCGCTGACCATCGAGGCGTGGGAGGTGCCGGATGAGCCGGTCCCCTTCGAGGAGGCGCGGCGCCAGAGATACACCCCCGTGTCCGTCGGCGACCGCTGGGGCCGCCCCTGGTCGACCCTGTGGCTGCACGTCACAGGCCAGGTGCCGAGCTCCTGGACCGCCGACGAGGACCGCGACATCGAGCTCCAGCTCGACCTGTCCTTCACGAACATGCCCGGCTTCCAGGCCGAGGCGCTGATCTGGACCCCTGAGGGGGAGACCGTCAAGGCGATCAACCCCTTCAACCAGTACCTCACCCTCGAGGCCGGTCAGGAGGTCGATCTCTACCTCGAGTGCGCCGCCAATCCCAACGTGCCCGGCGACTGGACCTTCGCCACCACCGCACTGGGGGACAAGGCGACCGCCGGCGAGGACCCCTTCTACGACCTCACCATGCTGCGCCTGGCCTGGCGTTCGACGGCGGTCTGGGAGCTCGAGCAAGACGTGACCGCGCTGAACGGTCTCATGCACACCCTGCCCGAGCAGTCCGCGCGCCGCTTCGACATCCTGCACGCCCTGGGGGCGGCCCTGGATGCTGCCGATCCTGATGACCTGCACGGCACGGCAGCGCAGGCGCGCGCCCAGCTGCGCGGCGTGCTCGACGCCCCGGCGAACGCGTCAGCACTGACCGTCATCGCGACGGGCCACGCCCACATCGACTCCGCCTGGCTGTGGCCGCTGCGGGAGACCAAGCGCAAGTGCGCCCGGACCTTCTCCAACGTCTGCTGGCTGCTCGAGCACTACCCGCAGCTGGTCTTCTCATGCTCTTCGGCGCAGCAGTTCCAGTGGATCCGCGACGAGTACCCCGGACTGTTCCGCCGCATCGCCGGGCACGTCGAGGCGGGCCGGTTCGTGCCGGTCGGCGGCATGTGGGTCGAGTCCGACACGAACATGCCCGGTTCCGAGGCCATGGCCCGCCAGTTCCTCCACGGCAAGAAGTTCTTCCTCGAGGAGTTCGGGTTCGAGACCAAGGAGACCTGGCTGCCGGACTCCTTCGGCTACTCCGCCGCGCTGCCGCAGATCTGCGCGCTCGCGGGCAACGACTCCTTCCTCACCCAGAAGGTGTCTTGGAACCAGTACTCGACCTTCCCGCACCACAGCTTCCAGTGGGAGGGCATCGACGGGACCACGCAGTTCACCCACTTCCCACCCATCGACGCCTACAACGGCCAGCTCACCGCCGCCGAACTCGCCTACTTCGAGAAGAACTTCAAGGACAAGGGCGCCAGCCACATCGGTCTGACCCCGACCGGCTGGGGTGACGGGGGCGGCGGCCCCACCCGCGAGATGCTCGCCTCCCAGGAGCGCTTCGCGGATCTCGAGGGTGCGCCGAAGGTCGAGTGGTCCACGTCGCAGGACTTCTTCACCCGTGCCCGCGAGGAGTATGCGAACGCTCCCGTCTGGAACGGAGAGCTCTACCTCGAGCTGCACCGCGGGACGTACTCCTCGCAGATCCTCGGCAAGCAGGGCAACCGTCGCACCGAGGCGCTGATGCACGACGTCGAGCTCTGGAGCGCCACCGCGACTCGCCTGGTCGAGGGCTTCGCCTACCCGTACGAGGAGATCGATTCGCTGTGGGACAAGCTGCTGCTGCTGCAGTTCCACGACATCCTGCCGGGCTCGTCGATCGCCTGGGTGCATCGCGAGGCCGAGCAGTCCTACGACTACCTCACCGAGCGGGGAGAGGCATTGGTCGCGGCCGCACTCGACGCGCTCGACGACGGCTCCGGCATCCTCGTGACCGCGAACTCGGCGTCCCGCCCGCGCCAGGGCGTGGCGCCGCTGGCGATCGCCGCGGCGAGCGATCCTAGCGCCGCGCCGACGGTGCGGGAGGCGGGCGGCGCGCTCACCGTGACCACGCCCGAGCTCCACGTCGAGATCGACGAGCGCGGGCGGCTCACCTCGCTGCGCGCGGGCGCCGACGGCCGTGAGGCGATCGCCCCGGGTGCCTCCGGGGCCCTGCTCCAGCTGCACCGGGACGCACCCAACGCCTGGGACTCCTGGGATATCGATGAGTTCTACCGACACGTCCACCGCGACCTGGTGGCCGAGGACGCCCCGGAGGTCACGCACGACGTGGACGGCACCGTGCGCATCGCCGTCACCCACCGCACCCGCGAGGCCGGCGCCGTCGAGCGGCCCCACGAGGGGATGCCGTCGGTCGGGACCGGATCACGCATCACGTTGACGTACTCGGTCGCTCCCGGCGCCTCGGCCCTCGGCATCGATCTCGACGTCGACTGGCACGAACGCAAGAAGGTGCTCAAGCTGGCCTTCCCGCTGGATGTCCGGGCCGCCGTCATGAGCAGCGAGATCCAGTTCGGCCACATCGACCGGCCGATCCCCGTGAACACCAACGAGGACTTCGGCCGGTTCGAGACCTGCGCACACCGCTGGGTGCAGGTGGCCGAGCCGGACTTCGGCATCGCGCTGGCCAATGACTCCTCCTACGGACACGACGTGAGGCGTGTGCTGCGGGAGGACGACGGCGGGACCACCACGGTGGTCCGCGCGACGGTGCTGCGGGCGGCGGAGTTCCCGGACCCCCTGGCCGAGGAGGGGCAGTACTCCCTGCGCTACGCGATCCGTCCGGACGCCGGCCTCGGGGACGCGGTGGACCTCGGCGAGGAGCTCAACCAGCCCCTGCGCACGCTCCGCCGAGCCGAGGAGCTCGCGCCGGTGGCGCGCCTGGTGGCGTCCGAGGGTGGGGAGGGCAGCGCCCGGATCCAGACCGTCAAGCTCGCCGAGGACCGCTCGGGAGACCTCGTGGTGCGGCTGTACGAGTCCGCGGGGCGCCGCGCCGCGGCGACGCTCGAGGTGCCCGGGGCGACGTCGTTGACGGTGGTCGACCTGCTGGAGCGGCCGCTGACCGAGGAGTCCCCGCTGGGGCATCGGGCCGCCGCTGCGGAGGGGTCGTCGATGGCTCTGGCGCTGAAGCCCTTCGAGATCACGAGCGTGCGCGTCCGCTTCTGAGGTGACAGGCATGACGGCGCCGGGGGTCTGCGGCAGCCCCGGCGCCGCGCTCTGCCTCGGAAGACCCGGTGGGCCGGGGCGGAGGACCGCCCCAGGCAGTCGGGCCGACGCGCCCGGACGGCGCGGATGTTGACAGGCGGCAGGCGGGGTGCCACGATCACTTTAGCGCTTTAGTTCCAGGTTGTCGGGAGTGTCCTTCCCAGCGCGCGTTCCACCCACGTCATGAAGAGTCGTGCACCACAGAAGAGGTCCAGTCATGTCAGCTACCCGACGCACATTCCTCGCAGCCGGTTCCGGAGCCGCCGCTGCCACCCTGGCAGGATGTGGTCTCTCCGGTAGCGGCGGGAGCAGCGACGACGTCGCCGAGCAGGCCGCGTCGGGGGAGATCGCCGGGGAGGTCACCTTCCAGTCGTGGTCGCTGAAGAACGAGAAGTTCACGCCCTTCTTCGAGCAGGTGATCCAGGACTTCCAGGACAAGTACCCGGGCACCACCGTGAACTGGATGGATCAGCCCGGTGAGGGCTATCAGGACAAGGTCCTGGCCCAGGCGAACTCCGAGGCGCTGCCCGATGTCATCAATCTCCCGCCGAACCTGGCCTACCCCCTGGCCTCGACCGACTTCCTGCTCGACCTGGGCGCAGCGGTTCCCGAGCTCGCGTCCACCTATGTCGAAGGAGCCGTCAAGGGCTACCAGTTCCCCCAGCTGGAGGGCTCTTTCGGGTTCCCCTGGTACCTGGGCACCGATATGAACTGGTGGAACATCGCCCAGCTCTCCGCGTTCGGTGTCGACAAGTCCTCGCTGCCCACCTCGCTCGACGAGATGTTCGACCTCGCCCTGCAGGTCCACGAAGAGGGTGGCGAGAGCCCCGTCATGTCGAGCATGCCGGAGATCGTGATCACCTCGGGCGACAGCGGCGAGTTCGACTTCGCCACTGAGGAGAACGTCGCGCTCCTGCAGAAGTACGTCGATCTCTACGCCGCCGGGGCCATGCCGCCCGAGGTCCTGAACAACGACTACACGGGCAATGCCGCGCTGTACAAGCAGAGCAAGGTTCTATGGACCACCGCCACCTCGACCTACGCCGGCGAGCTGAAGGAGGGAGCACCCTCCCTGCTGGAGGACACCGTTGTCTCTCCCCGTTTCGGCGAACCGCCACTGTTCGTCCAAGGCGTCTGCGTCTCGAAGAAGTCCGCGAACGCCGCCACGGCTCTGGCCTTCGCGCAGTTCCTCACCAACGACGAGAATCAGATCGAGTTCTGCACCCTCGCGCAGGGATTCCTGCCCGGCACCCAGAAGGCCGCCGCTGATCCCTCGAAGTTTGCCCAGGACAGCGACCTCGAGCTGCAGAACCGGGCTGTCGAGGTCGCCTCCGAGTCGATGGACACCGCGGTCGACAACACGAACGTGCGGTGGACCGAGGACATGGAGACCAATCTTATTCAGCAGATGGCCACGGCGATGCAGGGGGAGATCACGGCGCAGGCCGCGCTCGAGGCGGCCGTCGAGTACGGCAACCAGAACCTCGCCTGACGCCGAGGGCCTTCCTTCCCCCACCCCGGACGCGATCCGCTCGGCCGCGTCCCGATCTCCCGGCCTCCGCAGGCCGACACGAAGGAGTGATCTCGCATGCGCGCGTTCCGCTGGTATATTCCGTGGATCCTCGTGGCACCGGCCCTGATCTGGGTCATCGTGTTCGCCCTGTGGCCGTTCCTGAACACCATCGTGCTGTCGTTCACCGACGCTCGGCCACTGACCGGTGGCAGCTTCGTCGGCCTCGAGAACTACACGGACCTCCTCGGGGATCAGCGCTTCTGGAACGCGCTGGTGACGAGCCTCGCCTACGTGGCGCTGTGCGTCCCCTTCCTCACCTTCCTGCCTCTCCTGATGGCCCTCCTGGTCGAGAAGGAGATCCCGGGGATCTCCGCCTTCCGCACCACCTTCTACTTCCCGGTGATCGCCTCCGTGGTCGTGGTGGGTCTGATCTGGACCTGGCTGTTCGACTCGCGCGGCATCGTCAACGAGGCGCTCGAGTTCATCGGCCTGATCCAGGAGCCGATCCCGTTCCTCGCCAGCCGCTGGGGACTCATCGGCACGGCTGTCCTGCTGACCGTGTGGAAGGGCCTGGGGTACTACATGGTGGTCTATCTCGCCGCGCTGGGGAACGTCGGGCGCGAGCTGCACGAGGCCGCGGCGATGGACGGCGCGAACGGTCTGCGCCGTCTGCTCTCCGTGACGATTCCCGGGGTGCGCGGGGCCATGTTCCTGGTCAGTGCGCTGATCACGGTGAGCGCCATGCGGGTGTTCACCGAGCTGTACGTCCTGTCCAACGGCTCCGGCGGTCCGGGCGGCGCAGCGGCGAGCATCGTCATGCTGGTCCAGCAGACCGGCTCGGGACTGCAGGGGCGGCTCGGGTACGCCTCAGCGGCGAGTGTGGCGCTGTTCCTGCTCACCATCGGGCCGCTGCTGCTGGTCGCCTACCTCAACCGCGGCGACAAGCCGGCGAAGGGAGCCTGAGATGAACACTCTGACCCACGACCCCGCTCCCGTCCAGGTCCCGCCGTCAGGCATGCCGACGCGTCAGCGCCGCACCGACAGGCCCTGGAAGACCAAGGGCGGCGGCGGCTTCGGCAAGCCGACCCTCACGGGGCTGATCGTCCGCTACGTGCTGCTCCTGATCGTGCTGGTGATCGCCATCGGTCCGTTCATCTGGCAGCTGTCGAGCTCCTTCAAGGGCCCGCGCGACGACATCTACTCGTTCCCGCCGACGCTGCTCCCCGCGGACTTCACGCTGGAGAACTACTCGCGGGTCGCCAGCACCATCCCGATCTTCGACTACGCCTGGCACTCTCTCATCGTCGCCGTGGCACTGGTGGTCGCGAACGTCGTGCTGGGCACGCTCGCGGGCTACGCGCTGGGCTGCCTGCGCTTTCGAGGGAAGACGGTCGCCATGCTGATCCTCCTGTCGACGCTGCTGCTCCCCGGCGAGGTGACGCTGATGAGTCAGTTCCTGACGATCAAGTCCCTCGGGCTGGCCAACACTCTCGGCGGCGTGATGCTGCCGGGACTGGTGGGGGCGATCAACGTGCTGCTGATGACCGCGGCCTGCCGGGCGATCCCCAAGGAGCTGCTGGAGGCCGCGGTCATCGACGGCGCCAGCACCTGGCAGATCCTGCGAAACATCGTCTGGCCGAGTGTGCGCGGCATGGCCAGCGTGGTCGCGATCTTCGCGTTCATCGGTGGCTGGGACGACTTCCTGTGGCCGTTGATCGTGCTCACGGACCCGGCGAAGTACACCCTCACCGTCGGCATGGAGTACCTGAACTCGAACTTCGGCTCGGACCCGCGCGTGGTCGCCGCCGGCACCATGATCGCGCTGATCCCGATCATCATCTTCTTCGCCGTCTTCCAGAAGTTCTTCTTCCGCGGCGTCGAGGACGGCGCGATCAAGGGCTGATCTCGCCGCGTAGGCTGACACCATGACCGAGACCAGGGGCGCCCAGCTGGTGGGCAGCGTGAACTTCGATGACGCCGAGACCACGATGCGCACCGTCGCCGAGATCCTCGGCGCGCACGTGCGCCGCATCCCCGACGGTGAGGTGGGGAAGCGATTCCACTGGATCATGTTCCAGCCGGACGTGCTCGGCGAGGCCGAGGGCATCGAGCGGGTGGGGGAGGAGCCGATCCCCTTCGGCGCCGGACTCGACATCCGCCCGCTGCGCCTGGCGAGCGGTGTGGAGCCCGCACGCATCGACCTGCCCCCGCTCGGGTATGCGAGCGCCGCAGCGGAGTCCTATGCCCTGTTCACCCGGCTGCGCGCAGAGGGGACGATCCCCGCCGGGGTCAGGTTCCAGGTCTCCCTGCCCACCCCCGTCGCGGTGATCTCCAGCTTCTTCCGCGGTGAGGACCGTGGCGCCTTCGAGCCCGTCTACGCCGACGCGATCCTCGGCGAGCTCGAGCAGATCCTCGAGCACATCCCCCATTCCGATCTCGCGATCCAGTGGGACGTGGCCAGCGAGATGGGCATCCTCGAGGGGGCCTCCGGCTACGGCTCGGTGATGGAGCACTGGTGGGCCGGGGACGTGCTCGACGGGATCGTCGTGCGCCTGGCCGCTCTGGTGGACTCCGTCCCGCCCGAGGTCGAGGTGGGGATGCACCTGTGCTACGGCGACGCCGGGGAGAAGCACTTCGTGGAACCGAGCGACACCGCGAACCTGGTGCGGGTCGCGAACGCCGTCCTCGTCGCGGCCGGCCGCGAGCTGTCCTGGCTGCACCTGCCGGTGCCGATCGACCGTGCGGACGAGGCGTACTTCGCCCCGCTCGCCGAGCTCACGGAGGTCGCGGAGCTCTATCTCGGACTCATCCACCGCGAGGACGGGGCCGCGGGCGCACGCCGCCGCCTCGCCGCGGCGGACTCCGCCGTCCGTCAGGACGTCGGTGTGGCCACCGAATGCGGCATCGGCCGCGCCCCCGCAGGCACCACCGAAGGGATCCTGCGCACCCATGCGGAGGTCGCCGCGCCGCGGTGAGACCAGCGCCGCCGACGGCTCCCGACGGCGACACGCCGAGCGCGCCGAGGTGACCTCTCCGACCCCCTCCTGAGCGCCTCGGATGTCGTGGGCAGGGCTACCCTGGAGAGCATGGCTCCCGCGGACTCCGATGACTTCGTACACCTCCACGTGCACACCGATTACTCCCTGCTGGACGGGGCCGCGAAGATCGACAAGCTCGTCGAGGAGACGGTGCGGCAGGGCCAGCAGGCGGTCGCGATCACCGACCACGGCTACCTGTTCGGCGCCTACGAGTTCTACAAGGCGGCGACGGGCGCAGGCATCAAGCCGATCATCGGCATCGAGGCCTACGTGACGCCGGGGACCAGCCGCCACGACCGCACCCGCCAGCAGTGGGGCACCCGGGAGCAGCAGCTCGCCGGGGACGATGTCTCGGCCCGCGGCGCCTACACGCACCTGACGCTGCTCTCCCGCACCACCGCCGGCATGCACAACCTGTTCCGCCTGGGGTCCTACGCCTCGCTCGAGGGGCAGATGGGCAAATGGCCGCGCATGGACCGGGAGATCCTCTCCCAGTACTCCGACGGGCTGATCGCCACCTCGGGCTGTCCCTCCGGCGAGGTCCAGACCCGCCTGCGGCTGGGCCAGTTCGATGAGGCGGTCAAGGCAGCCGGCGAGTACCAGGACATGTTCGGCCGCGAGAACTACTTCATCGAGCTGATGGACCACGGGCTCGACATCGAGAAGCGGGTCACCAAGGACCTGCTCGAGGTCGCCAAGGCCGTGGGCGCCCCGCTGGTGGCCACCAACGACCTCCACTACGTCACCGAGCAGGACGCCCAGATCCAGGACGTCCTGCTGTGCATCAACTCCGGCTCCCGCCTGAACGACCCCGACCGCTTCAAGTTCGGCGGCTCCGGCTACTTCCTGAAGTCCGCGCGACAGATGCGTGAGCTGTTCCGCGAGTTCCCCGAGGCCTGCGACAACACCCTGCGGATCGCCGAGATGTGCGAGGTCGAGTTCCGCACCACCGACGAGGGCGCGAACTACATGCCGAACTTCCCCACCCCGGTGGGGGAGGACGAGGAGTCCTGGTTCGTCAAGGAGGTCCAGCGCGGGCTCGAGTACCGCTACCCGAGCGGCATCCCCGAGGACGTGCAGCAGCGCGCCGACTACGAGGTCTCCGTCATCCTGCAGATGGGTTTCCCCGGCTACTTCCTGGTGGTCTCGGACTACATCAAGTGGGCCAAGGAGCAGGGCATCCGCGTGGGCCCCGGCCGTGGCTCCGGCGCCGGCTCGATGGTCGCCTACGCCATGCGGATCACCGACCTCGACCCGCTCGAGCACGGCCTGCTGTTCGAGCGGTTCCTGAACCCCGACCGCGTCTCCATGCCGGACTTCGACGTCGACTTCGATGATCGCCGCCGCGGCGAGGTCATCGAGTACGTCGAGCGCAAGTACGGCGATGACCGCATCGCACAGGTGATCACCTACGGCGTGATGAAGACGAAGAACTCCCTCAAGGACGCCGCGCGCGTGCTGGACTACCCCTACGCGATGGGCGACCGGCTGTCCAAGGCGCTCCCGCCCACGGTGATGGGCAAGGACATCTCGGTCAAGGGCATCTTCGATCCCGAGGACAAGCGCTACGCCGAGGCGGGGGAGTTCCGCCGGATCCACGACGAGGACCCCGACGTCCAGAAGGTCGTCGAGATCGCCCAGGGCGTCGAGGGCCTGACCCGCGGCTGGGGCGTGCACGCCTGCGCCGTGATCATGTCCAGCCATCCGCTGATCGACATCGTCCCGATGATGCGCCGTCCCTCCGACGGCCAGATCATCACCCAGTTCGAGTACCCCACCCTGGAGGCCCTCGGGCTGCTGAAGATGGACTTCCTGGGGCTGCGGAACCTCACCGTGCTCTCCGACGCGGTCGAGAACATGGCGCGCAACGGCAAGACCCCGCCCGATCTCGAGACGCTCCCCTTCGACGATGCGAAGACCTACGAGCTGCTGCAGAAGGGGGACACGCTGGGTGTGTTCCAGCTGGACGGCTCCGGCATGCGCACCCTGCTGCGGCAGATGAAGCCGGACCAGTTCGGGGACATCACCGCGGTCTCGGCGCTGTACCGGCCGGGCCCGATGGGCATGAACTCCCACACCAACTACGCGCTGCGCAAGAACGGCCTGCAGGAGATCACGCCGATCCATCCCGAGCTCGAGGAGCCGCTCGCGGAGATCCTCGGCGAGACCTACGGCGTGCTCGTCTACCAGGAGCAGGTCATGCAGACGGCGCAGAAGGTCGCCGGGTACAGCCTGGGACAGGCGGACATCCTGCGCCGCGCCATGGGCAAGAAGAAGAAGGCGGAGCTGGACAAGCAGTTCGCGTCCTTCGAGGCCGGGATGAAGGAGAACGGCTACTCCGCGGCCGCGGTGACGGCGCTGTGGGAGACCCTGATGCCCTTCGCCGACTACGCCTTCAACAAGTCGCACTCGGCCGCCTACGGCGTGGTCTCCTACTGGACCGGCTACCTCAAGGCGAACCACCCCACCGAATACATGGCCGCGCTGCTGACCTCCACGCAGGAGAACCGCGACCGCCTCGGCCTGTACCTCGGCGACTGCCGCCACCGCGGGATCACCGTGCTGCCACCGGACGTCAACGAGTCCGATCTGTACTTCTCCGCCGTCGGCGACGACATCCGCTTCGGCCTCTCCGCGATCCGCAACGTCGGCGCCCATGTGGTCACGGAGATCATCGCCACCCGTGAGGAGAAGGGTGCCTTCACCTCCTTCACCGACTTCCTGGACAAGGTGCCGCTCTCGGTGTGCAACAAGCGCACCATCGAGTCCCTGATCAAGGGCGGCGCCTTCGACTCGCTCGGCGCGAACCGCCGCTCCCTGGTGCTGATCCACGAGGACGCCGTCGACTCCGTGGTCGATGTGAAGCGCAAGGAGGCCCAGGGCCAGTACGACCTGTTCGCCGACGTCTTCGGCGGCGGAGGCGGGGACGACAGCGGGATGGCCTCCGGTTCCGCCGCGACGATCACGGTCCCCGATCTGCCCGAATGGGACCGCAAGGAGAAGCTCGCCTTCGAGCGGAACATGCTGGGCCTGTACGTCTCGGACCACCCCCTGTACGGGCTCGAGCACGTCATCGCCCAGAACTCGTCCACCGCCATCAGTGCGCTCGCCGACGACGGCGCCGTGGAGGACGGGGCGATGGTCACGATCGCGGGGCTGATCACCTCCCTGCAGCGCAAGACCACCAAGAAGGGCGACATGTGGGCGATCGCCACGGTCGAGGACCTCGAGGGCTCGATCGACTGCCTGATGTTCCCCTCCACCTACCAGACCGTCGCCACCGAGCTCGCCGAGGATCTGATCGTCTCGATGAAGGGACGGGTGGACACCTCCAAGGGCATGCCCGAGCTGAAGGTGATGGAGATGTCCATCCCGGAGACCGGGGGAGGGCCCGACGGTCCCGTGGTCATCGCGCTGCCCGCGATGCGCGCCAGCGAGCGGGTGGTCTCGGACCTGCGCGGCGTGCTCGAGGACAACCCCGGCGGCAGCGAGGTGCGCCTGCGCCTGCAGGAGCCCGGCCGCACCACGCTGATGCAGCTGGACAAGCGGCTCTCGGTCACCCCCTCGGCCGCGCTGTACGCTTCGCTGAAGACCCTGCTGGGACCGAGCTGCCTGCAGTGAGGCGATGAGCGCGTGGCGGGTCGCGACCTTCAACATCCGCCACGGCCTGGGCCCCGATTCTCGGGTGGATCTCCTGCGCACCGCCCGCGAGATCCGGCGGCTCGACGCCGACGTGATCGGCCTGCAGGAGGTCGACCAGGGGGTCGGGCTCCGCTCCGCTCACGAGGACCAGCCCGCACGGCTCGCGGCGCTGCTGGGTACGCGGGTCTGCGTCGGCGTCGCGATCGATCTCCCGCCGCCGCACGTCGGTGCCGCTGCGCCGAGGGCCAGGAGCTCGACGTGCTCGTGACGCACCTCGACAATGCCAGCAGGGCGCATCGCGCCGTCCTGGCACGGCTGCGCACCCGTGGAGGGGCCACTCATCCGGCCCGGTTCCCGCTGCGACGGATCGACGCACTCTGGACACCCCGGTGCCATCGAGGCGCGCGTCCCGGTGGTGGCGCCCCGAGGCGCCTCGGACCACCGCCCGGTGAGCGAGACCCTGCGCACCCCTCACTGACGCGCCGGGAGACCGCAGCGGGAATCGCGCTGCCCGCCGCCCCCAGCGGGCCGGCCTGGACTAGCGTTGCCTCATGAGCCCCACCGCCGAGGACCTGCTGCCCGAATCCCTGCTGAAGACCTTCCGCGAGCGCGCGGCGGTCCACGACCGGGAGAACACCTTCCCCGGCGAGGACCTCGCCGACCTCCGCGAGCGCGGCTACCTGCGCCTGCTGGTGCCGACCGAGCTCGGTGGGCTCGGCGCCTCGCTGCTGGAGGCCACGCGGATCCAGCGCCGACTCGCCGAGGCCGCGCCCGCCACGGCGCTGTCGATGAACATGCACCTGGTGGTCACCGGGGCGGCGCTGCATGCCCACCGCCTCGGTGTGGCACCGGTGCGCACCATCCTCGAGGACGCCGCCGCGGATCGGCTGTTCGCCTTCGGGATCTCCGAGGCCGGCAACGACGCGATGCTCTTCGACTCCTCCACCCGCGCCGAGGAGCAGGAGGACGGCGGATTCGCGCTCACCGGGACCAAGATCTTCACCTCGCTCGCCCCGGTCTGGGACCGGCTGGTGGTGCACGGCCGCGTCGCCGAGGCGTCCGAGGCCGAGCCGCGGCTCGTCTTCGGGATCATCGAGCGCACCGACGAGGTCGAGACCCTCGATGACTGGGACACCCACGGGATGCGCCCCTCTCAGTCCTGCACCACCCGCCTGCACGACGCCCCGATCCTCGGCGATCGGGTGCTCACGCACACTCCCGTCGGCCCCAACCCCGACCCGTTCGTGATGGGCATCTTCGGCGCCTTCGAGCTGCTGATCGCCTCGGTGTACACCGGCATCGCGGAGCGCGCGATCACGGTCGGCACCGGGATCGCGACCACTCGTCGCAGCGCCACCAAGGACATCGTCCACGCCGACGACCCGGACATCCGCTGGCGTCTGGCCGAGGCGGCGATCGCGGTGGACGGCTCGATCCTGCAGATCGAGAAGGTCATGGCAGATCTCGATGCCCTCGGCACGGGGGAGCAGGGCAGGGGCCTGAGCGATCACGGCCCACGCTGGTTCCTGCACTTCTCCGGCGTGAAGTCCCGGGCGACGGAGACGGCGATCGCCGCGGTGGACCAGGTGCTGCGCGCCAGCGGCGGCGCCCAGTACTTCCGGCGCAGCGAGCTGGAGCGGCTCTCCCGGGACGTGCGCGCCGGCATGTACCACCCCTCCGACGAGGAGTCCGTGCACGCCTCCTACGCCAAGGCCCTGCTCGGCGAGATCGGGGCGCCCCGCCCGGCGCTGCCGCGGTGATCAGGTGCGCTCGCGGGTCGTCGATCAGCCGAACAGCACCGCGGCCTCGCGCCAGCGGGACTCCGGCACCCGCTTGACGCTGTCGATCGCCTCGGTGAGCGGGACATCCACGATCTCGGTGCCGCGCAGCGCGACCATCCGGCCGAAACGGTTCTGGTGGACCAGATCCACCGCCGCGGTCCCGAGCCGGGTGGCGAGCACCCGGTCATAACCGGTCGGCTCCCCGCCGCGCTGGATGTGTCCCAGCACCGTGGCCCGGGACTCGATGCCCAGCCGCTCCTCGATCAGCGGGGCCAGCACCTCGGCCACCCCGCCGAAGCGGGGCCGTCCGAACTCGTCCAGCTCGTAGTCGATGAAGCCTCCCGGAGCATCCCGGGGCACGAACCCCTCGGCGACCACGACCAGCGGTGCCCGGCCCCGGGCGAAAGCCGACTCCACCTGGGTGCAGATCTCGCCGATGGTCAGCGGGAACTCCGGCAGGCAGATCACATGCGCTCCCGCGGCCATTCCCGAGTGCAGGGCGATCCAGCCGACGCTGCGGCCCATCACCTCGGCGACCATGCAGCGGTGATGGGAATCGCCGGTGCTCCGCAGCCGGTCCAGGGACTCGGTGGCGATCTCCACCGCCGTGTTGAACCCGAAGGTGTAGTCGGTGGCGTCGAGGTCGTTGTCGACCGTCTTGGGGACCCCGACCACCGGGATGCCCGACTCGCAGAGCCGATTCGCGGTGAACAGGGTGCCGTCGCCGCCGATCGCGATGATCGCGTCCATGTCGTTCTCGTCGAGGTGACGGCGCACGATCTCCGCCCCGTCCTCGCCCTCGGCGAAGGGATTCGAGCGGGAGGTGCCCAGGATCGTGCCGCCGAGGCGGCCGATGCCGCGCACGCGCCGACGGGGCAGCGTCATCCAGTCATCCTCGATCACACCGCGCCAGCCGTCCCGGAACCCGATGAACTCGTCCTCGAAGTGCTGAGCGCCCTTGATCACCGCCCCGCGGATCACGGCGTTCAGCCCGGGGCAGTCGCCGCCGGAGGTCAGGATTCCGATCTTCATGGGAAGCTGTCTTCTCTCGTCGAGCGCGGGCGGGGGAGCGGTGCGTCCCCCATCCACTCTAGAGGTGCGGGCCGGACCCCCACAGGACCACCGGCCCCCTTCGACGGTGCCGCGGCCTGGGCGTGGACCGCTCCCGGCCGCGACAGGCACAGCCGAGCGCCCCGGCCCCTCCGCGAGGAGGGACCGGGGCGCCGTCGTCATGCCTCGAGCACCGCTCAGCGCTGCGCGCGCTGCCCCAGGTAGTAGCGGATCAGCCCTGCGGTCGAGGCGTCCTCGCCCGCGATCGCCTGCTCGTCCCCGGCGACGGCGGGCGCGAGACCCTTGGCCAGCTGCTTGCCCAGCTCCACCCCCCACTGGTCGAAGGAGTTGATGCCCCACACCACACCCTGCACGAAGGTGATGTGCTCGTACAGAGCGATCAGCTGCCCCAGCACCGCCGGGGTGAGCTGCGGGGCCATGATCGAGGTGGTGGGCCGGTCGCCGGAGAACTCGCGGGCCGCGACCAGCGCGCCCTCGGTGCCCTCCGCCCGGACCTCCTCGGCGGTCTTGCCGAAGGCGAGCGCCTTGGTCTGGGCGAAGAAGTTCGCCAGGAACAGCTCGTGGACGTCCTGGTCCCCGTCCTGCAGCGGATGGTTCGGGGTCGCGAAGGCGATGAAGTCCGCGGGGATCACCCGGGTGCCCTGGTGGATCAGCTGGTAGAAGGCATGCTGGCCGTTGGTGCCGGGCTCGCCCCAGAACACCTCACCGGTCTCGGTGGTCGCGAGCGAGCCGTCCCAGCGCACCGCCTTGCCGTTGGACTCCATCGTGAGCTGCTGGAGATAGGCGGGGAAGCGGTGGAGGTACTGCGAGTAGGGAAGCACCGCATGGGTCTCCGCCTCCAGGAAGTTCACGTTCCACACGTTCAGCAGCCCCATCAGCAGCGGCACGTTCTGCTCCGCCGGGGCGGTGGCGAAGTGCTCGTCCATCGCGTGGAAGCCGGCCAACAGCTCCTCGAAGGTGTCCGGTCCGAGCACGGTGGCGAGCACGGCGCCGATCGCGGAGTCCACCGAGTAGCGGCCGCCCACCCAGTCCCAGAAGCCGAAGGCGTTGTCGGGATCGATGCCGAAGTCCGCGACCTTGTCCAGCGCGGTGGAGACGGCGACGAAGTGCTGGGCGATCGCCTCCGACTCCTGCTCGGTGGTCAGGGCCGCGTTCTCCCGCAGCCCGGTCAGCAGCCACTGTCGCACCAGACGCGCATTGGTGAGGGTCTCCAGGGTGGTGAACGTCTTCGAGGCGACGATCACCAGGGTGGTCTCGGGGTCGAGGTCCTGCGTGGTGGCGAAGGCGTCGGTGGGGTCGATGTTCGAGATGAACCGGGCTTCGAGACCGTCCTGCGCGAGCGGCTTCAGCGCCTCGTAGACCATCACCGGGCCCAGGTCGCTGCCGCCGATGCCGATGTTCACGACCGTCTCGATGCGCTTGCCGGTGACGCCCGTCCACTCTCCCGAGCGCACCGCGTCCGCGAAGTCGAAGACGCGCTGCAGGGTCTGCTGGACGTCCTCGTCGATGTTCTGGCCGTCCACCTCGAGAGCGGGCGAGGCGCCGGCCGGTCGGCGCAGTGCGGTGTGCAGCACGGCGCGGTCCTCGGTGGTGTTGATGTGGGCGCCGGCGAACATCGCGTCGCGATGCTCGGTGACCCCGACCTCGCGGGCCAGCTGCAGCAGCAGCTCCACGGTCTTCGGGGCGACGAGGTTCTTGGAGAGATCGACGTGCAGGTCGGCGGCGTCGTGCGTGAACCGTTCGGCGCGCCGGGGGTCGGCGGCGAACCACTCTCGCAGCGAGCCCTCGATCTCGAGGTGGTGCGCCTCGAGCTCAGCCCAGGCGTCGGTGGTGGTGGGGTCGATCGGGGCGGCGGGTGAGGTAGGAGCAGGCATACAGCCATTGAACACCGCGGGCGTCGAAAGTGCAGAGTCCTCTCGGGTGTTCCCGGGGCGGGTGTCAGGGGACGGACAGCGTCCTGAGACCGAAGTGTTACCACCAGATGGGATGCCATTGACAGGGGAGGGTGCACACTTGTCGGTGATGCTGCACACTGTCGTGCGGTTCACGAACCCAAGACACCACAGGAGTATTCATGACCATCTCGCGCCGTTCGATGATGATGGGCACCGCCGCCGGCGGTGCCGCTGCCCTGACGCTCGCCGCCTGCGGCGGCGACGAGGGAGGGTCCGGGGGCGCCGGCGGTGGCGAGGGCGGCGGCGGTGGCGGTGGCATGATCCTGGCCAATGGCACCGAACCGCAGAACCCGCTGATCCCGACCAACACCAATGAGGTCGGCGGCGGCCGCATCGTCCAGAACATCTTCTCGGGCCTGGTCTCCTACGACGCCGAGGGCACCCCGCAGAACGAGGTGGCGGAGTCCATCGAGACCGAGGACAGCCAGCACTACACGATCACCCTCGCCGAGGGGTGGACCTTCACCAACGGTGATCCGGTCACGGCCCAGAGCTTCGTGGACGCCTGGAACTTCGGCGCCAATGCCGCCAACGCCCAGCTCTCCGGCTACTTCTTCGAGCCGATCGAGGGTTTTGCGGACCTCCAGGGCGAGGACGTGGCCGCCGATGCCACCCTCACCGGTCTCGCCGTCGAGGACGACCTGACCTTCACCGTCACCCTGGTCTCTCCGCAGGCGGACTTCCCGATCCGGCTGGGCTACACCGCGTTCTCGCCCCTGCCCCAGGCGTTCTTCGACGACCCGGAGGGCTTCGGGGAGAACCCGATCGGCAACGGCCCCTACTCGCTCACCTCCTGGGAGCACGAGGTCTCCGCCGAGCTCGCGGTGAACCCGGACTACCAGGGCCCCCGCGCCCCGCAGAACGACGGCGTGCGCTTCACCTTCTACCAGGACATCGAGACCGGCTACAACGACCTGCTCTCGGGCGGGCTCGACGTCATCGACAACATTCCCGCCAGCCGCCTCACCTCCTTCGAGCAGGAGCTCGGGGAGCGCGCGGTCAACCAGCCGGCCGCGATCTTCCAGTCCTTCACCATCCACATGGAGGATCCGAACTTCAGCGGGGAGGCCGGGGCCCTGCGTCGCCAGGCCCTGTCCAAGGCGATCAACCGTCAGGAGATCTGCGACACGATCTTCCAGGGCACCTCGTCCCCGGCCACGGACTTCTCCACTCCTGTGGTCAACGGCTATTCGGACTCGATCCCCGGCAGCGAGGTGCTGGAGTTCGATCCCGAGGGCGCCAAGGCGCTATGGGAGGAGGCCGAGGGCATGCAGCCCTTCGAGGGCCCCTTCACCCTCGCCTACAACGCCGACGGCGACCACGCCACCTGGGTCGAGGCGGTCACCAACCAGCTGCTGAACAACCTCGGCATCGAGGCCACCGGCAAGTCGTACCCGACCTTCGCCGCGCTGCGCGACGAGGTCGGCAACCGCACGATCACCGGCGGCTTCCGCAGCGGCTGGCAGGCGGACTACCCCTCCGTGTTCAACTTCCTCGGCCCGCTGTACGGCTCGGCCGCGGCGGAGGGTCGCGGGTCCAACGACGCCGACTACATGAACGAGGAGTTCGACCAGCTGCTGGCCGACGGCCTCTCGGCCACCGATGACGAGACCGCGTTCGCCAAGGCCCAGGCCGCGGAGGAGCTGCTCTTCCGCGACCTGCCGGCCGTGCCGCTGTGGAACGACAACGTCACCGGCGGCTCCGCGGAGACCGTGGAGAACGTCGTCTTCGGCTGGGACAGCCAGCCGCAGTACCACGAGATCACCAAGTCGGCCTGATCCTCCTGACCCGACGGGGCGGGGACGCGGCTCGGCAGCCGCCCCCGCCCCGCATCGGGTCCGCGCGACGCCGCATGGCGTCGATGCGTACCGCAGCCCCGCAAGTGGCTATGGTGTTCCAGATTCCCCCGCGCCCCGTCCGACCTGATCGGTCCGGGGCGCCCTCCCTCCCCTAAGGTGCAACGCATGGCCTGGTACGTCCTCCGGCGCGTGCTGCAGATGATCCCGGTCTTCTTCGGCGCGACGTTCCTGGTGTACTTCCTGGTGTTCTCGATGCCCGGTGACCCGATCGCGGCCCTCGGCGGCAACAAGCCGCTCTCGCCCGCGGTCCAGGATCGTCTGCGCGCGGAGTACAACCTCGACGAACCCTTCATCGTCCAATATCTGCTCTACCTGCAGGGCCTGGCCCAGGGTGACTTCGGCACGACCTTCGCCGGACGTCCCGTGATCGAGGACATCCGCAGCGCTTTCCCGGTCACCGCGCGCCTGGCGCTGGTCGCGATCACCTTCGAGGCCATCCTCGGCATCGTCGGCGGCGTCGTCTCCGGTCTGCGCAAGGGCACCTGGATCGACTCCACGCTGCTGGTCACGTCCATCCTGGTGATCGCGGTGCCGACCTTCGTGATCGGCTTCGTGGCCCAGTTCATCTTCGGCGTGCAGCTGGGGTGGGTGACGATCAACGTCGGTGCGAATGTGACCTGGCAGAACCTGCTGCTGCCGGGGATGGTGCTCGGTGCGGTGAGCTTCGCCTACGTACTGCGCCTGACCCGCACCCAGATCACCGAGACGATGACCGCCGATCACGTCCGCACCGCGACCGCCAAGGGGCTCTCCCGGCCGCGCGTGATCACCGTCCACATCCTGCGCAACTCGCTGATCCCGGTGGTCACCTTCCTCGGCGTGGACCTCGGTCAGCTGATGGGCGGGGCCATCGTCACGGAGGGGATCTTCAACATCCCGGGACTCGGCTTCCATCTCTTCGACGCCATCCAGCGCGGTGAGAGCACGAAGATGGTCTCGATGGTGACGCTGCTGGTGATCATCTTCATCATCTCGAACCTCCTCATCGATCTGCTGTACGCCCTTCTCGACCCCAGGATCAGGTATGACGCACGCAAGTGAGACCGGCGGCGCCACGACGCGCCGCGGCCAGGAGCACTTCGTCGCTCCGGTCGACGAGACCCCGCTGCAGGCGGTCGATGCCCTGAACACCGACGTCAAGCCGCGATCGCTGTGGTCGCAGGCTTGGCGCGACCTGCGACGCAATCCGATGTTCATCGTCTCCGCGGTGCTCATCGCGGTGGTGGTCGCCGTCGCCGCGTTCCCGCAGCTGTTCAGCAGCCTCGACCCGTACGCGCAGGGCGCCTGCCGCCTGACCAACAGCTACGGGGACCCCATCCCCGGACACCCCTTCGGTTTCGACCAGCAGGGCTGCGACGTGTACTCCCGGGTCATCTACGGGGCCCGCCCCTCGGTGATCGTCGGTGTGGTGACCACCCTCGGGGTCTTCCTGCTGGGCGGCCTGATCGGTGCGCTGGCCGGCTGGTTCGGCGGTTGGATCGACGCGATCCTGTCCCGCCTGACCGACATCTTCTTCGCGATCCCGCTGATCCTCGCCGCGATCGTGGTCGGCCAGCTCTTCGAGCTCAACGCGCTCACCCTGGCGATGATCCTGGTGCTGTTCGGCTGGACCGCCATCGCCCGCATCGCCCGCGGCAGCGTCATGAGCGTGATGAACGAGGAGTTCATCACCGCCTCCAAGGCGCTCGGCGCCTCCTCCTCCCAGAACCTGTTCCGGCATGTGGTGCCCAACGCGGTCGCTCCGGTGATCGTCACGGCGATGGTCAACCTGGGCATGTACATCGTCCTGGAGGCCACCCTGTCCTTCCTGGGCGTGGGACTGCCCGAGTCCACGATCTCCTGGGGCGCGGACATCTCCACTGCGCAGACAGGGCTGTACACCCGCCCCGAGCTGCTGTTCTATCCCTCCGGTGCCCTCGCCATCACGATCCTCAGCTTCATCATGCTGGGCGATGCCGTGCGCGACGCACTCGATCCGAAGACGAAGAAGCGATGAGCTACGACCCGAACTTCCCGCACACCTCCAGCGAGCGCGCCGAGGAGCCCACCAGCGAGCCCCGCGGTCCTCGGGACGACGGCGCCGGGGACGCGACGGAGGCCGATCTCACCCAGGTCCATGCGACCGCGGGCGGCACCTCCGGCGCCGTCCACGAATGGGACCCGGACCGCCCGCTGCTCGAGGTGAAGGACCTCGACATCACCTTCACGACCTCCAGCGGCGACGTGCCGGCCGTGCGCGGGGCGAACCTGACCGTCTATCCCGGCCAGACCGTCGCGATCGTGGGGGAGTCCGGCTCGGGCAAGACCACCACCGCCATGTCGGTCGCCGGTCTCCTCGCCTCCAACGGTCGGGTCTCCGGCGGCAGCATCGTCTTCCAGGACGAGGACGTCTCCAAGGCCTCCGGCAAGCGCATCCGCCAGCTGCGGGGCGATGAGATCGGCATGGTCCCGCAGGACCCGATGTCGAACCTCAACCCCCTGTGGAAGATCGGCTTCCAGATCAAGGAGTCGCTGACCGCGAACAAGGTCGCCACGGGCAAGGCGGCGGACAAGCGCGTCGTCGAGCTGCTCGAGGAGGCGGGGCTGCCGGATGCGGCCCGTCGCGCGAAGCAGTACCCCCACGAGTTCTCCGGGGGCATGCGCCAGCGCGCCCTGATCGCGATGGGTCTCGCGGCCCGGCCCTCTCTGCTCATCGCCGATGAGCCCACCAGCGCGCTGGACGTCACCGTCCAGCGGCAGATCCTCGACCACCTCGACGTCCTCACCGGGCAGCTCGGGATCGCCGTCCTGCTGATCACCCACGACCTCGGTCTGGCCGCGGAGCGCGCCCAGCACCTGGTGGTCATGTACCGCGGGCAGGTGGTGGAGTCCGGTCCGGCGCTGGAGATCCTGCAGAACCCGCAGCACCCCTACACGCAGCGGCTGATCGCGGCCGCCCCCTCGCTGTCCAGCCAGCGGATGGTCTCCTCCTACGACAGCCGCGGCGAGGAGCCGGCCGGCGCGGAGCAGTCCGCTGCGACGGCAGCACGGACCGACGACGTCATCGTCGCCGAGAACCTCACGCGGGTCTTCGACATCCGCGGTGGTGCGCCCTGGGTGAAGGCCGCCCCGTTCACGGCGGTCGACGACGTCTCCTTCACCCTCAAGCGCGGCACCACCCTCGGGATCGTGGGGGAGTCCGGCTCCGGGAAGTCGACGGTCGCGCAGATGCTGCTGGGCCTGCTGCCCCCGACCTCCGGGAGGATTCTCTTCGAGGGCCAGGACATCGGGGCGAAGACCACCAGGGAGATGTTCGCGCTCCGCCGACGCATGCAGCCGGTGTTCCAGAACCCCTACGGGTCGATCGACCCCACGTACTCGATCTTCCGCACCATCGAGGAGCCGCTGCGCCTGCACGGCACGGCCTCGCGCGGCGAGCGTGAAGCGCGCGTCCGCGAGCTCCTGGACCAGGTGTCGCTCCCGGCCGCGACCATGCAGCGCTACCCCAATGAGCTCTCCGGCGGGCAGCGTCAGCGCATCGCGGTGGCCCGGGCGCTCGCGCTGCGGCCCGAGGTGCTGGTGCTCGACGAGGCGGTCTCGGCCCTCGACGTGCTGGTCCAGGACCAGGTGCTGGCCCTGCTCAACGACCTCCAGGCCGAGCTGGACCTCTCCTACGTGTTCATCACCCACGACCTCGCCGTCGTCCGGCAGATCGCTGATCGGACCATGGTCATGGAGACAGGTCGGGTGGTCGAGCAGGGTGCCACCGAGGACGTCTTCCGCGACCCGCAGCAGGAGTACACCCGGCGTCTGCTGGACGCCATCCCCGGTGGTTCCATCCCGCTCGCGGGCTCCGGCCGCTGAGCCCGGCACCGCCGAGCTCCTCCGCGTCCCAGCCGTCCTGCGTCTCAGCCGTTCCCGGAGCAGGGCGTCGAAGGTCTCACCGCGCCCCCTGTGGCAGCGGGCGGCGGACGGATAGACTCGCCGGGGCCCTGGAGCGGGCCGCACGTCGCGTGCGGCCGGGCGCTGCTCGGTCCGAGACCCGCCGCGCAACCTGAAACGAGCATCTGCGTATGACCATCCAGCACCGCACCGATCTGCGAAACGTCGCCATCGTCGCCCATGTGGACCACGGCAAGACCACCCTGGTCGACGCCATGCTCACCCAGGGCGGCGCCTTCGGCGATCGCGACAAGCACGACGATCGGGCGATGGACTCGGGCGAGCTGGAGCGCGAGAAGGGCATCACGATCCTCGCCAAGAACACGGCGATCCGATACACCGGACCGTCGGCCGCGGCGATCGGCGAGACCGACGGCATCACCATCAACGTCATCGACACCCCCGGTCACGCCGACTTCGGCGGCGAGGTCGAACGCGGCCTGTCGATGGTCGACGGCGTGGTGCTGCTGGTGGACTCCTCTGAGGGACCGCTCCCGCAGACCCGCTTCGTGCTGCGCAAGGCGCTGGCGGCGAAGCTGCCCGTGATCCTCGTGGTCAACAAGGTCGACCGTCCCGACGCCCGTATCGAAGCGGTCGTCGGCGAGGCCACCGACCTGCTGCTGGGCCTGGCCTCGGACCTCTCCGAGGAGATGGACGACATCGATCTCGACGCCGTGCTCGATGTGCCCGTCGTCTACGCCTCCGGCAAGGCCGGCCGCGCCTCCACCAGCCAGCCCGCCGACGGCACCCTCCCCGAGGAGGAGAACGTCGAGGCGCTGTTCAAGACCATCCTCGAGCAGATCCCCGCACCGGAGTTCGACGACGAGGTGCCGCTGCAGGCGCACGTCACCAACCTCGACGCCTCCCCGTTCCTGGGCCGCCTCGCGCTGCTGCGGATCAAGAACGGCGAGCTCAGCAAGGGTCAGCAGGTCGCCTGGTGCACCCAGGACGGCACCACCAAGCAGGTCAAGATCACCGAGCTGCTGGAGACCAAGGGGCTCTCCCGCGTGCCGATGACCCGGGTCGCCCTGCCCGGCGACATCGTCGCTGTCGCCGGCATCCCCGAGATCATGATCGGCGAGACCCTCGCCGACCTGGCCGATCCGCGACCCCTCCCGCTGATCGCGATCGATGACCCGGCGATCTCGATGACGATCGGCATCAACACCTCGCCGCTGGCGGGCAAGAACGGCAAGGGCCACAAGCTCACCGCCCGCCAGGTCAAGGATCGCCTCGACGCCGAGCTGGTCGGCAACGTGTCCCTGAAGGTGCTGCCCACCGAGCGTCCCGACGCCTGGGAGGTCCAGGGCCGCGGCGAGCTCGCACTGTCGATCCTGGTCGAGCAGATGCGCCGCGAGGGCTTCGAGCTGACCGTCGGCAAGCCGAAGGTCCTCACCCGCCAGATCGACGGGAAGGTCCACGAACCCGTCGAGCGGATGACGATCGACGTGCCCGAGGAGTACCTGGGCACCGTCACCCAGCTGATGGCCTCGCGCAAGGGCCGCATGGAGACCATGAGCAACCACGGCTCCGGCTGGGTGCGCATGGAGTTCGTCGTCCCCGCCCGCGGCCTGATCGGCTTCCGCACCCGGTTCATGACCGAGACCCGCGGCAACGGCATCGCCTCCTCCTACGCCGACGGCTTCGAGCCGTGGCTGGGCGAGATCGAGTTCCGGTCCACCGGATCCCTGGTCGCCGACCGCGCGGGCACGGTCACCCCTTTCGCGATGATCAACCTCCAGGAGCGCGGCTCCTTCTTCGTCGAGCCCACCTCCGAGGTGTACGCCGGTCAGATCGTGGGGGAGAACTCCCGCAACGAGGACATGGACGTCAACATCACCAAGGAGAAGAAGCTGACGAACATGCGCGCGGCGTCCTCGGACTCCTTCGAGAACCTGGTGCCGCCGCGTCGGCTGACCCTCGAGGAGTCACTCGAGTTCTCCGCCGAGGACGAGTGCGTCGAGGTCACCCCCGAGATCGTCCGCATCCGCAAGGTCATCCTCGATGCGAACGAGCGTCGTCGTGCGCACTCCAAGGCCAAGTCGGGGAAGTGACGCCGTGACCCCCGCGCCGTCGCCATCGGCGTCGACCCGCAGGGTCGACACCGACTCCCTCGCGGCCCGCCTCGCGCAGGCCGCGATGGCGATCGTGCTCGCGATCATCTCGGTGCTCCTGATGCTCACCACGCATCGGCTGGAGCTCGGGATGTTCGGGCCCGAGGTCCCTGTGGGGATGCTCTTCGGGGCGGTGTTCCAGGTGGTGACCTGCGTGTTCCTGTGGTCGGCGACCGGTTCGCGGTTCCCGCTGCTGGTGCTGGGGTGCCTGTGGGGGATGCTGGCCACTCCGTTCCTGGGCAGGAGCGTCGGCGGCGGCGTGCTGCTGCCGGCGATGATCGGCGACGTCCCGCAGCTGTCGGGGTGGATCGTCCAGGGTCTCGGCATCGCGATCCCCTTCCTCGCGGCGGCCGTGATCACGGTCCTCGGGAAGCTCTTCCCTCGGGCAGGCTGAGCACATGAGCGCCTCCCCCCGTCCCGACTGGGCCACCGTCCCGAACCTCATCACCCTGCTGCGGTTCGTGCTGCTGGCGCCGGTGTGCCTGCTGCTGGTGGACGGTCCCGACACCCTCGCGGTGGTGCTGCTGCTGGTGTGGGCCTCCACCGACTGGGTGGACGGGATGCTCGCCAGGGCACTGGACCAGAGCAGTCGGGTCGGGGCGATCATCGATCCGATCGCGGACCGCATCGGGCTGGCGGCGATCGTGCTGTCCCTGGCCCTGGCGGGCCTGCTGCCCTGGGCGGCGCTCGCGCTCATCGTGGTCCTGGACGTGGCGATGGTGGTGTTCGCGACCGGAGCGGCGCTCGGCGGGCGGATCTCGGTGTCCTGGCTCGGCAAGATCCGCACCTTCGTGCTGATGTCCGCGGTATTCCTGCTGGTCGCCGCCGCTGCCTGGTGGCCGGACCTGGTCCCGGCCGCGCAGGCACTGATCTGGCTCGGCGTGGTGCTCCACACGGTCTCGGGGATCGACTACATCCTCAGGGCGCGGCGGGCCCCCGCCGCCGGACCGGCGGTGGAGGCACCTCCTTCGCCGCGATGACCAGTGCCCGCGGCACCCGCACCTGGCCCCGGCGGGTCATCACCTGCACGGCGGACTCGTCACTGCCCACGATGGTGCCCAGCGCGTCCGTCATCGACTCCCCGTGCGGTGCGCGCTCCGCGTCGATCGCATAGCGCAGCACCACCCGGCGCCCCTCCAGCAGGAAGGGCGCCCAGCCGGCACGGGGCCGCGGACCATCGGGCGACGTCATCCTCCGAGGCTATCCCTGATCACCGGCCCGGGGCGGGCTGTGCAACCGGTCACCTCCGCGAGCAACCTCGCTCGTCGCGCCGTCCGAGCAGCGGCCGGGATGAGAGGATGGGTGCCGTCTCCGAGCGAAGGAAGCCGCCCATGACCTACGTCATCGCCCTGCCCTGCGTGGACGTGAAGGATCGCTCCTGCGTCGACGAGTGCCCGGTGGACTGCATCTACGAAGGCAATCGGATGCTGTACATCCAGCCCGACGAATGCGTGGACTGCGGTGCCTGCGAACCCGTCTGCCCGGTCGAGGCGATCTTCTACGAGGACGACACCCCGGACCAGTGGGCCGAGTACTACAAGGCCAACGTCGAGTTCTTCGACGAACTCGGGGCCCCCGGCGGCGCGGCGAAGATGGGCGTGATCGACAAGGACCACCCGATCATCGAAGCCCTTCCGCAGCAGCTGAACCCTCTGACCTGAGCCATGGCGGTGACTTCCGGCCCCCGCCCTGCCGTGCCGCGCCGGGCGTCCGCCCGCACGGGGCTCGCCCAGCGACTGCCCGCCTTCCCCTGGGATTCCCTGCTCCCGGCCAAGCAGCGCGCCGCCGCGCATCCGGACGGCATCGTGGACCTCTCCGTCGGCACCCCGGTGGATCCGACGCCCGCCTCCGTGCAGGCGGCACTCGCCGGTGCGGCCGACAGTCCCGGCTACCCGACCACGATCGGCACCCCGGCCCTGCGTGAGGCGCTCGCGCGCTTCGTCCATCGCCACCGCGGCGCACCGGATTCGCTGGGCGTCGAGGGCGTGCTGCCCACCATCGGCTCCAAGGAGCTGGTCGCGCATCTCCCGTTCCAGCTCGGCCTCGGCCCCGGGGACGTCGTCGCGTTCCCGCACATCGCCTATCCCACCTACGACATGGGGGCGCGCTTCATCGGCGCCGAGCCGCTGCCGGTGGACATGGCCCAGCTCGCGGCCCGCGGGGAGGCGGCCCTGCCCGACCCGTCGCTCGCCCAGCGGATCCGGCTGCTGTGGCTGAACTCCCCGTCGAACCCCACCGGGGAGGTTCTCGACGTCACGCAGCTGGCCGCCGTGGTGCGCTGGGCCCGGGAGCGGGGGATCGTCGTCGCCTCCGACGAGTGCTACGCACTGCTGCCCTGGACCGTGGACGAGGTCCCCTCGGTGCTGGATGCGCGCGTCAGCGACGGTTCGCTCGAGGGGCTGCTGTGCGTGTACTCGCTGTCCAAGCAGTCCAACCTCGCCGGCTACCGGGCGGCCTTCGTCGCCGGGGATCCCGCACTGGTGGGCGAGCTGGTGGCGGTGCGCAAGCAGGCCGGGATGATGCTGCCCGGCCCGCTCCAGACCGCGATGACCGCAGCTCTCGGCGATGACGAGGCCCCGGCCGCCCAGCGTGAGATCTATCGCGCCCGGCGCACACTGCTCGGGTCCGCGCTGGCGGCCGCCGGTGGATCGATCCAGGGCTCGCAGGCGGGGCTGTACCTGTGGACCACCTTCGGCGAGGACGCGATGACCAGTGTCGAACGCCTCGCAGCCAGCGGCATCCTGGTGGCACCTGGGATGTTCTATGGTGGCAGTGGTGGAGATTTCGTCCGGGTCGCCCTCACCGCGACCGATGAGCGGATCGCTGCCGCCGCCCGGCGCCTCGAGCGCCTCTAGAATCTTCGGCGCCCACGGGCGCCGCCCCGATCCGACCACGCACAACGGAGAGCCCATGGATCACGCGACGACGTCTGCTCAGCTCAGCCTGGGGGAGAAGACCCTCGACCTCCCCACCGTCCCCGCCGTGGAGGGCAACGCCGGCATCTCGATCGGTCCGCTGCGCAAGGAGACCGGAGCCGTCACCTACGACCCCGGTTTCATGAACACCGCGAACGCGAAGTCGTCGATCACGTACATCGACGGCGACGAGGGCATCCTGCGCTACCGCGGCTACCCCATCGAGCAGCTCGCCGAGAAGTCGAGCTACCTCGAGGTGGCCTACCTGCTGATCAACGGCGAACTGCCCACCAAGGGCCAGCTCGACAACTTCGAGGCCAAGGTCGAGCACCGCACCCTGCTCGACGAGCGCTTCAAGCGCATGTTCGACAACTTCCCGCGGGATGCGCACCCGATGGCCGTGCTCCAGGCCGGCACCTCCGCGCTGTCGACCTTCTACCAGGACACCCTGGACCCCTTCGACGAGGAACAGGTACGGATCTCCGCCGTGCGACTGCTCGCGAAGCTGCCCACGATGGCGGCCTACGCGCACCGCATCGCCCAGGGCCACGCTTTGCTCTACCCGGACAACCGGCTCTCGCTGATCGAGAACTTCCTGCGCCTGACCTTCGGCTTCCCGGTCGAGGACTACATCGCCGACCCGGTCGTGGTGCGCGCGATGGAGCAGCTGCTGATCCTCCATGCCGACCATGAGCAGAACTGCTCGACCTCCGCCGTGCGCCTGGTCGGCTCCGCCCAGGCGAACCTGTTCACCTCGATCTCCGCCGGGATCGGCGCGCTCTCGGGCCCCGCCCACGGCGGCGCCAACGCCGCGGTGATGGACATGCTCGACCAGATCCAGGCCGAGGACATCGATCCGCGCGACTTCATGGAGAAGGTCAAGAACAGGGAGGACGGGATCCGCCTGATGGGCTTCGGCCACCGGGTGTACAAGAACTACGATCCGCGCGCCCGCCTGGTCAAGAAGATCGCCGACGACGTGCTCGAACGCCTCGGCGTCCACGACGAGCGGCTCGAGCTGGCGATGAAGCTCGAGGAGATCGCCCTGAAGGACGACTACTTCGTCGAGCGCAGGCTCTACCCGAATGTCGACTTCTACACGGGCCTGATCTACAACGCCATCGGCTTCCCCACCGAGATGTTCACGGTGCTGTTCTCCATCGGCCGCCTGCCGGGCTGGATCGCCCAGTGGGAGGAGATGGTCCACGACCCGGAGACCAAGATCGGCCGGCCCCGCCAGATCTACACCGGACACGCGGAGCGCACCTACCAGGAGATGGGCGAGCGCACCGGCACCAGCGAGCTGCGCCTGGCCGCCCTGCAGTCCGACATCGCCAGCCGGGGCTGAGCCCGCGCGACCGCGCGGCGTCAGCGCCCGCTGACCAGCACCACGACACGCTCCGCGGTGCCGCCCTCGGCGGTGCCCCAGCTCCCGGCCTCCTCGCTGTGCACGGAGCGGTCCCAGACCCGGCCCTGATAGGACACCTGGACCACCCCGTCGTCCGCCGCACGGGCGACCGCCCAGTTCGCGACCGCCCAGCCCAGCGCGCCGTCGCCGCCCGGATCGATCACCAGGGCGGTCGCGCCAGCGCCTTCGGGCGGCTGCGGCGCCGCCCCGGCGGCGGAGGCCAGGGCCGAGGTGAGGCGACCGGACTCGAGGGCGCGCGGGAACTGGCGCTCCAGCTCGGCGCGGACCTGCTCCGGGGAGACCGTCGCGCCGACCGCGCCGAGGGTGCACATCAGGTTCGGCCCGCTCTGCCCGGTCAGGGCCGAGGCATAGAGCCGGCCCTCGGTCTCGTGGTCCCGGTAGGCCTCCGGATGGCCGGAGCGCTGGACCTGCTGGGCCACGTCGTTGATGTCCGCGCTCCGGTAACCGGGGATCCGCACCAGCGCGTCGTAGAAGGCGTTGGTGGAGTAGACCGGGTCCTGGATCTGCTCCGCGGTGCCCCAGCCCTGGGACGGCCGCTGCTGGAACAGGCCCAGGGAGTCGCGGTCCCCGTAATCGATGTTCTGCAGCTGGGACTCCTGATAGGCGGTCGCCAGCGCGATGGAGGCCGCCCGCGGCGGCAGCTCCCGGTCCACGGCGACCGCGCTGATCAGCGCCGCGTTGGAGACCCGGTCGGTGGAGTAGCGGTGGCTGGTGCCCAGGCCGGTCGCCACGCAGGTGCCCTCATGCGCGGGGGAGCCGTAGCGCTGCAGCGCCACATAGCTGCCCCCGGCGATGCCCCCGAATAGCAGCACCATCACCAGGGGCACCGCGAGATGCCGAGCGGCGGACCGCTTCCGCCTCCGGGTGCGCCGACGCGCGCGTGCCGCCACCTCGCCTCCTCCGGGTCCCGCGTCAGTTCGCGTGCAGCGCGGCGTTGAGCTCGACGGTCTGCCCCGCGCGGGCCACCGCCTGCACCGCACCGGTCAGCGAGTGGCGACGGAACAGCAGGTTCGCCACTCCGGAGAGGTCCCGCGCCGCGACCACGTGCGGCTGATCGGCTCCAGCACCGGCCTCGCCGACGAGCTCCACCTTGGTGCCGGCGGTGACGTACAGCCCCGCCTCGACCACGCAGTCGTCGCCGAGGGCGATGCCCACGCCGGCCTCGGCGCCCACCAGCGAGCGGCGACCGATGCTCACTCGCTCGGCACCGCCGCCGGAGAGGGTGCCCATCGTCGAGGCGCCGCCACCGATGTCCGAGCCGTCGCCCACCACGACGCCCTGGGAGATGCGGCCCTCGATCATCGAGGTGCCCAGGGTCCCGGCGTTGAAGTTCACGAAGCCCTCGTGCATGACGGTGGTGCCCTCGGCCAGATGCGCGCCCAGGCGGACCCGGTCCGCGTCCCCGATGCGCACCCCGGCCGGCAGCACGTAGTCGACCATGCGGGGGAACTTGTCGAGGCTGAACACGGTGGGGGTGCGGCCCGCCGCGATCAGGCGCAGACGGGTCTCCTCGAAGCCGGCCACGGCGCAGGGTCCTTCGGAGGTCCACACCACGTTGGTGAGCGTTCCGAACAGCCCCTCGAGGTTCTGGGTGTTGGGGCGGACCAGCCGGTGGGAGAGCAGGTGCAGGCGCAGATAGGCGTCGACCGCGTCGGCGGGGGCCTCGGCCAGCGAGATCGTGCGGACCACGACCTCCTGCGTGGTGCCCCGCACCTCGTCGGCCCGGGCGGCGGCGGTCAGCTGAGAATGCAGGGGATGACCCTGGATCTGCGAAGGAGCCTCCCCGAGCCGGGGTGAGGGATACCATGCATCGAGGACGGAGCCGTCGGCGCCAAGGGTGGTGAGTGCGATGCCCCAGGCCGTCGAGGCGGGGGAGTCCGAAGTCGTCGTGGTCATCTCCGGAGTCTACGAACTTCCGGGGTGCCAGGTCATGTGCGACGCCCCGCTCGGGGCGAACCGCACAGCAGTGCCCGGCGGCCGGCGCTGATGGCGGCACACGAGGCCCCGCCCCCGCTGCACCGCAATCCCGAGTACCTGCGGTGGCTGGTCGGCGATCTCCTGCTGGATGCGGGCACCGGGATCGGGGCCTTCGCCTTTCCCCTGGTGACCTTCATGGTCACCGAGGATCTCGGCACGACGGGACTGGTCGCGCTGGTCCAGGGCCTCGGCGCGCTGGTCGGTCTGCTCCCGGGCGGGCTGCTGGCGGACCGTGTCGAACGGCGGCGTCTGCGGCTGCTGGCCGGGCTGATCGGTGCCGCCGTGCAGGCGATGCTGGTCATCGTGCTGCTGACCGGGGTGGCCGGGGCCGTGGTGCTGGCCGCCCTGGCGTTCGCCGACAGGTTCCGCGGGACGCTGCTGGGCAGCGCCTCCAACGCCATGCTCAAGCAGCTCGTGCCCACCACGCAGCTGCCCCGGGCGGTCTCGGTCAACCAGGGCCGTCAGGCCGCGGTGGAGATGGCCGCGGGCCCCGCCGGCGGCGCGCTGCTGGGCCTGTCGATCGTGTTCCCGCCGCTGGCCCAGCTGCTGGGCAACCTCGGCTCGGTCGTCGCGACCCTCAGCATGCGGCGCCGATACCATCCGCGGGTCGCCGGGGCCGAGCGCACGAGGGTGCGGGAGGACCTGCGCGAGGCGCTCGGCTGGATGGTCTCCCAGCCGCTGCGCCTGCAGATCCTCGCGATCGCGTCCGCGGTGAACCTCGGGGCCAATGGCCTGATCTTCGCGGTGCTGCTGAACCTCGCCTCGGACGGGGTCCCGGCCACCCGGATCGGCCTGCTGAACACGGTGCTGGCCGCAGCGATCCTGCTCGGCGCGGCCCTCGCGCCGCGCCTGGTGGACACGGTGCCGACGGGGACGCTCGCGATCGCTCCCGTGGTGCTGATGGCACTGGTCGGGGTGTTCCTCGGCCTCGCCCCCGGCATGGTCTGGATCGGCGTGGCCTATGTGGTGCTGGGGATCGGGATACCGGCCATCAATGCCTCCAGCCAGGGCTTCTTCACCCACATCACGCCCGTGTCGATGCAGGGGCGGGTCAGCTCGCTGATGCGGGTGGTCTCCTCGGCGCTGATGCCCCTGGCGCCGGCGGTCGCCGGCTGGGGACTGGATCTCCTGGGCATCATGCCGACCATGCTCTTCTTCGCCGCCGTGCTGGCGCTCGGCGCCCTGGTGGGGATGCTGGGCCCCGACCTGCGCCGGATCCCCACCGCGCCGCGGTGGGAGGTCTACGCCCGTCAGGAGGGGCTCGCGGTCGAGGAGGACGAGGAGTCGTCCTCCGAGCGCTGAGCGTCGGGATCCTCGACCGACGTGCCGGCCGTCCGCTCAGGCGCCTGTTCGCCGACGCTCACCCAGAGCGCACGGAAGGTGAGGGCCGCGCCGTCGGAGTCGGGATCCCCGGGCAGGTCGGCGCCGTGCTCGTCCCGATTCAGCCGGCTGTACTCCTGGAGCTTGGTACTGAACAGCTGATTCAGCTCGCCCATCTGCTCCGTCGACAGGCGCAGCGTGGTGCCGTACAGAACACCCAGACCGCCCTCCGGATCGGTGTCCGGATCCTGGGAGCGGGCGACCTCGGCGCTCCAGGCGGAGCGCATCCACTCGAAGGTGGCCAGGGCGGCGGCGCCGGAGGCGCTGCGGTAGTCCGCATCGGCGGCATCGGGATCGTTGAGGGCACCGGTGCCGCGGCGCTCGAGATGGAACGAGGTCTGGGCCAGCCGCCACACCCGGTCACGACGGTCGCGGGCGGCCTCCGGTGCCTCCTCGATGACTCCGCCGCGCGCCAGGATCCGCAGGTGGTAGCTCACCGAGTTCGCGGGGATCCCCAGGTCCGCGGCGACATCGGCCGCACGGGCCGTGCCCCGCCGCCCCACCCGCTCCACGATGTCCAGGCGCAGGGGATGGGCCATCGCCCGCAGCTGGTCCCGGCTCGCGTACTCGGGCGATGCGGGATCCTCTGCCGGTCCCGTGCCGTCCCTGTCGCTGGGTGCTCCGCTGCTCATCCCCGCAGTCTACGGAAGAGACCGCGCTCCGCACGGCTCCGTGCGCGCGATCTCGTGCGCACCATTATGTGCGCAACAACTATTGCGCAAGATCTGTTGCGTGAGTACTGTCTCCCTCATGACCGCCACTGCTCCCGCCGCTGCCCAGACGCTGCGCGCGAATCCCGAGTACCGCCGCTGGCTGGTGGGCGACCTCTGCCTCGATCTCGGCACCGGGATCGGGATGTTCGCCGTTCCCCTGATCACGCTGATGGTCACCGACTCGCTCGGGGCGACCGGGATGGTCGGTCTGGCGCAGGGCCTGGGCACGCTGGCCGGGTTGATCCCGGGCGGGCTGCTCGCCGACCGCTGCGGGCGTCGTCGGCTGCGACTGCTCGCGGGGATGACGGGGATGCTGGTGCAGGCGGTGCTCATCGCGGTGCTCGCGGCGGGGTGGGGGAGCCTTGGGACTCTCGCCGCCCTCGTCTTCGCCGACCGGCTGCGGGCGACCCTCTTCGGCAGCGCGTCGAACGCGATGCTCAAGCAGATCGTGCCACCGGCACTGCTGCCCCGGGCCTTCGCCGTGAACGAGGGCCGGGAGGCCGCGGTCGAGATGGGCTCCGGTCCGCTCGGCGGGGCGCTGCTGGGGATCTCGCTCCTCTGCCCGCCGCTCGCGCAGCTGCTGGGCGAGCTCGGCTCCGTCCTCGCCACCCTCGCCATGCGCGGCAGCTATCCGCCGCGTCCCCAGGGCGCCCCGCGCTCCCGGGTGCGCGATGATCTGCGCGACGCGGTCGCCTGGACGCTCTCGCAGCGCATCCGCCGCCAGCTGCTGGCAGTGGCGGTCGCGGTGAACCTCGGCGTGAACGGTCTGATCCTCACGGTGCTGCTGGACCTGGCCTCCGCGGGCGTCGCGGCAGAGCGGATCGGGCTGCTGAACACCGCCCTGGCGGCATCGATCCTGCTGGGGGCGATCGCTGTGCCGCGCCTGGTGGACCGGGTCCACACCGGGGCGCTCACGATCGTGCCGATCGTGCTGATGGTCGCCGTCGGCGCCTTCCTCCCGGTCGCTCCCGGGATGCTCGGGATCGGGGCCGCCTATGCCGTGATGGGTCTCGGCCTGGCACCGCTGAACGCGGCGACCCAGGGCTTCTTCATGCACCTCACCCCGGTGGCGATGCAGGGCCGGATCACCGCGCTCATGGGCCTGGTCTCGATGGGCCTGGTGCCGCTGGCACCGGTGCTCGCCGGCTGGGGGCTCGAGCTGGCCGGCCCGCTGCCCACGCTGCTGCTGTTCGCGGCCATCACCGCGCTCGGGGCGCTGGCGGCCGTGCTCGGTCCGGACCTGCGCCGGGTGCCGGTCGCCGCGCAGTGGGAGAGCTTCGCCCGCCAGCAGGGGATCGCTGACGGGGGATGAGACCCGCAGCGAGCGAGCACGGAGGGGAGAGGTGGCCGCTCACACCGCGGACGGTGCTTCCGCCTGCGGCATCGGTCCGATCCATTCCGCGGCCCGGGACCGGCGCACGATCTTCCGGAGCCGTCGGGAGCGCACGTAGATGAGGAGCACCGCTACCACCAGAGCGGCGGCGCCCCCGCCGAGCAGCCACGGCGCCCAGTGCGAGACCCCACCCACGTCCCCCAGCATCGGAGAGATCAGCAGCAGTGCCGCGCCCGCCACGATCGCGAGCACCCCGGCGCCCACCAGCAGTGCGGGGCCGAGGGAGCGGGCGACGGCGGGACCCGCCGACTCGCCCTGCAGCGGGCGGTGCAGCGGCAGGCCCCGGCCGAGCTGCCCGGGCCGGGAGACCGCCCAGTCCAGCAGGAGACGGTCCCGTCGCCGGGTCGCCACCGCGCCCACCAGCGCCGCGAGCAGCCCGGCCACGAGAGCGACCGCCAGCAGAGTCGGTCCCTGCTCCGGGAAGCGCTCGGCGATCTCGGCCGCCTCGGAGCGGATGCTCTGGATGATCGTGACCGCGAGGAGCGTGAACGCCACCAGCAGCAGCCCGGCCTCGACCAGCCGCAGCGGGAGCTGCCGTGCCTGCCGCTCCGCCTGTGCCGCGGACTCCAGCTCGTCGGGGACCTGATCGGCCCCCTCCTCGAGCACCACCCGGCGTTCGTCCGCGAGGCGCTGGGCGAACTCCTCGGTGCTCGGACCGGAGCGGAGCGACGGGGCGTACTGCGCGCGCTGCGCCGCCGTGAGCCAGGCCGTCATCACCAGCGCATCTGCCGAGGCGCGCTCCTCGGGCAGCAGGTCCGCGCTCACGATCGCGCGCAGCTTCGCCGCCTGGCGCCCGCCGAACAGTCCCGGGGGTGTCGAGGGGCCGCTGGGCGGGAGATGTCTGGGCGACGGGGCGGGAGTCGACATGGTGTCATCGTCCCAGATCGGTGGGGGCGGCGCGGACGCGGCGGCGCGATCGCGGACGGCCGCAGGCGACCGGCGCGCCATACTGGAGCGATGATCGCAGCCGCCGACCCCCTCCGCACCGTCGCCGTCGTCGGGGCGGGGCCGCGGGGCACGGCGATCATCGAACGCCTGGTGGCGGCCTCGAACGGTCCGAACTGGCGGGGCGGCCTCACCGTGCACCTGATCGACCCCCTGGTGGGCCGGGGCGGTGCCGTCTGGCGGCACGACCAGTCCGAGGCGCTGCTGATGAACACCACCACCTGCCAGACCACGATGTACCCCGACGAGTCCTGTCATGCGCTGCTGCCCGCGCCGCGAACGGACACCCTCGCCGACCATCTGGCAGGGGAGGGCCTCGCTCCCACCGACTTCGCCTCCCGCGCCGCGCACGGCCGCTACCTCGCCCACGTGCTCGAGACAGCACGCAGCGATGCGGATCCGTCCCGGCTGCGGATCGTCGAGCACGCCGCCGAGGCGGTCGACGTCACCGGAGAGGCCGACGGTCCGCAGCGCGTGCGACTGAGCGACGGGCGGGTGCTGCGCGCCGACGCGGTCGCCCTCGCGCTCGGACACCTGCCCACCGCGCTCGGACCCCGCTCGCAGCAGCTCGCCGACGCCGCCGAGCGCCACTCTCTGGTCCACATCGGGCCCGCGAACCCGCTCGAGGTGGACTACGCCTCCCTGCTGGGGCGCGAGGCCGTCGCGGTCCAGGGCATGGGCCTGAACTTCTACGACGCGATCGGCATGCTCACCGAGGTCGCCGGCGGCCGCTTCGAACCCGACGCCTCCGCCCCCTCCGGCCTGCGCTACCTGCCCGGTGGCGGGGAGCCGCGCCTGGTGGTCGGCTCCCGCTCCGGCATGGTCTACCGGCCCAAACCCGATCTCGGCGACCGGATGCCCGAGCCCTATCTCCCCGCGGTGCTCACGGGGGAGCGGGTGCTCGAGCTCGCGGTCCGCGCCGCGGGGGTGGACCACGAGCGCGACGTGATGCCGCTGATGTTCGCCGAGCTGCGCCGGGCGCTGCGGGACGGCGGCTTCCCCGAGCTCGCGGACGACCGGATCCTGCTCCCGCTGCTGTTCCCCTTCGGCCGCCGCGGCGGCGAGAGCCCGGTGCCGCCGCGGAGCACCCGTGACGTGCTGCGCGAGGCGCTGCGGGCCGCATCCGAGCCCGATCCGGCCTGGGTGCTGATCTACCGGGTGCTGATCGCGCTGCGGATCCAGGTGAACCGCCTCACCGACCTCGGCGCCTACACCACCGAGTCCGTCCGGCAGGACATCGACGGTCACCTGCGCAACGCCTTCGCCTCCTGGGCCTCGGGCCCGCCGGTGGTGCGCGCCCGCCAGGTGCTCGCGCTGGCGGAGGCGGGGCTGCTGGAGTTCACGGGACCCCGGATGCACCTGACCATCGATGACGAGACCGGCCGCTTCACCGTCCACGGTGCGGAGGAGCGGAGCACCCTGTGCGACGGGGTGCTCGAGGCGCATCTGCCGCCGGTGGACCTGCCCGCCTATCGCAGCGCCCTGCTGGGTGCCTGGCGCGAGCGCGGCGAGGTGCAGAAGGACTCCTGGGCCTCCCGCGGCACGAGGCGGCGGATGCTCACCGGCTCCATCGCGGTGGACGGCCTGTACGCGCCGGTCGGGGCCGACGGCACCGTCTACGAGCGGCGGCTGCTGGTCGGCGTGCCGGTGAGCACGGCGCAGCCGGGCTCCTCGATCAGCGCCGAGCCGGGCACCGGAGCGCAGCTGCTGCGGCACGCCGAGGCGGTCGCGCTGCGGCTGGCCCGGGCCGGCGGTGCGCTCGAGGGTGACATGGCACGATGACGACCATGAGCAACCTGGCACCACCCGTCCTCGACCCCCGTGCCGACATCGTCGATCTCACCGCCGCGATCGTCGACATCGACTCCGTCTCCGGGAACGAGCAGGCACTCGCCGACGCGGTCGAGCACGCGCTGCGTGAACACGCCGGCCACCTCCACGTGGTCCGTGATGGGGACACCGTCATCGCGCGCACCGATCGCGGTCTCCCCCAGCGGGTGCTGCTGGCCGGGCACCTGGACACCGTCCCGCTCGCGGACAACCTCCCCTCCACCCGCCGGGTCCGGGACGGGCGCGAGGAGCTGGTGGGCCGCGGCACCTGCGACATGAAGGGCGGTCTCGCGGTGTTCCTCAAGCTCGCCGTCGAGGCTGCCGCCGCGCCCGTGGACCTCACCTGGATCTTCTATGACCATGAAGAGGTCGCCGCAGCGGACAACGCCCTCACCCGGATCTCCGCCGAGCACCCCGAGCACCTCGAGGCGGATTTCGCGATCCTCGGCGAACCCACCTCCGCCGGTGTCGAGGGAGGCTGCAAGGGCACCATGAAGCTCGAGGTCACCGCTCACGGGGTCGCCGCCCACTCCGCCCGCGACTGGGTGGGGGACAACGCGATCCACCATCTCGCCCCGGTGCTGGAGCGCCTCGCCGCCTACCAGGCCCGTCGCGCCGTGATCGACGGGCTCGAGTACCGCGAATGCCTCAACGTGGTCATGATCGACGGGGGCATCGCCGGCAACGTCATCCCCGACCGAGCCACCGCCCTGCTGAACTACCGCTTCGCGCCCGACACCTCCGTCGCCGCGGCCGAGGCGCACGTGCGCGAGGTCCTGGCAGGGCTCGAGCTGGAGATCGCGGTGGTCGACGCCGCCGGCGGCGCACTGCCCGGGCTCGACGCCGGCCCGGCCCGCGCTTTCCTGACCGCCCTCGGTGAGGATGTGAGCATCGGGGCCAAGCAGGGATGGACCGATGTGGCCCGCTTCGCCGCCCTGGGGACCCCGGCGGTGAACTTCGGCCCCGGCGATCCGCTGCTCGCCCACACCGACGACGAGCACGTGCCGCTGGAGGATCTCCGCACCGCGCTGACGAGCCTGCGTCGCTGGCTGGGGGTGCGCGCGTGACCGACCAGCTGAGGCGCAGCATCGGCCTGCCGCAGCTGCTGGCCTACGGACTGGTGTTCATCGGCCCGGCCGCCGCTGTCGGCATCTGGGGGACGCTCGACGCCGTCTCGGGCGGCGTGGTGCCGGTGGTCTACCTGGTGGCCACGGCCGTGATGGCGCTGACCGCCTCCAGCTACGCGCTGATGTCCGCCGCAGTGCCCCGCGCCGGCAGCGTGTTCGCCTACGCCTCTGAGGGCATCGGGCGCCGCACCGGGCACATGGGCGGTTGGATGATGCTGCTGGACTACTTGCTCATCCCCTCGGTCGCCTACCTCTTCAGCGGGATCGCGCTGCACTCGCTGTTCCCGCAGCTTCCGGTCTGGGGGTTCGTGGTCGCCGCGGTGCTGCTGTCGACCGGTCTGAACCTTGCCGGGGTCCGGGTCACCGCATGGGTCTCGACCGTGGTGGTGGTCATCGAGGTGGTGGTGCTGCTGATGGTGCTGGTCGCCGGGGTCGTCGTCCTCGCGACGGCCGGCCCCGTCCGGGGATGGCTCGATCCGCTGACCGGCGGGGAGGCAGGGTTGGACCCGGCCCTGGTGCTCAGCGCGGCGAGCATCGCCGTCCTGTCCTACCTGGGCTTCGACGCCCTGGCGACCTTCGCCGAGGAGACTCGCGGCGGATCCCGGACCGTGGGCCGCGCCACCGTGATCTGCCTGGTCATCGCCGGCGTGCTGTTCGTGGTGCAGTCCTACATCGGGGCGCTGCTGTCCCCGCTGGACAGCCAGGAGCTGCAGGCCGACCCCTCCCTGCAGGGGGAGGCCTACTACACGATGGTCGAGGCCTCGATCTCCCCGGGGCTGTACTGGCTGCTCGCCCTGGCCAAGGGGATCGGCGCGATCTTCGCGGCGCTGGTGGGACAGGCGGCGGCCAGCCGCATCCTGTGGGACATGGGTCGCTCCGGCGCCCTGCCGTCGGCGTTCTCCCGGGTCTCCGCCCGCACCGGCGCCCCGGTGGTGGGGGTGCTCGTCGCCGCGGTGGGCAACGTGCTGATCGCCGGCTGGGCCGCGACCCGCGCGGACGGCCTCGCGATCGTCTCCTCGACGGTGGACGTCGGTGCGATCGTGGGCTTCGTGCTGGTGCACGCCTCGGTGATCGGCTACTTCGTGGTACGCCGTCGCGGCGGGGCGGTCCGGCCGGTGCGGCATCTGGCGATCCCGGTGCTCGGCGCCGCCGTCCTCCTGGTGGTGCTGGTCGCTGCGAGCCCGCTCGCCCTCTCCGTCGGCGCCGTGTGGGCGGTGCTCGGGCTGCTGGTGATGCTGCTGCGGGGCGTCCGCCGCGGCGCCTGAGCGTTACGCTCGGTCCATGACGCCTGAGGAACGAGACCGCCACCGCAAGGGCCCGATCACGCTGCGCGGCTCCCAGAGACCCCACCGCACCACCGACCAGCGCCTGCTGGAGGAGGACGGCGAGACGGACTGGGTCCACGCGGACCCGTGGCGGGTGCTGCGCATCCAGTCCGAGTTCATCGAGGGCTTCGGTGCGCTCGCCGAGCTCGGGTCGGCGATCTCGATCTTCGGCTCGGCCCGGCTGTCCGAGGACAGCCCCTTCTACGGCTGCGCGGTGGAGATCGCCAAGGGCGTCGTGGAGCTGGGGTACGCGGTCATCACCGGCGGTGGGCCCGGGATCATGGAGGCCGGCAATCGTGGCGCCCAGGAGGCCGGTGGGGTCTCCGTCGGACTCGGCATCGAGCTGCCCCATGAGCAGGGTCTGAACGACTACGTCGACCTGGGGGTCGATTTCCGGTACTTCTTCGTCCGCAAGACGATGTTCGTGAAGTACTCCAGCGGCTTCGTGGTCATGCCCGGTGGCTTCGGCACCCTCGATGAGCTGTTCGAGGCGCTGTGCCTGATGCAGACCCACAGGATCGACATGTTCCCGGTGGTGCTGGTGGGCCGCGACTACTGGCAGGGGCTGCTGGACTGGCTGCGCACCACGGTCGTCGACGGCGGGATGGCGAACCCCGCGGACATCGACCTGATCCGAGTGGTCGACACCCCGCGAGAGGCGCTCGACGTGCTGCGGGAGCATGCTCGGAAGACCCCCCTCGCGGTGGGGACCTCGAGCCGGACATGAGCGCCGTGGGACCGGTCGTGATCCTCCTGCTGCTGGTCGCGCTGCTGGTCGGAGCGCTGATGGTGGGGGTGGCGACAGGGCGGATCGGAGGCGGGATCGACCTCCCGGACAGGCCCCGCAGAGCTCGACGTGCGCGCCGGTCGCGAGACCTGAGATAATAGCCACCGTACGCGCATTGTCCGAGGCCCCGTCCGGGGGTGCCACGCAAGGGCAGTGACACATCAAGGAGGCACGATGGCTGCTATGAAGCCGCGCACCGGTGACGGTCCGCTCGAGGTCGTGGAGGAGGGTCGCAGCATCATCATGCGGGTTCCGCTCGAAGGGGGCGGCCGTCTGGTCGTCGAGATCGCCGCATCGGAAGCCGTGGAGCTGCGAGACGCCCTCGAGGGTGTCGTCAAGTAGCCGATACCAGCCCAGAGGACAGCCCCGCACCCTCCGGTGCGGGGCTGTCCTCCTCTCAGCGGTGCACTCGTCAGGGACGCAGCACGGCCGCGAGCACGCCGTCGCCGCTGCCGGTGAGCACCGAGACCAGGTCCTCGGACTCCGTGACGGCCTTCAGCAGCGCGCGCACGGCCTGGGTGGTGGCGTCCCGTGCGGTGGGGTCCGCGACCCGGTCGTGGAACAGGGCGTGGGGGATGATCAGCACCCCGCCGGGCCGCAGCAGGCGCCGCGCATGCTCGAGCAGATCCAGGGCATGCGGGGTGTGGGCGGGAAAGCTCACCAGGTCGTAGGCGTGATCGGTGAGACGACCGACGACATCGCGGGGCCGACCGGCGATGGTGCGCACCCTCGGGGACCGGATCGCGGCCTCGGCGAAGGCCTCCCGGGCGGCGCGCTGATTCTCGACCTCGAGGTCGATGGTGGTCAGCACCCCGTCCGGGTGCATGCCCGAGAGCAGGTAGAGGGAGCCGACTCCGCTGCCGGTGCCGATCTCGACGGCGGAGCGCGCCTGCACCGAGGCCGCCAGCACCCGCATCAGCGCACCGGCCCCCGGCAGCACCGGGGTGGCGCCGAGCTCGTTGCCGCGGTCCCTGGCGCGGGCCAGCACCCCGTCGTCGGAGAAGAGCGTCGTCTCGTCGACGAATTCCTCACCGTGGGCCCAGCTGGCCACTTTTCCCGACGACATCAGCGCATCCTCTCCGTTCACAGTGCGATCTGGCCGATCCTACGACAGCCGCCGCCCCTGTGAGCCCCCGCGGGCCCGCGATGCAATAATGGCGACGCATCAGCAGATCTCGAGACGTGCAAGGTGGACAATGGGCGGCACCGGATTCATGGGCCTCGGCGGCTGGGAGATCGTGATCCTGCTCGTCGTGTTCCTGGTGATCGTGGGGCCGCAACGGCTCCCCGACCTCACCCGGCAGCTGGTGCAGTGGGTGCGGCAGGCGCGCCGCTGGGTCGACGACTCCCGCTCCACGGTCGAGGACGAGATGGGCATCGCCATCGAGGACCTCCGCAAGTACGACCCGCGTCAGTACGACCCGCGGCGCATCATCCGTGAGGCCTGGGGCGACACCGACCTCGAAGAGCTGATCCCCAGCAAGGACTCGCTGAACATCGCCGCCGGTGGGGCGGCGGCCGGGGCTGCCGCGAAGTCCGGGAAGTCCGGGAAGCAGTCCGCGAAGGACAAGGGCCCCAAGCGCGCGCCCTTCGACGACGAGGCCACCTGAGCCGACCCCCGCAGGCTCGCTCCGGTCAGGACCGCGCGACGGTCAGCGGCAGCTTCATCCCGCCGAGCCCGCGCGGCTTGTGCACCAGCGCGCGGGCGACCCCCTGGAGCGCCAGCGAGGTGGGGGAGTCGGGGTCCGAGACCACCAGCGGCACGCCCTGATCCGAACCCTCGCGCAGTGCGGGGTCCAGCCCGATCCGGCCCAGCACCGGCACGTCGTGGCCGACGGCCCGTGCCAGCGTCTGCGCCACCCGGTCCCCGCCGCCGGTGCCGAAGACGTCCATCACGGTGCCGTCCGGCAGGGTCAGCCCGGCCATGTTCTCGACCACCCCGGCGACCTCCTGCTCGGTCGAGGTGGACAGTGACCCGACCCGTTCGGCCACCCCGGAGGCGGACTGCTGCGGCGTGGTGACCACGACCATCTGCGCGCCCGGCAGCAGCTGGGCCACCGAGATCGCGACATCGCCGGTGCCGGGCGGCAGATCCAGCAGCAGCACGTCCAGATCGCCCCAGAACACGTCCGAGGCGAACTGCTCGATCGCGCGATGCATCTTGGGCCCGCGCCACACCACCGCCTGCCCCTCGGGGACGAACATGCCGATGCTCATCACGGCCACGCCGTGCGCCGCCGGCGGCATCAGCAGGTCCGAGACCTTCGTGGGCTGGTCGGTGATCCCGAACATGCCCGGCATCGAGAACCCGTGGATGTCCGCGTCGATCACGCCCACGCGCAGCCCGTCGGCCGCCATCGCCGCGGCGAGGTTCGCGGTCACGGTGGACTTGCCGACCCCGCCCTTGCCGGAGGAGATCGCGAAGATGCGCGTCAGCGAGCCGGGCTGGTTGAAGGGGATCTGACGGCGGCCCTGGCGCAGGCGGTTCGTGAGCTCACGACGCTGCTCCTCGGTCATCGCGCTGGTGGACACCTCGACCCGGGACAGGCCGGGGACGGTCGCGGTCGCCTCCGCGGTCTCGCGTTCGATGCGGTCCCGCATGGGGCAGCCCTCGATGGTCAGGAGCACCTCGACATGGGCGGTGTCCTCGGCGTCGACCGTCACCGAGCCGACCATGCCGAGCTCGGTGATGGGGCGGTGGATCTCAGGGTCGATCACCCCGCTCAGCGCCTCGTGGATCCGGGCGACGCGCTCGTCGCCGGTGGTGGGCCCGGGTGGGCTCTGCCCGGCCTCGGCCGGCGCTGACTCGTTCCGCCCGGATGTGCTCGGTTCGGGGACGGACTGCGTGTTCACTGGCTGTTCTGCTCCTTCGACGACGGGGTGGTGGCATCGGTCGTGCGGCGGTCCAGCGCCGCCTCGACCTCCTCGCGCAGGAGGGCGCGCAGGGTCTCGACGTCCCGGGTCGGCGGCTCCTCGAGCTCCTCGACCAGATCGCGCAGTTCGCTGCGCACGAAGTCACGGGTGGCGACATCGTTCAGGGCCAGCCGCAGGGAGGCGATCTCCCGGGTGATGAAATCGGTGGTGGCGTGGTTGCGCTCGTTGGATTGGCGATCCTGCTCGACCTGCACGCGGTCACGGTCGTCCTGACGGTTCTGCGCCAGCAGCAGCAGGGGCGCGGCGTAGGAGGCCTGCAGGGAGAGGATCAGCGTCAGCAGGGTGAAGTTCAGGGCGCGCGGATCGAACTGCGCGGACTCCGGGGCCAGCGAGTTCCAGGTCAGCCAGACCGCGCAGAACAGGGTCATCCCGACCAGGAAGGCCGGGGTGCCCATCATCCGCGCGAAGCCCTCGGCGGCGCGCCCGAAGGCGTCGCCGCGGAAAGGGTTGCGCAGCAGCGGACCCCTGCCCGGCGAGGGGTCGTCGAGCGGGCTGTGAATGTGCTCTGCCATGCTCATCCCCTCGTCGCACCGGGCGGGGCGGGATCCTCGGCGTCCCGGGCCGTGGCCCGGGCGATCTCGGACAGATCGATCTGGCCGGTCGCCGGCGGCGGCTCGTCCTGCTCACGCCAGTCATCGGGCAGCACGTGGTCCAGCACGTCGTCGACGGTCACCGCACCCAGCAGGCGACCGTCCCCGTCGATCACGGGGATCGAGACCAGGTTGTAGGTGGCCATCTCCCGGGTGACGGTGGACAGCGGCACGGTCGGCGCGACCGCGGCCGTGTCCGCCTCGAGGATCTCGCCGACGGGCCGGTCGGGACGCTCTCGCAGCAGCTGCTGGAAGTGGACGATGCCCAGCAGCTTCCCGGTCGGGGTCTCGAGCGGGGAGCGGCACACGTGCACCGTGGAGGCGAGGGCGGCATGGATCGCCTCCCGGCTGATCATCGCCAGGCAGTGCGCCACCGGGGTCTCCGGCGCCACGATCAGCGGCTCGGTGGTCATCATGCCGCCGGCGGTGTACTCGTCGTAGGCGAGCAGGCGGCGCACGTCCTCCGCCTCCTCGGGCTCCATCAGGCTGAGCAGATGGGCGGCGACGGACTCCGGGAGCTCCTGGACCAGGTCGGCGGCGTCGTCGGGGTCCATGGCGTCGAGGATGTCGGCGGCGCGGGTGGCGTCCAGCCCGGTGACCACCTCGACCCGGATGTCCTCGGGCAGCTCCTCGAGCACATCGGCGAGGCGTTCGTCGGCGAGCTCGCCGGCGAGCTCGATGCGGCGCTTGGGCTCCAGCTCCTGGATGATCTCCGCGAGATCCGCCGGATTCAGGTCCTGGTAGGAGGCCGCCAGCAGATGCGCGGACTGCTCGGCCTGCGTGCCGTACAGCCCGGAGACCTCGGTCAGCTCGACGGTGAGGGTCTCCCCGCGGGAGACCAGGCGGCTCAGCGACCCGCCCCGGCGCTGTCGGCGCAGATGCAGCCGGGAGACGTTCCAGTCCCGATGGCGGTCCTGGTCCAGGGCGATGTCCAGCACGGTCGCCTCCCCGGTGCCGTCATCGAGGGTGACTGCGCGGTCCAGCAGGTCGCCGATCACCAGCAGCTCGCCGGTGCGCTTCTCGAAGCGGCGCACGTTCAGCACCCCGGTGGAGATCACCTGTCCCGGGGAGATCGAGGTCACCCGGGTGATGGGGAGGAACACGCGGCGCTTCCCCCCGACCTCCACCACCAGGCCGACAGCCCGGGCGCTGTTGCGGGTCTGCGGCACGACCACCACGTCACGGACCGTCGCCACCGCGTCTCCGATCGGGTCGAAGACGGCGGTGCCGGCCAGCCGTGCCGCGTAGAAGCGCGGCCGCGCTCTGGTGCTCACCGCTGCAGCTCGGAGATCCAGCGCTCGACGTCCTCCGCCCGGCGCGGTGCGGCGGCCGAGAGGTTCTCGACACCGTCGGCCGTCACCAGCACGTCGTCCTCGATGCGCACGCCGATGCCGCGCAGCTCCTCCGGCACCAGCAGATCGTTCTCCTTGAAGTAGAGCCCGGGCTCGATGGTGAAGATCATCCCCGGCTCCAGCTCCGCGTCGAGGTACATCTCGCGGCGGGCCTGGGCGCAGTCGTGGACGTCCAGGCCCAGGTGGTGGCTGGTGCCGTGGGGCATCCAGCGGCGATGCCACTGGCCCTCGGCGGCCAGGGACTCCTCGGCGGTGCCGGGCAGCAGGCCCCACTCCTGGAGGCGGTGGGCGAGCACGTCCATCGCGGCGGCGTGCAGCTCACGGAAGCGCAGGCCGGGCCGGGCCACCGCGAAGGCGGCATCGGAGGCCTCGAGCACCGCGTCGTAGATCCTCCGCTGGGCGGGGGAGAAGGTGCCGGAGACCGGCAGGGTGCGGGTGACGTCGGCGGTGTACAGCGAATCGACCTCGACACCGGCGTCGATCAGCACCAGCTCGTCCGCCGTGACCTCGCCGTTGTTGCGGGTCCAGTGCAGGGTGCAGGCATGGTCGCCGGCGGCCGCGATGGTGTCGTACCCGACGCCGTTCCCGGCGGCCCGCGCGGTCGCCGCGAAGACACCCTCGATGACCCGCTCGCCGCGAGGATGGCCGATGGCGCTCGGCAGATGCCGGATGACGTCCTCGAAGCCGCGCAGGGTCGCGTCCACGGCCTTGCGCATCTCGCGGATCTCGTAGGCATCCTTGACCAGACGCTGCTCGCTCGCGGCCTCCTTCAGGGCGGCGCTCTCCGCTGCGGCCTCGTCCCCGCCGGGCAGGCCGTTCTGTGCGCGGATCTCCTCGACCATCGCTTCGACGGACGCGTCCACGCTCGGCATCACGGTCAGCGACAGCTGGGCGCCGACGTCCTTGGCGAGGTGGTCGCGCAGCTCGTCGATGTGGCGCACCTCGATGCCCAGTCGCTGGGCGGCCTCGGGGACGGTGGGCCGGCGCCCCACCCACATCTCGCCGTAGCGAGCGTCGGCATAGAACTCGCTGGTGTCGAACCCGGCGCGGGGACGGAAGAAGTACGTCGCCTCGGAGACCGTCGGGTCCTCGGTCGAGGGCTCGACGACGAGCACGCTGTCGGGCTCCTCATCGGTGCCCAGCCCTGAGTAGTACGCGAAGGCAGAATCCGGGCGGAAGGGGTAGTCGGTGTCGTTGGAGCGGACCTTCAGCACGCCCGCCGGCAGCACCAGTCGAGTCCCGGTCAGACGGCGCACCAGCGCATCGCGACGGTCCGGGGTGAAGTCCGCGGACTCGCGGCGCTCGGCATCGGGGACGGTCTCGTCCCAGCCGGAGGAGATGAACTCGCGGAAGGCGTCGTTGCTGGGGCGCTGCGAGCGGGAGTCGCCGCGGGAGGCGAGATCCTTCATCCGTTCGCTGCTGCCGGTGGTGGTGCTGTGCTCGGTGCTCACCCCCCGATGGTCTCATGACGCGGTCTACCCTGGGCGTATGAGTGAGAGGACTGACGCCGGCGCCGCCCAGCGGATCGACCTGCATGCGCACAGCTCGTGGTCCGACGGGACGACCGCGGTGCAGGAGCTGTTCGCCCAGGCCGCCGCGGCGGGCATCGACGTGCTGGCGCTGACCGACCACGACACCGTCGCGGGCTGGTCGGAGCTCCCCGCGGCGGTCGCCGCGAGCGGGGTCGCGGCCGTGCCCGGCATCGAGGTCTCGAGCGAGGACGACCACCGCAGCGTGCACCTGCTCGCACTGCTGGTGGATCCCTCACCGGACACGGCGCTGGCCGCCGAGATGGCCAGCGCCCGCAGCTCGCGGATCGAGCGCGCGCGGCGCATGGTGGAGCTGATCTCGGCCGACCACCCGGTCTGCTGGGCGGACGTGGAGGCGCAGGTCGCGGGGGAGAGCACGGTGATCGGTCGTCCGCACATCGCGGATGCCCTGGTCGTGGAGGGGGTGGTACCGGACCGCTCAGCGGCCTTCACCGAGATCCTGCGTCCTTCGGGCCCGTACTACGTCCCCTACTACGCTCCCTCACCGCTGTCCGCGGTGCGCGCGATCCGGGAGGCCGGGGGCGTCTCGGTCCTCGCCCACCCCGGCTCGGTCACCCGGGACGATGATCTGCCGCTGACTCTGCTGGAGATGCTGGTCGCGGCGGGTCTCGACGGCATCGAGGTCGATCACCGCGAGCACGGGGAGGTCGAGCGGACCCGGCTGCGGGATTTTGCACGCAGCCATGACCTGCTGATCACCGGCGGCAGCGACTTCCACGGCACCGGCAAGGAGAACCGGCTGGCGGAGAACCTCACCGCCCCGGAGGTGCTGGAGGAGATCGCCGCCCGGGCCACCAGCGGCACCCGGATCCTCCGGCCCTGATCGGGTGCGCCGTGCCTGACCGGGTGCTCCGCCCGGCCCCAGCGCAGCAGGATGCCATCCACGGGCGCGCTCTCAGCATGCGCCCCCGTATACAGGTGCGGATGCTGGCTGAGCGCCACTGGAGGCAACGCACTGGCGGCCCGTGCCCCGGAGACCGGGACACGAGCCGCTGAACTGTGCCGTGGGACGGGCTGCGCCGCGGCGCAGCCCGTCGGTCAGCTCTCCTGCGGAGCAGAGCCCGGGCCGGCGGCTCCACCGGAGCGGCCGCGGCCGCCGCGGGAGCGGCGCCGCCGGGGGCGGCCCTCGTCCGAGGAGTCCTCGCGCCGCGGCTCGGACTGCGACGACTGCGACGTGCTCCGGGAGGCGCTCTGCGTCTCGCTCTGCGGAGCGTCGGTGACCTCACCGTGGACCCGACGGGTGCGGGAGCGGGACCGACTGCGGCGGGGACGCTCGCCCGAGCTCTCCTCGCTGCCGGTGCGGGCGGCGGGACCGGGGCTCGTGGCGCCGTCCTGACGGCCCCCGTCGCGACCGCGGGGGGAGTCGTCGCGGGACCGGTCACGGCCGCTTCCACGACCGCCGCTGTCACGGCCGCCGCGGCCCTCGCGTCCGCCGCCGCGGCTCCGGCCGCCGCGTTCACCGCGGCCGCCGTCACGGCTGCTGCGGCCGGTCTCCCGGCCGCCGCGGGCACCGTCGGGACCGCCCAGGTCCTCGAGCTCCTCGGCCTCCAGGCCCTCGCGGGTGCGGGCGCCCTTGGGGAGCGTGCCCTTGGCCCCCGCGGGGATGTCGAGGTCGGCGAACAGGTGCTCGGAGGTCGAGTAGGTCTCCCGGGCCTCGGTGGACTCCAGTCCCAGCTGGCGGGCGATGAGCGCCCAGCGCGCCAGGTCCTCCCAGTCCACGAACGTGACCGCCGTGCCCTTCTTGCCCGCGCGGCCGGTGCGGCCGGTGCGGTGCAGATACGTCTTGTCGTCGTCGGGGCAGTTCCAGTTCACGACGTGGGTGACGTCGGTGACGTCGATGCCGCGGGCCGCGACGTCGGTCGCCACCAGCACGTCGATCTTCCCGTTGCGGAAGGCCCGCAGCGCCTGCTCACGGGCGCCCTGGCCGAGGTCGCCGTGCAGCGGAGCCGCGGCGAAGCCGCGATCGGCCAGATCACCGGCGACGCGGTCCGCCTGCCGCTTGGTGCGCATGAAGATGATCGACAGACCACGGCCGCGAGCCTGCAGGATGCGGGCCATCACCTCGATCTTGTCGAGCTGATGGGCGCGGTAGACGACCTGCTTGATGTCCGCCTTGGTGCGGGCACCGTCGTTCGGGTCGTGGGCGCGGATGTGCGTGGGCTGCTTCATGAAGCGGCGGGCCAGCGCCATGATCGGGCCGGGCATGGTGGCGGAGAACAGCATCGTCTGTCGATCCTCCGGCACCGCCTGCAGCAGCTTCTCGATGTCCTCGAGGAAGCCCAGATCGAGCATCTCGTCGGCCTCGTCGAGCACGGCGGTGCGCACCTGGGACAGATCCAGGTACTTCTGGCGCATCAGGTCGATGAGCCGGCCCGGGGTGCCGACCACCACCTCGACGCCCTTCTCGAGCGCCTCGATCTGCGGCTCGTAGGCGCGGCCGCCGTAGACGGTGAGGATGCGGATCGGGCGCTTCGCCGACGCGGTCTCCAGATCGTGGGCGACCTGGACGGCGAGCTCACGCGTGGGCAGCACCACCAGTGCCTGCGGGCTGCCGAGCGGGCGGTCCTTCGGGTTCGGTTCGCCCGGTGCGACGGAGTTCTGCAGCAGGGGGATGCCGAAGCCGAGCGTCTTGCCGGTGCCGGTCTTGGCCTGGCCGATGATGTCGCGGCCGCGCAGAGCGATCGGCAGGGTCATCGACTGGATCGGGAAAGGGGTGGTGATGCCCTTGGCGGCCAGGGCCTCGACGATGTCCGTGCGGACATCGAAATCAGCGAAGCTCTGGACCTGTTCGGGCTGTGCGGAGGTGCCGGAGCTCTGCTCGACGGCGGGGGAGGCCGACACGGCCTCGTCGGTGTGCGGGGTGGATTCAGGCACCGTTCAACTCTCTGATCATGGATAAGCACAGCCATCGTAGCCCCCGCGCCCGTCGCAGGACTGCCGGACGGTGCAGAAGGTGACATCGGTCCGGCCGGGCAGGCGCCGGAGGCTCAGCCGACGCCGCCGTCGCTGCCCGCGGGGATCGGCTCGCGGGTCTCCGGCAACGGGCTGACGGGATCGGTGGGGGTGACGCGGTCCTCATCCGGCAGGCCCTCGCCGGGCTCGACCTCCTGCTCCGGCGGGATCGTTCCCTCCGGGGTCTCGGCATCCTCGGGGACCTCGAGCTCCGGGACCTCATCGGGCATCTGCGTGCGCTCGATCGAGACCGACACCAGGCCGAGACCGCCCATGACGATGTCGTCGTAGGCGACCAGACGGCGGGTGTCCTGGTCGAAGTAGAGCATCCGTGCCGTGAGGTCCAGCGGGTCCTCGCCCTTCAGCACCGGGGAGATCCCGCCCGAGGCGAGCGCCCCGCCCGTGGAACCGACGATCATCCAGTCCGTGCCGGAGCCTTCGCGATCGAGCTCGACCTCCGAGGTGTGCATGTGCCCGGACAGCACCAGCGGGGCCCGCCCGAGCAGCCCCTCGGGCTGGGTCGGGTCGTGGAACAGGGCGACGTCGACCGGCTCCTCGGGATGGGCTGCGTCGTACGCCTCGATGGTGTCGCCCAGCTGGAAGGCGCTGGCGTCGACGGCCGCGTCGCCCTCGCGCCAGCCGCCCGCGTCCGAGTCGTCGTCGGCCGCGAAGCGCGGGTCGCCGATACCGGCGATCCGCAGCCCCGCGACCTCGACCACCTCGTTGTCGACCACGGTGGCGTTGGGCTGGGCCTCGATCATGGCCGCGGCGGCGGCGCCGTCATGATTGCCGCCGACGTAGACATAGGGGACGTCGAGCGTGCCGATGCGGCGCAGCAGCTCGTTCTCCAGCGGCGTGCCCCAGGAGACGATGTCGCCGGTGTCGACGACCGCATCGATCGCGAACTGCGTGTGCAGCTGGTCGATGACGTCGTAGGCCTGCGGGTTGTCGTGGATGTCCGAGACGTGCAGGACCGTGATGACGTTCTCCTGGTCCAGCCCCACCGGCAAGGAGTCCGCGGCGATGTACAGCGCCGAGACCTGGCCCACGAACTCGGCGAGTGTGTCGCGATAGCTGCTGTAGTCGATGGCCGTCCCATGGCCGAGGTCCGCGATGTACGCGGCCTGGGAGAGCAGCCCCTCGAACTTCGGCTGGTCCAGGGAGGCGGGGGAGAAGGTCACGGAGGTGGTGGCCACCGAGGCGCCCACCACGGCGACCGCGCCGCCGCCGGCGAGCAGCGCGCGCCGTACCCGACGGAACGTCAGGCCGACGGCGAGACCGGCACCGGCGGCGGCGAACAGGGCGTTCAGCGCGGCGTTCTTCGCCGCGGCGCTCGCCAGGGTCTCCGGCGCGGTCCGCTGCAGCTCGGCGAAGCCGGAGTCCGCGTAGAACAGCGCCTCCGCCTGCTCGACGTCGACGCTCTTGACCCGGGCCTCGATGCGCACCGGCGCGGTGTGCGAGTCGAAGGCGACCTCGCCCACCGGCGGGAGCAGCAGCACGGTCTGGGAGGACAGGGAGGGGCGGAGGTGGACGCTCGCGGTCAGCGGGCCCACCTCGACCGTCGTCGCGGGGACCAGCAGCAGGCCCACGATCGCCCCCAGCACCGCCACCACGGCCGTGGTGGTGACGTGCAGCCATCGCAGGCGACGCTGCCGGAGCCGACGCCGGAGGCGCCGGTGCCGGGTGGGAGAGTCCTGGACCGTCGAATCGTGGACCGCCGCGCGGTCGCTCTCCGCCGCGCCGCCCTCCGGCGGCGGGGCGGCATCCTGCGGCGAGCGGCCCTCGTGCGAGGTCACCGGGGTCTCAGCCGAGGAAGCCGACGCGTCGAGGCTCCTCGGTGGAGACCTCGACGTAGGCGACCTTCGCACCGGGGACCAGCACGGTGCGGCCCTTGTCATCGACCAGAGCGACCGGGGAGCCGTCGGCCATCGCGCCGCTCAGCCGCTCGATCAGCGCCTCGGACTTCTCCTCGGACTCGATCACGATCTCGCGAGGGGAGTGCTGGATGCCGATACGGATCTCCATGACCTGACCTTTCCTCCGCCCCGGGGGCGGGGACGTTCTTTGCAGTGCTCCGGGGAGTCTACGCGTCCCCGGCCGGGGCGGAGACGTCGTCCGCCGCCAGCACAACGCCGGAGATCCGGGCGTTCTCCCGCGGCGCGAAGCCGGTCAGGCCGTGCACGACCGTGGTGGTCATGGTGTCGAGGATCGACTCGCGCTCCGCCTCGTCCGCGGCGCCCTGGAGCAGCTGCGCAGTGGTCTGGGTGACGGCGATGACCCCTCGGCCGAGGATCCGGGACTCCTCGGCGCTGATGTGCCGCGAGGCGGTCAGCACCCCGGCCAGTTCGATCGCCATCCGGTCCAGGACCGTCACCACCTTCTGCTGCACGAGCTCGGAGATCAGCTCGTGACCGGTGAACAGCCGCAGGGAGTTGTCCAGCGCCACGAATTCGTAGAAGCGGTGGAGGCCCGCACGCACGCGGGTCATCGTGTCCCCCGCGCCCTCGCCGATCGTGCGGACCTCGTCGATCATCGAGGTCGCGATGACGTCGAGCACCTCGACGTAGAGCTTCTCCTTGGAATCGAAATGCTGGTACAGCACGGGCTTGGTGACACCGGCGGCAGCGGCGATGTCGTCCATGGAGGTGGCCTGGAAGCCCTTCTCGGTGAACACCCGGATGGCGAGCTCGAGCAGCTGCGCCCGGCGCTGTGCCCGCGGCATCCTGGCCGTGGATGGGATGGACATGGCGTCAGCCTCCGAATCCGATCGCAGCGTGAGGAGAGCACTGCGGGGCAGAAGTCAGGATCCTCGTGATCCCGGACACTCTACCGCCGCGGCCCGCCGGAGCCGAGGCCAGCAGATGTCGGTGCGGTGGGGTGGAATAGGGGGATGCGAGGGACGGGCACGACCACGGGCGAGGGGATCCGTCTGCTCGGACCCGATCTCGCGGCGCTGCCCGCCCTGCATCGTGCGGAGGACCTCGATGACGCTCAGCGCACCGCCCTGGACCGTTTCCTCACCGGCAGCGATGTCATCGTCCACGGCGGGCCCGGCAGCGGCCGCACCGCGCTCGCCCTGACCGCGGCCGAGGCGTCCGGGGAGGGCACGCTGCTGCTGGCTCCGCGGCGCGCCGCGGCCGGACGTCTGCGCGACGCCCTCGCCGTGCACGGCACGGGCGAGGTGCGCGCCATGACCCCGCCGGCCCTCGGGCACGCGATCGCGCGCGCCGACGCACTGCGCCGCGGCCTGGGTGCGCCGACCCTGGTCACCGGCGCCGAGCAGGACGCACTGCTCGCCGAGCTGATCGCGCAGCGCGAGCGCTGGCACCTGGAGATCGACCCCGGTGCCCGCCTGCTGCCGAGCTTCCGCACCGAGCTGCGGGACCTGATCACGCGAGCGGCGGAGCTCGGACTGGGCCCCACCGAGCTCGAAGCGTTCGGGCGCGCACACGACAGGCCCGCCTGGCTCGACGCCGCCGCCCTGCTGCGGGACTACCTCGGGGTGCTCGACCTCGAGGCCTCCGCCGCCCTGGATGCCGGGCCGCGTCTGGACTCCGGCGCCCTCGTGCGCCGGGCCGCGGATCTGCTCGCCGACCCGGCCACGCCCCCACGCTTCCGCGCCGTCGTGGTCGACGACGCCCAGGACCTCACCGCCGCCGGCGTCGACCTGGTCCTCGCGCTCGCCGCCACCGGTGCCCGGGTGCTGGTGTGCAGCTGCCCCGACGCCGCGGTGGACACCTTCCGCGGCGCCCTGCCCGACGCCGCCGACCGCCTGCGCGAGGCCCTCCCGCGCTCTGCCGATAGCATCGTGCTGACCGGAGCGCATGCGCAGGTCGAGGGCCTCACCGCCGCGGTCGATGCGCTGCGGGGACGGCTGCCCCTGGCGGGCGCCCCCGCGGAGGTGCGCCGCCCCCGGGCCGCACGCCAAGGCGCGCTGGTGGCGTTGCGGGCCCAGGACCCGCTGGACGAGGCGCGGCTGATCGGCTCCGCCCTGCGCGACCTCCACCACCGCGAGGAGGTCGACTACGACCAGATGGCGGTGGTGTGCCGCTCCGGTGCCGCGGTCGCCGATCTCGCCGACCTGCTCGCCCGCACCGGCCTGCCGGTGCGGATCCCGCACCGTCCCCAGCCGCTGCGCGAGGTGCCCGCGATCGCCGATCTGCTGACGATCCTCGAGATCGGGCTGGCCCCGCCGGCCGCACCGCTCGATGCCCGGGCCGCCATCGAGCTCCTCCGCGGTCCCTTCGGCGACGCCGACACCCTCCGCCTGCGCCGCATCCGCCGCCTGCTGCTGAGCGCCCACCGCGCCGCCGAGCCCGACAGCGGGACCAGCAGCGAGCAGCTGCTGGCCCGGGCGCTGGTCGAACCGGAGGTGCCGGGACTGCCTGCGGCCGATGCCCGGGACCGCGCCGCCGCGCCCGTGCACCGGATACGGGAGATGATCGCCGCGGTGCGCGAGCACCGGGAGGCCGACGCACAGCTGGTGCTCTGGCAGGCCTGGGACGCCTCGGGACTGGCAGCGGGCTGGCGACGCGCCGCCCTGGGGGCCGCCGGAGATGTGGACGGCGCCCGCTCGCGCCTCGCCGCGTCCCGGCTCGACGCGCTGCTGGAGCTGTTCGCCGCCGCGGAACGCCTGACGGATCGTCGGCCCGGGGCCGGCGCCCTGGATCTCGTCGAGCAGGTCCGCTCCCAAGCAGTGGTCGAGGACACTCTGGCACCGGCCGCCGCCGCTCGCGGCCGCATCGCCGTGCTCACCCCCGCGCAGCTCGCCGGAGACCACCGCGACACCGTGGTCCTCGCCCGCCTCCAGGAGGGGGCCTGGCCGGATCTGCGGCTGCGCTCGACGCTGTTCGGCGCCGCCGAGCTGTCCCTGCGGGCCGGGGCCCGGCGCGGTGCGGAGCTCCCGCCCGAGCCGGATGCCCTGCGCGCCCTCCAGCGCGAGCAGGTGATCGCCGACGAGCTGCGCCTGGCCGTCAGCGCTCTCGCCCGTGCCCGGCACCGCGTGCTGGTCACCGCGGTCCAGGACGAGCAGAGCGCGCCCTCCGCCCTCTTCGACGCGTTCGCCGAGCTGGCCACCCTCGCCGAGCCCGGGGACCCTCCTGCCGAGCCCTGGATCACTCTGGAGGCCCTGCGCCGGGACCCCGGCCCCGCCCCGGACGCCCGCCGCCTGGTCGCGGCGCTGCGCCGGCGGCTGCGCGAGGAGGATCCCACCGGTGCCCGGGACGCCGCCCTGGCCCTGGAGGCGCTCGCCCGGGCCGGCGCCCCCGGCACGGATCCAGCCCGCTGGTACCACCAGGAGCCCAGCTCCACCGCGCCCCTGCACGAGGTGGACACCCCGATCCGGCTCTCCCCCTCGGCGCTGGAACGGGCCGTGGACTGCCCCCAGTCCTGGCTGATGGAGCGCGCAGGCGGCACCCGCAGCGGCGGGCCCGCCCAGCTCATCGGCACCGCTCTGCACCACCTCGCCCAGGTCCATCCGAGCGGCCCGCCCGGCGGCGAACAGGACCTGCTGGAGGAGCTGCACACCCTGCTGCGCACCGTGCCCGGCACCGAGACCTGGTCCGGCCGGCGCCGCGTGCGCCGCGCCGAGGACGCCGCCCGACTGCTCTCCGAATATCTGCGCAGCGCCGGGGAGCCGCTCGCCGTCGAAGCCCCCTTCGAGGTGACGCTGGGGAGGGTGCAGCTGCGCGGCAGCATCGACCGCATCGAGGGCGATACCACCGGGCTGCGGGTGGTGGACCTCAAGTCCGGCCGCGTCGCCAAATCCGCCGCGAAGGCCGAGGAGGACCTGCAGCTGGCCGCCTACCAGGCCGCGGTGCGCGAGGGCGCCCTCACCGAGCAGCTGGGACCGGATGCCCCCGACCGGCTGAACGGCGCCGAGCTGGTCTTCATCGGCACCGGGGGGAAGAAGGCCGCGGTGCGCACCCAGGGAGCCCTCACCCGGGCGGAGGACTCGGACTGGTTCGACGATCTCGTCCAGCAGGTCTCCCGCGAGGTCTCCGGTGATCAGGTCACTGCACGCGTCAACGCCCACTGCACGCACTGCGCCGTGCGCAGCAGCTGCCCCCTGCAGCCCGAAGGAGACCAGCTGTGAGCCCCCGCCCCACCCCTCCGGGCCCCATCGCGGCCCGTCCCGCAGAGCGGCCTGCCCACTCGGCCGACTCTCTCGCCGCCCTGCTCGAGCAGCCCCCGCCCACTGCGGAGCAGGTGGCCGTCATCGAGGCGCCCCTGGCCCCGATGCTGGTGGTCGCCGGGGCGGGGTCCGGCAAGACCGAGACCATGGCCTCCCGCGTGGTGTGGCTGATCGCCAACGGCATCGTCGAGCCCCGCCAGGTGCTGGGCCTGACCTTCACCCGCAAGGCCGCCCACGAGCTCGGCGAGCGGATCGGCGCGCGCCTGGGCACCCTCGCCGCCGCGCTGCGGGCCGAGGGCCTGCCCCTGCCGCGCGGCCTCGAGCGTGGGGGTGATGACCTGGTGGGGCAGCGGCCCCTGGTCCACACCTACAACGGCTTCGCCCTGGACCTGGTGCGGGAGCATGCGCTCGCCGTCGGCATCGACCCCGAGCTGACGATGATGTCCACCTCCGCCTCCTGGCAGCTCGCCCACGAGATCGTCGAGGGCTGGGACGACTCCCTGGACCTGGAGGCGTCCCCGGCGACCCTCACCGCCGCCCTGCTCTCCCTCTCCTCATCGCTGGCCGACCACCTCGTCGCCCCGGACCGGCTGGCCGCGCACCTGCGCGAGATTCGCGACCACCTCTCCCAGATCCCGCTGCAGGTCGAGGGGAAGCGCCGCACCACCCCCAAGGAGGTCGCGAAGGTGCTCGGCGCGCTCGACTCACGGCTCGCGCTGCTGCCGCTGCTGGAACGGTTCGCCGAGATCCGCACCGAGTCCTCCGCCCTGGACTTCGCGGACCAGGTCTCCCTCGCCGCCCGGGTGGCGCGCGAGGTGCCCGCCGCGGGCTCCCTGGCCCGTCGCATGCACCGGGTGGTGCTGCTGGACGAGTTCCAGGACACCTCCGTCGCCCAGCTGCAGATGCTCACCGACCTCTTCGGCCCCGGCCACGCCGCCTGCGCCGTCGGCGACCCGCAGCAGGCGATCTACGGCTGGCGCGGGGCCTCGGCCGCCTCCCTCGCCGGCTTCGCCGCGGCCTTCGCCACCGAGGAGCAGAGCGTCCTGCAGCGCACCCTGTCCACCTCCTGGCGCAACGACCAGGCGGTCCTCGCCGTCGCGAACCGACTCGCCGGCCCGCTGCGCAGCGCCGACTCCGAGGTGACCATTCCCGAGCTGCAGCCCCGACCCGGGGCGGGGGAGGGCGCCTGCGAGATCGTCGAGGCCGCCGACGAGCGCACCGAGGCGCTCGCGATCGGCCGCTGGGTCCGCGCCCGCCGCGCGGAGCAGGAGGAGGACGCTGCGCCGGCCTCGGCCGCCGTGCTGGTGCGGGCCCGCCGGCAGATCCCCGCGCTGGTCGAGGGGCTCGAGGCGAGCGGTCTCACGGTCGCAGTGGTGGGGCTCGGCGGGCTCCTGCACCGCCCCGAGGTGGCGGATGTCCGCGCGCTGCTGGAGTGCGCCCACGACCCCGGCCGCGGTGACGCCCTGATGCGCCTGCTGACCGGACCCCGACTCCGTCTCGGGGCCCGGGACCTCGCGGTGCTGGGCCGCTGGCGCGACCGGATGGCCTCCCGGCTGCGCCGGGAGGGGGAGACGCCGGGCGGTCAGGACGAGGCCGAGACGGTCTCGCTGGTCGACGCGGTCGACGACCTCCCGCCCGCGGACTGGACCGATCCCTCCGGCCGCGGACTGTCCGCCACCGGCCGGCAGCGGCTGGCGCAGGTCCAGCAGATCCTGCGGGAGCTGCGCCGCCTGCTGCCGCTGCCGCTGCCGGACCTGGTCACCGCCGCGACCCGGCTGCTGGAGGTGGACCTCGCGCTGCTCGAGCAGGAACCGGACTCCCGGGCGCTCGCCGACCTCGAGGCCTTCCGCGACCATGCCGCAGCCTTCGACCGCACCGCCCGCCGCGGCGGGCTCGGCGCCTACCTCGACCTGCTCGAGATCAGCGAGGACGAGGAGGCCGGGCTCGCCGTCACCGCGGTTCCCGAGGCCTCCCTCGATCCCGCCGCGGTCACGATCGTCACCCTGCACTCGGCCAAGGGCCTGGAATGGGATCTGGTCGCGGTCGCCGGTCTCACCGAGGGCAGCGTCCCCTCCTACGACCTGCGCCGGGCGAAGACCGACGAGTCCGGACGGGTGCGGGTCCCGGCCGACGGCTGGCTCGGCAAGCTCGCCTCCGCCGCGGTCCCCACCGCCCTGCGCGGCGACGCGGAGACCCTGCCGGAGCTGGCCTGGGCCGAAGCCGACACGCAGGTCGATGCCGAGTCCCTGATCCAGGAGTACCGCTTCGCCCAGGGGGAAGAGTCGCTGCGGGAGGACCGCCGGCTGATGTACGTCGCAGTGACCCGGGCCCGCAGCCGCCTGCTGCTGACCTCCGCCGCCTGGCGCAGCGGGCTGGCCTCCGCCCGGCCCCGCTCCCGCTATCTCGCCGAGGTCACCGAGCTGGTGCCCGAAGCGTTCCGCACCGTGCAGGAGGTCCCCGAGCACAACCCGCTGGAGAGCGAGCGTCCCCAGGCGTCCTGGCCCCCGGCCCCGGGGGAGAGCGAGCAGGCCCGGGCCCGGGCGGCGGAGCTGCTCGCCGCCGTCGCCGGACAGGAGGGGGAGCCGGCGGATCCCGAGCTCGCGGAGCTGGTGCGGCGCGCGGTCGTGGACCTCGAGCAGCAGGCCGCCCCGCCCGTGGTCCACTCCCCGCCGCGGTTGTCGGCGTCCCAAGTGGTCCACCAGGCCCGCAGCCCCCGGGATGCGGCACTGGAGCTGCTGCGCCCGCTGCCCCGCCAGCCCTCCGCGGCCGCCGCGCGGGGCACCGCCTTCCACGCCTGGCTGGAGTCCCGCTACGACAGCGCGACCCTGCTGGACCTCGAGGACTTGCTGGACCTCGAGGACACGGACGGGACGGCCGTCGCCGGGCTCGACGACCGCGCCCTGCGCGAGGCCTTCGCCGCCTCGCAGTGGGCCGAGCGCTCCCCGCTCGCGGTCGAGCAGCCCGTCCACACCCGGATCGGGAAGATCGCGGTGCGCGGCGTCATCGACGCGGTCTTCGCCGATCCCGAGGGCACGGACGGCAGCGAGGGCGTGATGATCGTGGACTGGAAGACCGGCCGGGTGCCCCGACCCGCCCCGCTGCGGCAGCGCGCCCTGCAGCTCTCGCTGTACCGGCTGGCCTGGCACGAGCGCACCGGCCTGCCGCTGTCGCGCATCCGCACCGCCTTCCACTTCGTGGCCGACGGGGTCACCCACGAGGTGCGCCGCCATCCCTCGCGCGAGTCGATCGCACAGCAGCTGGCGGCGGAGTGAGGGGAGGTCAGACCGTCCCGTCCTCCCGCGCGCTCATCTCCTCGTAGGCCCGCTCGGCCTCCTCGCGCGCGAGCTGCGCGAGATCGGCATCGAGATCGGCGATCATGCCGCGAGCATCGGCGACGATCTCCTCATCGCCCACCTCCAGACCGTGGGCGAGCCACTCCGCCACGGCGAACTCGCCGAGGGCCTGTGCCCGCTCCACCAGCCGCGGATGCGTCGCGGTGGGCAGCTCCTCGCGGTACGCGGCGTAGAGCTCATCGAACCGCTCCGGGGCCAGCGAGGAGATCAGCCAGGCGAGGTCGGAGGCGGCGTCGGCGACCTGGGAGGAGGACCAGTCGCGGATCCCGCTGACCTGCCCGTCGGCCGTGAACAGGCTCTCCTCGGAGAGATCCCCGTGCACGAACTGCGGGGTGACGTCCCACAGCTCCGGGTCCTCGAGCAGCGCCTGCCAGCGCTGGGAGACCGCGGCGGGCAGGTGCCCGGCCGCGGTGACGGTGTCGATCCGGGCACGATGGGCGGCCAGCATCGCCTCCGGGGTGAAGGTCTCGACCCCGGCCGCCTCGGCGGCGTAGCGGGGCACGGTGTGGATCCGGGCCAGCACCTGGCCCAGGGACCGTGCCAGCTCCGGGCTGCCGGCGAGATCATCGAGCATCAGCGGGCGCCCGACGGGGGCCTCCGTGACCGCGCAGCGCCCGCCCTCGGAGAGCTTCACGAAGCCGAGCACCGGAGGGATCACACTGCGCAGCGAGGTGCCGGTGAGCGTGTCGGCGACCTTCAGGTCCCGCTCGAGACGGACCCCGGCGGCGGTCGAGGCGGGGGAGAGGACCATGACGCGCCTGCCGTCCTCGCCCACGATGCCGGCGACGTCGAGATCCTCGGCAGGGGTGGCGATCGGCATGGTCCGTGCCGGGACCAGCCCGGGGACCGCCGCCGCCGCAAGAGCAGCCAGGGAATAGGAGTTGCGATGCACGCGACCACCGTACCCGGCCGGGGTGGCTGCTCCACGTAGGCTCAGAGCATGGCGAAGCTCCGTGGTCCCCATCTCAGCACCCCCCTCACCCTCCTCGGCTCCGACCGGGACGCGCTGCTGCGCGGCGACCCGGGCGCGGTCGCCCCCGGGGAGGACGCCCGCTACCTGGTCACCCGGGCCGGGGCCGTCACCCTGCGCGAGGAGGTCGACGGCACCCTCCACGCGGTCCTGGAGGAGGCCGACCCCCGCGACGGCGCCCTGCAGCCGCTGGTGCTGCTGGGCCGGCGTGACGGATTCCGCGTGCTCGCCGCCGAGATCGCCGAGCCCAGCCCGGAGCTGGACGCCCCCGGTCGTGATCTGCGCGACCTCCGCCGCGTCGCCGATCAGCTGGTCGACAGCGATGCGGACCTCGCGGCCGCCGCCGTGGCGATGGGCGCCTGGCACCGCTCCATGCGTCACTGCCCGCAGTGCGGCAGCGCGCTGGAGCCGGAGATGGCCGGCTGGGTGCTGCGCTGCCGCGAGGACGGCACCGAGCAGTTCCCCCGCACCGATCCCGCCGTGATCATGGCGGTGCGCGACGGGCAGGACCGCCTCCTGCTGGCCCGCAACGCCCACTTCCCCCGCGGCTTCCACTCGGTGCTGGCTGGTTTCGTCGAGCCGGGCGAGAGCCTCGAGAACGCGGTGACCCGCGAGGTTGCCGAGGAGGTCGGGATCACGGTCGAGGAGGTCGAGTACGTGGGCAGCCAGCCCTGGCCCTTCCCCCGCTCGCTGATGCTCGGCTATCGGGCCTGGGCACCGGACGGCGGCGAGCTCGCGCTGCAGGAGGAGGAGATCGCCGAAGCCCGCTGGTTCAGCCGCGAAGAGCTCGCCGCCGCCCTGGAGGCGGGGGAGATCGCGCTGCCGGGCACGGCCTCGATGGGCCGCGCGCTGATCGACGACTGGTACGGCCGCTCCGCGCAGCGGTGAGGTCCGTCCCCGGCGGGTGCCCGGCCGGGTGGTGTGGGGCACCCGCCGTCCACAGCGGTCCGCGGGATGTCGCACAGTCCTGGCAGGATGATCGGTGATGACCGACCACGCCGCCCCCTCCGACCACGCCGCCGGCGGCGCCGACCGCGGCGCGCCGGCGCCCACCGACGCGGAGTCCCTGCTCACCGCGCTCGATCCCGAGCAGCGCGAGGTGGCCCGCAGCTTCGGCGCCCCCCTCTGCGTGCTCGCCGGCGCCGGCACCGGCAAGACCCGCGCCATCACCCACCGCATCGCCTACGGTGTCGCGACCGGCCAGCTGAACCCCCGCCACGTGCTGGCGGTGACCTTCACCGCCAAGGCCGCGGCCGAGATGCGCTCCCGCCTGCGTGACCTCGGTGTGCCCGCGGTCCAGGCCCGCACCTTCCACTCCGCCGCCCTGCGCCAGCTGCGTCACTTCTGGCCGCGGGTGGTGGGCGGTCCGATGCCTGAGCTGCTGACGAACAAGTTCGCGGGCATCGGGGAGGCCTGCCAGCGGCTGCACCTGAGCGTGGATCGTGCGGCGCTGCGCGACATCGTCTCCGAGGTCGAGTGGTCGCGGGTCTCGATGCTCACCCCGGAGTCCTACCCGGAGGCCGCCCAGCAGGCCCGCCGACCGGGGGTCGCGGGCTTCGACTCCCGCTCCCTCTCCCGCATCCTCACCCAGTACGAGGAGGTGAAGAAGGAGCGCGGGGTGATCGACTTCGAGGACGTCCTGCTGCACATGGTCGGCTTCCTCACCGAGCGCGGCGATGTCGCCCGGGAGGTGCGAGAGCAGTACAAGCACTTCGTGGTCGACGAGTACCAGGACGTCTCCGCCCTCCAGCACGCCCTGCTGCGGCTGTGGCTGGGCACCTCCGACGATCTCTGCGTGGTCGGGGACGCCGCCCAGACGATCTACACCTTCGCCGGTGCCCGTGCCTCCTACCTGCTGGATTTCCGCTCCGAGTTCAAGCGAGCCCGCACCATCCGGCTCGAGCGCAACTACCGCTCCACCCCGGAGATCGTGCGGATGGCCAACACCGTGCTCGACGGGGCGCAGGGCCGCACCCGCGAGACCCGCCTGACCCTGGCCTCCCAGCGCGAGCCGGGCCCGCCGCCGCTGGTCGAGTCCTTCCCCGACGACTCCGCCGAGGCCGACGGCATCGCCGAGCGGATCGCCGAGCTGGTGACAGAGGGCAGGAGCGCCTCCGAGGCCGCGATCCTGTTCCGCACCAACAGCCAGTCCGAGGCCTTCGAGCAGGCGCTGACCTCCCGCGGCATCGGGTACCTGGTGCGCGGCGGCGACCGCTTCTTCGAACGCCAGGAGGTGCGCCGGGCCATGGTCTCCCTCCGCGCCGCGACCCGGGTGGAGCAGCTCGACCCGGCTCGCGCGGTGCGGGACATCCTCTCCCAGCAGGGCTGGGCGCCGACGGCCCCGGAGACCACCGGCGCGGTCCGTGACCGCTGGGACTCGCTGAACGCCCTCGTCGGCCTCACCGACACCATCACCGCCCGCCCCGGCACCACCATGACCGAGGTGGTGCGCGAGCTCGAGGAACGGGCGGAATCGCAGGCCGCCCCGGTCGTCGACGGGGTCACCCTCGCCTCCGTGCACGCCGCCAAGGGCCTGGAATGGCCGGTGGTGTTCGTGGTCGGCGCCAGCGATGGCCTGCTGCCGATCTCGATGGCGAAGACCCCGGCCGAGGTCGAGGAGGAGCGGCGCCTGTTCTACGTCGCCCTCACCCGGGCCCGGGACCTGCTGACGGTGAGCTGGTCCGCCGCCCGCACCCCCGGGGCCCGCGGATCGCGCAGGGCCTCCCGCTTCCTCGACGGGGTCCTCGCCCATCCCCAGGCGCCGCGGACCTCGCCCGGTGCGGGACCGCGCCGCACCGGTCGGCGCTCCGCCACCGTCTATGCGGAGTGCCGGGTGTGCGGGCAGGGCCTGGTCGCACCGCGGGAGCAGCGGCTGGGCCGCCACGAGGGCTGCCCGTCGACCGTCGGGGAGGAGCTGCACGCCACGCTGCGCGCCTGGCGACGCGAGCAGGCACGGCTGCGCGGGACCCCGCCCTACGCGATCCTCACCGATGCCGCGCTGACCGCGGTCGCCGAACGCGCCCCGCGCAGCGAGCAGGAGCTGCTCGAGGTGCCGGGGATCGGCCCCGGCAAGGTCGCGAGCTTCGGCACGGACCTGCTCGAGCTGCTCGGAACGGATGCCGAGAAACCCTGAAACTGCAGGTCAGAAAATAGTTCCGGGTTCCCGTGAACGGGTGTAGAGTCGCACTCGTCAATCGTCCACAGTCGTGGCCCGGGGCACCGGGACGCGCGCTTTCGAAAGGGGGTGGCCACAGTGATCGATATCTGGAATCTCGCAGGAGGAGGCCAGCGCCCCCTCGGCGCGCCCTCCCCCCTGCCGCGCGAACGGGGCCATGCCCCCGCGGTGCTCCGCCTGAGCTGACGAGGTCCTCCCTCGCTTCGGGTGCGGCACCGCCGCCGCGCCCCCGCCCCCGGGCGGGTCCTTCCTGACGGACCTCCGAAGCAGCGAGACGATGACTTCTCTTCTGACCACTTTCCCGAATCCCGCGGACACCTCCGCGACGATGCTCCCGTGCCACGACGCGGACGCCGCCGACCTCTTCTTCTCCGAGCGCCCCGCAGACCTCGAACAGGCCAAGTCCCTGTGCGCGGGCTGTCCCCTCATCGAGGAGTGCCGTCAGGGCGCCCTCGACAGGGCGGAGCCCTGGGGCGTGTGGGGAGGCGCGATCTTCGAGGACGGCCGCATCATCGCCGTCAAGCGCGGCCGTGGCCGGCCCCGGAAGAACCGGGGCCAGCGGGTCGCATGAGCCGGGTCGAGCTCCGGCTCACCCGGCCCCTGCCCGTCCCGCGCAGCGACGAGGACCCCGGACCGTGCGGTCCGGGGCCCTCGTCGGTGCGGCGCGAGGCAGCACAGCGCTCAGCGGTGCTTCAGGCCTTGCCGAGGATCCGGTTCAGCTTGGTGCCGCACACCGGGCACACAGCCTTGGCCATGCGGCGGCCGTTGGAGACGACGACGTTGCCCTCGGCCTCCCGCTTCTCACGGCACTTGACGCAGTAGAACTCTCCGGCATAGGTCTCGTCGGCCATATCCGCTCCTCGTTGCTTGTCGGTGATGTGCATTCCCGGATGCGCGGCGATGGCTGCGAAGCCGGGACCGATCCACTGTAACGGCGCGGGAACACGCCGCACGAATCGGGTCGGTCGGATGTGGCCCGATCGGGGCGGCCCGTCGCGCGCTTCGGGGGCAAGGGGCTCTGCGAGGAGCCGAGGAAGTGCGCGCGACGAGCCGACATCGGAGGCCCCTGGACGGCATCAGGCCTCGAAGGGCCGTGGAACCCCGGGGGCGCTCAGCACCACGCGCACCTTCCCCGTGTGCGTCCTGCTAGTTATCCCGGGATCCCACGTGGAGGGAAACGTAGCCCGTGCGATCACGACAGGTCAAAGTTCGGCGGGGGATCGGCTGTGGACAACGGGTCTCCTGCTGTGGACGGTGTGTCGATGAGCGTGCGCGCATTGTGGAGGAACCGTTGATCTCGCCGGTCACGACGTTCTGACCGGTCATGTCCCGGTGCACAGATGTGGATGAATATTTTCGTCGGCAGCACGTGCGAGGCTGTGACCCATGAACGATCTGGTCCTCCACGAGCACGTCGCCGGCCCTCGCGGTGAACGCGTGCTGGTGCGCCGCAGCGCCCGCCGTCGCCGCACCGTCTCGATCTCGCGTCGTGACGGCGATCTGCTGATCGCGATCCCCGCGACCTTCAGCGCGCGGCAGGAGCGGCAGTGGGTGACCAGGATGGTCGATCAGCTGGTCAGCAAGGAGGCCCGTCGGGCACCGGCGCGGCGCAGCGACGACGCCCTGCTGCGGATGGCGCGAGAGGTCAGCGAGCTCCACCTCGGCGGGCGGGCACATCCCTCCTCGGTGACATGGTCCTCACGGCAGAATCAGCGCTGGGGCTCGTGCACCCCCACCGACGGCACCATCCGGCTCTCGCATCAGCTCCAGGGCATGCCGGACTACGTGGTGCGCTCGGTGATGATGCACGAGCTCGTCCACCTGCTGGTGCCGGGCCATGGGCCGGAGTTCAAGGCCCTGATGGCGAACTACCCGCTGGCGGAGAAGGCGCAGGGCTTCCTCGACGGAGTCTCCTGGTCGAAGAACCTGCCGGGACACGGAACGGAGGTCGAGGACGGGGCCGACGGCGAGATCGACAGCGGGATCGACGACGCGGCCGACGGGGCGGCCGCGGGCACGTCGCCGGTTCAGCCGGCCCGGCGCGCCAGATAGAGCGCCAGCTCCTCGAGGGTCCCGGCCAGATCCGGCACCGTCCCCTCGGGCAGCGCGGTGGTCTCGCGCTCGGGGCCGACGCCGCGCAGGGGCCACGGCACCCATCGCACCTCGGGCGATTCCGCGCTCGCCGTGAGCGGCAGGTCGGCGGCCGGTGCCGGGGCGCGCAGCAGGTACTGCACGTCCCAGTGCTCCGAGCAGGCGCCGAAGGCCGCCTCGAGGGCGTGCCGGTGCAGCATCGCCGGTCCGTCGCCGATCCGCTGCAGACCGTCGATCCCGATCTCCTCGGCGACCTCCCGGCGAGCGGCCTGCTCGAAGCTCGTCTCTCCCGCTTCGAGGTGGCCTCCGGGCTGCACCCAGAAGCGGCCCTTGCGATGCCACAGGAGCGCCACGTGATCCCCGGGGCGGTCGATCACGATCGCGCTCGCCGTGAGATGCCGCGGACCGCCGTCGCGGCGCATCAGCCGGGGGTCGCCGGTCAGCAGCTGCTGGAACTCGTGGGCGACCGCCGGCCCCGAGACCGCGGCCGCGGCGTGCACCAGCTCGGCGAGCGCCGCCTCCGGGACCGCGGGGCCCCGGCCGTCGGGCTCAGCGCTCATCGTCCCCGTCGGTGGAGGTGCCGCGCCCCTCGTCCCCGTCACCGCGCTCGTCGTCCGAACGGTGCAGCCCGCCCTGCTCGTCCTCGCGCGGCGCGCGCTCGTGCCCGTCGCCGGACAGCAGCTTCTCCAGCTCGGCATCGAAGTCCTCGGGCAGGGCGACATCCGCCAGCCCGTCGACCTCGTCCGCCGATGCCTGGGGCTGCGGGGCCTGCGGACGGCCCGAGAGGACTTCCGGGGTGGGCAGCAGGTCCGGGTGGTCCCACTTCGCCTCCCGGCCGGCCTCGCCCTCGGTGTCGCGCACGCTCTCCCACCAGGCCAGCGCCTCGCGCACGCGCCGCGGTCGCAGCTCGATGCCGACGGTCTTCGAGAGCATCTCCTCGGCGGGCCCGCCGGAGGCGCGGCGCCGCCGCAGCACCTCGCGCATCGCCTCGAGATCGGGGAGCTTCCCGTCCAGCGCCTCGGTGGTGACGTGATCCACCCAGGCCTCGACCAGTGCGAGGGTGGTGGCCAGCTCCTCGAGCGCACGCTCCTGCGAGGCGCGCCGGGTGAACACGAACATCTCCTCCGGGCGGCGGGCCTGCATCGCCTCCGGGTCCGACAGGTCCAGGTCGCGCACCATCGCGTCGAGCGCGTCGAGGTCCAGGGTGATGCCGCGGGAGTAGTCCTCGATCGCGGAGAACAGGGCCTTGCCGAGCCAGGGGGTGGAGGCGAACAGCGCGGTGTGGGCGATCTCGCGCGCCGCCAGGAAGATGCGGGCCGCGCCCGGGTCCAGGGAGTGCGCGGAGATCAGGTCGTCGACGTTGGCGGCGACCAGCGCCGGTTCCCCGTCCCGTCCCAGGGGCAGGCCGAGATCCGTGGTGCCCGCCGCCTCCCGCGCGAGGGAGCCGATGGCGTGCCCGAACTGCACTCCGAACATTGTCCCGCCGATGCGCTCCATCATGGCTGCCGGGTCCCCGCCGGGCATCGGCATCCCGGCTCCGCCGAACTCGCCCAGCTGGGCGGCGATCGCCTCGCCGATGGCGCCGGCCATGTACTTCGCGACCGGTTCGACGATCGGCTTCCAGCGAGGCAGCGTGCGGTGCAGCCAGGTCCCGCGGCTGTACACGCCCAGCTCGGTCGAGGGCACGTCGACCGAGATCACGGGATCCAGCCACAGCCGCGCCACCTGCGCGGCCTGGCGCAGCTCGGTGATCGTCGAGTCCGTCGGGCCCGGGTCGCCCGGGGTGCCGCTCGGGTCGGGCGCGCCGGGGATCCCGGCCTGACCGGCCGCGGTCCGGCGCGCGATGTCCTCGGCCATGTCCCAGTTCACCGGGCTGTCGCCCTGGGCGGCGAACATGTTCTGCATCTGCGCGGCGGCCGCCCGCAGCTGGGCGGGATCCTGCGGCAGATTCGCCTGCTGCGCGAGCGCCGACAGGTCCAGTCCGTCCAGGGCCCCCTCCGGGAGGGCGTCCCCGAAGGTCTCCTTCAGGAAGCGCTTCAGCGCCTCTTCGTCCATGTCACCGGGTTCACCCGGGATCGGGGCATCACTCATGGCCACCTCCAGCAGTCCGTGGGACCGCCAGCCTACCGATCCCTCCTGGGGGTCAGCGGCGAGTGGGGCACAATGTCGGGGTGATCGATGCCCCCGCCCGTCCCGCCCGCACCCGACGAGCTCGAGCGCTCCTCGCCCGCTCGGTCGACGAGGCGCAGCTCGCCCGGCCGGCGATGGCGCTGATCTCCCTGGTCGTGCTGTGCGTGATGATCCTGGGCGGATCGCTGCTGCCGGTGCCCTACGTCATCGAGCGGCCCGGCCCGGCGATCGACGTGCTCGGCGCGTACGAGGACGAGGAGATCCTGGTCATCGATGGGGCCGAGACCCACCCGACCGAGGGGGCGCTGATGATGACCACCGTCTCCGTGGACGGCGGGCCCGGATTCCGCGTCACCCCCGTGGAGGTCGTCGCCGCCTGGTTCGACCGCTCCAAACTGGTGCTGCCGAGGGAGGTGGTCTTCCCCGAGGGCCGCACCCGTGAGCAGACCACCCTGGCCAACACCGCGGCGATGAGCTCCTCCCAGCAGGGCGCCGTCGCCGTCGCCCTGGACGAGCTGGGCATCGAGTATCGGGACGTGGTGATGATCGCGGGAGTTCTGAGCGACGGCGCGGCCGAGGGCACCCTCGAGGGGGGCGACGTGATCGTCGCGGTCGGCGGCGAGACCGCCGGCGGGGTCGACGGCTACCAGCGGCTGATCGACGCCGTCCCGGACGGGGAGCCGATCCCGATGACCGTGCGGCGCGACGGCGAGGAGCTCGCGCTCCAGGTCCCGACGGCGCTGGTCGACGGCGCTGACAGGATGGGCGTGATCCTGGCCCCGGGCCACGAGTTCCCGATGGACGTCCAGATCTCGGTGGGGGACATCGGCGGTCCCAGCGCGGGGATGATCTTCTCCCTCTCCGTCTACGACGAGCTGACCCCGGGGGCGCTGACCGGCGGCCACGCCATCGCGGGCACCGGCACCATCGCCGCCGACGGCGCCGTCGGGCCCATCGGCGGCATCCGGCAGAAGATGGTCGGCGCGTCCGAGACCGGGGCCGAGTTCTTCCTGGCCCCCAGCAAGAACTGCGACGAGGCCGTGGGCCACGTGCCCGACGAGCTGGACGTGGTGGCGGTCTCCACCTTCGAGGACGCGCTGACCGCCACCGGGACCATCGCCGAGACCGGCAGCACCGAAGGCCTTCCCACCTGTGAGGACGTGACCACCCGATGAGCAAGAAGAACCGTCGCCGCACACCCCCGAAGCCCACCGTCGTCTTCGACTTCGGGGGAGTGCTGAGCGCCGGCCATGACCCGGTGCCGGCTGTCCACGAGCTCCTCGGCGGCGACGCCGAGGTGCTGCGCGAGGCGCTCTGGCGGGAGCGCGACGCCTACGACCGCGGCGCGGTCAGCGCGGCCGAGTACTGGGGCGCGGTCGCCGCCGCCGTCGGGGTCCAGCAGCTCTCCGAGGCCGAGGTCGCCGAGGTGCAGGGCGCCGACGACCGCTACTTCCTGCGTCTGGATCCGGCATCGCGCTCGCTGATCCATGACCTCGCCCGCCACCGGGTGCGCCTGGCGCTGCTGTCCAACACCTCGCAGGCCTTCGGGGAGTCGGTGCGCCGCGCCGACTGGTTCGAGGCCTTCACTCTCGCCGTCATCTCCGGCGAGGAGCGGGCCGTCAAGCCCGGCCGCGAGATCTTCGAGGTGCTGCTGGACGTCCTCGCGCACGAGACCGGGGGAGTGTCGATCCCCTCCGCGATCATCTTCTTCGACGACCGCCAGGAGAACGTCGACGCCGCGAGGGCGCTCGACATCGACGCCCACCTCTGGCCGCGCAACGGTGAGGAGCACCCCGCGGGCACCGAGCACGGTGCGGCGATCGCACGCCGTGTCCTCGCCGGACGCGGCATCTCCCTGGACTGATCCGGCCCTGCGCGGCCGGGAGGGTCGTGCCCGTCATGTTCCGGCCGCCGCAGCGGCGGTGCGCGCAGGGATGCGGGTAGAGTCGGGAGCCGTGACGCATCCCGCGCAGCGCCGCTCCGCGGCGCGCCGGTGAGAATCCCCAGACCCCTCTCCGAACAGGAAACCGAGTTGGCTGAATTCATCTTTACCATGCACAAGGCCCGCAAGGCCGTGGGCGACAAGGTCATCCTCGATGACGTGTCCATGAGCTTCTACCCGGGCGCGAAGATCGGCATGGTCGGCCCCAACGGCGCCGGCAAGTCGACCATCCTCAAGATCATGGCGGGGCTCGACCAGCCTTCCAACGGCGAGGCCCGCCTCAGCCCCGGCTACAGCGTCGGCATCCTGCTGCAGGAGCCGCCGCTGGACGAGTCCAAGACCGTGCTGGAGAACGTCCAGGAGGGCATGGGCGAGCTGCTGAAGAAGGTCCAGCGCTTCAACGCCATCGGCGAGGAGATGGCCGAGCCCGATGCGGACTTCGACGCGCTGATGACGGAGATGGGCTCGCTCCAGACCGACATCGACGCCGCGAACGGCTGGGACCTGGACTCCCAGCTCGAGCAGGCGATGGACGCCCTGCGCTGCCCGCCCGGTGACGAACCCGTCACCCACCTCTCCGGTGGTGAGCGGCGCCGTGTGGCGCTGTGCAGGCTGCTGCTGCAGAAGCCCGATCTGCTGCTGCTGGACGAGCCCACCAACCACCTCGACGCCGAGAGCGTGCTCTGGCTCGAGCAGCACCTGCAGCAGTACGAGGGCGCCGTCATCGCCGTCACCCACGACCGATACTTCCTGGACCACGTCGCCCAGTGGATCGCCGAGGTCGACCGCGGCCACCTCTACCCCTACGAGGGCAACTACTCCACCTACCTGGAGAAGAAGGAGGAGCGGCTCAACGTCCAGGGCAAGAAGGACCAGAAGCTCGCCAAGCGCCTCAAGGAGGAGCTGGAGTGGGTCCGCTCCAGCGCCAAGGGCCGGCAGGCGAAGTCCAAGTCCCGTCTGGCCCGCTACGAGGAGATGGCCGCGGAGGCCGAGCGCACCCGCAAGCTCGACTTCGAGGAGATCACCATCCCGCCCGGCCCGCGGCTGGGCAACCAGGTCATCGACGCCAAGGACATCACCAAGGGCTTCGGCGAGCGGGTGCTCATCGACGGGCTCTCCTTCTCCCTGCCGCCCAACGGCATCGTCGGCGTCATCGGTCCCAACGGCGTCGGCAAGACCACGCTGTTCAAGACCATCGTCGGTCTGGAGCCGCTGGATCAGGGGGAGCTGAAGATCGGCCAGAGCGTGAAGCTCAGCTACGTCGACCAGAACCGCGAGAACATCGATCCGGACAAGAACCTCTGGGAGGTCGTCTCCGACGGCCTGGATTACATCCAGGTCGGCAAGGTCGAGATCCCCTCGCGCGCCTACGTCTCCCAGTTCGGCTTCAAGGGACCGGACCAGCAGAAGAAGGCCGGGATCCTCTCCGGTGGTGAGCGCAACCGCCTGAACCTGGCGCTGACGCTGAAGCAGGGCGGCAACGTGCTGCTGCTCGATGAGCCCACGAACGACCTGGACGTGCAGACCCTCGGCTCGCTCGAGAACGCCCTGCTGGAGTTCCCGGGCTGCGCCGTGGTCGTCTCCCACGACCGCTGGTTCCTGGACCGGGTGGCCACCCACATCCTGGCCTTCGAGGGCACCGCGGAGAACCCGGCGAACTGGTACTGGTTCGAGGGCAACTTCGAGGCCTACCAGGCCAACAAGGTCGAGCGCCTCGGCGAGGAGGCCGCGCGCCCGCACCGCGTGACCTATCGTCGCCTCACCCGCGACTGACGGCGGCCGCCCACGGCCGGCCCCCGGAGCCTGCTCAGCCCGGTTCGGGAGCTTCCGCCCGCGGGTCCAGGCTGGCGACCACCTTGGTGGAGGGGGAGCCGGACTCGTTGCCCGGGGCCATCTCCCGGGTCACGAAGAGGCGCTGGTCGGTCCGCCTCGAGGTGAACTCGATGGTCCCGTCCGCCCCGAGCTCGAGCACACCCAGGCTGCGCTGGACACCGTCGGTCTCGCCCCACAGCTCGAGGACCTCGCTCTGCCGGCCCTCGACCCCCTCGGCGCGCAGCACGAGGCCCTCCTCGGTGAGGACCGCCTGCCAGGTGCCGTTGTCGCTGATCCCGGTGACGAGCTGAGCCCCGGGGGTCAGGGCGCGATCGGCCCAGGCCGCGGTGAAGTCCTCGGAGGCCGCGAGCTGTCGGTGGCTGTCCAGCAGCAGCACCCCCAGCACGAGCGCGGCGAGCAGGGCGGCGGCGGCGAGCGAACGGGAGATCCACGGGATGCCCCGGGCCCGCTGCTGCTCCCGCCGCCGGCTGCGCCGGGAGCGCTGCTTCTCATCGGTGGGGCGGAAGGTGAAGGCCGGGGCGCTCGCAGCCTGCGGTGACCACTGCGGCGGCGCGGCCGCTGAGCCGGGCGCGGGCGGGGAGCCGGCGGGCGGCTCAGCGGCACGGCCGTGCAGCCCGCCCGCCACCGGCGGGGGGCCGACGACGCGGCGCTGGGTGTCGGTGCCGAGCACCGGGGTGGAGTAGGTGCCGCGGTAGACTGCTTCGGGGTCCGGCGGAGCCGAGGGAGCCGACGTCCCGGGAGCGTCGAAGCCCTCGAGCACGGCGAGGCGCAGGTCCCTCGACGGCGGCACCGCGGTGAGCAGGGCGAGACGGGCCGCGGCCTCGATCGCACGGCGGTGGATCCCGGCCGTCTCCGGGGACCGGGTCAGCTCCCGCAGGCGCAGCCGTTCCCCCTCGTCGGCCAGGGCCAGGGCGTCCAGCGAGCTCAGTCCCCGGGTCTCGGCATCGGGGGGACCGCCGAAGGGCACCAGCGCATCGAGGACCTCGGAGATGGTCAGCGCCGGCTGCTGCCGCGCGGTGCCCGTGAAGGGGAACCGCCCCTGAGCAGCGGACTCGACCAGGGCTCGCTGCGCCGGCGGCAGCTCCAGCAGCACCCGCAGCACGTCGACCTCCCGCCGGTCACTGGTGCGATCGGTGGCCGGGCCCGGACCGGCCAGCGAGCGCACGTCGCCGGTGGGACGGGTGGCCACGGCAGCACGTCGGGCGCGATCCAGCACCGCGGCCTCCCCGGGCAGCCCGCTGGTGGCGAGGTGCCCGGCATCCCGCAGACAGGAGCGGAGCACCGTCACGGCGAGCTTCTCCGCACGGGCGGCGGAGCCGGTGACATGGACGGCCAGCCCGTGGATGCGGGGGCCGAGCACATCGACCAGGGCCGCGGCGGCACGCTGATCCCCGCCAGCGGTGCGCCGCAGCAGGGTCCGGACCGGATCGAGTCGTTCCCCGAGATCGATCGTGTCTTCCGGAATCGCCGGCATCTCGCCGGTCCGTGCGTCGCTCCCCATCGGGCGCCTCCGTGCGTTCTCTGCTCAGTGCGGGGCACCGCCCCCGCGGTGCCGCACCATTGTCGCAGGCAGTGCACCCGGGCGCGGTGCCCTGGGGACGGAGCGCTGCAGCGGGCGGGCACAAGCCTGCGGAAAGTTCTTGCACGCCGGGGCGGGCCCCGAGCTGAGGGCGGCACCCAGCATCACAGCCGGCATCACAGCGGTCGCCTATCACTGCTGGTGAATCGCGACCGTGAGGAGTGTGACCTGCACTCAGCATCGCGCAAGTTCGACGCAAGATCGCGTGCTGCGTCGGGTACCTTGGGTCCATGAAGCCGCTCTCCACGATCACGGTCACCTCCGACCTCCCGGATGCCCTCGCGCCGCTGCGCGAGCTGGCGCTGAACCTGCGCTGGACCTGGCGTCGACAGACTGTCGATCTGTTCCGCTCCCTCGACCCCCGCGCCTTCGTGGCCAGCGGCGAGAACCCCATCGCCATGCTCTCGCTGGTGCCCGCCGGCCGTCTGGCCGAGGCCTCCCGCGACGAGGCCTTCCTCACGCGGATGCGCTCCGAGATCGGCGACCTGCGCACCTACCTCGACTCCGGCCGCTGGTTCCAGCGGACCGTCCCGGGGGCGCAGGGCGGCGGCGGGGGCACCTCGGTCGCCTACTTCTCCATGGAGTTCGGGATCACCCCGACCCTGCCGATCTATTCGGGAGGGCTCGGCATCCTCGCCGGCGACCACCTGAAGTCCGCCTCGGACCTCGGCGTGCCGCTGGTCGCCGTCGGCCTGCTCTACCAGTGGGGCTACTTCTCCCAGTCGCTGGACCGCAGCGGCTGGCAGCAGGAGGACTACCGGCTCAACGATCCCTCACAGCTCCCCGTCGAGCCGGTCCGGGGCGCCGACGGCGAGCAGCTCAGGGTCGCGGTCACGCTGCCCGGGGCGCGCGAGGTCGCGATCGCCGTGTGGACGGCGCAGGTGGGCCGGGTCCCGCTGCTGCTGCTGGACTCCAATGTCGAGTCCAACGACGAACAGGCCCGCCAGATCACCGACCGCCTCTACGGCGGCGACCACGAGCACCGCATCCTCCAGGAGATCGTGCTGGGCATCGGCGGCGTCCGCGCCGTCGAGGCATACAGCGCGCTGGTGGGCGCCCCGGCTCCGTCGGTGTTCCACCTCAACGAGGGCCACGCCGGATTCTCCGGCCTGGAGCGGGTGGGACGCAGGATGCAGGCCGGCACCGGCTTCTCCGAGGCGGTGGCCGAGGTCCGTGCGGGCACCGTGTTCACCACCCACACCCCGGTGCCCGCCGGCATCGACCGCTTCGACGCCGCGCAGCTGCGCAGCCACCTCGACGCCGACGGATCGGGTCTGTCCCGCCTGATCCCCTCGCTGCCCGTCGAGGCGGCGCTCGCCCTCGGCATCGAGGAGGGCGGGGACGTGTTCAACATGGCCCAGCTCGGCTTCCGCATCGCCCAGCGCTCCAACGGTGTGGCCGAGCTCCACGGTGCGGTCTCCCGCGCCATGTTCCAGGACCTCTACCCGGGCTCCGACGTGCCCGAGGTGCCGATCGGCTCCGTCACCAACGGCGTCCACCGCCGCACCTGGACCTCCGACCACATGGACGATCTGTACAAGAAGGCCCTGGGTGACGTCGACATCTCCTCGCTCAGCGACTGGAGCGCCCTGTCGACCCTCACCGATCATGAGCTCACCGAGACCCGGGACGCGCTGCGCGCGGATCTGGTGTCGATGGCGCGCCGTCACGTCAAGGACTCGTGGCTGCGGCGCGGCGCCGTCGAGGCCGAGCTCGCCTGGACCGACCACATCCTCGACCCGCACGCTCTGACCATCGGCTTCGCCCGACGCGTCTCGACCTACAAGCGGCTGACCCTGATGCTCTCGGATCCCGAGCGCCTCCGGCGGATCCTGCTCGACGAGACGCGTCCGGTGCAGATCGTGGTGGCGGGCAAGTCGCACCCCGCGGACCGCCCCGGCAAGGAGTTCCTCCAGCAGCTGGTGCAGTTCGCCGACGACCACGGGGTGCGCCACCGCATCGCCTTCCTGCCCGACTACGACATCCGCATGGCCTCCGTGCTGATCGCCGGCTCGGACGTGTGGCTGAACAACCCGGTCCGTCCGGAGGAGGCCTCCGGCACCTCCGGGATGAAGGCCGTCCTCAACGGCGGCCTCACCTTCTCCGTCTCCGACGGCTGGTGGGACGAGATGAAGGACGATGACGCGGGCTGGACCATCCCCACCGCGGACGTCGCCGACCAGGCCCGTCGGGACGAGATCGAGGCCGACGCCCTCTACGAGATCCTCGAGCAGTCGATCGTGCCGCTGTTCTACGAGCGCGACGCCCGCGGCATGCAGCGCGGCTGGATGACGAAGGTCCGCTCCTCGCTGGTGACGGTGGCTCCGCAGATCACCGCGGGCCGCATGGTCCGCGACTACGTCACGGATCTGTACCTGCCTGCGGCCAGGGCGGCCGCCGCCTTCACCGCAGATCCCGCGCGGGCCGGCGAGTTCACCACCTGGAAGGCCGAGGTCCAGGAGGCCTGGCCGGCAGTGTCGGTCCAGAATGTCAGCCTGGAGGGCGTCCGGGGAGCCGCAGCCACCACCGGGGACGAGCTCACCCTGGTCGCCGACGTCGAGCTGGGCCGGCTGCGCGACACGGATGTGCTGATCGAGGCGGTCCTCGGCGAGATCGGTGCCGGGGATGAGATCATCGAGCCTCAGCTGATCCCGCTGCGGCGCGGGGAGGACGGTCGCTGGGCCGCCCGCTTCGCACTCGCCGCTCCCGGCGAGGTGGGCTTCACCGTGCGGATCACCCCGCAGCACCCGGTGCTGGCCTCCCGCGCCGAGCTCGGGCTGGTGGCCACCGCCTGAGCGGCACCCCCGCCCGAGAGGCCCGCAGCCCCTCGTTCGAAAGGTCCCGACCCCGTGCCGACCCGTCGCCAGCTCCTGCTCTCCACCGCTGCGATGTCACTGGCGGGGGTCGGGGCCCTCTCGGGCTGCGCGGAGGACGGACCCGTCGAGCTCGACGACGGGGAGGCGCTGCGGATGCGGGTGTGGAGCGAGTCCGCGGCGACCGCTTACGAGGACTCCCTCGCCGCGTTCACCGCCTCCACCGGTATCGAGGTGGCCCTCGAGGTGCTGGGCTGGGCGGACTACTGGACCCAGCTCCCGCTGGACGTGGCCTCCGGCGACCTGCCCGATGTGCTCTGGATGAACACCGCCAATCTCGCTCAGGCCCACGGCAGCGGGGTGCTGCTGGAGATCGGCGAGATCGTGGGGGAGGACGCCGCGAACTGGGAGAGCGCGGCGACGGACCTCTACCGTCTGGACACGGGACTGTGGGGCGTGCCGCAGCTGTGGGAGCAGAGCATCCTGGTGGCCCATGAGGGACTCGTCGCCGCGGTCGACGGTGATGCCTCGGCGCTGACCTTCGATGCCGGAGCCGCCTCGGACCCGCTGCGCGAGCTCTCCCGCGCCCTCACCGTCGACGGCGAGGGGCGCAGGCCCGGGGAGGCGGACTTCGACCCGGCCGCCCGCACGACCTTCGGGTTCAGCGCCCATCCGGATCGCACCGCGGTGCTCGGCCCGTTCATCGCCGCGCAGGGCGGCAGCTGGCAGGATCAGGACGGCACCCCCGCCTTCGCCTCCGCGGAGGGCATCACGGCGGTGCAGTACCTGGCTGATCTCGCCTCCTCCCACCTGGCCCCGGCGGGCAAGGACACCGTCGCCGACCCGACCCTGTGCAGATCGCTGTTCCTGCAGGGCAAGCTCGGACTGCTGCAGACGGGGACCTACGATCTGCACGCCCTCGCCGCGGAGATCGACGACGCCTTCTCCTGGGGGATCCATCCGGTCGTCGCGGGACCGGAGGGAGCGCGGCCGCTGGTGCACTCGATCGCCGCGCTCGGTGTCGACCCGGGGGACGAGGACCGGGAGCGGGCGATCGGTGAGCTGCTGCGCTGGCTGGGCGGCGTGGAGGGTCAGCGCCCGCTGGCCGAGAGCCGGCTGGGGATCCCTGGCCACCGGGACCTGCGCGGGGCGTGGGAGGAGAGCTGGGACGCCGCCGGGGTGGACGTCTCGGTGATCGAGGTCCCCGAGGAGGTCGCGATGCCGGAGATCGGGGATCGTTCGGCGATCGCGACCGGTGCGGCGATGCCGATCATCGCCGAGGTCTTCCGCGGGGAGACCGCCGCCGCCGAGGCCCTGCCCCGCGCGCAGCAGGCCGCGCGGGAGGCCATGGGCTGAGCGCCGGGGCGGAGCAGCGCGGGCAGCGGCGAGGGGGCGTGACAGGTCGCCTCCGGTCGGGAAGACTCAGGCCCCCGCGCATCGTTGCACCGACGGCAGGACCGCCATGGCCGCCCCGACCCGCCCAGGAGACTCTCCGGGCCCGGATCGGTGGTCTGCTCCCGCCCGCCGGGCCCGTCCGGGAGGTGGCGATGTTCGGCGGCCGGGCGGTGATGCTCGAGGACGTCCAGCGGGGCCGTTGGCTGCAGGAGGCCCTCGATCTCCACGACCGTTGAGCTCAGCGCTCCCGCGGTGCCCGGATCATGCCCTCCTGGGTGACCGTCGCGACCAGGTCGCCGCCGCGGTCGAAGACCTGGCCGTGGGTCAGGCCGCGCCCGCCGGAGGCGGAGGGTGAGCGCTGCACGTACAGCAGCCATTCGTTGGCGCTGACGTGCTGGTGCCACCAGATCGCGTGGTCGATGGTGGCCATCTTCAGCCCGGGTGTCATCCAGCTCAGGCCCTGGCGGCGCAGGATCGGCTCGAAGGGCGTGTAGTCGCTGGCGAAGGCGAGGATCGCATCGTGCAGCAGCGGCTCCGCCTCGACGGGGGCGAGGGTGCGCATCCAGACCATCTGCGCATCGGCGGTGTCGGAGGCGGGATCGGGTCGCAGGTAGATCGGATCGGTGACGTGCCGGATGTCGATGGGTCGCTGGGTGGCCCAATACCGCGCCACCGGGTGGTCGATCCCGGCCAGCGCCTCGGCCGTGGTGGGCAGCCCCTCGGGGTCCGGTGCCTGCGGTGCCCGCTCCTGGTGCTCGAGGCCGTCCTGTCTCTCCTGGAAGGAGGCGGTCATCGCGAGGATCGTGCGCTCCTCCTCGTCGGCCTCCTTCCCGGGCTGGGTGGCCAGCACGCGCCGCACCGAGAAGGAGCCGCCGTCACGCAGCGCATCGACCTGGAAGCGGATCGGATGCGCGGGATCGCCGGGAGCGAGGAAGTACGAGTACATCGAGTGGATCCGACGGTCCGCGGACACGGTGCGGCCCACGGCGGTCACCGCCTGGCCCATCACCTGGCCGCCGAAGACGTGCCCTCCGGGGTGCGGCGAGGAATCGCCCTGGTACGCGGCGACGGTGGCGGGTGTGGAGAACTCTCCGGACGGTGCGACCTCGCGCAGGTCCAGCAGGTCCACCAGACCGGCGGCGATCTCCGAGGGGTCGGTGCGGGGGAACGTCATGGGCCCGATCGTACTGCTCGGGCGGCTTACGATGAGAACCATGTCTTCTCCTCTCGCTGCCGATGCTCCTGATCTCACGCCCGGACCGCTGGACATCCCGATCCCGGTCCGGTGGACGGATCTGGACGCCTACGGCCACGTGAACAACGCCGCCATGGTGCGCCTGCTCGAGGAGGCGCGCATCGCCGCCTTCTGGCAGCCGCCCGCCGAGCAGATCGCGCTCGGGGCACCGCGGCCCCCGGCGGCGCTGCCGATCAGCGGCGCCGGCGATGCTCTCAGCACCGTCATCGCCTCGCAGCGGGTCGAGTACTCCCGCTCCCTCGGCCACCGCCGCGACGGCGTGCTGGTGCGGCTGTGGCTCTCCCGGATCGGCGGGGCGAGCCTGAGCGTCGACTACCTGGTGCTCACGCGCGATGATCCCGAGGCCGCCGCGCCCTACGCCCGCGCCCGCACCGTGGTGGTGATGGTCGATGCGGCCTCCGGTGCACCGGTGCGGCTGGAGCAGGCGACCCGGCGGATGCTCGAGCGGTTCACCGGCGAGCCCCTGCGCTTCCGCGACTGACGCGGGGGAGCCTCAGCTCAGGCGGCCCGGCACGTCCTGCCCGGCCGCCGGGGCCTGGCCGCCGTCGACGGTGTTCACCAGTGACTGCGCCGCCCGATCGAGGTAGTCCCACAGCGTCTGCTCGTGCAGCGGCGCCAGCTCCAGGGTGTCCAGCGCGGTGCGCATGTGGCGCAGCCACGCATCCCGCGCCGAGGGGGAGACCGGGAAGACGGCATGCCGCATCCGCAGTCGCGGGTGGCCCCGCTCCTCGCCGTACGTCTTCGGGCCGCCCCAGTACTGCTCGAGGAAGGTGCACAGGCGGTGCTTCGCACCGGTGAGATCCTCCTCGGGATACATCGGGCGCAGCTCGGGGTCCTCGGCGACGCCCTCGTAGAAGCGGTCCACGAGACGGGCGAAGGTCTCGTGGCCGCCGACGGCCTCGTAGAAGCTGAGCTGCGCGGGCTGCCGGGCGGGGCTGGTCATGTCTGGGATCCTTCCATGGAGCGGACGGGGAACGGGGACGGGCAGATCAGTTCCCCACGGTCTCGACGAAGCGGGGCATGGCGAAGGCGATATCGGAGGCGGCGAAGCCGGCGCGGATGCGGGCACGCAGCTCCCGCTCCACGTCCCACTGCTGCCCGGGGGCGGTCTGGATCGTGACCCGCCGCTGGTAGCGGTTCCCGTCCACGTCCAGGATGCCGCTGAGCGCGGCGGGGGCGAGCACGGTGTCGCTCCACGCAGGATCCTCGGTGATCTCGGCGGACACCGTCGTCACCACCGCGGTGACCAGCTCGTCGTCGGCCTCCGCGTCGATGTCGAGGACCACCACTGCGGTCGAGAAGCCTCGCGCGTAGTTGCCCACGCGGACGATCTCGCCGTTGCGCACCGTCCACAGCACCCCGTCGATGCCGCGCACCTGGGTGGCGCGCAGGTTGATCGACTCGACGGTGCCCTCCGCGTACTCGAGGTCGACCCAGTCGCCCACGGCGACGATGTCCTCGAAGAGCATGACCACCCCCGCGACCACGTCCTTGATGATGGTCTGCGCACCGATGCCGGCCGCCAGGCCGACCACGCCGAGGCTCGCGATGACCGGGGCGATGTTCACGCCGATCTCGGAGAGGATCATCATCGTGGCGATCGCCCAGATCATCACGTGCGCGATGTTCCGCGCGACGTTCGACAGGGTGCTCGCGCGCTGCTCGCGGCGGGCCTGGGCGGCCCGCTGCGACTTCGGGTCCCGGCGGATGACGGTGCCGGTCACGGTCGAGATCTTCGCCCCGGACTGCACCATGGTGCGGAAGAACCGCCGCAGGAACCAGCCGACGATCACGCTCAGCAGCGTGGCGGCCAGCATGATGATCACGATCTTGACGCCGCTGCTGAGCAGCCATCGCATCAGCTGATCCATCAGGGTCAGCGCGTCGTCGGCGGTGGGGGCGGCCAGCAGCGGGCCGAGGTCCTGGGGAGCGTCCAACATGCCCTCGACGATAGTGCCCGACCACTCTGATGTCCGGCTCCGTCCGGGGCGAGGTGGGTCACCGTCCCCCCTCGCCCCGGGGCGCGGTCACCTCACTGGACGTCCGCGGCGCGGACCTTCTCCTGCCGGGCCACCGTGTCCCGGCCCTCGATGATGAGGCGGCGCAGGCCGAAGGGGGCCTCCTCGGCGTCCGCCAACCAGGCGTCGGCGGCGTCGAGCACGCCCTGCCCGCCGTAGGAGTGCGGGAAGTAGCCACCGACGAGGCGGGTCGCGATCTCGTGGGAGCGCTCGGCCCACACCGCCCGGATCACGTCGAAGTAGCGCTGGCGGTAGGGGGCCAGCAGCGTCTCGTCGGTGACCCGGCGGAAGCCCTGGATCACGGCGGTGACCGATTCGTTGGCCAGGGTGTCCTTCTCGACCGTGCGACGCCACGCCTTGGCCTTGGCGACCTCGGTGGGCAGGGCGGCCCGGGCGGTCAGGGCGTGCTTCCGGCCCGACTGGGTGTCGTCCGCGGCGAGCTGCTCGTCGATCCCGGCGGCGTCGATCCCGCCCAGCACCGCCAGCGAGATCACCAGCTTCCAGCGCAGGTCCGTGTCGATCTCGCGGCCCGGCAGGACGACCGTGCCGCCCAGCAGCCCCTCCAGGGTGTGGCGGTGCGCCTCGGAGCGGGCCAGCCGGGCGAAGGACTCCACGTACTGCAGCTGCGCGTCGGAGCCGTCGGCGGCCGCCTCGGCGAGCTCCCAGACCGCGGTGGCCGCGGTCTCGGTGCGCAGCTCCCGCTGGTCGACCGCGGCATAGGCGCCCGCCACCGTCTCCAGCTGCTGCAGCAGGGTGCGCACCACGGAGGAGGAGTCCTCCCCGGTGAGGTTCGCGAGCACCAGCTGCTGGTAGCGGCGGCTGGGCAGCTCCCCGTCACGCACCATGTCCCAGGCGGCGGACCACAGCAGGGTGCGGGCCAGGGAGTCGTCGAGGTCGCGCAGGTGCGCCATCGCCACTGCCAGGGACTGCTCGTCCAGGCGGATCTTCGCGTAGGCCAGGTCGCCGTCGTTGACCAGCCAGAGGTCTGCGCGCTTCCCGATCAGGTCCGGCACCTCGGTGAGCTCGCCGTCGACGTCCAGCTCGACGGTCTCGGTGCGCACCAGGGCGCCGTCGCGCAGCGAGAACCCGCCGACCTGCAGGCGGTGCGGTCGCAGGGTCCGGTGCTCCTCGGGGGCGCTCTGGGCGATCGCGAACCGGGTCACGGTGCCCTCGCCATCGCGCTCGATCATCGGCCGCAGGGTGTTCACCCCCGACCGCTGCAGCCAGAGATCGGCCCAGCGGGAGAGGTCGCGGCCGCTGGTGGCCTCGAGCTCGACCAGCAGGTCGGTGAGCTCGGTGTTCCCCCAGGCGTGCTCGGCGAAGTAGGCGCGCACGCCGGCGAAGAACTCCTCGCGCCCCACATAGGCGACCAGCTGGCGCAGCACGGAGGCGCCCTTGGCGTAGGTGATGCCGTCGAAATTCGTCTCGACCGCCTCGAGGTCGACCATGTCGGCCACCACGGGGTGGGTCGAGGGCAGCTGGTCCTGCTGATAGGCCCAGCCCTTCTCGGACAGCGCGAAAGTGGTCCAGGAATCGCTCCAGCGGGTGGCCTCGGCGCTCGCGAGCGTGGAGGCGTACTCGGCGAAGGACTCGTTCAGCCACAGATCGTCCCACCAGCGCATGGTGACCAGGTCCCCGAACCACATATGGGCCAGCTCATGGAGGATCGTGAGGTCGCGGCGCTCGCGCACGGCATCGGAGACCTCGGAGCGGAACACGTACGCCTCGACGTAGGTGATCGCCCCGGGGTTCTCCATCGCGCCCATGTTGTACTCCGGCACGAACACCTGGTCGTACTTGCGGAACGGGAAATCGCGATCGAAGGCCTCCTCGTAGAAGTCGATGCCGGCCTTCGTCACGTCGATGACGTTCTGCGCATCCACGTGCTCGGCGAGAGAGGCACGGGCGAAGACGCCCATCGGGATCGTGCGCCCGTCGCGGGTGGTGATCTCCCCGGTGCCACCCTGGTAGTTGCCGGCGATCAGCGCGACCAGGTAGGTGGAGATCCGTTCGGTGGGTGGGAAGGCCCAGGTGGCCACGCCCTCCCCGACGGGGCTCGGGTCCGGGGTGGGGGCGTTGGAGATGACGCGCCAGTGCGCCGGGGCGGTGACGGTCAGGGCGTAGGTCGCCTTCAGATCGGGCTGCTCGAAGCAGGCGAACATGCGCCGGGCGTCGGAGACCTCGAACTGGGAGTAGAGGTAGACCTCGTCGTCGACCGGGTCGACGAAGCGGTGCAGTCCCTCGCCGGTGTTCATGTACCGGCCGGTGGCCAGGACCCGCACCGTGTTCTCGCCCGCGGCGAGAGCGGGCAGCTGCACCCGGGCGCCGTCGAAGCGGGAGGCCGGATCGGACAGCAGCTCGCCGTTGAGCTCGATCTCCTCGACGGACTGCGCGATGAGGTCGACGAAGGTGGGCCGGGCGGTGGTGGAGGAGAAGCGGATCGTGGTCTCGGTGCGGAACGTCCGCTCGTCGGCGGTGAGATCCAGGCGGATGTCGTAGGAGTCGGTGCTGAGGAACGAGGCGCGGCTGCGGGCCTCGTCGCGAGTGAGGTTCTCGGATGACATGGGTTCCATCCTGCCACCCGGGAGCGGCCCGCGAGCCCCTGCGCGCTCAGCGCCGGGTGAGGTCGAGATCCCAGGAATAGTGCTCGGGCAGCCGGGGGAGCGGCCAGGAGGGGTCCGGGAAGAAGTACTCGTAGCCGGCGGAGAAGGGGTAGCGCCAGTCGGCGATGTGCGCCTCCGCCTCCCGGCCCGCGGCCCGGATCTCGTCGATCTCCGCGGCGGAGAAGTATCCGGTGCGCTCGGCGCCCTCGAGCTCGTCCTCGTCCTTGTAATGCCAGTCGCGACGCGGCAGCACCACCAGGTCCAGGACGAGATCACGGGTGCACACACCCTCCTCGGTCCGTTCGTACGGGGTCTCGAGGTTCACGTAGTAGCAGCCCAGCGAGCCGTCGTCCTTATAGAACAGCCAGATCGAATAGGGAGTGTCCGGCAGGCCGATCATCAGGATGCCGTTGCCGGTCCACAGCTGCTTGGACTGCACGCGCGGGGCGGTGAACATCCCCTCGTCGCCGGCACGGCGCAGCGCCGCACCGGTCTCCAGGACGGGCAGCAGCACCTCGGTGCCGGGCGCGATCCAGACCACCACCCCGCGGTCGTCGTCCAGCACGACGGTGCCGGGGCGGACGGTGCGGGTGGGGTGCTGAGGGGTGTAGTAGGTCCAGGTCACCTGGTCGCCGGGCGACCAGCGCGGGGTGGAAGACATGGTGGGGGTCCCGGCCGGATCGGCCTCCACGGACGCCCCGTGCCGACCGGCCACCGGAGAGGGGCTGCGCTGCCCGTGAAGGGGTAGGCGTATGGGCCGACCATACCGCCTGCCCCGGGACCGCGGGGGCGACGCGCCGGTCCGGACCCGTTCAGGAGATGGAGGCTCCGCGCAGCTGCGCCGCCAGCGGGCAGTCCATGGGATCGGCCTGGCCCAGGCCCACCCGATTGAGGTACCGGATGATGATCCCGTAGGAGGTCAGCAGGTTCGTCTCGGTGTAGGTGATCCCGCGCTCGGCGCAGAACTGCTTGACGATCGGCTTCGCCCTGCGCAGGTTCGCCGAGGGCATGCGGGGGAACAGGTGGTGCTCGATCTGCAGGTCCAGCCCGCCCATCGCCCAGTTCATCAGCAGGCCGCCCTTGATGTTGCGGCTGGTGAGCACCTGACGGCGCAGGAAGTCGACCTGGAGGCCCTGGGGGATCAGCGGCATGCCCTTGTGGTTCGGGGCGAAGGAGGAGCCCATGTAGATGCCGAACACGGCCATCTGCACGCCCAGGAACGCCGCGCCCATGCCCAGTCCCAGGGTGGTCAGCACGATCGCCGGGAAGCCGATGACGCGCACCAGCACCAGCGCCAGTTCGACCTTGCGGTGCTTGACCCGGCCTTTCCTGAGCAGAGCCGTGATCCCTTCGTAGTGCAGCACGAAGCCGAACAGGGTCAGGATCGGGAAGAACGCCCAGCCCTGCCGCTTCGCGAACCAGGCCAGGAAGCCGGTGCGGTCGGCCATGTCCTCGGGCACGAACACCAGCACGCCGCCGGCGATGTCACCGTCGCGGCCGATCGTGTTGGGGTTGGCGTGGTGCTTGTTGTGCTTGCGGGTCCACCAGGCGATGGCCAGGCCCACCACGAGGTTCCCGATGATGCGGGAGAACCATGCATTGTGGCGGCCGGAGGAGAAGACCTGCTGGTGCGCGGCATCGTGGCCGATGAACGCGGCCTGGGTGAACAGGATCCCGAACAGCGCCGCCACGGCGAGCTGCCACCAGGTGCTGCCCAGCGTCAGCAGCAGCACGAAGGCACCGACGAGAGCCAGTGCGAGCAATGCCGTGCGCACCATGTAGGACCGCACGTTGCGGCCCATCAGCCCGGCATCCTTCACCCGCTCGGAGAGCTCGAAGTAGTCCCGGGTCTGGGCATCGGCCCGAGGTCCCCGGGCAGGGGCTGCGCCGGCGGCGCGCGTGGGACGCGGTGAAGCAGTGGTGGTCATGCCCTTGACGCTAGAGGGCCGGATGATGCCGGCGCGTCCCCCGCGGGAGCGAACCTGCACCCCCTACCGGGGTAGGGGGTCGGCGAGCGGGATCCTGGCGGTGACGGCGAAGCCGCCGTCGGCCGTCGGGCCCGCCGCGACCGTTCCGCCGAGGGCTCGGACCCGCTCCCGGGTCCCGGACAGCCCCAGCCCCGAGCCCGGGATCGTCGCCTGCGGATCCTCGGGACGTTCGTTGACCACCTCGACCAGAAGGGCGCCGGCGGACGGTGCCACCCGCACCCGGATCGCCGCCCCCCGGGCGTGCCGCAGCGCATTGCTCAGCCCCTCCTGCACGACTCGGTACGCGGTCAGGCCCACTGTGGGCGTCACCTCCGGCGGGGAGACCTCGGCGGTGATCGTCGCGCCCGAGGCGCGGGTGGAGCGCAGCAGCTCCGCGAGGTCCGCGAGTCCCGGCATCGGCACCTCGTCGGCCACCTCGTCGGTGCGCAGGATCGCCAGCAGCGAGCGCATCTCGCCGAGGGCCTGCCGGGAGGAGGCGGCGATGTCCTCGAACTCCCGCTCCGTGCTCGCATCCAGGCCCGGCAGGCGGAACTTCGCGGTGCCGGCCTGCACCGTGATCACGGACATGGAGTGGGCGACGACGTCGTGCAGCTCGCGGGCGATCCGACCCCGCTCCTCGAGCTCGTAGCGGCGTCGCACCTCCTCGGCGCTCAGCGTCTGCGCCCGCTCCACCTGGCCGCTGACCAGGACCCACTGCCGCACCGTGATGCCCAGGAGCACCACGCCGCCGCTGACCGCCAGCAGCACCACACCATTGGTCATCACCTCGCGCAGGGTGCCGCCGGGCATCGCGGAGGCGTCGGTCAGCAGCAGCGCGACGAAGGTGAGGACCGCCCCGGCGGACCAGGTGGAGACGGTCCAGTACCACCGGTGCAGCACCGCCAGCACGAGCAGGGTCAGGCAGTGCACGAGCAGCGAGGTGACCGGCCACGGCCAGGGTGCCGCCGCCTGGGCGGGGAGGGTCACGAGCATCATCGCCGCGACGGCCACCACGGAGAGCGACAGCCCGGCCCAGGGCCACCGGACCGCGAGCAGGGCGGCGGCAGCGGCCGCGCCCGCCACCGCCATCGCCGGCGCCGGGTGCACGTCGTAGAGCGCTGCGGTGACGGGCCAGGCCACCACTGCCAGCACGAAGGCGAGGAAGGCGACCGTCATCCGGGTCCAGGCGCTCTCCCGCAGGCGGGCATCGGCCTCCGTCGACCGTGGCGGGGGGATCGCCCCGCGCAGGCTGGAGCCGGGCGCCGCCCCGCCGAGCAGCGGTGCGGTGACCACCACGTCGAGCAGCGCCAGGGCGTGCACCATCGCGGGGAAGGAGAGGGCCAGCACCAGGCCGACGACCATGACCAGCGCCCATTGGCCCGGCAGCACGTCGTTCCGCTCCGGCAGCAGGGGTCCCCACGCCCACCAGGTCAGCCCCCCGAAGGCTCCGGTGATCCAGACGATCGTGACCCCGGTGGTGAGCACCCGGACCGGCAGCGCGATCACCGCCTCGAAGGCCAGGTCGAGCCAGCGGCGGGCGTCGGTGACCAGGCGCAGCATCCCGATGGCCCCCCGGCCGCGGGGCCGGTACCTCGGCGCGGTGACCTCGATGCCCCAGTGGTGCAGCCGGGCACGGTCCAGCCGGGCCCAGGCAGAGGCGAGCGTCAACGTCGGCGGGAGCAGGAGCACGCCCACCCAGATGATCGACAGCGCTGCCGAGATCGCGATCAGCGGCAGCAGCAGCAGGGCGGCGAACAGCGCCAGCGGCAGGCCGGGGATCACCAGGGCCAGATCATGGCGGAGCCGGCGCAGCGCATGACGATCAGGGATCAGGAACATCCACGCTCCTTCCAGCCGAGCGGGGATACGGTGACGCCATGGAGCAGACGGCGCGCACGGACATTCCCCTCCTCCGGGTGCTGATCGTCGACGACCAGTCGATGATCCGCGGCGGCTTCGAGGCGCTGCTGAACGCGCAGGACGGCATCGAGGTGGTGGGTACCGCGTCCGACGGGGAGGGCATCGCCGCCGTGGTGGAGGAGCTGCGACCCGATGTGGTGCTGATGGACATCCGGATGCCGCATGTCGGCGGGCTCGAGGCCACCCGGACGGTGCTCGAGATGCCCGGGACGCCGCCGAAGATCATCATGCTGACCACCTTCGATGCCGATGAGTACGTCTTCGCCGCCCTGCGCGCCGGGGCGAGCGGGTTCCTGCTCAAGGATTCCACGCCCCAGGAGCTGGTGCAGGCGGTGCGGGTGGTGGCCGACGGCGAATCGCTGCTCGCCCCGCGGGTGACGCGCGCACTGATCGCCGATTTCGTCGCCCGCCCCGAACGCTCCCTCGGCGCGGAGGCGAGTCTGTCCGCGCTCACCGAGCGGGAGCTCGACGTGCTGCGGCTGGTCGCGCGAGGGCTCGCCAACCGGGAGATCGCCGATGCGCTGGTGATGGCGGAGCAGACGGTCAAGACGCACGTCTCGCGGATCCTGGGCAAGCTGAGGCTGCGTGATCGCACCCAGCTGGTGGTCGCCGCGTACGAGTCCGGGCTGGTGCGGCCGGGGGAATGAGCCGACGCGCTCAGCTGAGCGCCGACCACAGCAGGGCGGTGGCGCCCGCGAAGGACAGCACCGCGATCAGCAGCAGCGCCGCCCCGGTCGCGGTCGCCCGGCCGCGGCGGGGCGCAGGGCCGGACTGCGGTGCAGGACTCGCCCGTGTCGGGTCATGGACGAAGCGCTCGGTCGTGGTCCCGGACGGAGGGCTCATCGTCCCCACGGCCGCGGCCGGCTGCTGCACGGGCGGGGCAGCGGCGGCGGAGGGGGCCGGCGGGGGCGAGGTCGCCGATCGCGACCGGGCCGTCAGCCGCTCATGCAGCCCGGGTGCCAGCCCCGCGAGGGTCTCGGGACCGTCCAGGGGCACCTCCGGCAAGGCATCGGGTGCCTCGATCCGGTCGCGGAGCACGAAGGGCCTGCCGTCGGCGGTGCGCACCCAGGAGACCGGAGGGGACGGGGGCGGAGGGATGTGGTCCCGGGCCTGCGCCGCGGTGGGGCGCGTCGTGGGATCGGCGAGGAGCATCTGCTGCAGCAGCTCCTCGAGGGGCCGGGCGGCCGGATCGCTGCTGTTCGAGAGGACCTCGTGCAGACGCGCCGGCAGCTCGGCCGGCTCGAGGTGCTCCCGCGGTCGCAGCGGGGACAGCGCCGCGAGCGCGCAGGCCGCGGCCGCCCAGACGTCCTGCGCGGCCGAGGTGCCCGCCCCCGCGAGGATCTCCGGCGCCATGAAGCCGGGGGTGCCGTGGGCGAAACCGCTCTCCGTCAGCCGCACATCACTCTCGTGCAGCGCGATCCCGAAGTCGGCCAGCAGCAGGTGCGGGACGCCGTCGCCGGTGGCGTCCAGCAGCAGGTTCGCGGGCTTGAGATCGCGATGGACCCAGTGCGACTGGTGCATCGCCGCGAGCGCATCCAGCAGCTGGCGCAGCAGCTGGGCCACCAGCGACGGGGCGAGCGCGCCGTGCTCCATGAGGGCCCCGGCGAGGGTGCCGCCATGCACCAGCGGCATCACCAGCACGATCGTGTCGTCCTCCGCGACCCAGGTGTAGGGAGGCAGCAGGTGCGGGTGACGTCCCAGGCCCTGCGCGGAGCCGACCGTCTGCTCGCGCACGAAGCGCAGCACGTCGGCGCCGTCGCGCTGACGCATCACCTTGGCCGCGCAGACGGCTCCGTACCGCAGGTCGATCGCACGCCACAGGGAGCCCGAGGCGCCCCGGGCGAGGGGATGGAGCAGCTCGATACGGCCGGCGATGACATCGGACATGATGCACGTCATGCTAGGGCACGGCACTGCGCCCTGCGGCCCGAGGGCGGCGGATCTGGCACCCTGGCCTCTGAGACGTCCCGACCTCGCCCCCGAGCCCCAGGAGCACGCATGATCTGCCCAGAGCGAGCCCGCGGAGCACTCGCCCCCGTCACCGGGACGATCACGGCCGCACTGGTGGCGGCGCTGGCACTGGCGCTCGCCGTGGCCGTGGGGGGAGCCGTGCCCGCAGCGCAGGCGGACCCGGGCGATGAGGCCGCGACGCCACCCGACCACGCCTATCAGGCAGCCGGTCCGGAGGTCTCCGGCGCCGCCTCCCAGGCCCAGGCGCCCCTGCTGCTGCCCGGGATCCACCTGGACACCTTCGCGGTCGGCGGGCAGAGCGAGGACGAGAGCACCGGGACCGCGAAGCACTACCGCATCGCCGTCAGCAGCGGTCAGCGGGTGCACGCCGCCGCGACCGTGGCCGCCCCGCCGTATGCCGACGGCATCCCCGAGACCGCGGACGAGCTGTCGATGGAGGTCACCTTCCTCACCGCCGGGGGAGAGACCTGCAAGGACAGCGGCGAGGACCAGATCGGCCAGTGGCGCACCGGGGACGGTCCCATCACCTCCAGCGCCGTCTCGGGAGCGGTGGGATGGGACGGCTGCCCCGGCGAGGAACTGTTCCTGCGCATCACCCGGACGGGGACGCGCGCAGGGGACAGCCCGCTCCCGGTCGAGATCCAGATCGCCGTCGAGCCCGCCGGGACAGGCGGCGGATCGCCGGCCGTCACCGAGGAGGTCGAGGACTCCGGTGCGGGCCCGGTGCCGCCCGCCCAGGACGAGCCCTTCGAGGCGGGCCGCTCCTTCGCGACGGCGCCCGAGGTGGCACCGGGCTCCTACCTCATGGAGCTGGTGCCCGGCGAGGTGGGGGTGGTGCGGATCGACGTGCAGGAGGGCCAGCGGCTGCGCTGGCGCGTCGAGACGATGTCCCAGCCCGAGGGCGCGGGGGAGCTCGCGCTGCGGACCGCCAACGCCGTGAGGGAGCAGGTGACCGTCCACGGCGGCAGCTGGGTGATGTCCTCCGGTGACCGGGTGACCGGAGGGGGCATGACCACCCCGGTCGCTCGCGGCAACCGCGGCTCCGAGCTGCCCTCGGTCGCGACGGCCTGGTTGCCGGGCACCCACTACGTCACCCTGCAGCGCCTGCAGCGTCCCGCCGACGCGGAACCGGCCGGAGCCGAGCCGGTCACCGTCGTGCTCACGCTCGAGGTCGAGGGGGAGGTGGCCGAGGACGCCCCCGAGGGAACGATGCTCGAGCTCGGGGAGACCACCGTGACCAGCGGCCCGCTGTCCTCGCTGGGGATCGACGCCTCCTGGGGCCGGTTGGCGATGTTCGGCGGCGCCGGACTGCTGACGCTGCTCGGCCTGCTCACCGGCATCGCCGGCATGCTGGTGCTGCGGCTGCGCCGCGGCTGACGATCAGAGGGACCACGCCTCCCAGAGGCGTGCGTAGTCGCCGCCGCGGGCGACCAGCTCGTCGTGCGTGCCCTCCTCGACCACGGCGCCATCGGCCATCACCAGGATCCGGTCGGCGATCCGCGCCTGCGAGAGGCGGTGGGCGACGATGATCGTGGTGCGGCCGCGGGCCACCTCGAGCGCGGCGCGCTCGAGCACCCGGGCCCCGGAGGAGCCCTCCTCGGCCGTGGCCTCGTCGAGGACCAGCACCGCCGGGTCCCGCAGGGCGACCCGGGCCAGGGCCAGCTGCTGGGACTGCTCGGCGGTGAGGCGCTCGCCCTTCTCGCCCACCTCCGTGCCCAGGCCGTGGGGAAGCCGATCCACCCAGGCCAGCGCATCGACCCGGTGCAGAGCCCGGCGCAGCTCCTCGTCGTCGGCGCCGGGGGCGGCCAGCTGCAGGTCCTCGCGCAGGGTGCCGCGGAACACGTGCACGTCCTGGCTGACGATCGCGGCGTGCGCGCGCACCGCCTCCAGATCGGCATGGGCGAGGTCGGTCCCGCCGTGCAGCACCCGACCGTGGCGGGGGAGCAGGGTGCCGGCCAGGATCGCGGCGAGGGTCGACTTGCCGGCGCCCGAGGCGCCCACCAGCGAGACCACCTCGCCCGCGGCGATGTCGAGGTCGATCGGTCGCAGCACGATCCGCTCGGCCCCGTCCGCATCCTCGCCGTAGGCGTGGGAGACCTGCTCGAGCCGGATCGAGGCGTCGGCGGGACGCTCCGTGCCGGGGGAGGCGGCAGGATCGATCGAGGTGATCACCCCGATCATCCGCGCGAGGCTGGCCAGCGCCGACTGCACCTCGTCGAGGGTGAAGATCACCGCCATCAGCGGCCAGAACAGGGTGACCAGGTAGACCGCTGCCGCGGTGACCAGCCCGATGGGGACCCCGCCGAGCTGCACCATCACGAAGCCGAACAGCAGCACCATCGCCAGCGCCAGGTTCTCGGGCACGTTCAGGCCCAGCACCAGGCGACTGACCAGGAACATCACCCGCATGTTCAGCAGTGAAGCGGTCTCCGAGAGCACGGCGACGTGGCGGGTCTCGCGCCGCTCGATGCCGTAGGCGTGCACGGTGGGGATGCCGTGGATCGCCGAGAGCAGTCCCTGGGCCCGGGCTCCCATCGCGATCCGCTCCCGACGGTAGAGGGGCGCGGTGCGCCGCAGGTACCAGAGGGCCGCGAGCACGTACATCGGCACGATGATCACCACCATCAGCAGCAGCCAGGGGGACAGCGTCGCCATCGCGACCAGGGTGATCAGCACCAGGAAGCCCAGCTGGATCAGGTTCGGGACCAGGTTGTTCACCGCGCGCGCGGCGACGTCCACGTCATCGGCGACCCGGGAGAGGGCATCGCCGATCCCGGTGGTCTCCATGGTCTGCGCCGGCAGGTCCAGCGCCCGATCTATGACGTCCTCGCGCATGCCGGCGAGGATGCGCTGACCGAGCGCCGAGATCATCGACCAGCCCAGCGCCATCAGCGCCGCCTGGATCACGCCGACGGCCAGGATCTGCCCGCCGAGCGCCCAGATCCGGTCCGTCGGCCCCCCGGCGGCGACCACGTCCACGGCCGAGCCGATCAGGCGGGGGAGGACCGCCGCGGCGACCGCGCCGCCGATCGTGACCACCAGGGTCAGCAGCGTGGCGACCCGATGCTCCCGCAAGCGGGCCGCCATGAACCGCAGCGAGGTGCGGGCGTCCGCGATCGGCAGCAGCTGCGCATGCTCGGCCAGCTGGCGGCGGGCGGTCTCGTCGTCGCCGAGCACGTCCTCCAGCGGCCGCTTCCAGTGGAGCTCGCTCATCGCCGCACCACCTCCCGGTACTCCTCGTGCTCCATCAGGTCCTGGTGGGCGCCCTCGGTGACGACTGCGCCGTCCCGCATGAACACCACCCTGTCGGCCTCCTGCAGCAGGGCCGGCGCCCGGGTCACCAGCAGCGTCGCCCGGTCGGTGCGGCGCCGGGCGCCGATCAGCGCCTCGGCGATGTTCTGCTCGGTGACCGCGTCGACGGCGGTGGTGGGGTCATGCAGCACCAGCACCGGGGCGTCCGCGGCCACCGCCCGGGCGAGGGCGATGCGCTGGCGCTGGCCGCCCGAGAGGTTCGCGCCGCGATCCAGGATGCGGCTGTCGTAGCCCGCGGGCAGGATCCGCAGCAGGTCCGCGGCGCCGGCGGCGTGCAGGGCGCCGGCGGCCCAGGCATCGTCCTCGTCCATGCTGCCCCGAGGAGCGCGGGTCGCCAGCTGCTCGCGCAGGGTGCCGTCGAAGAGATCCACGACATGGGGCTCGACCAGCAGGTCCGAGCGCAGGCCCCACCTGCCCGTGGGCGTGAGCGGCTCATCGCCGATGCGCGCCCCGAACTCGGTGCGGCCGTTCACGGCATCGACCACGGCGTCGGCGTCCCGGGCATCGGCGCAGGCCAGTGCCACGATCTCGCCATCGGCGACCGAGAGCTGGGGGAGATGCAGGCCGCCGGCGGCACCGCGTCGGCCCTGCCCCCCGCCGGTGTCGCCGCGCTCGTCGCGCTGGGTGGTCAGCACGTCCAGTCCCAGCGCCGGGTCGTCGACGGTGCGTCCGAGGTCCGTGTAGAGGTCGCGCACGCGCCGTGCCGAGGTGGACATCCCCGCCCACCAGACCGGGGCGCCCGAGAGGCCCTGCAGCATGCCCATCACGTAGCGTGCCACGCCCACCACCGCGATCAGCACGCCGAGGGAGAGCGAGCCGTCCAGGGTGCGCAGCGCGGCGAGCACCACCACGACGGCGAGCATGAGCCCGGTGACCAGGGTGGTCAGCCCCGAGGAGATCCCCGAGTAGCGGGCGTTGACCAGTGCGGCCTGCAGCGCGGAGCGCGAGCGCCGACGGTAGGCGGCCCGGGCCCGGCCCTGCACGCCGAGGCCCTGCAGCACCCGCAGTCCGTGGACCAGGTCGGTGGCGGTGGCGGCGGCCTCCGCGGCCTGCGACTGCTGATCGTCGTAGCGGGCCGACAGGGTCGGGGTGATCACCCGGATCACGACCACCATCACCGCGATCCCCAGCAGCATCGCCAGCCCCAGCCACACATCCATCACCGCCAGGTATCCGGCCGCGGCCAGCACTGTCAGCAGCGAGGGCACCACCCAGGGGAGCATGTCCATCAGGTCGGAGGCCTTGTCGGCGTCGGAGGTGGCGATCGAGAGCACCTCACCGGCCGGGCGCCGCACCGGGCGCGAGCGCGGGTCGAGCACCGCGCCGGTCAGTCCCACCCGCAGGCGATGCCGCTCGTACATGCACGCCTTCTGCGACTGCAGGAAGCACCAGGCCCACAGGACCACGCCCACCAGCCGCAGCAGGATCAGCCCCAGCGCGCTCAGCAGCGTGAGGGACAGGTCCCCGGCGAGCACGCCGCGGTCGATCACCAGGCCCAGCACGATCGGCGTCAGCAGCTCGACCCCTTCGGCGAGGGTCGCCAGCGGCAGCACGACGGCGAGCATCCCGCGATGGGCGCGCACGATCGAGGCCATCACCCCGGGTGCGGCGGCGCGGGGCGGAGCGGGCGCCGTGACGGCGGTGGAGCGAGAATCGAGCACCTGATGATCCAACCCGTCCCACCAGTGCAGTGCAATCCTTTTTACCTCCCGGTGGTGTTGGCCCGGTCACCTCGCAGACGGCGGCCCGCCCCGCGGCGGCCAGTGACAGAATGGACGCCTCACCCCCGAGCCGAGGAGTTCCCCTTGTCTGTGCGCACTGTCGAGCTGTTCGTCGATCCCGTCTGCCCCTACGCCTGGATGACCAGCCGCTGGCTGCTGCATGCCGCGGAGGTCCGCGAGATCGCCCCGAAGTACTCGGTGATGTCCCTGTCCGTCCTCAACGAGGGCGCCGAGCTCGACGCGGGCTACCGCGCCATGCTCGATGACTCCTGGGGCCCGGCCCGCCTGGCCATCGAGATCGATCGCGTCGAGGGCAACGAGGCGTTCGCCCGCTGGTACACCGCCTGGGGCGAGCGCTATCACGTCGGCGGGGAGCACCGTGACCGCGGGGCGACGGCAGTGGCCGCGCTCGCGGACGCGGGACTGCCCGCGTCCCTGATCGAGGCCTACGACCCGGTCGCCGGCGACGAGACCGACGTCGCGCTGCGCGCCTCCCACGAGAACGGGATCTCGCGCGTCGGCAACGACGTGGGCACCCCGGTGATCTCCTTCGGGGACGGCACCGCGTACTTCGGCCCGGTGGTCTCGCCGGCCCCGAAGGGCGAGGAGGCCGGGAAGCTGCTCGATGCGCTCTCGACCATGGCCGCGCTCGACGGCTTCTTCGAGCTCAAGCGCTCCCGCGGCGACGGCGTCGACTTCAGCTGACCGCCCCGCCTCCGCGCCCGTTCCTGCCCCCGAGAGAGAGACCCCTGACATGCGCGTGCACATCGGCACCGACCACGCCGGCTTCGAGCTCAAGAACCGCCTGGTGGCGGTGCTGCAGCAGAAGGGGCACGAGGTCACCGACCACGGCGCCCACGAGTACGACGCCCTGGACGACTACCCGCCGTTCTGCACCGATGTCGGGGAGGCCGTGGTCGCGGACCCGGGATCCCTCGGCATCGTGATCGGCGGCTCCGGCAACGGCGAGCAGATCGCGGCGAACAAGGTCGCCGGAGTCCGTGCGGCCCTGGTGTGGAACGAGGACACGGCCCGCCTGGCGCGTCAGCACAACGACGCCAACGTCCTCTCCGTCGGCGCCCGCCAGCACTCCGAGGACGAGCTCGAGGCACTGATCGATCTGTTCCTCGCCGAGCCGTTCACGGGCGAGGAGCGCCACCAGCGCCGGATCGACCTGGTCGGTCTCTACGAGCGCACCGGCGGATACAGCGCGAGCACGACAGACTGATGCCCGAGGGGCATACCGTCCACCGGCTGGCCGGCGCGTTCGAGCGCGCCTTCGGCGGGCAGCGGGTGCGCACCTCGAGCCCGCAGGGGCGCTTCGGGGAGGCGACGCAGCTGGACGGGACGGTCCTGCTGGGCGCGGAGGCGGTCGGCAAGCACCTGCTCCTGCCCTTCGCGCCCTCGGCGGACGTGGACCGGGACGCACCGGTGGTGCGACATGTCCACATCCACCTGGGCCTGTACGGCTCCTGGACCTTCGCCGGCGACCCCGGCTTCGTCGACGCCCACGCGATCGGTGCGCCGCGGCTGCGAAGGGGGGAGCAGGAGGAGGAGCTGGACGGGGCGGAAGTCACCGACTGGCGCCGCATCGTGCCACGGCCGACGGTGCGACTGCGCATCGCCGGAGCGCGCGGCCTCGCGGACCTCACCGGTCCCACCGCCTGCGAGATCCTCGACGGCGCCGGACGGCAGGCCGTGCTGGACCGGCTGGGACCGGACCCGCTGCGCCCCGATCCTGCCGGCCGGGAGCGCCGCCGCTTCGTCGAGGCCGTGCGCCGCTCCCGCACCAGCATCGGCGCGCTGCTGATGAACCAGAGGGTCGTGGCCGGGATCGGCAACATCTTTCGCGCCGAGCTGCTGTTCCGGGCCCGCCTGGACCCTCTCGTGCCCGGGAGGGACCTCAGCCCCGGGATGCTCGAGCAGATGTGGGAGGACCTGGTCGCGCTGATGACCTACGGCGCTCGCACCGGGAGGATCGTCACCACCCAGCCGGAGCACCGGGAGATCGAGGCGCGGATCATCGAGCGCTCCCGCGGCACCCGCCAGAACGGGGACGAGGACCCGGACGTGGTGCCCCGCGAGGAGTCCTTCTACGTCTACCACCGCCAGACCCTGCCCTGCCGGCTGTGCGGCACCACCGTGCGCTCGGCGGACCTCTCCGCCCGCACCGTGTTCTGGTGCCCGCGCTGCCAGAGCCGGCGCAGCCGCCGCGCGAGCTGGACGAGGGAGCATCCGGCAGCGCCCTGGGCACTGGCCCCCGGCCGGGCCGACGAGGCCGCGTGAGCAGCCCGCGGCCGCCCGTTGCTCAGCGATCCAGCTCTGTGCTCTCGACGCCGATGTCCTCGCTCCAGACCTCCGGACGTTCCGCGATCATCCGTTCCATCAGCGCCCGGCAGCGCCCATCATCCAGCACATCGACGGTGACCCCGCGCTCACGCAGCAGCGCCTCGGACATCTCGAAGCTGCGGTTCTCGCCGACGACGACGCGGGGGATCCCGTACAGCAGTGCGGTGCCCGCGCACATCAGGCACGGCGAGAGGGTCGTGTACAGGACGCTGTCACGGTAGACGGCCGCGGGGAGCCGTCCGGCGCGCTCGATGGTGTCGGTCTCGGCGTGCAGGATCGCGGACCCCTTCTGCACCCGCTGGTTGTGCCCGGCCGCGAGGACCCTGCCCCGGTGGACCAGGACGGCACCGATCGGCACCCCGCCCTCGTGCCAGCTGAGGCGAGCCTGCTCGATCGCGAGGTCGAGGAAGCGCTGATCGTCCTCGACGGTGGGGGTCCGGGCCATGAGGGTCCTCTCGACGGTGGAGCGGCGTCCGAGCAGGATACGTCCGGGGGCGGGGTGCCGTACCGTGACCGCATGAACGACGACCGCATGAACGACGACCGCATGAACGACACGGACCTCAGCGCCTGCCCGGTGCTTCGTCGGGCGGCCCTCGCCGAGATCGACCCGCGCACCCTCTACCTGCTGGCGAAGCTGCGCCAGGACGTCTTCGCGATGGAGCAGAGGGCCACCGATCCGGATCTCGACGGCCGGGACCTCGAGTCCGGCACGACGCTCATGTGGCTCGAGCTGCCCAGCGCGGAGGCCGCGTCGTTGGGCCTGGCGGGCACCCCGGTCGCGCATCTGCGGATGCTGCAAGAGCCGGACGGCATCGTGCGGATCGGTCGGGTGGCGGTGGACGGCGCGCACCGCCGCAGCGGATACGGACGGCAGCTCATGACGGGAGCGCTCGAGCACCTCCGGGCGACGGCGCCGGGCGCCGTGGTGCACATCGATGCCCAGGCCTACCTCGAGCAGTGGTATGCGGTGATGGGCTTCGAGACCGTGGGGGAGCTGTTCATGGAGGCCGGGATCGAGCACGTCGCGATGGTGCTGAGGCCCTCCCGGGCCTGACGCGGGCCGAGAACCCGGACTATGCCCGGCGCGCCTCGATCTGGCTGATGATCTCGGTGCGCTCGAAGTACGTCGCCGTCTCCCGTGCGCTGGGGTGGCCCAGGTCCGGATCGGCCCCGGCCTCCAGGAGCACCCGCGCGACGTCGGTGAAGCCCTTGAAGGCCACGCCCGCGAGGGGGGTCTGGCCGCGGTCGTTCATGAGGTCGACGTCGGCCCCGCGGGCGGAGAGCTCGCGGACCAGCTCGGCGTGCCCGTGATAGGCGGCGAGCATCAGCGGGGAGTTCCCGGCCCCGTCGCGCAGGTTCACCGGGGCGCCCTGGTCGACCAGCGACAGGAGGGCGGCGGCGTCACCGGTGCGGGCGGCGTCGAGCAGCGAGTGCGCCAGGGCGATCACGGCCTCGTCCTCGGCGCCGGCGGGGTTCTCGGGGCTGGGGGGCTGGGGCGGGGTGTCCTCGTTCACCGTTCCAGGGTACGACGTGCTCATCCCGCCAGGATCTCCGCGAGCAGCGGCCAGACCAGGAAGCCTCCCGCGATCAGCGCGCCGAGCAGGTCCGCGCGGCCCAGCATGCTGGGCGCGGCCCAGGTGCGGTGGTCCGCCCCGGCGAACCCGCGGGCATCCATCGCCAGCGCCTGCTGCTCCGCGCCCCGCAGCGTGTCCACCAGCAGTGCGAGTGTGGTCCCGGCGAGCAGCCGTGGGGACCGCGCGCCGCCCAGGCCCCGCCGCCTCCGCGCCCGGGAGATGATGTCCCACTGCCGGCCCAGGTGACCGACCCGCACCAGTGCCGTCACCGAGGCGACGACCGGCCGGGCGGGCAGGCGCAGCCGCTGCCCCAGCGCATCGCCGAGCGCGGTGGCTTCCACACTGCCCAGCGCCAGCACCCCGGGGGCCACGAAGGCGGTGATCCGGGCGGCCTCCTTGAGGCCCAGCAGCCACGCCTCCGTCGACAGCGGTGGGGCGTCGCCCAGCAGGGCCGTGGTCCAGGCGAGTCCCGCCGCCGAGAGCAGGATCGGGAGCAGCCGCAGCGCGCCGCCGCGCAGCGTCCTCACCGCCAGCGGCGCCAGCAGCACCGTGGGGAGCAGGGCGAGCAGCCCGCCCTGCCAGGTCTGGACGGCGAAGGAGCCGATCGCGGCGAGGATCCCGATCAGCGACAGCGTCAGCGGGTTCAGGGCGTCGGCCGGGATCCGGCGCCGCGGGGCAGGGGGCGGCCCGGCGGGATCCGGGGCCGGCAGCTCGCACCGGTCGGCGGCGGCCGCGATCAGCTCGGGGTCGTGGGTGGCGACCAGCACCGCGCAGCCGCGCCCCGCGGCGTCGGCGAGCAGCGCCAGCACGTCCCGGCGCCGGCGGGCGTCCAGGCCGACGGTGGGCTCGTCCAGCACCAGCAGGTCCGGGGACTGGGCGAGGGCGGCGGCGGTCGCGAGGCGGCGCTGCTCCCCGCCGGAGAGGCGATGGGGGTGGGCACCGGCGAGATGCGCCAGCCCCGCTCGCTCCAGCAGCTCCTCGGCGAGGACGGGATCAGTGGCCCAGGGGGAGGCGCTCAGCTCCGCCCGCACGGTGGTGGCGACGAAGGAGTGCTCGGGGTTCTGGGGGACCGCCGCGATCCGTGCGGGCTCCGGCCGCTGCACCTGGCCGGTCGCCGGGGCGTCCGCGTCGAGCAGGGTGCGCAGCACGGTGGTCTTCCCTGCCCCGGAGGGACCGGTGAGCACGCTGAGGCGACCGGCGCGCACCTCGAGGTCCAGGGGAGTGGTCAGCCCGCGGGCGGGGACGGTGACTCCGCACAGCGCGGCGACGGCCGGCTCCGGCCCGACCGGTCGTGTCGCGACCGGTCGCGCCGCGCTCGTCCCCTCGGGGACCAGCACCCCGATCTCCTGCAGCAGCTCGCGCTGCTCGCGCAGCACCTCGCCCGGTGCCCCGTCGGCGAGGATCTGCGCCTGTTCGCCGAGCACCACCAAGCGGTCCACATGAGCCAGCCAGGGCCCCAGCCGGTGCTCGGCGACGACCAGTCCGGCACCGTCGGCGGCGGCGAGGATCGCCACGCGCACCAGCTCCGCGGTCTCGGCATCGAGCATGCTGGTGGGTTCGTCCAGCAGCAGCAGCTCGGGTCCCAGAGCGAGACTGCCGGCCAGCGCGATGCGCTGCTGCTGCCCGCCGGAGACCTCGAGCGGCCCCCGCTCGGGATCCAGCCCCACCTGCGCCGCTGCGAGGGCCGCGGCCACCCGCTCACGGATCTGTGCGCGGGGCAGCGCCGCGTTCTCGGGCCCGAAGGCGACCTCACGGAAGACCGTCGCGGCGACCAGGGCATGGGAGGGGTTCTGCAGCAGCAGCCCGGCCTCCCCGGGCCGGGACGGCGGGGACAGCAGGCCGGTGCCCTCGCCGGACTCCTCGTCCAGCAGCCCGGCGAGGGCACGCAGCACGGTCGACTTCCCGCTGCCGCTGGCACCCGTCAGCAGCACTCGCTGCCCGGCCGGGATCGACAGGTCCAGCGAGGCGATCGTGGGCCGGGAGCGGGTCAGGGGCCGCCAGCTCAGACCGGTCAGCTGCCGACCGGTGGTGGCGGGGGAGCGGGGACGGGTGATCGTGGCCGCCTGCTCAGGCCTCGGCGACCCGGGCGTGCTCCCGACCGGCGGCGAGGGCGTCCACCGCGCCGGTGGAGACCAGCGCCCGGGTCGCCGCCCAGCCGAGCCCGCCGCACAGCAGCGCCCCGGAGAGCACGAAGCAGGCGAGCATCACACCGGAGAAGGCCCAGCTCATCTCCGGGTAGTAGGCGAACTTCTCCCATCCCCACTCCAGCAGCGCGGCGAGTACGCCGGCCAGCACGGCGACCGGCAGGGTGAAGCGCCGGTAGCGGGTCAGCAGGAACGCGAGCTCGACGCCACCGCCCTGCATCAGACCGGAGATCGCGGTGCCCCAGCCCCACTGGCTGCCCAGCAGCATCGAGAGCACGGCGGCGAGCATCCCGGCCAGCAGGGCGGCACCCGGCTTGCGCACGATGAGCCCCGCGAGCATCGCCGGCAGGAACCAGATCCCGGCCAGCAGGCCCTCGGCGGGCTTGAACGCCGCGGTGAGCGGACCGATCAGCGTGTACAGCTGGCCGTAGCCCAGGTACGCGACGCCGAAGGCGGCGCCGATCAGAACGGTGACCAGCAGGTCCACGGTGCGGAAACGAGTCATCACTTCTCCTTCCCTCTGGAAGGGGCGCGGGCACCGGCGGCGCTCCACGGATATCCCGACTCCCTACGCCGGTGCGAGCCGGATCAGGTTCGAGGGTCTGCGCAGGATGCGCACTCTCAGCACCTCGCGGTGCTCCCCTGTCAGTGGATGACGAGAGATGAGTCTACCCGGTCAGCGGCGGGCGCGGATCGCCTGGTCGACGGCGGCTGCCGTGGCGCGGGGGTCCTCGGGGGAGAGGATGTAGTGGGTGGAGCCGCGGCCGATGATCTCGACCATCGTCCCCGACCGGGTGACCAGCATCCGGTAGGGCTGTTGGACCTGGTCGAGGGTGAAGATCTTCCGCGCCCCGACGGGGGTCAGCTCCGCGGGCCGCGGAGTCGTCGCCCGGCTGCGACGCCATCCATAGCCGCCGAGGGTCACACCCACCCGCGAGCGCGGCAGCTCGCGCAGCTGGACGGTGCGGAAATCCGCCAGCGGCCAGGGCCGGCGAGGCAGGAACCCTCCCAGGCTCACCGACAGGCCGTGCTCGTCCACGATGAAGCGGGTCCACTGCCCCATCCAGGTCCACACGGCGAGCCCCAGGAACAGCACCGCCACCAGCAGGACGCCCGTCGGCGTGGAGCGCTGAGCCATCAGCAACGCGAGCACGGCCCCGGCCACCAGCGTGATCGCGATGCGGGTCCAGCCGATGGAGGAGGGCCGGGTGCGGCCCACGTAGAACGGCGGCTCCGGCCTCACCAGATGCTCACCCTCTCCTCGGGGGCGCGGTACATCGCATCACCCTCGCGGACGTCGAAGGCGGCGTGGAACTCCTCGAGGTGGCCGGCGACCGTGTTGCAGCGGAACTCCATCGGGGCATGGGGGTCCACCGCCAGGCGACGGATCGCCTCCTGGGGGCGATGCTTCCCGCGCCACACCGTGGCCCAGGACCAGAACACCCGCTGCAGGCCGGTGAGGCCGTCGATCTCGGTCTCCACCTCGGCGGCGTCGCGGCTGGCCAGGTAGGCCTTCACCCCGATGGACAGCCCGCCCAGGTCGCCGATGTTCTCACCGATGGTCAGCGCACCGTTGACGCGGTGGGCGTCATCGAGCTCCCGGGGGGAGAGGGCCGAGTACTGGGTGATGAGCTGCGCGGCGCGCGCGTCGAAGGCCTCGCGGTCCTCCGGCGTCCACCAGGAGAGCAGGTTGCCGTCGCCGTCGTACTTCGAGCCCTGGTCGTCGAAGCCGTGGCCCACCTCGTGCCCGATCACCGCGCCGATCCCACCGAAGTTCACGGCATCGTCGGCCTCGGCGTCGAAGAACGGCGGCTGCAGGATCGCGGCGGGGAAGACGATCTCGTTCGCGCCGGGGTTGTAGTAGGCGTTGACCGTCTGCGGGGTCATGTGCCACTCGGTCTCGTCGATCGGTCCCCCCACCTTGGCGAACTCGAAGGCGGCCTCGAAACGGCGGGACGCGCGGGCGCTGGCGACCAGGTCTCCGGGAACGATCTCGAGGCCGTCGTACTCGCGCCACTGCTCGGGATAGCCGATCTTCGGGGTGAACTTCTCGAGCTTGGCCAGTGCCTTCTGGCGAGTGACCGGGGTCATCCACGGCAGGTTCTCGATGGAGTCGCGGTAGGCGTCCATCAGTGCGTCGACCAGCTCGGTCATGCGCTTCTTGTGGGCGGCCGGGAAGTGGCGGGCGACGTATTCGCGGCCCACCGCGAATCCGACGGCACCCTCGACGAAGGCGACGGCGCGCTTCCACCGCTCGCGCAGCTCCTCAGCCCCCGAGAGGATCTTCCCGGAGAAGGCGAAGTCCTCGTCGACCAGGGCAGCCGGACCGTAGGGGGCGTAGGAGGAGACGGCGTGGACGGCCAGCCACGAGCGCAGCACCGCGAGGTCCTCCCCGGCCAGCAGCTCGGCGGCGGCGGTGACGAACTCGGGCTGACCGATCGAGATCACCTCGAGGGCCGGGGCCGGAGCGCCGGTGCCCTCGAGATAGGCGTCCCAGGGGAAGGCGGGGGCCAGCTGGTCGCGCTGCGCGGCATCCATCGGGTTGTAGGACTGCTCCCGATCGCGCACGCGCACCACGTCCAGATGGCACGCGGCCAGGCGGGTCTCGAAGTCCATCACGGCGGCGGCGAGGTCCTCGGGGCTCCCGGCGACCAGGCCGTCGCGTCCGGGGAGCGCGGCGAGACGGGCGAGGTTCGCGAGGTGCCGGGCGTATGCGGTGCGGATCTCGGCGTAGCGCTCCTCGCGGTAGTAGGACTCGTCCGGCAGGCCCAGCCCACCCTGGTGGATCTTCACCTGGTAGTTCGTGGAGTCCATATCGTCCGTCCAGACGTAGGCCAGCAGCGCGGAGGCGCCCGAGTCCGGGGCGGCCATGGCACGCACGATCCCCTCGAGATCCGTGGTGGCGGTGACGGTGCTCAGCGGGTCCTCGAGCACGGCGAGGCCGGCCTGCTCGATCGCCTCGGTGTCCATGAACATCCGGTACAGGGCGCCCACTCGCGCATGGTCGGTGGTGGGGACCATCTCACCGTGCGGATCGCGGCCCTCCTCGTCGGCCGCGGCCTCCTCGACGATCTCCCGCACCCGTTCCTCGGAGAGGTCGCGCAGGGCGTGGAAGGCGCCATCGCTCGAGCGGTCCGCGGGCATCTCGTGCTCGCGCAGCCACCGGCCGTTGACGTGGCCGAAGAGATCGTCCTGGAGGCGGACGGACGTATCGACCTGGTCCAGCCAGAGGCCGGAGCGGCGGGCGGTCGTGGGGGCAGTGGTCATCATCGGCTCCTGCGGGGTGGGGTGCGGACGGGAAGGATCAGAGGGCGAGCAGCCCGAAGGCGGCGAGCGCCAGAGTGAGCAGCCCCAGGCCGACGGGCACATAGGCCCACGGGCTGCGGGAGCGCTCGGCCGGCGCGCGGCGGTGCAGCACCAGCGTGGAGAGCCCCACACCGATCGAGAGCACGATGGTGCCGATCGCCAGCACCGGCGAGAGGATCACCAGGATTGTGGCACCGACCTGGAACATCACGGTGCCGGCCACGTCGAGCAGGCGCATCAGCACGGTGGAGCGGGCACCGATCCGGTGCGCCAGCATCGTGGAGACCGCCTCCTTCGACCACTCGCCGGGACGGGCGATCCGCTGCCGGGTGGCGATGGTCTGGGCGGTCGCGAGGATCAGCCAGACCAGCGCGCAGCCGGCACCGACCCAGATGCCGAGCTCCGGGCGGACATCCGCCGGCCACAGCAGGATCGCCAGCAGCACCGCCGCGACCCGCAGCAGCTCCTCGACGACGCTGCGCACCGCCAGCAGGCCCGGGTTCACCGCCAGCTGGGTGCGGGTGCGAGCCACGAACAGACTGGTGGCCACCAGTGAGATCAGCTGCGCGGCGCCGAGCCCGATGCCCAGCAGCAGCGGGACCGGGGTGAGGGGCGCGAAGGGCAGGATCGCCAGCACCAGGACGACAGCCAGCACGGGGATCAGCAGTGCCTGGATCGACAGGCCCTTGACGAGGTCCCGGACCAGGTCCGCGCCGGTGGGCGGATGGTCGTGGCCGGTGTGGTCGTGGGGGTCGTCGAAGTGCGGTGCGGAGGCCGCGGGGGTGTCGGTCATGGAGCTCCTTCTGGGTCCTCACCAGGGTACCGGGGCTGGACTGTGTGCAGTGTGCTGCCACCGGTGTGGAACCATGGGCGCGTGACGACGGATGCCATGAACTCCCCCTCGGAGGGCCTTTCTCCGCTCCAGCGCCAGCGTGCCGTCGGCACCGTCGTGGCAGCGGCGGCAGGAGATGCACTGGGCGCCCCCTACGAGTTCCAGCCGCCGGTGGCCGCTTCCGAGGACATCGACATGATCGGGGGCGGGGTCCTCGACTGGCAGCCGGGGGAGTGGACCGACGACACCGCGATGGCGGTCGTGGTGCTGGAGGCGTCCCTCGCCGCCTCCGACGGGCATGACCTGCGGGTCGAGACAGCACAGGACCACATCGCACGCGAGTGGTACTCGTGGTCGCTGGGCACTCCGGACATCGGCACGCTCACCTCGCAGGTGATCCGCACCGCGGCCGAGCTGGCCCGGGAGGACGGTCATTACGCCCCGCGGGCGAAGGATTTCCGGAGCGCCGCGGCCACCGCCCATGAGCGGCTGCCGGCCTCCGCGGGCAACGGCTCGCTGATGCGGGTGCACGTGGCCGTGCTGCCGTACCTGCGCTCGCCCGTGGAGGACGCGGTCGAGGCGATCACCGCGGTGTGCCGCTTGACACACGTGCATCCGGAGACGATCGAGGCGAACGTCCTGTGGGGGCTGGCCGTGCGCCACGCCGTCCTCACCGGTGAGATCGATGTGCGGGTGGGGTTGGGGCAGCTTCCCGCCGACCGACGTGCGCTGTGGCTCGAGCGGATCGAGGAGGCGGAGCTCTCGACGCCGGTGAGGTTCCGTCGCAACGGCTGGGTGGTCAGTGCCTTCCAGGCCGCCTGGGCGGCGATCGCCGGCGTCAGCCCGATCCCGGAGGGCAAGTTCGCCCAGCGGGATGCGCTCGGCGCGGCACTGCGATCCGCGGTGCGCGCCGGCTACGACACCGACACGATCGCGTGCATCACCGGTGCGCTGATGGGGGCGGCGCTCGGCCCCAAGGCGGTGCTGCCGGAGTGGCGACGGATGCTCTTCGGGTGGCCGAGCTATGAGGTCGACGAGCTCAAGGGCCTGGTCGAGCGCGTGATCGCACCGATGGTCCGCCAGGATGGCGGGGGGAATCGCGCGTGACGCGGACGTCGTGGGAGCTGCGGATCCTCAGCTGGAACCTGTGGGAGCTGCGCGGGGATCTCGTCGCGCTGATCGAGGCCGCCCGGGACCTGCGGCCCGACGTGCTGCTGATCCAGGAGGCGCCGCGCTTCGTGCTGTCCACGGCCCGGCTGCAGTGGCTGGCCCGCCGCACCGGCCGACGGGTGCTCCTCGGCGGCGCCGGCGGTCGCGGCCTGGCGATCCTCGCCACCGAGGAGGTCGCGGCCCAGGTGATCCGCCGCGGCACGCATCCCGTGACGCAGACGATGTCGGATCTGAACTCGATCTATCCCCGCGGGGTCGCCGCGGTGCGGCTCTCGATCCCCGGCGGCGGCGCCGTGGTGGTCGCCTCGACGCATCTGGCGCTGCAGGAGGAGAACCGGCTGCGGCACGCGGAGCACCTGGCTGCGCTGGTGCGCGGCGCCGGGGCGCCGGTCATCGTCGGCGGGGACCTCAACGAGACGGCCGACGGTGCGGCGCGGCGCCTGCTCGCGCCGCTGCTCAGCGATCCGGTGGACGGTGCAGATCCCGCAGGGCACACCTTCCCGGCCGCGTCCCCGAGCCGTCGCATCGACGCGGTGCTGGTCACGGACGGGGTTCGGGTGCTGGACGCCCGCGCCGTGCGCTCCACCCGGACGGTCGCGGGGGAGCGGCTCCCCGGGGCCTCCGACCATCTGCCCACGCTGCTGGACGTCTCGCTCTGAGCGTCGGCCCGTCAGCCCCGCACGTGCAGTCCGGTGCGCAGCCGCACCACGTCGTCCTGCCCGCCGACATGGCGGATCGCGGTGCCGCCCGGCTCCTCACCGACGACGGTGAGCTGGGTGCGGTAGGAGTCCACCGCGCGCAGCACGACCTCGGCCGTGCCAGGGTGGCCGCGCTCCCGGATGTCGGAGCCGGACCCCGTCTCGGTCCCCGACTCTGACTCGGTCCCTGACCCTGGACCTGCCCCGGTCCCGGGGCCGTCCGGGAGCACGCTGGCGATCTGGACCAGCGGGATCCCGGCGCGGGCACAGGCCGTGACGGCGACGTGATGCGCCCGGACGTGGTCGGGATGCCCGTACGTCCCCTCGTCGTCGTACCCGATGACGGCATCCGGCCGCACCGCCTCGAGGAGGGCCACCAGGTCGGCGACGGCCTCCTCGAGCGGGCGGAGGGAGAAGCTGTCGGGCCCGGCGCTCTCCGAGGGACCCGCGAGCCCCTCCTGCACCCACCGCATGCCCGAGTCCCGGTACCGGCGCGGCGCGGCACCGGGGGCCAGGGCCGGGGCGGTGCCGAGCCAGTGCCGTTCGGTGATGCCCAGTGCGGAGGCGGCGGTGGCGATCTCCGCCTCGCGGACCTCCTCGAGAGGCCGTGACTCCCCGACATCGAGCGCTCCGGGTACGATCTCGCCCTCCTCCCCGCGGGTCGCCGTCACCAGCACCACCTGGGTCCCGGCCGACGTCAGCGACGCGATCAGGGGGCCGGTCGAGAGGGACTCGTCGTCCGGGTGCGCGTGCACGGCCAGGACCGTCGTGGCGTCATCGAGCACCCGCCAGGGGTCGGGGACCGGGACCGGGGCCGGGATCGCGGGGTGCGAGACGACGGCGGCATAGAGTCCGGCGAGGGACTCCGCGGCGGCATCCCAGGTGCGGGTCGCAGCGAACTCCCGTGCGGAATGCACCGCGGTGCGGTAGCGGTCCGCGTCACCGAGCAGGGACTGCAGCGCCTCGGCCCAGACGTCGGCGTCACGACTCTCGAGCACTAGCCCCTCGGGACCGACGGCCTCCTGCACCCCGCCCGCGCAGCGCCAGGCGAGCACCGGGGTACCGCTGGCCTGGGCTTCCAGGGCGACCAGTCCGAAAGTCTCGGACCAACTGGTCAGCAGCAGCGCCCCCGCGCAGCGCATCGCCTCGGCCAGCTCGTCGCGGCCCAGGGCGCCGACGAACTCCACCCGGTCCCCGACCCCGAGCTCGCCCGCCAGTGCCCGCAGCTCCTCGAGGTACTCCGCGAAGTCCTCGGAGGTGCCGCCGGCGAGCACGAGTCGGGCACCGAGCGCCGGGTCGAGGCGGGAGAGGACCTCGAGGGCGAGATCGGGTCCCTTCAACGGTTGCAGCCGGGCGGTGAACAGCAGCGTCGGTCCGATCCGGCGGTCCTCCACGTCCGGGCAGGGGCTGAAGCGTTCGATGTCCACGCCGGGACGGACCACGCTCAGCCGGGAGCCCGGCACCCCGTACCGCTCGCCGACGGTGCGGGCCTCGGCCTCGGACACCGCGACCACCAGGTCGGAGCCGGTGGCGGCGAACTGCTCGCCCGGGATGCGGCCGTGGGACTCGGCGGGCTCCCCGGCATCGAGCGACCCGGCGCCCTCCGGGGCCGCCACCGAGTGGAAGGACTGCAGGTGCGGGACGCCGAGCTCGCGTGCGACGGGGAGCGCGGCGACCCCGCTGAACCAGTGATGGGAATGGACGAGGTCCCAGCCCCCGGCGGGGTCGTCAGCGGTGAGCACCGTGTGCAGGGCGGTGCGAAAAGGTGCGATCGCCTGTTCCATCGCGCTCTTGGCCAACGGGGCAGCAGGACCCGCGTCGAGGTGGTGCAGCCGCACCCCGGTGGCGATCTCGATGATGTCCGGGGCCAGGGGATCGCTGCGCCGGGTGAAGAGGTCGACGCGGTGCCCGAGGCGGGCGAGCGCGAGGGACTGCTCGAGCACGACGACGTTCATGCCACCGGCGTCGGCCCCACCCGGATCCTCGAGGGGGGAGGTGTGCAGGGAGACCGCAGCGATGCGCAGGGAGGGGACGGACATGCCCGTCATCCTAGGCGGGCGGCGCGACCACGGGTCGGCACGGTGGCGATCCGGAGGCTGTCCGGGCCCAGGGGATAGCGCAGTATGCCCTGGTGTTCGCCGGTGACGAAACTTGAGGCGTCCTGCGTCACGGGAAGTTGAAATGGGCACCTGCATGATAGAGCCTGAATCGCATGGAGACGGCGGAGAAAGTTGACTGGGCAGCGTTGAACGCCCATGCGGCGGGCCGCCCCGCTCGCCGCCTGGTGACCAAGGCGATCGCAGCGGTCGGTGGCGACCGCCAGCCGGGGGTCGTGCTCGACCTCGGCGCTGGTGCCGGCGCCGACTCCCTGCAGTTCGCTCGTCACGGCTGGACGGTGCACGCCTACGACAGCGATGACACCCTCGCCGCGCGCCTGGTGGAGAACGAGCGGATGTCCGGCTCGGTCCAGTTCCACCACACCGATATCGCGGACGTCCCGGTCTTCCCCGCTGCGCAGATCGTGTACTCGACCTACACGCTGGGCCTGCTGGGCCCGACGGCGCTGCCCGAGGTTTGGCGCAAGCTCGTGGCCTCGTTGCCGCGCGGCGGCGTGATGGCGGTGGACTTCTTCGGCACCAATGACTCCTGGGCGGAGCGTCCCGACGTGGCGACCCTGCCGCTCGAGGAGATCGACGCGATGTTCAGCGACTTCCAGGTGCTCGATCGCTCGACGCGTGACGAGGACGGCCGCTTCCTGTCCGAGAAGAAGCACTGGCACGTCATCTCCACCCTCGCGCGCAAGCTCCGCTGAGCGGGCCCGTCCTACCTCGCATCCGGACTGCGGGCCGCGCCGCCCCCGGCTCGCGGTGAGCATCCGATCGCGCCATCCGGCGGCCGATGACGCCATGGCCACTGGCAGCGTCGTCTCCGACGCCAGCTGCCACCCCTGATCGGGCCGGGTGCTGTGTGCAGCATGCCTCCGCAGCGAACGGCGCGCTCCTGCCGCAGTTCTGCATGGACCGGACCTGCACGGGGCCGGATCCGCACCTCCGCTGCTCTCGCACCGCGAGGACCAGGGACTGCGCATCCTGGAGGGCCGTGTTCGCCCCGTGTCCCACATTCGGTGCCAGCGCATGCGCCGCATCGTCCGGCAGCACGACGTTCTGCCGGACGGGCCGCACCGGCCTCACCGTGCGTCGCAGATGTGCGAGGTGCCCGCACCAGGTCTCGGTGCGGAGCTCGGGCACGCAGGCGAATCAGTTGGTGTCCCGGCCAGGAGAGTGATGCCGAACAGCCCGCCCCCTCCCGCAGGGGACGGATGTCCTCGATGTGTCGCCTGGTGATGACGACGGGACCTGGGGGCGTGTCCAGGAGGATGCGTACCGGCTCGCAGCGGGAGGTGAGCACTCCGAGGCGAGCGGGCACGGACTGCGCGGGCGGGGAGAGATCGCCACGTCGGTGGTGATCAACCCGATGTCGGTGGCGGATCCGGAGGAGGATCGGAGGACGGTGCCGGGCCCGGTGGCACCTCCGGTGGTGGCGGGGCGAGCAGCGGGGGAGTCCAGGAGAGGCCCTGCGCTCCGTGCGGACTGGTCCAGAACCAGGCCGTGGGTGGGGATGGCGCTGGGGGTGGCGACGATGGCGTGCCCGGCGTGCCCGGCGTGCCGTCGGATGTCGGGGTCGATGCCGTGCTCGGTGCGCTCTCGCCGGTCAGGGGCGCGAGCACCCACAGCCCGTGCTCCTTGAGCAGGTTGCAGCGCACGCACAGCCCTTGACCATTCGCATAGCTGGTCGACCCGCCGCGGTGGAAGGGGACGACATGGTCGCTCTGCCGGATCACCGCATTGCACCATGGGGTGCGGCAGGTGGTATCCCGCCAGCGGATCATGCGGGCCAGCCCGGCGGGAAACGCCCGGGAGCGGGACTCCATCGCGACCAGTTCTCCGGTGGTCGGGTTCGTGTAGAGGCGCCGGTAGAACGCGGAGACCTGTTCGTCGGGATGCTCGTCCTCACCATGGCGCAGGTGTCCCGGAGGCCTGCCGAGCAGGGAATCACGGACGATGTGCGCCGGGATGGTGCCGTACCCCTCGAGGTGGGCGCTCTCGGCGTCGTCGTCACGTCCCAGCAGGGCGGTGTCGGAGATGACGATGCCGACGTCGAGTCCTGGCTGCGTCCGCGGTCGGCGAGGAGCGTGCGGAGTCTCCTGTGTGGTCACCCGGACTGCGGAGGGATCACGGGCGAGCACGGCGTCGACCAGCAGGTCCGCTTCGAGGGCGGGGGCGGAGGTCTTCTCCCCGGCGGCGCGCAGGGAACCGGCACCGGAATGCAGGGCCTGCATCATCCCGACGGCATCGATGCCGCGCAGAACGGCGGTGACCCGGGCCATCCCGTCCGCCAGCGGTGCCATGGTCACGTGCCGCGCCCGCGCGGCGCGCTCCGCGCGTACCTGCGAGGTCTCGGGTTCCAGGTGCTGGACCATCTCCTCGATGTCCGAGCGCAGGCGCTTGTGCCCTTTCCCCTGGAGGGTCTGCGGATCCTGCTGGATGAGCTCGTCGATCCGGCGGCAGGTCTCGGGCGAGGCCGTCGAGAGCGCGCCCGCCACCGCGGAGGCCTGCTGTGCGGTCACGGCGCCCTCCCGGAGGGAGTCGACCGTGCCGGGCATGTGCTGGAGGAGTCGCCGAGCGGAGGCCAGGGAGAAGGAGGACGCGGCGGGAGAGATGCGGCGGGCCAGTGCGATCTCGCTGTGGGCACCTCTGCCCTGCCGAGAGGCCGGGAGCCCGCGCTGTGCATCTGCGCGACGGATGCGCTGCTCCGCGGCGACCTGCCAGGTCGCATCCATCGCGGAGAGCGAGGAGCGCAGCTGGTCGATCCCGGAGAGGACAGCGAGTGCTTCCTCGGGGGACCCGGCGGCGGTGTCGGGCAGGGGGTCGCGCACCGATCTGGTGCGGGTGAAGGCCACGAGCGTGGCGCTGAGCACCTGTGCGAGCACGACTCGCGCCGCCGGGCTCGCCTCGACCTCGATCAGGGTGGACGCCGCGGAGGCCAGGACGTCCACCGAGGGCGAGGCGCCGTCCCGGTGAGGAGCAGCCTCACCGGGGCGGTCCCCGTCGTCGCTCGGTGTCGTCGATTCCATACCCGGAATCGTAGTCACGTTCGATACGCGCTGTCACCCCTGGCGCGGAATCTGTGGATAACTCTGCAAGGCACCCCAGAATGTGGAAGAAAATGTGGATGAATATGCTCGGTGGAGGAACGGTCATATCGGTGGGCACGGTGTCCGCAGGGTTGCTCGATGCGGGAGATCGCCTCCGCGTCGCAGCCCCGGACACGCGGAGCAGCGCGAATGCAGACGAGAAGACTCGTTTCGGGGCGCCGTCAAGAATGCCGGTAAGGATTGTGGACGATGAAGGTGTGGGGAGGGTTGGTCGTTCGATCTCCCACCGGGCACGCTCCGGCCGAGCAGCCTCTCAGCGAGCCAGCAGGGTCAGCACCGCGGTCACCCGGCGGTGCACCCCTGCATCCTCGTCGAGCCCGAGCTTCGCGAACAGGCGCTGCGTGTGCTTCTCCACCGCGCCGCCGCTGATGTACAGCCGCTGCGAGATGCCGGCATTGGTCAGCCCCTCGCCCATCAGTTCCAGGACCTCGCGTTCGCGCGGTGTGAGCTCGTCCAGCGGGGTGCGCCGACGCGAGGAGATCACCTGCGCGATCACGTCCGGGTCGATCGCCACGCCGCCGGCGGCCACCCGCTCGATCGATTCCAGGAAGGCCCGGATGTCGAAGACGCGATCCTTGAGCAGATAGCCCGTGGACTGCACCCCGGACTCGATCAGCTCGGTCGCATAGCCGACCAGCACGTACTGGCTCAGCAGAACGATCGGTGCCTGCGGCCACTGCGCGCGGATCTGCTGGGCTGCCCGCAGCCCCTCATCGGTATGGGTGGGTGGCATCCGGATGTCGGAGATGATCAGCGCCGGACGCAGCTCCAGCGCACGCGCCACCAGCTCGGTACCGGTCGCGACGGTGCCGACCACCTCGTGGTCGGCCTCCTCGAGCACCAGGCGCAGGCCCTCCCGGATCAATGCGGAGTCATCCGCGATCACGACGCGCACGGGATCACCGCCTCGATCCGCGTTCCGCGGCCCGGCGGCGAGGACACCGTGAGCCGGCCCTCCAGGGAGGCGACACGGCCGGCGAGGCCGGCCAGGCCCCCGTCGGCGCGCATCTCGGCGCCGCCGCGCCCGTCGTCCTCGATCCTCACCCGCGCCTCATCGCCGATCCGGGCCAGCTCCACCCGGACGCTCCGGGCCCCGGAGTGCTTGGCGGTATTGGTCAGCGACTCGGAGACGACGTAGTACACCCCGATCTCGACATGCTCGGGCAGCTCCAGCTCGGGGGCCTCGACCGTGGCGGGGATCGGGGAGATCGCCGCGAGCTCCGTGAGAGCGGCGGCGAGCCCGCGGTCCACCAGCACCGGCGGGGCGATGCCGCGGGAGAGGCGGCGGAGGTCATCGAGGGTGAGGCCCAGCTGCTCACGGGTCTCCCGCAGCACCGCCCGTGCTTTCTCGGGATCCTTCCGGGCGAGCGACTCCACTCGCGCGAGGTCCATCGAGGCGCGCACCAGGCGCTGCTGGGGCCCGTCGTGCAGATCCCGCTCGAGTCGCCGCAGAGCGGCGGATTCCGCCGAGCGGCCCGCGGCGCGGGACTGCTCGGTGCGCAGCAGGCGCTGCTGGTCCCGGTACCGCGAGCTCAGCAGCCCGCGCGCCACCGCCTGGTGCAGCGCGGTGAGTCCGCGCACCACCGGACCGAGTGTGAGCAGGAACAGCAGCCCCGCGAGGACCTGCAGGCTCACATCCACCGCGAGCGTGTACGGCTCAGCAACCCCCATCAGCGCAGCCAGGCCGCTGCCCTCCGCGGGTGGGAGCGTCTGCTCCAGCGCCAGGGTCGCCACCGGCCCGCCCACCGTCGCGAGAGCGCCCACCATCCAGGCCAGCGCCAGCGGGAAAGTGATCAGGGCGAGCAGGAAGTTGACCAGCACCCAGAGTGAATCCAGCCAGTTCTGGGGGTCCGTCAGCGGGGTGAGCAGGCGGCGCGCCCTGCCGGCGCCCGCCGGAGCCCGGACCGGTGCCGGGGTGGGCAGGGTGGTGCCCAGGATCGTGGACTGCAGGGCTCGTTCGACCCTCGCGAAACCGTGCGCCACCAGCACCCCGGCCACCAGGATCGGCAGCCCGATCCAGATGACGATGGTGGCCGCGCCGGCGGACAGCAGGCCGAGGACGAGGGAGAAGCCGACAGCTCCCAGCACCATGGCGAGGAAGCCATAGGCGAGGAACCGCCCGATCCGGGAGGCCCAGCGGCTGATCGACCAGGGCTGAGCAGGCGCGGCGGGAGCAGAGGAGGGCGGGGACTGCCCCTCGAGGGACTCGGGCACGGTCACGGTGGTCATGTCTCCACTCTGTGGGTGCGAGGCCGCGCGTCCCATCCTGGCACCGGGACGGACGATGTCGGGCTGGCCCGACGTCGGTGGTGCTCCGCCTGCTCAGCCCTGCTCGCAGATCTCCTTCAGCGTGGCGAGGTCCTCGGCGACGGCCTCCGCATCCTCCGCGAACTCGGCCTCGGACATCGTGCCCCGGCGCAGGGTGAACACGACCTCGCAGCGGGAGTCGTCCAGCTCCAGCACCCGCAGCGGGTTGAGCACCGATTCCCCGCTGGGGAGGGTGACGGTGTGGTCCATGACCCCGTACTCGTTCTCCGGGACGAAGCTGATCAGCACCCGCCCCATCGGGGAGTTCATCGACCACTGGGAGACCTCGCGCTGCACCTCCCCGCCGGCGAGCCCGGCGGCCCAGCGAGGGAGGTTCCGCGGGTCGCTCGCGAATTCGTACACCCGGCGCCAGGGGCGGTCGATGATGATGTCGAGATGGCGGGATGCGCCGGCCGAGCCCGTCGCGTCGTCGATCTGCTGTGCACTGTCGTTCATGTCGGCGACGCTAGCAGGGGTGGCCGACGGGTGGGCGTCAGCGCTGCGCCTCGGCCTCCCGCAGGGCGCCCAGCGCAGTGCGGACCACGGCACCGATGCTCGCCGGCTCCCGCAGCATCGCGCCGTCTGCAGAGGGGGACACCACCACCCAGCGGGGCTCCCCGCGCCGGCGCATCCGCCCGATCTCGATGCTGCCGCCCGTCGGCAGCGGGATCAACAGGGCGCCGCTCGGGCCGACCAGCAGTCGACGGTCGAGATCCGGCCGTCGTGCCAGCAGGAGGGTGCGGATCGTCTCCCGCTCGGTGTGGGCGGTGCCGCCCGAGGCGGGGTGCGCGAGGATCGAACCCGAGGAAGACATGTCCCGAGACTAGGGACGAGGTGCGACAGTCCACGGGGCCGGGACCTGAGCCGGAGGCCGCCCGGGCCCTCAGTCCCCGAGGATCGCACCGGTCGAGGCCGACTGCACGAGCTTCACGTACTTGCCGAGCACGCCCTTGGTGAACTTCGGGGGCAGCGGCTCCCAACCCTCGCGCCGGCTCTCCAGCTCCTCCTCGTCGACCAGCAGATCCAGTGCGCCCGTGCCCACGTCGAGCCGGATCCGGTCCCCGTCGCGTACGAAGGCGATCGGTCCGCCGTCCACCGCCTCCGGGGCGATGTGGCCGACGCACAGCCCGGTGGTGCCGCCGGAGAAGCGCCCATCGGTCATCAGCAGCACGTCCTTGCCGAGCCCCGCCCCCTTGATCGCGCCGGTGATCGCGAGCATCTCGCGCATGCCCGGCCCGCCCTTGGGGCCCTCGTAGCGGATCACCACTACGTCGCCGTGCGTGATCGTGCCGTCGTTCAGGGCGTCCAGCGCGTGCTGCTCCCGTTCGAAGACGCGGGCGGTGCCCTCGAAGACGTCGGCCTCGAAGCCGGCGGACTTCACCACTGCGCCCTCCGGGGCGAGGGAGCCGTGCAGGATGGTGATCCCGCCGGTGGGGGCGATCGGTGCCGAGGCGGGGCGCAGCACCTTCCCGTCGGCCGGGCGCGGGGCGAGCACCTCGAGGTTCTCGGCGATCGTGGAGCCGGTGACGGTCAGGCAGTCCCCGTCCAGCAGCCCCTCGTCCAGCAGGGTCTTCATCACCACCTGGATGCCGCCCACGTGGTCGACGTCGTTCATGACGTAGCGGCCGTAGGGCTTCAGGTCCGCGAGATGGGGCACCTTCGCGCCGATGCGGGCGAAGTCGCCCAGGGTGAGGTCGACATCGGCCTCGTGGGCGATGGCCAGCAGGTGCAGCACCGCGTTGGTGGAGCCTCCGAAGGCCTGGACCACTGCGATCGCGTTCTCGAAGGCGGCCTTGGTCATGATGTCGTGGCTGGTGATGCCCTGGCGCAGCATCTCCACCACGGCCTCACCCGCGCGGCGCGAATCCGCGTCTCGGCGACGATCGGCCGACGGGGGAGTGGCCGAGCCGGGGATCGACATCCCGATCGCCTCAGCGACCGTCGACATGGTGTTGGCGGTGTAGTAGCCGCCGCAGGCTCCCTCGCCCGGGCAGATGGAGCGTTCGATGCGGCCGAGGTCCTCACGGCTCATGAGCCCCCGCGCGCACGCGCCGATGGCCTCGAAGCCGTCGATGATGGTGACCTCCTTCTCCTCGCCGGTGGAGAGGCTCGCCCGGCCCGGCATGATCGTGCCCGCATAGACGAACACGCTGGCCAGGTCGAGGCGGGCGGCGGCCATCAGCATGCCCGGCAGGGACTTGTCGCAGCCGGCCAGCAGCACTGAGCCGTCCAGTCGTTCCGCGCTCATCACCGTCTCGACGCTGTCGGCGATCAGATCCCGGGAGACCAGCGAGTAGTGCATGCCGTCGTGCCCCATCGAGATCCCGTCGGAGACGGAGATGGTGCCGAACTGCAGCGGATACCCGCCACCGGAGTGGACGCCCTCCTTCGCCGCCTGCGCGAGGCGGTCCAGCGACAGGTTGCAGGGGGTGATCTCGTTCCAGGAGCTGGCGATCCCGATCTGGGGCTTGTCCCAGTCCGCGTCCCCCATCCCCACCGCACGGAGCATGCCGCGGGAGACGGTCGCGCCGAGCCCGTCGGTGACCTGGCGGCTGCGGGGCTTGATGTCCGGGGCCGAGAACGTGGCATCGGCAGCAGGGGCGGGGGCAGAGGAATCGTCAGCGCTCATGGATCGACTCTATGCCCCGGCCACGCGGCGTGGAAGACGACTCGCCCCTTGCGGCGTGAACCGGCTGAGCTGCGTGACGTGCTCGGGGGTGAGGTCCTGCAGGGTCTGGACCTGCAGCAGCTTCATCGTCCGCTCCACCTCGTCGGAGAGGATCTCGATCGTCCGGTCCACGCCCTGCCGGCCCCCGGCCATCAGGCCGTAGAGGTAGGCCCGGCCGATGAGGGTGAAGTCGGCACCGAGGGCGATCGCGGCGACGATGTCCGCGCCGCTGCGGATACCGGTGTCGAGGATGATCTCGAGGTCCTGGCCGACCTCGCGGGCCACCTCGGGCAGCAGGTGGAAGGGCACCGGGGCGCGGTCCAGCTGGCGCCCGCCGTGGTTGGACAGCACGATCGCGTCGACCCCGAGATCGGCGAGCTTCTTCGCGTCCTCGAGGGTCTGGACGCCCTTGATCGCCAGCTTCCCGGGCCACATCTCACGGATCTGCGCGAGGTCGTCGAAGTCGATGCTGGGATCCATCGCCGAGTTCAGCAGCTCGCCGACGGTGCCGCCGGTCTCGCTGAGCGAGGCGAACTCGAGCTTCGGTGTGGTCAGGAAGTCCCACCACCACCAGGGACGCGGGATGGCATCGACCACCGTGCCCAGGCTCAGCTGCGGCGGGATCGAGAAGCCGTTGCGGGCATCGCGCAGTCGGGCTCCTGCCACCGGGGTGTCCACGGTGAAGAACAGCGTGTCGTAGCCCGCCTTCGCCGCCCGTTTTACGAGACCGTAGGAGATCTCCCGCTGCCTCATCACGTACAGCTGGAACCAGTTGCGGCCGAGCGGGTTCGCGGCCTGCACGTCCTCGATCGAGGAGGTGCCGAGGGTGGAGAGGGTGAAGGGGATGCCGGCGGCTCCGGCGGCCCCGGCCCCGGCGATCTCGCCCTCGGTCTGCATCAGGCGGGTGAAGCCGGTCGGGGCGATGCCGAAGGGCTGCGCCGAGCTGCCGCCGAGGATCTGGGCGGTGGTGTCCACCTGGGAGACGTCGTGGAGGATCGAGGGGTGGAACTCGATGTCCTCGAAGGCCTGGACGGAGCGCGCCATCGAGATCTCGCCCTCGGCGGCGCCGTCGGTGTAGTCGAATGCGGCGGCGGGCGTGCGGCGCTTCGCGATCGTGCGCAGATCGTCGATGGTCAGCGCTCCGGAGAGGCGGCGGCGCTTGGGATCGAGGTCGGGCTTCTTGAACTTCATGAGCTCGAAGAGCTCGGCGGGGCGGGGGACCTGACGCTGGACCATGGGGTGCTCCTTAGACGGTCGGTGGGTAGTCGGGATCGTTGCTGGATCAGAGCGTCGGGATCATCCACGACAGCACGGTGGACTGGAGGCCGACCAGCAGGCACATGACCAGGAGCATGCCGAGGCTCCACCAGATGACCTTGCGGAAGATCGCCGACTCCTGGCCGACCATGCCGACCGCGGTGGCGGCGATGGTCAGGTTCTGGGGGCTGATCATCTTGCCTACCACGCCGCCGGAGGTATTCGCCGCCACCAGCAGAGCCGGATCCAGACCGGCCTCCTGGGCGGCGGTCTGCTGCAGGGTGGCGAACAGAGCGTTCGCGCTGGTGTCCGAACCAGTGACCGCGGTGCCCAGCCAACCCAGGATCGGGGAGAGGAAGGCGAAGGCCGCCCCGGTGCCGGCGATCCACGTGCCGATGGTGATCGTCTGGCCGGACAGATTCATGACGTAGGCCAGGGCCAGGACGGAGGCGACGGTGAGGATCGAGTAGCGGAGCTTGACGAGGTGGGTGAGGTAGACATCCACCGCCTCCCGCAGCGACATCCGGTAGACGATCGCCACGATGATGCCGGTGATCAGCAACAGCGTACCGGGGGAGGAGAGCCACTGGAAGTTGTAGACGGTGCTTCCGGCGACCTCGCCGTCTGTCGTGAAGACGTTGCCGTCCAGGCCGGGCCACGGGAGCTTCACGTCGGTCTTGGCGAGGACGCTGCTCAGCACCGGCACCAGCTTGGAGGCCGAGAAGATCACGATCACCAGCAGGTACGGGAACAGGGCCATGAACACCCGGCTCGGCGTGAGACGCACCGTGGTGCGCTCGGCGGTGGCGAGGGCACCACCGGTGCCGCTGGCGTCCACCGGACTGGTGTTCTCGGTCCTGCGCTCGAGCTCCATCTTGTCCAGTGCGTCCTGGCCGCCGGTCGGCTTCCACACCTGGAGCATGATGACGGCCGCGGCGAGCCCGGCCAGTGAGGCGATGATATCGGTCAGCGGCACGGAGATGAAGTTCGCTGAGATGTACTGAGCGAGACCGAAGACCACGCCGACGACCAGCGCGAGCGGCCACAGCTGTTTCACGCCCCGCTTGCCATCGACCAGGAAGACGAGGAACAGCGGGACGACGGCGGCGATGAAAGGGGTCTGGTGACCGACGATGGCACCGATGTGCTCGAAGGGGATTCCGGTGAGGTTGCCGGCGGTGATGATCGGGATGGCGATGGCACCGAAGGCCACCGGAGCGGTGTTGGCGATGAGCACCACGGTCGCCGCGCGCATCGCGGTGAAGCCGATGGCCATGAGCATCACACCGGTGATGGCGACCGGGGCGCCGAATCCGGCGAGAGCCTCGAGCAGGCCACCGAAGCAGAAGGCGATGATGATCGCCTGCACGCGAGGATCATCCGAGAGCGCGTCGATGACGCTGCGCAGATCCTCGAAGCGGCCGCTGCGCACGGTCAGCTCGTAGAGCCAGATCGCGTTCAGCACGATCCACATGATCGGGAACAGGCCGAAGGCGAGCCCCTCGGTGGCCGAGAGCCCGACCAGGTCCACCGGCATGCCATAGGCGACGGCGGCGACCAGCATCGAGATGCCGAGGGCGGCGAGGCCGGCCCAGTGCGCCTTCCAGCGCAGCACGCCCAGCGTGACGAAGATGGTGAGCAGTGGCAGGAGTGCCACAAGCGAGGAGAGCAGCAGACTGCCCGCGAGTGGTGCGAGGTCAGGGGTGTACATGGGAACCTCCGACACACATCAGCCGCGGTGCTTGCACTGCATCGCCGTCGACGTCGTGCCTCGTGAATCGGTGAGGAAAGGTATGGCAGACCGTGCTGTGGTCTGACCACATGATGAGTAGCTGGAATATTAATCCCTCGGACGGCCGGGGGCAAGATCCCCGAAGCTTTTCGGTGCCACCTGTGCTAGAACAGGTCAATGGTCGACATGACGAGTGGCAATGAGGTCCGACCGCAGGATGATCGTTCTGCAGCGTCGGATGCCGTCTGGGCACCGGTGACCCGCAGCAGCACCTATGAGCTGGTCATCGACGCGATCGAGGACCAGATCATGAGCGGTGCCCTGGCCGTCGGCGACCTCCTGCCGCCCGAGCGCGAGCTCGCCGCCCGGCTCCAGGTGAGCCGTGGGGGAGTGCGCGAGGCGATCCGGGTCCTCCAGGCCTACGGGGTGCTCCGCTCCGAGGTGGGATCCGGTCGCGGCGCCGGAACGTTCGTCGCCGCGATGCCCAGCGCCGCCCTCGAGCGATTCCTCCGGCTGCATGTGGCCCTGTCGAACTTCGGCCGGCACGAGGTCATCGAGACGCGGATCCTGCTCGAGCAGGCGAGTGCCTCACTCGCCGCGGAGCGCGCCGACGCCGACGCCCTCGCCGAGCTCGAGCGGCTGCTGGAGGTGATGGATGACCCCGGCGTGAGCCGCGAGGAGTTCAACGACGCGGACACCGCCTTCCATGTCGCGATCGCCCAGGCCGGAGGCAATGCACTGTTCTCCGACATGACCGGGGCGATCCGCGCCTCCCTGCGCGGCCCGATCATGGAGTCGTTCACCAAGATCGCCGACTGGCAGCCCATCGCCGACTCCCTGCGCGCACAGCACCGTGGGATCTTCCGCGCGATCCGCGACGGCAGGGCGGATGAGGCCGCGGAGCTCACCGCCGCGCACATCCGCCATGCCGCCGCCGCGCTGCCGGAGCTGGGCACGGACGGAGCCGGCAGCTGAGCGACGTCCGCTGTGACAGCAGGGGCGCGAGATGCCTCAGGCCTGAGGGAACGGTACGGCTCTGAGGCCGTGCCGGCCGTTCACCCCGTCGTACGCCGCGATCTCCGGCTGCTGCCAGCCGGCGAGCGCCGCCCCGTCGACCGTGAAGACCTCGACGCCGAGCGGGTGACAGTGCTCGAGCTGCTCCTCGGTGCTCGCCGCCTCGGGCCCCCACATGTGCACCGAGAGATCGCCGCCCGGGCAGGTGGAGAGCGCGCAGAGGAGGTCGATCTCGGCGAAGAACTCGAAATGATCTCCGGGACCGGCAGGGCACGTGTCCATGAAGTACTCATGGTCGGCATTCAGCCCGGCGAACTGGAAGACATTGAGCACGTCATGGACATCGAGTTCGGTGAGTCCATGCTGCTGGACCGCGCGGGTCAGGTTCGAGTGGCAGTGGTAGTCGACATCGGAACCGGTGAGCAATCGGTTGATGTACGGGTCGCAGCGAGTCCCCAGAAGGTCATGGATGACCTCGGCGTCAGGATGCTCGGCCAGCGTATCGGCGACGACGGTCGCCAGCGGACGCAGGGACGGGAGCGTGGACCAGAAGCGGTCGTGCGTGGTCATCGAGGAACGGTGCAGCTGTCGCGTCCGGGCCGCCCAGAAGCGCTCTCGCGGATCGTGCAGATTCCACATGTTGAGGTCGCCGACCTGCGGGCCCTCCACCGAGGAGAGGCGCACGATCGCACCAGCCGGCACCTCCCAGGCCCTGCCGGAGCGGACAGGGATCTCGAACTGCTCGATGCTGGTGCGATCCGCGCCGGCGATGCGGTCGTACAGGGCGGTGTCGAGATCGAGCGGCCCGCCGGCCACGGACTGATAGGCGGCGGGCTGCGTGAAGTGACGGGGTCCCGTTGCGCTCATCGCTCCTCCTGCGATCCGTCGTGGCGGTGCACCTGCGCGCGCCGGGTCACGCGCCGGGCACCGGCCGCTCGTCCGGGCCGACGTAGGCCGAGAGCGGGCGGATCAGCGCGTTCGCGGCGCGCTGCTCCATCACATGGGCGGTCCAGCCCGTGACCCGAGCGGCGATGAACAGCGGGGTGAACAGCTCGGTGTCGAAGCCCATCAGGTGATAGGTGGGGCCGGCGGGGTAGTCGAGGTTGGGCAGGATGCCCTTGGCCTCGTCCATCGCCTGCTCCAGGCCGTTGTACAGGCCCAGCACCTCGGGACGGTCGAAGTGGGCGATCATCGCGTCCATCGCCTGCTTCATGGTGGGCACCCGGGAGTCGCCGTGCTTGTAGACGCGGTGCCCGAAGCCCATCACCTTCTTCTTCTGCGCGAGCGCGTCCTCCATCCAGGCCTTCGCCCGCGCCTTCGCCTCGACCTCGGACTCCTCGGGGCGGATGCCGATCTCGTCGAAGGTGTGCATCACGGCCTCGTTCGCCCCGCCGTGCAGCGTGCCCTTCAGCGCGCCGATCGCACCGGTCACGGCCGAGTGCATGTCCGACAGCGTCGAGGTGATGACGCGCGCGGTGAAGGTCGAGGCGTTGAAGGAGTGCTCCGCGTACAGCACCATCGAGGTGCGGAAGGCGTCGACCACCGCGGGGGCGGACTCCTCGCCGAAGGTCATCCACAGGAAGTTCTGGGAGTAGTCCAGATCCTCGCGCGGCGTGATCGGCTCAGTCGGCCCGCCGGCCCGTCGGCGGCGCTGTTCGTAGGCGACGACCGCCGGCAGCTGGGCGAACAGCCGCTTGGCCTTCTCCAGCTCCGCCTCGGGGGAGGAGTCCTCCGCAGCGGGGTCCAGGGCCCCCAGCAGGGAGACGGCGGTGCGCACGGAGTCCATCGGGTGGCAGGTGACCGGCAGCATGTCCATCGCGGCCTTCACCTCGGGGTGCAGGGCGCGGTGGGAGCGGGCGTGCCGCTGGAACTCGGCCAGCTCCTGCTCGTCGGGCAGCTCGCCGGTCCACAGCAGGTGCGCGACCGCCTCGATCGGCTGGGTCGCCGCGAGCTGCGGCACCGGATAGCCGCGGTAGAGCAGGGAGTTGGTCTCGGGATTGACCTTGGAGATGGCGGTGACGTCGGCGACGACCCCGTTCAGGCCCTTGTGGATGTCACTGGTCTCGGTGCTCATGACTCACTCCTGGGGTCGGCGGCGGTGCCGGAGGCGGCGGGGATGTCCGGGGTGCTGCGGTGGGCGGTGGGGACTTCGAAGTCGAAGACCGAGGTGTCGAAGCGGTTGTAGGACTCATAGTCCACCAGTTCGTAGAGCCGCGCGCGAGTGAGCATCTCGGGAACCCGGGATTCCTGGGTGCCGGTCTCGAGGATCGTCTCGAGCACCCGCTCGGCCGCGCCCATCGCGGCGCGCAGCAGGGTGACGGGGTAGATCACCATCGCGACCCCGGCCTGGGCAAGCTGCTCGCGGGTGAAGAGCTCGGACTTCCCGAACTCGGTCATGTTCGCCAGCACCGGCACCTCGAGCGCCGCACAGACCTGCTCGAACTCGGAGAGGTCCTTCAGCGCTTCGGGGAAGATCGCGTCGGCCCCGGCGTCGACCAGCGCCTTCATCCGGTCGATGGCGGCATCGAGGCCGTCGGTGGCACGCAGGTCGGTGCGGGCCATCACCAGGAAGTCCTCGTCCCGTCGGCCGTCGGCCGCGGCACGGATCCGCTGGGCGGCGGTGGGCAGGTCCACCATGGACTTGCCGTCGAGGTGGCCGCAGCGCTTGGGGTTGACCTGGTCCTCGATGTGGCAGCCGGCCAGGCCCGCGTCCTCGAGCTCCTGGATCGTGCGGGCCACGTTCATCGGCTCGCCGAATCCGGTGTCGGCATCGATCAGGCAGGGCAGGTCGGTGGAGCGTGCGATCTGGGCACCACGGGTCGCGACCTCGCTGAGGGTGGTCAGGCCGATGTCCGGCAGGCCCAGCTCGTTCGCGATCACCGCCCCCGAGATGTACACCCCGGGGAAGCCCTTCTCCTCGATGAGCTTCGCCGATAACGGGGTGAACGCGCCGGGGAACGGCTGCGCCGCCCCGGGCGTGAGCAGGGTGCGCAGGTCCTGGCGCTTCTGGGCGGGGGTCTTCGTGCTCGACAGCATCAGAACAGTCCCTTCGGGCCGGCCGACGGGTCGATCACGCCGGGGGCGGCCCGGATGTTCAGCCTGCCCAGCTCGCCCGCGGGCAGCTGCGCGAGCTGCGCCGCGGTCTCGAGGAAGCGGTCGATCTCGGCGTCGGCGACCAGCCCGTCAGCCAGGGAGCGGAACTTGTGCACGTACTGCTCGCGCGCGAAGGGGCGAGCGCCCTGGGGGTGGGCGTCGGCGACCGCGATGCTGTCCTCGATCACGGTGCCGTCGGTCAGGGTGATGACCACGGCGCCGCCGAAGGCCTTCTCGGTCAGGTCCAGGGAGTGGTAGCGGCGGGTCCACTCCGGATCCTCCTCGGTGGTGACCTTGTGCCACAGCGCAACGGTGTCCGCGCGGGCCGCGCGCTCGGGGGCGTAGGAACTCGCGTGGTGCCAGGAGCCGTCCTGCAGCGCGACGGTGAAGATGTACGGGATCGAGTGGTCGAGCGTCTCGCGGGAGGCGGTCGGCTCGTACTTCTGCGGATCGTTCGCGCCCGAGCCGATCACGTAGTGGGTGTGATGCGAGGTACGGATCAGGACGGAGGCGACGTTGGCGGGATCCGTCGCCTCGGGGTGCTCGGTGTGAAGCTTGCGGGCCAGGTCGATCCAGGCCTGGGCCTGGTACTCCGCCGAGTGCTCCTTGGTGTAGGTGTCCAGGATCGAGCGCTTGGACTCTCCGGACTGCGGCAGCGGCACCGTGTAGCGGGCACCCGGGCCGTCCAGCAGCCAGGCGATCACGCCGTCCTCCCCCTCATAGATCGGGACCGGGGAGGTCTGGCCGCGCATCGCCCGGTCCGCGGCCTCGACGGCGAGCTTCCCGGCGAAGGCGGGGGCGTGCGCCTTCCAGGTGGAGATCTCACCCTTGCGGGACTGACGGGTGGCGGTGGTGGTGTGCAGGGCCTGGCCGATCGCCTGGAACACGGTCTCGGTGTCCAGGCCCAGCAGGGTGCCGATGCCCGCGGCGGCCGACGGGCCGAGGTGGGCGACGTGGTCGATCTTGTGCTCGTGCAGGCAGATCGCGCGCACCAGGTCCACCTGCAGCTCGTAGCCGGTGGCGATGCCGCGGATCAGGTCGTGGCCGGAGCGGCCGGTGTGCTCGGCGACCGCGAGGAGCGGCGGGATGTTGTCCCCGGGATGGGAGTAGTCGGCGGCGAGGAAGGTGTCGTGGTAGTCAAGCTCGCGCACCGCCACCCCGTTGGCCCAGGCGGCCCATTCGGGGGAGGTGACCTGGGGGATCCCGACGATGCTCGCGCCGACGCCGCCGGTGGAGACCGGGTGGCTGAGCGCCTGGGCGCGTGCGGAGACGATGGGGGCGCGGTTCAGGGAGGCGATGGCGACGGAGGCGTTGTCGATGATCCGATTGATGATCATCTCCTGGACATCGGCCTCGACCTCGACCGGATCGACGGCGACCTCGGCCATCTTCCAGGCCAGCTGGCCCTCGCGGGGCAGGTTCTCGTCGGAGCGGTGGACGCGGACGGCGTGGTCTCTCATGAGGCGGACTCCTGGGTGCTCGGGGGAGATGCTGGGTGGTCGGCGCCCTGCAGGTGGGCGAGGGCATGGCGGAGGTGGACCGTCGCGGTGGCGGCGGCGAGATCGGGATCGCCGGCGGCGACGGCGCGGGAGATTGCGGCGTGCTCCCGGGCGGAGTCGGCGAGGCGGCCGGGGGAGTTGCGCGCCAGGCGTCGCAGCCGGCCGAGGTGCAGGCGCAGCCCCCGCAGGGACTCGGCGAGGTAGGCATTGCCGCAGGCGGCATCGAGGGCGGCGTCGAGCTCGACGGTCAGCGCGTAGTAGCCACTGGGGTCGGTGCCGGAGGAGAGTGGGGCGATGGCCTCCTCGAACCGGTCGGCGAGGTGGGCGAAGCGGGTGCGCGGCGCGGGGCCGTCCTCGGGATCGGCGATCCGTTCCGCGGCGCGGCGCGCGGCGAGTGTCTCCAGGGCGATGCGCAGGTCGAACATTCGCGGGGCCTCGGCGAGGGACACGGCGGTGACCACGAGTCCGCGGCCGCGGGAGGTCTCGGCCAGACCGTCGGCGACCAGACGGGCGAGGGCCTCGCGCAAAGGGGTGCGAGAGATGCCCAGACGCGCGGACTGCTCGACCTCGCCCAGCACGGTGCCGGGCTGGAGGGCGCCGTCGACGATCTCCTCACGGAGCCTCGAGTAGGCGCGATCACTGGCACGCATGGTGTGAGTGTATACAGTCACGTCTCTCGTGACGAGGTCATGCGGCGGTCCTTCATCGGGACCGGCCGTTGTGTATACACCCGGGATGTGGGGTGGTGATCCTCGGCATGGTCCGCGGTCAGATCTCGCGGTGCCGCGCGTTCGGGTCCTGGGGCCCTTCGGTCTCGGGGTTGCGTTCGGGGATCCAGGGGTCCTCGTCCTCGTCGACCGGGACGTCGCCGTCCACGAGGCGTGATTCGAGGGACTTGGAGTAGATCGGGACGGGGTCGGAGGTGACCTCGATGGTGCCGTCGATGTCCTGCCACTCGCCGCCGTCGACGGAGAACTGACCCGAGAAGGTGGTGGTCAGGGTGATGTCGTACCAGCCTTCCTGGGTATAGGTCGCGGAGACCTCCTCGGAGGGGTACGGCTTGCCGGGGGTGGTGGTGGTGATGGTGTTCCCGTCGCCGAGGTCCCAGTGATAGGAGACCGGGGTGGCGCGGATCGCTACGGGGGTGCCGAGCAGCTCGGTGGTGAGCAGCTGGGTGTCGGGCTCGGTGTAGAGCACGTTGACCATGTTCACCGGCAGCCAGCCCTCTGCGGGGCCGGCGTGGGGCTCGAGCGGTTTGACCGGGAGTCGTGCGAAGTCCTCCTGGGTGACGACGATGACGACGGGCGGTGCTTCCTCGTACTCGGGAGTGCCGGGCATGGCGCAGCGGATCCCGAGGTCCGTCTTCTCGCCGGTCTCGGTGTTGATGCGGGTGCCGCGCTGGGTCACGCCTTCGACGGAGGTGTTGGAGACGTTGCCGATCTGGAGGGCATCCCCCTCGCCTGCGAACTGGCTGCCATTGCCGGCCTCGCAGGAGTCGGGGTGCGGGGTGCAGGACCATGAGCCGCCATCGAGGTCTGCGCCGCAGCCCGCGAACTCGGAGACAGGGGCCCAGATGTAGTTATAGCGGGGAGGGGGCGGCGCGGCTGGAGCTCCGCTCTTCCCCTTCCTATCTTCATCAAGAATGGCTCTTTCGGTTTCAGATTTGCCTAAATTGAAAGCTGGCTGCTCGCCTGCCTGCTCTTCGGTGCTTGATTCTTGAGCTTGTTCGCTTGTTGATCCGTCCGTACTCGCCTCTTGGGTTGTGTTATCAGAATTCTCGGCGGAAGCCGTCTCGAGTAGTGGAAAAAATAGGAGCGTGAGGGCGGTTAGGGTTGCGTAGATAGAGGCCCGAAGTGCTCGTCGCTGTGCGATTTGCTTAGATTTCATGATCGGTTTCCGCGATGTCGATTCCGCCCACTCGCCAGCTGTCATCGATCCAGTACATGCCACCTCTTGCGGTCCATGCATCTGCGGGTACCGTTGTGGTCTCTCCGGATTCGACTGGCTGCTCGGTGTGCTCACTCACGATGTAGATATATCCGACTTCAATATCGTAATTGTCAGACTCCGATGTGATACTACCTTTGTCAGAGATTGACACGTCGACCCAATAGTTTCCCGTATCCTGTATTGCCTTGATCTCATCAAGGAGTTCGTTACATTCGCTGCAGCTGGGTCCCTGGAGGGCCTCGAGTTCTGCAGGGGAGCCGGTTTGGTAACCCCAATAGAGCACCGCGATGTAGTACCGAAAAGCCTGCTCCGCTCCCTCCGGTGTGTGCTCATCCATCCCCGCGAAGTCCGCCGGGTCCGGCGGCGGGATGTCGGGCGCCTCGGCAGTCGGCTCTGTCGTCGCCTCGCCGCCTCCGTCGCTGGGCTCGGTGTCACCGCCGCTGTCACTCGGGCCCGCGACGTCGATGCTGGGCGGGGGAGTGGTGACCGGTCCGTCGGTCTCGTCGCCGCATGCGGCGAGGCCGAGCAGGAGTGCGCCGGTCGCGGCGGCGCTGAGGAGGCGGCGGGGCATGGGTGTGCCTTCCGGGAGTGCGTCAGATCACGGACACGGTATCCAGGGTTCACCCAGCCGCGCATCCGTTCGGCGGGATTGTGGACAACCTCAGCGGCCGAACGCTGCCGCCGTCTGGGTCGGATCCAGCACCGCCCCCGGATGCGGACCGGCCTTCACCCAGGCCTCCCGCCACTGCTCGACTTCGGGTGAGGTGAGCGCTCCGCCCACCATCAGAACCATGTTCCCGTCGGCCGGAGTGGTCAGCAGCGAGGCATGGGTCAGGGTCCACACCCCCGATAGACCGGCCTCGGCCGCGGCATCCTCGAGCTCTCGCACCTGGGCGGTGAGGAAACGCTGACCGGCGTCGTCGCCCACGTTCACCAGCAGTAGGCCGTCGGGCTTGAGGTGCGTGATCGCTTCGCGATAGAAGTCCTTCGTGGCCAGGTGCTCGGGGGACTCCTCACCGGAGAAGACGTCCAGCACGATCGCATCGAACCGCCTGTCCTCCATCGCGGCGAGCTCCTCCCGGGCATCGCCGATCACGATCTCCAGAACAGTGCCCTCCGGCAGCGGCAGCGCGGTGGTGACTAGCGTGGGCAGCTCGCGTTCGATCTCGACGACCACCTGGGAGGAGCCCGGTCGCGTGGCCTGCACGTACCGGACCAGCGTGAGTGCCCCGCCGCCGAGGTGCGCGATCCTGATCGGAGCGCCCCGCGGCCAGACCTCGTCGAGCACATTGGCCATTCGGCGCAGGTACTCGTGCACGATGCGCGTCGGGTCCTCGAGATCCACGTGCGACTGCTCGACGCCGCCGATCTGCAGCGCCCATCCGCCGGACACCTCGTCCTTCACGATCCACGCCGACTGGTCGGAGTGGCGCAGTCGGGCACTGCGCTGCGCGCCCGGGAGGAAGTCGTGGGAGGCCATGAGCTCATTGTGCGGGACGTATCCCGGGTGCGGTGCCGGGCGCGACCGCGAACGCCGGGGACAATGTCGCCATGCACACCCTCGATCTCGCAGGCCGACGCTTCGTCCTCCGCCGCGCCGTCGCGGGCGACCTGCCGGAGCTGGTCGCGCTGCTGGCCGACGACGTGATGGGCAGGGAGCGGGAGAGCGCCGACCTCGCCCCGTACGAGCGCGCCTTCGCTCTCATCGATCGTGATCCGCAGCAGCTGCTGCTGGCGGTCCGCGACGAGGAGGAGGTGATGGCGGCGACGATGCAGCTCACCCTCATGCCGTCCCTGTCCCGCGGCGGTGCGATCCGCCTCCAGATCGAGGCGGTGAGGGTCGCGGCCTCCACCCGCGGCAGCGGTCTCGGCGCAGCCCTGTTCTCTTGGGCTCATGACTGGGGCAGGGCGCAGGGCGCCTCGCTCGCGCAGCTCACCACCGACCGCTCCAGGGTCGATGCGCACCGCTTCTACGAGCGCCTCGGCTACGTCCCGAGCCATGTGGGGTTCAAACTGTCGCTGTGAGCCGGGGCGAACCCTCAGCGCCGCGCGCCGGCGTGCACATGGACGTGCAGGTGCTTCGAGTCCTGGTACGCGCCGAGGTTCGTGAGCACCGCCGCGGCACCGTGCTCGCGCTCCACCGCCCGCGCCACGTCCGCCACCACTCTCAGCAGCGCACGCAGATCGGCCTCGTCCTCCGGGCCGGCCGCCGTGAGCGAGGCGATGTGCCGCTTCGGCACCACCACCAGGTGCACCTGCCAGAACGGCCGGGTGTGATGGAAGGCGAGCACCCGCGCGTCCTCGTGGACCACCTCGAGCGCGTCAGGGTTCGGGATCGCGACGTCGCAGTAGAAATCGGTGCCGCGATAGGCGAGGGCGGGGGAGTGCTCCGGCATGCCCCGAGTATTCCCCTCGGCCCGCTGTGGAGGGCACTTCCCGGATTCCCCGGCGCGCCCGTCGCCCCCGTCCTAGGGTGGCCCCATCGCGAGATGTGACGCAGGTGACAAGGAGCGTGGGATGCCGATCTACGAGTTCCGCTGCGAGAGCGCCCACGAGTACGAGCGCTCCGTGCCAATCAGCGCCCGCGACCAGGACCTCACCTGCCCGCGTTGCGGGGCGACCGCCCGCCGCCGGATCAGCGCCCCGCGCCTGAGCCGCCTCGGCAGCAGCGCCGGGAGGCTGCTGGACCGGACGGCGCACAGCGCCCATGAACCCGGCGTCGTCGACCGGATCCCCGGGGCCCGTCCCACCGCCGCACGCACCACCACCGACCCGCGCCACGCGCGGCTGCCGCGTCCCTGAGACCGGCCCAGGACCCGGCGGGGCCGTGCAGAGGACCCGTCGCTGTGGAAGGAGAAGCATGCCGAAGAACGTGTTCCCCCTCGACTCCGCGAAACCCTTCACCGAGCAGAACATCCTCGGTCACAACCGCTGGCACCCGGACATCCCCCCGGCCGTCAGTGTCAAGCCCGGCGACACCTTCCGCGTCGACTGCCGCGAATGGTTCGACGGCTACATCAAGAACGACGACTCCGCCGAGGACATCGCCACCGCCCCGCTCCACACCGTCCACACCCTGTCGGGCCCGTTCCGCATCGAGGGAGCGAAGCCCGGGGACCTGCTGATCGTGGACATCCTCGACGTGGGCCCCATCCCGCAGGAGGACGACGGGCCGCTGGCAGGGCAGGGCTGGGGCTACACCGGCATCTTCGCCAAGCGCAACGGCGGCAGCTTCCTCACCGACGAGTTCCCCGACGCCTACAAGGCCGTGTGGGACTTCCGCGGGGAGAAGGCCACCTCCCGCCACGTCCCCGGCGTCGAGTTCACCGGCATGATCCATCCCGGTCTCATGGGCACGGCCCCCTCCCCGGGGCTGCTGGGGAAGTGGAACTCCCGCGAGGCGGCGCTCATCGCGACCGACCCGGACCGGGTGCCGGCCCTGGCACTGCCGCCCGAGCCGGACGGCGCGGTCCTCGGCGGTGTGCCCGCGGAGGACTTCGACCGGGTCGCGGGGGAGGGGGCCCGCACCGCCCCGCCGCGCGAGAACGGCGGCAACCAGGACATCAAGAACCTCACCCGCGGCACGCGGATCTTCTATCCCGTGTTCGTGGACGGGGCGAACTTCTCCGTCGGCGACCTGCACTTCTCCCAGGGCGACGGCGAGATCACCTTCTGCGGCGGCATCGAGATGGGCGGGTTCCTGGACCTGCACGTCGACGTGATCCCCGGCGGGATGGAGAAGTACAACGTCGCCGAGAACGCGATCTTCATGCCGGGCAACACTGCGCCGCAGCACAGTCAGTGGCTGAGCTTCTCCGGCACCTCGGTGACGCTCGACGGGGAGCAGCGCTATCTCGACTCCCATCTCGCCTACCAGCGGGCGTGCCTGCACGCGATCGAGTACTTGACCACCTTCGGCTGGTCGGCCGAGCAGGCCTACCTGCTGCTCGGCGCCGCACCGATCGAGGGACGGTTCTCTGGTGTGGTGGACATCCCCAACGCCTGCGCGACGGTGTACCTGCCGCTGGACATCTTCGACATCGACATCCGCCCCGGCAGCGGCGAGGTGCCGAGGATCGATCCGGGGATCGGGGCGCCACGCGCGAGCGTGAGCTGAGCGCGCAGATCCCGAGAGCGCAGCGCCCGGGCCGACGGGGGAGCGTCGGACCGGGTGCTTCCGCGTCCGCCCCGACGGGGCGAGCGCGCACCGTTGACTCGTCGTGATCGCACCGACGACGAAGGACGCACCATGACAGGCACCGCGCAGGAGGCGACCGGCCCCACCGCGACGATCGCCGCGCCCACGGTCCACGATTGGCTGGAGAACTACCTCGTGAAGAAGAGCCCGCACCGCGGGGCACTGCGCGAGGGCTGGTTCGCCGACTCCGATCCGGAGGTCGCGAGCGCCGGCTGGGCACGAGAGATCGGGGAGCGTCTGGAAGTGCTCAAAGACTACCCGACGCCCCCGAGCTGCACCTCACCGTTCGCGCTGTTCTGGATCGACGTGATGGGGCGCCGGGGGCGCGCCGGATCAGAAGCTCGTCCGCCACTCGGTGTCCCCGTCCACGGACTCCTCGACGTTCTCTTCGTCCTCCGTCCATGCGGAGTCCGCGTCATCGGTGGGCATCCGGAACAGTCGCTCGACGACCAGCACGTGGCGGCGCTGGGCGAGGCGGGACCGGGCACCGCTGAGCAGGTAGACGGCGAGGATCGGCAGCGCACAGATGACGGGGGCGAGGAAGAGGCCGTAGGGCTCATCGGGTCGGCGGACGAGGAAGAGGAAGACGGTCAGGAAGCCGTCCATCATCAGGACGCCGCCCGCACAGAACCTCAGCCGCTCCCAGCTGGTCATGATCCCCGCGAACGGGGACATCGCAGGGATCCCGAGCTGCCTGCTCGCGTGATCGTCGGCCGCCCATCGCAGCACCGCCCGCGCGGTGGTCCGCTCCCGCCAGATCACGGCCAGGTGGGCAGGGGCGTACACCGCGATCAGGACGATCGGGGCGAGCAGCAGGATCTCCTCGGAGGGGAGGAAGATGACCTCGGGCGGGAGCAGGAGAGGGGCGCGGTCGGGGTCGCCCGCGAAGAAGGCGACGAGCACCCATGCCGCCGCACCGACGATGCAGGCGACGAAGAGTCGCAGCAGCCACGTGGCGGCCCGGACCGACGCCTCGACCCCCGGGATGCCCTGATCGCGCAGGGCGGTCGAGCACTCCAGCCCACGGCGCGACAGATCCGCCTCGTCCTGCTCGCTCGCCGGGGCCGCAGAGAATGTCACCAGGGCCGCGGCGGCCTCCTCCTGATCGTCGGCGCGGAAGAAGGCGACGGCTTCGGGGCCGCCGATCCGGACGAAGGCGAGCGCGTCCCGCGCGACGAGCGCGGAGGCCCGATCGGGGGAGTCTGTGCTGTGAAGAGATGCCACGGGAGAACCTTATGCGCAGGATTCCTCCGGACGCGCACCCCGACGAACAGCAGGAACATCCTGCCGACGACCTTCGCCACGTCGTACTCCGGCCCGACGGGGTGAGTCACCTCCGCCTCCGGCAGCGCGAGGCCGCGGTCAATGGCGCACTGCTGGAGCTGGTCACGGTCCATGAGTCCTCCGTCCGCCCGTCCGTTCCCATCGGCACGCACGCTTTCGCGTCGACCCGACCGCCGTAGGCGCCGGGAACAGCCTGCGGGCAGATGCAGAGCGCGACGGCGCCGCGCCGTCGCACTGCCTACAGTTGTCGCATGCTGCACATCACGTCGACGGTTCCGGAGTATCTGCAGCTGCGGAATATCGCGTCGGCAGCGCGTGCGGAGGCCTGGGCCGATCAGTAAGAAGCTGCCCACGCTGAGCTGTTCGACGTCTACTACGCCGGGTACGGGAGTCCTGGCGGCCGGGAGGCGGCGGCAGCCCGCGTACCTGACCTCGTCCTGGAGATCGGTGCGCGAGAGCAGCGCGTCCGTGAGGCGCTCGAGGAAGCCGCCGCCGAGTTCACGGCCCACGGCCTGATGCGGGCGGATCACGACCTGGACGTGGTGCTGATGGTGGGCACCGGCGGTTCGGACGCGTGGGTATCGGTGGTCGGCGACAGGCCGGTGCTCTTCGTGGCGCTGGAGATGCTGGGAGACCCGGAGCGGGATACGTTGCTGGTGCTCCACGAGCTCGTCCACGTCGTGCACGTCCGAGCACTCCTTCCCCGTCTCCAGGCCGATCCGGGTCTGGAGCACCACGTGGGAATGCGGGTGTGGCTCGAGGGCGTCGCTGTGGCGGGGACACGACGACTGCGCCCCGGATTGCCGGATTCGGCCTACTTCTTCATCCCGGACGACGGCTGGGGCGACGCCTGCCGCGCCGCACTTCCCCGCCTCGCCGGGGGACTCCTGCCCCACCTCGATACCACCGATCCAGTCATCAGCTACTCGTTCTGCGGCGTGACGGACCAGCATCCGTGGCCGAGCAGGGCCGGGTACTGGGTCGGTGATGCCATCGTGAGCGAGCTCCTCGACTCCGGCCACGAGCTCTCACCGCGGCTCATGTGGGGGCCGACCCGAGTCACGCAGGCCATCCGTGAGAGCCTCGATCCCGAGCGACCGCCGGAGGGGAGGGCCCGATGACGGCGGTGAATCGTCTGCCCATCATCGACGGCGCCCGGCCGATGTCGCTCGCAATGGGCGATGTGGAGCTGGGCGGGTACACGTGGTGGAGCGACTGCGGGGCCCCTGCGGTCCTGCTGGTGCACGGTTGGGGCGAGGACGCATCGACCATGGCGCCGGTCGCTCGACAGATTCGTTCACGTGCCTGGCATGCCGTCAGCTTCTCCCTGCGTGGATGGCCGGGGTCGAGCGGAGTCGATGACTACGGTCTCAGCGCGTCGAAGGACATCGGGCGCCTTCTGGCCTGGATCAGAGGACGACCGCAGGTTTCCTCTCTGTCGGTGGTGGGATTCTCGATGGGCTGTCTCATGGCCAGCCTGGCTGCTCGGGATCAACGGCGAGGCGAACTGGCGGGGCTGACAGTCGTGAGCGCTCCGAGCGATCTCGTCTCGTTCTCACGCGATACCGCCTTCGGGGGCGTGCGGCGATATCTCGATGCCACCTTGCAGGCGCACCAGTGGCGAGAGTCGTCCCCGCTGACGCATGCGCCGAACCTGGAGCACCCCATGCTCGTGGTGGTCGGCACCGAGGATTCGATGACGCCGCCGGAGCAAGGGCGGCGGTTGGCGGCGGCGGCACCGAATGCGGAGCTCCTGGAGATCGGAGGAATGGGCCACCATCCGTCACCGCAGCAGTGGGAGCGGATCCTGACTGATTCGTCGCGGGCGTTCGGCCTGTGAGCCGGCTCGGGACGGGCGCGTCCCCGGTTCCCGTCCGCCGGGGAGGCGGATCGGGACGGCCTGGGACCCTTCGGCCGACCTGCAGGGTCGCCTCGCCGAGAACCGCCCGGGGTCTCTCCGACTTTGGCTGATGAATGGGCGGCACGTGGCGCGGCGATCTTCCTGCTCGCTGACGAACTTTCAGGATCTGTTGACAGTTCTTACGCCCCCTCGTAACGTAAGAAGCGTCAAGGAGGTGTGTGATGTCTGCTCCCGACGTCGAGAGCCCCTCGGCCGCGCACGAGCGAGACCGCGTCGCTCAGCTGTATCGCAGGTGGGCCCGTGAGTCTGCTCAGGGTTTGTCCTCGCTCGCCCCTGCCATGGCCGGGGCAGAAATCGCGGTGTCGCCGCAGCTGGCCCGGTCTGCCCAGGCCACGGAGAACGTCTGGCGTGAGATCGAGGATGAGTTCGGCCTGTTCACCAGCACTGAGGCGGCCGAGCGTATGGGCTATGGCGGCAACCGTGCCTGGGCCTCCGCCCAGCGCAGGGCCGGGAAACTGGTCGGGGTCCGGCGTGGCGGGGCGTACCGTTACCCCGCCTTCCAGCTCGATCCCGAGGTCATGCCCTTGATCGCTGAGCTCGTCGCCCTCGCGCGCGAGCACGACTGGAGTGATGAGTCCGTCGTACTGTGGCTGTGCTCCCCGTCGGGCTGGATGCCGGAGGGCCGCCGACCTGTGGAGTTCCTGCGCGAGGACGCCGACGCGGTGCGCGCTTCGGCCGAGCTGGCGATGGCGCCGCAATGGTGAGTGACCCTCCCTCGGCGCCGGACCGGAACACCTGGTTCGAGGTGGCAGTGCCGGCGCCGCCCGAGCATTTCGACCCTCTCGTCGACGTGCTGCCCGCCGGCTCCCGCCTGTACCGCACATTCTCCGCGGCGCCCGACCGGCATGTCACCACCTTCAACCCCGGATACGGCGGCCCGCACCGCTTCTCCTTCTTCGGTGACCCGCCCGTGCCGGTGCTCTATGCCGCCCAGAGTGAGATCGCGGCGGTGTGCGAGTCACTGCTGCACGACGTGCCGCTGACCGGTGGCCGGATCATGCCCGAGCACTACGAGCGCTCTGTGACCGGAGCATTGGAAACCACCCGAGACCTCCGCCTGGCCGTATTCCATGGGCTCGGGCTGCGCCGCCTCGGCGTCGAGCCCGTGCAGCTGACCGCCTCCCCTGCCCGGACGTACCGCGCGACGGTCGCGTGGGCGCGAGCCGCGCATGCTGCCGGCCTGGACGGCGCAGAATGGATGTCGGCACGCCTCGACACCGACCGCGCGTACATCTTCTTCGGGGACCGGGTGCGCGAGGACGATCTGCGCGTGGTGACGAGCTATGGCCGTGTCTTCGTCACCGGGCCCGATCGTGACTGGCTCGTGGATCTGTGCGCGTCCGTGAAAGTCGACGTCCTGACTCGCACCCGCTGACCACGCGCCGGCCCGTTGACCTTCGTCGCCGCGGCGTGGAACACGTTCTTCGTCGATCTCGTCGCTCGCGGCCTGACCGGGGTGCGCCTGCTCGCCTCTGATGCCCACCGGGGTCTGGTCGAGGCGATCGCGGCGACCCTGATGAGCGTCTGCCCGAGGTCGCTGACCACCTCGCTGCCGCGCCCATCTCCACCTCACCACCACCGAGACCGCCGTCCAGGAAGTGACCACCCCCGACCACACGGCCCCATCCCTGACCGCCTGAACTGCCGACACCGAAGGATCCGATCGCTACGCCACTTCCCGGGACCTGACCGAAAACTCCTGCCCCATACGAGTTCTTTTTCAAGCATGTAGGCGTACTTATGCACCTCTGTTCGGAGGTCTTGGAGAACCATGACCACCCCCTCCTCTGAAGCGCCGGTCACCGACCCGTCCGCGCCGAAGGACCGCTTCCCCCACGTCTACGTCATCCTGGTCCTGTTCGCCCTGCTCGCGGCGGTGCTGAGCTGGCTGGTCCCCGCGGGCCGCTACGAGCGGGTGCCGGGGCCCAACGGCCGCGAGGTCGTGGACCCGGACAGCTTCACCTTCGTCGAGCAATCCCCGGTCACCGCGATCGAGCTGCTCACCGCGATCCCGCGCGGCCTGGTGGATGCCGGGGCGATCGTCTTCTTCGTCTTCACCATCGGCGGCATGTTCGAGGTGGTGCGGCGCACAGGCCTGATCGACGTGGCCCTGGCCGCGATCGCCCGGGTCTTCGCCGGTCGCGGCATCGCCGTCATCCCCGTGCTGATGGTGGTGTTCTCCCTCATCGCGAGCTTCATCGGGGTGCCCGAACTGTCGCTGGTCTACATCCCGGCGATCCTGCCGCTGATCCTCAGCCTCGGCTACGACCGGGTGGTGGCCGCCGCCGTCGCCCTGCTGGGCACGGGGGCCGGGTTCGCCGCCGGGTTCCTCAACCCGATCAACACGGGCCTGGGCCAGCAGATCGCGGGGCTGGAGCCGTTCTCCGGCGTCGGCCTGCGGATCGCGCTGTACATCGCGTATCTCGCCACCGGCACCGGCTACGTCATCTGGTACGCCACTCGGGTCAAGGCCGACCCCACCCGTTCCGTCCTGCACGGCCATGCGGACACCTCCGTCCGGGAGAAGGACGTCCTCGACCTCGAGGCGACCCCGCGCTTCACCGGGCGGCAGAAGGCCGCCGGCATCGCTCTGCTGCTGCTGGCGGGCCTGTTGGTGTGGGGGATCATCACCCAGGGCTGGTTCTTCCCCGAGTTCGCCGGGATGTTCATCCTCATCGCCATCGTGGTGGGCCTGGTCGCCGGGATGCGCACCCGGGACATGGCCGAAGCGTTCGACCAGGGGCTGCGCGACGTGCTCGCGGGCGCGATCATCGTGGGCGTGGCCCGCGGCGTCGCGATCGTGCTCGAGGACGGCAGCATCCTGGACACCATCGTGTTCGGCCTCGGCGAGTCCGTGGGCTTCCTGCCTCCGGTGCTGTTCGTGGTCGGGATGTTCCTCGCCCAGGCGCTGTTCAACCTGATCGTCCCCTCCGGCTCCGGGCAGGCGCTGGTGACCCTGCCGGTGCTCGCCCCGCTGTCCGACCTCCTGGGCGTCACCCGGCAGTCCGCCGTGCTCGCCTACCAGACCGGTGACGGCATGACGAACCTGATCTATCCCACCTCCGGGTACTTCATGGCCGCGCTCGCCGTGGGCCGCGTGCCATGGAACCGCTGGGTGCGCTTCTACCTGCCGCTGCTGGGCATCTGGGTGCTGCTCTCGATCGGCTTCCTGGTGTTCGCCCAGCTGACCGGGTGGAGCTGAGACGCGCCGACGGCCCGGGCGCCCGGTCGTATCCTGGACGTCCCCGCGAGCAAGGAGCGCCTCCCATGACCACCGCCGCCACGCAGCGCACCGACGCCGAGCTCGAGGCAGAGGTCGCAGCCCTCCACGAGGAGCTCGCCGCACTCGCCGATGACCGCATGCGCGCGGTGAACCGGAAGCACGGCGACGACCATGCCGTGAACCTCACGAAGCTCCGCGCGATCGCGAAGCGGCTGAAGACCCGGCCGGACCTCGCCCGCGCCCTGTGGTCCACCCCCGCGAAGGACTCCACCCCGAAGCTGCTCGCCCTGCTGATCTCCCGCCCCAAGCAATACGACCAAGCCGAGCTCGACGCGATGCTGCGCGAGGCCCCGACCCCGAAGGTCCACGACTGGCTGGTCAGCTACATGGTGAAGAAGAGTCCGCACCGCGAGGCGCTGCGCGAGGCCTGGTTCGTCGACGCCGACCCCGTCGTCACGAGCGCGGGCTGGGCGCTTACCAGCGACCGGATCGCGAAGGCACCCGCCGGCGAGGCGCCCGACGGGATCGACCTCGACGCGCTGCTCGAGCAGATCGAGGCGGAGATGAAGGACGCCCCGGAGCGGTTGCAGTGGGCGATGAACCAGTGCCTCGCCGAGATCGGCATCCACGATGCCGCCCGGCGCGAGCGCGCCAAGGACATCGGCGAGCGGCTCGAGGTGCTGAAGGACTACCCGACCCCGCCGAACTGCACCTCGCCCTTTGCTCCGGTCTGGATCGACGAGATGGTGCGCCGCGCCGAGCAGCGCTGAGCCCCGCTCCGCCTGCCCGGCGCCTTTTTGCTCAGGCCGACGGGGAGACGGTGACCATGAGCGCCCGGTGGTCGGTGCCGGGGACAGTCTCATAGACGGGACGCGGCCCGCTCACCTCCCGACCAGCGAGCGCATGGTCGATCCGGGCGAAGGGCGGGATGCGGTGGCCGACGGGCCAGGTCGGCTCCCACAGCCCCTCCCCGCGGCCCCGCCCGTATGCGGCGAGGGAGCGCAGCGACCCGTCGGCCGTGAGCTGCCGCATCGTGTGATGCTGCGCGATCGCGTTGAAGTCGCCGACCAGCAGCAGGTTGCCGTGCGTGTACGGGGCCACCATCGCGCCGACGGCGGCGGCATCCGCGGTCCACGCCTCGGCCCCCACCTGGGGCGGCGCCGTATGGACCACCGCGAGGTGCCAGAGCGTGCCGTCGAGGGTGGTGGTGGCCAGGAGGTTGTCGAAGGCGGTGCCCTCCGTGCGGTCGATCAGCTCGAGCGGGGTGCGGGAGAGCAGCATCGAGCCGCCCGCGTCCTCGCGCGCGGTGCCGACGCGATGAGGGAACCGCTCGAACAGCCCGGCCTCCGCAAGGAACGCCTCGAAGTCGGGGGTCATCTCCTGGATCGCGATCGCGTCCACCTCCGGACCCGCGAGCCGGGTGAGCACGTCGACGTCGGCCCCGCCGTACTCGACGTTCGACGAGAGCACCGTGAGCGAGCCCTCGGCGGCGAGCTGCGGGGAGTCCGACCGCTCCGGGGCGGGGAGCATCGGCCAGGCCGTCACCGCCGTGACCGCGAGCGTGAGTGTCGCGGCGAGCAGCCGCCACCGGCCGCGCAGCCGCAGCACCAGCCCGAGCGCGGCCAGCAGCAGCGGCACCCAGAGCATCGGGATGAACGATGCCGCGGCGATGAGGTACTCGTGCCAGGTGTGCAGCACGGTGACCTGCCGCAGCACCAGCAGCGCTGTCGCGGCGAGCAGTCCGCCGAGCAGCAGCGCCCAGCCCAGCGCCCAAAGCGCGGTGCGGATCATGCGCCGGACTCAGCGGCCAGGAAGGTCGCTGGGTCCACGGGCCGCCGCGCCCGCGGCAGCGACTCCACCACCAGCAGGTAGGAGTCCGTCACGAGCTCGCGCACGAACTCCGCCTCGAGGGCGCCGCCGGGGTGCAGCGTGATCCAGTGCCGCTTGTTCATGTGATAGCCGGGCGTGATCTCCGGATGCATCGCGCGCAGCACCTCGGCGTCGCGCGGCTCCGCCTTCAGCACCACGACATGCTCGCCCGTCACCTCGGTGAGCAGCAGGAACATCCTCCCGAGCACCTTCGCGACCTCGGCGCCCGGGCCGAAGGGCCACTCCATGCCGCTCGCGGGCAGCTCGAGCGCACGGGCGTGCGCGATCTCCTGCAAGGTGGTCCCGTCCATGTCGTCCCCTCTCATCCCTGCTGCTGGATGATCCCGATCTTCTGCCACACCTTGCGGGCCATGTCCGAGGTGAGCGCCTCGATCCCCTCGACCGCGTCGAGCACGTCGCCGTCGGTGGTGTGCTCGGCGAACAGGGCCGCGCTCTTGCCCACGAGCGAGAGCATCTCGGTGCAGAAGTCGAGATAGCGGGTCAGCTCCGTGCGGTCCAGGTCCAGCCCGCCGTCCTCCCGGGAGCCCCGCTCGAGGCGCTCGGGCACCTTGGTCAGCTGGTGCATGTCGATCACGTGCGCCAGGGAGCGCAGTCGGTGCAGGATCCGCAGCACGCGCGCCCGCTCCATCCGCTCCGGGACCCGCAGCAGGAAGAACACCGCGATCGCCCCGAACACGAGGTCGTTGATGATGGTCTCGAGCAGCGGCAGCATGTCCAGCGGCCCGATCGAATCGCGCTCCTCGAGCAGGTCCCCGGCCGCGAGCGCGACCGCGCCGCCCAGGAACAGCACGATCGCGACCACGCCGAGGCGGGAGAGCACGCGCGCGAGCCGCACCCGGCGGCGGCTGATGCCGGTGCCGGCGTTGATCTCGTCCACGATCCCCACCACTTCGCGGCACACCTCCCACAGGCTCCGGTCCGGGAAGCGCGTCGAGATCCGGTGCTCGAGCGCGGCGGCGGAGCGCCGCACCGCCTGCCCGTCCAGTCGCTGGAAGCGGCTCGAGGAGGGCGGGGCGTCGGAGTGGTCCTCCGGGCGGGGCTCAGGGGCCGACGGGCGGGCGGTCGCGGGCATGCTGCGAGGTTAAGGGATCGGAGCGCCCGGAGACGCCGAGCACCGGGCCGGTGCGTCGTCTCCGTGCTCACCCCGCATCGTGCGTGAGCATGTCGAGCCGAGCCGCGAGGTGGGCGATCTCGGCCTCGTTGCGGCATCGGCGCATCGCCTCCTGGTAGGACTCCCGTGCCTCCGCCGTCCGCCCCGCGCGTCGCAGCAGCTCGGCGCGCACGGCCGACGGGCGGTGGCTGCCGACCTCCGCGATGTCCGCCAGCGCCCGCAGTCCCGCCTCGGGACCCGCGGCCTCGGCGACTGCCACGGCGCGCGCCAGCTGGGCGGCGGGGGAGGGCATCACGGTCAGCAGGGCGTCGTAGTGGGCGAGGATCCGCTCCCAGCGGGTCTCGGCCGACGTCGGCGCCGTGGCGTGCTCGGCGGCGATCCGCGCCTGCAGCCAGAAGGCGGCGGTCTGCGGGGAGACGGGGTCGCGGGGAGCGATCGACCGCAGAAGGGCGAGCCCCTCCGCGATCTCCTCACGGTGCCATCGGGTCCTGTCCTGCTCCGGGAGCAGCACGAGCTCGCCGTCCGGTCCGCTGCGGGCGTCGCGGCGGGAGTGCTGGAACAGCAGGAGTGCGAGCAGGGCCCGCAGCACGGCCGCCCCGGGTCGCAGGGCGAGCGTCACCCGCGCCAGGCGCACTGCCGCCCCGGCGAGATCGGCGCGGAGCGGATCGCTGCCGCTGCCGGGGGCGTATCCCGCGGTGAACGCGAGATACGCGGTCTGGGCGACGGTGTCGAGACGTTCGGGGAGCACCGCCTGGTCTGGCACGGTGAAGGGGATGCCGGCGCCGACGATCTTCTTCTTCGCGCGCGTGATGCGTGCGGCCATGGTCGGCTCCGGGACCAGGAACAGGCGGGCGATGTCGTGGGTGCTCACACCGAGCACGAGTCGCAGGGACAGGGCGGCGGCCGCCTCCGGGTTCAGCGCCGGATGGGCGCACATCAGGACCAGTCGGAGAGTGTCGTCCTCGACGAGGCCGCCCGGATCGACCATCGGCGAGCGCCGGTCTCCGTTCTGCTCGGCCTCGGTGACCAGCAGGGGAGCGCGACGCTGGTGCACGGCCTCGGCCCGCAGATGATCCAGCACCCGCCGGGAGGCGGCGGTGAGGAGCCAGGCTCCGGGACGGTCGGGCACGCCGCGCTCCCGCCAGGTGCGCGTCGCTGATTCGACGGCGTCGCCGAGGGCGTCCTCGACCAGGTCGAGCCGCCGGAAGCGCGCGAGGAGCTGGGCGGTCAGACGCCCCCACTCCTCGCGCACCACCTGCGCGACGGCCTCGTCGCTCACGCCGAGTTCATTCGACGGAGACGACGGGACGGATCTCGAGGGTGTAGGACGGCGGCAGCAGCGCTGCCGCGGCGATCGCCGCATCGAGGTCCGGCAGCTCCACCTCGTAGTAGCCGCCGATCATCTCGGCGGTCTCGGCGAACGTGCCGTCCGTGAGCACCACCTCGCCGTCGACGTGGCGCACCGTGGTGGCTGTACCGGTGTCGCCGAGCGCGGCGCTCGCCACCTCCGTCCCGTGCTCCGTGACGTAGGCGGAGAAGGCGCCGTGCTGGGCGAAGAACGCGTCGCGGGTCTCCGCGGAGGCGGTGGACCAGTCCCAGGGCTCGTAGGCGATGAGGATGAGATAGCGCGCCATCGCTCACACCTCCCCGACCGGGCTGAACTGCAGGTCGTACGGGGGCAGCAGCTCGACCAGCTCCAGGAGCGTGTCGAGATCCGGGGTCTCGATCAGGTAGAAGCCGCCCAGCTGCTCCACCGCCTCGGCGTACGGCCCGTCGTTGACGCTGCGCCGGCCCTCCCGCACCCGCACCACCGTCGGGGTGCCGTCCAGCGCCTCGCCGGCGAGGATCTCCACGCCCTCGCGGGCCGCGCAGGCGGCGCCGAAGTCGTCGTGCTGTGCCATCGCCGCGGCCTGCGCCTCGGGGCTCATCTCCTCCCAGGGCGGCAGATCCCCCTGGGACATCAGGAACAGGGCGTACTTCATGACGTGCTCCTCTCGGGTGCTGCACGGTCCAGGTCGTCCTCGACCCTGTGCTCGTTCATGGCTCAGATCCTCTCTGCTGGGGGCCGACCCGTCCAGGCCGTGCCCGGGCCGCGAGTGCGGCCTCTTCCCCACGACGGGCGAGGAGGGCCGGATTCGACAGGGAGAGCGGACGGATCTCAGGAACCGTCCGAGGAGAAGCAGTCCTCGAAGGCGGCCAGCACTGGGGAGCCCTCCGGTCCGTCGAGCGCGACCTGCGTGAACAGCAGCTGCGCCGAGCTCTGGCGGGGATCCACGCGCGTGGTGGTCCCGGCCCCTCCGCTCCAGCCGTAGGTGCCGTCCTTCCGGACGCTGCCGCCGTAGCCCCAGCCCTCACCGCCCTCGAGGAAGATCCCGGCCTGGCGGCGCTGCGCGGCGGTGAGGTGATCGGTCATCATCGCGGTCACGAGCGGCGCGGGCAGGACCTCCCGGCCGCGGTGGGTGCCCGCGTCGAGCAGCATCGCGGCGAAGGCTATCCAGTCCTCGGCGGTGCCGATCAGGCCGCCGGCACCGTCCGGGAACGACGGGGGACGGGCGTACTGCCCGTCGGCGGGGTCGACGAGGGAGAGCGGCTGCTGCGGATCCCCGCTCGGGGCGTAGCGGCTCGCGAAGCGTGGGAGCTCCGGGGCGCGGACCGACCACATCGTGTCGGTCATGTCGAGCGGTTCCAGGAGGCGGCGGGCCATGAGCTCGTCGAGCGGACGCTCCGCGACGCGTTCCAGCAGGAGCCCCAGCAGGGTGCTGCCGGTGTTGTAGGTCCAGCCCTCGCCCGGCTGGTGCGCGAGCGGGAGCTCGGCGGCGGCCCGCAGGAAGTCCTCCCGGCTCAGGGTACGAGGGGCAGGACCCTCCTGGAGGCGAGAGAACAGGGCGGCGGTGAACGGGGACTCGAAATCCGTGGTGAATCCGAGACCGCCGCGCAGGGTCAGCAGGTCACGGACAGTGACGGGACGATCCGCGGGCACCGTATCCGTGAGCGGCCCGCTCGCATCGGCCAGCACCCGTGGCTTCGAGAGCTCGGGCAGCTAGCGCGCGATGGGGGACTCGAGGGCGAGGGAGCCGTCCGCCACGAAGGTCAGGGCCAGGGCGGTGGTCAGCGGCTTGCCCAGGGAGTCCCAGTGGAACAGGGTGCGGCGCGACATGGGGGCGCCGGTTCCGAGGTCCTGGACGCCGAGGAGGACTGCTTCAGTGCGTCCGTCCCGGAGGCGCAGCGCGACCGCGCCCGGCAGGGTCCCGGCGTCGATGTGTTCCTGGAGCATGCGGGCGACATCGTCCATGGGCGCAGTATGTCAGCCGTCGTCGGCGGTCGTCCCGGTGTCGGCGGCCGGGGCCCGCCATGGCAGGAACAGTCCGGAGAGCACCAGACCGATCACCCCGACCAGCAGCGCGCCGCGCACCCCGATCCCCGTGGCCACCAGGCCGCCGGCGAGCGCGAAGAGCGGGGCGAGACCCCGGGAGGTGAGCGTGAACGCTGTAGTCACGCGGGTCATGACGGAGTCGTCGGTCGCCTCCATCCGGTAGGCGGTGTAGACCGGGCGGAACACCCCGGCCAGGAGCAGCAGCAGGAAGGTCGAGAGCACGTAGATCAGCAGGCCCGGCGTCCCGGCGGGGAGGAAGGGCAGGGCGAGCAGCGGCAGGCCGCGCAGCACGGCGGAGCCCACCAGGGTGTGGTGCTCGCCGAGGCGCGCGCTCACACGCGGTGCGATCCAGGAGCCGAGCAGCCCGCCGAGGCTCGGCAGCGCGAGGGCCAGCCCGAACTGCCAGGCGGGCAGGTCCAGACCGCGCAGCAGCAGCACGAGCTCGAGCGGCCCGATCCAGGCGACGAAGGCCGCGAACAGCGTCGAGTTCAGCAGCAGCGGGCGCAGTCGTCGGTCCCGGAGGGCGAGGGTGAATCCGGCACCGGCCTCCGCCAGGAAGTGCCGGGTCCCCGGCGGCGGGGGAGCGGGCTCCGGGCGTCGGATCCGGCTGATCCCGAGGGCGGAGGCGAGGAGCCCCAGCGCCTGCACACCGAGGGTGACGGTGGAGCCCAGCAGCTGGATGATCGCCCCGCCGAGGGCAGGGCAGAGGGTGGTCAACAGCCAGAACGTCGATTCCAGCTTGCCCAGCGCCTCTGTGCGCCGCTCCCGCGGGACGAGGTTCTTCAGTTGCGCGGCGGACGCGCCGCCGAACACGATGCCGCCGAGCGCACCGACCCCGGAGACGACGAGCAGCTGCCAGAACGAGAGGATCCCGAGCGCGGCGGCCGCCGGCACAGAGACGAACAGCGCCGCCCGCACGAGATCGGCCGTGATCATCACCGGCCGCTTCCGCCGTGCTTCCAGGAAGGGCCCCAGCGGGAGCGCCAGGACCGCGCCGACCAGTCCGGCGACGGCGGTGAGCAGGGAGACCTGGAACGTCGATGCCTCAAGAGTGCGGACGGCGATCAGCGCCAGCGCGCCCATCGCGATCGCGGTCCCGGCGTCGGAGGCTGCCCGGGCGGACCACAGCAGCTGGAAATCGCGATCCAGCGGCGGTGCCGACGGTGATGCGGATGTGGTGGTTCCTGTGGTCACCCGCGCTCCGTCACTCGTCCCGGAGCGTCGATGATAGAGGGGCAGATTCGGTTCCGGCAGCAGGGCGCGCCGTCAGCGACGGGCGCCGGGGTGGCGGCGCCGGGAGCGCAGCACCCGGACGATGAGCAGGTCACCGGGGGCTGCCGATAGGAGATGCCGTAGGGGAAGCGGCGCATCCGGGCTCTGCGGAGCCGGTCGAACCCCTCGACCGCCGGTTCCCCGTGGGGGAATGTCGCCATCGTCGACATCGCCCACCGCGTGCTGGATGAGGAGGACCCTCACCGTCGCCGACCGCGGAGCGTCTGACGGACGTCGGACCACTCCTGCAGCGACTCGGGGTCGGACTGCGCGGCATCCAGTGCTGCCACCAGGGCTGCTCGTTCTTCGTGCGTCGGCCGGTAGGTGGGTTCGCCGAAGTGACTGCGCAGGGCCTCTTGGATGACCTCCGAACGACTCCGATGCTCGATCGAACGGGCCTTCTCCACCATGTTGTACAGCTCCTCGGGGAGCGTCACTGCCACATTGCGCACCGTCATGGCCGACCTCCTTGGTATGACTCGATCCCGCCAATGGCGGGTGTTGTCAGTTCTCACGCGATCTCTCGTGGGAGCAGGCCGCTGATTCAGGGCCCACGACTCGTCTCGGCATCGCGACTGGTCGTCCTGGTCCCTGCGATTGCGGATAGCATGACGCGGACCACGGGCCACGCGAGGATGCTCGATGACGAGCCTGACCGCGGGGCCTGCCGCAACCGCGTGGACGCGAGGACGATTCGAGGAGGCCGACCCATGGCACTGGACTTTCCCCGCGAGGCCGACGAGATCGGGGCCGACCTCGTCGCGCTGCGGCGCGCGCTGCACCGCGACCCGGAGGTGGGCAACGACCTGCCCCGGACCCAGACGCGCGTGCTCGAGGCCCTGGAGGGCCTTCCCCTGGAGATCACGACCGGCGAGTCGCTCACCTCGGTCGTCGCCGTCCTGCGCGGCTCCCGGCCCGGTCCGACCGTGCTGCTGCGGGGAGACATGGACGGCCTTCCGGTGCGTGAGGACAACGACCTCGAGTACCGCTCCGCGAACGACGCGATGCACGCCTGCGGCCACGACCTCCATACCGCCGGTCTCGTCGGAGCCGCCCGTCTGTTGAGCGCGCACCGCGACGAACTGGCCGGGAACGTCGTCCTCATGTTCCAGCCGGGTGAGGAGGGGCCAGGTGGGGCGGAGCCGATGGTCGCCGAGGGCGTGCTGGATGCCGCGGGCGTCCGGGTCGACGCCGCCTTCGCCGTCCACGTGCTGCCGGGCGAGCGCGGCGTCTTCACCGTCCGGCCCGGCCCGGCGATGGCCGGCTCCAACGTCCTGCGCGTCACCTTCCATGGGGCCGGCGGGCACGGCTCGCAGCCGCAGAGGGCCCTGGACCCCGTCCCGCCGCTGGTCGAGTTCTGCCAGGCGCTGCAGGTCATGATCACCCGCCGATTCAGTGTCTTCGACCCGGTCGTCGCGGCGATCACCAACCTGTCTGCGGGCGAGGCGGTGAACGTCATACCGGCGTCCGCGTCGATGGGGGCGAGCGTCAGGACGCTGTCCGCGGAGACGACGCGCGACTTCCCGGTCCATGCGCGCACGCTCGCGGAGTCGGTGGCCGCCGGCTTCGGGTGCACCGCCGAGGTCCACTGGCATACGCAGTACCCGCCGACCGTCAACGACCGCGAGCAGGCGCGCTTCGCCCGTGACACACTGACTCGGTTGTTCGGCGCGGACCGCGTCGTCGAACCGGAGGACCCGCTCATGGGGTCGGAGGACTTCTCGTTCGTGCTGAACGAGGTCCCCGGCGCATACTACTTCCTCTTCGCCACCCCGGAGGGGATCGACCCGGAGACCGCGTCGATGAACCACTCGCCACACGTCCGGTTCGACGATGCGGTCCTCGCCGACCAGGCCGCATCCCTCGCGGCACTCGCCTGGGAGCACAATGCCCGGCCCACTCCAGCGCCGCTGGACAGCGAGAGCTGAGCCACCATGAATCCGGTCTATGCCGTCTCGATCGTGCTCGCGTTCATCGCGGCCGGCGAGCTCATCTCGATCTGGTCGAGGGCGCGCGTGCCCAGCCTGCTCGTGGCGATGCTCGGCATCTTCATCGTCGCCCAGCTGGGGCTCATCCCCTCGACCATCGTCGAGGACTCCCTGCTGCCGACCGCCTACATGATCCTGGTCGGGCCCATCCTCTTCCACATGGGCTCGCTCATCCCACTGCCCACGCTCCTGCAGCAGTGGCGGTCGGTCATCATCGCGCTGTCGGGGATGCTCGTCGCGGTGCTGCTGCTGGCGGCCGTCGTCATCCCGCTGTTCAGCTTCCCCCACTTCGTCGCCGGCGCCAGCCCGCTGGCGGGCGGCATCGTTGCCACCGGTCTCACCACGGACGGGCTGATCACTGCTGGGATCACCTCCACCATCATCGTGCTGCCGGCCCTGGTCCTGATGATGCAGTCGCTGCCGTCGATGCCCATGACGAATTTCCTGCTGCGCCGCTACGCCATCCGCCTGCGGGAGAGCGGAGAGCTGGCAGAGCTCGCGGAGAAGGCCCATGCGGCCGAGGAGGCTGTGGCCAGGGGAAAGGGGAAGAAGCTCATCACCCTGCCGTCGTTCCTGAGGGAGAACCAGCTCTTCACCCTCTTCATGGTGCTGGTCGGTGGTTCCGTGGCCACGCTCATCTCGATCCCCACGCACATCCCGTCCTCGATCGTGGCGCTGCTGTTGGGCGTGGGATCGACCGCGATCGGTCTCACGCCGGAGCGTGCGCTGGAGAAAGCCAGCTCCTTCGGCTTCGCGATGGCGGCCGTCGTCGCGATCGTCATGGCGCCGCTGGTCAGCGCGTCGATGTCCGACGTCCTCGCCGCGCTGCTCCCGATGGTCGTCATCCTGGTCGTCGGCGGGTCGGGCATCATGCTGGGCGGCTACCTCGCCACGAAGCTGCTGCGGTGGAAGCCAGGCCTGGGCATGTCCGTGGCGCTCACCGCGATGTACGGGTTCCCCGCGGACTACCTGCTCACCAGCGAGGTCGCCCGCTCGGTGGGCCGCGACGACACCGAGCGCAAGCAGCTGACGGACGCGATGTTGCCGGCCATGCTGGTGGGCGGCTTCACCTCCGTGAGCGCCGGCTCTGTCGTGATCGCGAGTGTGTTGGTGAGCTTCCTGTAAGGGTGTTCGGGTGAGTGCCCGCGGCCGCCGTGGACCGGAACATCTCCGGCCGGAGAGCCCGTTCACGGTCTCCATGAGCGCGTTGCAGGCGTCGCCGACGGTCCTGATCGACGGGGCGATGCCCTCGAGAGCGAGTTGCTCGGAGTCGAATCGCGGTTTATCCGGTGTTGTAGGTTCTCGCGCGTTCTGTCAGACCTACGGCTCTGTTACCTGCGGTGTAATGGGTGGGAGGCGTGCTCAGATTCTCTTTGAGCTGTCAGATTCCTCAGCCGCCGGCTCACGCCCGAGCGCTTGCCAGTATTGACGGACTTGGCAAGTCGGGCCCGAAGGTCGCGTGTCTACGACAACCTGTTTCCGAGTCCCAGCAGCTCGCGGTGTGCACAAGCTCCGACACGGACGTCGGTGGCGGCGTCAGACCGGGCTGCTACTCGCGTGAGTCGTGTGTGGAATCATGCCCGCATGACCGAGGCATCCTCCCGCCCCGCGGCCGTCCTCTTGCCACTGGGGCGATCGTTGAGCGCCTGGCGAGCAGCGTTCGTCGTCCTGGCGGTCGGTTCCGTGCTCGGTCTCGGTATTGGCTGGTTCTGGATCTCTGCGGCGTACTCGAGTCAGTACAACGGCACCAACGCCGACTTCTCGGCCTACGGCGGCACCGGCTGGGCCTTCGGCGTGGTTCCGGTGATCGTCGCAGGCAGCGGATACCACTTGCTGGTGCTCGTCACCGGCCTCAAGGCGTACCGGTGGGTCGGGTTCGTGACCGCTCTGAATCGGCCCGGGTTCTCTGCCGCTACTTTGTGGGTGCGGGCTCTCGGGTGAGGGCCTCGTAGTGCAGCGTCTCGAACTCTACCGGGG
>NZ_JBHZRO010000039.1:0-4838 GCF_043641765.1 Brachybacterium vulturis | reverse complement strand
TTCACCAGAAACGCCCTCCAAATCCCCTCCCGACCTCCCGCAAAACGCACCCAAAATCCGGCCGGCGGATCCAGGCTCAGTGCGGCGACGCCGTAGGCGATGGCCGGAACCGCCTCGAGGATGAACATCCACCGCCACGCGGGCAGGTCGAACCAGAGGGGGTTCGCGGCACCGCCGGCCTGCCACGCCAGGCCGGCATCGACGAAGAGCGAGACCGCGATGCCGGTGACACCCGCGAGGCCCTGCACCGAGGCGAGGCGCCCGCGCATGTGTGCTGGAGAGATCTCGGCGATGTAGGTGGGGGCGATGACGGAGGCGGCGCCGACTCCGAGACCGCCGACGACCCGCCACACGATGAGATCGGTGATGCCGAACGCGAGGCCAGTACCTATCGCCGACACGAGGAAGAGGACGGACGAGGTGAGCATGACTGGCACCCGGCCGACGCGGTTCGACAGCGGGCCGGCGAACCACGCGCCGATGACGCAACCGAGCAGGGCAGAGGAGACCGCGAAGCCCTTGAGGCCACTGCCGAGGCCGTAGTGGTCGGCGAGCGCGTCGATAGCCCCGTTGATGACGGCCGTGTCGTAGCCGAAGAGGAAGAAGCCCAGCGCTGCGGTCACCGTGACCAGGACGAGCCTCTTGCTCACCGATGCCGAGGGGGTCGATGCCATCACTGCTCACTCCCCTTGAGCACACGGCAGATCTGGGCCTCCCAGGGGCGCAGCCGCTGCAGGACCGCACCCTCGGGCGGCTCGTGGTGAGTCCCGAGTATCAGCTCGGCGGCACCGACGGCGCCGCCGAGAGCCGCAGCGACATCGAGCTCCTCGTCGGAGAAGTTCGCGACCACGATCCATCGCTCGTCGCCGAGCGTCCGCTCGAAGGCGTACAGGTACTCGTGGTCGCGGGCGAGGAGGCGGTAGTCACCGAAGACCACGATGTCACTGCTGTGACGCAGCTCGATGAGGCGTCGGTAGTGGGCGAGGACCGAGTCCGCGTCGTCGATCTGAGCCTCGACGTTGACCTCGGAGGTGTTCGGGTTGAGCGGCAGCCACGGAGTACCGGTGGTGAATCCCCCGTGCTCCGACGCGTCCCACTGCATGGGCGTGCGAGCGTTGTCGCGGCCGTTCTGGCGCAGGCCCGCAAGGAGCCGTTCCGGCAGGACACCCAGTGCCCGGCCGTACGCCCACGAGTTGTGCGCATCGATGTCGGCGAACTGCTCGATGCTCGCGAACGGGTAGTTGCGCATGCCGATCTCGTCGCCCTGGTAGACGTATGGCGTCCCACGGTGCAGGTGGAGAACCGTGGCGAGCATCTTCGCCGAGGCGACCGCGTGCGCCGGCGACCGGGAACCGAAGCGGGAGGCGACGCGGGCCTGGTCGTGGTTGCCGAAGTAGAGACTGTTCCACCCGGAACGGCCCAGTCCTTCCTGCCAGCGTGCCATGGTCGATTTCAGCGCGAGCAGGTCGAACGGCCTCGGCTCGTACCGTCCGCCCCAGCCGGGCGCGTGATCGACGTCCATGTGCTCGAACGTGAAGATCATGCTGAGGCGGGGGCGCTCACCGCCGGTGACGGCGAGCCCGTCCTCGACGGTCGCCCCCGGCATCTCGCCCACCGTGAGCAGGGTCTTCTCGGCGGTGTCGAACACCTGGTCCCGCAGCTCGTCGAGGAACTCGAGCATCCGTGGCCCGCAGGTGTACTGCGAGGAGGCATCACCGTAGTGGCTCGAGTGCGGCGTCGGCACGTCCTGCAGCGGATACCTCTTGGAGATGAGGTTGATGACATCGAGGCGGAACCCGTCGACGCCGCGGGCGAGCCAGCGGCGCAGCATCGCGTAGAGCGCTTGGCGAACCTCCTGGTTCTCCCAGTTGAGGTCGGGCTGCTCCGGGGCGAAGAGGTGAAGGTAGTACTCACCGCTCTCCTCGTCGTACGTCCACGTCGGCTGGGCGAAGAAGCCGAGCCAGTTCGTCGGCTCCGCGCCGGGCGTGCCTGGTTCCACCCCGTCCCTCGGGGGCCGCCAGATGTACCAGTCGCGTCGAGACGACGAGCGCGTGCTGCGCGACTCCACGAACCATGGATGGTCGATCGACGTGTGGTTGAGGACCACATCGATGATCACCCTCATACCACGGCGGTGGATGTCGGCGATGAGATCGTCGAGGTCCCCCTCGGAACCGAAGCGCGGGTCCACCGCCTCGTAGTCACTGACGTCGTACCCGTTGTCCGCCATGGGCGAGGGGTAGAAGGGCGTGAGCCAGATGACGTCGACCCCGAGGCTCTCGAGATGGTCGAGGCGCGAGCGGACACCCGCGAGGTCCCCGAGACCGTCGCCGTCGGCGTCGGCGAAGGAACGCACGTAGATCTGGTAGACAACCGCCTCGTGCCACCAGGCACGGCTGTTCGTGGGCATGCCAATCTCCTCCATTGGAAACGTAAGCGCTGCACTTATGCGCATAACTAATATAGGGTGGAGTCGCGCACCCGACAAGGGTGGGCAGTTCATCCGGTTCGTGATCCTCGTCACGGAGGTGAGGCAGTGGTGCGACGCCCGACGTTGGCGGACGTCGCCTCCGCAACCGGCGTGTCCACGGCAACCGTGAGCTACGTCCTCAACGACAAGCCCGGTCAGAGCATCCCGGAACACACGCGCGAACGCGTGCGTGCCGCCGCCGCCGAGCTCGGCTACGTCCGATCGGGTGCCGCCCGCGCGCTCGCCCGGGGACGCAGCGACCTCGTGCTGCTCGTCGTCCCCGACGTCCCGGTGGGCCCCGTCCTCGTCGGGCTGCTCGAGCGACTGACCACGGCCTGCTCACGCGCCGGCCTGCACCTGCTCGCCAAGCTCTCGTTCGCAGGTGACGACCTCGGTGCTCTCTGCCGGGAGCTGCTGCCGGCAGCCGTCATCGTCCTCGTCGACCTCGACCCCGAGCGCATCGACCCGATCCGTGAGCTACGGATCCCCGTGGCGCGGTGGACGGTCTCGCACTCATCGGCACGGGACGCCGACGGAGTCCACGACGTGCCCGTTCCGACTGCGGCGGTCGGACGCGCCCAGGCCGAGGCGATGGTGGCCGCCGGACGTCAGCGGCTCGCGTACGCGCTCCCGGCGGACCCTCGCCTCACCGGCCTGGCCGAGGGGCGCCTCTCCGGGGTGACGGCCGTCTGCCGCGAGCTGGCGCTGCCCGATCCCCTGATCCTGGGGTCCCCGAGTGGCGCGGTATCGACGGCGGAGCTCCGCTCGTGCGTCGAGGCCGGTGTCACCGGGGTGTGCGCCCACAACGACGACGTCGCTCTGGCCGTGCTCACTGCTGCCCGGGCCGCCGGCATCGAGGTGCCCGCACGGCTCGCGGTCATCGGCGTCGACGACATCCCCGCCGGGCGACTCGCACAACCGGAGCTCGCGACGATCTCCTTCGATCTCGACGTGATCTGCGCCCGCCTCATGCTCGCCGTCACGAAGAGCCTCGGCAGCACCCTCGCCGGAGCACCCGGACCTGCGTCAGAGCTGAGACTGCACCCGCGGGCAAGTCTGGGTGACGGCGGCGGCTGATCCACGCCGACGGCCCCGACGCCTGCGACCGGTGAACTCTGTCCGTGGATGGGCCAGGTTCACCGGTCGCAGGTGGCGAGGCGGGCCAGTGCCCTACTGACCCGGCCGCTCCTCGTCGCCTTCCGGCCGGGCGGGCGGAGGCGCGTCGGGCGCCGGCGGAGTGTCGGGCGCCGGCGGCACCGCGGTGCTCGGCGGACCCGCGGTCGGGCCGGGCTGGTTCGCGCTCGGCGGCGGGGGCGGGAACTCCTGCCCCGGCACGGTCCCGGCCGGCGGCGCGAACCGCGACTCGTCGCGCGGCCGGGTCCGTCCGGCGTCGCGCCGCTCGCTCTCGGCGGGCCGCTGCCCGCGCTCGGCCGAGCGGGAGAACGGGCTGCCGGAGCGCTCACCGGCCGCGGTCGCCTCGGAGGTCGCCTGCTGCGCCTCGCTGCGGGCCTGGGCAAGCGCCTCGTCGGGGTCCTGCAGACTGGTCTCGGCCAGCCCGGAGGCCATCATCGGGCCACCCGGGCCGAAGTCGACCTCGGGCGTGGGTCCGGAGTCGTCGTCGTCGGACGGGCCGCTACCGCCGGGCGAGCCGCCGAAGCCGCGGGCGATGGTGCCCAGCGCCGCGGTGAACTCGGTGGGGATGACCCACAGCTTGTCCGAGGTGCCGTTGGCCAGCTCGGGCAGCATCTGCAGGTACTGGTAGGCGAGCAGCTTGGAGTCGGGCTTGCCGCGGTGGATCGCGTCGAAGACCTGGAGGATGGCGCGCGACTCACCCTGGGCCTGGAGGATCGCGGACTGCGCCTGCCCCTCGGCGCGCAGGATCGCGGCCTGCTTCTCACTCTCGGCGGTGAGGATCTGGGACTGCTTGACACCCTCGGCCGTGAGGATCGCCGCACGGCGGTCACGCTCGGCGCGCATCTGCTGCTCCATCGAGCCCTGGACGCTGGCCGGCGGGTCGATCGCCTTGAGCTCCACCCGGTTGACGCGGATGCCCCAGCGGCCGGTGGCCTCGTCGAGGACGCCGCGCAGCTGGCCGTTGATCTGGTCGCGGCTGGTGAGCGTCTGCTCGAGGTCCATCGAGCCGATGACGTTACGCAGGGCGAGTGCGTGGTGAAGAGCACTTGGTGCTCGGGAGCGAGGCGTTCCCGGATGAATCGCAGGAGGTCATGCTGAGCCGTGGCATGCAGACTCAGCCCAGGCTCATCAAGCAGCAGGATTAGCGGGTAGGAGGATGAATCGGCCCGGGTTCTCTGCCGCTACTTTGTGGGTGCGGGCTCTCGGGTGAGGGCCTCGTAGTGCAGCGTCTCGA
>NZ_JBHZRO010000038.1:0-5410 GCF_043641765.1 Brachybacterium vulturis | reverse complement strand
GTGCGCGTGTTGCTTGATATCTCAATAGCGTGTCTGTTTATTGATGCCATTTGTTTGAATGGCAAGTATACGGATGATACAGCAGTTTAATTTGCTGGTTGTTTGTTTATTTTGTCAGGATATTGTTTTTCATGTTTTTTCATGGAGAGTTTGATCCTGGCTCAGGACGAACGCTGGCGGCGTGCTTAACACATGCAAGTCGAACGATGACGGTGGTGCTTGCACCGCCTGATTAGTGGCGAACGGGTGAGTAACACGTGAGTAACCTGCCCTTCACTTCGGGATAACCTCGGGAAATCGTGGCTAATACCGGATATGAGTTCCTGCCGCATGGTGGGTGCTGGAAAGATTTATCGGTGAAGGATGGACTCGCGGCCTATCAGTTTGTTGGTGAGGTAATGGCTCACCAAGGCGATGACGGGTAGCCGGCCTGAGAGGGCGACCGGCCACACTGGGACTGAGACACGGCCCAGACTCCTACGGGAGGCAGCAGTGGGGAATATTGCACAATGGGCGAAAGCCTGATGCAGCGACGCCGCGTGGGGGATGACGGCCTTCGGGTTGTAAACCCCTTTCAGTAGGGAAGAAGCGAAAGTGACGGTACCTGCAGAAGAAGCGCCGGCTAACTACGTGCCAGCAGCCGCGGTAATACGTAGGGCGCAAGCGTTGTCCGGAATTATTGGGCGTAAAGAGCTCGTAGGTGGCTTGTCGCGTCTGCCGTGAAAACCCGAGGCTCAACCTCGGGCGTGCGGTGGGTACGGGCAGGCTAGAGTGTGGTAGGGGAGACTGGAACTCCTGGTGTAGCGGTGAAATGCGCAGATATCAGGAAGAACACCGATGGCGAAGGCAGGTCTCTGGGCCATTACTGACACTGAGGAGCGAAAGCATGGGTAGCGAACAGGATTAGATACCCTGGTAGTCCATGCCGTAAACGTTGGGCACTAGATGTGGGGGACATTCCACGTTTTCCGCGTCGTAGCTAACGCATTAAGTGCCCCGCCTGGGGAGTACGGCCGCAAGGCTAAAACTCAAAGGAATTGACGGGGGCCCGCACAAGCGGCGGAGCATGCTGATTAATTCGATGCAACGCGAAGAACCTTACCAAGGCTTGACATGCACCGGGCGATCCCAGAGATGGGGTTTTCTTCGGACTGGTGCACAGGTGGTGCATGGTTGTCGTCAGCTCGTGTCGTGAGATGTTGGGTTAAGTCCCGCAACGAGCGCAACCCTTGTTCTATGTTGCCAGCACGTGATGGTGGGGACTCATAGGAGACTGCCGGGGTCAACTCGGAGGAAGGTGGGGACGACGTCAAATCATCATGCCCCTTATGTCTTGGGCTTCAAGCATGCTACAATGGTCGGTACAATGGGTTGCGAAACTGTGAGGTGGAGCGAATCCCAAAAAGCCGGCCTCAGTTCGGATTGGGGTCTGCAACTCGACCCCATGAAGTCGGAGTCGCTAGTAATCGCAGATCAGCAACGCTGCGGTGAATACGTTCCCGGGCCTTGTACACACCGCCCGTCAAGTCACGAAAGTCGGTAACACCCGAAGCCAGTGGCCCATCCTCGTGAGGGAGCTGTCGAAGGTGGGATCGGTGATTGGGACTAAGTCGTAACAAGGTAGCCGTACCGGAAGGTGCGGCTGGATCACCTCCTTTCTAAGGAGCATCACCAATTATGGTGGCCATTTTCTTGCCCGAGTGTGGTGGGGATGGTTGCTCAAGGGTGGAACATCAATGAATGGGCACTTCGCCTGCCGGCGGGTTTCTCCAGTACGGCTCTCTTTTGAGGGTCTGGAACGGGAACGGTCCGGTGGGTTCGAGGTGGAGACACGCTATTGGGTTGTGAGGCTGCACGCAGCCCCGACGGGGCCTGCCTTCGGGTGGGTCTTTTGTGGGGTGTGTGGCTGGTCCTCCCTTGCATCGCTTCCGCGTTTTTGCGGGGTGGTGTGGGTGTGGGGTTGTTTTTTGAGAACTGCATAGTGGACGCGAGCATCTTGTAAGCAATATTTGTAGAGCGCGAAGAGTCTTTGTGTTGCCGTAAGTTTTAAAGGGCGCACGGTGGATGCCTTGGCAAGAGGAGCCGACGAAGGACGTGGGAGTCTGCGTTAAGCCTCGGGGAGTTGACAACCAAACTGTGATCCGAGGATGTCCGAATGGGGAAACCCACCACGAGTCATGTCGTGGTACCCGCCACTGAATGTATAGGTGGTGTGGAGGGAACGCGGGGAAGTGAAACATCTCAGTACCCGCAGGAAGAGAAAACAATAGTGATTCCGTGAGTAGTGGCGAGCGAAAGCGGAGGAGGCTAAACCAGGTCTGTGTGATACCCGGCAGGGGTTGCAGGCCTGGGGTTGTGGGACGTATCAGAACTGTCTGCCGGCGGTTCGGCGTGGACGTGCAGTGGTAGTCGAAGTCGTGGTGAGTGCGATGGCGTAGAGGGTGTGACCCCCGTAGACGAAACTGCTGCATGGCGTGATGCTGTTCCCGAGTAGCACCGGGCCCGTGAAATCCGGTGTGAATCTGCCAGGACCACCTGGTAAGCCTGAATACTACCTCTTGACCGATAGCGGACAAGTACCGTGAGGGAAAGGTGAAAAGCACCCCGGGAGGGGAGTGAAATAGTACCTGAAACCGTGCGCTTACAATCCGTCGGAGCCTTTTGGGGTGACGGCGTGCCTTTTGAAGAATGAGCCTGCGAGTTAGTGGTCGGTGGCGAGGTTAACCCGTGTGGGGTAGCCGTAGCGAAAGCGAGTCTGAACGGGGCGTTCAGTCGCCGGCTCTAGACCCGAAGCGAAGTGATCTATCCATGGGCAGTGTGAAGCGCGGGTAAGACCGCGTGGAGGCGCGAACCCACTTCAGTTGAAAATGGAGGGGATGACCTGTGGATAGGGGTGAAAGGCCAATCAAACTTCGTGATAGCTGGTTCTCCCCGAAATGCATTTAGGTGCAGCGTTGCGTGTTTCGTACCGGAGGTAGAGCACTGGATAGGCGATGGGCCCCACCGGGTTACTGACCTTAGCCAAACTCCGAATGCCGGTACGTGAGAGCGCAGCAGTGAGACTGTGGGGGATAAGCTTCATAGTCGAGAGGGAAACAGCCCAGAACATCAGCTAAGGCCCCTAAGCGTGTGCTAAGTGGAAAAGGATGTGGAGTTGCTGAGACAACCAGGAGGTTGGCTTAGAAGCAGCCACCCTTGAAAGAGTGCGTAATAGCTCACTGGTCAAGTGATTCTGCGCCGACAATTTAGCGGGGCTCAAGCACACCGCCGAAGCTGTGTCACTCAGACCGTGTGTCTGGGTGGGTAGGGGAGCGTCGTACAGCCAGCGAAGCCGCGGGGGAACCCAGTGGTGGAGGCTGTACGAGTGAGAATGCAGGCATGAGTAGCGAAAGACGGGTGAGAAACCCGTCCGCCGATTGATCAAGGGTTCCAGGGCCAGGTTTATCCGCCCTGGGTTAGTCGGGACCTAAGGCGAGGCCGACAGGCGTAGTCGATGGACATCGGGTTGATATTCCCGAACCGATCGTAGGAGGACCCATACCGAGGCAGTCGATGCTAACCACCCGAGCTGTTCCCATACCCTTCGGGGTGTGGAGAGTGGTGAGGCTGGGAACCAAGGTTGTAGTAGGTCAGCGCGAGGAATGACGCAGAGAGGTAGCTTCCGCGGACTTAATGGAATAGTCCGTCTAAGCGTGCAGCCCGGTCCTGGGTAATGCTGGGGCCATGAGGGTGAGACGTGATGGGGATCCCGTATGGGCGTAGGTGAGTGATCCTGTACTGCCAAGAAAAGTTCCGGCGTGACGAATACGGTCGCCCGTACCCTAAACCGACTCAGGTGATCAGGTAGAGAATACCGAGGCGTTCGAGAGAATCGTGGTTAAGGAACTCGGCAAAATGCCCCCGTAACTTCGGGAGAAGGGGGGCCCGAACCGTGAGAGCGGTGAGGGCCGCAGAGACCAGGGAGAAGCGACTGTTTACTAAAAACACAGGTCCGTGCGAAGTCGTAAGACGCTGTATACGGACTGACGCCTGCCCGGTGCTGGAAGGTTAAGAGGACCGGTTAGAGCTCTTCGGAGTTCGAAGCTGAGAATTTAAGCCCCAGTAAACGGCGGTGGTAACTATAACCATCCTAAGGTAGCGAAATTCCTTGTCGGGTAAGTTCCGACCTGCACGAATGGCGTAACGACTTCTCCACTGTCTCAACCGCGAACTCGGCGAAATTGCATTACGAGTAAAGATGCTCGTTACGCGCAGCAGGACGGAAAGACCCCGGGACCTTTACTATAGTTTGATATTGGTGTTCGGGACGGCTTGTGTAGGATAGGTGGGAGACTGGGAAGCATTCACGCTAGTGAGTGTGGAGTCATTGTTGAAATACCACTCTGGTCGTTCTGGATTCCTAACCTCGGTCCGTGATCCGGATCAGGGACAGTGTCTGATGGGTAGTTTAACTGGGGCGGTTGCCTCCTAAAGAGTAACGGAGGCGCTCAAAGGTTCCCTCAGCCTGGTTGGCAATCAGGTGTCGAGTGTAAGTGCACAAGGGAGCTTGACTGCGAGACAGACATGTCGGGCAGGTGCGAAAGCAGGAACTAGTGATCCGGCACCTCATTGTGGAATGGGTGTCGCTCAACGGATAAAAGGTACCCCGGGGATAACAGGCTGATCTTGCCCAAGAGCTCATATCGACGGCATGGTTTGGCACCTCGATGTCGGCTCGTCGCATCCTGGGGCTGGAGTTGGTCCCAAGGGTTAGGCTGTTCGCCTATTAAAGCGGTACGCGAGCTGGGTTTAGAACGTCGTGAGACAGTTCGGTCCCTATCCGCTGCGCGCGTTGGATATTTGAGAAGTCCTGTCCCTAGTACGAGAGGACCGGGATGGACTGACCTCTGGTGTGCCAGTTGTTCTGCCAAGGGCATGGCTGGTTGGCTACGTCGGGAAGGGATAACCGCTGAAAGCATCTAAGCGGGAAGCCTGCTTCGAGATGAGATATCCATACACCCTTTGGGTGTGAGAGGCCCCCAGTAGATGACTGGGTTGATAGGCCAGATGTGGAAGCACAGCAATGTGTGGAGCTGACTGGTACTAATGGCTGATGACTTACAACAACATTTCTTCATGCTTGTTGTTTACTGTGTGTGTTTGCGTCCACTGTGCGGTTCTCGAGAAACAACCTCGACAGCCCGGGTTCTATTGCTCGGGGTGTGAGGGTCTGTGGGTCTCATCGTGTTACGGCGGTCATAGCGTCGAGGAAACGCCCGGTTCCATTCCGAACCCGGAAGCTAAGCTCGATTGCGCCGATGGTACTGCACTCGGGAGGGTGTGGGAGAGTAGGTCGCCGCCGGACATCTTCACTGGGAGTGGAGGAGTGCTGGAACCCCTGCGGGGTGTTCGCCTCCTCCACTCCCTTTTT
>NZ_JBHZRO010000037.1:0-7226 GCF_043641765.1 Brachybacterium vulturis | reverse complement strand
GAACACCCCCGCGCAGGTCACAAGGCTACGACCCTCCCGGCATGCCTCCAGAACCCCTGAATTCTGCGGAACGCCGGGCTGCGGCTCTTCGCGGTCGGGATGGGCTGGCTCCTGGTGACCTGCGCTGTGCTGCTGTGCCTCGGCACGGTGACGGGTTCGATGACCACCTCAGCGACCCTTCGCACCATCTTCGCCTACTGCGGGATCGGTTATCTGGCGGTCGCTGCGGTCGGTGAGCTCGGTGTCGCAGCGCCCGTCCTCGCGGCAGTGCTCCTCGGAGCGACCGTCTCCACGGAGAGTTCGGCATTGGTGCGGTGGGCGGTGTCGACGCGAACGGACCCGGCATCCACACTCGTGTGCGCCATTATCTTCTTCAGCGGCCTCGCGGCCGCGTGGTCCACAGCACGACGGAGTCCCCCGTAGACGCAGGAAAGACCACTCCCCTCGTCGGGACGGAAGCACCGGTCATGCAGGTATCGCGGGAGGGGGAACACGACGCGCCGCGCACGAGGCCCGAGGCAGACGAGCTCAGCACCGGCGGTCCTCGAGCACGGCCCGTGTGCGGGCAAGGGCCTCGGCGCCGCCGCCGGGCAGGGTCGCCGAGATCGCGGTGAGCAGGCAGTCCGCGATGGTGAGCTGGGCGATGCGGGAGGAGGTCGCTCCGGCGCGGAAGGACGGCTCGCGCGAGGCGGTCAGCAGCACAAACTCGCTGTGCCGAGCGAGCGGGGCGACCGGGGAGCCCGTGATCGCGACGGTCCGGGCACCGGTGCGCGCAGCGATCTCCACGGCCTCGAGGACGTCGGTGGTGCGGCCGGAGTCGGAGATCGCCAGCAGGCAGTCCCGCTCCTGGAGTGCGGTCACTGCGGGCAGTGCGTCATGCATGCTGGTCAGGGCCTGTGCGGAGAACCCCAGGCGGGTCAGCTTGTACTGCAGGTCGGTGGCCGCGAGCCCCGAGGCGCCCACCCCCACCAGGATGATGCGGCGGGAGCTGGCGAGCACCTCCGCGCAGGCCGCGAGCACGTCGAGGTCCAACAGGCGCACGGTGTCGCGCACGGCGCGCGCATCGGCCGCGGCGATCCGCGCGACGCTCGTGGCAAGCGGATCGGCGGGATCGATGTGAGTCGGGAATGCGTGCTCGCCCTCCCAGGCGGCGGCGCGGACCGCCTCCTCGGTGAGCTCTGCGCGGAAGTCGCGGTATCCGGAGAAGCCCAGATCGCGGGCGAAGTTCACCACGGAGGACTGCGCGCAGCCAGCGGCGGCGGCGAGCTGGTCGATGGTCAGACGCCCCGCGGCCACGGGGTCGGAGAGGATCACCTCGGCGATCCGACGCTGGACGGGCTGGAGCTCCTCGCGCCGGCTGCGGAGGTTGGGCAGGACGGGCAGGACAGGTGCAGTCATCAATCCTCCTCCCAGGGGGTCGTCACGATCTCGAAGTGCTCGACGGTGTGGGTGTCCACAGGCTCGCGGAGCAGGCCACGCAGCGCGTGCGGCGGGGTGAGGGAGCCGAGCACGACGGGTGTGCGGGCGCCGGTATGGGCGGTGCCGTCGGCGCGCTCCAGGGTGCCGGGCAGGCCGTGCGCGCCGAGGTAGCCGAGCAGGGCGATGAGCAGCGCCTCCTTGCCGTCGGCGGGGATGCCCAGGTCGTCGGCGTCCAGCAGAGGCAGCGGAGCGAGGCGGGCGGCGAGCCGCTCGCGCAGCAGCGGGTTGCGGATCCCACCGCCGGAGACGACCACCCGGGTGGCCCCCAGCCCGGCGATGCCGTCGGCGATGGTGACGGCGGTCAGCTCCACCAGGGTGGCCAGCAGGTCGGGGAGAGGCAGGGCGGCCAGCGCCTCGGCGCCCAGCATGCGCTGCACGTAGCCGCTGTCGAAGTGCTCGCGGCCGGTGGAGCGCGGCAGGGGCCGGGCGTAGAACGGCTCGCTCAGCAGGGTCGCCAGCGCGGCGGCGTCGACGGTGCCGGTGCGGGCCAGGGCGGCGTCGTGATCGGCATCCTGCCCGGTCGCGGCGTGCACGGCGGCGTCCAGCAGGGCGTTGCCGGGGCCCAGGTCCCCGGCGATCAGCTGCTCGGTGCCGACCAGGGCGAGGTTGGAGATCCCGCCGATGTTCAGCACCGCGGTGGCCTCGCCCGCGTCCCCGCCCAGCAGCAGCTGATCGAGGATCGGGACCAGCGGGGCGCCCTGGCCGCCGGCGGCGACGTCGGCCGCGCGCAGGTCATGGAGCACCGGTGTGGAGGTGGCGGCAGCGATCCGGGAGGCGTCGCCGATCTGCAGGGTGCCGGCGACGGTCCCGTCCGCACGCACGTCGTGGTGGAGGGTCTGGCCGTGGGTGGCGATCAGGTCCGCCCCGCCGTGGCGGGCCAGGACCCACGCGGCGGCGTCCGCGAAGGCCTCCCCCACCTGGGCGTGCAGCCGGTTCCAGCTGGCGATATCGGCCGGGGCGGGCGGCAGCACGGCGCGCAGCGCCCGACGGGTCGTCTCCGGCCAGGGCTCCTCGCCCACGTGCAACAGGCGGGCGCGCAGGGTCGCCAGGTCCTCCGGGTCGCGGTCGAAGTCGGCGAGCACCACGTCGATCCCGTCCAGGCTGGTGCCGGACATCAGGCCCAGCACGCGCATCAGTGCTCACCGCCCAGCAGCAGGGAGACGACCGCACGCATCATGGTGCGGCCGCCGCCGTGGGCGAGCACCAGGCGGCGGTGGTCCGGGGCCGCGTCGGGCACGCCGGTGTGGACCACGATGGTCTCCGGTCGGCGCGCCAGCAGCGCGTCCAGGCGCCGCCCCTCCTCGGGGTCGCTGCGGGGCAGGCGGGTCAGCGCCAGCAGCTGGGCGGCGCCGTCGATCTGATCGGGATAGTCGGGCTCGTCGGCCCGGATGGAGCGCTCGCGCAGGGCGTCCACGAGCTGCCGGCCACGGGTGCCGGAGGCGTGCTGGGCACGGTGGCGCAGGTCGGTCACGACAGCTGGTGCCAGCTCGAGGTGCGCGTGGCGGGCACGGACGGCGCGGGCAGCCGCGTCGGCACCGAGCCGGTCCAGGCGCTGCAGCGCATCGGTCAGGGACGGGGCGGGGACGAAGCGGCGCCGCGTGCGCAGCATGCGCAGCCGCTCGCGGGTGCGCTCGGCCCGCGCGTGCAGCGCTTCGCGGTCCAGGCGCCCGCTGTCCACGGCGTCGACCAGGGCGTCGTGGGCCTCGCGGAGCATCTGCTCATCGTCGCGGCGCAGGGAGGTGCCCAGGCACAGCAGGTCGGCACCGGCCTCGATCGCGCGGACCGCGGCCTCGCCGTACCCGGGATTCGCGGCGACCGCGGCCATGTCCAGGGCGTCGGTGATCACCAGGCCGTGGAAGCTGCCGCCGACGGCGCGGTCCAGCAGCGGCCGGGCCCAGGGGGAGATCGAGGCGGGGCCCTCGCCGAGGGCGGGGACCAGCACGTGCGCGGTCATCACGCTGTCCAGCCAGGGCGCGATCCGCCAGGGGGCCAGGTGCTCGCGCTCGAACTGCGGCGCCTCGAGGTCGATGCGGGGCAGAGCGGTGTGGGAGTCGGTGGCGGTGGCACCGTGGCCGGGGAAGTGCTTGGCGCAGGTGCCCAGTCCCGCCTCGGTCAACCCGGTGGCGAAGGCGCGGGCGTGGGCGGCGACCCGGGCCGGATCGTCGCCGAAGGCGCGGGTGCCGATGACGGGGTTGGCCGGGTCGGTGGAGACGTCGAGCACCGGGGCGAGGTCGAGGTCCAGGTCGCAGGCGGCGAGCAGGTCGCCCAGGGCGCGGCCGGCGGCGCGGGTGAGCTCCGGATCGTCGATCTCGCCCAGCGCCCAGGCCGTCGGCAGGGCGGAGCCGGTGGCGGACTGGAGACGGGTGACGCCCCCGCCCTCCTCGTCGATCGCGACCACGCACTGCTCGGCGCGTGCGTGCACGGCGCGGGCGAGCGCGCCGGCGGTGGCGGGATCGGGGGTGTTGTGGCCGAAGAGGATCACCGAGGCCAGGCCCGCGTCGAGCACCTCCCCCAGCCAGGCGGGCAGCTCGGTGCCGGTGAAGGGCGCCATCAGCACGCCCAGCGCGTCCGGGTCCCAGGTGGTGGGGCCCCGGCCGGCGCTGTCCCGGGAGGTGGTGGTGTCCATGCCTCAGCCTTTCACGGCGCCGGCGGTCATGCCCTGGGCGAGGTTGCGCTGGACCAGCACGAAGAAGATCACCACGGGCAGGGTGATGATCGTGGAGGCGGCCATCACCGACCCCCAGTCCGCGGTGTTCTGGGTGAAGAAGGTGCGCAGGCCCACGCCGACGGTGTACTTCGCGCTGTCCTGCATGAACGTCAGCGCGAAGATGAACTCGTTCCATGCGGTGATGAAGGAGAACACCGAGGTGGCGACCAGGCCCGGGGCCACCAACGGCAGCAGGATCGAGCGGAACATGCGGAACCAGGTGGCGCCGTCCATATAGGCGGCCTCCTCGAGCTCGCGCGGGACCGCCGCGACGAATCCGCGCAGGTTCCAGATCGCGAACGCCAGCGAGAAGCCCAGGTAGACGATGGTCAGCCCCAGCAGGGAGTTGAGCATGTGGAGGTTCCTCGCCTGCAGGAACAGCGGGATGACCAGAGCCTCGAGCGGGACCATCTGCACCATCAGCACCATGATCAGCACCTGGGTGCGCAGGCGGAAGCGGAAGCGCGCCACTGCCACGGCGGCCAGCAGGGCCACGATCGCAGAGAGCACCACGGTGCCCACGGCGACGATCACCGAGACCCGCACATAGCGCAGGAAGCCCGCATCGACCAGCACGTACCGGAAGTGCTCGAGCGTGAACCCGCTGGGCAGCAGGCTCCCGCCGCGGGAGAGCGGACTGGTGTCCACTGCGGTCGAGAGCATCCAGTAGAAGGGGAACAGGCTCAGCGACATCAGCACGAGGACGCCGATCGCCTTGGCGGCGGTGGAGGCGGGGGTCCGACGGTTCACAGCTCCTCCTCCTTCATCAGCGTGCGGAGGTAGATCACGGAGATCACCAGCAGCAGAGCGGTCAGCAGCACGGCGATCGTGGAGCCCATGCCGTACTCGCCCTGGGCGAAGGACTGGGTGTAGGACCACACCCCGAGGTTCATCACCTCGGGATTGGCGCCGTCGCCGCCGGGCATCAGATAGATCTGCACGAACACCTTGAAGTCCCAGATCGTCGAGAGGATCACGCACACGGCGATGATGGGGCGCAGGGTGGGGACGGTGACGTTCCAGAAGCGCCCCCAGGCGCTCGCACCGTCCAGGGCCGCGGCCTCGTAGTGCTCGCCCGGAACCGTCATCAGCCCGGCCAGCATCGTCACCGCGATGAAGGGGAAGCCGTGGTAGACGACATTGAGGGTGGCGATGCCGTAGAAGGTCCAGCGGTTGGTGAACCAGTTGACGCTGCCCGCCTCCATCACCCCGAGGTCGTCGAGCGTGGAGGCCACCAGGCCGGACAGCGGGTCGAAGAGCCAGACGAAGATATAGGTGCCGGTCAGGGCCGGGACCGCCCAGGCCACCATGATCGCGGTGGTGGAGATCGACCGCCAGGTGGCACCCAGGGAGTTCAGGAACAGGGCCACCACGGTGCCGACGATCATCGTCAGCACCACGCACACCAGGGCGAAGCCCACGGTGTTGGGAAGCACGGTCGTCCACAGGAACGGATCGCTGAGGACCTCGCGGTAGTTGTCCAGCCACACGTAGTTCGTGTCGCCGCGCAGGAGGTTGCGCAGCTCGTAGTCCTGCAGGGACAGGTTCAGCACCCGCACCATCGGCCACAGCAGGAGCACCCCGAGCACCAGCAGGCCCGGGGACAGCAGCAGCCAGGGCGCAGCGCCGCGGCGCAGTCGGCGACCCAGGGGGACGGTGCGGCGGGTCATTCGCGCCGCACCGCCCTCACCCCGCGCCTCGCGGATCGGCGTCGGGCTCATTCGGAGAAGAAGCCGTCCATCTCCTCGGCGGCGGTCTCCGCGGCCTCCTGGGCCGGGGTGCCCTCGAGCACGGAGGAGAGCATGATGTTCAGCGTCTTCGCGCCCTCGATCTTGCCCCAGGCCGGGGTGACCGGCACGGACTTGCCGCCCTCGGTCATCTGGGTGGCGAAGACCTTCGTGAGCTCGTCACCGCCGGCGACCACCTCGTCCAGGGCCTCGATGGTGCCGGGGAAGAAGTTGGTCTCCTGGGCCCAGCGGGTCGCGAACTCACCCGTGGTGACGAGCTTGATCAGCTCGAAGGCGAGTTCGGGCTCCTGGGTCTCGGTGAAGCGGCACATCAGCGAGCCGCCGAGGAAGGAGGGCGCGACCGGGGCGTCCTTCGCGGGGATGGTGAAGGCGACGAGCTTGTCCGCCATCTCGGGGTTGTCCGCCCGCACGGTGGCGGGCACCCAGGAGCCGGTGACGAACATCGGCACCGTGCCCTGGAGGAATGCGGCCAGCGAATCGGTCTCGGTCCAGGTGGTGGCGGCCGCGGTCGAGGCGTCGTGCTGCAGGGCGAGGTCGGTGTACCACTCCAGGCCCTCGACGGCCTCCGGCTGATCGATGGTCGCGGTCCACTCCCCGCCCTCCTGGACGGCGATCTCCCCGCCGCCTCCCCAGACGAAGGGCAGGGCGGCGAAGAGACTGGCACCGGGGACCGGGAAGGGGATCCAGTCGGGGTTGTGCTCCTTGAGGGTGGTGATCATCGCCAGCAGGTCGTCCCAGCTCTGCGGCTGCTCGGAGACCCCCGCCTCCTCGAGCATCTCCCGGTTGGCGAGGATCGAGCGCACCCCGGCGTACCAGGGCATGCCGTACATCTCTCCCTCGAGGGTGCCGGCGTCGACGAGACCCTGGACCAGCCCGTCGCTGAGGCCCGCGGCGTCGATGTCCTCGGTGAGGACGTCCAGGCCGCCGGCGTCGGCGAACTCGGGCACCCAGGTGGTGCCGACCTCGGCGACATCCGGCCCGGTGCCGCCGGCCATGGCGGTGACGAACTTGTCGTGGGCACCGTCCCAGGGCTGGACCTGGATGTCGAGGGTGGCGCCGGTGGCCTCGGCGAAGGCGGCCTGGAGCTCCTCGATGTAGGCGTCGGGGCTGGCGTTGGTGCCCTGCATCAGCCACATGGTGAGGGTCTTGCCCTCACCGTCGACCTCTCCCCCGCCGGCTCCCCCGGAACCCTCCGAGCCGCCGCAGGCGGCTAGGTGTTGCGGGTCATGACGTTGTAGTCACGGATCGGGGATGAAGGAACGGGTCCCTGACCGGCACGATGGGTGGTGCTG
>NZ_JBHZRO010000036.1:0-9496 GCF_043641765.1 Brachybacterium vulturis | reverse complement strand
GTGCAGGTCAGACCCCGTTTGACACCAAATCCCACATTGCGCGCCGGAAACTGCATACGTATAGGGGATCTGGTTTCATATCTCCTCTTACTACTACTACCTACTTCTCTATAAAGGTTATAGTGGGAGATGTGGGATATGGGGGTAAACGCCGAGTGACCTGCACGTTTGATGGGTGGAGCGCGTTGGCGTTGGGGTGGAGAAAATCGCCGAAAGTGTAGATGACCGGCACGAACGCTCCGTTGGCGCATGTTGGCGCTACCCCTTCAGCGTCGACACACCGGTGCCGCTGGAGCCTCCTTCGCATATGGGTTGGATGAGAGCACCTTTCGACCCTGGAGGCCCACGATGCACACCCGACGAGCGCGGTACCTGCTGCAGCCCGGCGAGCCCCTCACCCTGCCCGAGCGGACCGTCCCGCAAGTGCTGCGGCTCGGCCTCGCCCGCACCGTCCTCGGTCTCGACGACGCACGGATCCTCACCTCCCCCGCCGTGGCGATCCCCCTGCCGCGCTACATCGACGGGCTCCCGCTGCGCGGCGCCCCCGGCGTCCGACCCGACGCGCTGCGGTTCCCGTTCATGTGGCTCCCGGCACCGCTGCGAGAACGATTCGAGATCGACACCGGCGAAACAATCTCGCTCGAGAGCGACAACGCCTGGGCACTCAGGGTCGTGTTCGAGATGTGGGGCAGCCGCCTCTACGACATCGAGACCGCCGGCTGGCTCGACGTGCTCGCCCTCTACGACCTCGACGCCGACGACCCCGCCACCCAGCAGCGCATCCAGGCGTGGTGGGACGGCGTCGACGACGAGACCCTCGACGCCATCGACCTCTCCGGCGCCCTGGTCCCCGAGACCGACGAGGACTCCGACTGGGCCTCGATCGCATCCCTGGCACTCGTGGACTCGTTCGACAAGGCCTCGATGGCACTGTCGGCCGTGGACACCGTCGCGCTGTGCGAGCTCGTCACCGAGGGCGACCTGACCCCGCTCGGCACCAGCGACCCCGCCCGTGCGGTCAGCTCCCTAGTGCGGATATCCCGCACCCGCTTCACCTCGAACGGCGACGTCTCCGCGCTGCTCGGCTATCTCCAGGCCCAGTGCGACTCCCCCGGCGCCGACGGACCGCGACTGGTCGACGAGATCATCCCGCAGCTGTCCGAGATCGCGCAGGGCCTCTGGACCGCCTACGAGCCGGTGCTCGTCGAAGTCCTCGAAAGCTTCACCGAGGACAACCTCGCCGGTGCCGGGACGGCGGACCGATGACCACGAGCAGCGCGCAGGTGCAGCGGACCCGCCACCGGGTACCCGGGTTCGACCCGCACAACGACGCCCACGTCGCCGCGGTCGAGGCGAAGCTCAGCGACGAGGCCGGCACCGGATTCCGCGTCGTCGGCTTCGATCCCGAGACGCAGACGGTCACGTTCGAACGCACCCGGGCCGTCACCGAGGTCGCCGCCGAGAAGGGCTCCACCCGCTTGATCGCGAGCCTCCGCACCGGCGCGAAGCCCTCAGATGGGGAGCGGGAGGCGATCCGGTTGGAGAACCAGAACCCCGGGTACACGATGACTCGATTCGAGCCGCACCTGAGCCATGCCGTGCTCGAGAAGCTCCCCGAGGACGCGATCCGCTGCCGCGGAGCCGTCGCCGTCGTCCTCTCGGTCAAGCCATGGCAGGTCCAGGTCGCCCGCCGCCGCGGTGGAGGCTTCGTCCTTGACCTCCCGACCAGCTACGTCCCTTCCCGGCACGACGGGAAGCTCACCGAGATCGCGGAGAACGTGATCGGCCGGCCCGGCTGGTACGTCGACATCGACCCCAAAGCGCTCACGGCGCAGATCATCCCCGCCCAGCCACCGACATTCCCCGCAATGATCCCCTACCCCTTCGACCGCGACATCCCCACGTTCACCTCCCCCGCCGACACCGCATGGACCCAGGCACCGCTCGGCTGCGCTCTGGGACGTCCAGGTGACGCCACCGGGCCCGAGTTCCGCCTCGACCTCGCCAGCGCCTCCCACACCCTCCTGCAGGGCCTGCCGATGTCCGGCAAGAGCGTCAACATCAACGCGTTCGCATACTGGATGCTCCAGGCCGGTGCCGAACTCGCCATCGTCGACACCCCCGACAAAGCCGTCGACTTCGAATGGATCCGCCCCTACGTCCGCGACGGCGGATGGGGGTGCGAGAGCTACGAGGCGATGGTCGCCACATGCGGGATGGTCTACGCCGAGGGCAAGCGCCGCGCCGCCGTCCTCAAGCGCCGCGGGATCAACAACTGGTTCTCCATCACGGATGATCCCTCGTTCCGCCCGATCGTTCTGATCGCCGACGAGTACACCGGCCTCATGACCCCCGAACGCGTCCCCAAAGCACTGCCCAAGGATCACCCGATGCGGGTGGAGGCCGAGGCGACCAACGGTTACAAGGACATGGTCGCCACGTTCATCCAGAAGATCGCGCTCGAGATGCGGTTCGTGGGCGTGCACGTGTTCGTCTCCACCCAACTGGGCAACACCAAGACCGGCGTGTCCACGGCACTGAAGGCCGCCTGCGGCAACAGGTTCCTCATGGGCCCGAACGCCTCGGACAATCAGCGTGCCAACGCGTTCTCCGCCCCGGACTCCGTTGCAGAGGTTCCTGAGAACGTGAAGACCACGGCCGGGGTGTCCAAGGGCGTCGGCGTCACCGAGACCGAAGGCCAGCCTTCCCGCGTGTTCAAGGGCTACTTCGCCCCGACCGCGACGTTCGCCGAGCACCTCGCCGAATCCAGCACCGTTCGCCGCACCGATCGTCCAGAGCCAACCCGGGCGGAGATCGCCGAGCACACCGGCATGGACGACCTCGATCACGGCGCCGGCCAACTCGGGGATGACGATCCCTGGAACGGCCGCCGGGCACCGGAAGCCGACGCGGACCGGATCTACTCCGCCGACGGCACGGAACAGCGGGGCGCGGCTGCGGCGGCGCGGGCCGCGAAGAACGTCGGGACGTGATGCTGGTCGGAGCCGAAGTAGAGGTGTTCCGGGGCGCCTTGTTCTGCAGTGCAATGACTTGCGACGACGTTCTTTCACATAAGGACCTTCGCCGCTTGCCACGGGGAGGACGGTCCACTCGCCAGGACAGCACGTTTGTCACATCGACCTGGCAGTCTCAGGCTTCCCAACGGATTCCGCCGCCGCTCCCGGTTGGACCGGGCAGGACGCAGGTCCGGGTCCGGACACCACAAACTGGCTGCATCCAGCTACCCGACACTGGCGGCGTACAACCCACACCGCGGCCGGATGCCGTCAGACCTCCGGAAGACGGCGATCAGCGTCCAAAGGGCACGGCCGGGCGACACGCTGGAGCCGCTAGGCTGCTTCCGCTTCGCACTTTCGTGCTCGGATCATCGCCCAAGACCGTATTAAACGGCTATGATCCGGTTCACGAAGCTAGCGCCTGAGACCGGAGGCCGCGCGTGGAAATAGTAAAGTGCGAGCAAACCAAGCCCCGCATCAGCATCGGAACCATTGGCCACACTGCCCATAGCAGAACCATTTTGATGGCCGCAATTTCCAAAGTGCTTGCAGATAAGTACCCCAACCTTAACGAGCAACCAACCTTCGCGGCGACAGACTCCACCTCGAGAGACCGCCAGCGCGGCTTCACCTTTAACGTGTCCGAAATTGAGTACCAGACAGAAAAGCGTCACTACGCACAAACCGATATCCGGGATAACGCTGACTACGTCAAGAGCATGTTAGCCGGCGCCGCCAATATGAACGGCGCGATACTCCTAGTCGCCGCGACCGACGGCCCGATGGCCCAGACCCGCGAGGAAGTGCTACTAGCCCGCCAACTCGGTGTCCCCTATCTGATAGTCGCGCTCGACAAGTCCGACATGGTCGAAGACGAAGAACTTCTGGAACTAATGGAAATGGAAATCCGCGAGCTTCTATCTTCCCAGGACTTTGACGGAGAATATGTTCCCATTGTCCGAGTGTCGGGCACGAGGGCTCTCGCGGGGGAACCGCGATGGGTCAAGTCCATCGAGGAATTGATGGATGCCGTTGACCAGAACATACCGGACTCAGTTTACGACCTTGACGCGCCATTCCTCATGGCCATTGAAGACAGCTTTACAGTCACTGGCCGCGGCACCTTTGTTACCGGCCGCGTCGAGCGCGGAACCTTGGCCATTAATTCGGATGTCGAGATCGTCGGTCTGCGCCCCACACAGAGAACCACGGTCACCGGGATCGAGATGTTCCGTCGGCAGTTTAGTGTGGCGCGGGCTGGTGCGAATTATGGCTTACTGCTGCACGGCATAAATCGCGAGGACGTAGAACGCGGCCAGGTCATTGTCGAGCCGGGGTCAATTACCCCGCACACTCTATTTCGGGCCCATGTTTACATCCTTTCCCCGGATGAAGGGGGCCGCCAAAGTCCGCTGCGCTCGGACCATCGTCCGCAGTTCTACTTCCGCACCACGGGCGTCACCGGCGGTATCACCCTCCCCGATGGCATCGACTGGGTTCTGCCTGGTGATAGTACCGAGATAATTGTGGAACTAACCCTCCCTGTCGCCTTGGCAGAGGGTGACGTTGTTGTCATCCGCGAAGGTGGCCGCACCGTGGGCTCAGGCCACATTATCCAGGTCTTGCAAGCGTCCACGGAAGGTAATAGGAAAGAAAATTCCGCTCCTCAAATAGGCGAAGAAGATGCTTCGAATCCTATCGTTTTACGACGCCAAGAAATTTTTGACGCAGTCAGAGTTGCCGTCCTTGCGAAAGGCGTGAGGGAGGGAGTTGTCCCGCCTGTCGGAGCCTTGACAATAGAGTCGGGCGGGCGCTCCATCTCCCCTGAGTTTCAGTTCATCAATCCTAACTCCTCCGAGATCCACGACATTGTACGTTTCGTAAGCCCACTACTCGGTGGTGACGTCAGTTCGCTGGGGGCATTATCCTGGTGGATAACTAAAAATTCCTGGCTCGGAGATGCGCCCGTAGAGCTCCTCGGCACAGGCCGCGATGAAGAGATATTGCATGCAGCCATCCAGATCGAGAACGATAGCTGGTGACGAAGTGACTAACAATTTGCCACCGAAAGACTATGCGGGCATTCCAATCCTTCAAACATTGCCGGCAGGCACGATTCTTTTCCGAGTGCACAAGAAGACCTTTCCGGCAGATGGTTTTAATCCCCGTCCAAGTCATCGATACTATGGTGGCGGTCGTTTCGATGCGACTGCGGATGACGTCTATCCGTACATGTATGCGGGGCAGACAGTTGACGTGGCCGTTGTTGAGACCCTCATGAGGGATATTCTCTATGACAACTCTGGCCATTACGTTCTCCCGAAGAAGACGTACGAGGGTCGCTGCATTAGTGCAGTTGAGACAACAACAGACCTAAAACTAGTAAGTATGCGAACGAGACCACAGTTGAGCTCTTTTGCGCAGTCGCCATGGATTACGAATTGCAGCCCAAGGGACTACGCTCAGACAAGGCACTGGGCACATTGGGTCCGGTCCAAGTCTCCCAAGGCTGCCGGGTTTGTATGGAACAGTCGCCAAGAGCCGAGCCTTCAAGCCTATGTTCTTTTCGGCGATCGTTTCTTGGGAAAAATGATGGAAAAGGTTGGCAATCCTCACATTCCAACAGGGGACGCCGCAGACTTCGATTCGAGCGAAGGACTAGATACTCTGAGCGCAATACTTTCCCCGTATAACGTAAGTGTTTGAAAGATCTGCGGTCGCGACAATTTTACTCGCGACCAGACTGCCAGGTTTAAGCTTCAGTCCCAGTAAACCGAGCGCACTTAAGCGGGCACACGCAGAGCATCAAAGTCGCCGGCTTCGATACGATATTACCAATACGGATGTCCAGGATAACGAGTTGAAACACACTGCAACGGAGCGTCGGCAGATGCTCGAGGCCCCCTGATACGCCCTGCTGTGAGGGCCGCTCATCCACGAACCGGCCTCCGAGATCGCGCTCGGAGGCCGGTTCTCTGTGCAACTCCAGGAGGCGCGAGCGGAGCAAGATGGCACCGTAGAGCTCTCCCGAAAATCCTCCGCCCACTGGTGAGGGGTGACTATCCCGCATCCGAGGAACTGAGGAAGCACTCATGAGCACCCACACCGCCCCCTCCCCTACTGACCCCGAAGCCGGCCTGTGCTCTCTCCTCATCGGTGAGCGCTCCTTACGCGCGGATCGCAACGACGGACTAGTCGCCGCCGTCATCGGCCCCGAATACCTCGAGGAGTCCGACCCTGAGGTGCTGTTCCTGATGCGCCTCGAGCAGGCCATCGTCATTGCGACCGCGGTGCAGGAGTCGATGGTGGCCGCCGCCGTGCAACGCCGCGACCTGGACGAGACCACGGACGAGGAGGTCTGGACTGCGTTGCTGGCGGAGCGGAAGACCGTCGACCCCGGTGTGCGGTGGGAGCACCAGGTTCCGCTCGTACTGGTGACGAGCTTGTACGCCCCGTACGCGGAGAAGGATCAGCCGATCGGGAACATAGCCTGGGTCGATCCCACCGACGACGTCACGATGCTGGAGTCCCTGCAAGGCCTGGGGGTCATTGAGCTGCTCGAGCACGGCGACCTGGCGGTTGCCTGATGCCGCCAGCCATGGTGACCGCCACGGTGCCCCACCGCGCACGGACGGTCGAGAACCCGGACCGTGTCGTGGCGCTCGTGCCGCAGATCGTCGCGTACCTGTGCGGGCAATGCGAGATCACCACCGAGGCCCGACTGCATCCGCGAGCACCGATCCCGATGCTGTGGCCGTGCCGGATCTGCCGCGAGGGCGCCGAGTGCACGGTGGAGGCTGACGAGGGCGTCGAGATGATCGGCGTGCCCACCACCCCGAAGCACTACCAGCGCAAGGACCACTGGACCCATCTGTCCGAGCGCCGCACCGAGGCAGAGCTCGAACGACTGCTAGCGGCCCGGCTGGATCTGCTGCGCGCCGGGAAGCTGCACGCCGGCCCCTCCCACCGATAGGCCCCGTCCTCCAAGGGCCACGTTTCGCCCACTGGTAGGTGAACATGCCCCATCTGGAGGAGGATCTATGGCCTCGCTGATCGAGTCCGTCCGCAAGCTGCACGGCCCGACGCTCGTCGGGCACGACAATGGCTACGACGTCGACGTCGTCTGTCCCGAATGCACCCGCCTGCGCACCGAAGCACTCGAGAAGGCCAGTACGGACGGTGTGGACGCGGCCCACGCGTCCGAGCTCGCGCACGTGCCATACCCGTGCCCCACCCGGGTCGTCGCCGGCACGACCGCTGCAGACGGCAAGGACGAGTCAGCGCGCATGCGGCTCGAGCACCTGGTGGTGCAGCGGGAGGAGCTCGAGGAGCGTATGGAGCGGCTCGATGCCGTGATCGGCCTGATCCGTCGCGAACTCGTCGAGATCGCCGAAGAGTCCCTAGACATCGACCGAGCCGGCAACGAGAAGCGCGGCAAGACCTCGAGCACGCAGTCAAAGGGCCCCGCGCCGGTCACCGGCTCCGACGAGGAGACCCGCGAGGATGCCAGCTCCGATACTCCAGACTCCGCCTCGGAACCGACTGACGACTACGACTTCTGAGGTGGCCAAGCACGCCGCCGATAGCCCCGACCGCGCTACCCCCAAGCCTCCTCGCCTCGAAACCCCACCAACCGATGGCGTTGCTATGGAGCTAAGACGCCGCCCCCAAGCTCATTGATCATAAAGTTCACTGCGGCCGAATGCAGTCTTGATTGACACGCCATCAACCAGCTTGCACCCGAGATGAAATTTTCCTATTGCCCGCCCTTCAGGAACGGAAAGCCGTGAGCCAAGAGCGCTTCACCTTGCGCCCTACCAATGCTTAAGTAGAAATCCAAAGGCTTGCCCGATAAGCCTTCAAGGGAAATGCCCATTCGGAATGTCCGGTCATCAATACGTCGGGCATCCCCCACGAGGGACGCGAGCTCGGGAAGCTGATCCAGCAAAAGCGCAAACTCATGAAAGGCGGCTCGCATTTGATTCAAGCCAATTTCGACGACCCCAAAGTCTACGGGGTTTGCTTTAGCCCACGGATCCGCAATAACATCAGACGTCCTATGGCCAGCCCACATGTTCCGCCAGGCGCGGATAGTTCGGATTTCCGTGCTTTTGTTCGCGATTACCGAATCTCGAACCTCGTTAACCAGCTTTCGAGCCGCTTCTCGATCCCCGAGAGAAATCGATGTCGACGCCTTGAGGTGCTGAGTAATTAACGTAAGCGCATTAGCAAGCGAGTTTGCGCCATCGCCTGCTTCATCGTAAGTGGCCGCCGCATCCAAGACAGCCTTTTGCGTTAGGCTTTCAGCCACATGCTCTAGGCTAGCCGACAAGGGTCCATTCGTGGCATTCTCGGCCCCTTTAAGAAGTGATGGCACCGCCACCATGGCGAATCCCAGCGAAACGCCAGCGAGGAGGTAGCACGAAAATGCCTCCTCCAGTCTCTTACCTACCGGGATCAAGCCTAGTGCCTGCGCCAACTCGTCGCCGCCTATTGGGGGTACGCCGTCGGCTGGATGGTCTGAGGTCATAGTTCTATAGTACAGGCGTACGGTGTGACTTTTCAGGCAATTCGGCAAGAGGACTCACGGTTCAGGAGCCCAGTTGGATTACATGTCCTCCACCTCTTGTAATCAGTTGCCTCGACCTACGCAACACTGAGACTCCGCCGCTCGCATTCCGATCGTCCGAGTCACTGCGCAGCAGGAAGGGTTCACTTAACCTCAATGGCGGCAACATCAGGACTCGATCCGCCGACTGACAGACCGGCGTTCCGCAGAATTCGGGGGTTCTGGAGGCATGCCGGGAGAGTCGTAGCCTTGTGACCTGCGCGGGGGTGTTCGAGGTCTAGGGTCACGAGCCGATTTGCCTAGATACACACTTTGCGTGTCGCTACCCTACTGCGCAGGGGTGGATGCGCTAGTCTCTAGGTGTGTACATTCGGACGGTGAAGCGGCGTACTCGCACCAGCGAGGTCAGCTATGTGCAGCTGGCCCACAACGAGTGGGACCCGGTCAAGGCCCGCTCGGTGCCCAAGGTCCTGCACTCCTTCGGTCGGGCCGGGCAGGTCGACGAGGACGGACTGCGCCGCTTGGTCGGTTCGGTGAAGCGCTACCTGGGTGATCCTGACGGGGACCGGGCGGACGCCTCGTCCCTGGATCCGGTGGATTCTCGTCCCGCGGGCGGGGCGCTGCTGCTGGATGGGCTCTGGCGGCAGCTGGGCCTGGATGCGGTGATCACGAAGGCCGCGCAGGCTGGTCGGGGGCGCAAGCGTGATCTGGCGGCGCTGGAGCGGACCCTGTTCGCGCTGGTGGCGTCGCGGGCGCTGGCCCCGTCCTCGAAGCTGGCAGCTGCGGAGTGGATGAATCACGACGTGGCGATCCCGGGCCTGACCGAGGCTGCTGGGGAGGTGGACGAGGATGCCTGCTACCGGGCGATGGACTGGCTCCATGCCGCGGGCGAGGGGTTCGAGAAGGCGGT
>NZ_JBHZRO010000035.1:0-9655 GCF_043641765.1 Brachybacterium vulturis | reverse complement strand
CCGAGCCAGCACGCCTTACTGCAGGTCAGCACGCGCATTCATGCCTCTAGCCGCACTCAATTCTGCGGAACCCCGGTACGGGTAAGCCAGATCAGATGTCACCTATCCGCGCGGCAGTCCCAGACAGCGTGGATGGATGGTTAGGCCGCACGTGAGACTTCACGGCGGTGCGAGCCCGGTCGATGATCATTCAGCAAAAAGGTCAATCACGGTTTGGGCCATGAGCACCGACGCGTCCACCAGGGCCCGCTCGGCGCGCGCACCAATGCACGCAGCTGCGAACTCTCGCTGGTGGTTCGTATACGGCAGTGAGCCCACCCCGATGTAGGGATGAATCGCTGGGACCACCTGCGAGACGTTGCCCATGTCCGTGGAAGCGCGGTTCATACGGCCAGCGAGACCCGGCTCTGCGAAATCGCGCCCCCGCGCGATAGCATTGGCCTTGTACGCGGCCAGCGCTCGTCCATCCGTGCGGAACTCGGCGTAGGGCTTGCTCTCGGGCGTGATCGTGAGCGTCGTGCCTGTGGCGAGTGCACCGGCTTCGAAGCAACGATGTACGCGCTCTCCCAGTCTCTCGAGTTCCTCGAGGGATCCGGCCCGCACATACCAGCGCCCCTCGGTGCGGTCGGGGATGGCATTCGGCGCCGAGCCGCCGAGCGTCTGTATGCCATGGACGCGAGTGTCCTGGGGCAGCTGTTGCCGCAGGAGCGCGAGGGCGAGCTGGGCGATCACGAACGCGTCATTGGCGTTCACGCCCCGATCGGGGTAGGCGCCGGCGTGCGCGGCGACGCCGTCGTAAGCGATGTGTTCATGCGTCACCGCGAAGGGGCGTGCCTCGGCGACATCGACCGGTCCGGGGTGCACCATGAGTGCGAGGTCGAGGTCCCGGAACGCGCCCGCGTCGAGCATCTCGATCTTGCCGCCGCCGCCCTCCTCAGCCGGTGTGCCGTAGACGCGCACTGTGATTCCGAGATCGTCGGCGATCCCGGCGAGTGCCAGTCCGGCACCCACGGCACTCGAGGCGATCAGATTGTGACCGCAGGCGTGCCCGAGGCCGGGGAGAGCGTCGTACTCGGCCATGATGCCGACGATGATCGGTCCGCTGCCCACCTCCGCGAGTAGGGCCGTCTCGAAGCCGAGGTAGCTCGGCGTAGCGCGGAATCCGTGGTCTGCCAAGGTGTTCCCGACCCACTCGGCAGCCCGGTGCTCCTCCCAAGCGGTCTCGGGATTCGCATGGAGCGTCTCCGAGAGCTCGATGAGAGATGCTTTCGCTCCGCCGACCAAAGCCTCGACGGTTGCTTTGAGTGTCCCGCGACTACTCATCTCCGGGCACCCCGTATGACGGCGCAGCGGTAGGATCCAGTGCGCGGTCGACGTAGTCGTCGCGCTGCTCGAGCCATCGGCCGAGAAGCAGGTCCATCTCCTCGATGGGGTTGCCATCGGTCCAATCGATGCGAAGGTCGGTGACTCGCCACCCAACGTCCCGGACCACGGACAGGCCGATGGAGTGCACGTCGCCCGCTTCCCCGCCGGAAGCCATCGCTGCTTGCATGGCGGTCAGGAGTCGATTTTCGAGGTCGCCCTTGGCCGCTTCGAAGGCATCGATCATGATGCGTGGGATCTGCGCTGAGGCAAGCAGGTTGCCGCCGGCTACCACGCCTTCTCCCGTTGCCTCCCCGAAGACGCCGAGTGCGCGCTGGCCGGAGTAGAAGGCGACCTCGCCATCAGCGTCGACCACCAACAACTGTCGATACTCGACGTGATCGGCGGCCGCCATGACTGTGTTCAGGGCATCGTTCGCGGATCTGCCGGCTCGAATCCGGTCGAGGACGGCGTGCCCGAGCCGGGGGTCGGTCACGTTCTGCGAGTTCACGGCCCCGACGCCGTCTGCGAGATGGATGCAGCGTGCCGCAACCGCCGGTGACGAGGAGCAGACGGCCGAGCCGAGCGCTCCAGAGGAGTCACGGGCGACGATGGAGAAGGTCATTCCTCAGCTCCTGCAGTGCTGATGACGGCGGTCGCATCGATCTCGACCAGCCATTCGGGCCGAGCGAGTGCGCTCACAACGAGCCCGGTGGACACCGGGTGGACGCCCTTCAGCCAGCGGCCCATCACACGGTAGACGGTCTCGCGATAACGGGAGTCGATGATGTACACCGTGACCTTGACGACGTCTGCGAGCGACGATCCCGACTCTTTGAGCAGCATGGCGATGTTGGACATCGCCTTCTCGGTCTGTGCTTCAACGTCACCTATGCCGACCGACTCACGAGTGTCCAGGTCCTGCCCGATCTGGCCGCGCAGGTAGACGACCCCTCCTGCCACGACGGCCTGGCAGAGATCATTGTCGAGGTTCTGCTCGGGGTAGGTATCGCGGGTATTGAATGGGCGGATGCGAGTGTGTGTGGTCATCGCAGAGCTCCTTCCCCCACTGCACGGTATGACACAGAACCGTCGTCGGAGTTTGTTGTCGATGCCGTCAAGTCGTCCGACGGGCGCTCGATCCGTTCGTCGCCGTCGAGGCGACCGCACGGCTCGTAGGCGAAGTAATTCCTTTGGATCTCGATCTGCTCGGAGATAAACCGCGCATCGTTCCAGACGCCCCAGATGAAGCTCGAGCCTCGTCGCGATAGCCACGGCAGACCGAGGAAATAGACGCCGGGTTCTGTGGAGATGCCTCGCTCGTGCTGCGGGCGACCCTCGGCGTCCAATGCGTCGACCTGCAACCAGCTGTAATCGGTGCGATACCCGGTTGCCCAGAGGATGACGGTTACGCCAGCCTCCAAGAGCTCGAGCTCCTGGACCGGGTCGAGCGCATCGGGAGGATACGGATCGAGAACGAATGCATCGGGCTCTTCGGGCAGGTCGAGTCCGTTGCGTTCCACATACCGGTCGCAGTCCTCGAGCATCCCGAGGTAATCGGCATCGCCCCGTTCGATGTTGTTGAGTAGGTCGGGTGCGAAATGCATCGTGCCGTCGCTGTACGCTTCGGCGCGGCCGACCAGACGCACGCCGCGCGAGGCGAGAGTGCGGAAGTCGACGGTCTCGCCGCCGTTCGCGCCGCTCACGGCAATCGTGACGTGGTCACCTCCCCCGGGAGGTGTTGTTTGCTCCCAGAGGCCGAGCACGCCGAGCCACCAGGTGAAGTCGCGGCCACGGTAGCTGCGAGGTGGTCGACTGTGCGGCCCGACTGCAAGCCATACATCGCGACCGGCACGAGCCAGCTCGTCCGCGATCTGGGAGCCTGAGGCGCCGGCACCGACGACGAGCACGCCGCCGGCGGGCAGCGCCTCCGGGTTCCGGTAGTCGCGGGAGTGCAGCTGATGAACGCCGGCGTCCTCAGGCACAACCTGCGGAATCGCAGGAATCTGGAACGGACCGGTCGCAGCGACCACGAAGCGGGCATCATAGACGCCACCGGTCGTCTCCACATGGAACCCGGCGCGGCCAATGTGCTTCCGAACCGCGGTGACGGTGACACCGATTCGGATGGGGGCATTGATCCGCTCGGCAAAGCGTTCGAAGTACTCGGCGATCTGATCCTTGGTAGGGAAGAGATCTCCGGCGACCGTGTGCTCCTGACCGGGGAAGCGGTCGTGCCATGCGGGACCATTGGCGACCAACGAATCCCAGCGCCCCGTGCGCCATGCCTCGGCGATGCGGTCTCGCTCGATCACGACATGCGAGATCCCGCGCTCACTGAGATGCGCACTCATGGCAACCCCGGCCTGCCCTCCCCCTACGACGAGCACCTCAACGCTTTGCACCGACATCTCCAACCTCCGAGTCTGTGCCGGCAACTCTGCCGACCTGTCCAGGCTATGGAAGAGGACAACATCCGTAAATAATGACTTCTAGGCTCGCCACATCAGTTTGATTGATACCATGCGGCCATGACACGTTTGAGTGGACCAGTGATGACGCTCGTGCAGCTGCGATACTTCATAGTTGCCGCGACCAAGCGCTCGATGACCGAGGCCTCGGTCGATCTCCACGTGGCGCAGTCGGCCGTCTCAACCGCGATCGCACAACTAGAGCGGTCACTCGGCGTGCAGTTGTTCATCCGGCAGCGCAGCAAGGGGCTCGTGGTGACAGAAGCCGGGGAGCAGCTTCTGAGAGACGCTCGATCGTTGCTCGCACAGGTGGATGAGGTCACCGACAACGTACGCGGTCGCCACTACGACGTCCGGGGCACGCTCCGACTCGCATGCTTCTCGCCGCTGGCACCTTTCGTATTGCCCAAATTGATATCAGCAGTCAAGGCCCATCATCCTGGGTTGCGCATCGAGGTGATCGAGGCTGATGTCGACCGCACCACGGAGCTCCTGCTCGACGGGTCGGTCGAAGGTGCCATCACCTACGACTTCGGTGCAGTGCACAACCTCACGTACGACCATCTTTACGTCGCCGAGCCACACGTCGTCCTGCCCGCCGGCGACGATCTCGCCCGGCGGAAGCGGGTGAAGCTGTCACAGCTGGCAGATCGAGATTTTGTGTTGCTCGCTACCGAGCACTCGCGCGACTACTTCCTCGGCCTTCTCGCATCTGGGGGTCTCGAACCTGAGATCCGCTTCACTTCACGCAGCTACGAGACGGTGCGTTCGCTCGTCGCCCGAGGTCACGGGTACTCGATCCTCAATCACATTCCCGCCACCAGCCGCACCTACGACGGCGGCGAGGTCGCTGTCGTGCCGATAGCCGACGGTGCCAGCCCCCTCAGCGTCGCCTTCGCTAGAGTTTCCGATGTGCGACCCACGGCGCGAGCGCGTGTGATTGCCGAAATGGCACGTGGGCTCTTCGGTGATGGCCACGCGGAGTAGCCCCGGATGCACCTCCCGGGCCGCCCGTGCGGGCAGCCCGTGCGGCAAGGCGTTCGGGATCCACCACCTGTCACTTGAGGCCGGTGGTAGCAAGACCCTTTACGAAGTGCCGCTGCAGCAGGAGGAACACCAGGAGCACGGGCACGACAGCGACCGCGGCACCCGCGAACGTCAGCCCCCAGTTAGGTAGCGAGTTCGGATCCACCTCGTGCGCCACTGCCACCTGGATGAGCTTGAGCTGCGGGCTCTGTAGCGCGACGAGAGGCCAGAGGAACATGTTCCAGGAGAACAGGAACTTCACGAGCACCAGAGTGGCTAGCGCAGTCTTCACGTTCGGGATGATGATCGAGAAGAAGATGCGGAAATGGCCGGCACCGTCGATGCGTGCCGCCTCATCGAGCTCACGCGGGATGTCTTCGAATGCTTGCTTCAGCAGGAAGAGCCCGAAAACGCTCGCGACTCCCGGAAGCGCCACACCCCACAGGTTGTCATCGAGCCCCATGCCCGAAATGACCCGGTAGAGCGGAACGAACATGGCCTCGACGGGGAGCATGAAGGTGACGAGGATAAGCCCGAAGACAGCGCCTCGCCCCTTCCAATCCATACGGGTGAGGGCGTATGCAGCGAGCGAGCAGACAGCAAGTGCGCCGACCACCTCGATAGTCGCGACAGCGAACGAGTTGAGCAGGCTGCGGCCCACTCCCTTTTCGACGAACAGCTCAATGAAGTTGTCCAGCGTCGGATTGAGCGGCAGGAAGGCTGTCCAGCTGAATGGCACCAGCCCGGCGAAGATGTCCTCTTGACTCTTGAACCCCGAAGAGATGACCCACATGAATGGCGCCAGGAAGACGACGCCGATCACGCCCAGCATGACCAAGCTGAAGAACCACTTGCTGATCTTGCGTCGTTTCGGGCTGAACTCGGGACGCTTCACGCGCGCCGGAGACAGTTGGGAGGCACTCATCAATAACTCCAAGTCGTACGGAGGAGACGCATCTCGATCGCACTGATCAGCAACGCGAAACCTAGCAGGACCACCGATAGCGCTGATGCGTAGCCGGGCTGCTGCAGGAAGAACGCTGAACGGTAGATCTCGAACACGAACAGGTTCGTCGATCCTTCGGGCCCGCCGTTCGTGACGACGTAGGCGGGGGCGAAGGCCTGGATCGCGAAGACCGTCATCACGACTGTGACGAGCACTGTCGTGCGGGAGACCAATGGGAGGGTGATCGCGAAGAGCCGTCGAATCGGTCCGATGCCGTCTACGCTCGCAGCCTCATGGATCTCGTCGGGGATCGACTGCAGCCCGCCGAGAAACATTATCGCTGCGAGACCGATCTGCTGCCACGCAGACATCAGGATGACCGCTGGCAGAGCGAGCCCTGTATCAGTGAGGAAGTTGAAGGGGCCCGCCCCGATCGAGCCGAGCGCTGAGTTCACGAGGCCGCTCTGGTTGAGGAGAAAACCCCACATCGTCGCCACCACCACGGTCGAAGTGACCACGGGGAGGAAGACGAGCGTGCGGATGATGCCGCGGGCTGGCAGGTGCGTGTTGAGGTACACCGCCAACAGAAAGCCCAGCGGGACCGTCACAGCGATAAAGCCCAGCATAAATGTGAGCGTGACGAGCATCGATCCGAGCGCAGTCGGGTTCGTGAAGGCTCGCGCGAAGTTGTCGAAGCCGACGAACTGCGCCATCTCCGGATTGAAGAGGGTGAAGGAGTGGAAGGAGTCACGTGCCATCACAGCGAGCGGGATGTATTGAAACATCATCAGCAGCACGAGGAACGGCGCGAGGAAGATTACCGCAGTCCGGATCTCGCTACGCTGGCGGCTTCGTTCGGACTTCTGGTGTGACGACCGCGCCCTCGCCGATGTGCCTCCAGTGGCTCTTGGACGCAGATCGGCCGAGCGGTCAGGACCGTCGGTGATGACGTTGGTCAATGGGATCCCCTTGGCTTGTTCCGCTGACTCAGTCAGCGGAGGTTGGGCTCGAGCTCTTCGACGAGCTGGTTGAGTCGCTGCTCCGGGGCCGCGCCATATGCGATATCAGCGAGTGCGTCCGTCACGAACTGGTCGTAGGCCAGGTATGAGGTCGTCTGAGGGCGAGTCTCGCCCCACTCACGGAGCTGCTGCACGGGGATCTCCAGCGGGGGTTCGTGAAGCTCGGGGATCGCGTCGATTGCCGAATTTCGCACGGGAAGGACTCCTGCCTCCTCCGCGTATCGGGTCGCCATTTCCTCGCCCGAGATCTCGACGACGAAGTCAGCGGCTGCTTCAATGTTCTGCGACTTCGACGCCACGCCGATCGTGATCGAACCTGTGTGGACGATGGGCGTGACGGTATGTGGCACAGGGGCCACACCCCACTCGAAGTCGACGTCGGCCTCCTCCAGATCGTTGGCGAGGTACGGAATATCGAGATCGAAGCACGCAGTACCGTTCAGGAACGAGTCCGGGATTGGGGTCTCCGGGCTGACCGCAGTATCTCCCTGGAACAGGGACTGGTAAGCAGTAGCACCCTCGATCATCTCCGGGGTGTTCAGAAAACCATCGACCTTCAGCCCGTCTTCCGAGATCGCGGCGAAGGTATTGGCTGCGCTCGAGCCCTCGGGAGCGGTCGGATCACCGTGGCCGCGCAGCATGGGCAACCAGGCGTTGAGCGCACCAGTTCCGTAGCGAGATCCGGCCAGCCCCCAGACGTCTGATGATCCGGACTCACTCTGTTGGCAGGTCAGCATGGCCTCGTGGGCCTCATCCCATGTCCACGCCTCGTTGAGCGACGTGGGCACGTCGACTCCCGCCTCATCGGTTAGCGTCTTGTTGTAGAAGAGCCCGATGCCGCTGGTCTGCAGACCGGTCGAATAAACTTGGTCATTCCACGTGTGCTCGGCCAAGGTGGTCGGCAGCACATCGTCGTAGAATTCCTCGGGGATGTACTCGTCGAGCGGTGCGAGGATGCCGAGCGAGGCGTAGTTCTTCGTCCAAGGACCGTCATATCCGATCAGGTCGAGCGGGGCATTGCCGGCGGCCTGTACCGAGATGGTCTCGCCGAGCTGGTCGAACGGAACACGCTGGAGCTCCACAGAAACGCAGGAGTTCGCCTCTTCGTACCATTCGATCTGGCTATCCAGCGGGTAACCCGAGGTCGACGTAATGCCGTGGAGGATGGTCGTGCCCTCAGGACACTCCTCGGTCACGGGTCCGGTCTGAGACTGTCCTCCACCGCCGCCGCAACCCGCCACAGTCATGATCGCGGCCAGTGCCAGAGCTGCGGTTGCGCCCCTCCTGGTCCGTTTGGTGCCTTGATTCATGGTTCTCATTCCTTTCCGTGCCCACCATTGGGCACGCTTGGTTGCAACGACGAGATCAACGCACGGGTGAAGCGTTTCTGGTCGGCGGAGAAGGCCCACCATGTATTAGGGGAGGCTCCGTTGCGCTCGTTGACGTCGACGGTCGTGCGGCCATAGTTGTGATAACTCGTCGTGTCGACACTCGTGTGCACGTGGCGCAGCTCGACCACCTCGGGATCCATGAGGTACGCGATGCACAGAGCGTCGTGCACCGGGGCGGAGTGGGCCTGATCCATCCGATGAGTGAGATCGTGGCCGGTGATGTAGAAGTCGAGCACCGTGGAGACGACACTCCCGCCCGGCGTGCCGAGCGAATCGATCCGGCTGAGCAGCTCGCGATCCACGACGACATCGTGTGTCGCGTCCAACGGCATAACCACAATGCGGCTGAAACCGGCCTGGAGAACGACGTCTGCTGCATTTGGGTCAGCATAGATGTTGAACTCGGCGGACGCCGTCCGGTTGCCGAACTCATGGCCACCCCCCATGATGACGAGCTCGTCGACGGCTTCGACGACCTCCGGAGCAGCGATCACTGCGGCAGCAATGTTGGTCAATGGGGCGACCGCGACGATGGTGATTGGCTTGGCGGTGGCGCGGAGTGTCGAAACCAGCCAATCGATGGCGCCCTGTTCGGCGGCACCACGGGTGGGAGATGGCAACGCCAGGGTCGCCTCGTGCATGAGCCCGGCCGAGCGGCCCGAGACGAAGGGGTACGGACGTGGAACCAGCGGCTGCGCCCGGCCAGCGTAGACCGGCACATCATGGCGGCCGAGCGCGTCGAGTGTGCGAAGAGTGTTGTCCGTCGTCTGATCGAGCGAGAGATTGCCGAGCGCGGTCGAACAGCCCAGCACAGAGAGCTGTGAACTTCCCACAGCCATGGCGATCGCGACCGCATCGTCGTTGCCGGTGTCGACATCGAGAATGATGGTTCGCATCGTGACTCCAATCGCATCCTTGCGCTGAGCCGAGCGGTATCCGCCGGCAAGTGCTGGTCACTCTAGAGCGAAGCCTCGCATCTAGGCGAATAGTAGAAGTTAGCGTAGTGCATCAAATCAGGTGATGTGAAATGTGGCAGTTCCGCAGTGCAAAAATCCTCGCCCTGCCCGACGCAGCCTGGATCAACAAGCCCAACAACCAGGACGACCAGCAGACCTACCAGCCCGCAGCTGGACACCCACTGGCCTCATTTATGCGGGGCCTGACCCTTGTTCGGGGGCACGCTGATTCCAGCATTTGCTGAGGAAGCGGGATCATGAACCATGGCCAGGAAGAGCTATTCCGAGGAGATCCGTCGGCAGGCGGTGGAGCTGTATGAGTCGACTCCGGGTGCGACGGCCCGAGGGATCGCGGAAGCTTTCGGAATCGTCCGGTGAACGTTGCGGCAGTGGCTAGAGCCCCACGGCCGGCGTTCCGCAGAATTCAGGGGTTCTGGAGGCATGCCGGGAGGGTCGTAGCCTTGTGACCTGCGCGGGGGTGTTC
>NZ_JBHZRO010000034.1:0-13240 GCF_043641765.1 Brachybacterium vulturis | reverse complement strand
CGAGCGCGCCTACACCGCTAAGCTAGCGCTCGCGGCGTAAAAAACCCCCGTGTCCACGAACCGGGGGTAGGCCCCGACCTCGAACTGGAGATCGAACAGACCAATGAGCCGGAGGTGGCGGAGCTGCCGACACCGGTGGATTGGATGGGTCTGTCGATCCACGAGTGGGGCGAGGAGATAGGCAGGCTGCGCCTGTGGGTTGCGCAGATCGTCACCGAGTGGGCTCTGCCCTCCTCGGTGATTCTGCCGTGCTGGGAACAGCATGGCGCGCTCGTGCAACTGCTCGGGTCCATGCGCGATAGCTACGACACGCTGTACCACGAGATGCAGCCGGGTACCGGCTCGGTGGACTGGCAGCGGTACTGGGCGTGGGGACGCTCGGAGCTGGCCTCGATCACGGGCGTGATGCGCTGCACCGCGACAGAGCACCGGGCCGACAAGCTCCAGGAATGGGCACGCTCGATCGCAGAGGAAGGCGAGTCCAGCGAATACGCGATCGCTGAGGATACCCGGGTGGAAATAGCGGTCCAGAATCACCTGAAAAATGGCCGCACGGGCGGCCCTATGAATGTCGTTTTTGTTGATTTCAGCAAGGGGCGTTGAGGGGATCAGCCGCCGTCAGGGCGCCGCGTCTCGGTCGCGGTGGTCGAGCTCTTCGGGCCGCAGCTCTTTCAGGGGCTGTTCGCGGTCGAGTGGAGCTTCCCGCGGCAATCCGAAGGTTGAAAGAAGATGCAGAACATGTCTAGACGATCGGCGCCCACCTGGAGCCATCCGTGCAGTGCAGGATCCGCCGAGCGTGGCAGGAAGGTTGCGGCGGTCTGAAACAGTCGCTGGCGCTCGGGCGCCTATCCACGCAAGCGACGTTCGCGGATGCTACGCTGTGGTGTTCACTCTGAAGGTGCTCCTTGAGATGTGGTGAACTAGGCTTCATGCCCCGCTTCGCGCACACCACCGAGATCAGCGTTGCACTAAGAGGTAATATTGATCGCCCCATGCAGGTCGTGGCGAGAGACTCGGAAATGCCATGCAGCAAAGAGGGTGCATGGAGTTGGAGGCAATCCAAGACAGATTGAGGCACCGCCATGAAAGTGTCGGCAAAGAGTTCTTCGTTGGCAAGTCAACGTTCACCCGAAAAAAAGCAAAGGGCGCAAGTTTTCCTGTACGCATTGGTAGCGATCGCCCTCACTGTCGCCATTCCACTCTTGGCCAGACCGGCATTCCACTATTCCCCTGGAGGTAACAATAGGCCGAACGGCCTCCTAATTGTGAACAGCGCCTCAGATGACTACAATAGCACCACTTGGATCCAATCCATGGAGCCATGGGAAATAAATAGTTCTGTTTCGGTGGGATTTACGACTCAATTCCAAGTGCCCGCCGTTACAGATGAGGCAGGAAATGTTATCGCGCCGCCAGCCTCCGAAGCCGATCAGATCGAGGTCTCCTACCTACTTGTGGATTCTCTTGCCAATGGAATCACGGGATGCTCGGAGCATGTCAACGGAGCAATGGAAGACGACATTATCGCGTTCGACGACCTCCGCACAGAGGAGAGAGAAGTGGTCACCTCATGGATCGGGAACCACTCCACTCCCCCCGGTTACGCCGACGCAGAGGACACCGGAACAGAGAATGCGAAAGCAGCACGAAAGCTAACTTTCAGGCGCCTCACTCCTACTAATCCGAATCCCACAGTATTAGAGTACGAATCTGGAAATAAGGTTTCCGTAGTCCGCTTCGAAAGCACTTGCAATTTTGCGTCTGAGGCCTTCTGGCATGACGTCGGAAATACCGAGGCATTCACTTTTCCTCACGTGTACTCGATGTACGAATCGAGCCGATCGGGCGAGAGTCGTCAATGGGCTTTCCGTAACCTAAAATTCAAGCACGACATTAACAGTCAGCACGATCTTGCGGATTCTACAGTGCAGCCGGAATTTCGAGACGAGGGCTACGCATTCTTCTTGTCGGAGAGCGAAGCAGGGGGCGGTGATTATGCAATACTTTCGCCCTTTGAAGTCGCCTACACGGATACGCAAGAGGAGAAGATTGAAGGCGCCATGCTGTTTTTGGCTGGGATACTCGCCGGGCTCTTGTCTTCAATTATCTTGAAGGGCATTGAAGTCTGCATTAAAAAGGTTTCGGAATAGCTCTTCACTTGGAAGTGACAAATTGTAAATTGCGCCGCGTTCAATCGCTCCGTCAATTATGTGAGGCGGCGGCGTTGAGTAAGACAGCCTCTCAGGTCCATTAACGCGATTCGTGCGACTCAACCCTTGAGTAACTCAACATGATTGCCGGAGGCTACCGTACTGGACGGGAAGGGCGATCCACGATTTCCTTGTCAGGGCTCAACTGCTCCGCGTGCACCGGGTGCTCCATGCCTGTCTGCGCGAGCTTCGTAGCTCTATCGCGGGCGAGACGCTGCCGGTTCTCCTCCTTCGCCGGCTCATCGGGCATCTTCCGTCGCACCTTTGCTTCCTGGCGCAGCTCGTTCTCCTGAGCGTCCAGGTCGGTGAGGTAGAGGCACGCGGCGTGTATCGACTTCGCTAGAGATGTCTCGGCGCGGTCGGCCTTTTCGACTCCGGCGTATGCGTGCGCAGCGTGGGACGTGGCCTGCTCCACGCGGGCGGGATGCCCGCTCGCGCTCACAGAGCGGTGTGCGGCCTCAGTCGCGGTCATCTGCATCCACGTCTCGGCCGCGGTGTCCCCAGGCACGGAGCCGTGCGCGCTGATGAAACGCTCCTCGGCCTCGGCGGCGGCGCGCTGCGCGCCACGGCGACGCAGCATCCCAGCGGACGCTGCGCTATCGCGTGCCTGCTGGAGGGCCGTTAGATCGCTGCGGAGAGTCGCGGCGTGCTCGCGCGCTGCTGCCTCGGTGGCGGCGTCCATCTGCTGCTGGGCGGCGCGGGCGGCTGCTGCTGCCTGCTCGGCTGCGCGGCGCATGTCGGCTGTGTGGGCGCCGGCGCTGTCCTGCTCGACCGATGCCCGGGCGATGACCGTGCCGGCCTCCTCGCGCTCGGTGCGGATGCGCCCCTGCTCCTTGGCGAGGCTGGGGGCGAGACCGAAGGGACGACGCAGCGAGTCGGTGGGCTTCGCGGGCTCGTAGATCGCGGCGTGCTCTCGCGCGTGCTGCTCGGTGCGGGCCTGCTCGGGGTCCATCACGGTCCGGGTCTCGATCTCCTCTGCGAGGCCGGACAGACGGTGGTCGATCCGCCCCAGCCGCGTCCGGGATTCCTCCAGGCGAGTCTCCACCTGGTCCAGCTGGCGCTGGGCGATCTCGTGCCGCTTCTCGGCCGTGTGGATCGCGAGGGCATCCGCCTGATCGCGGCGGGCGACGGCCACGGCCGGCTCCAGCTCCACCCTGATCTTCTCTGCCAAGGTGTACTGGCGGTTCTCATCGCCGCGGACCTCGGCGGTGAGCCGATCACGGCGGCGAGTGAGCCGGTCGTGGACCACGGCCGGATCGGGCAGATCCCCGTAGGTGCGCTGCCTCCACGCCTCGGGGCCCTGGGCCTGCTGGGCCTCGCTCTGGACTCCGGCACGGTCGAGATCGCTGGCGACGAGCTGGCGCAGCTGCTCGTCGGTGAGGTCGTGGCGGTCCCGGAGCATCGCGTCGCTGAGCTGGGTCAAGACGGCGGTGTCATCGGCGCCGGCGACCAGGGCGCGGTTCTCCAGCTTGCCGCGGGTCATTCCCACGTACAGCTGGGCGGCGGTGGTGTCCTCCGAGATGACCGTGACGGCGCGGCGGGCCGTGACACCCTGTGCGCCGTGGATAGTGGTGGCATATCCCAGCTCCACGCTCTCGGCCGCGTACTCCGCAGGGATCTGCTCTGTGCGCTGGTCGATCCCACCGGTAAGGGACACGGTGCCGTCCTCGGCCACGGCGCGGACCTTCCACAACTCACGGTTCGCGACGGTGAAGTCCTCGCCGCGGTGGTTGCGGCGCGTGGTCACCATGTCCCCGATGTGCAGCTGCGCACCGTTGCGGCCGGTGGCGCTGCCCGTGGTGTCGAGCTGGCCGGCCTCGAGCCGGGCTTCCTGGATCGCGGTGTTGATCGCGTCCACGGTCTCGTAGTCGCTCGCCATGACGGCGACCGACTCCCCCACCCCGTGGGCCGTGAGCCAGGCGGCTGCCGCCTGCCGGGCCTGTTCGGTGCTATCGCTGAGGCGGTCCACGTGCCCGTGCTGGTGGAGCCACAGCGCCACCTCGTGCGCCTTCTCCGAGGTCGCTGCATGGCGGAGGTCGCGGGAAATCTCGGCGTAGGCGGTATCGGCCTCGCGCGGGTCATCAGCACGGCGGAACCGATGGATCGAGTGCAGATCCACGCGAGCTTCCTCGGGCACCTGGGCCTGGAGCAGGGCCATAGCGCCGGAGTGACCGACCGGGCGGACCTGGTGAGGGTCACCGACCAGGGCGATCCGTGCCCCGGAGTCGTCGGCCACGGTCAACAGTGCGGCCATGGCGTCTGTGTCCACCATTCCGGCCTCGTCGCACACGATCACGTCACCGGAAGCGAGCTGCGCTGCGGCGCCGGGGCCGTAGTAGGTCGAGCCGTCCGTGTCGGTGTCCCCGGAGCTGAGGCGCTGCCACGTCGTCTGCCCGGAGGCTTCGGTGCGCCACCGGAATCCGTGCTGGTACAGCAGGCCGTGGAGGCTGGAGCCGTCGGCGCCGATCTCGGCCTGCGCCACCTGCGCAGCCTTCATCGTCGGGGCGACGGTCAGCATCCGGTGTCCCCCAGCGGCCGCGGCCCGCTCAGCGACGGTGAGCATCGTGGTCTTCCCGGCGCCGGCCGGTCCCTCGATCGTCACCAGCGGGGAGCTGCCTGCCACGGCGCGGGCGGCGGCGATCTGGCGATCATCAAGCTTCACCGGCTCATCGCCGGCGGCTGCGCGCTCGGTGTCCACGACGGTGACGGCTGCGGCGATCGCTTCGACCGGCGCCGGCGTCGGGTCACCAACGGCAGCGCGCACGGCAGCACGCTCGGTGATGCGGGCGCGGGTCTGGCCCACAGCAGTCAGTCGCAGTGCCTTGACATCATCTGGGCCGCGGACGCCGGCCGGTGCCAGGGATTCGGCCTCCAGCAGTGCCCGGGTCTCCACCTCCCCGATGAGGCGGTGCAGCTCCTCGGGAGCGGCGGTCAGCTGCGCCTGCGCGACGGCCATAGTCGCGCCGGCGCGGAGGTCCACACGGGAAAACCGGCTCTGCGAACGGACGGCCCGCTGATCGGTCCATCCCAGTGCGTAGGCGGTCAGCTGGTCCCGGTCCACCTCGTGCGCTTCGCGCGGCTGCACCGGGGCCGGCTGTCGAGCCACCAGCACGGCAGGGTCCACGTCGGCCAGCTCGCGGCGCACCTGGTCTCGCCACTGGTCCTCGTCCAGCTCGTCGGGCTTCTGCGCCCGGTCCAGAGCCCACGCCTTCCGGTCCCACGATTCGATGAGTCGGGGGGCCGGTTCCTCGCCCGGATTCGCGGCTTTCCACTCGCGCTCGAACCGGGCTTTGTTCCGCCCGATCTGGGCCGCGCGCTTACTCATCGGTTCCACGACGTGAGACAGCTGCGCGATCTCTCCATCGTCGTTGAGCGTGTATCCGTGAGCGGCCAGTGCTGCCCTCCAGCGGGCGTCGGTGCGCGCTGCCAGCTCTCCGCGGGCGTTGACGAGGACCTGGTGCCGGAACACTTGCTGTGAGTCCACGTTGGACCACTTCCCATCGGCTCCCTGCACCTTGGCATTGAGCCAGAGGTGCCGGTGCGCGTGGGGGTCCAGCGAGCGGGAACGCTCATGGTCCAGGGCCACGACCTCGATCTGCGCGAGGCCGATCCGCTGCTTCCCTCCCGCGCCTCGGCGGGTGGTCAGCTCCTCGCTCCAAGCAGTGACGGTCTGCTCGGTCACCCGGTCCATCAGCGCATCGAACTCCTCGCGCAGCTCGGGGTGGAGCACCGCTGCGAGGGAGTACGACTTCGGGGCGTTGATCGTTGCGTCGTAGAGCAGGTGCGCGTCCGGGGAAGTCATCGTGCGGCCGCGCTGCTCGCCGGTCTCGGGGTCCACACCGTCGATCCACGCGCTCAGCTGCTCGGTGTCGAGCCGGTCGCGCTGGATGCCGTCTGCCCGGGCGGTGTGCCGGGCCACGGTCGGCGCATCCTCGGGGCCGTAGGCGGAGGCAGATTCGGCACCGGCCGACACCTGCCGCTCGACCTCGGCGGCGTCACAGCCGCCCTGGAGGGCGTACGCGGTGGCGTGACGGATCCCGTGGCCGTCAACGCCACGTCGCCACACCTGGACCCCTCCGCGCATGGGGCCAGAGTAGCGCATCAACCACGTAGTGCTTGCGTGCATAGCTGTAGATGTTGAGGAGGCTGGTAGGCGACGTGGGGGCTTTGAGGGGTGTCGAGGAACGGCGACGGGATGGGGGCCGGGGTGGCTGCTGCGGTGGCAGCTGTCGTGGCGGCGGCGCTTGTCGAGGGAATGACGAAGGGTGAAGCGATGAGCGAGCAGAGGAAGTGCCTGGATCGGGGCCGAAAGATCGCACTGGAGGGAAGGCCCTACGAAGTGAAGTGGCGGCCGCTACTGGAGCTCGGGATGACGGCGGTCCGAGATGGGTGCGCCGACACTGCGCCGCCCCTGGCCGAGGTGATGTGGGAGGACGCGACGTTGGCCTATCTGACCGACCAAGCCGACCAAGGGGGTAGGGCGTCGATTGACCCCCTACCCCGAGACGTCGCCAGGGTGCGCGAGCTGCTGGACATGCCGGACGGCATCACAGCCGGCAGCCCTGCACACCTGATGACGGGCTACGGGGCGTCCGTCTCGGAGGGGACCGTCCACTGGTACGCGGGAGTCTGCGCATACTGCCTGCGGGCGATGCTCCTGCGAGTCGATGACGCCGCGCGCTTATTCAAGTGGTGGACGTTCTACGACCAGGAGACAACATGAGCGCCCCCTCCCCCGGCGCGGAGCGAGAGCAGATCGACCCGCGCCAAGGTGACCTCCTGGACCTCCTCGCAGAGGCCGGCGCCGAGAAACCCGAGTATCACCATGCAAGACAACCGGTACAACGAGACGGAGCATCGCCATGAGAGACAGTCTTAAAGCCCTGATCGCCGCCGCCGAGAGCGAGATCGGACCCCACCCGGACCTGACGGCATTCCTCACCGTGCGAGATGCTGTGCGGGAGTCCGAAGGCTCCGACGCTGCCCGGGCCTACCACCACGGGGCACAGGTGACCCTCAACAGCGACGAGGGCCACGAGTACCGAATCTCGTTCGCATCGCTCATGGATGAGCTGCTGATGCTCGCGGCGCTGGACACCCGGGCGCGGCTGACGGAGCCCGAGCAGACCGACCAGCCGGCACCGACTGAATAGTCCAGGGCTGCGCGAGTGGTACGCCGGCTGAGACGATGAGGGCCACGAGATGGTGAGGGAGACGGTCATGGACTACGAGGTTCAGGGATTCAGCGATACCGGGACGATGGTCTTCGCGATCGTCATGCTTGCGATTTGTGCTGTTGTCGTCGTGGCTGTCCTCGGGACGGCGTTGTTTGCGCGCCGGCATCGGTTCCTCAAAGCCTGCGGCGTGTTCCTCGCCGGGACCTTCCTGGGGGCGCCGGTTCTCATGGTGGCGACGGTGGTCGCGATGTACATCTGACCGTTCTGCGCCGCCTCCAGACAGGAGTGACCCCCGCCCTCGAACGTGAGGACGGGGGTCACTGCTGCGTGGTCATAGGGCGATGCGCCCTCGCGGTGCTGCCGGGTCTAACCCGATCTGCCCTCCGCGGCTGGAGCTGCTGCCGGGAGCCAGTGCCTTGATCTTGTCCGGCCGGAATCCGCTCCAGTGGTCCTCGTTGGTGACCACGACGGGTGCCTGCGCGTACCCGAGTGCCTTCACGGTCGCCAGAGCGTCGGGGTCCTCGGTGATGTCCACGGCCTCGTAGTCGATCCGCTTGCTCGATAGGGCGCGTTTGGTGGCGTCGCACTGCACGCATTGGGGCTTGGTGTACACGGTGACGGTCATGGGGTCCTCCTCAGTAGTGGCGATGGGCGGTGTCGATTGGGTGGTGCTCGTGGTGCTCGAGTCATCGGAGATCACTGCGTGAATCCCTCGGGCACGCGCGCGATGCCGACGAACTGCGGACCGGACAGGCGTGCGTCGCTGATCTTGGTCACGGCCGCGCTGCGGCTGGCCTCGATGATCTTTCCGTCTCCGACATAGATCCCGACATGGGATACTTCGGCTCCGAGTCGTCCCCATGCCTCGAAGATCATGTCGCCGGGCTGGATCTCGGACGGGCTCACTGCATGGGAGCGCAGCGCTGCCCACTGTGCTCGTGCGGTCCGGGGAAGCTTGATTCCTGCGGCGGCGTAGGCGTAGGTCGTCAGGCCGGAGCAGTCCTGCCCGCCACGGGTGGGGCCGTCCCAGCCGCCGGCGCCGAACACGTAGCGCTGGCCCAGAGTGGTCCGTGCCTGCTCCAGTACTGCGGCTATGTCGCCGGTTGCCGTGAAGGTGCCGTCTCCACACACCGCGGAACCTGGCTCGCTCGGGTCGATTGATACGTCCACGCCGGAAAGGGCCGACATGATCTCGCGTGCCTCGGTCTCGTGCTTGGCGTAAGCCTGGGGGTGGGCGCTGCGCTGTACTCGTTGCGCGGCGACAGTCGGGGCCAGGGCTTCCCAGCCCTCCACATCAACTAGGCCGGGAATGTGATAGCCCTTCGGGCCGGCGCCGCCTTCTATGTCCTTGGTGAGGGTCTTTCCTTTGTAGAACACTTTGGCTGCATAGGACGTGTCACTGATTTCTTCTAAAGTGCCGTACCACCCCGGAAGCTGCCGCTGCTGGAATACTCCCGCGTCACCATTCGAGTCCGGGCTGAAAGTGCTCATGTGATCGCCTAGCCGTGATTCCTGCATCGCGGTCATCAGAGCGACGAGCTGCCCACTGGCGGGGATTCCTTCGGCCTCCCCCACCTTCATGATGATTGCGGCCTGCTCCATCGCCTGCGGGGTGTAGCTGCCCACGGCAGCGGGCAGCTCTCCCTCGATGCTGACCGACAAGGAGCTGCCGGCGCAGATCGCCTCATTGCTGCCGGCGCTGCCGGCGAACATGCCGACGCCGACGACGCCGGCGCCGGCCACCAGCGCCACCGGCGCTGCGCAGCTGAGGACCAGGGCCGCGGCGATCGCCTTCTTCTTCATCGTCAGGCCGCCTCCTCCGGTGGCTCCAGATACGAGACCTTCCACGGGTCGGCCGGATCGGCGCGAACCATCACCAGCTGGAAGTCACCGATCGTGGTTGGAACGGTGATCTCTGCATCGGTCGCGCTGACCAAGCCGTACTCCGCGCTGCCTTCCGGGGAGCCTGCTGGGACGCGGCGTGGATCGGTGTACTGCCACACCTCCTGCGCCGCGGGCGTGAGGTGCTGGGAGAAGTCGGGCCACCACTGCTCGGGCTCGTCGGTGGCGAAGTACGCCTCGACGGCCGCGTGCGCTGCTGTGGCTGCTTCCTCGGCGTCGCCTTCCTCAGCTTCGGCCGGCCCCTCGTCGCCTGGCAGTTGGGGCGCCTCCTCGCTGGGTGCCACGTTCCACTCGGTAGGAGACTCCGCGGACTTCGTAGGCTCCGCGGGCTCACTCGTGGCCGGCGCCGGCGCCTCGCTGGTGGTCCGAGGCTGCTCGGGCGCATCAGCTGGGCCGCTGCATCCCACCATCAACAGCGCCACGGCTGCTATCGGAACTGCTCGCATTGATCGCATGCCCAGACAAGCGCGCCGATCACGACAGCTCCCCAGGGCGAACCACCAAGTGACGGATCTACTGCACTACGGAGGTACTGCACTACTGCATGATTCTCTACTGGGACCAGACCACTGCCCTTTGATCGCTGGGACGGGACCGGTGCCGGCTGCTGGATGGGGGGGTGTCGGGTACGGCTGCCAGCGACCTTGGGCTCCTCGAAGGCAACGGCCGCGAAGCGGCCAGCGGCAGCGCTTTTCCCACGACTTGATCCGCAGCCGAAACGTCGGCCTGCCGGGGCATCATCGGGGCATGGCAGATCAGTGGCTCCGAAGAGGTCCGAACGGATGGAGTGAGCCCACACCGCCGCCCTGTGCCTGCGGCTCGACGCGACACATGATCGGATGGACGGCGTGCCTTTGTAGTAGTGGACCGATGACCGTAGGGCACCGGACGTGGGAGTGCCGAGAATGTGGGCACCAAACGGTCGTCGGCTGTACTGAGCCGACCCGCAGGGTTTGGCCGCGGTGATCCGTTGCTTCTACTGATCTACTGATCTACTGACTTACTGATCTACGGCTCTAGGCCGGCCCCCGCAATGTGGATAACTCGCGTGGTCGCGCATGAGTGCTGGAGCGGCTACGTCGTGAGGGTGGATTGTTCTTCGATGCGTCGGCGGTAGCGCTGATGCCCAGGGGTCTCGCCACGACAGATGCGGGCAGCGGTGCTGGCTGACACTCCTGTCGAGGCTGCCACTTGGCGGTAAGACTTGCCGAGATCGCGCAGCATGAGCGCTGTCTCGTACTGCTCGGGGGTCACAGCGACCGGACGGCCGTGGTGCCGGCCACGCGCACGCGCTGCCTCTAGGCCGGCGCGGGTGCGCTCCGCGATGCGATCACGCTCTCGCTGTGCCAGCGCTCCAAGGATCGTCACGCTGAACAGACCATCGGCCGTGCTGGTGTCCACGTTCTCGTACAGCGATTCCACGGTGATCTTGCGGGCGGTCAGGTTATCCAAGGTGAGGATGATCCGGGCGGTGCGCCGGGAGAGTCGGTCAAGGTCGGTGATGACCAGGGTGTCGCCGGCATTGAGCAGTTCCGTCAGACCTGACTTGCACAGGTGAGCGCGGTTCGCAGCCGTCCTGATGGTATTAGGGCTGGTCAGCGCGTTTATGATCGTGAAAATGGGTCACTAATGTGGCGGTAGGATCGGGTGATGGCCCCGTTCTTGAGGAAGGTGAAGACAGCCTCCGGTGCGACGGCGGTTCAGGTCGTGGCCAAGGAGGGTCGCCGTAACCGGGTCCTCGAGCACCTCGGTTCCGCGCATTCCGAAGCGGAGCTGGCCGCGTTGATGCATCTGGGCCGCGAGCGACTGCATGCAGGGCAGGAACAGCTCGATCTCGACCTGACCAGCGACGCTGCCCCTTCGGCGGGCGTGCTGACTATGCAGGACCGACGCAGCCGATACCTCGTGGAGGTCCTTGAGGCAGCGTGGCATCGACTCGGTTTCGAGGTCGTCGATGATAGGGCGTTCTTCCAGCTCGTCGCCGCTCGACTGATCGAGCCGACCTCGATGAGTGATTCCCGCCGAGTCCTTGGTGAGGTCGGGATTGACCCCGTTCACCGCAACACCTTCCACGCCGCCCTGCGCCGCTGCGGGCAGCGTAAGTACCGCGACCGGATCGCGAAGAAGTGCTTCGAGCACGTCTGGACCAGCGGTGATGTCTCGTTAGTGCTCTACGACGTCACCACGCTCTACTTCGAGGCGCCGAAGGAGGACGAGCTGCGCAAGGTCGGGTTCAGCAAGGAGCGCCGGGTTGATCCGCAGATCGTGGTCGGACTGCTCGTGGACCGGACCGGGTTCCCACTGGAGATCGGCTGCTACGAGGGCAACAAGGCCGAGACGAAGACGATCGTGCCGATCATCAAGCAGTTCCAGGCCCGTCACGGACTGGCCGACATGGTCGTCGTTGCCGATGCCGGGATGCTCTCGATGGAGAACCTGAACGCGATTGACGAGGCCGGGCTGCGGTTCATCGTCGGCTCGAGACCGAAGAAGGCACCCGGTGACCTGGCTAATCATTTCCATTGGCACGGAGACGCGTTCACCGACGGGCAGCTGATCGACACCATCACCCCACGCCACGGCAACACGAAGACCGAGACGAAGCGGCGTCGACGGGAGCCGGTCTGGGACGCGGAAGAGTATCCCGGGCACTGGCGGGCGATCTGGGCCTACTCCCGCAAGCGCGCAGTCCATGACGAGTACACCCTGACCCAGCAGGAGAACCGGGCCAGGGCCGTGATCGCCGGCGACGCAAACGTGAAGGGCACCAGGTTCGTCAAGACCACCGCCGCCGGGCGCATCCTGGACGAAGCCTCTCTCGAGAAGGCACGGTCCCTTGCGGGATTGAAGGGTTACGTCACCAACATCGAGGCAGGCATCATGCCCGCGGCGGAGGTGCTCTCCAGCTACCACGATCTCTGGCACGTGGAGCAATCATTCCGGATGAGCAAGACAGACCTGCAGGCCAGGCCCATGTTCCATCACCAACGCGAAGCGATCGAAGCCCACCTCACGATCGTGTTCACCGCGCTGGCGATCGCCCGCTACCTCCAAGACAGGACTGGCTACAGCATCCGCAAGATCATCCGGACCCTGAAGCCACTTCTCGAGGTCCAGGTCAACATCGGCGGACACCTCCACACTGCCGTGGATCCCCTCACCGACGACGCCCGCCACATCCTCCATGCGCTCGATGCCCCGGAACCCGTGGGTCACTAAACCTGTGCAAGTCAGGGGTGTCGCCGGCATTGAGCAGTTCCGTCAGAAGGTAGTCGAGCACGGGGCGGCGCTCGGACGTGCCTGATGCCTTCTCGGGGTAGATGTTCTGCTGGTCCACGCCGCGGCTCTGGAGAGCGTCGAGCTGCCGCTGTAGGGACTGCTCCTCGGTGGATACGCGCGCATAGCCGTAGAGGGTCATCGGTGCTGCGCTCCGCTCACGCGGACCAGCGCACGACGCCGTTAGCGGCGTGGGCACGCATGAGTGCCGCGGACGCAGTGGCTAGGGCGGCGCTGGCGGAGTCCAGCTGGGCTGCTGCCGTCGCGGTCCCGGTGCCGTCGCCCCGTGCGTCCTCCCCCTCGAAGTGCTCGGGCTCCCGTGCGGCGGCGTGCCACTGGCTGAGCTGCCGGCAGACCTGCTCCAGGTGATCCACGGTCGCCCCCAGCTCCCCCAGCAGCGCGTAGGAATCGCTCGGCGTTGGCACATCGCGGGTGGAGTGAGCAAGGGTGCGGGCGCTCTGCTCGACCTCGCTGGCGACTTCAATCTGTCGGTAGTCCTTGTTTATGGCCATATGGCTCACCCATCCAGTGTGGAGTAGTCGTGTACCAGCACAAGCCGCGTCACCACGACACGGGAGCCGGCACCTGGGCGCTGAAGGGGGGCCTGACCCTTGTTCGTGGACACGCTGATTCCAGCATTTGCTGGGGAAGCGAGATCATGAACCATGGCCAGGA
>NZ_JBHZRO010000033.1:0-15474 GCF_043641765.1 Brachybacterium vulturis | reverse complement strand
CGAGCGCGCCTACACCGCTAAGCTAGCGCTCGCGGCGTAAAAAACCCCCGTGTCCACGAACCGGGGGTAGGCCCCAGGTACCCCTCACCGGGGCCGCACCTTTCCTCCACAGTGCGCACTTGTGGACGCCCGGCGTTGGAAGGGGCTCCAGGCCCTCTACGTCACTGGCCCGGAACACCCGTCGGCCCTCTGGAACACCGCGGCCCCAAACGCGGCGCCGGGTATAGCCGCTGACCGACGCTTCCAAACGACTTCCGTCCCGAGCTATGTACGGTCAACCCCTGTGCCGCAACCGGCATCCCACCTGTTAGCCGATAGGGACTGCCGCGCGGACCCCCGAATGCGAAGGACCAGTTCGCCGACTCCGTCGAAACTCCCTCGGAGAAGACACCACGCAGATACCGAAGATGCTGGTACTGCGAGTCGGCCCCAGGCGATCCACCGCGATGAGATAGTGACAGCGTGCGAAGCCCTCGCCGAGGGCTGGAAGGGGAACTGTCATGACTGACAAGAAGAACATGCACACCGTGCCCACAGGCGACGGGTGGACCAACCGGCGGGAAGGGGCAAAGCGAGCCTCGAGCGTGCACGACACAAAGACCGAGGCGCAGGCAGCCGGCCGCGAAGCAGCGAAGAAAGACGGCGTCGAGCACCTGATCCACAAGAAGGACGGCACGATTGGGGAGCGGAACTCCTACGGTAACGACCCCCACCCACCAAAGGGCTAAGGAAATCACGCACCGTCGGCCCGCGACTGGAGGCCCGCTCGCGCCGTAATGACCACGCCGCGGTCACTACGTACGAGGCACACAGAGTCCCGCGCCGGCGGTCCCTACGGAGACTCTTCCGGGCCTCATGTGTTGGCCGGGGCACTCGTCGCCAAATGTGCTTGGATCTCCTCCGGTGAGGAGAACTCAGCGTGGATCCTGGACCACCAACGGCTCTGCCTGGCCTGGTACGGCCCGTACATTCCGTCCGCCATCCGCGTCCGCGTCACGACCAGGCCGTGACGCGCCCTTGAGAGCATGACCAGCAGAACGCGCTGCTCCTCGGCCAGAGCATCCCCCTGGCTGTTCCTCTTGCCCGGCAGATGCCCTTCTTCCACGCCGACAACGAACACCCAGTCGAACTGCTGGCCCTTCCCCGTGTGGGCGTTGAGCAGGTGGATGCCGGGGCCGATGGACTGCCTGGGGTCCGAAACCCTGATCGACCTCACTGCAGCCCGCGCCGTCGTGGCGCTGCTCTGCTCCAAAGTGTCGAACGCGCCGTCGACCAGCTCGCGAGTGTCGACGTCGGCAGGGTCGACGGCATCGAGTACCGCCAACCTCGCCTCGGCGATACTCGCTCCGCGCGGTAGAGCGGCAACGGTCGACTGGATGAGGGAGACGGTTTCGGGGTCGTCGATCGCGAGGTCCCATCGGCGTACAGGCAAGGCCTTCTCCTCCGCGAATGCCGCGTCGATGTCCTCTCTGCGCCAGCCGGCCCGAGCGATGATCCCGATGGAAGCTTCCGGTACTTGGCTCAGGATCGATCCCGCCAGACGTGTCAGCAGCTCTGCCTCAGCAGCGCGGTTCTGGAGGACGAGAGCGGCGGAGCATCCTCTGCCGGGCCATCGCTCCGGTTGCGCGGAGACCAGGCTCGATCCTGGATCAACCTGCTCACTGACCGAATTCACCGTCTCCAGTACCTTCGGGGAAGAGCGGTAGGACTCGCGCAACCTGATCGGTTCGCCGCAGATCCTCCTGATTTCATCTTCGACCTGGGCGGGTGCAGCTCCGGCCCACGAGTAGATGCCCTGGAGGGGGTCCCCGGCGAACGTCCGTCTCGACGAGCAGCCGAATAGGGCGAGGTCGAGCTGCTGCAACGATAGGTCCTGGAACTCGTCGACGAGGACCGCGCCGAAGTGCGCCTGGTAGAGGCGGGCGACGGCGGGGATGCGCAGGAGCCGCTGCGCGTGCCGGAGAAGGTCGTCGTAGTGCAGCTGATTTGCCTCCTGCCGCGACCGCTCCACATTCTCCGCGAGCACAGTGGCCTGACCGAATTCCTGCTCCTGGACGGCTTCCAGTACCTCAGCGTCTGACAGCGGCCCCCTCTTGATTTCGGCGAGCATCCGCTCCGCGTCGTACATAGCAGGGCCACTACTTCCCGCAGCCTCCATCGCCTTCCGCAGGGTGCTGGTCTTCGGCAGTTCAAGACTTCTCATGTCCAGGCCGATGGTCCTGCCGTGTGCGAGCACGATCTGCGTCGCGAAGCCGTGGAGGTTGCGGACAACGATCTTCCGCCGCGCCCGTGCCTGGCCGAGCACCGAACGGAGTCGCTCTTCGAGGTTCGAGCGGGCCCTCTTGGTGAAGGTCAGCGCGAGCACCCGCTGGTTGTCTTCCAGTAAGTGGATCTGATGAGCGGCGCGGTGCGCCAAGACCTCGGTCTTGCCGCAACCCGGCGGTGCGATGATCAGCAGGTGGTCCTTTTCGGAGGTCGCCGCATCCAGCTGCTCCCGACTTAGCGAGAACCCGCTCACTGCCTGCTCAGCTCGTCCACCGCGTGCGCGAGCCGCGCAACGCTCCCAATCTTCTCCGCGGTCTCCGCGGTCAGGCCTTCGGCGATGCAGGTCGCCGCCTCGACCTTGCCCTTGTCCCGGCAGAAGGCCGCCACCGCTTCGGGAGTGATCTCGTCGATCACAGCGACGCCCGCTGCCTGACGGATCCCCTGTTCTCGACAGAACCCTCCGTCAATAAGGGCCTTCGCCGCCACCGGGCCACCGAGCGCGCGGGAATACTCATCCTCGAGATCCGCGTCGGAGATGAACACCTTCTCGTCGATGACGTTGCGTGGCCTCCCTCCGAATGCGTGTACCCAGGACCCGCTTTCCTTGTCGTCGACCAGGCCAAGCAGGGTCGGTCCAAAGCCGTCGGGGCCGAGAAGCGGGAAGACGTTCTTGAACTTGTCGGCTCCGTCCAGCTCGACGACCACCGCGCCGAGCCGGTCGAGGTCGATCCCGAGCTTCTGTGCCACCGCCTCCATGATCACCCGATCGGCATCGCCCTCGACAAGAATCACGAACCGCGCGGTCAACGCTTCCAAGAGCCGCGGCGACCACCAATGTGCCCGTACCTTCTCGATCTTTGACAATCTTCCCGCCCCGATCTGGTGGCATGCGCCATGGCGATCGACCGCAATGACCTCCGACGGCTCGAAGCGGTGAAGGATGTACGGCGAATGGGTGACGATGATCTTCTGGTTCCCCTCGCCGCTCAGGAGGTCCGCCGCTGTCCGCTGGCTAGTCGGATGCAAATGGATCTCGGGCTCGTCGATCGCCAACACATTGGCAGCACCCTCGGCCAAATCAAAGAGTGTCATTGACATCAGCTGGCGCACGCCATCCGACTGCTCCATCAGTGGCACCTGATCGCCGCCGCGGCTCAAGAAGAGTGACACGTCCTGTAGCACGTCGCTGGAAGGATCGGTCACGCTCCTGACCGAGAAGTCCTCCTTCGTGACGGTGCGTGGCATCGAACGACTGAGGTGCCCCGCGACGCGGCCCAGCAGCTTGCCGACCGATGCGTTGCCAGCGAGCTCATCGTTGAACTGCTTGAGTAGAGCCTTCAAACCCTCCTCGTTCGCCCCGAGGTCAGCCGCCGCCAGCAGTGTCTGGACGGGACTGTGCGGTCCCTCCATCATCGACGCACCACGGGTCGCCCTCAGATAGCGCCAGCCGAACCCTTCCAGCTGCTCACGGCTGGGCACTCTCTCATGCCCGCTCTCCGGGAACCACCGGCGGATGGTGACCGCTTCATCGTCTTCGGGATCGAGCTCCACCATCATCTGGACCCAGAGGTACTCGCCGGTCTGGTCCGCGGCGATGCTGATCTCCGAGGGGAAGGACCGGCGGTTCTTCTCCGTGAAGTCTGACCAGCAGGCGTTCACCACGAGCGGCTGGTCGGGGTCGCGCAGATCGCTGGGTTTGAGCGCCTGATAAAGACCCGCAGTGCTCGTCCCTAGCAGCAGGTTCAGCATGCGCAGGATCGATGACTTGCCCACGTCGTTCGCCCCCACGATGACGGCGTGCCGGCGCACCTCGAGATCCAGGTTCTGGATCCGGCTGTGGTTGATAATCGCCAGTCGGGACAGACGCATACTCGGCCTCGCCTCCTCAATTCCTGGATCAAGAGCCCAGTTCTAGCGGATATCCTACGGTCTCATTGAACCATTAGATGCGTGGTGAAATTCAGAGCCGTGCCCATGGCCAACTGTTCGATGGCCCTTCCCTGGGCGGCTCTCCCTGTCTGTGGCCATATGGGTGTGCCTGTCAGCGGTAGGTAGCGGTATTCCTGTGGCGGTACGTGGCGGTGCAGACGCGGCTTGTTGGTTCGGACCGCGTGAAGTGGTGGACCTCCGAGCCGCTGCCGGGCGAGGCTCGGGCCATGCGCCGAGCGGTGCTGTTCGACCTCGACGTCTATCCCGGCACCGACGCGCCCACCCCACGCCTCGCACCTACCCCCTCAACTGCGAAGAGCCGGATTAGTCACTCCTCGCTGTACCGCTATCTCAGCTGACGCCGGGATGAGCTCAGGATCCGTCTCCAGATTGTGAGAGCAGTTGATCCAGCTTCCGGCGCGCGTCACTCGCTGTTTTTTCCGCTCTCTCGAGTTCTTGCACGGCCCGCGCTAAGGCACTGGCACGCCGACGTTCAGCCTCCTGCTTGCGGGCTCCCACTTCGACGATCTTCTCTGAGGACACAACACCTCGGAGCTCATAGCATTTCAAGCACCGATAAGTGGAGAAACTCGGTCCTGAGCTGGTGTGGTGAACTTGCTGCTGGATCCGGTGGCCGCAAGTCAGTAGGCACTCCCAGACGTCGAGTTCTTCGACTGGAGGTCTAGAGCGGCGGAGGATTCTCGCTACGTACTCAAGTTGTGCTTTCGAGAGTGGCAGCGGTGGGCAGCAGTCCCCACAGTGCGTGGCGCGTGAGCCGGCCATACTCCAGAGGTGCGATTCGCAATCGGGATGGCGCTCGCGGAATCGCGCCCTTTCGGCGTCGTACTCGACGCGCTCATCGCGGGAGAGATACATGGTGGCGGGCCAATCCCCGAGGTTGTCGACTACTGGAAGCCCACAACCGCGGCACGGCTCCCCATTGGCAGCTTCTTCACGACTGAGGTACATGTCCTTCGTTGCCCACTCGCGCGAACGGGCCTCGAGGCGTTTGGCTCGCGTCTCTTCCTTCAGCGCTGTGGTCAGCTGACGCTTTCTTGCTCTGTCGGCCTTCTGGTCACTCGTAAGTGGCAAGGGATCTCCCCTGGTCGCGGTGGTCACCTGGAAAGCGCCGCCTGGGTTCCGGAACACCCGACGAGTCTCGGCGTGGGAGCCTCGTGCACCACAACGGACTGCCTCGACGGACATCTGGTGCAGAACATTATGGTGCGGCAGTACGACACAGAGCGCCCCCAGGCGGCGCGGCACGCCCCGCCGATGTGGCTGGAGTGCCAGAACCGACCGTTTCTGGCACACCCTTCAGGTGACACATGGGGCCGAGATCTGGCGGATGACGGGCGTCTCACCGTCAACAGCGATCCACTGCCTCAGGCGGATCAGGCTGCTGGGAGGCGTCCGCCCGAGCTCCTTCACTGGCGTAGCATCTCGAGGGTCCAGGACTGACAGAAGGAGTAGACGTGCCCAACGAAGTGACTGGCACCGATCAACATGTTCGCGACCTCGTGCGAGCTATCTCTCCTACTTCAACCCTTTGGGAACAAGGTGACGGCACTCCGGATCTAATTGCAGCCCTGAGGGGCGGCAGCAAGGGAGTGGGCGGAGGAATCGGCAAGCCTGAGTTCATGTTCTACTCCAATCACCATTTGGTCATTATCGAGGACAAACGGCGTCATGAGGACCTCATTTTCCTCGACGATTCGGGCGACGTAGATTGCGCATATCCCGCCCGGCAGCAATATGCCACCAATGGCGCGGTTCATTATGCACGACATATTCTAGACAATCTCGGCCGCGTTAAAGGAATCTTTGCCATCGGCGCAGTCGGCGATAGTACACATTTCCAGACAGACGTCCGTTACGTTACAAGGTCGGCAATCAAGGCGCTCCCATTCACCACTGATTTCTCAGAATTTGCGCCCGGAGAAATCGATGAATTCTACCGAGTGTCGGTACTCGGCGAGTTGCCCCGAGAGGAGCGAAGCCTCCAGGCGGTTAAGCGGATCGCAAGTCGTGTACATGAGGACATGAGGAACTACGGTTCTCTTGAAGGAGAGCGGAAAGCAACAACGGTTTCGGCCATACTTCTCGCCCTGAAGAATCCCGACTTTAACGTCAGCCATTTGCGAGGCTCCACTGTTGCCGAGCAGAATGACGGCCAGAAGATCTACAATGCAGCCTCCGGCTACCTAGACAGTCAGTACGTCGGCGCAGAGGGCGGAAACCAGCGACGGGGGGCGATTAAAGACGAGTTCTCCTTTTTGCGCTCTTCGGTCACGCTGAACTCACCGAGGTCAGATCTGGGCGGCAAGACGCCACTTCGGGTTTTTGCCGAAACTCTCGGCTCTGAGGTTCTTGACTACGTATCAAGTACCTCCAGCTTTGATATTCTCGGGAACTTCTATGGTGAATTTGTCAAATATGGTGGATCCGATGGAAATTCGCTGGGCATCGTTCTAACACCTCACCACATCACAACGTTAATGGCAGACCTTATCGATGTGGGTCGCGACGACTACGTTCTTGACCCATGCGCAGGTACAGCCGCTTTCTTGGTTGCCGCAATGCGTCGTATGATTGAACGTTCAGATGGTTCCGACGAGGCTCTTGACGATATTAGATCGCATCGCCTCCATGGCGTCGAACTGCAGGAAAAGCTCTACGCAATTGGCGCTACGAACATGATCTTGCGCGGCGACGGGAAAGCGAATTTTCGGCGAAATGATATTTTCCATATCGACGACGCCGAGCTTCGAACCTCTATTGTCAATGGTGTGGAGGTCGAACACGGGTTTACCAAAAGCCTAATGAACCCTCCCTATTCGCAAGGCAAATCGGAGAGTACGAGAACCCTTTCGGAGCTGCATTTTGTTATCCGGGCGCTCGACCTTCTCAACCAGGACGCGTTGTTGGCGGCGATCGTGCCGGCGTCGGTGATGACGAACGCAAAGAAGAATCTTGGCACCAAAAACGAGCTGTTGAGCCGACATACGCTCGAAGCCGTAATCACGATGAACACTCAGACATTCTATGGAGTCGGTACTAATCCGGTTATTGCTATATTTAGGGCTGGCGCTCCTCACCCTGACGATAAGCGTGTGTCGTTTATCGACTATAGGGACGACGGTATGACTGTTCGGCCACACGTAGGCCTCGTTGGTGATGGCACGCAGGAGTCGAAGCGGCGGCATCTTTTGCGCGTGTTTCGAGGCAATGAGGATGAAGGAAGCCACTTCATCGTCAAGTCTCAGATTCGGGCGGAGGATGAGTGGCTCCACGCTTTCTACTATTTCAATGACGAACCTCCTTCTCTGGCTGATCTAGAAGGAAAGATGGGGGATTTTATTGCGTTCCAGCTCGACATGATGCTACACAATCGAGGTTATTTGTTTGAAGGGTCGGAAGACGCTAATGATCGGACCTGATACCCAATGGCGAGAATTTCCCCTGGATGAAGTTGCGGTCATAGCGTCCAACAAGCGTTTGGAGCGGTCAAAGCTTGTGGATGGGCCTACACCCTATGTTGCTTCAAGTGCAGTCAATAACGGGGTGACGGCTTTCGCTGGGAACTCGCACGTGGCCCTACGCGAGAATGTTCTCGGCGTGAACTATAACGGGTCCGTCGGAAAGGCCTTCTATCATCCCTATTGGGCTCTGTTCACGGACGATGTTAAGACGTTGAGACTTAAGAGCGGTCCCAATAATCGACATACTCTTCTTTTTCTCGCTACATGTATTGAAAAGCAGCGTGGCAAGTATGAGTATGGGTACAAATTCAATGGCGCTCGCATGGCTCGCCAGAAGATCCTGCTTCCGGTTGACGCTCAGGGGGAACCCGACTGGAGCGAAATGGAGACTACAATGAAACTGATTGAACAGAGGCTACTCAGATCAATCAGTCATCGAATGGGCGCGATTCATACTACTTGGCAAGCGCCTTGATTTAATGGGAACGGTTGGCACTTAGGTGTTAGCTCAACCTTGTCACCTGGTGCTCAGACTGACTTCTGTCCGGTGCTAGTCGTGCCGTAGCAGCGCTGGATATAAGCCTCCAGTTCGGTGGTCTCGACGCGCCACTGGCGGCGTCCGCCGATTTGTATAGCGGGCAGCTCGCCAGAACGAACAAGCGAGTACGCCTGTGTACTGCTGATTGAGAGCACTTCCCTCACTTCGTCAAGGGTCATGAACCGACGATCGAGCACGCTGGTTCGTTGAGACATCTGATGGACTCCTTCGGTCATGCTGGTCTAGGCGACCAAGCTGATTCCGTCGACGATTGAGCGTGCCTGGGTGGTGTCGAGGCCTACGTAGATCGCCGTGGTCTCCGGCTTGGAGTGCCCCATGAGTTTTTGGACCAAGAGGAGGTCTCGAGAGCTTCTGTACGCTTCGGTGGCGAATCGGTGTCGCAAAGTGTGGGCACTCCATTTGTCTGGAAGTGCTTCATTGATGAGCTCTCCAACTCGCACGGGCTGCAGGTGTGTGTCGGCGTACCGGCCCTTAGATGGAAAGAGCCAGGGGATATCGGGCGATACATGGTTGAAATGGTGCGCTACGGCTGCTGCGGCGGCCGATGTAAGGGGGACTGTGCGCTCGCGCCGGCCCTTTCCGTGCACGATGAGGGACGTGCCAGCCTGTTCGTCGATGACGTCTGGGCGAGCGACTAGCGCGATCTCTGCGCGTCGCAGGCCGGCGGGGCTTCCGCAGCTAGCGTGATCATCGCTCGAACCCTGACGTCAGCCGCGAACAGCGCCTTGCGGATGATCGGGTCCGGGCACGGCCGAGGAAGGGGCTTGGGCGACCGGGCCGGCGGGATGAGCGCGAGTGGGTCTGCAATGATCCGGCCTGTGCGATGGAGCCAAGTCGTCCAGATCCGCAGGGAGGTACGAGCACTGCGGCGAGTCGCGGCTTTCCAGCGAGGGTTCGCCAGGTATGCGGCCAGCCATTCCAGATCCAAAGGGTCAGTCTCGGGCGGCACTCCGTTGAGGTAGCGGCGGACGTGATATTCGCGGAGTCGCACAGTCGTCTCGGACCGTTCCGAGGCGCGAAGCCATGCGGTCCAGAGAGGTAGTTGTGCGATGACGTCCATGCTCGTCACTGTGCCCAACGGCGCCGTCTGAGTTCCAGAGGACGTCGTGCCTTGTGGATCGGTGGGCTGTGTGGAGGAGAGGTGCAGCGGAGGGGCGGTTACCGCGGCTGCTCTGCGAAGAAGTTCATCCAAGAGTCACCCAACCATGGTGCGGCGACCTCGGGCTTCGCTGAAGTCGACCTCGATCACGGCACCGGCTTCCCTGCCCTCGAGACTCTTAATCAGCGGTTCTCTGGTCCTACACTCAGCTTCCTGTCGCCGGCTCGAAGTACGACCTTTGAATGAAAGCTTCAAGCTCAGCATTTTCTACGCGCCACTGACGACGTCCTCCAATGCGGATCGCACGGAGATTGCCCGAGCGAACTAGCGCGTACGCTTGCGAGCTACTGATGGAGAGCACTTCACACACGTCCTCGAGGCTCATGAACCTTCGCTTGAGGGTGCTGGTTCCGTTCTGCATTCCGTGGCCTCTCGTCGTTGAGTATGCCGCTCTAGGCGACAAGACTGATTCCGTCCACCACTGTCCGAGCCTGCGCGGTGTCGAGTCCGACGTAGATGGCTGTGGTTTCCGGCTTGGAGTGCCCCATGAGCGTTTGCACGAGGAGCAGATCGTGCGAGTTCCGGTATGCCTCGGTCGCGAAGCGATGGCGCAGGGTGTGGGCGCTCCACCGACCGGGGAGCGCTTCGTTGATCAGCTCTCCCACTCGAATAGGCTGGACGTGAGTGTCTGCGTACTGACCCTTGGACGGGAAGAGCCACGGGAGCTCCGGCGAGACGCGCATGAACTGGCGTTGCACCGCATCAGAAGTTGCTGCGGTCAACGGGACCGTGCGTTCGCGCCGGCCCTTGCCGTGGACGATGAGGGAGCTGCCAGCTTGCTCTTCGATGACATCAGAGCGAGAGACAGTCGCGATCTCTCCGCGTCGTAGCCCGGCTTCTGCGGCGAGAGTGATCATCGCCCGCAGCCTAGTATCCGCGGCGAGCAACGCCTTCCGGATGATCGGGTCAGGGCATGGTCGGGGCACGGACCTGGGGGCTCGTGCTGGAGGGATCAGCGCGAGTGGATCGGAGAGGATCCGTCCTGTCCGATGGAGCCAGGTGGTCCAGATGTGTAGAGAGGCTCTCGCGCTCCGCCGTGTGGCTGCCTTCCAGCGTGGGTTCGCGAGGTAAGAGACGAGCCATTCGAGATCCAGTGGATCAGTTTCGGCGGGTAGTCCGTTCAGGTAGCGCCGGACGTGATATTCGCGCAACCGCACAGTCGTCTCGGACCGCTCGGAGGCACGAAGCCAGGCGGTCCAGAGAGGGAGTTGTGCGATGACGTCCATAGGCGACACCGTGCACCAGGACTGCACGGGATCTCGAGGGCCCTCAAGCGTTTGGGGATAACCCGATGGTGTGGAGGAAAGGACCTGCAGCCGTGGCGCTACAGTGGCGCCTCGGCTCGGAAGGACATCCAAGAGTTACCCGGCCATATAGCGTCGACCTCGGGCTTTGCCGAAGTCGACCTCGATCAGGGACCCGAGTTGACGGTCCCCTAGGCTCTTAATCAGTAGGTCCGGGGTTCGAGTCCCTGATGGCGCACCGCGAGCGAAGCCCCACCGGTCACCCGGTGGGGCTTCTTCGTGTCCCGGAACAGCCCGAGGCCGTCGAAGAGGTCACCCACCGACACGTCGAAGTAGTCGGCAACGGCCTCAACCTCGCTCGCCTTCCACATCGCCTCCCCCTTCAGCTTTGCGAAGACCCGGGTCTTGCCGATCCCAATGATCGGCGCGAGGTCCACGGCTCGCACACCCCGCCCGGCTGCGAGCGCCCGGACGGCGGCGGCGATCCGCTCGTCGGTAGTTGGAGCTTCTTGGTGTGCGGACTGAGAGGTCATGTGTGCAATCTACCGCTCCAGAACTCAATGGTCTAGCGTCAACTACCGATCGACGGTTCACAGGTTCACTTTTTTGAAGTAACGTTCACTTCATGAGAAGCCAGGCGCCGTATGCAGACCTTCTCCTCCGCCAGTTGGGTCACGGAGGACTGTGGGAGCGGGCGATGGAGCAGCGTCGCTCCGTCCGACCTCCAAACTGGGCTGAGCTCGCCGAGCGGCTTGACGCCGAGACCGACGGAGCGGTGGTGGTGAAGGGCGAGATGCTGCGGAAGTGGCTGCTCGCAGCTGAGGACACCCGAAGGGACCCGCCAGGACGCAGGATCCGCGACGGGGCTCAATCATGACCACGCCTGCTGGTCCCGATTCTGCGGAATTTCTCCAGGTAATGGATGCGCTGGCCTCCAACGCCGAAGGGTGGAGCGGCCCTGCCGGAGACGATTTCGCTGCTCTGATGAACCGTGTGTTCGCTCGCAAGATCGCGCGCATGCAGCGGGACTCACGCACCGGTGCCGTTCTCGTTGATGCATCAGATGCCGTCTCCGAAGCCGTGCTCGTCGTCGATGGACCCGCACGACTGTCTCTGCCGCAGAACGTGCGCCGGATCCTGATGATGGAGAGCCCGCTCGGCTATGTAGTGGGCGCCGTGGCGGCGAACCTCGATCGTGCCGAGTTGGCGGGGCGCATGGGCGCTGGCTCTCGGCAGGTGACTCGCGGGTCAACTCGAGTGCTGCATTTTGATGAGCTGGCTCGGTTGCCGGAGAGCGATCCGTTGGACCGGTTGGCAGCTCGGCCCGCATGGGCGCGCGGGGAGTGCGATGTCTCGGCGGAGGCACGCGTTGTCGTTCGCTCGTTCGTTGGTGTTCTCGCGCAGAGGTTCCGGGTTCAGCCCGAAGTGGTTCGGCGAGGGCTCGAGGTGGCTGGAACGGCTGCGGTAGCGGGGGATGCCGGAGTCGGCATGACACCAGCGACGGCGCGACGCCGGGTCGGGCTGTTCATGAAGGAGCTGCCTGCGCTTAGGGGGTCGTTCGATCGGTCGCAGGCGCAGGCGTTCGCCTGGCTGCTGTTCGGGACGGAACGACACCCGGAGTGGTCGTTGCTGGCGGAGTGCGCTCGCGCAGTTCGCGAGGGGGACGCAGTGAAGGTCTCTCCGTGGCAGGCCCGGCACGCGCGCATGGTGGCGGCGCGTTCGGGGCAGGCGCGGCGCGAACCAGGTCGTCAGCCTGCCCTGTTCCCTGCCCCTGCCCCTGCCCCTGCCCCTGCGACGAAGTCCCGGCGCTTATCGGCATAGACAAACGGAGCGCCGGCCCAAGGGCCGGCGCTCCGGAGAAGCGGATTCGGAATTTCAAGGTTTTGGCGGCCTATTCCGAGTCCCTAACCCCATCAACCAATGAGAGGTGTTCGCTCATGGTACGCCGGACAGAGACAGAGGATCAAGATTCCCTGTGGGCACTAGGTGTTGCGGGTCATGACGTTGTAGTCACGGAGTGGGGATGAAGGAACGGGTCCCTGACCGGCACGATGGGTGGTGCTGAAGCCGTCCATCTGCTGGAAGAGACCCGTTCCATGACCCACCGTAATATGGCCGGGGAAGCGGGCGATGATCTTCCCGGTCTCGCGGTTGTTCTCACCGGTCGAGTCGAGGTCACGGCGAAGAGAGATCCCGAGGCGCTGCAGCCATCTGCCGATGGTGCGGACGCAGTAGTGGTGACCGCGGCCGGCGAGTTCGAGGGTGATCCGGCGGGCAGACCATTTGCGGTCTCGTCGCCACGCGTCGATCAGCTCGAGGACCTCGATCGGCAGCCGCGAGGGCCGTCTCGCGGGGGCGTTGGTGCGGTCTTCCAGGGCCTCGACACCGTCTTCGCGGTAGCGATGGACCCACTTCGTGAGCGTGGATCGAGCTACTCCTGCTTCGGCGGCGACGTGCGCGATGGGTCGGCCATCATCTTCGACACGTTGGACCAGGCGGAGTCTTCCGGCGGGAGTCAGGGGCGAATTACGGTGGGTCATGGAACGGGTCTCTTCCAGCAGATGGACGGCTTCAGCACCACCCATCGTGCCGGCCAGGGACCCGTTCCTTCATCCCCACTCCGTGACTACAACGTCATGACCCGCAACACCTAGTGCGCATATTGTTGATTATGCGCACTAGCTGGATGGCCTCCCCGAGGCGTCTCCGCCGGGGCGCCCGCCCCCAGACTGCCGGCCTCGCGGCGGGCTCGCATTACGAGATGAGCGTGAGGTACTGCTTGCGGGCGCGCATCGAGTGGATGATCTCCTCGGTGCCGTCATCCCAGATCAGTACCACCAGCTCGAGAAGACGAGCGTGGGTGTCGAACCCCAGGCGCAGCTCGCGTTGCGGGTTCTCCTCATCCAGTGGCGCTACGTACACCGCAGTGCTGGCCGCGTGAATGGACTCCTCGGGAGCAATGTCGTGCTTGAGCGCTGAGGGCCGGACCCTCACGCGGTCGTCCACTCTCGCACTGCTCGACGGATCGCTTCGGAGCGATTCAGGTGCTCGCGATCAGCGCGCTGCATCAGCGAGGTAATTTCTTCGTCGGTGAATCGCACCGGCACAACCTGTGCCGCTTGCCCACCACGGGTGGGCCGTCCGCGCTTGCGCAGCTGCTCCACGTCGTAGCCAGCCTCGGCTTCAGCAACCCAGGCATCGACCTGATCCTCGGGGACCTCATGACCTTGCATCTTCCTCATGCCGAATATTGTAATACGCATATCGGTGGCATGGCCAGCCCAGGCCATGTGCGACCTAAGCACGGTGACTGCACAAGCCGTCGTTCACCGCGGCGCGCGGCGCACCCAGGGGTGCCCAACCCTGCTGCGGGAGAGCAGCTGAAGCAGACGCTATGGGCAGATTTTAAGGCTGGCACTCTCCGGGCGAGAGTGCTAATCTGCTCGCAGTTGAGTCGAACAGACTCAAGGTTGGTAGGCCACCAATCCCGGAGGTGGCCGCGACAGGAAGGAGACATCATGGCTACCTACGACCCGTTCCGCGAGATGGAGCGCCTCGCGAACAACTTCCTCGACGCTGGGCGACGAGGCCCTCGACAGATGCCGATGGACCTGTACCGCGCCGGCGATCACTACGTCCTCTCCGCCGACCTGCCGGGCACCGATCCCGGCTCGGTCGATATCGACGTCGACGGCCAGCTGCTGACCATTCGCGCCGAGCGGACCCTCGAGACCGACGAGCAGGCACAGTGGATCACCCGAGAGCGCACGGGAGGAACCTTTCTTCGCCAGCTCAGTCTCGGACAGGGCCTGGACACCGAGCACATCTCCGCGAGCTACAACAACGGGGTGCTCAACGTGACAATCCCGATCACCGAAAAGGCCAAGCCCCGCAAGATCGAGATCACGACGCAGAACGCTCCCCAGCAGATCGAATCCTCGTCATCCTGACCAATCGGTCACCCTTTACTGAAGGCCCCCGGCATCCCGCGAAGCCGGGGGCCTTCGGCGCGCCACCCAGAAGCCAGCCGGGCAGGCCCTTCCGCTGCACCACTGACTGGAGGGGCATCGCGCCCCTTTACGTGTCCACGACGAGCCAGCCAGGGGCTATGGCGTGCGCCTGCGCCACGGCGACGCCGACCTGAAGACCAGCCCGGCAAGCATGAAGCACACCACCTCACCCTCCGCGAAGCTCCAAGAGCTCCGCTCAGAGCTCTTCATCGACAGCACCGCGCGACCACCCTTCACCCCGACGCACCCCAAAAAAGTCCTATTTCCGAGATGTCCGATTCCTATAGCGGCAAGTTCGGTGGCGGCATTGGAAGGAGTAATTCGGCGCTACTCTGTAGAAATTGCGGCGGACGTCAACGGAGGAGTCATGGACGAAGTGAGCAAACGCCTGGAAGCAGCCGTTTGGCTCGAGGGTGTGGCGCCGGAGCTGCCCAAGGAGACATGCGAACGCTTCACAGAAGCCGTAGTGAGTTACTACGAGCTTCCCGCAATCGACGGACGACAGCGCGGCCCGATAGAGAGCCTCAAAGAGGACTACCTAGCTTTCGCAGCGATCCTGCAGATCATGCAGAACGAAGACCCGCTGGAAGCGATCAGCCTCCACCCACGGGTGGCCCAAGCGGAACTCACCGCGTGGATACGGGGCTCCGCCGCGCTGGCAGCCACGGATACGGACCTCGCTTAGCACTCCGGACTGGCTAGCGCCGCAGTCCGCGCGAAACTCGGACACTAGGTAGCGGGATGCAGCCTGAATCGGCCCAGGTTTGATGCCGTTGCTGTTTGAGTCCGAGAGGATGGACAGCATGCCGAAGAAGATCGATCCCCA
>NZ_JBHZRO010000032.1:0-15520 GCF_043641765.1 Brachybacterium vulturis | reverse complement strand
ACGAGCGCGCCTACACCGCTAAGCTAGCGCTCGCGGCGTAAAAAACCCCCGTGTCCACGAACCGGGGGTAGGCCCCAGCCCCGACGCCTCGAGCGTGGCGCGGGTGGAGGCGACCGCCTCGGCGTCGTCGTCGCTGCCCAGCACCTGCGCCTCGGGGAGAGCCGCGGCGAGATGGGCGGTGAGCAGCCCGTTGCCGCTGCCGAGGTCCACGGCGCGCTCCGCGGCGACCTCGCCCCCGAGGAGCGCCCGATCCAGCGCCTCCAGCAGCAGCAGGCTGCCGGCGTCGGCCCGGGCACCGCCGAAGACCCCGCCGCTGCCTCGCAGCGCCAGGTCGCGTGGCTGCCCGTGCACGCTCACCGTCGCGGCGCCGGTGGCGGGTGCCGGTGCCGGAGCGTCCGGACGGGCCCCGGAGGCGATCAGCGCCCGGGACTTGCCCACTCCCCGTGAGGCGCGGACCTCGGTGAAGGAGCCGGCCAGCACCTCGTTCTGGGAGCGGGTCATGTGCTTGACGCGGCCGCCCGCGATGAGGGTGAGGTCCGCACGCCCGGCCTGGTCGGCGAGACGGGCCAGGCGGCGGGCGAGGTCCTCGAGCCCGGCGAGGGACTTGGGCAGGCGGGCGAGCACGAGGTGGGCGTCGGCCGTGGCGGCGAACTCCTCCAGCGGGAGGGGGGCCGCCCCGGCCGCGAGCACCAGCTGCCCGGTCGCCACCGGGTCGGCGAAGCGCTCCGCGAGCGCGGAGGTCTCGGCGCGGGAGGCGTTCCAGGACCAGACCCGGGCTTCCGGCTGCTCGGCGAGCAGGTCGAGGGCGGACGCGGTCAGCGCCCCCGTGCTGTCGGCCACGACGATCAGGTCGCGGGGACGGCCGGTGCCGGCCTCCTCGCCGGCGGCCTGCAGGATCACCCGTTCCGTCTGGTCGGGCGCGGTGCCGGCGGGGGCCGTGTCGACGCTTCGCGGAGCGGTGCTGTTCATAGCGGTGCGGTTCATCTCTGCGCTGTCCATCTCTGCGCTGTTCATGGCGGTGCGGGTCACACCGTCCGTCCTCGGGTGGCCCGTCGCGGGGGCCCGTCGATGGTCCGGAGCCGGGGGCCGGCTCATTCGGGCAGGCCATGACGGCCGCGGGAGCGCAGGCGGCCGTTCGGCAGCCGAGGTGCCGGGATCGCATCCGGGGTGTGCGCCGGGAAGGGGCCGAACTGCTCGTCCGGCTCCGCGAGCCCGCCGCGCTCGCGCGCGATATCCGCGATCGGGGCCTCCTCGAGAGGCAGCTCGACCCCGATCTCCGCCTGGTAGCGCGCCCGGAACTGCACGATCTCCTCATGGGTGCGGCCCACGAAGTTCCACCACATGATGATGTCCTCCCCCAGCGGCTCCCCGCCCAGCAGCATCGCCCGGAGGTCCTCCCCGTCCTCGGCGCTGAGGACCAGCTGGGCGGCGCCGTCGGGCAGCACCACCAGCTCCCGGTCGGCGATCGAGGTCTCGCGCCCATCGCCGTCGGGCCCGCCGTCGGGGGACCCGACGGAGCGGAGCCGGGCGGCGCCGCGGTCGACGAGCAGCCCGTACTCGTGGCCGGGATCGAGGTCGATGCGCAGCGTGCTGCCGGCCCGCAGATCCACCTGCACCATGCTGAGCGCGGTGTCGGTCCGCACCTCGCTGCGGTCCTCGAGCACGTCGCCGTCCTCGGCAACGGCGCGGAAGCTCCCCAGCCCCACGCGGGCACGCGCGTCGGCGGTTCCGATCTCGGTCGGGGTGGAGACCTCGAAATGCTGGTCCCGGAACCGCACTCGGTCGGGCAGGGCGTACCAGAGCTGGACCCCGTGCAGGATGGTGGCGTCGGCGACGGAGAACTCGGAGTGGGTGATGCCGGAGCCGGCCACCATGATGTCCACGTCGCCGGGGCGGACCAGGGCGTGGCTGCCGATCGAGTCGCGGTGCGTGATCGCGCCCTCGAACAGCCAGGACACGGTCGCCAGGCCCGTATGCGGGTGGCGGGCCACCTGCATGCCGCCGGAGGCGGAGACATCGTCGGGACCGAAATGGTCCACGAAGCACCAGGCGCCGATGAGGGAGGTGCGTCGAGCGGGCAGCGTGCGGTGCACGGTCATGCCGCGGGGGCCGCCGAGCGGCACCGCCCGGGGTTCCAGCAGTACGAAATCTTCGAAGGAGCTCATGGGGAGAGTGTAGAGAGCCGGCTCCGTCGACCCTGTGTCGCGGGTTCTCCGCTCCCCGCCACAGGCTCGCGGCGCGCTCCTGTCTCCCCCTGGTCGGACAGCCCGGCACGGTCTGGCGCTATCACCATTTCTTCGGACTGCTCGGGATCCTGCTGTCCCGGGTCAGTGGGACCAGCACGGGCGAGCACCTCGACCAGACCCTGTGGACCCCCGTGGGCATGTCCGACACCCGGTACTCCGTGCCGCCGGACCGAGGGCATCGCCTGCCGGCCCTGTACGCGGACGAGGACGGAGTGCTCGGGGGCGAGAACCCGCGGCCGGCGGATTCCACGTCGGCCCGCCGCCGTCCGACATCCGCCACGGCGAGCAGATCGGCAAGGAGCACCAGATGATGCTGAGCAGCGACCAGGTGCCCGCCGCGTCGAAGTCCCGGGAATCCTTCTTCCCGGGCTGCTGGGAGCACGCGGCCTGGGGCTTCGGGGTGTCCGTGGCCGCCGGCGGACCGCACCGGGGCCGCTGGGGATCGTCCGGCGGCCCCGGCACGGACTTCTTCGTCGACCCCGACGGCACGCTCGGCCTGCTGCTCCCGCAGGTGGAGATCGGTCCCCGCCTCGCGCCGCTGCTCGAGGAGTACGGCGATCTCACCACCACGCGGGATCCGCTGCCTCCACGCTGAATCGCAACGCTCGGATTCTCCGGTGGCGCTGCCCCTCCGCCCCGCTCGGACGCATGGATCACCGTCCCCTCTCGCCCAGCGCCGCGGCGGCGTGCGAACATGGAACGAGATGTGATGCACATCAACCCGGTGTCCGCTCCGCCGGTCCGACGGAGACCGGATCCGGGGGCGCCCAGCGACCCCGAGGAGATCCAGATGTCCCGCTCATCCCTCCGCACCGCCGTCACCACCGCCGTCGGCGTGGCCGGCACCGCCGTGGGCGCCCTGGCCGCCCATGACCTGACGCAGAAGCGGCACACGATCCTGCGCATCTATCCGGTCATCGGCCATCTGCGCTACCTGCTGGAGGGCCTGCGCCCGGAGCTGCAGCAGTACTTCATCGAGCGCAACTGGGACGGCAGACCCTTCGACCGCGACATCCGCAGCATCGTCTACCAGCGCGCGAAGGGCATCCACGGTGAGCAGGCCTTCGGCACCGAGCGCGACGTCAACGCCGCCGGGTACGAATACCTCGTCCACTCCATCCACCCGGCCCCGCAGCCGGAGTCCGTTCCGCGCGTGCGGATCGGCGGTCCGGAGTGCGCCCGCCCGTACTCGATGGCATTGCTGAACGTCTCGGCCATGAGCTTCGGCGCGCTGTCCGCCAATGCGGTGCGCGCCCTGAACCAGGGAGCGCGTGAGGGCGGCTTCGCCCAGGACACCGGTGAGGGATCGCTGACCCCGTATCACGAGGAGATGGGCGGGGATCTGATCTGGGAGCTGGGCACCGGCTACTTCGGCGCGCGCACCGCGGACGGCCGGCTGGACGAGGACATCTTCCGCGACAAGTCCACCAAGGACCAGGTCAAATGCATCTCCGTGAAGCTCAGTCAGGGGGCGAAGCCGGGTATCGGCGGGGTGCTGCCAGCGGCCAAGGTCTCGGCCGAGATCGCCGACATCCGCGGAGTCCCCCAGGGCGAGAAGTGCGTCTCCCCCGCCTCGCACGCCATGTTCGACACCCCTGTGGGGCTCATCGAGTTCCTCGCCCGGCTGCGGGAGCTCTCCGGGGGCAAGCCCGTCGGGGTCAAGCTCTGCGTAGGCAGCAAGGTGGAGGTGCTCTCCCTGTGCAAGGCGATGCTCGAGGTCGGGACCGCACCGGATTTCATCATCGTCGACGGCTCCGAGGGCGGGACCGGCGCGGCCCCGCTGGAGTTCGAGGACCATATGGGGATGCCGCTGACCCAGGGTCTGATGACGATGCACAACGCCCTGGTGGGGGTCGGATTGCGGGACCGCGTCCGCCTCGGCGCCTCCGGGAAGGTCGCCGCCGGCAACGACATCGTCAAACGGATCATCCAGGGGGCTGATTTCACCAATTCCGCCCGCGCGATGATGATGGCGATCGGCTGCATCCAGGCCCAGCGCTGCCACACGGGTCGCTGCCCCACCGGGGTCACCACCCAGGATCCCTACCGCCAGCGCGGCCTCGTCGTCGAGGACAAAGCGGTCCGGGTGACGCAGTACCAGCAGGGCACGGTCGCCGAAGCCGTGAAGCTGATGGCGGCGATGGGCGTCTCCGATCCCTCGGAGCTGCGCCCCTGGATGCTGCGGCGCAACCTCTCCCAGACGGCCAACGCCTCCTATGCGGAGCTGTACGAATGGTTGGAGCCGGACCAGCTGCTCACCGACCCGCCGGAGGACTGGGCCGCGGCGTGGACCGCCGCCTCGGCGGACTCGTTCCGCACCCATCACTGAGCACCCGGGCCGGGCAGCGGCGAGTCCGCTTCCCTGAGCGCTCGATCGAAGGAGACCCCATGACCACCATCGCCGAGAGCATCGTCCAGGCCCTCGCCGATCACGGCATCACCCAGACGTGGGGAGTCGTCGGCGATGCCCTGAACCCGATCACCGACGCGATCCGTCACGAGCCGCGGATCACCTGGAGGGGCGTGCGGCACGAGGAGGCCGCGGCCTTCGCCGTCGGTGCGCAGGCTCAGCTGACCGGACGCCTCGGGGTGTGCATGGGCACCGTCGGGCCGGGATCGGTCCACCTGCTCAACGGCCTCTATGACGCCAAGAAGTCTCACGCCCCGGTGCTCGCGATCCTGGGCCAGGTCCCCTCCCCCGAGATCGGCAGCGAGTTCTTCCAGGAGGTCGACAACCATCGCCTCTTCGCCGATGTCGCCGTCTTCTCCCGCACCGTCACCGATCCCGCCCAGCTGCCGCTGCTGCTCGAGCAGGCGGTCAACGCCGCCTACGACGGCCCGGGCGTCGCGGTGCTCACCGTGCCCGGGGACATGGGCTCGCAGAAGCTTCCCCACGGGTCGCGGGCACCGGTGATCGCGCCGCCCGCGACTCCGGCGACGGCCGCTGCGACCTCGATCGATGCGGCCCGCGAGGTGCTGCGCGAGGCGGAGCACGTCACTCTGTTGGTCGGCATCGGCGCGAGGGAGGCCCGCGGCCCGGTCCTCGAGCTCGCGGAGCGGCTGCAGGCCCCGATGGTGGTCACGCTGAAGGGGAAGGACACCTTCGACGAGGACAATCCCTTCGAGGTGGGCCAGTCCGGGCTGATCGGGAACCCGGCCGCCCAGCACGCGTTCGAGAAGTGCGACGTCCTGGTGCTGGTCGGCACCGATTTCCCCTACCGCGAGTGGTATCCGGAAGGGAAGACGGTGATCCAGATCGATCGGCGTCAGGCCCACATCGGGCGCCGCACCGCGGTCCAGCATGCGCTGGTCGGCGACGCCGGTGCCACCGTGCGGGCGCTGCTGGCCGGCGATCTGCCCGCCCGCACGGATACGACCCATCTCGACCGGGTCCACCGCCGTTACGAGACCTGGCGGTCGGAGCAGGAGCGCCTGGTCGATCCCGACCACGATGAGGACTCCCTGCTGGGCAAGGTGCGCAGCGCCTTCGACAATCCCGAGGAGCTGATCCGCCCCGAGGTGGTCGCCGCCGCGCTGGATCGACATGCGGCCGCCGACGCCGTGTTCACCTCCGACACGGGGATGTCGACCGTGTGGCTCTCCCGCTTCGTGCGCATGACCGGTGGGCGACGCCTGCTGGGATCCTTCAACCTCGGCTCGATGGCCAATGCGCTCCCGCAGGCGCTCGGGGTCCAGGCGCTGGGCCGAGAGCGCCAGGTCATCTCGTGCAGCGGCGACGGCGGGCTGATGATGCTGCTGGGCGACCTGCGCACCGCGGTGACCTATCGGCTGCCGGTCAAGGTGGTGGTGTTCGACAACGGCCGACTCGGGATGGTCAAGCTCGAGCAGGAACAGGGCGGGCTGGTCGAGTTCGGCACCCGGCTGGACAACCCCGACCTCGCCCAGGTGGGCGAGGCCATGGGGCTCGCGTCCCGTCAGGTCTCGGATCCCGACGGGGTGGACGAGGCCGTGACCTGGCTGCTCGGTCAGGACGGCCCCGCCCTGCTGGACGTGCGGACCAATCCCGAGGAGATCTCCCTGCCGCCGAAGACGTCCGTGGGGCAGGGCTGGGGCTTCGCGATCGCGAAGATCACCGAGAACCTGCCGCCGCGCTGACCCGGGCCCTCACTGCCAGACGGCAGACTCCGGGTCCACGCCGTGGGCCCGGGCGTTCTCCTCGATCACGCGTCGCAGCCAGGCGGCGAGCCCCTCGGCGCGCTCGTCGTAGTGGGCGGCGAAGCGCGGGTCCTCGGTGTACATCCGCGACAGCACCACCTGCATCGCCGGCGTGCAGTCGTAGTGGCGGGCGATGGTGGCCCGATGCCGTGCGGCGAGCGCATTCGCCTCCTCGCCGCCCGGCGCGACACTGCGGCCGAAGGCCTCGGCGAGCGCAGCCTCGACGGCGTCGGTCTCGTCCTTGATCTCCTGCCACTGTGCGGCATCCCAGTCCCGGGTGCGAGCCGCGGCCAGCGTCCAGGCGTCGGTGCCGCCCCAGCGCTCGCGCGCCTCGTCCTGGTAGGCGGGGTCCCAGTCGGTCCCGAAGATGCGGGCCTGCTCCTCGGGGCTGAGGTCGGTGCTGCTGTGGTCCATGTCGGTCCTCTCGATCATCTCGTCGACGGCCAGTGCCGTCCTCTCGAGCCGGCGGATCCGCTGCTGAAGCAGGGTCCGCTGACGCTGGAGGTGCTCGCGCGGGTCGGCGGAGGGATCGTCGAGGATCCCTCCGATCTGCGCGAGCGCCAGACCGAGCTCGCGGTAGACCAGCACCCGGTGGATCCGGGCCACGTCGTCGGCGTCGTACAGGCGGTACCCCGCCCAGCTGCGCCCGCCCGGGCGCACCAGGCCGATCGCGTCCCAGTGGTGCAGGGTGCGGACGCTCACGCCGACCAGGTCGGCGACGCGCCCCACGGTGAGGTCCTCATGCACTGGCGTCTCGGTCATGGGTACCACCGTCGGCCCTGACGTCGCGTCAGGGTCAAGCGCGCTCATCGTGCCGCGCCGTCGAGCGCGGCCAGCAGGCGTTTCGGCGCCACCGTGCGGTAGGACTCCTCGATCAGCTCGGCGAGCTCCTGGGCGTCGGTCCGCTCGTCCAGATCCACGCCGATCCAGCCGGAGAGGCCGAGGTACGCCGGAATGAAGCAGCGCGGGTCCTGCTGCAGGGCTGCCGTCTCGACCGCCGGCAGGTGCAGCACCACGGCCTGGTCGTGCGCGTGCCACTGCCCATCGGTCTTCACCGCGCCGCCGTAGTAGCAATGGACCTTGGTGGTGAAGAACGCGGGCCTGCCGTGGCTGATCTTCTCCTGGGCACCGGGCAGGGCGAGCGCGATCGACCGCACCTGCTCAAGGATCGGGTCGTCGTCGAACATCTGCGGATGCGCCATCCCCCGATCTTTGCGCAACGGCGCGGACAGCGCCACCAGCGGCGACCGTACGCTGGAGGCATGGCACCGCTCCCCCTCCTGGTCGACTGCGACACCGGCATCGACGATGCGATCGCGCTGAGCTACCTCGCCGCGCATCCACAGGCCGAGATCGCCGGCATCGTCTCCACCGGCGGCAACGTCGAGGTCACCGCCGTGCACCGCAACAACCTGGCCCTGGCCGAGCTGCTCGGCGTCGACGCGCCGATCGCCCGCGGCGCGGAGCGGCCACTGGTGCAGGAGCCGATGTACGCCGACGACACCCATGGCCCCGACGGCCTCGGCCACGCCGTGGTCCCCGAGCCGACCGGTGCCGGGGATCCTCGCACCGGCGCGCAGCTGTGGGTCGACCTCGCCCGCGCTCATCCCGGCGAGCTGGTGGGCCTGGTGCTGGGACCGCATACGAATCTCGCGCTGGCCCTGGAGATCGAGCCCGAGCTGCCGCAGCTGCTGAAGCGTCTGCATTTCATGGGCGGCGCGATCAACCATCGCGGCAACACCGGGCCCACCAGCGAATGGAACATCGCCGTGGATCCCGAGGCCGCCCAGCGCGTGCTCTCCGCCTTCACCGCGGCTCCGCAACGCCCGGTGATGGGCTCGCTGGAGGCGACCGAGACCGTCCGCTTCACCCAGGCGACCCTGGACCGCTTCGAGGAGCTCGCGACCGACGGCGGGCACCCGGTGGCCGCGATCCTGGCGAAGGCGCTGCGCTTCTACTTCGAGTTCCATCAGGCCGACGGCTTCGGCTGGATGGCCCACGTCCACGACCCGCTGGTCACCGCCCACGCCGTCACCGGGGGCTTCGCGAGCACCCGCCCGCTCGCGGTGGACATCGAGCTGGCCGGGACGCTCACCCGCGGCCAGACCGTGGGCGACGAGCTGGGCCGCTGGGGCCGCGCCCCGCACCTCGAGGTGCTCACCGAGGTGCGGCCCGACGAGTTCGTCGAGCACCTGCTGGAGACGCTGCGGGCCGGGCTGGGCAGCCCTGACGGCGTGTGAGGGCTCAGCGATCCAGCGTGGTCACCTCGACCGTGAAGCACTGACGCGGGCCCTTGCCCCCGCGGCCGGCGCGCCAGCCGGTGCAGGTGACGGCGCCCGCGGCCGGATCATCCTGGTAGGCGACCAGCACGGTGCCGGGCAGCGTCACCGGCGCATCGAAGGACACGTCCCAGCGCAGCGGCCGGGAGAGATCCGCACGGGACTCGGTGAAGGCTCGGGAGGCGGTGTACATGCCGTGCGCGATCGCCCGCGGGAAGCCGAACGCTCTCGCCGAGAGGGCCGAGAGGTGGATCGGGTTCACGTCCCCGGAGACCGCGGCGTAGCGGCGACCAGTGTCCGCCGGCAGCGACCAGCGGGCCGTCGGGCGCGGCGGCTCGAAGTCCCGGCGATCGGAGGAGGTGCCAGCGGCCGACGGCGCGGTGCCGGACGGCTCCCCGGCCGAGGGCGCCTCGCCGCGCACCAGGTAGGTGGAGACGTCGGTGGCGATGATCTCGCCGTTCTCGCCGAGGATCGTCGAGACCGCCTCGAAGGTGCGGCCCTTGCGATGCGGGCGCAGGTCCCGCACCCGGCACTCGACGTCGACCAGCTCGCCCACCTGCACCGGCCGATGCTGGAGCACCTGGTTGCGCAGATGCACCAGCCCCAGCAGCGCGAAGGGGAAGTCGCGACGGGCCATCAGCGCGAGCGAGAGCGGGAAGGCGAGCACGTGCAGGACCCCCGGGTGGACCAGGTCGGTGGCCGGGCCGCCCATCAGGTGGTCGAAGTCGCGGGCGCGCTCGGCCTCGATCCGTACCCTGCGCACCCGGTAGGCGAGCTGCGGCAGCACCGGCTCCCCTCCGCCGCGCCCGCCTCGACCGGAGCGGGGATCCAGCGCCGCGGCGTAGATCGCCGGGAAGGAGGGGAGGTCCGCGAGATCCTTGATCTCCTCCGTGGAGCCGTCGGCAGAGCCCCTGCCTGCGGTGCGGGACATGGCGCTCACTTCCCCACCATGTTCTGGCCGCACACGCGCAGCGTCTCTCCGCGGATCCCGCCCGCCTCGGCGGAGCACAGGAAGGCGATCGCCTCGGCGACGTCCACCGGCAGCCCGCCCTGCTGGAGGGAGTTCAGCCGACGCGCGACCTCACGGGTCAGCGCCGGCATCCTCGCGGTCATCTCGGTCTCGATGAAGCCGGGTGCCACCGCGTTGGCGGTGCCACCGAGGGCCTCGAGCCGCGCGGCGAGCGCGCCGACGAAGGCGATCACCCCGGCCTTGGAGGTCGCGTAGTTCGTCTGTCCACGGTTGCCGGCGATCCCGCTGGTGGAGGCCAGCGACACCACGCGCGGCTGCTCTCCGAGCACGTCCCCGGCCTCGATCAGGGCCTCGGTGAGGGTGATCTGGCTGGTGATGTTCACCGCGAGGACCGGGTCCCAGCGGTCCGGGGTCATGTTGGCCAGCAGCTTGTCGCGGGTGATGCCGGCGTTGAGGACCACTGCGTCCAGGGTCAGGCCCCGGTCGCGCAGGAAGGAGACCAGGCGCTCGCCCGCCCCCTGCGAGGTGACGTCCAGCTGGATCGGCACCGCGTGCAGCTCGTTGGCCAGACGGGAGAGCTCCGTGCCGGCGCCGGGGACGTCCAGCACCACGAGCCGGGCGCCGTCGGCGGCGAGCGTGCGCGCGATCGCCGCTCCGATGCCGCGGGCCGCCCCGGTGACCAGGGCGGTGCGGCCGGCCAGCGGCAGCGAGCGGTTCTCGGTTGCGCTGCCGGCCGCGCCGGAGACGGTGAGGAGCTGTCCGGTGACGAAGGCGCTGCGGGCGGAGAGGAAGAAGCGCAGGGCCCCGATCGACGCCGGGGCGTCCAGCGCCACGCCGTCCTCGACCAGGACGCCGTTGGCCGTCGCGCCGCCGCGCATCTCGTGGGCGAGGGAGCGCAGGAAGCCCTCGACGCCGCCGCGGGCGGCGGCCCGGGCCGGGTCGTGCTCCTCCGCGGGACGGGAGATCGTGACCACCCTCGCACCGGGGGCGAGGGAGCGCATCGCGCCGGCCAGCGGCAGCATGATCGGTCCGATCTCCGCCGGGGAGGAGATCTCGTCGAGCACCACGATCACGGAGCCGACGCGGCGGAGCTCCTCGAAGCGGCGGCGCACATCAGCGCCCTCCTCCAGGAGCAGATGGGCGATCCGATCGGCACCGGCGGAGTCGCCGAGCACCACGACCGGGCCGAGCACCGGCTCGGGGCGGTCGCCACGGCGCAGGAGCCGTGAGGGGCGGGGCAGGCCCAGCTGCGTGGCCAGGGCCCCGCCGGGGGCGGAGCGGATGAAGCGGGTGTAGGCATCGGTCATGGGGACCTCCGGGTCGAGAGTGCGGTCGCGGGCGGCAGCGGTGCTGGTCGCGCGTCAGTCGGTGACGGACTCGAGCAGCACGACGGTGCCCTGCCCGGCGGCCGCGCACACCGAGATCAGGCCGCGCTGGACGCTCCCGGTCTCCTTCGCCCGCTCGTGCAGGAGCTTGGCCAGGGTCGCGACCAGGCGACCGCCGGTGGCGGCGAAGGGGTGGCCGGCCGCGAGGGAGGAGCCGGCGACGTTGAGCCTGGAGCGGTCGATGCTGCCGAGTGCTCCGTCGCGGCCCAGCCGTCCCCGGCAGAACTCCTCGGACTCCCAAGCCTTCAGGGTGGCCAGCACCGTGGAGGCGAAGGCTTCGTGGAGCTCGTAGAAGTCCAGATCCTGCAGGGTCAGGTCGTTGGCGTCCAGCAGCTCGGGCACCGCATAGGCCGGGGCCATCAGCAGGCCCTCCTCGCCGTGCACGAAGTCCACCGCGGCGCTGCGTGCGTCGACCACGCGGGCGAGCGGGGTCAGCCCCTTCTCGGCGGCCCAGTCGGCGCTGCCCAGCAGCACCGAGGACGCCCCGTCGGAGAGCGGGGTGGAGTTGCCGGCGGTCATGGTCGGCTCGGTGACCTGCGGGGACTTCGTGCCGAAGACGGGCCTGAGCGAGCCGAGCTTCTCCAACGTGGAGTCGGGGCGCAGGTTCTGGTCCCGGGCGAGGCCGCGGTAGCCGGTGACCAGGTCGTCGAAGAAACCGGCGTCGTAGGCGGCGGCGAGCTTCTGGTGCGAGGCGAGTGCGAGCTCGTCCTGGGCCTCACGGCTGATGCCCCACTCGGCGGTGGTCTGCGCCTGGTGCTCGCCCATGGACAGACCGGTGCGGGGCTCGCCGTTGCGGGGCGGGACCGGGGCGAGGTCAGCAGGCCTGATCGTGCTGAACGCGGTGATCCGCTGCATCGCGGTCTTGGCGGCGAAGGCGCGGTGCAGGATCCGGCGCAGCCGCGGCGTGACCTCGATCGGGGAGTCCGAGGCGGAGTCCACACCGCAGGCGATGCCGGAGTCGATCTGGCCGAGCTGGATCCGGTTGGAGACGTGGATCAGGGTCTCCAGGCTGGTGGCGCAGGCCTTGGACATGTCGATCGTGGGGGTGCGCGGGTCCAGCGGGGTGCCCAGCGCGCTCTCGCGGGTGAGGTTGAGGTCCCCGGCGAGCTTCAGCACGGCGCCGCCGGCGACCTCGCCGAGCTTCTCGCCCTGCAGGCCGAACCGGGCCACCAGGCCCTCCAGGGTCGCGGTGAGCAGGTCCTGATTGGAGATGCCGGCGTAGGGGCCGCCCGAACGAGCGAAGGGGATCCGGTTGCCGCCGAGGATCAGGGCGTCACGCGGGAAGTCGGGATGGGTCACTGGGTGCACCTCTTCGTGGTCACTGCGGGCGATCGGGGTTCTACAGGATCGTGGTTCTGCGGGGTTCTGCGGGAGCGGAGCACCGCGGGGTCGGCTGTCGGCCGGATGTCGTCCCACGAGAAGACTTTACATAGAACCGGGGGTACTTGATACCCTAGGTTCTGTGAACGCGACGACGCAAGCCCCCACGGACGGCCGATCGGCCCGCTGGGCCCGCCACCGGGAGGAGAGGCGGGCCGAGCTGCTCGACGTGGCCCGCCACCTCATCCATGAGCAGGGTCCCGAGGTGACGATGGAGGACATCGCCGCGGCCTCCGGCACCTCGAAGTCCATCGTCTACCGGTACTTCGAGGACAAGGCGCACCTCCAGCGGACGCTGGGCCGCAGCATCCTGTCCACGATGCACGCCAAGCTGCTGGAGGAGATGCGCGCGCTGGAGGCGGACGTCGGCCGGGAGGCAGGAGCCGACGAACGCATCCATGCGATGATCCGCGCCTATGTCGAGACCGCGCAGCGCTCCCCCGGCGTGTACCGCTTCGTCACCCGGCCCAGCGACGGGCTGAACCACTTCCTGACCGCTGTATCGCGCCTGGTGGCGACGTTCCTGCCGGCCGACATCCCCGCCCCGCAGGTCTGGGCCCACGGTGCCGTGGGCTTCGTCGAGCGGGCGGTCGACACCTGGATGACCACCCAGGAGACGGCCGCACCGGAGGCTGACGACCGCAGATCCGCCGAGGCGGAGGACCGCGATCCCGCCGCCGCGTCCCCCCGCTCCACCCCTGAGGCCCACCCCACTCCGCTCACCGCTGATCAGCTGGTCACCCATCTGGTCACCTGGCTCATGAAGGGACTGCACACATGACCACCGATTCCCGCACCACCTCCACCCCGGCGAAGGACCTCACCGACGAGTCCACCACCGCCGACCCCACCGGCCCCATCCCGGTCCTGCCCGGCGGGGCCCCCCGCCTCGACGTCGCCCAGGTCTCCGAGGCGCTGCTGGGCCGATGGGCCGAGGCCCGCCTGGCGGCCCGCGAGCGCGCGGCCCGCCCCGAGCTGCACCGACCGATGGACGCCAGCGTCGCCGAGCACCGTGAGCGAGTCTTCCAGCAGCTGCAGATCCTGGTCGACGACGACGTCTCGCACCCGATGCTGCCCGAGCACCTCGGCGGCCCCAACGACAACGGCGCCAACGTCGCCGGCTTCGAGGAGCTGGTCGTCGCCGACCCTTCCCTGCAGATCAAGGCCGGGGTGCAATGGGGCCTGTACACCTCGGCGATCATCCAGCTGGGCAGCGAGGAGCAGCAGCAGGCCTGGGTGCCGCCGGCGATGAGCCTGCAGACCCCCGGTGCCTTCGCCATGACCGAGATCGGTCACGGCTCCGACGTGCAGTCGCTGGCGACCACGGCCACCTTTGACCCTGCCGGCGGGGACGATGGGGAATGGGTGATCCACACCCCCTTCCGCGCCGCCTGGAAGGACTACCTGGGCAACGCCGCGATCCACGCGAAGGCCGCGACGCTGTTCGCGCGCCTGATCACCGGGGGCGTCGACCACGGGGTGCACTGCTTCTACGTGCCGGTGCGCGACGCCGAGGGCGAGCTGCTGCCGGGCGTCTCCAGCGAGGACGACGGGGAGAAGGGCGGGCTCAACGGCATCGACAACGGCCGCCTGGCCTTCGACCAGGTGCGCATCCCTCGCACGAACCTGCTGAACCGCTACGGCGATGTGGCCCCCGACGGCACCTACACCTCCCCCATCGAGTCCCCGGGACGGCGCTTCTTCACCATGCTCGGCACCCTCGTGCAGGGCCGCGTCTCCCTGGACGGCTCGGCGATCCGGGCCAGCGAGCTCGCCCTGCACATCGCGATCACCTACGCGACCCAGCGCCGCCAGTTCAGCGCCGCCGATCCCACGCAGGAGACGGTGCTGATGGACTACCAGGCCCATCTGCACCGCCTGCTGCCCAAGCTCGCCGCCACCTACGCCGGCGCCTTCGCGCACGAGCAGCTGCTGCAGGCCTTCGACGACGTCTTCTCCGGCCGGGCGGAGGATCCCGAATCCCGCGAGGATCTCGAGACCCTCGCCGCGACGCTCAAGCCCACCTCGACCCGCCTGGCGCTGGACACCATCCAGGAGTGCCGGGAAGCCTGCGGCGGTGCCGGTTTCATGGCCGAGAACCAGCTGGTGGGCCTGCACCAGGACCTGGACGTGTACGCCACCTTCGAGGGTGACAACACCGTCCTGCTGCAGCTGGTCGCCAAGCGCCTGCTCTCGGACTACACCGACGAGCTGCGCACTGTGGACCGGGCCGGGATCGGCCGCTTCATCGCCCAGCGTGCCGAGGTGCTCGCCAAGCGCCACACCCCGTGGGCGCGCCTCGGCCAGAGCGTCAGCGATCGCGGCAACCCGCGCCGCGCCTTCGACTCGATGCGGCAGACCGAGTTCCAGGAGGAGCTGCTCGCCGATCGTGCCCGGGTCAAGGTCGAGGAGGTCGCCCTGGCGCTGCGGGGAGCCGCGAGGATGAGCCCGGCCGATGCCGCCGCCGAGGTCAACAAGCATCAGGTGGAGATGCTGGATGCGGCCCGTGCCCATGCGGACCTGGTCCACTGGCGCGCCTTCACCCGAGGTATCGAGGCGCTGCCGGACGAGGGCTCCCGCACCGTGCTGACCGACGTGCGGGACCTGTTCGGTCTCACCGCGATCAACGACGACCTGGCCTGGTTCCTGCTCAGCGGGATGATCTCCACCCAGCGCGGTCGGCAGATCGAGAGCGATCTGCGGCGGCTGCTGTGGCGGCTGCGCCCGCATGTGCTCGATCTGGTCGCGGCGTTCGACGTGCGCCCCGGCCACGTGCGCGCGCCCATCGCCCTGGGCGGCGAGCAGGAGCGGCAGGACGAGGCCGCCGCGTACTTCCGTGCCCAGCGGGCCAGCACCGATGCCCCGGTCAGTGAGAAGACGCTGCGCGATCGGGAGAAGCGGGCGCGCCGCGCGGCCCAGAAGCGCGACGGGAAGCGCTGAGGGACGATGTCCACCCGTCGGCCGCCGGCGCCGCCTCGGCCGTCGGGTCCGGCGGGTGCCGCCTTGGTCTCAGCCTGGATCCGCCGGCCGGATTTTGGGTGCGTTTTGCGGGAGGTCGGGAGGGGATTTGGAGGGCGTTTCTGG
>NZ_JBHZRO010000031.1:0-18605 GCF_043641765.1 Brachybacterium vulturis | reverse complement strand
TCCTCTGCCCGTCCAACACCCCCGATTCTATCGAGACACCCCGACACTCGACAGAGATCACGACGATTGTGGATAACCCCGGACAGGCGAGCGAGGAGCGGTTCCGGAGTGCGCAGAGCATGATCTCCCCGGAAAACTCCCGAGTGATGAGCGCGACATTCTTTCCTCCACAGCGCCGATTCATCCACACTGCGCTGGTGCGGGGCGCGACAGCACTCACAGCGAGCCGTGCGCCTGCGTTCACTCGAGCCGGAGGTTCAGAGGTGAGCGTCCGGAGCAGCTCGGCGCCCTCACCCGCTCACGAGCCCGCGGGGCGCTCCCGGCCGCGGGTGCGGACGTGCTCGCGGACGTCGACAGGAGGAGCCTGCGCGTCGCCGACACCCCAACCGTCAGCCCACCAGCTCGACTCAGCCGGCGAGCTCCCGGGCGATCCGGCCGGGCCAGGCCGGGCCCTCGTAGATCATCGCGGTGTAGCCCTGGACCAGATCCGCACCGGCGTCGAGCCGCTCCTGCACGTCCTGGGCGGTGCTGACTCCCCCGCAGCTGATGATCACGGCGTTGCTCGGAAGCGTGGCGCGAAGCAGGGCCAGCACCTCCTGCGAGCGAGCGGCGAGCACCGGGCCGGAGAGGCCACCGGCGCCGATCTGCCCGATCCGGGCGCGGTCGGTGCCCAGCGACTCGGGACGGGCGATGGTGGTGTTCGTGGCGATGACACCGGCCAGTCCCGTCTCGGTGGAGAGGCGGGCCACCGCCTCTACGTCCTCGTCGTGCAGATCGGGGGCGATCTTCACCAGCACCGGCACCTCGCGCCGCAGGCGGGTGCGGGTCCGCTCGGCCTCCTGGACCACGGCCTCGAGGATCGGTCGCAGCATCTCGACGCCCTGCAGGTCGCGGAGGCCGGGAGTGTTGGGGCTGGAGACGTTGACGGCGAGATAGTCGGCGTAGGGAGAGAGCAGCCGGGCGGAGAAGCGGTAGTCCTCTGCGGCGTCCTCGAGAGCGGTGACCTTGGACTTGCCGATGTTCACCCCGATCACGGCCCGCTGGCCGCGCTCGGAGCGACGGGCCCGGGCGAGTCGCTTCGCGAGGGCTCGTGCGCCGTCGTTGTTGAAGCCCATGCGGTTGATCAGCGCCCTGTCCCCCACCAGCCGGAAGGAGCGCGGTCGCGGATTGCCCGGCTGCGCCTTCGCGGTCACGGTGCCCACCTCGACATGGCCGAAGCCGAGGTCCAGCAGCGCCAGCGGCACCTCGCCGTCCTTGTCGAAACCGGCGGCCAGACCCAGGGGGCTGCGATGCTCGGCGCCGAGCACGCGCCGGGTGGCGCGAGCGTCGTGCATCGGATCCGGGACGGAGAACGCGGCGCGCAGCAGTGCCGGCCCGCCCGGCATCGCATGGGCAGCGGCCAGCGCACGCACCGTCAGCCGATGCGCCTGCTCAGGATCGAACCGGCTGAGGACGTGCCGGAAGAGGAGGGAGTAGGGCCCACGGTGCACGGGGTCGTCGGAGGTCACGAGGAGTACGGTACGCGGCCGGCAGGACGTGCTTCAGGCCACAGGTCCCGCAGTGCCGCCGTGCCGCCCGCCGCGGCGCAGATACAGCAGCGCGACCACCGGCAGCAGCAGGGGGACGAAGCCGTAGCCCTGTCCGAAGTGGCCCCAGACCGTGGCATCGGGGAACAGCGCGGGATCCAGGAGCGTCAGCGTGCCGACGATCAGCACGCCCGCCAGCTCCGCCAGGCACAGCCTGCGGGCCAGCGCGGAGCGGCGACCACGGCGGACCAGCTCGATGGTCACTGCGATGTAGGTGACGGCCGCCAGCAGGGACAGCAGATACGCGAAGGGCGCGAAGGAGAAGTCCCGCAGCACCTGGACCAGACTGCGTGCGGTCGCCGAGATCGCGAAGATCCCGTACACGGCGATCAGGACGATCTCGAATCCGCGGCCGCCGCGGCCGGTGGCCGCATCGGTGGTGTGTGGAGCGGTCATGCGAAGCCTCCCGGCCAGATCTGGTGCAGTCTCATCAGCAGCACGGCGCTGACCAGGGCTCCCAGTCCGGCGACCAGGCTTCCCCAGCGGCTGCGCTCGAACAGGCCGAGCCAGCCTCCACCCACCACCAGCACGACTGCGGTGATCAGGTAGCCGTACAGCGTGATCGGGTCCTCCGGGGTCCCGCCGCCGAGGTCACGCAGTCCCAGCGCGAGCCCGAGCACCACCCAGCCGACGGTCAGCAGCGCGCAGGCGCCCAGCAGCACCAGGTCCGCGGCCAGCTCCCGCAGGGCGTAGTAGAGACCCAGCAGAGCGGTCAGCCCGCACAGCACGGCCACCACGATGCTCAACGCCGCCATGGGTTCTCGGTCCTCCTCCGTGGGGCGCGGACACCATGTCCGGCCCGCCCCTACGATAGAGGCATGCCCACCATCACCATCACCGAAGCATCAGTGCGCGACGTCGACACCGACGTCCTCATCCTCCCCCTGCTCGCCGGCGCCGACGACGCCCCGGCGAGCGTCCCCGGATCCCCCGAGATCTCCGAGGCCATCGCCGGTCTCGACGCCTCCGCCGCGCGCGGTGATCTGCACCGCATCCCGTCCTTCGGACTGGCCGCCGCCAGCTCGCTGCTGCTGGTCGGCGTGGGTGACGAGGATCTCGCCGAGGTCTCCGCCGAGGACCTGCGCCTGGCCTTCGGCGCCGCCACCCGTTCCCTGAGCGGCGTCGAGCGCGCCGCCGTCGCGCTGCCGACGGGCTCCGCCGACCAGCGCGCCGCCGCCCTCGAGGGCGCCGCACTGGGCGCCTACGCCTTCGTCGCGCACAAGTCCGGCACCGGCGCCCCCAAGGCCGCGCTCGGCTCGCTGAGCCTGGTCGCCGAGGGCGGGGCGGACGCCGCCCGTGCCGCGGTGGATCGCTCCTCCCTGCTCGCCGAGGTGGTGGACATCGTCCGCGACCTCGTCAACACCCCGCCGAACCTCCTCTTTCCCGCCTCCTTCGCGCAGCGCGCCGAGGAGCTCGTCGCCGATCTGCCCGTGACGGTCACGGTGCTCGACGAGGAGCAGCTCGCCGAGGGCGGCTATGGCGGCATCGTCGGGGTGGGTCAGGGCTCGGCCCGTCCGCCGCGCCTGGTGCGTCTCGAGTACGCCCCGACGACCGCGAAGCGCTCGGTCGCGCTCGTGGGCAAGGGCATCACCTTCGACACCGGAGGCATCTCGCTCAAGCCCGCCCCCGGCATGGACGACATGACCTCCGACATGACCGGTGCCGCGACCGTGCTCGGCGCGACCATCGGCGCAGCCCGTCTGCACCTGGACGTCAAGGTCACCACATACCTGGCGCTGGCCGAGAACATGCCCGGCGGCGGCGCCCAGCGCCCCGGCGACGTGGTCACGATGCGCAACGGCAAGACCGTCGAGGTCCTCAACACCGACGCCGAGGGCCGGATGGTCATGGCCGACGCCCTCGTCGACGCGGTCGCCGAGGAGCCGGACCTGGTGATGGACGTGGCCACGCTGACCGGCGCGGCCGTGGTCGCCCTCGGCAAGCGCACCGCCGGCGTGATGGGCACCGAGGACGCCCGCGCCCTGGTGCTCACGGCCGCCGGGACCTCGGGCGAGCCGTTCTGGGCGCTGCCCTTCCCCGCCGAGCTGCGGGCGGACCTCACCGGGCGGGTCGCGGACCTGCGCAACATCGGGGAGCGTCCCGGCGGTGCGCTCTCGGCCGGCATCTTCCTGGCCGAGTTCGTGGACGAGACGCCATGGGCGCACCTGGACATCGCGGGCCCGGGCTTCGCCTCCTCGCCGCTGGGCTACATGGGCAAGGGCGCGACCGGGATGAGCACCCGCACCGTGCTGCAGGTCCTCGAGGACCTCGCCACCGGGTCCGCAGCGTGATGCTCACCGCATTCAGCGCGAACTGATCAGGCCGAGCGGTCTTCCCGGCGCCGCCCCGTGGCCTAGCATGGGGCACGCAGGCGGCGCCGTCGGCCAATCGGGTCCGAGCGGGTCGCGGAGTACACGTAGACACCGAGGAGCTCACAGGTGGCGGAGACAAGCACTGACCAGTTCGACGTCGTGATCCTGGGCGGTGGCAGCGGCGGCTATGCGGCCGCGCTGCGCGGTGCCCAGCTCGGCCAGAAGATCGCGCTCGTGGAGAAGGATCAGCTCGGTGGCACCTGCCTGCACCGCGGCTGCGTCCCGACCAAGGCGATGCTGCACGTCGGCGAGCTCGCCGACGCCCCCAACGAGGCGGCTGCCGCAGGCGTCGACCTCACCCTCAACGGCATCGACGCCACGAAGGTGCTGGGCTTCAAGGACAAGATCGTCGGGCGCCTACACAAGGGCCTCCAGGGCCTGGTGAAGTCCCGCAAGATCGAGTACGTCGAGGGCTTCGGCTCGCTCACCGGCCCGAACACCATCTCGGTCGAGACCGGGTCCGGCACCCGCACCCTCACCGGCAAGAACATCATCCTCGCCTCCGGGTCCTACTCGAAGACCATCCCGGGCATCGACCTGGGCGGACGCTTCCTGGACTCCGAGGCGGCGCTGCAGCTGCCGGAGATCCCGAAGAACCCGATCATCCTGGGCGGCGGCGTCATCGGCGTCGAGTTCGCCTCGATCTGGAAGTCGCTCGGTGCGGAGTCCGTGACCATCGTCGAGGGCCTGCCCCACCTGGTCGCCAATGAGGACGAGGCGCTGTCCAAGGCCCTCGAGCGCGCCTTCAAGAAGCGCGGCATCACCTACTCGCTCGGTGTCTTCACCGAGAAGGCCGAGCAGAGCGACACCGGGGTGACGGTCACCCTCGCCGACGGCACTGTCTTCGAGGGCGACTACCTGCTGGTCGCCGTCGGCCGCGGCCCCGCCACCTCCGGGATGGGCTATGAGGAGCAGGGCATCGAGATGGATCGCGGCTTCGTGCTCGCGAACAAGGAGACCCTGGAGACCAACATCCCCGGCGTCTACGCCGTCGGCGACATCGTCCCCGGCCTCCAGCTCGCCCACCGCGGCTTCGCGCAGGGCATCTACGTTGCCGAGCGGATCGCGGGCCTGAACCCGGCCCCGATCGTCGAATCCGGCATCGAGCGCATCACCTACTGCGAGCCCGAGGTCGGCTCGGTGGGTCTGTCCGAGAAGCAGGCGAAGGAGCAGCTCGGCGAGGGCGCGGTCGAGGTCTACGAGTACAACCTCGGCGGCAACGGCAAGTCGCAGATCCTCGGCACCACCGGCTTCATCAAGCTGGTCCGCGAGAAGGACGGTCCCATCATCGGGGTCCACATGATCGGCTCGCGCACCTCGGAGCTGATGGGCGAGGCACTGCTCATCGTCAACTGGGAGGCGTATCCCGAGGATGTCGCCTCCCTCGTCCACGGCCACCCCTCGCAGCACGAGGCCCTGGGCGAGGCGGCGCTCGCACTCGCCGGCAAGCCGCTGCACGCCCACGCCTGAGCCCGTCTTCCCAGGAGGAGAGAACCCCATGTCTGAAACCGTGAAGATGCCGGCACTCGGTGAATCCGTCACCGAGGGCACCGTCACCCGCTGGCTCAAGGCCGTCGGCGACACCGTCGAGATGGACGAGCCGCTGCTCGAGGTCTCGACCGACAAGGTCGATACCGAGATCCCCTCCCCCATCGCGGGGACCGTCGAGAAGATCCTGGTCGAGGAGGACGAGGACGCCGAGGTCGGCGCCGACCTCGTCGTCATCGGCGACGGCTCCGGGTCCGAGAGCTCCGACTCCGACGACTCCGGTGCCGAGGCATCGGCTGAGGAGGAGGAGAAGGAGGCGCCCGCAGAGGGTGAGGATCTCGCCTCGGACGACACCGTCGCTCCCTCGACCGAGGCGGAAGAGGCCCCCTCCGCCGAGACGGAGAAGGCCGACGATGCCGCAGAGGACGCTGACTCCGGCGCATCCGGCGGCGCCTCCTCCGGCGAGGACATCACGATGCCCGCGCTCGGCGAGTCCGTCACCGAGGGCACCGTCACCCGCTGGCTCAAGGAGGTCGGGGACACGGTCGAGGTCGACGAGCCGCTGCTCGAGGTCTCGACCGACAAGGTCGACACCGAGATCCCCTCCCCCGTCGCCGGCACCCTGCTCGAGATCAAGGTGCAGGAGGACGAGGACGCCGAGGTCGGTTCCGTGCTGGCCGTGATCGGCGCGGGAGATGCCGCTCCGGCCAAGGCCGAGAAGGCCCCGGCGGAGGAGAAGCCCAAGGCCGAGGAGAAGCCGAAGGCCGAGGAGAAGAAGGCCGAGGAGAAGCCGAAGGCCGAGGAGAAGCCGAAGGCAGAGGAGAAGCCGAAGGCAGAGGAGAAGAAGGCGGGGGCTCCGGCGGCTCCCGCTCCGCAGGCGGCTGACGCGGTCTCCGGGGCCGAGTCCTCCGGCTACGTCACCCCGCTGGTGCGGAAGATGGCATCCGAGGCCGGCGTGGACCTCTCCTCCGTGAAGGGTTCCGGCCTGGGCGGTCGCATCCGCAAGCAGGACGTGCAGGAGGCGATCGAGGCGCAGAAGTCCGCTGCCTCGGCACCTGCCGCCGCCGCTCCGGCCGCCGCTGCCCCGGCAGCCGCGAAGGTGGAAGTCTCCTCCAAGCGCGGCACCGAGGAGAAGATGCCGCGCATCCGCAAGGTCATCGGCCAGCGGATGATGGAGTCCCTGCACGAGATGGCGCAGCTGACCACCGCGGTGGAGGTCGACCTGACCCGGATCGCGAAGCTGCGGGCCCGTGCCAAGGAGGACTTCGCCGCTCGTGAGGGTGCGAAGCTCACCTACCTGCCGTTCCTGATGATGGCCGCGATCGAAGGTCTGAAGACCTACCCGCAGCTGAACTCCAGCATCGACGGCGACAAGATCGTCTACCACGGCTCGGAGAACATCGGCATGGCCGCGGACACCGAGCGCGGTCTCGTGGTCCCGGTGATCAAGAACGCCGGCGACCTGAACCTGGCGGGCCTGGCCCGTCAGATCGGCGACCTCGGCGGTCGGGCCAAGGGCAACAAGCTCGTCCCCGACGACCTGTCCGGTGCCACCTTCACCATCACCAACACCGGTTCCGGCGGAGCACTGTGGGACACCCCCATCGTCCCCGCGCCGCAGGTCGGCATCCTCGGCACCGGCACCATCACCAAGCGTCCGGCAGTCGTGCAGAACGCCGAGGGCGATGACTCCATCGCCATCCGCTCGATGATGTACCTGTTCCTCTCCTACGACCACCGCATGGTCGACGGCGGCGACGCCGCCCGTTTCCTCACGTACATGAAGAAGCGGCTCGAGGAGGGCGCATTCGAGGGTGAGCTGGGTCTGTGATCCGCTGAGCCGCTGAGCGACAGCGACGCGAGCTGCCGAGGCGGCGAGCGTCCGGGGAGGGCCCCGGCACCAGGTGGTGCCGGGGCCCTCCCCGTCGCTGGTTGACCGCTCAGGACGCCCCGGACTCCGCGTTCGTCGCGAGCGGTGCGGCACTGACGACGCGCCACTGCTCCCCGTCCCACCGCAGGAGCATCCGGATCCTGGCCGGCTCGGTGGCAGGCACCGTCGCGGTCCCACCATCGGCCTGCTCGAGATGGAGCTCCTCCATCGAGGTGACGGCATGCAGCACCGCGGTCTCTGTGGAGCCCGGCTGCTCGATGACCTGTGCGGCGTGGACCACGGGGCCGCCCGCCCGGACCGTGATGCCGGAGTAGGCGTCCCGGATCCGCTCGTCCTCGACCAGGGCGACGCTGCCCCGGGCCGAGGTCGGCAGATCGGACATGCCGGTGACGTAGGCGTGGCGCGACCCGGCCAGTTCCGCCACCAGCATCTGCGGATCCTCGATCCGCGGAGCAGGTCGGGGCGCGGCGTCGGCGGGAGCCGTGGCGACGGGATGCTCTCCGCCGGTGCTCGTGACGGCCCGGTCCCGGGCCCACCAGGTCCCCCACCCCACCATGGTGCCCATCAGCAGCACCAGAGCGCCGCTGAGCACAGCGGTGCGGCGCAGGCGCGGCTGCCGCAGCACCTCGTGGATCGAGGACAGCACCCTCCGTCCGGCTCCGGACCTGACCGGGGACGGCGGCGGAAGCGTGTCCTGGGCCTGCCGGCGATGCCTGCGCGGGACCGGCAGGGCGGGCTGCGGAGGAGCTGATCGCACCAGGCCCTCCTCCACCCCCTCGGCTGGCAGCTGCGCGGCCCGGAGCCGGGGCCTCTGCAGGGAGGGCTCATCGCCCAGCAGCAGTGGATCCCCCTCGGTGTGCGCGGGGTCCAGGTGCACGCGTCGACGCAGGGTGCGGTCCTGGTCCTCGAGCACGGAGTCCGCCCAGCGGCGATCCTCCTGACGGGCGGAGAGGCTCTCGTCGCGGCGCAGCCCGCGCAGGTCCAGCAGTAGCACCGTGCCGTCGGCCCGTGCCCCCAGCCCGCGGGCGTGCGGCGCACCGAGCACCCAGCCGCGCTCGTGCACAGCACGGATCAGCGCATCCACCGATTCCCGGGCACGCGCCAGGGCGCGCCGCTCTCCTGTCGGCGGGGTTCCGCTCTCGGCCGCCCGTCGGCCGCCGTGATGCCTCAGCGCGGGGGCCGCCTCCCGGAGATACCCCTCCTCCTCGAGCTCGAGCACGGCCGGTGCGGCCGTGATCCCGGCGACCTCCAGCGCCGCCAGCAGCTGGACCTCCTCGCGGATCCGGCCGCGCTCCTCCTCGTCGAGGCCGCGCACGCGCACCGCATGCGGGGACGTGGCCGCTCCCAGCAGCCGCTCCTCACGGCTCCCGTCGACGCTCCGGCGCCCGGCCTCCCCGAAAGCCGCTGCGGCCCGTCGTGCGTGACGCGCCGCCGGCGACGAGGACAGGGCCGGTCGCGAGAACCTCTCGTCATCGCAGTCGTCCATACCGGCAGTGAACCCCATCCGGTCCCGCCGCCCTCGTGGCTGTCCACAACGTCCAGGTGGGAGGCGGAGTACTCTGGGCGGGTGCTCGACGTCATACGCCTCGGATTCAGTGAACCCCTGCCCGGTGGAGACCGCCATGCGGAGTTCGGCCTGCCGTCGGGGCCCGTCGACTACCGCGCCGCCTGGGCGGTGCAGCGCGCACTGCATGCCGAGGTGGTGGCCGGGACCCGCCCGGACACGCTGCTGCTGCTCGAGCACCAGCCGGTCTATACCGCAGGGAAGCTCACGCGGGACCATGAGCGTCCCCGGGACGGGGCCGAGGTCGTCGACATCGACCGGGGCGGGAAGATCACCTGGCACGGACCGCAGCAGCTGGTCGGATATCCGCTGGTCAAGCTGCCTATCCCGATCGACGTGGTCGGATTCGTGCGTGACCTCGAGCGCTCCCTCATGGGCGTCTGCGCCGCCGTGGGCGTCGACACCGTTCCCGTCGAGGGGCGCAGCGGGGTGTGGGTGACCCCCCGGGACGAGGACGCTCGCAAGGTGTGTGCCATCGGCATGCGGGTCTCGAAACGTGCGACGATGCACGGGTTCGCGCTGAACTGCGCGAACGACCTGTCCTGGGCGCAGAACGTGATCCCCTGCGGCATCGATGACGCCGGGGTGACGAGTCTGACCCGTGAGGCCGGACACCGCATCGCGGTGGCGGACGTCGTCGAGATCGTCGCGGAGGCCATGCACGAGCTGGTGGCGCACCGCACCTCGGCCCGCCCGGTCTGAGGCGACCGGAGCGCACGGCAGGTCGATAGACTCCATGGAACGTCGAGATGAGGAGGCATCAGGGTGACTACCGCCCCCGAAGGCCGGCGCCTGCTGCGCATCGAGGCACGCAATGCCGAAGTCCCGATCGAGCGCAAACCGGAATGGATCAAGACCCGCGCCGTGATGGGGCCGGAGTACACCGCGATGAAGAAGCGAGTGCACGGTCAGGGTCTGCACACGGTGTGCGAGGAGGCCGGCTGTCCCAACATCTTCGAGTGCTGGGAGGATCGCGAAGCGACCTTCCTCATCGGTGGTGACACCTGCACCCGCCGCTGTGACTTCTGCAACATCGCCACCGGCAAGCCGATGGCCGTGGACCCGATGGAGCCCTTCAAAGTGGCGCAGTCCGTGAAGGAGATGGGTCTGCGCTACTCGACCATCACGGGCGTGGCCCGGGACGATCTCGAGGACGGTGCGGCCGGGCTCTTCGCCCGCACCTGCGAGCAGATCCACGCGATGAACCCCGGCACCGGGGTCGAGCTCCTGATCGACGACATCAAGGGCAACGGCCAGCACCTCGAGCAGGTCTTCGAGGCGAGGCCGGAGGTGTTCGCCCACAACCTGGAGACCGTGCCGCGGATCTTCAAGCAGATCCGCCCCGCCTTCCGGTACGAGCGCTCGCTCGAGGTGATCTCGATGGGCAAGGCCGCCGGGATGATCACCAAGTCCAATCTCATCCTCGGCATGGGGGAGACGGACGACGAGATCCTGGACTCGCTCCAGCGCCTGCGCGACGCCGGCTGCGACATCATCACGATCACGCAGTACATGCGCCCGTCCAAGCTGCATCACCCGATCGACCGCTGGGTCAAGCCCCAGCAGTTCGTCGCGCTGTCCGTGGCCGCTGAGGAGATGGGATTCCTCGCCGTGATGGCGGGGCCGATGGTCCGCTCCTCCTACCGCGCCGGCAAGCTCTGGGCGCAGGCGATGCGGAAGCTCGACCGGGAGATCCCGGAGAATCTCCGCCACCTCGATTCGAACCAGCCCGCCCGTCAGGAAGCTGCGAGCGTCGTCGCTCGCACCCAGCAGGCCGCCGCGAGCTGACGCCCGCCCGGCCCCGAGAGGACCCACCGCCCATGGCTCGCACGTCCGAGACCAAGCCCGAGAAGGGCTCGAAGAAGAAGCAGAAGCTGAACCCTGACGGCACCAAGAAGCAGGGCCGCATCAAGCAGATCATCCAGGTGTTCAAGTACACCCAGGAGGTCGACCGCACCACCCTGCCGTGGATGATCGGGGCGATCCTCGCTGCGATCGGGCTGGGTGTGCTGGTGAGCTGGCTGGTGCTGAACAGCCCCTGGTACGGCATCTTCATGGGCCTGGGGATCGGCCTCCTGGTCGCCATGATGATCCTGGCCCGGAAGGCGGAGCGGGCGGCGTTCGGCCGCATCAAGGGCCAGTCCGGTGCGGCGCTGGCGGCGATGCAGTCCATCCGCCGGGGCTGGAACGTGGACGAGGAACCGGTCCAGGTCGATCCCCGCAGTCAGAAGATGCTCTTCCGCGCCTCGGGCCGGGCGGGCATCGCGATGGTGGCGGAGGACTCCTCGAGCGTCTCCATGAAGATGCTCGAGAAGGAGCGCCGCAGCATCCGCCGAGTGCTCCAGCACGACAACGTCCCGATCCACCAGATCGTCGTCGGCGACGGTGACGGCGAGGTGCCGCTGCACAAGCTGCCCAGCTACATGCAGCGCATGAAGAAGCAGCTGACCAAGGACGAGGCCGCCCAGGTGACCAAGCGCCTGAACGCGCTGCGCCGCTCGTTGCGTCAGTCGATCCCCAAGGGTGTCGACCCGATGCGCGCCCGCCCGAATCGCAAGGCGATGCGCGGCCGCTGATCCCGGTCCGGAACCGCTCACAGCCCTCTCCCGTCACAGCGGGAGGGGGCTGTTCGCATCCCGCCCCACCCCCGACGACTGCTGCACACGGCACGCCCCATGCCCTCTGAACGGGGCGGAAGGTCGCACTCGGCGCTCGCCACGGGCCACGGGCTCGTGATCCTCTCCGCCGCCCGACCCCACCGTGACCGTACCGTGACGTTCGTTACCGTTTCGTGACATACTGCGTCTGCGCAGGTCAGAGGAATGTCTGGTCAGCGGGGGTGCAGGGCTCGACACCGAATCGCGCAGGTGTCGCGGGGGCGGCGGAGTACCGAGCGGAGGACGCCGCGAGCTCGATCGGCGGGCGTCAGACCGTGACGACTGCGGTGCCCGCGACCACATCGTGCAACGGCTGGGAATCACGGTTCCAGACCACGGCCGGCAGCAGCAGGAGCATCAGGGCGGTGCGCACCAGCGCGCGCAGGACCATCGGGGAGCGACCGGAGACCGGCAGCACCCGCAGTCTGAGCACGAACTGACCCGACGTCGCCCCGAAGAGGCTCAGGAACAGCAGGTTCACCGCGAAGAACAGGACCAGGTTCGCCAGCGCGTCCCCGGAGAACACCAGGGCGGAGACGAGCATGCACAGGCCCCAGTCGAGCGCCAGGGACAGCGGCCTCCTCCAGAAGGGTGCGACGGAGCCCGGGCCCTGCGGGGGCAGGCCGAGGGAGGAGCCCTTGACGTACCCCTCCTCCACCGGAGGGCCGTCCATCCACGAGCCGAGGTCCTTGCGATCGATCACGCCCTGAACCCTAGTTCCCGCACCTGGACGTCCGGTGCGCTCGCGCAGGTGCCGCGCGCCACAGCGCCTAAGCTGGGGGCACCCGAGTCCGGGCCCGATGCGGGTCGCCGGAGCTCGCCAGGTGATGCCCCTCGGGGTCCGACAGCACAACACGCGCCATACGGCGCGGATGGAGGAGATGTGTTCAACAGTCCCAGCGAGGTCGTGAAGTACATCGAGGAAGAGGGCGTCGAGTTCATCGACATCCGGTTCTGCGATCTTCCCGGCGTGATGCAGCACTTCAACATCCCCGCGAGCACCTTCGATGAAGAGGCGATCGCCACCGGCCAGCTCTTCGACGGTTCCTCGATCCGCGGGTTTCAGGCGATCCACGAGTCCGATATGAAGCTGATCCCGGACCTGGAGACGGCCTACCTGGACCCGTTCCGCGAGCGCAAGACGCTTATCATCAACTTCTCGATCGTGGACCCCTTCACGGACGAGCCCTACTCCCGAGACCCCCGTACCGTCGCGTCCAAGGCGGAGGAGTACCTGAAGTCCACCGGGATCGCCGACACCGCGCTCTTCGCCGCCGAGGCCGAGTTCTACATCTTCGACGACGTCCGCTTCAAGACCGGGGTGAACTCCGGTTTCTACAGCATCGACTCCGACGAGGCGGTGTGGAACACCGACCGTGACGAGTCCGAGTTCGGGGGCAACCAGGGCTACAAGACGCGGCTGAAGGGCGGGTACTTCCCGGTGCCGCCGAACGACCAGATGGCGGATCTGCGTGACGAGATCTGCGCCGTGCTGGAGGAGACCGGGCTGCAGGTGGAGCGCGCCCACCACGAGGTCGGCACCGCGGGCCAGCAGGAGATCAACTACCGCTTCAACACGCTGCTGCAGGCGGCAGACGACGTCATGAAGTTCAAGTACGTCGTGAAGAACACCGTGTGGGACGCGGGCAAGACCGCGACCTTCATGCCCAAGCCCCTGTTCGGCGACAACGGCTCCGGGATGCACACCCACCAGTCGCTGTGGAAGGACGGCGAGCCGCTGTTCTTCGACGAGCGCGGCTACGGCGGGCTCTCCGATATCGCCCGCTGGTACATCGGCGGGATCATCGAGCACTCCCCCTCGCTGACGGCCTTCACCAACCCCACGGTGAACTCCTTCAAGCGCCTGGTGCCCGGCTTCGAGGCCCCGGTGAACATGGTCTACTCGGCCCGGAACCGCTCAGCCGCGATCCGCATCCCGGTCACCGGTGCCTCCGCCAAGGCCAAGCGGGTCGAGTTCCGTGCACCGGACCCCTCGGCGAACCCGTACCTGGCCTTCGCCGCGCAGCTGATGGCCGGCATCGACGGCATCCGCAACCGGATCGAGCCGCCCGAGCCGATCGACAAGGACCTGTACGAGCTGCCGCCGGAGGAGCACAAGGCGATCAAGCAGCTGCCCGAGTCGCTGGGAGCCGCACTGGACGCCCTCGAGGCGGATCACGACTACCTCACCGAGGGTGACGTGTTCCCCGAGGACATGATCTCGACCTGGATCGAGCTGAAGCGCACCACGGAGATCGACCCGTTCCGCTTCCGTCCGCACCCGCACGAGTTCGAGCTGTACTACGACATCTGAGCCGCTCGCTCTCATGCCGAGAAGGGCCCCGATCTGCCGAGTCCGGATCGGGGGCCTTCCCGTGCTCCCAACGCGCGGCGCGCCGGAGCGCGGAGGCGATTGGCCCAAATCGCGTCGAAGGTATGAAATAGAGGCATGAGCACCATCATGATCACCGTCATCGACCGCGAAGGCGCCGAGCACCCCGACGTCGACTGGGAGGACGACGAGTCCCTCATGGAGTGCCTGGTCCGCAACAGCTTCCCGATCCTCGCGACCTGCGGCGGGAATGCCTCCTGCTCCACCTGCCACTCCTTCCTCGACCAGGTCTCCTTCGAGATCGCCGGGGAGATCGACGAGGACGAGGCCGATGTGCTGGACAGCCTCACCGAGGACGAGCGCGAGCCCACCTCACGGCTGACCTGCCAGGTGCCGTGGGACGAGGACCTCGCGGGCGCTGTGGTGAGGATCGGACCGTTCTGAGCACTTGCTGATGAGGCGTGCTCGGATGGGGCCCGCCCTCCTTGTGCTTGCGACGCCCTGCTGGTGGATGGCATGAGCACCGCGGCCGACCATGTTGCCCGGAAACGCGCCGATTAGCATGCAGCCATGACGCAGCGAACTTCGGTGACCCCGCTCATGCGCACCGTGCGGGACCAGCACGTCGGATCGATCCTGCGCTGCCTTCTGCGTGGTCCGGTGGCACGCAAGGAACTCGCCCACCGCACCTCCATCAGCTTCACCACGATCACCCGGCTCGTCTCGGCATTGCTGGCGGCTGGTGTCATCGAAGAGCTGCCCGTGCAGCAGAACGGCCGCGGCGCCTCGGGTCGTCCACAGATCCCGCTCAGCTTCCCCTCCCCCGGACGCATGGTCATCGGAACCCACGTCCACGCCCACTCGACCACTGCTACCGCCTTCACGCTGACCGGGGAGCCGATCGCCTCCGCGCTCGTCGAACACTCGGCCACCGACCCGGCACCGGTTCTCGCAGCGAGCGTCACTCTCACGGAAGAGCTGGTCGCGACGGTGGGTCGCGAGAACGTGGTCGGGGTCGGCGTGAGCACGGGCGGCGTCGTCGACTTCGAGTCCGGTGCAGTGCTGTCCAGTCCGCAGCTGGGGTGGACTGATGTCTCACTGCGCACGCCCTTCGAAGAGACGCTCGAGCTGCCGGTCGTCGCGGACAGCTCCGTGCGCGCCCTCGCCATGAGCCAGCTGCAGCAATCACGAGACGGCGAGGCCTCGGTCCTCGTGATCCACACTGCCGGTTGGGTCAGCGCCGCACTGATCGTGGACCATCAGCTGCATCGCGGCCCCGGGGCGAGCGCCGGCACGATCGCGCACCTGCCGGTTCCCGGCGGCCCCGGCACCCCGTGCCCATGCGGGTCCGTCGATTGTCTCGGCGTCGTGGTCACCGACGAGGCCGTCCTGCAGCAGGCGATCGGCCTGAACGCTCTGCCGCAAGGTGCCGAATGGTCGGACATCTACCGAGCACGGACGACGAATGCACAGATCGATGCGCTGCTCCGTCGCCGGGCCGAGCAGCTCGGCCGCGCCGTCGCCCACCTGGTGGAAGTGATGAATCCGGATCTCACCATCGTGGCAGGACCGATCGGAGCCCCCGAGGATGTCGAACTCTGCCTCGACACTGCGACCGCCGCCTGTCGCCGCTCGCTCGGGAACATCCCGCGGAGGATCCGCCATTGGCGGGTGGTGGAGAACGAATGGGATCGGGCATCGGCGGCCCTCGTCCTGGACGACTACCTGCGGCGTCCCACCCACTACGAGACCGCACTCGTCGGCGGAGGCCGGTGAGCGCGGTCGCCACAGGCAATTAATCGCCCCCTTGACACTAATGTCGGTCGGCGGGAGGATCGGGGTGTGCGGGAAGGATCACCACCCCGTGCGAGGCAGAGCATGAACAACGGGGCGATGATGCCCCCCCACTCGAGGGAGAACTCTCATGCGATCACTCACTCGCCGCTCACTCTTCGGTCTGACCACCACAGCAGCTGTCTCGGGTCTGGCCGCCTGCGGCAGTTCGTCCTCGACTTCCGGCGGCTCGGACGCGACCTATTCCGCGGCACCGGAAGACCTCTCCGCAGAGCTGCGGTACGCGATCTGGGACAAGGCGCAGGAGCCGGCGATGCAGAAGATCGTCGACGGCTTCACCAAGAAATTCCCCAACATCACGGTCTCCATCGACGTCTCCGAGTTCGGCAGCTATTGGACGAAGATCCAGACCGAGGCATCGAGCGACACCCTGCCGGATGTGTTCTGGATGAACCCCCCGAACTTCCAGCTGTATGCCCAGAACGAGATCCTGATGCCGTTGACCTCGATGGTCGACGCCGGCGTGCTCGCGAAAGAGAACTACACCCCGGCGGTGTGGGATCTGTACCGCCTCGACGATGTCCAGTACGGCGTGCCCAAGGACAACGATGCGATGGCGATCTGGTTCAACAAGAAGCTGCTGAAGGACTACGGGGTGGACGAACCCGCCGAGGGATGGACCTGGGAGGACCTCCGGGCTTCGGCGGAGGCCGTCGTGTCGGGCTCCGGGGGCGACGTGTACGGGTTCAGTGGCCCGGTCAACTCCGCCGGCAACCATTCCTGGTACAACTCCGTGTACCAGGCCGGCGGCTACATCCTCAACGAGGATCACACGACGTGCGGTTACGACCAGCCGGGCACCGTCGAAGGGGTGACCTTCTGGCGAGATCTGCTCGCCGATGAGCTGTCGCCGAGCATCAAACAGCTCACCGATACCTCCTTCGACGACTGGTTCACATCGGGCAAGCTCGCGATGGCCGCTGGCGGGACCTGGCAGACCCAGCCGTTCCTCGAGGCGCTCGGCGACGACCTCGGGGTCACCTCATGGGCGACCGGCAGCGCCGGCAACCAGGTGTGCGTCAGCGGGCTGAGCAACGTCATGCCCGCAGTCTCGAAGAACCCTCAGGCCTCGATGGCCTTCCTCGAGTACCTGGGCGGCGAAGAGGCTGCGATCGCACAGGCGGAGTCGGGTGTGGTCATCCCTGCGTTCAACGGTGCTGCAGACCCGTTCTACGACTCGATCGAGAACCTCGATCTGAGAGTCTTCGAGGACGCGATCGCCAACGGGTTCTCGAACCCCGCGACCAAGAACACGAAGGAGTGGCAGAACGTCGAGCTGGAAATGTTGCTGCCGGTGTTCGTGGGCGAGGCCGAGGTCGAGAGCACGTGCGAGGAGCTGTTCACCACGATCAATAACCTCCTCGCGAAAGAATGAGCGCCCCGACGACGTCGCGGTCCTCCCGCAGTGCTCCCTCGACGGACACCGGTGGCGCCCGGCGCCGCTCGCGCCGACTGCGCGGTTCACCACTTTGGCCCGCGCTGTTCCTCGCCCCCACGCTGCTGATCCTCGGCGTCTTCCATCTGTGGCCGGGCGTGCAGACGCTCTGGTACAGCTTCACCGAGTGGGGCGCCTTCGGTGGTACCTCCTTCACCGGCATCGCGAACTACGCGCGCATGCTCGAAGATCCCGAGATCATCAGATCCTTCCTCAACACGGCGATATTCACGCTGATCGTCATGATCAGCATCCCGATCGGCACAGTCCTGGCGTCGATGATCGAGCGTCCCGGCATGCGGTTCCGCTCGCTGTACCGGACGTTGTACTTCATCCCGTTCGTGACCATGCCGGCCGCCGTCGCGATCGTCTGGAAGATCATCTTCAACGGTGACTTCGGCGTGGCGAACTGGTTGCTGAGCCTCATCGGGATCAGTGGCCCCTACTGGCTCTCCACCCCTCCCTTCGCACTGATCGCGGTCGCGATCGTGGGCATGTGGAGTGCCATGGGGTTCAATCTCATCCTGCTCAGCGCCGGGGTGCGGGAGATCCCACGGGAGCTCTACGAGGCCGCCGAGATAGACGGAGCCTCTCCGCTCAGGCAGTTCTTCTCCGTGACGGTCCCGCTGATGACCCCGTCTCTGTTCTTCGTCACGATCATCACCGTGATCCAGGCATTCCAGCAGTTCGACCTGATCTTCATCATGCTCGGCACGAACAACATCGCGCTGCCCGAGACCCAGGGTCTGGTGTTCATCTTCTACGCGCAGGCATTCATCAACAACGACAAGGGTTATGCGGCCGCGATCGGAATCCTTGCCCTCGTCGTGATCGGCCTGCTCACGATGCTGCAGTTCCGCCTCCAGAAGCGGTGGGTGCACTATGACTGATCGTGTGATGAAGCGTCCGCGCCAGTCGGCCCGGCGCCCCGGCCACCGCGGCTCCGGGACGGCTCTGACCCATGTCGTGCTGCTCGTCGGCGGCGTGGTCATGGTGATGCCCCTGCTCTACCAATTGATGATGAGCTTGTCCTCGAACGCCGAGGTGCAGTCCGTCCCACCCAGCCTCTGGCCCGATCAGTTCCAGTGGCGGAACTACACCGATGTCTTCTCCACCATCAATTTCGGGCATCAGCTGTACATCAGCATCCTCATCACAGTCATCCGCGTGATCGCACAAGTGATCCTGGCATCGCTGTCCGGCTATGCCTTCGCACGCATGCGCTTCCGCGGCAACGGCGTGCTGCTGGCGATCGTGCTGTCGGTGATGATGATCCCACCGCAGATCTATCTCATCTCCCAGTACCAGATCATCCATCAGCTGGGCTGGTTGAACACCGTCATGGGCATGGGGCCTACCCCCGGTTCGTGGACACGGGGGTTTTTTACGCCGCGAGCGCTAGCTTAGCGGTGTAGGCGCGCTCGTA
>NZ_JBHZRO010000030.1:0-20739 GCF_043641765.1 Brachybacterium vulturis | reverse complement strand
GGCACCGTAGGATTCCCCGTCACGCAAGGTCCGAATCGGCAGTTTCGTGACAGATCTGCACTCGGAGGTATACCCCACCATGACAGCGGTGCTGTGCCACAAACGACCGTTTACGGTGCAGTGTCCTCGTTGGAGCCCGAGGCACGTCCGTCCGCTTTCATGTATCCGAGGCGCGCGGCTCGGGCCTTGAAGTCCTGGTCGCGCTGCTCCTCCATGACGTCGAGCACCTTGAGTAGCCCGACAACGAGGGTCAGGGCCGCGACGATCATCATGACCAGGAACAGCCAGTCGGGGATGGGTAGGCGGTTCAGCGTGTGGACCATCCACCAGAACGTCCCACGTTCGTTCATTTCATCAACCATGTCTTGAATGGTCATCGTTCTGCTCCCTGGTTGAGCCGTGCGGCCATCCTTCCAGAGCGGCCAGACAGTACGGCGGTCGCGTGGGTGTGGTGGATGGCGTTGAGGAGGATCTGAGTGCGGGAGGCCATGTCTCGGACCTCGACGGCACCCTCGAGGAGGGCGGGGTCGCGGCCGGCGGTCTGGGCGGCGCGGCGGGCGCAGCGGTCGGCGTAGTCCGTGAGGCGGCTCTGTTGCAAAGATTGGCGGCAGTCAGAGGTAGGCTGTCGCTCTGCGCCGATCAGGCGGCTGCTGCGAAATGGTGGTTGAGCATGCCCATGGCCTCCGTCAGCGCCGAGGGCCCAATGCCAAAAGCTCTCTCCACAAGGCGCACCTCGCCCCTGATGCCGGGCTGCAGGCACCAGGGGCGAGCCTGTCCTTTGCGCAGGGCTCGCATGACTTCGAATCCCTTGATCGTGGCATAGGCCGTGGGGATCGATTTGAAACCGCGCACCGGCTTGATCAGTATCTTGAGCTTTCCGTGATCGGCCTCGATCACGTTATTGAGATACTTCACCTGCCGGTGGGCCGTCTCCCGGTCCAGCTTTCCTTCGCGCTTCAATTCGGTGATCGCTGCACCATAGCTCGGCGCTTTGTCGGTATTGAGCGTGGCAGGCTTTTCCCAGTGCTTCAGGCCTCGCAGGGCCTTGCCCAGGAACCGCTTCGCTGCCTTGGCGCTGCGGGTCGGCGACAGGTAGAAATCGATCGTGTCGCCCCGCTTGTCGACTGCCCGGTACAGGTAGGTCCACTTGCCCCGCACCTTGACGTAGGTTTCATCCAGGCGCCAGCTCGGATCAAAGCCACGCCGCCAGAACCAGCGCAGCCGCTTCTCCATCTCCGGGGCGTAGCACTGGACCCAGCGATAGATCGTCGTATGGTCGACCGAAATGCCGCGTTCCGCCAGCATTTCCTCAAGGTCGCGATAGCTGATCGGATAGCGACAATACCAGCGCACCGCCCACAGGATCACATCACCCTGGAAATGGCGCCACTTGAAATCCGTCATCGTTCCGTCCGTCCAATCTCCGCCAAGCATGCTCAAGCTTCACGATTTTTGCAACAGAGCCATATCGACAACCTCTCGCGCAACCAAGACATCGCGGTCGGACTGCAAGTGATCTTGAAGCCACGGGCCCGTCCCACCCCGACATGGACCTCGATGCCCGAACGGACGTTAGATTTCGAGTTCTAGGCGTTCTGCGATGAAGGTTGGATCCCAGCCGGGATTGAAAGTGTCGACGTGGGTGAATCCGAGCCGCTCGTATAGGCCACGCAGGTTCGGGTGGCAGTCGAGCCGCAGCTTGGCGCACCCCTGCGTTCGCGCGGCATGGCGGCAAGCCTCGATCAGCGCGGAGCTGACACCCCGGCCCGCATGTGTCCGTCGCACCGCGAGCTTGTGCAGATATGCGGCCTCCCCCTTGAGGGCGTCGGGCCAGAACTCGGGATCCTCGGCCGACAAGGTGCAACAGCCGACGATGCCGTCGCTGCAACTCGCGACTAGGAGCTCGGATCTCAGGACGAAGGTCTCCGCGAATGTCCGGTCGATCCGCGCGACGTCCCAGGCGGGCGTTCCCTTGGCGGACATCCACGCCGCAGCGTCGTGCATCAGCCGCACAACCTCGTCGATATCACCCGAGCAGGCGACCCGAACGTTCGGAGGCTCCTCGCTGTCCATTCGCTCCCCTGGCGCGGTATGAACCGCCGCCTCATAGTGCAGTTTGATCCTGACGAGCCCAGCATGTCTGCGCCCACCTTCGCGGAACCTGACCAGGGTCCGCTAGCGGGCGGCCGGAAGGTGAATGCTAGGCATGATCTAACCCTCGGTCTCTGGCGTCGCGACTGCGAAATTTCGCGAGGGTTTCCGAGAAGGTGATTGCGCTTCGCAGATCTCCAGGCGCGTGGGTGCGGACGTAGTCAGCGCCATTGCCGATCGCGTGAAGTTCCGCCGCAAGGCTCGCTGGACCCAGATCCTTTACAGGAAGGCCAACGGTGGCGCCCAAGAAGGATTTCCGCGACACCGAGACCAATAGCGGAAGCCCCAACGCCGACTTCAGCTTTTGAAGGTTCGACAGCACGTGCAGCGATGTTTCCGGTGCGGGGCTCAAGAAAAATCCCATCCCCGGATCGAGGATGAGCCGGTCGGCAGCGACCCCGCTCCGTCGCAAGGCGGAAACCCGCGCCTCGAAGAACCGCACAATCTCGTCGAGCGCGTCTTCGGGTCGAAGGTGACCGGTGCGGGTGGCGATGCCATCCCGCTGCGCTGAGTGCATAACCACCAGCCTGCAGTCCGCCTCAGCAATATCGGGATAGAGCGCAGGGTCAGGAAATCCTTGGATATCGTTCAGGTAGCCCACGCCGCGCTTGAGCGCATAGCGCTGGGTTTCCGGTTGGAAGCTGTCGATTGAAACACGGTGCATCTGATCGGACAGGGCGTCTAAGAGCGGCGCAATACGTCTGATCTCATCGGCCGGCGATACAGGCCTCGCGTCCGGATGGCTGGCGGCCGGTCCGACATCCACGACGTCTGATCCGACTCGCAGCATTTCGATCGCCGCGGTGACAGCGCCGGCGGGGTCTAGCCGCCGGCTCTCATCGAAGAAGGAGTCCTCGGTGAGATTCAGAATGCCGAACACCGTCACCCTGCTGCGTAACATCGTTGCTGCTCCATAACATCAAACATCGACCCACGGCGTAACGCGCTTGCTGCTTGGATGCCCGAGGCATAGACTGTACAAAAAAACAGTCATAACAAGCCATGAAAACCGCCACTGCGCCGTTACCACCGCTGCGTTCGGTCAAGGTTCTGGACCAGTTGCGTGAGCGCATACGCTACTTGCATTATAGCTTGAATCGCCCCGGGTTTGTTAGAGGCTCGCAAGTGCCGCGTCGGCAGTCGCCGGCACGGTCTGGTGGTGATGGTAGTTCTCTTCGAGCTCGACGGGCGGGATCATGCCGATCTCGCCGTGGAGTCGTCGGTGGTTGAACCAGTCGATGTATTCCGCGGTCGCGATCTCGAGCTCGTCGATGTTCTTCCAGGGCCCGTGGTTGCGGACCAGCTCCGCTTTGAACAGCGAGTTGAAGGCCTCGGCCAGGGCATTGTCATAGGAGTCGCCGGTCGAGCCGACTGACGCGACTGCCCCGGCTTCCGCGAGGCGCTGGGTGTAGCGGACAGCGACGTACTGGACGCCCCTGTCGCTGTGGTGCGTGAGCCCGGAGACGTCGTGGCCTGCGTGCTCGCGAGTCCAGATGCCCATCTCCAGCGCGTCCAGGGCGAGGTCGGTCCGCAGCGACTTCGACAGCTGCCAGCCGACCACGCGGCGGGAGAACACATCGATGACGAACGCGGCATAGACCCAGCCCGCGAACGTGCGGCAGTAGGTGATGTCCGCGACCCACAGCTGGTTCGGAGCGGTCGCGGTGAAGTCACGTTCGACCAGGTCAGGACGGGAGTCTGGACCGTCGCCGGGGAGCGTTGTCCGCGGGCCCTTCTCTCGGCTGATCCCGCGCAGCCCCTCGGCTCTCATCAACCGTTCCACGGTGCAGCGTGCGACCGAGATACCTTCCCGGCGCAGCTGAGCGTGGAGCTTCTTCGCGCCGTAGACCCCGAAGTTCTTCGCGTGAACGCGCCGGATCTGAACCAGCAGTTCCCGATCACGGACCGCCCGCTTCGAGGGCGGGCGGGTCTTGAAGGCGTAGTAGGTGCTCGGCGCGATCTGCGTGCCTGCTGCGGTGAGCGTGCGGCAGATCGGCTCGACGCCGAACTCATGCTTGTACTGGTCGATGAACTGGACGATCAACGCTGTGGGCGGTCGAGCTCCGCTGCGAAAAAAGCCGAGGCCGACCGCAGGATCGCGTTCGCCCGGCGCAGCTCGCGCACTTCCTTCTCCAGCTCAGCGAGTCGCTCGGCATCGCTGGTCGTGGTCCCGGGACGGTGTCCGCCGTCGATCTCGGCCTGCACGACCCAGTTCCTTAGCGTCTCGGGATTGATCCCGAGCTGCTCGCCTACTCGGCGGAACGTTCCCGACCTCGTCGCGGGGTCCAGCCGCGCTTCCACGGCCATCCTCGTGGCCCTCTCCCGAAGCTCATCGGGGTACTTCCTCGGTGCTGCCATGCTCCTCATCCTCCCGTGGGATCAGAGCCTCCACCAGACCCGGGGCGATTCACTACTGCCGCGCTCTGCGGGCTTGCCGCCGGGGCACTCAACCCCATCATCGGCTCCGTCCAGTACCAACGCGTCCCCGCCGGCCTCAGAGCCAGAGTATTCGGCCTCGTCACCGCAGGCGCCTGGGCAGGAATGCCACTCGGTGGACTCGTCGGCGGGCTCGGCGCCAGCCTCGTCGGCGTCCGCCCGACCTTCGCCATCATCGCCGTCATCTACATCACCGCCACCCTCACGCCACTACTCGGCGGAGCATGGCGCCTTATGGAACGCTCCACCCCCACTGAACCCCGACGCGAATAGCCTGCAAGGCCTCGCAAGGAGGGGACTGAAGCGCGAGTAGGTGTCAAACGCCTCCAGATGTCCCGCGTCAAGTAGTTGGCAGGATTTCCTTGGTTTTGAATGTCGGGGTGGTGGGGTCGGCCAGGCCCAGGTGCACCTCCTTGGGCCGGTTCCATGAGATGGCCTCGTGGGGCCGGAGCTCGTTGTACTCGATCCGGTAGTCCTCGGCCCGCTCGGCGAGCACGATCGCGTCGTCGATCTCGTCCAGGTAGAGCCGTTCGTACTTCAGCGTGCCGAAGCCGCGTTCACGGGACCCGTTCTGCCCCGGGGTCTTCACTCGGGTGCGCACGTGGTGTAGCTCGGGGTGGGCGGCGATGAAGGACTCGAAGCGGAAGGACCGGAACGGCCCGCCGTTGTCCGTCACGATGGTCACCACGGGCAACAGCTCACCGGTCTCGGGATCGACCGGGCAGGCCTCGACCAGCGGGTGACCGAACATGGCCTCGTAGTCGGCCAGGGCCAACTCGATCGCGTCGATCGCGTCGTGCTGGTTCCCGGTGGGCGAAACGTGGAAGGGGTGCTCGTACTTGGACCAGTAGTCCCGGCACCCGGCCAGCCGCCAGGTCCCTCCGGTGGTGGTCTCGAACTCGCTGAAGTCCAGCTGCCAGACTTGGTTCGGACCGGTCGGCTCGGTGGCGAACGCGGCCTTGCGCCGCTCGGCCAGCTTCCGTCGCTCCCGTGGGTACTGCGCGGGCAGAATCAGCCCCTCGTCGCGAAGGATCCGCAGCACGGTCGCCTCGGAAACCACATGCCCGTCGTGGCGGACCATCGCCCAGATCTTCCGATGCCCCCACGCCGGATGGGCCAACGCGTGCTTGACCACCAGTTCCCTGGCGGCCTGCCGTGCCGGTTGCGGCCACGGTCCCTTCACCGCCGTCCCGGTGCGGGCCTTGGCCTGCCAGCGGCGCCAGGTCCGCTCGGGCATGTCGAAGAGCTGGCAGAACCTCGCGGTCGACATGCCCGCTTCCACGCGGATCACCTCGAGGTCCTCGAAGGGCCCAGCCGGCCCTCCGCGGACTTCTTCCACACCCTGGCCTCCAGGTGTGCCTCGCCCAAGGCCTGGGTCAGCTCGGCGACCTCGGCCTCCAGCTGTTCCTCTCGGGAGGATGGTCCGGACCTGCCGGCCACCAGGGCGGTCTTGCCGGCTTCCAGGAACTCGGCCTTCCACCGTCCGATGGACTGCTCACTGACTTTCTCCTTGCGTGCCGCTTCGGCGATGGACATCTCGCCGGCCAGCACGCTCAGCACTATCCGGGTCTTCTTCTCCGCCGGAATCGAGGGTGGTCTACCCATGTCTGACTCTCCTTCAGGACCTACATAACGGCCCTGCCACTAAGTCTGACGCGCGACAAACCGAGCCAGCAACGCGATTGGAGGGACGCCGAACTGCTCCACGAACAGGCCCCCGAGCCGTGACCGCGACAGGTGTGCATCCTGTGCGAGTTCGGCCAAGGTCCACCGGTGAGCGAGATCAGCCCGCATCCGGATGACCGTGTCACGGATCTCTGTCCTGGCAGGGCCGAGGCCAGAGCGCTCTGTGGCCGTCATCGGGCAGCTCGCTTCGCTGTCCACAGCACGGGCATTTCAGGCTTGCTCGTTGGGTCGCGGTGAGTCGGTACGCGGATGGGCTGACCCCGATGATGGCGGTGAACTGTCGTGCGGCGTGGCCGCGGTTGCGCCACCCGACTCGTGTCATGGCGACACCGATCGGAAGGTCGGTTTCGACCAGGAGCTCGGCCAGCCGGTGGGCCCGAACATGAGCGAGGTACCGCATGGGCGGCATCCCGAAGCTTTGGCTGAAGGCCCTGCCCAGTTGTGACGTGGACAGGTGCACGAGGTTGGCGAGGTCACGAAGTCGCCAATCCCGTCCGGGGCCTTGAGCGAGGAGCCGTGCTGCATGGTGTGCGGCTGTCTCGGTCGGGCACACATGGCTGGGTGTGATCTCGTCAGGGCAGACTCGCCACGAGGGTTCGATGCTCATCGCCGCCGCCCTCCTGAGGACGACTGCGTGCGGCGGGGCGGTGGCGAGGAGCCCGTGGTCTTGAACAAGTCCACCCATGCCTCGACGGGCAAGTCTCTCGGCAGTCCGGCGGCTTTCACGCCGTGGCCCCTCAGCCACGCCTGTGCCGCCTGTGGCGAGCCGAGCGAGGTGTTGCGTGCGAGGATCTGGGCGAGCCCGCGTCCGGGACCGGTGTAGACGCGGTGGACCAGGGCGTGGAACTGGCGTCGCTCGGACGGAGTCAGCAGCGGGTGTTCGCGGCGGTGGATGGTGAGGATTCCACCGTCGACGCCCGGACGTGGGGTGAACGCGCGAGCGGGAACACGACTTTGCAGCGTGAACTCGTACCAGGGCGCCCATTGCGCGGTCATCATCGTGGCACCGCCAACGCCTGCTCTGCGCCGCGCAACTTCCCATTGCACGAGCACGATGGCATCGGTCCATGCCGGGGCGTGCAGGATGCGTCGCAGCATGGCTGTGGTCTGGTGAAACGGCAGGTTGCCGACGAGCACATGCGCAGACGTGGGAAGCCGGTAGGTCAGGAAGTCGTCGGCGACGACCTCCGCGTGCGGTGGGAGTCGTTGGGTCAAGCGTCGGGCGAGCCGGGTGTCGATTTCGACGGCTGTCACCGGTCGCCCGAGCTTGGCCAGCGGCGAGGTGAGTGCTCCGTCACCGGGGCCGATCTCGATGATCGGGCCCTCGGTGGTGGCCACGAGCCGTGTGATCGTGGCGATAGTGGATGGGTCAGTCAGGAAGTTCTGGCCGTGCTCATGACGGCCACCTCGATAGGTAGGCACTGTTTGCTCCGTGGTTGTTGCGGAGCCGGGCACGCTGAAAGAGCCGCCCGGCCGTGATCACCGGGGGCGGGAGCAACAACCTGTGGAGGGTGCTCGCCGCCGTTAGCGGCTGCGCAGACGCAGCGAAGCAGTGCCGTAAACCAACATGCCAACCAGAGTAGGCGACCCCACCGCCACTCGGCGACCCAATAACCCGTCCATGCGACAAAGACGCGCAGATCCGTATCACCACCGGTCAGAACCAGCTCGCAGGCCGTTGGTGCACGATGCCCCACGTCAAGTAGTTGGCAGGATTTCCTTGGTTTTGAATGTCGGGGTGGTGGGGTCGGCCAGGCCCAGGTGCACCTCCTTGGGCCGGTTCCATGAGATGGCCTCGTGGGGCCGGAGCTCGTTGTACTCGATCCGGTAGTCCTCGGCCCGCTCGGCGAGCACGATCGCGTCGTCGATCTCGTCCAGGTAGAGCCGTTCGTACTTCAGCGTGCCGAAGCCGCGTTCACGGGACCCGTTCTGCCCCGGGGTCTTCACTCGGGTGCGCACGTGGTGTAGCTCGGGGTGGGCGGCGATGAAGGACTCGAAGCGGAAGGACCGGAACGGCCCGCCGTTGTCCGTCACGATGGTCACCACGGGCAACAGCTCACCGGTCTCGGGATCGACCGGGCAGGCCTCGACCAGCGGGTGACCGAACATGGCCTCGTAGTCGGCCAGGGCCAACTCGATCGCGTCGATCGCGTCGTGCTGGTTCCCGGTGGGCGAAACGTGGAAGGGGTGCTCGTACTTGGACCAGTAGTCCCGGCACCCGGCCAGCCGCCAGGTCCCTCCGGTGGTGGTCTCGAACTCGCTGAAGTCCAGCTGCCAGACTTGGTTCGGACCGGTCGGCTCGGTGGCGAACGCGGCCTTGCGCCGCTCGGCCAGCTTCCGTCGCTCCCGTGGGTACTGCGCGGGCAGAATCAGCCCCTCGTCGCGAAGGATCCGCAGCACGGTCGCCTCGGAAACCACATGCCCGTCGTGGCGGACCATCGCCCAGATCTTCCGATGCCCCCACGCCGGATGGGCCAACGCGTGCTTGACCACCAGTTCCCTGGCGGCCTGCCGTGCCGGTTGCGGCCACGGTCCCTTCACCGCCGTCCCGGTGCGGGCCTTGGCCTGCCAGCGGCGCCAGGTCCGCTCGGGCATGTCGAAGAGCTGGCAGAACCTCGCGGTCGACATGCCCGCTTCCACGCGGATCACCTCGAGGTCCTCGAAGGGCCCAGCCGGCCCTCCGCGGACTTCTTCCACACCCTGGCCTCCAGGTGTGCCTCGCCCAAGGCCTGGGTCAGCTCGGCGACCTCGGCCTCCAGCTGTTCCTCTCGGGAGGATGGTCCGGACCTGCCGGCCACCAGGGCGGTCTTGCCGGCTTCCAGGAACTCGGCCTTCCACCGTCCGATGGACTGCTCACTGACTTTCTCCTTGCGTGCCGCTTCGGCGATGGACATCTCGCCGGCCAGCACGCTCAGCACTATCCGGGTCTTCTTCTCCGCCGGAATCGAGGGTGGTCTACCCATGTCTGACTCTCCTTCAGGACCTACATAACGGCCCTGCCACTAAGTCTGACGCGCGACACAGACACCACAACACGACACATCTGTCCTGTTGAGGCACACCCTGAGCGACAGCTACGCGACCGTAGTCTTCCCTGTTCCACAGAGTCCAAAACGGCAGTTCTGCGACAGATCTGCCTCGTGGGGTATACCCGAATGAAGCACTGGCGGCGAGAGTACGCATTCTCCACCGATGAGGTGCACCCTCTCCCAACGTGGGGTACCCCGTCTGCCTCTCGCGCAACTCTCCGCATCCTCGACACCATGCAGCCAGCCCTAACGACACGCTCACCGTCAGCTACACGAACGAGCTTGATGCCGGGGCACCTGAGCGTGGACACGGGATGAGGAGGCCTTGTGCGTCGAGAACGCTCGACCGATCCGGGCCGAACAGCGAGAAACCCCGGGTCAGTTTCCTGATACCGGGGCTTCCCAAGATCGTGGCCCGAGTAACATACCGTGAGGCATCGGTCATCAAGGGCTCTCGCTGCCGCCAAGCATACCGGACTGGAGCGTGCATGTCGACGGGTTCTGACTCCTGGGTTACAGAGTGGCTCACACCAGGTCGCTACAACAAGTATCTGAAGGCCGCTGGTCAAGACCCCGACCGCGCCCTTCGACTCTACGAGTGGAACGCGCGCGTTTCGTCAGCCTTATTGCACGACCTGGGGCATCTTGAGGTCGGCCTACGCAATGCCTACGACCGCCAACTGCTAGCCCATCCCCTCGCCGCGGGCCAAGACTGGATCACCCGAGCAATCTACGACCAGCTCTGGGCTCCCCACCTTGTGGCCGACTCCAACGGAAGCATGCAGGACAAGAACGCCACCCCTCGAGGCGCGATCAAGACTGCGAGAAAATACGCTGGCTACACGGACGGCGGAACAGTGAATCGCGGAAAGGTCATTGCTGAGATCATGTTTGGCTTCTGGACCTATTTAACCGACAGCCTTCACGAAAAGACGCTCTGGATACCTTCGCTCCGTTTTGCCTATACGGCCGGCACAGACCGCGCCCAGCTGCACGATGCACTATCTTCGCTACGCGACGCCCGTAATCGCCTGGCCCACAACGAGTCCATCTTCGACCAGCAGCCGGAGAATCTACGCAGACGCATCATTTTCGTAGCGCGCTCCCTCTCGACACCGCTCAGCCAGCACATCGCAACGAACAGCGCTGTCCCGGGGCTACTGGCAGCGAAACCATAGGAATAGCAGCGCCAACTTAGGCTCCACACTCACTCCATCGCTCGGACGGGGCCCACGGACGCTCAACTAGCCGAAAAGACCGGCAGTCTCAACCGGTCAACGCATCACCAGACCTCGATGCGGAGACCATACCTTGTCCACTCGCGACCTTCGATACGCTCACCTTGTGCAGAGCCTTCCCGATGATCTGATCGCCCTCCCAGCCGGAAAGGTAACGCTTCACGATGCGCGACGCTCCGAGCATCGCACCGTGGCGCTGGAGGCGTTCTCTCTCGGCCGTACTCCCGTCACGGTCGACACCTGCGATCTGCCGCTCAGCGGGATCACGTGGAAGCAAGCCGTGAGTATCTGCAACGAGCTTTCCGAGGCGCATGGACTGTCGACGGCATATCGCATCTCAGGCGATGAGGTGCAGTGGAAGCTCGAGTCTGACGGCTTCCGCCTGCCCACAGAGGCCGAGTGGGAGTACGGGTGCCGCGCGGGCACGAAGGGTCCACACTACGGCCCGCTTTCCGGCGTCGCCTGGACCACTCTGGACGCGGGGGAGGGACCGCACCGCGTCGCCCTGAAGGAGCCCAACGCCTTCGGCCTGTACGACACTCTCGGCAACGTCTGGGAGTGGTGCTGGGACTACCTCGATCCCGCGCGCTATGGGAACTACCGGGTCTTTCGTGGCGGAAGCTGGGCTGACAAACCGTGGAGTGTCCGCGCGTCGGTCAGGCGAGGCAGCGCCCCGGATGCACTGCTGGAAGGCAGCGGGTTGCGACTCGCCCGAGGCGCCCTTCGCTCCGGTCGGGAAGTCCAGGGGTGGTCCGAAGCGAGAGATCGCGAACGAGCGGCAGTGTCTGGTCCTTTACCGCTCGGCTGGACGCCCTTGTCCCTGCCTGGTTCGCGCTAGGAAGATTTGGAATCCTGATACCGCCGTCGTTAACGACGCTCCGGGCCGTGCTGCTGAGGTATATCCAGTGCGACAGATGTGTCGCAAAAGTGCGCACTCGGGTCCTATTGGGAACCGTAAACGACGGTCCGGTAACTGTCCTGCTGTGGTGCCCCAGATTGGTACCTACCTCGCGACGGCGCGAGTGACTCCTTCCCGCGCATCAGTCCCTACTGCCACAACTAGAGCTACGGGATTAGCTCATTCTTTTCCAAAATCCCTGACATAGGTTTCGTGCCGAACCATCACGGTACCGTGCTTATGGTTGGAAGTGCGCTCTAGTCGATAGGTGGACGGAATGGGGTCGAGGAATGTGTCGCACCCATAGTGTCCTGGAATATTGCTTATTAGCAATGTATCCGGGAGGGCGGCAGCGAGTGCCTGGGAATAGATTTCCGCACCACCAAACACGAAGATCGACTCGACGTCTGACATCTCTCCGCACACCCTCAGTGCTTCATCGACGGAGGTGGCAACACCAACTGGCTCCCCAATGCTCCGAGAAGTAATTACGAGGCTGTGGCGGCCTGGGAGGGGGCGCCGGTGAGGGGGTAGGGACTCATATGTCTTTCGCCCCATAATGAGCGCATTGATCATGTCCGGAGAAGATGTTCTAAGCGTGCGCTGCGCTGTGTATTTAGCCTCCCCTGGGATCTTCCAGGGCATTGAACCTCTTAGGCCGATGCCACGATCGTTATCGATCGCGGCGATCAGGATTACTGGCTTCATGTGACGAGCATACCGTCTGGTTCCCGTTCGTCTCCTTCAAATCCATCCTACTCGGGACCAGACGCTTCCAGAAGTGTGCGGTGCATGGGCGCTGGGAGCTTGCTCGCATGGTGTCGGAGGAGGAGTGGACGCCCGAGGTGATCGCGCAAGCAGAAGCGCATCGCGATTCCAACGTCATCTGATTCGGCAGCTGCAAGTTCACGCCGCTGAGAGGTCGATCGTCGACCGAGTCTCGGGTGTCAGGCGATGAGGACATCGCGGAGTCGGTCCTGGCTGGTGTCCCATCCGAGAACGTAGCGCGGGCGTGTGTTGATCTTCTCTGCGATCCGGTCGAGGTCGACCTGGGTGTACCGAGACAAGTCTGCTTGTTTTGGAAGGTACTGGCGCAGGAGCCGGTTAGTGTTCTCGTTCGAGCCCCGTTGCCAGGGTGAGCGGGGGTCGCAGAAGTAAACCTGGATGCCGAGCTCATGGGCGATTCGCTCGTGCTCGGACATCTCTCTTCCGCGGTCCCAGGTGAGCGACCGCAAGAGCCACGGCGGAAGATTCTGAAGGTTCCGGATCAGAGCGTCGCGTACGTCCGGGCCTTTGATCCCCGGTAGCTTCACTAAGCGAACTGCACGGGTGGAGCGCTCGACAAGCGTCGCTACGGCGCTGGGCCGGCGGCCCATCACGAGGTCACCTTCCCAGTGTCCGACCTCGTCACGTGTCTCAATGCGTGTCGGGCGATCATGGATCGAGACCATGTTCCGCAAGCGACCGCGTCCGTGTCCGGTGCGGCGCGACTGGCGCGACGTGCGGAGTCGACGGCCGGAGCGCAGGTGGACGCTCATCTCGGAGGGTAGGGCCGGGCAGGTGGCGGTGTAGAGGGTCCGATAGATCGCCTCGTGAGAGATCTGCATCGTCGGGTCGTCAGAGAAGTCCCGTCGTAGCCAGGCCGCGATTTGTTCCGGCGACCAGTCCTCATGCAGTTTCTGCTTCACGGCGGTGCGCAGCTCATCGTTCGCATCGAGCTTGCTGAGTTTGGGGCGTTGCGCGAGCTGCCAAGCGCGCTCATCTGCCTTGGCAGCCCTGTACTGGTCACGGCCGCCGTTCCGGGAGATCTCCCGCGAGATCGAGGAGTCTGACCGTCCGAGTCGAGCAGCGATCGTTCGAGCGGAATCACCGGCCGCGATTCCCCGGGAAATCTCCTCCCTCTGCGCCAGTGACAACCGCAGAGCAGCGCGACGGCGCGGTGCTGGGCGGATCCCACCAGAGTTTGCCAGGCGTCTCCGTACCGCTTCGCGGCTGCAGCGCACCGTTCTGGCAATCACGCGCATCGGCTCGCCCGCTCGCCATCTCTCCCACACGGCATCTTGCTCTTCCATGCTCAATGCCATCCCAACCGTCTCCTTCCGTCCAAGCGCATACTGCCATCACGGGTGATGCCTTGATCGGTTGAGACTGCCCCAGTTATCGGCTAGTCAGGGTACGACTGTCCACTGCGCCAGGAACGACCGTTTACGGCACAGCCCCTGCCCCGTCGATGCGCCTGGCTAGCCGAGCTATTCGGGCGACACCCAGGAGCGGCGGCGGTAGGTTGCGAGGATGACTATGGCACTCATGTGCGGACTCTCCTTCGCCGGCAAGAGCACCCTTGCGGCGAGACTGGCCGAGGCGCTGCCTGCCAGCCTTGTCAGTCTCGACCTCGTCAACGAGGAACGCGGCCTGTACGGGGGTCAAGGCATCCCGTTGGAGGAGTGGGCCGAGACTAACCGGATCGCGCACGAGCGCGGGCGTGAGCTACTGGACGCGGGTCGTCATGTCGTCGTTGATGACACCGGGTCGCCACGGTTCATCAGGGACGGCTGGCGGGAAGTCGCAGACCAGTCCGATGCTCCGTTCGTGATCGTGTGGGTCCAGATCAGCCCCGAACTTCAGCAGGCCCGCGTGCACGCCAACAGGCAGTCCTACGGCCGCCCGGACGTGACCGATGCCGTTCTCCGCGACCACCGGGCAGGCTTCGAACCTCCGACTGACGAGGAAGCGCTAGTTGTATGAGGGCCAGACGTTGGTGACGCGAGCACGGAGCCGAGATGCTGGGGGATGTCCGCCCGCTCCACTGTGGGGGCGGTGGTAGTTGTAGTGGATATTCCAGATTTCGATCGCGGCGTCGCGGGCTTCTTCGCTCTTGAACTCTCGGGCGTATAGCAGTTCCTCGGCCAAGATTCGCTGGTAGCGCTCCACCTTCCCGTTGTGTCGGGGCGTGTAGGGCCTGGTCTTCTGGTGTCGCGTGCGGTTGCCGACGATTCGAGCGAAGTCGGCCGAGCGGTAGCACGCACCGTTATCGGTGATGATGCGGTGGATGTGCGAGATCCCGTGAGCGGCGAACCAGGCCTTAGCTCGGGCGAGGAACGCTGCCGCCGTGAGTCCCTTCTCGTCGGTCAGCGGCTCGGTGTACGAGAGTCGGGAGAATCCGTCGACGGCGGAGTGCAGGTAGGTGTACCCCCGCTTCGCCCCAGCTGACTTCGCGCGACCCGCGGTCCTAGCCTGGTCGCTGTTGCGCCCATGAATGCGCCAGCCGCCGCCGTCAGGGATTCGGCCGACCTTCTTCACGTCGAGGTGCACCATATGGCCGGGCCAGCGGGCGGTGATCTTCCCTGGCTTGCGATTGGTGTCGCCGCCAGGGTCGATGAATCGGCGTCGGCCAAGGCCGAGCCGGCTCAGGTGTCGGCTGACGGCACGCCGGTTGATCCTGACGTCCAGCTCGGCGAGCTCGTAGGCAATGCGCTGGGCGGACCACTTGTGCTCTCGCCGCCAGACCTCGATCTGTTGGATGACACAGGCTGCTGTCGCGGTACTGCTGTGGTGGGGCGTCGAAGCACGGTCTTGGAGCCCGGCTTCGCCATGGCGTCTCCACCGGTTGACCCACTTCGAAGCGCACGCGCGTGAGATGCCCATCTCGGCAGCTACGTGCGCGATCGGCCGGGTCAGGCACCGATTCACGAGCCGGCGTCGACCTTCAAGGCTCAACGGAGCATTAGCGTGCGTCACTTGGCAGCCTCCACATTCCGTACCCGCGGGGCGATGATGCGCAGCGTGGGCAGCATCACGAGGAGTGCGAGAGCGGTCAGCGCGGTCGCTGCCCACACGGGACCAAGGTTGCTCGAGCTCTCGAGCGCTACCGCTCCGAGCGCCGGACCAGCAGCGGCCCCGATGTTGAGAGCGGCAGTCGCGTAGGAACCACCCATGGTGGGCGCTTCCGATGCTGCGTAGAGCACTCGAGCGATCATGGTGCTTCCCACAGCGAATGCCAGCATTCCCAGCAGGAACACCAGGACGAGCAGCGGCACGGAGTGCCCAGCAAGCACCGCGAGCAACAGCCACCCAACTAACAGGAGCGGCGCGGCCACAACGAGGAGCATTCGCGGGTGCTGGTCAGACAGTCGCCCGGCAATGCTGACTCCCATGAAGGACCCGATGCCGAACAACACCAGAGCCACCGGTACCCACACCTGGCCCAGACCCGCTGTCCCGGTCACGACCGGCGCGAGGAACGTAAACGCGGCGAAAGTCCCGCCATTGACCAGCGCAGCGAGCAGCATCGCCGTGAAAAGACGGGGCACGCGGAGCTGCGCCAACTCGAAGGCGAGAGACGGGCCATCGTTGGCTTCGTCCTGCGTGGCTCTCAGCTGTGGACGGATCCCGGTGAGGATGCCGATTGCAGCAGGAACGCACAGGAAGGCTACCGCCCAAAACGTGGCCCGCCATCCCAGCGCCGTGCCAAGTAGAGCCCCCGCGGGAACACCGGCGACCATGGCGATCGTGGTGCCCGAGAGGAGGATGGCAAGAGCGCGGCCCTTCCGGCTGGGGGCCACGAGGCGGGTCGCGGTGCTGAGTGCAACGGCCAGGAAACCGGCGTTGGCAACCGCGGCAACCACACGAGTTGCGAACAGCACGGAGAAGGTCTCGGCAGTGGCGGCGACGACGTGACAGGCAGCGAAGATGACCACGCACCCGAGCAAGGTGGTCCGGGCGGGCCACCGACGGGTGAGAGCTGCCATGGCGGGCGCACCGAGAATCATCCCGACCGCAAAGGCAGAGGTGAGTAGCCCAGCTGTGCCGACAGAGACACCGACACTGGCGGCGATGTCTGGCACGAGGCCAGCAAGCATGAACTCAGATGTGCCCATGGCAAAGACAGCCAGGGCAAGCAGGTAGAGGGCGAAGGGCATGGAGGGCTCCGAGGAACGAGAACGAAAAGGGGGAAACGTCTCGTCACCACGGCCAGCGCCCAGGGAGCTGCCCAAGAGCCCGCTCAGCGCACAGGCGCAGGCGGCGGGTTAAGGACTCAGGAGGTCTGGGGGCTGACGGTGTGACCGAAAGCCCCCTGAGTGTCTGATTCAGGGCACGCCATGCTCTTCACCCTACCGACGCTCCCTCGACACTGCACATCCTTTGCGCGCGCCGCGGCATCGTCATCAACGTCCTGCCCCGCAACAGCTAGTGGTCGATGCCCAGGACACGGCCGACCCGGCCCAGATTGCCGCGCTCGTGCAGCAGATCCGGTTCCACCACATGCCGTAGACCGCAGGATGTCAGCGAGGCCCCCCGCTCATCGGCGCATATCCGACCGTTTATGGCGCGGTCGTGGCTCGTGTATGCCCGCGCGCTACGGTGGTAGGTGTGCCAGGCCCGCTACTGTCGAGCTTGCTTGTCCTAGCTGAATAGGCCGACAATTCCGACCACGCCGAGCGCGAGAGCGAGTAGCCCCGCCGGAACGATCAGCGAGAAGTTCGCCGGGTGACCGGCGGCGTCCGCGCGCCTGAGAACGGCGATGACGCAGACCAGGCCGACCACGGAAAGGGCGAGGCTGGCAATAGTGATTGCAGAAGACATGGTCAGGCTCCTTGTGCGGTTGAGGCGGTCCCCCGGCGTTCGGTTCACTCTGCCGAGAGTGGCTGACAACTATCCGGTAGGCCCTTTACGTCGCTCCCCTCCCGCGACCCCCGCCCCGAACGAAGAATGACGATGTCCTCCTCGCCCACTCGCGTTGCTCGCTGGCTCGTCGGGGCGCTCGGCTCCAACATCTGCCTGCTCTGCATGGTCGGTCTCGCACCCCGGAACGTGAGCATGCCGTCCTCGACGAGTAGCTGCTGGGCCGCGGCCGATGGGGATGGGTTCCGTGCCCACCGTTCGTGGGCGCTCTGACGGCTAATCCCGACAGCGCGCCCGATCTGTTCCCAGGTGGCAGGAGGATCACCGGCTCGCGCTGCTGCGACCGCATCGTCGAGGGCGGCTTCCGCGTCCCTGACGGCCGCGGCGGCGGAGCGGACCGACTCGGCCGTGGCGAGGGGCTGCACGTGCCGCTTCCACTCCTCGTGGCCTACATCCTCGAGGGTGCGCCCGTCTGGCAGGAGCATGTGATCGGCGTCGAGCTGCTCTTCCGTCGGGTCGTCATTGGTCGCTTCGTCGCGCTGCCAGGTGGTCCCGCGCCACCCGCATTCGCACTGGACCCGCCATCCGGTGACCTCGGCCCACGGCACCGTGAAGTCGAACGGCTCGACCGACTCGTCGACGCCGTAGGCCCATCGAGGATTCATGAAGACGACGCCGTCGAGGCGACTACCGCCCGTGGCCCGCCCGTCCGATGCGAGCCAGGCGACGTAGCCCTCGTGCACCTCACCGCCGGCCTCCGTCACCCATCCCATGATCTACTCCTTACGCAGGTGTCAGGATCTGCTGACAGACTATGTCAGGCAGGCCTGACACGCAAGGGAACCGCCCGCCTGGCTCCTCTCCTGCGCGCCGGAAGCTGATCGCGGTGGCACGATGCGGTGTGGCTATCAGATCGAAGCGCATGCGCGAGCGGGACGCTCGAGTGGTCGCGGCTGCCTGGCGGCTGATCGCCCGTGAGGGCCTCGGCGCCCTCACCGTGAAGGCTCTCGCCGCCGAGGCCGACGTGCCACCGAGCTCGATGCTGTACACGATGCCGAATCACGCGGTGGTGCGGGAGCGCGCCCTCGAAGCGATCGCGCCGGCGATCCGCCAACGCGTCAGTGGCCTGCCGGCGGAACCGGCCGAGGGGCCGGAGCGGGCGCGGATGCTGCTCGAGGCGCTACTGCCGCTCGACGCCGAGCGCCGTCTCGAAGCGTCCGTGCTGCAGGTCCTCAGCGCTAGCGCGCTCACAGAACCCGGTCTGCAGCCGATCTGGCGGGAGGTCGACGGGACGATCCGCGACGTATGCGCCCAAGCGCTCCGCGCTCGGGGCATCAGGGGCGACGTCGTCGCTCTTGACCACCTCCACACCGTCATCACCGGACTCACGGCCCAGCTCATGAACCGCGGCGACGACCGCCCGGTTCGGTGGGCGCACGCGGTCCTCGAGCGGGCATTGGCCGGGTAGCTGCTCGACGCTCTCGTGGGCTCACCGGTTATGAGACTCAGCTCGGCCGCAAGGCGCGAGGGTGGTGGCCCGCACCCTCGCCGCCGGGGGAAAGCGCTGGGGTGCGGGCCACGTCGAACACGCTACCTGGGCGTGGGCGGCGGGCCGCTGCTGGGCAGCGGCTCATCCCCGCCAGGAGCGCCGACGCAGTGCAGACGTCCGGCCGGCACTCCCGGCCCTCCGCCCATGTGCTGCTGAACTTTGCTAGTCGGGCAGGTGCCGGCTACAGGGGCAGCACCCCCTGCACGAGGGCGGCCGCGAGCAGGAGCAGCAGCAGGGTGCTCCCGCAGCCGTCGGCGCCGGCCACCTGGCCCGTGTAGCGGCAGCGAGTGCCGGGCCGGTGTCGCTTGATCGGGTCGCGGTCAGTGAACTGACACATGGGTGATCCTTTCCGCCCCGCCAGCCGGACGCTTCGCGTCCGATCGACCGGAGGGACATACCGCCCAGTGGGCGGCGGGTCTCACCGGTATGTGTGCCGCATCGGCGGAGGACGGCGCGGAGAGGACCTGTGACCCCTAGGGGGAGGCGGTCCGGATCGTCGGGGCGCGCGCGTAGGCTGGCTCGCCCACTCGGCGGGAGGAGGTGAGTCGGGAGATCGCGGAGGCGCTGGTCATGGCGGTGGCACTGGTGACGGCGATGCTCAACCTCTGCGCGGCCGCGATGCGGCTGCTCGAGGCGGAGCGGGGCCGGGGCCGTCGGGGTCGTGGCGGACGGCACCGGCGGTGAGTAGGCGGGAGGGGTCGGCTGGCGAGCCGGCCCCTCCCGTTGCTGCGTTCGGGCTACGGGGCGGGGTCGCGAGTCGGGACGATGTAGAAGAGCTGGCGGCCGCGGGCCGGGGTGAATCGGTGGCGCATGTACTTCGTGTGCAGCTCGGCCGAGTGGGCGACGGCGGTGACGACGACGCCAGGGGGAATGATGGTGCGCAGGAGGGTCCGGGCGAGCCGCGCTGCGGCGGGTTCGGTGTCGGGGAGCTGCGCAAGCATCATGAGGTCCCAGCGCTCCCCTGCCGGGATCTTGCGTCGGAGCGGGCGCAGCCGCTTTCGGTCTCGTCGGCTGTGTCGGCGGCCGATCATCGCGTCGAGGAGCAGCGCGACGCTGAGTGTCGCGACGACACCGGCTCCGAGCTCGAGCACGTACCCCGGTTCGAGCCTTGCGGCGAGGTTGAGGGGCACGCCGACCGTGACGAGGAACGCGATCGCGGCGACGCCTCCGGCGAGGCTGCGGAGGCTGCGACGGGGCGCTGCGACGGCTATGCCGGTACGGGATGGGTCGAGGTAGAGGTGTCCGGGCACGGTGCTGTAGATCGCGATGAGCAGGTAGAACGGCGTGACGGCGAGGGCGTGCAGCTGTGCGAGGCGTCGGGAGTGGATGCGGCGGCCGACGCGGGACTCGTTGGTGAAGGCGCGCGAGAGGATCCACGCGGCGAGGGGGATGTCTCGCCATCGTGCGGGTCGGGGGCTTGGTGTGGGTGCCGTCATGGCTGATCACTTGCTCTGGTCGAGGTCGGGGCAGGCGCTCCATGTGCCGGCACCGGCGTCACGGGCTGTGGCGGTGGCTGCCTCGTAGTCTGCCGTGCGCGCTGGTGCGGGTTCGCTCGAGGGTGCCCAGGCGTAGGCGTAGCCGGCGGCGATGAGGGCGGCGCCGGCGTCGGTGCCGTCCTCGAGCTCGACGTAGCGCAGGAGTCGGCCGTAGCGGTCTTCGTCGTCGGCCTCGGGGTCGCTCACGAGTTCGACGGTGGTGCCTTCGGGAAGCAGCGTGCGCAGCTGCTCGGCGGCGGCCTCTCCCCCGCACTGGCCAGGCTCGTCGTCGTGCGGCACCTCGGGGGTGTTGATGCCGAGGAGGCGCACGCGCTGGCTGCTGCCGGCGGCGTCGGTGACCTCGATGGTGTCGCCGTCCAGGACGTAGTCGACGGCGGTGGTGTCCTGGGTGGGCTCGGTGGGGGTGCGGGGCGTGCAGGCGACTGTGAGAGCTGCGAGGGCGGCGACGGTGAGAAGCGCTCGGAGCGGGAGCGGGGTGGTGGCCATGTAAGGGCTCCTGGTCGAAGGGGACGTGTCGAGTGTGCCGGGGGGGGGGGGGGGGGGGGGGGGGGCCCCCCCCCCCCCCCGGGGGGGGGGGGGGGTGGGGGGGGGGGGGGGGGGGGGGGGGGTGGGGTGCGGGGGGGGGGGGGGGGGG
>NZ_JBHZRO010000002.1:84926-279028 GCF_043641765.1 Brachybacterium vulturis | reverse complement strand
GGGGGCACCCACCGGCCAGTGGATGCCCCCGCTTCACCCTGCACACTTGACAGGAAGACCTACATATCAGCCCTCCATTGCGCGCAGCGCTCGGCGGCGGCCCTGCACCTGGGCCAGACGCGCCATGATCTCCTGGTGACGCTCGGCATCAGAGGGGTCGGTGCGCTGCAGGCGCTGCTTGAGCACCGAGTACTCGCGGGTGAGGGACAGCTCCGCGAGCCGGTCCAGCAGGGAGTGCGCGAGGCGCCGCAGTCCTTCCTCGTCCCGGGCCGGCAGGTCGAGGTTCGCGATCTCCACGATCAGCGGGCGCACCGTCTCACCGGCGATCTCGAGGACCTGTTCGAGGTAGCGGGCGGCATGGAGCTGTCCCTCGACGGCGTCCAGCAGGGTGCCGGCGGCGAGCATCACGTCCCAGACTCCCTGCAGCGCCGGGACATGGAAGGCGTCGTCCGGCAGAGTGCCCACCTTTTCCGTGTCCAGCAGCCGCGGGGCCTGGAGCATCACCGCGAGCGACTGGGTCTCGACCTGGCCCACGGGGTCGCGGGGGCTGACCACGTCCGCGAGGCGGGCGGCCGGGATCGCATGCTCGTCGGCCGCGGCTCCCCCGCCGGTCGCCGGGGCATCCGGGGCGGGCCGCTGCGGCTCCGCCCGCTGGGCGGAGCGTCCCTCGCTGCGGGCGGCGTCGTGCACGGCCCGCAGCACCGTGGACTCGTCCATCCCCAGCCAGCCGGACAGCCGCCGCGCGTACTCGGGCCGCATCGCCCGGTCACGGATCCGGGCCACCACCGGTGCCGCCATCCGCAGCGCGGTGACCTGCCCCTCGACGGTGTCGAGATCGACCTGGGAGATGGCGGTGCGGATCGCGAACTCGAACAGCGGCCGACGGGTCTCGATCAGCTCCCGCACCGCCTGGTCGCCCTGCTGGATCCGCAGATCGCAGGGGTCCATGCCGCTGGCCTCGACCGCGACGTAGGTCTGGGCGACGAAGCGCTGGTCCTCCTCGAAGGCGCGCAGCGCGGCCTTCTGCCCGGCGGCGTCGCCGTCGAAGGTGAAGATCACCTCACCGGCCAGTCCTCGGCCGTCGGTGTTCAGGCGCAGCCCGGCCGAGGGGTTCGAGTCCCCCATCACCCGGCGCACGATCTTCACGTGCTCGGGGCCGAAGGCGGTGCCGCAGGAGGCGACCGCGGTGGTGACCCCGGCCAGATGGGCGGCCATCACGTCGGTGTAGCCCTCGACCACCACCACGCGGTGCTGGGAGGAGATCTCCTTGCGGGCGATGTCCAGGCCGTACAGCACGCTGGACTTGTGGTAGATCGCGGTCTCGGGGGTGTTGAGGTACTTGGGGCCCTTGTCGTTCTCCAGCAGGCGCCGGGCGCCGAAGCCGATGGTGTTGCCGGTGATGTCGCGGATCGGCCAGACCAGACGGCCGCGGAAGCGGTCGTAGACCCCGCGCTGCCCCTGGGAGACGAGCCCGCTGGCGGTCAGCTCCGCCTCGGTGAAGCCGCGTCCCCGCAGCACTGCGGTCAGCGACTCCCAGCCCTCGGGGGCGAAGCCGACGCCGAAGTGGGCGGCGGCCTCCTGGTCGAAGCCGCGCTCGGTGAGGAACCGCCGCCCCACCTCGGCGGCCGGGGTGGCCAGCTGCTCGCGGTAGTACTCCTCGGCGATCGCGTGCGCGTCCAGCAGCCGGCGCCGGGTCCCGAAGTCGGGGCGCTCGCCGCGGCCCTCGCCGGCGTCCTCGTACTGCAGCTGGACGCCGTAGCGGGCGGCCAGCATCTCGACGGCCTCGACGAAGCTGAGGTGGTTGATCTTCTGGACGAAGGAGATCACGTCACCGCCCTCGCCGCAGCCGAAGCAGTGCCAGTGGCCCAGCTGCGGGCGGATGTTGAAGGAGGGGGTCTTCTCGTCGTGGAAGGGACACAGGCCCTTCATCGACCCGATCCCGGCTGTGCGCAGGGTGACGTGCTCGGAGACCACCTCGTCGAGCCTCGAGCGTTCGCGGACGGAGTCCACGTCGGCGCGGCGGATCAGTCCCTGGGCCACGGGTTCAGAGCTCCGATCCGAGGCCGGGCAGCGGGGTGTCCGCGGCGGTCACGTGGGTGACGGCGCGGTCGAAGAGCGCGCCGTGCAGCTGGCGCGCGGTGACATCGGTGAAGGAGGCGATCTGGTCGACCACCACACGACGGCGGCCGTCGTCGTCGCCCGCATCGAGCCAGAGCTCGGTGAACAGGGGGCTGAGGTACTGGGTGCCGGTGTTCCACAGCCGTGAGTAGAGGTCCCGGATGATCTCCTCCTGCGCTTCGTACACCGGCTGCTGGGAGGCCGAGGACATCACGTAGGCGGCCGCGAGCCCCTTGAGCACCGCGATCTCGAGGTGGGTCTGCTCGGGCACCACCATGTCGCCGCTGTACCGGGAGAGCGGGCCCTCCCCGTGGGCGCTGCGGGTGGCGGTGATCGCGGAGCGGGTGAAGCGGCCGATGAGCTGGCTGGCCATGTTCTTCAGCGCGGCGGCCGAGCGCATCGAGCCGGTGAAGGAGGTCAGCCAGCTCGGTTCGGCCTCGAGCCGGGTCAGCGCCGCATCGAGCTCCTCGAGGGGCTCGCCCGGCATGTACCAGTCCTGGACCACGTAGAGCGCCGCGGCGCGCTCCATCGGGTCCTGCAGCGCCTGCAGATCGATGGCGCGGCCCGTGATCGCGTCCTCGATGTCGTGCACGGAGTAGGCGATGTCGTCGGCGAGGTCCATCACCTGCGCCTCGAAGCACTGGCGCCCCGGCACGGCGCCGGCGCGCGCCCAGGTGAAGAGGTCCAGATCATCGGCGTAGGCACCGAACTTCGGGGAGGCGGGGCTCGGGCCCTGCCCTCGGGTCCAGGGGTACTTGATCGCCGCATCGACGCTCGCCCGGGTGAGGTTCAGCCCGTAGGGCCGGTCCTCCCCCACCAGCTTGGGCTCCAGCCGCGTGAGCAAGCGGAGGGTCTGCGCGTTGCCCTCGAAGCCGCCGAAGTCGGCGGCGAGGGCGTCGAGCACCTTCTCCCCGTTGTGGCCGAAGGGCGGGTGGCCGAGGTCGTGGGAGAGGCAGGCGGCGTCGACGATGTCGGGATCGCAGCCGAGCTCCGCCCCGATGTCACGACCCACCTGCGCGACCTCGAGGGAGTGGGTGAGGCGGGTGCGCACGAAGTCGTTCGCCCCCGCGCCGAGCACCTGGGTCTTGGCGCCGAGCCGGCGCAGCGCCGAGGAGTGCAGCACCCGGGCGCGGTCGCGCTGGAACGGAGTGCGGGCCTGGGACTTGGGCGGCTCTGGCACCCAGCGCTCGAGATCGTGCGCGGTGTATCCCGGCGGCGGCGACACGGGGCTCGCCGACGTCGAGGGTGTGGTGTGAAGCGTCATCCGCTCACCCTCCCGAGGTATCGAGCTCGGCCTCATGGAGGCGGGCGGCGTGCTCGGGGCTGAGCTCGCGGGAGGTCATCCAGCCCTCGGGCACGTGCGCCTTCTTCGGCGTGCCGGCACGGCCGCGCGGGCCCTCCACGGCGGCGCCCGGGTAGGGACTGGCCAGGTCGAGCTCGGCCAGCTTCGCGTCGAGGTCGGCGAGGGACTCCATGGTGGCCAGGCGGTGGCGCATCTCTCCGCCGACGGGATAGCCCTTGAAGTACCAGGCCACGTGCTTGCGCAGGTCGCGCACGGCGCGGCCCTCGTCCTCGTAGTACTCCACCAGCAGCTCGGCGTGGCGGCGCAGGATCGTCGCGACGTCCCCCAGCGAGGGGCGCACCCGATCTGGCTTCCCGGCGAAGGCGGCGGCGAGATCCGCGAAGAGCCAGGGCCGGCCCTGGCAGCCGCGGCCGACGACGACGCCGTCGCAGCCGGTCTGCTCCATCATCTCCATCGCGTCCTCGGCGGACCAGATGTCGCCGTTGCCGAGCACCGGGATGTCGGTGACCAGCTCCTTGAGCTCGGTGATCGCCTGCCAGCGCGCCTGGCCGGAGTAGTGCTGGACCACGGTGCGGCCGTGCAGCGCGATCGCCGCGGCCCCGACCTCCTGGGCGATCAGCCCGGCGTCGCGGAAGGTCCGGTGCTCATCGTCGATGCCGATGCGGGTCTTGACCGTGACCGGCACCTCGGCGCCGGCGGCCTGGACGGCCGCGCTGACGATGCGGGTGAACAGCTCCGTCTTCCACGGCAGCACGCCGCCCCCGCCGCGACGGGTGACCTTGGGGACGGGGCAGCCGAAGTTCAGATCGATGTGGTCGGCGAGATCGCGTTCGCGGATCATCTCCACCGCGCGGCGCACGGTCGCGGGGTCCACTCCGTACAGCTGCACCGAGCGGGGCGTCTCCCGCTCCCCCATGGTCACCAGGCGCCAGGACTCCTTGTGGTCCTCGACCAGGGCGCGGGTGGTGACCATCTCGCCCACGTACAGGCCGCCGTCGTCCTCGCTGTGGAGCGCGCCGAACTCGCGGCACAGCAGGCGGAAGGCCATGTTCGTGATCCCGGCCATCGGTGCCAGCACGACGGGCGTGTCGATGGTGTGCGGGCCGATCGTGAGGGTGCGCCGGGCCGCGCCGGTGCCCGCCACGGACGGGGTGCCGTGGGCCGGGGCGGCGGCGGAGCGGAGCGCCTGGGGTGCGGTGTCGAGGGTGGTCATCGTCTCGATTGTCCCACCTGGCCCCGTCACCCGGGAGGGGTGGAGGGGGTGATGTGCATCGGCACCGGAGGGGGAGGAGAGGGCCGGGCTGTTGGTCCTGGCCCGGAGGCGGCCGGGACGGGATGATGGGAGCAGCGGCGCACCGTTCCTTCCCCGCCCTCGCGCCGGCCGTCGTACGACGAAGGAGGCACGAGATGACCGCCAGGACGCCAGACCTCCGCGAGGCCCCGCGCATCGGCTTCGTGGCCCAGATCGAGCACACCGGCATCCGCTCCCTGGGACGGTCCGTCACCAGTGGCGGCCTCGAGGAGGGCATCGAGCTGTTCCTCGCCGCCGAGGATCTCGGGTACGACGTCGGCTACGTGCGCACCCGCCATCTGCAGGACACGCTCTCCTCCCCGCTGCTGTTCCTGGCGGCGCTGGGACGGCGCACCGCTCGCATCGAGCTCGGCACTGCGGTGATCCCGCTGCGCTTCGAGAACGCGGGCCGGCTCGCGGAGGACCTCGCCACCGCGGACCTGCTCACCGGGGGCCGGCTCCGACCCGGTGTGAGCTCCGGCTATTCGGCGCACGAGGCCATGTACACCCGCGCCTTCGGGGCGGTGCCGGAGCGCGCTGAGCACGTGGACCGGGTGCTGCATGATCTGGTCGCGCTGTTGGACGGCGAGATCGTCGCGGGCGCCGACAGCCATGTCGAGGAGCTCGCGGCCGGCAGCCCGCTGCGCCTGCAGCCGCAGGTGCCCGGGCTCCGCGACCGTCTCGCCTACGGCGCCGCCGATCCGCGACGGGCGGCGAGGGCGGGACGCCTCGGCCTCCGCCTCCAGCTGGCCACCATGGCGCCGGACGACGGCTCAGGGCGTCCGTTCGCCGCGCTGCAACTCGAGGCGCTCGAGGCGTATCGCAGCGCCTCGCGGGAGGCGGGCCACGGCGAGGGGCACGTGATGGTCAGCCGCCAGATGATCCCGGTGCGCAGCGACGCCGAGCTGGAGCGCTACCTTACCCTCCTCCCCCGGGAACGCGCCACGGAGGCGCGGATCGTCGGCGAGCACCGGGGCCGGGAGATCGGCGGGCACGACGCGGTGTTCAGCGAGCTGGTGCTGGATCAGCCCGCGGCGGTCGCCCGGGCGCTGTGGGAGGACCCGGTGGTCCGCGCCGCCGACGAGATCGTCCTCGTGCTGCCGCTCGGGGCGTCGCTGAGGGAGCAGCAGGACCTGCTGCGGACCTTCGGGGCACTGGTGGTCCCGCCGCTGCAGATGGTGCTCTCCCGCGGCGGCGGGGAGCCGAGCTGAGCCGACTCCGCCGCCGCGGGGCCGTTCAGGCCCCGAGGAGGCGTGCGGCGAGGTAGGACTCGACCTGGTCCAGCGCCACCCGCTCCTGCGCCATGGTGTCGCGCTCGCGGATGGTGACGGACTGGTCCTCGGCGGTCTCGAAGTCGACCGTGAGGCAGTACGGGGTGCCGATCTCGTCCTGACGGCGGTACCGGCGACCGATCGCCTGGGTGACGTCCATATCGACGTTCCAGTGCCGGCGCAGCTGGTCGGCGAGCTGGGTGGCGCGCGGCACGAGGTCCTCGCTCTTGGACAGCGGCAGCACGGCGACCTTGACCGGTGCGAGGCGCGGATCGAGCTTGAGCACGGTGCGCTTGTCGACCCCGCCCTTGGCGTTGGGGGCCTCGTCCTCGGAGTAGGAGTCGACCAGGAAGGCCATCATGGCGCGGGTGAGTCCGAAGGAGGGCTCGATGACGTACGGCGTGTAGCGCTCATCGGCGGCCTGGTCGAAGTACTGCATCTTCGTGCCCGAGCCCTCGGTGTGGCTGTTCAGATCGAAGTCGGTGCGGTTGGCGATGCCCATCAGCTCGCCCCACTCGCTGCCCTGGAAGCCGAAGCGGTACTCGAGGTCGATGGTGCCGGCGCTGTAGTGGGCGCGCTCGTCCTCGGGGACATCGAAGCGGCGCAGATTGTCCGCGTCGATGCCGAGGTCGATGAACCAGTCCCAGCAGGCTTCGACCCACTTCGTGAACTGCTGATCGGCCTGGGCCGGCGGGGTGAAGTACTCGATCTCCATCTGCTCGAACTCCCGGGTGCGGAAGATGAAGTTGCCGGGGGTGATCTCGTTGCGGAACGCCTTGCCGACCTGGCCGATGCCGAAGGGCGGCTTCTGGCGGGTGGCGGTGACGACGTTGAGGAAGTTCACGAAGATGCCCTGCGCGGTCTCGGGACGCAGGAAGTGCAGGCCCGCCTCGTTGTCGACCGCACCGAGGTAGGTCTTGACCAGGCCGGAGAACTGCTGCGGCGCGGTGAACTCGCCGCGGGTGCCGCAGTTGGGGCAGGCGATCTCGGCCATGCCGCCCTCCGGGGCGCGGCCCTTCTTCTCCTCGAAGGCCTCCAGCAGGTGGTCCTCGCGAAATCGGTTGTGGCAGCTCTTGCACTCCACCAGCGGGTCGGTGAAGGTCTCGAGGTGACCGGAGGCCTCCCACACGCGCTTGGGCAGGATGATCGAGGAATCCAGGCCCACCATGTCGCCGCGGGACTGCACGAAGGTGCGCCACCACTGCTTCTTGATGTTCTCTTTGAGCTCGACGCCGAGCGGGCCGTAGTCCCATGCGGAGCGGGTTCCGCCGTAGATCTCACCGGCCGGGAAGACGAAGCCGCGCTTCTTGGCGAGTGCGATGACGTTGTCCAGCGTGCTGGCGGGGGCCTTGGCCACGGGGAGACTCCTGGTGACGGTGGGGTACGGAACCGTCCCAGCATAGTCATCCGGCAGGCTGTGACGATCCCCACGCGAAGTGCCCCGGAGCGGTCGTCGACTTGCGCAGCTCCTGCCCGCTGGTGAGAATGATTGTCATGATGCTATTGCCCCGTCCCTCCCGGCGCACCCTCCTGTCCGCCACCGGTCTCGGTGTCGGTGCCGCGCTCCTGGCCGCATGCGGGGGCGAGGGCGGGGCAGCGGAGGGACGGCTGTCCGTCGTGACGTCGGCCTATCCGCTGGCGTACCTGGTCACGAAGATCGGCGGCGAGCACATCGCGCTGACCGATCTCACCTCGCCCGGGGTGGACGCCCACGGCCTCGAACTCTCGATCAAGCAGGTCCTCTCCGTCGAGCAGGCCGATCTCGTGCTCCAGATCCCCGGCTTCCAGACCCCGCTCGACGACGCCATCGCCTCCCACGGCGGGGACAACGCGCTGGACATCTCCTCCGTGCTCACCCTGCTGCCGGCCGCCGCCGCGACCGCTCACGAGGAGCACAGCGGGGAGAGCGAGGGAGAACATGCCGAACACGCCTCCGACGGCGGCGGCGATGCCGCTGCGGAAGGGGAGGGACATGAGGGCCACGACCATGGCCCGGACGATCCTCATCTCTGGCACGACCCGGTGCGGATGGCGGAGCTCGCGGACGCCATCGGGCGACGGCTGGGAGAGCTCTCCCCGCAGAACGCGCAGGTCTTCACCGACGCGGCCACGGCGCTGCGCACCGAGCTCGAGGCGCTCGATGCCGAGCTGGCGGAGTCCTTCGGCGCGATCGAGGGCGAGAAGACCTTCATCACCAGCCACGCGGCCTACGCCTACCTGGCCGAGCGCTACGAGCTCCAGCAGATCGGCATCGCGGGCGTGGATCCGGAGACCGAGCCGTCCCCGCAGCGTCTGCTCGCCCTCGAATCCGTCGTCCAGGAGGAGCAGGTCACCACGATCTTCTTCGAGACGTCCGCCTCGCCGAAGGTCGCCCGGACCCTGGCGCAGAACCTCGGCATCGCCAGCCAGGAGCTGGACAATCTCGAGACCCAGCAGTCACCGGAGAACGATTATCCTCAGGTGATGCGGAAGAACTGTGCCGAGCTCGTCGCGAGCTGGACGTGAGCGGCCACCCCGTGCCCGTCATCGAGGTGGCCGGGGCCTGCGTGGACCGCGCCGGCCAGCGGGTGCTGCACGATGTCGACCTGCGCATCGACCCCGGCGAGCTGGTCGCCCTGCTGGGGGCCAACGGCTCCGGCAAGTCCACGCTGCTGCGGGCCGTGGTGGGAGTGCTGCCACTGGCAGCGGGTTCCGCGCGACTCTTCGGTGCCCCGGTCCGGCGCGGCACCTCCCACGACCGACTCGGCTACGTCCCCCAGGAGACCTCGGAGACCGGATCGATCCCGGCCACCGCCAGGGAGACGGTCGCCAGCGGTCTGCTGGGAGCCCGCTCCTGGTGGCCCAGCGCCCGGGACCCCCGGGTGATGGCCTCCCTCGAGGCCGTCGGGATGGCTGATCTCGCGGGCCGTCCCATCACCCGGATGTCCGGCGGGCAGCGCCGCCGCGTGATGATCGCCCGCGCCCTGGTGCGCGATCCCCGGCTGCTGGTGCTCGACGAGCCCTTCTCCGGGGTGGACGTGCCCACCCAGGACCTGATCGCCGAGCTCTTCCGGAAGCTCTCCGCCGCCGGGACCACCATCCTCGTGGTCCTGCACGAGACCGGCCCGCTGGCCGACGACATCCGCCGCGCCGTGGTGCTCGACCACGGCCACGTCGTCCACGACGGCGCCGAGCGCGACCGCCCCCGCCTGGACCCCGGCCACGACCACCCCGAGGACGCCGCCCCGCTGGACGAGTGCCTCGGACAGGAGATCCACCCCCTATGATCTCGCCCCTCGACATCCTCACCTCCGACCTGCTGCGGTATCCGCTGATCATCGCGGTGCTCATCGGGCTCACCGCGCCCGTGGTCGGCACCTACCTGGTCCAGAAGCGGCTCTCGCTGCTCGGCGACGGCCTCGGCCACGTGGCCCTGACCGGCGTGGCCGTCGGCTGGCTGGTGGGCGCATGGACATCCGCCACGCCGGCGGACCTGCTGGCGATCCCCGGGGCGCTGGCCGCCTCGGTGATCGGCGCACTGCTGATCGAGTACGTGCGCGAGGTCAGCCATACCAGTCGCGACGTGGCGCTGGCGATCCTCTTCTACGGCGGCATCGCTGGCGGCGTGGTGATCATCCAGCTCGCCGGCGGCACCTCCCAGAACCTGATGGCCTACCTCTTCGGCTCGCTGTCCACCGTCACCGCACCCGACGCGCTGATCTCCGTCGTGCTCGCGCTGGTGGTGCTGGGGATCGGCGTGGGGCTGTCCGGCCTGCTCGCCGCGGTCACGGCGGATGAGGAGTTCGCCCGCGCCTCCGGTCTGCCGGTGCGCACCGTCAACGTCCTGATCGCCGTCATGGCCGCGCTGACAGTCACCCTCTCGATGCGGATCGTCGGCGCGCTGATGGTCTCGGCCCTGATGATCGTGCCGGTCGCGGCCGCGCAGAATCTCGTGGTCGGCTTCACCCGGACCATGCGCACGGCCATGGTGATCGCGGTGCTGTGCGCGCTCGGCGGGCTGCTGATCACGGTGTACGTGGACCTGCCGCCGGGCGGCGTGATCGTGCTGCTGACGATCGCCCTCTACGCCCTCGGGCTCATCGTCCGCGCGCTGCGTCCGGCCCGGGAGCATCCGGCGGTCACCGGCCCCGGACCCTCCCGCTCCGGCGGCGCGGCCCTCACCGCTCGTGCAACGCACCACCACTGATAGAAGTCCCGATGACCGTCAGGGACAATGAGGCCATGCAACGGAACACCCGCCAGCGCACCGCGATCCTGGAGACGCTCGCACGGCAGGACGACTTCCGCAGCGCCCAGCAGATCCATGAGCAGATGAAGGCCGACGGGGAGACCGTGGGCCTGGCCACGGTGTATCGCAACCTCCAGGTCCTCTCCCGCACCGATCGGCTCGACGTGCTGGTCGCCGGCGACGGTGAGGCCCTGTATCGCCAGTGCGAGGACACGGGGCACCATCATCACCTGGTGTGCCGGGAGTGCGGCCGCACGGTCGAGTTCCTCGCCCCGAAGCTCGAGAGCGCGATGACCGCGATCGCCCACGAGCACGGCTTCACCGATGTGGACCACACCCTCGAGGTGTTCGGACTGTGCAGCGACCATGCCGGCGGCGATGGGCCGGCCGAGGAGAGCGCCGACGAGCACGCGGAGACGGACCCTGCGGACGAGGACGCGGAGCCGGAGGACGACAAGGACGGTGCCCGGACCCGATGATGGAGTGGATCCAGGAGATGCCGCTGCTGCCGGCGGTGGCGTTCCTGTACGTGGTGATCTGGTGCCGTGCGGGCGCCACGTATCTCGTCGGTCGCGGGGCGCGCAGGGCCGCGAATCGTGGCCGCGTCGCCGACTTCCTCGAATCGCCGAGCGTCACCCGTGCCACCGGGCTGATCCACCGCTGGGGCGCGCCCGTGGTCGCGCTGAGCTTCCTCACCGTCGGTTTCCAGACCGCGGTGAACGCGGCAGCGGGCCTCGTCGGGATGCCCGCCAAGCGCTACCTGCCGGCCCTCGCGATCGGCGGACTGGCCTGGGCCTTCATCTACGCCACCGTGGGCCTGGTGGCGTTCATGGTCTGGTTCGAGCTGTTCCTCGTCTCTCCGTGGGGCGCGGTCGCGGTGCTCGCGCTGCTCGTGGCGCTGATCGCGGTGCTGCTGCGCCACAGGCGCCGCACCAGGTGGGTCAGCGGCACCGGTGGGGTCAGCCGCGCCGAGACCTCGCGGTCGGTCGCCGAGGAGCAGTCGGCCGAGCTCGGCGCGGATCCGGCGGCAACGACTCAGGAGCCGCACACCTGAGCAGCCCGCGCCGGGGCCCGCTCAGTCCGGCGCCGTCTCCTGATCCGGGGCGTCCACGGCACCGCCGTATCGACGGTCCCGCCGGGCGTACTCGGTGATCGCGCGCCACAGCACACGGCGGTCCACATCCGGCCAGAGCTCGTCGACGAAGACCAGCTCGGCATAGGCGGCCTGCCACAGCAGGAAGTTGGAGGTGCGCTGCTCACCGCTGGTGCGCAGGAACAGATCCACATCCGGCATGTCCGGGTCGTCCAGGTGACGGGCGAAGCTCTTCAGGGTGATGCCCCGGCCGCTGATCCGCCCGGCGCGGGCCTCCTCCGCGATCTCGCGCACGGCGTCGACGATCTCCGCCCGGCCGCCGTGGTTCACGCACATGTACAGCGTCATCCGGGTGTTGGTGCGGGTGAGCGCCTCCGCCTCTCGCAGCTCCTTGATGACGCTCCCCCACAGCCGCTGCTCGCGTCCGATCCACTTGATCCGCACCCCCCAGGAGTTCAGGGTGTCCCGCTGGCGGCGCAGCACGGAACGGGAGAAGCCCATCAGGAAGCGCACCTCCTCCGGGGAGCGCTTCCAGTTCTCGGTGGAGAAGGCGTAGGCGCTCAGGTGCGTGACACCGATCTGGAGGGCGCCGGCAACCACGTCCAGCAGCGCCGCCTCCCCGGCCTCGTGCCCTGCCGTACGGGGCAGTCCCTGCCGGTTCGCCCAGCGCCCGTTGCCGTCCATGACCACCGCCACGTGGCCGGGGACGGTGGGCGCGGGCAGCTGCGGGGGCCGGGCCCCGCTGGGGTGCTCGTACGGCTCCTGATACCCGTGTCGGGTCGCAGCGGGCATGTGTCCTCCTGATCGGTGGCGGCGGGCGTGCTCAGCGCTCAGCGTTCTACGTAGTGCAGGGAGCGCACCGAGCGCTCGAGGTGCCAGGTGATCGTGTCGGTGAGCAGACGGCCCGCCTCCTGCTGGACCGCGTCCTCGGCGCCGAGCACATTCTCCCAGTCCCCGGCGAGGAGGAAGATCATGTGCTCGATCGCGGCCTGACGCACGGCGATCGCCCCGGGGCGGCGGCACGACGTGCACACCAGTCCCCCGGCGCGGATGTCGATCGCGTGGTGGGGGCCGCCCGCCCCGCAGGAGGCGCAGACCCGCAGCTCCGGCGCCCAGCCGGAGACGGCGAGGGTGCGGATCAGGAACGAGTCCAGCACCAGGGGCGGCGGGATCCGGCCCTCGCCCATCGCGCGCAGCGCCCCGACCAGCATCAGGAAGCCGCGCTGGTGCGGATCGACCATCTCGTCGGTGAGCCGGTCGGTGGTCTCGAGCATGGCGCTGGCGGCCGTGAAGCGGCCGTAGTCGGCGCTGATGCCCACGGCGAACGCCTCGATCGTCTCCACCTGGGTGACGGTGTGCAGGGACTTCCCGGCGTGCAGCTGGAGATCGACCAGGGTGAAGGGTTCCAGGCGCGCCCCATAGCGGCTGCCGGTGCGCCGCACGCCCTTGGCGACCGCGCGCACCTTGCCGTGGCGGCGCGTGAGCAGCGTGATGATGCGGTCGGCCTCACCCAGCGGGTGGGTGCGCAGCACGATCGCATCGTCTCGGTAGAGCTTCTGCAGCATGATCGTCCGAGCCTACGGCCGCGAGCGGTCAGGACCGGGCATGCGGGCGCGGTGTCGGCCGGGAGGTCCATCACCCTGGGCACGGCCCGGTCCGCACCGAACGGTCAGGAGCATCGGTGCCGAGGGCCCGGCACGGCATGATGGCCTCATGACCCGCCGCGCGGCAGCGCCCGGCGGCCGCTACCCGAAGGGAGTCGCCATGGGGATCTTCTCGATGCTGCGCCGTGACGAATCGGCCAGGAGCACTGCGCGCGAGGCGATGAAGGAGGCGCGTCGCGGCGGGGACGCCCCGCAGGGCGGAGCCCTGGAGCGGGCGGTGACGATGATCCGCGACAGCGGCCTGGACGGGAAGCTCGCCTACTCCTCGGCCGCGGAGATCGCCCGGCATGCCCAGCGCGGCCGCGGCAGGCACCGCCCGCAGGTCGCGGTGCGCCGCATCGTGCGGCGGCATCGCTGGGGCGTGACCGCGGGCGGCTTCGTCACCGGGCTCGGCGGCTTCCTCACCCTGCCGATCCTGCTGCCCACCAACGTGCTCGAGTTCTACGTCCAGGCGACCCGGATGGTGGGGGCGATCGCGGCGGTGCGCGGCTACGACCTCGAGGAGGAGGAGATCCGGGTGCGGGTGCTGGCGTCGCTGCTCGGCGAGGAGTCCGGGGACGTGCTGAAGAACGTCGGTCTCGGGCCGATCGCCGGGGTCGCCACGCGGAGCTTCGCCAAGCGCCTGCCGACGACCCCGCAGTCCCAGGTGGCGAGCGCGATCGGCGGGCGTCTGCTGCGCCGCTTCGGTCTGCGCTCCTTCCGACTGTTCGGCAAGGCGATCCCGGGGCTCGGTGCCGTGATCGGTGCGCTCTCGGACCGCTCCCAGCTGAACAAGATCGCCGCCGCAGCCCGGAAGAGCTTCCCCCCGGTGGACTGATGCGGGTCTTCGTCGCGCTCCGGCCCTCTCCCGCGGCGCTGCAGCACCTGGACTCCGCGCTCGAGGAGGTGCGCGCCGCAGCGGGCCGGGCGCTGCGCTGGGGTGATCCCGCGCAGTGGCACCTGACCCTCGCCTTCCGGCCGGACCTGCCCGGCGGAGCGCTCGAGGACGCCGCCGATCACCTCCGCACCCTCGCCGCCCATCATCCGCCGCTCCGGCTTCAGCTGAGCGGGGCGGGGGTGTTCTCCGCCCGCACCCTGTGGATCGGGGTCGGTGGCGCCACGGAGGCCCTGGCCGCGCTGATGGGCGAGAGCCTGCTGGAGGGTGAGGACCGCGAGCGGAAGCGGGCGCATCTGACGGTCGCCCGGGTCTCCGCGCGGGCTCCCCGGGCACCGCGCCGTCGGCGCCGTGGCGAGGCCCCGCCCCCGGATCCGACCCGCCGGCTGCTCGCGGACGCCGTGCGGGCGCTGTCGGTGTATCGGGGCCCGACGTGGGAGGCGAGCGAGCTCGAGCTGCTCGAGTCCGTGCTCGGGCAGGGCCGCTCCGGCGGGCCCCGCCACGAGGTGCGCGCCACCGTGCCGCTGGCCCGTTCGCACATGGGGCCCGGGCCGGGCAGCACGGACAGGTAGAGGGCCTTCCCGCCGTCGCCCTCGAGATCGAGCTGCGGGGTCCCGGAATGCACGTTCGGACCCGCCGTTCACTGGGTCACGGGGACGCTCACCTCCATGCGCGGCTGGACCAGGGAGACGTCCTGGCCCGGCGCGGTCCAGCCGGCGGCCAGCGTCGGGTCGAAGCTCCGCTCGACCAGCCTGAGCTGCGCGCCCGAGGCTGCGGTCGCCGTGATGCGCACGCGCTGCCCGGCGCGGACACCGTGGACCACCAGCTCCTCCACGCCCGCGCCGGATTCCACCAGGACTCCGTCGACGGTGATGTCGCTCAGCAGCCCGCCGTCGGCCCGCAGCGCGAGCGCCGAGGCGTCCCGCGGGGCATCGATCGTGATCTCCAGGGTGCCGGCGGCGGTGTCCTGCACCGCGACGGCCGGCGTCGCGACGTGCGAGCTCGCCACGGTGCCGTCCAGGGCTCGTCCCCAGGCGGTGGTTCCGGTGGCCTCCCAGGTGGTGGCACCGCTGCTGCCGTCCCCATGGGCGGTGACGCGCTCCTGCGTCGGTTCAGGGGACGCGAGCGTCCACGCGGTGCCGCCGATGACCATGCCGAGGGCGAGGACCGCGGGCAGCACCGGTATCAGCAAGCGGTGGGGCCGACGCACCGGGCGCGCTCCGGCGAGAGCAGCTCCGCGACCGCGCCGGCCGGCGGTGCCCGCGAGCAGCAGCGCTCCCGCGGCGCCGAGCCCGATCAGTGCCGTGCCGGCCAGTCCCCCGGCGGCGGAGGCGATGCCGAACTCGGCCAGTGCCGAGAGCTGGGTGCCGAGCATCCAGGCCGTCGGCAGCAGCGCGAGCACCCGCACCGCGAGGCCCGGCAGCGGCGGCAGCACGGCCGCGAGCAGAGTGCCCAGCGCCGCGATCGCGGCTGGCAGGATCATCGAGCTGCCGAGCATGGGCGAGGAGACCGCGAGCACAGCCAGCAGCACCGTGACGATCAGAGCGCCGCCGAGCAGGACGGAGGCCCGGGAGATCAGCAGCCGGGCGAGCACCCAGCCGGCCGCCACGGCGGTGGCTGCGACCAGCAGCTCGGCGATCAGGAAGGGCCCGGCCCGCACCGGTTCAGGGGTGGACCCGGAGAGCATCTCGGGGGTGGCCTCGGCCGTGGCCGACCACAGTGCGAACGCACCGAGCGTCCCGCCGCCGAGCACCAGCAGGCCCAGCACCGCGCCCAGTGCCGCACCCGGCAGGGACGTCTCCCGGCGCCTGCGGCGCACCAGCAGCGCGGCGAGGATCGCCAGCGGTGCCAGCACGCCGAGCAGGGTGACCAGCAGCGGCGGCATCTGCACCACGCCCCAGGGTGCGGTGGTCTGGACCGGGTGCTCGTCGGCGCGCTGCTGGAGGGCCGCGAAGTCCCGGTCGCCGAGGTCGCGGGTCAGCGCCAGGGTCAGGTCCCCGTAGTGCTGGAGGGTGCCGGGGTCGAGATGCGCGGCATCATCCTGCGCGGAGTGGTACGCCCAGGCCTCATCGATGATGGCCATGTCCATCCCCCACCAGCCGGCATCCCGGTAGGAGCTGAAGTCGGTGTAGTTGGGGATGATGCCGAACAGGGCGTCGGTGAAGGATTCGAACTCGGGACTGGGCGCCGAGCCGATCACGGCATGCATCGGGCCGCTCGTCCGGGTCACCAGCGGCCTCCCCGAGATGCCACGGGCCTCGTGGTTCAGCACCACCACCGGGGCGGCGAGCTCCCCGCCGGGCCCGGCCAGGTACGCGTCGGAGCCCAGCAGCCCGCGCTCCTCGCCATCGACCAGCAGGAGCACCAGATCGTTGCGCAGCGCCTGGGGGCCCAGCGCGCGGACGGTCTCGAGGATGACCGCGAGACCCACGCCGGCGTCGGCCGCGCCCGGCGCGCCCGGCACCGAGTCGATATGGGTGGCCAGCACCAGGGTGCCGGTGGGGTCGCTGCCCGGGCGGGTCGCGATCAGGTTCCGCACGTACCCGGCGGAGGCGACCCCCTCACCCGCGCGTACACCGATGCCCTCCCGGGTCTCGGTCTCGAAGCCGAGCACGCTCAGCTGGGCGGCGAGCTCCGCATGGGCGCGGTCGTTCGCGCTGGACCCGATGGGGCGCGGCTCGGCGACGACCGGGGCGACAGCCTCCTGCGCGCGCTCGGCGCTGAAGACATCCACTGGCGCGGAGGCGTCCCGGGGCGCGGGGACACCGCGGAACACGACGCCGGCCGCCACCACGGCGAGCAGCACCAGCAGCAGGAGGGCGGCGCGCCATCGCGGCGCCGGGGCCGGTGGGTGCGACTCGGCGTGGCGGGTCACGGCATGGCGGCCCGCAGCAGCGCCGGTCACAGCACCGTCATCGGGCGAAGTCGTCATGGGGCCTTTCTATCCCCTGCCCGGTGCAGCCGCCGCCGCCTTCGAAAGACGATGCCGGATCGTGTCGTGTCTCCCCCGACCGCGCCTCAGGATTCGAGGACCTCGAGGCCCTCCAGGTCGGTGAGCCCTCCGGCCGCCTCGAGCAGTGCCGCCCGGAACGCGAGCAGCGAGGGATGCCCGGCCGCGCCGGCCCGGGCCGCGGTGTAGAGCGAGCGGTGGGGCGACCCGGGAAGTCGCACCACCCGGGTGCCGCCGAGGTGCTCGGAAGCGATCAGCCCCGGCAGGAAGGCCACCGCGTGACCGGTGCGCACCAGGTGCACCTGGAGCAGCGGATCGGGGGTGGCGAAGCGGACCCGCGGCTCGATCCCGGCCTCGCGCAGATAGGTCCGGGACCAGGCTCCGGTGCGGGAGCGGGAGGGGTCCAGCGCCCAGGGTGCTCCCGCGAGCTCTGGGAGGCCGTGGGCGTCGGCCCAGGGGCCTGAATCCGGCAGCACCAGCAGCAGCGGGTCCCGCAGCAGCGCCTCCCGGTCGGTGCCGCGCCGCACCACCTGCTGGCCACCGGGATAGTCCTCACCGAGGATCACGTCGTAGCGGTGGGCGAGCAGTCCCTCGTAGGCGGCGTCGACCTCCTGCTGGGACATCTCGAGGTGGAGGTCCGGATACTGCTGCGCGAGCACGCTGACGGCCGCGGGGGCGAGCGCGATCATCGGAGTCTGGAAGGACGCCACCCGCAGCAGTCCGCTCGCCTCCCCCTGGGCGACGGCGAGTTCGGCCTCCGCCGTCTCCAGCAGCCCCAGCATCTCCTCCGCGCGGCGCGCCAGCTGCACGCCGGAATCGGTGAGCACCACCCTACGACCCACCTGCTGGAAGAGCGTGACCTTGGTCTCCCGCTCCAGCTGGGAGAGCTGCTGGGAGACGGCTGAGGGCGACATCGAATGGGCGCTCGCCACCGCGGTCATGGTCTGCAGCCTGCGCAGTTCATGCAGCAGGAACAGGCGGTGCAGGTTCAGCATGACGCCCCGATCATCGTGAAGTCCTGCTTCACCTTACAGGTGGGAAACATTCGCTGGACCTGGCGTGACCGTCGTGGGCACAGTAGAGGGGTGACGACCTCCTCCGCTTCCGCCCCGGCTCCCCCGACGGCCGCCGCCCCGACCCCGTCGGGGCCCTCGCGCGGCGTGCCGATGACGCCGGTGCTGTTCATCCTCGGCTCCTGCTTCTCCCTGCAGTTCGGGGCGGCGCTGGCCACCCAGCTGTTCCCGGAGATCGGCTCCTGGGGCACCACCGCGCTGCGGCTCGGCATCGCGGCGATCGTGCTGATGGCGATCGTGCGCCCGAAGCTGCATCGCTTCACCCGCCCGCAGTGGATCGCGGTGATCATCTTCGGCCTCACCGTCGGCGCGATGAACGGCGCGTTCTACGCCTCGATCGAACGGATCCCGCTGGGCACGGCGGTCGCCATCGAGTTCCTCGGACCGCTCACGGTCGCCGCGGTGCTCTCCACCCGCCGCAGCGACCTGCTGTGGGTGCTGCTGGCCCTGGCCGGGGTGGGGCTGTTCGGGGTGGAGTCCTTCACCGGGGCGGCCTCACTGGATCTGATCGGTGTCGTCTTCGCGCTGGTGGCGGCCGTGTTCTGGGGCCTGTATGTGCTCTCCAGCGCCCGTGTGGGCCAGCTCGTGGCCGGTCAGGACGGACTCGCCGTGGCGATGGTGATCGGTGCGCTCGCCGTGCTGCCGCTCGGTGCCGAGGGCGCCGCCGCCGGGGTCATGGACCTGCGGCTGCTGGGTCTCGCCGCCGGCACCGCGCTGCTCGCCTCGGTGCTGCCGTACACGCTCGAGCTCTCGGCGCTGCGCCGGCTGCCCCGGCACGTCTTCGGCATCATGCTCAGCCTCGAGCCCGTGGTCGCCCTGCTCGCCGGTGCGATGCTGATCGGTCAGGACGCCACGCTGCTGCGCATCGCCGCGGCGGTGCTGGTGGTGGCCGCGAGCACCGGCGTCACCCTCACTGCCCGCCGCAGCGCGCCCGAGACGCCGCAGCCGGCCGACGAAGCCCCCGGCTGGGATCTGCCCACGCCCACCCATGCCACGGTCACCGGCGAGATGCAGGCCCTCACCGAGGAGGAGCTGTGGGCGTCCGAGGACGCACCGGAGACGACGCGGCACGGCTGAGGTCGCCGAGCCGCGCCGCCCCGGGCACCGGCGCCTCAGTGCCGGGCGCGGTGCTCGCGGTTCAGCGCCGAGGTGATCGCTTCGAGGGACGCGCGGGTGATCGAGCCGTCGATGCCCACGCCCCAGAAGATCCGGTCGCCGATCTCGCACTCGACGTAGGAGGCGGCCAGGGAGTCGTCGCCCTCGGTGAGCGCGTGCTCGGCGTAGTCGAGGATGCGCACGTCGATCTTCCGCTCGGCGAGAGCCTTGACGAAGCCGTCCAGCGGGCCGTTGCCGATGCCGGTCACCTCGTGCACCTCACCGTCGACCACCAGTGAGACGGTGATGCGGTCGGAGCCGTCGCCGGTGGATTCCTGGCGCACGTTGCGGAAGCTGTAGTGGCCCCAGCGCTGCGATTCCTCGCGGGTGGGCAGGTACTCGTCGGTGAAGACGTCCCACAGCGTGGAGGGGCTCACCTCGCCGCCGTCGGCGTCCGTCCTCTCCTGCACGATGCCGGAGAACTCGATCTGCAGGCGGCGCGGAAGATCCAGGCCGTGCTCGGTGCGCAGCAGGTAGGCCATGCCACCCTTGCCGGACTGCGAGTTCACGCGGATGACCGCTTCATAGGAGCGACCCAGGTCCTTGGGGTCCACGGGCAGGTAGGGCACCCGCCAGACCAGAGAATCGACGTCCGCCCCCTGGGCCGCGGCATCGACCTCCATACGCTCCAGGCCCTTCTTGATGGCGTCCTGGTGGGAGCCGGAGAAGGCGGTGAACACCAGGTCGCCGCCGTAGGGGCTGCGCTCGGGCACCGGCATCTGATTGCAGTGCTCGACGGTGCGGCGCACCTCGCCCAGGTCCGAGAAGTCGATCTGCGGGTCGATGCCCTGGCTGAACAGGTTCAGGCCCAGCGTCACCAGGTCCACGTTGCCGGTGCGCTCCCCGTTGCCGAACAGGCAGCCCTCGATGCGGTCGGCGCCGGCCAGGTAGCCGAGCTCCGCCGCCGCCACGCCGGTGCCGCGGTCGTTGTGGGGGTGCAGGGAGAGCACCAGCGAGTCGCGGCGATCCAGGTGCCGGTGCATCCACTCGATCGAGTCGGCATACACGTTCGGGGTCGCCATCTCGACGGTCGCCGGCAGGTTGATGATCATCTTGTCGTCCGGCGTGGGGCCCACCACCTCGATCACGGCATTGCACACCCGCAGCGCGTACTCGAGCTCGGTGCCCGTATAGGACTCCGGCGAGTACTGGTAGGTGACCTGGGTGTCCGGGACGGTCTCCTGGTACTTCTTGCACAGCAGCGCGCCCTGCACGGCGATGTCGAGCACCGTGTCCTCGTCGGCGCGGAAGACGACGTCGCGCTGGACGACGGAGGTGGAGTTGTACAGGTGCACCACGGCGCGCTTCGCCCCGGCGATCGACTGGAAGGTGCGTTCGATGAGGTGCTCGCGGCACTGGGTGAGGACCTGGATCGAGACGTCCTCGGGGATGCGGTCCTCCACGATGAGGGCGCGCACGAAGTCGAAGTCGGTCTGGGAGGCGGAGGGGAAGCCGACCTCGATCTCCTTGTACCCCATCTGCACCAGCAGCTCGAACATCCGCAGCTTGCGCTCGGCGTTCATCGGGTCGATGAGGGCCTGGTTCCCGTCGCGCAGGTCCACCGCGCACCAGCGAGGAGCGCGGGTGATCCGACGGGTGGGCCAGGTGCGGTCCGGGAGCTCGACCTGGATCTGCTCCTGGAAGGGCAGGTACTTGTGGATCGGCATGCCCGAGGGCTGCTGCGGTGCGGCGCCGGTGGTGCCGAGGACGGGCGCGGCGGGGTCGCCGTCTGCCGCCACCGGGGCGAAAGCGCTGGTGCTGGTGGTCGTGGAGTCAGTCATCTGGGGGTCCTTCTCGCTGGAGTACCGGTCGCCGGACAACACTTCAGCCGCGGCGGGGTCCCGGCGTTCAGGTCCCGTCGCGGCGGCTAAGCAGGAGCAGCGATCCACGCATGTGCGTCACGGTAGCACCGCGCGCGAGCCGGTTCGGCCCTGCTCACGATGCGAACATCCGGCGCGGGACCGGTCAGAACCCCAGCCGGCCCAGCTGCTTGGGATCGCGCTGCCAGTCCTTGGCGACCTTGATCCGCAGGTCCAGGTGCACCTTCCGCCCCAGCAGGTGATTGATCTCGGCACGGGCACCGGCGCCGACCTCACGCAGCCGAGAGCCGCCCTTGCCGATGATGATGCCCTTCTGACTGTCGCGCTCGACGAACAGGCTCGCCCGCACCACCAGACGCCCGGTACCGGGCTCGACCGGGGTGAAGGCATCGCCATCGGGATCCACCTCGACGACCTCCTCGACGACCACCGCGATGGAGTGCGGCAGCTCGTCGCGCACACCCTCCAGCGCGGCCTCGCGGATCAGCTCCGAGATGCGGTCGTCGCGTGACTCCTCGGTGAGCTGATCGTCGGGGTAGAGCTGCGGGCCCTCGGGCAGCTGGGCCGAGATCACACCCAGCAGCACGTCGACCTGCTCGCCCTGCGTCGCGGAGATCGGGACGATCTCGTCGAAGCCCATCAGCTGGTCCACCGCCATCAGGTGCTCGGCCAGCACATCGCGGCCCACCAGGTCGATCTTGGTGACGACGGCGACCACCTTCGGGCCGCGGCGGCCGCTGCGCATCTCCACCAGGTCCTCGGCGATGAAGCGGTCGCCCGGGCCGATCCTCTGGTCGGCGGGCAGGCAGAAGCCCACCACGTCGACCTCACCGAGGGTCTCGCGCACCAGGTCGTTGAGCCGTTCGCCGAGCAGAGTGCGGGGGCGGTGCACGCCGGGGGTGTCCACCAGGATGATCTGGGCGTCGTCGCGGGTGACGATGCCGCGGATCGCGCGGCGGGTGGTCTGGGGCTTGGTGGAGGTGATCGCGACCTTCTCCCCCACCAGGACATTGGTGAGGGTGGACTTGCCGACGTTCGGTCGACCCACCAGGGCCACGAAGCCGGAGCGGTGCGCACCCGCTCCCCCGCCGGCCTGCAGCGGTCGATCCTGGTCCTGCTCGTCGTGCTGCTGCTCAGCGGTCATCGTCGTCCTCCTGGTCGTCGCCCGGCTGCTCGTCGTCCTGCGGGGCCCTGCGCACCAGCACGGTGGACAGGCGTTTGCGGCGGCCGGCACTCTTCTCGGCCTCGAGCTCGAGGCCGAGGACGACCACCTGGGTGCCGGGGATCGGCACCCGCCCGGTCGTCTTGGCCAGCAGCCCGCCGACGCTGTCGATGTCGTCGTCGTCGAGTTCGAGATCGAACAGATCGCCGACCTCGGAGAGTCCCGCCTGGGCGGGCACCCGGTAGCGGCCCTGACCGAGGGCCTGGATCTCCGGTTCCTGACGGTCGTGCTCGTCGGCGATGTTGCCGACGATCTCCTCGAGGATGTCCTCGATGGTGACGATGCCGGCCACTCCCCCGTACTCGTCCACCAGCACGGTGATGTGCACGTGGCTGGTCTGCATCTGCGTGAGCACGGCGTCCGCCGCGACGAACTCGGGGGCGAAGCGCGCCGGGCGCATGATCTCGTGCACCGGGCGCTGCGGTTGCGGGTCCCAGGGGGAGTGGATCGCCTGCATCACGTCCTTGACGTAGAGGATGCCGCAGAGGTCATCGACGTTGTCCCCGATCACGGGGATGCGGGAGTAGCCGGAGCGGACGAACAGCTGCATCGCCGTCTCGGCGCTGGCCTCCGCGGAGAGGGTGAGCATATCGGGCCGCGGCACCATCAGCTCGCGCACCATGGTGCCGCGGAGGTCGAAGACGCCCTGGATCATATCCCGCTCGCCATCGCGCACGTGCTCGTCCTCGAGCGCGCGGTCGACGTTCTTGCGGGCCTTCTCGGCGCCGTCCTCGGGCTTCTCCGGCCCTCCCGAACGGGCCTCGAGCGAGGCGCCCACACTGGTCAGAGCCCCGGCGGGCACCCACAGCAGGCCCCGTACCAGGGTGACCAGCCAGCGATTGGAGATCAGCACCGACTCGGGACGGCTGCGGCCGATGGTCCGCGGCGAGATCGCGAGCACGATCAGCACCAGCAGCCCCGCGACCACCACGGTCGCGATCCCCGGCAGCACCAGGCCCGCATGGCCCAGATGATCGCGGACGGCCACGGTCACCCCGGCCACCGCGGCGACCATCACGGTCTCCGCGAGCATCCGGCCCAGCGATACCGAGGCCAGCGTGCGGGCGGTGTCCTCCTGGTGGGCCAGCACCCGTGCGCGCACGGACTCGGGCCGGGCGGACAGCGCCTTGTCCAGCACGCTGCGGGAGACGGACAGCTGCGCGGCATCGACCGCCGTGAGCACGGCGGCCACCACCCCGGAGAGCACGATCAGCGGGATCAGGACGAGCAGGGCGGGAGTCAGCACGGCGCCGTCCGGGATCTGCGTTGCGGAAGAGTCATGGGCCGGCGGTCAGCGCGCGGTCCGCGAGGCGAGGAAGGTGAGCAGCAGCGTGCGCTGGAGGTCGAACATCTCGGTGCGCTCATCCTCCTCCATGTGGTCGTAGCCCAGCAGATGGAGGATGGAGTGGACGGTCAGCAGCAGCATCTCCTCGACGGCGCTGTGGCCCGCCTCGGCGGCCTGCCGGGTCGCGACCGCCGGGCACAGCACCACATCGCCCAGCAGGCCCTCGGGTGCGGGCTGCTGCGCGGTGCCGGGGATCAGCTCGTCCATCGGGAAGCTCATCACGTCGGTGGGGCCGGGCAGGTCCAGCCACTGCACATGCAGCTTCTCCATCGCCCCCTCGTCGACGAACAGGATCGACATCTCGGTGGCCGGGTGCAGGTGCATCGCCTCGAAGACGAAGCGCGAGAGCTCGACGAACTCCTTCTCGTCGACGACCGCGGTGGTCTCGTTGCGGATCTCGATGGTCATGGGCGATTCCCCTTGGTCGGGCGGTGGCGGGAGTCTCGACTGCCGCCGGGGCGGATCTCCCAGCGGCCGTAGGCCTCGACGATGTCGCTGACCAGGCTGTGGCGCACCACGTCGCGGGAGGAGAGACGACAGAAGGAGATGTCGTCGATGCCGGAGAGCACCTGCTCGACGATCCGCAGGCCGCTCTGCTGGGCACCGGGCAGGTCCACCTGGGTGACGTCACCGGTGACCACCATGGTGGAGTTGAAGCCCAGGCGGGTCAGGAACATCTTCATCTGCTCGGGCGTGGTGTTCTGCGCCTCGTCGAGGATGATGAAGGCGTCGTTCAGGGTGCGGCCGCGCATGTAGGCCAGCGGCGCGACCTCGATGGTGCCGGCGGCCATCAGGCGCGGGATCGACTCCGGGTCGAGCATGTCGTGCAGCGCATCGTACAGCGGCCGCAGGTAGGGGTCGATCTTCTCGTTGAGCCCGCCGGGCAGGAAGCCCAGCCGCTCCCCCGCCTCGACCGCGGGGCGGGTGAGGATGATGCGGTTGACCTGTTTGCTCAGCAGCTTCTGCACCGCCATCGCGACGGCGAGATAGGTCTTGCCGGTGCCGGCCGGGCCGATCCCGAAGGTGATGGTCGAGGACTCGACCGCCTCGATGTAGCTCTTCTGGCCCATCGTCTTGGGCCGGATGGTGCGACCCCGGGAGGACAGGATGGTGCGCGAGAACACCTGCTCGAGCTTCCTCCCGTTCGCGCGATCGTCCCCGTAGAGGTTCGCGGCGCGCTGCACGGCCTCCACGGTGACGGCCTGGCCCGTGCTCGCCAGCTCGATCAAGGTGCGCACGATGTGCTCGCTGCGGCGCAGCGCATCCTCGGTGCCGCGCAGGGTCACCTGGTGCCCGCGCACGTGGACATCGGTGTCGGGGACCGCGTCCTCGAGAGCGGCGAGAGCCTGATCGTTCTCCCCGAGCACCTGGAAGGGGCTGAGATGGGCGGGGATCGCGAGCGTGGACTCGCCGATCTCCGGCGGCCGGCCAGGGGCCGGGGTGAGGGCGTCGGTCACAGTGCTCCTTCTGCGAGCTTCCCGCCCGCCAGGACGTGCGCGTGCACATGGAACACGGACTGTCCCGCGCTCGCGCCGGTGTTGAAGATCAGGCGGAACTCACCATCGGCCTGCTCGGCCGCCACGTTCGCGGCGACCTTCGCGGTGTGGGCCAGCAGGTCGGGGTCCGCGGCGAGCTCGGTCACGTCCCGGCGGTGCGCGCGGGGGACGACGAGCACGTGCACGGCCGCCTGCGGATGCAGGTCCTTGAAGGCGATGACCTGATCATCCTCGTGGACACGCTCGGAGGGGACCTCCCCGGCGATGATCCTGCAGAAGAGGCAGTCCGGATCGTGGCGCGGTGCGGCGGGTTCGGTGACGCTGTTTCGCATGCTGCGAAGTCTACGGGAGCGAGGAAGGCCACCCTGGCTTGGGGAAGCCCCATCTGGTATGAGAAGTTTAAAATACTATGACGACTCTCGGAATCATCATCAGCAGCGCCCGCCCCAACCGCGTCGGTGACAAGGTGGCCCGCTGGGTCGCCGACGCCGCCGCCGACCGCTTCGAGATCGACCTCATCGACCTGCGCGAGGTCGCCCTGCCCGCCTTCGACGAGCCCGCGAGCCCGAAGTCCGGCGCGCAGAAGACCACCGACCACGGCCGCGCCTGGGGCGAGCGGATCGCCGCCCTCGACGCCGTCGTGATCCTCACCCCGCAGTACAACGGCTCCTACCCCGGCGCCCTGAAGAACGCGATCGACTTCCTCTACGCCGAGTGGAAGGATCTGCCCACCGTGCTGCTCGGCTACGGCTGGGGAGCAGCGAGCGAGGTGCTGCCGCAGCTGGAGAAGCTGATGCTGCGACTGGATGCCGACGTGCTCGGCGCGATCGGCCTGGGCTTCCGGGAGGATCTCTCCGTCGAGGGTGAGCTGTTCGTCTCCGAGGAGAAGGCCGCGGCCCTGCGCCTCCACCTCGATGCCCTCGACGCCCGGATGCCGGCGCGCGTCGGCTGATCCTGCGCGATCCCTGCTGGTGGCCCCGTCGAGATCTGCTCCCGGCGGGGCCCCGCCGGGTCGCCCCCGCTGCATCGTCCCGGGCAGCGGGTGGGCCGAGACCTCAGCCCCAGCGTCCCACCAGCGCGCTGAGCACCGCGATCGCGGCAGGGCCAGCGGTCGAGGAGCGCAGCACCTCCGGGCCCAGCAGCACGGGACGGGCCCCTGCCTCGCGCAGCTGCGCGAGCTCGTCGGGGTCGATCCCGCCCTCGGGTCCGACGATCACCAGGATCTCCTCGAGGCCGTCCTCGCTCGCCGAGCGCAGCCGAGGGGCGAGGCTCATCACACCCGCTGATTCCTGCTCGTGCAGCACCAGCATCAGGGTGCCGTCAGCCGTCCTCTCCCGCAGCTCCGTGAGCAGCTGCGCGGTGGTGACCGGCGGATCGACCGTCGGGATGCCGGGCCGGCGGCACTGCTTCACGGCTGCGCGCACAGTCGCCTCCCACTTGGCGCGGCCCTTGCGCAGCTTCTCCCCGCGCCAGACGGACACCGAGCGCCGGGCGATCCACGGCACCACGGTGTCGACGCCGAGCTCGGTGGCCGATTCGACGGCCTGCTCGTCGCGGCCTCCGATGGCCAGGGCCTGGACCAGGGTGAGCCGGGGCAGGCGCTGCACGGCGGGCGCGGGATCCGCCAGCAGGCGCAGATCCAGCGCCTCCTTGCGAGCGGCGGCCGCCTCGGCGAGGACCTGACGGCCCGGGGCATCGGTGAGCAGCACCTGCTCCCCCACCCCGATCCGGGCGACCTTCGCGGCATGGCGGCCCTCATCGCCCGCCAGCTCCAGCGAGTCACCGGCGACGGCGGAGGCCAGCGCCTCGTCGAGGACGAGGAAGCTCGGCGGTGTGGTGGGCATCAGATGCTCTCCGCTGGTCTCGGGTGCAGGGCGGGCTCAGAACTCGCGCAGGCGCTCACGGAGCTTCGCGAACGGTCCCCGCTGCCCCTTGGAGCGGCGGGAGGTCTCGTCCCCGCGCAGTGCGGCGAACTGCTCCAGCAGGTCCCGCTCCTCGTCGGTGAGCGAGGAGGGCACGTCCACATCGAGAACCACGCGGATGTCGCCGCGCCGCTCCCGACGCAGCGGCGTCACGCCGAGCCCCTTGAGGGTGATCTCCTCACCGGGCTGGGAGCCGGGGCGCACGTCCAGCTCCTGCTCGCCGTCGAAGGTGTCCAGCGGGATGGTGGCGCCAAGAGCGGCGGTGGTCATGGGCACCGCGATGGTGGTCACCAGATCGTCGCCGTGGCGATCGAACATCTCATGGTCGGTGACGATGAGCTCGACGAAGAGGTCACCGGAGGGACCGCCGGCCTCGCCGGTCTCCCCCTCGCCCCGCAGCTGGATGCGGGTGCCGTTCTCCACGCCGGAGGGGATGCGGACGGTCACGCTGCGCTCGGTGGCGGTGCGGCCGTGGCCGGAGCACTCGGTGCAGGGGCTCTCGATGACGTCGCCGTGGCCGTCGCAGGTGGGGCACGGCGCCATGGTGACCATCTGGCCCAGCAGCGACTGGGCGACGCGCTGGACGTGGCCGGAGCCGTTGCAGGTGGTGCAGCGGGTGGGACTGGTGCCGGGTTCGGCGCAGGAGCCCTCGCAGCGCTCGCACAGCACGGCGGTGCGGAAGGTGACCTCCTCCTCGGTGCCGAAGACGACGTCGCGCAGCTCGATCCGCACCCGGCGCAGCACGTCCCCGCCGCGGCGCTGGCGCGGCACCGGGCCCTGGCTGCGGCCGCGCATCCCGGAGGCGCCGGCGAACATGTCGAAGATGTCGTTGAAGTCGAAGCCGGCCCCGCCGCCGCCGGGGAATCCGCCCATGCCCGGGCCGCCGCCCATGTCGTACTGGCGACGCTTGTCCGCGCTGGAGAGCGTCTCGTAGGCCTGGGAGACCCGCTTGAACTTCTCGGCGGCCTCCGGATCCGGGTTCACGTCCGGATGCAGGGTGCGGGCGAGCTTGCGGTACGCCTTCTTGATCTCGTCGGTCGAGGCCTCGCGGGAGACGCCGAGCAGATCGTAGTAGTCCTCGTTCACAGGGGTGGATTCCTTCGCGGGGAGTCGGGGTGGCCGGGCCGCAGCGAGCGGCGGGCGGAGACGGGGGTCGAGCGGGGAGGGCCGGGTGGACCGGCGGCGCTCCTATTCGAGATAGCGGGAGACGTAGCGGGCGATGGCCTGGACCGTGGAGATCCCGGTGACGTAGTCCATCCGGCGGGGGCCGAGGATCGCCAGATGGGATCCCGCCCCGTAGCCGGCACCGACCACGGCGGTGGAGTGCAGAGCACGGTCCTCGAGCTCCGAACCGATGCGCACCTCGACAGCCCCGGGGGAGACGTGCATCTCGGTGAACAGGCGCAGCAGCACCAGCTGCTCCTCGAGCACGTCCAGCAGCGGTTCGACCTCGCGGGCGAAGTCCTGCGCGGAGCGGGCGATGTTCGAGGTGCCCGCCATCATGATGCGGTCCTCGGCCCGGTTCGCGGCCAGGGCCACGAGGGTCTCGGCCACCTCGGCGGCCGCCGCGCGCTCCGGCGGGGACAGCGACTCGAGGTACTCGCCCAGCGGCGCCGTGAGATCGGTGACCTCCCGGCCGGCGACGACCCGGTTCAGATGGTCGCGCAGGGCCGCGTAGTACTCCGTCGGCCTGCCCGCCATGACCGGGACGGTGCGCTGGTCCACCCGCCCGGATTCCAGGATCAGCACCACCAGGAGCAGGGAGTCGGCCACCTTGACCAGTTCGACGTGGCGGATCCTCGCCTGTCTACGCGCGGGGTACTGCACCATGGCGACCTGCTGCGTGAGCTGTGCGAGCAGACGCACGGTGCGGGCCAGCAGGTCCTCGACGTCGCCGGCATCCTCGAGCAGGGCACGGATCGCCCGACGCTCGGGGGCCGACAGCGGCTTGATGGTGGCCACGTGGTCGACGAAGGCGCGATAGCCCTTGTCGGTGGGGACCCGTCCGGCGGAGGTGTGGGGCTGATGGATCAGCCCCTCCTCCTCCAGCAGCGACATGTCGTTGCGCACGGTCGCGGCGGAGACACCGAGCTCGTGCCGCTCCAGCAGCGACTTGGAGCCGACGGGCTCGCGGGTGGCCACGTAGTCCTCGACGATCGCGCCGAGGATGTGGAGCTTGCGGTCCTCCGTCTCCCTCACCTCCTGCGCTGCGTGCTGTCGTCTCATGGTCGGAGCGGCTCGATGGCCGGTCCACACTGGCACTCTGCCGTGCCAAGTGCCAATCGTACGCCGCCTCGGCGCGCTGCGCAGGGAGGCGTTCGCCACGGGTGTACGGTGTCGCGCGTGCCTGCGAACTTCCCCGACCGGTACGGCCGCGACGTGCTGTCCGCCGGTCCCCCCGCCCACCATCGTCGCCGCCCCGTCGCCCAGGAGGTCCCCGCTCGACGGGACCTGGTCGTCGAGGAGGCCTCGACCGGTTTCACCGGCGCCATCACCCGGGTCGAGAAGATCGCGGGCGAGCTGGTGGTCGAGCTCGAGGACGGCCGCGGCGTGCGCCGCACGTTCCCGCTCGGACCCGGTTTCATGATCGACGGGAAGCCCGTGGTGCTCCACCGTCCCGTGGCCGCGGCCCCGACCGGCCCGGTGCGCCGCCGCTCGGCCTCGGGCTCGGTCTTCGTCGAGGGTGCGAAGGCCCGCACCGCGCGCGCCTCCCGGATCTGGGTCGAGGGCACCCATGACGCCGAGCTGGTGCAGAAGGTCTGGGGCCACGACCTGCGCATCGAGGGGATCGTCGTCGAGCAGCTGGAGGGCGCGGACAACCTCACCGAGCGGGTCCGCGAGTTCGGCCCCTCGCCGGATCGACGGCTCGGGATCCTCGTGGATCACCTGGTGAAGGGCTCGAAGGAGTCCCGCATCGCCGCCGAGGTGATGGCTCTGCCGGGGGCCCGCGGCAACGTCACCGTGGTCGGCCACCCGTACGTGGACGTGTGGCAGGCGGTCAAACCCGCGCGGGTGGGTCTGCGCGAGTGGCCGCACGTGCCCAAGGGCACGGACATCAAGGTCGGCTCCCTCGCGGCGCTCGGCTGGCCGCGCGCCGACAAGGCCGACATCGGCCTGGGCTGGAAGCGGATCCTGTCGACCGTGCGCTCCTATGCGGACGTCGAGCCGACCCTCTCCGGCCGCATCGAGGAGCTCATCGACTTCGTGACCGTCGACCCGTCCTGATCGTCGCCGGCCTTCTTGCTGGGGGCTATCCCCCACATGATCCGGCGGTTCGCCACGGTGACGACGCCGCGGATGCTCCCTAGGCTGGATCCATCAGCCCGCCGCCGGTCCTCTGCCGGCCCGTGACGAAGAAGGAACCATGAGCCAGACACCGCACCCCCACGATCCCTACGCCGCCGAGTCCGGCACCCCGGACGCCCCGCGGCCGCCGCAGGCGGAGCAGGGCGCTCCGACCTCCGATCCGAACCTCCACCCGCACGATCCCTACGCCTACGACGCCGAGGCCGCGAGGAACCACCCCCTGGACAGCGACGCCGCCCCGGCCTCGCAGCCGGCACCGCAGGCTCCCGCGCAGCAGCCGGCCCCGAGCGGGCAGGATCCGTTCGTCGCCCCCGACCCCGCACAGGCACCGCACGCCCAGCAGGCGCCCCATGGCCAGCAGGCACCCGACGGGTCCGGGCCGGCGGCGCAGGGCGAGAGCCTGCCGCCGGCCGGCACTCCGGGGGTCTATGACGGGCCCCTGACCGGGCAGGCCGTCAGCCAGTCGGATTCGCGCCTGTGGGCGACGATCGCCCAGGCCGCGGTCGCCGTGGGCCACGTGATCAGCTGGGGCTTCCTCGGCTGGGTGGGCCCGCTGGTCGTCTACCTGATGTACAAGGACCGGGACCGCTTCGTGCGCTTCCACTCCGCCGAGGCGCTCAACGGCGCGATCGCGGTGTTCGTCGCCCAGGTGGTGCTCACCATCGCGATCGCGATCATCGGCGTGCTCACCCTCACGATCGGCTGGGTGCTGTTCCCGCTGGCCGGCCTGCCGGCCCTGCTGCAGCTGATCTTCTCGATCATCGGTGCGGTCAAGGCGAACCGGGGCGAGTACTGGAACTACCCCGTCAACATCCGTCTGGTGAAGTGAGCGACGCGGCCACTGCCGCCCGCTGACCGTGCGCGCCCTCGGGATCATCCACCGATCCCGGGGGCGTTCTCGCACAGGTCGCCGCGGTCGGTCCGGCGACCGGTCAGGGCACCAGGTCCCGGATCACCGCGTCGGCCAGCAGGCGCCCGCTGCGGGTGAGCACCGCTCGACCGGACTCGAGGGCGGCGGGCTCGAGGTGCCCGCGGTCGCGGTGCACGGCGAGCATCGGCCGACGCTCGAGGGGTATCACCGCGATGTCGAGGCCGTCGGCGATCCGCAGCTCGAGCATGACGCGCTCCACGAGGCGGTCCTCGGCGGTGACCTGCTCGGAGTCCGCGACCGGCAGCTCGCCGGCGGCGAGCATCCGGGCGTACCGGCTGGGATGCTTCACGTTCCAGGCGCGCAGCCCGTCGCGGTGGCGGTGGGCGCCCGGCCCGATCCCCCACCAGTCGGTGCCCCGCCAGTAGGCGAGGTTGTGGCGGGAGCGCTGGGCCGGGGTGCGGGACCAGTTGGAGACCTCGTACCAGGACAGCCCGTCGGCCCTCGCGAGATCATCGACCAGCTCGTACTTGTCGGCCATGTCGTCGGGGTCGGGGGCCGTGAGCTCGCCGCGACGCAGCTGCCGGGCCATCGCCGTGTTGCCCTCGATGATCAGCGAGTACGCCGACATGTGGTCGACTCCGCAGGCCAGAGCCGACGTCACGGAGGTCTCGACGTCGGCGATCGTCTCGCCCGGGGTGCCGTAGATGAGGTCGAGGCTGACGTCCAGACCGGCCTCGCGCGCCCAGGCCACGGCCTGCGGCACCTTCTCGGGGTCGTGGGTGCGGTCCAGAGTGGCGAGCACCGAGGGCACGGCGGACTGCATGCCGAAGGAGACTCGGGTGATGCCGGCGGCGGCGAGCCGGGACAGCGAGGCGCGGGTCACCGAGTCGGGGTTCGCCTCGGTGGTGACCTCGGCGTCGTCCGCGAGCGGGAGCAGGGTGCGCAGGTGCTCGAGCATCGCGACCAGATCATCAGCGGGCAGCAGCGTGGGGGTGCCGCCGCCGAAGAACACGGTCGAGACCTGCTGGTAGTCGTAGCCGGCCGCGCGGTCCGCGGCAAGGGTCAGGTCCATCTCGGCCATGGCGTTGTGCGCGTACTCGGCCTGGGACCCGCCGCCGCCGAGCTCGGTGGCGGTGTAGGTGTTGAAGTCGCAGTACCCGCAGCGCACCGCGCAGAAGGGGACGTGGATGTAGACCGAGAGGTCGCTTCCTGGATCCGCTGCATGCTTCACGGTGCTCACAGTCCCCTCCCCGGGCCCAGCCCACGGCCGGTGGAGCGCAGAACGGCCGGGAAGTCGACCTGCTGTCCCGCCCGGGACAGCACCGTGAGCGCGGACCGGGCCAGGGAGTCGTAGAGCACGGTGCCGGTCCCCTCCGCCCAGTCCAGCAGGGCACGGGCCTGCTCCGCGGTCAGGCCGCGGAAGGCATCTGCGATGGTCACGCCGTGGGCGGGGCGTGCCAGGACCTCGATCGCCTCGCCCGCGGTCACCTCGCCCTCGGTGCGGACGCGGAAGTAGGCGCCGCAGCGGCCCTGGGCGCTGAAGGTGCGGCCCCAGCGCCGGTCGCCCAACCTCGCGGAGAAGGTGCCGCAGGGCGTGCGGGGGCAGGTGGCCTCGATCTCGGCGCCGCCGATCCGCCAGCGCTCCCCGATGACCGTCTCGTCGGTGTCGTGGCCGAGCGTCACCAGGTTCTCGCCGAAGAAGCCATCGGGCAGCTCCTGGCCGGCCAGGTCGACGAACGCCTCGCGGACCTCTCGGGAGAAGGCGTAGACGGCCTTGAAGATCCCCCCGTGGTGCTCGCGGTCCCCCTGGACGTCACCGAGCACGCCGTGGGTGAGCAGCCGGACCGGCCCGGGGACCGGTCGCTTGTCGATCCCGCTCATCAGTCCGCTGGCAGGGACCGGGAACAGCTCGGCGACGGTGCACACCGCGGCGATCCGTCCGGTGGCGGCGGGATCGAACGCCACCTCGAGGGTGCTGGGGGCGATGGTCATCTCGGGGCTCCTCCCGCGGCGTCGGGCCGTCGCCCGGGCGTCACTTCTTCTTGCTGTCCTTGGGCATGTCGCCCGCATCGGAGGAGAGCGCGGCGATGAAGGCTTCCTGCGGGACCTCGACGGATCCGATGTTCTTCATGCGCTTCTTGCCCTCCTTCTGCTTCTCGAGCAGCTTCCGCTTGCGGGAGATGTCGCCGCCGTAGCACTTGGACAGCACGTCCTTGCGCATCGCGCGGATGTTCTCGCGGGCGATGATGCGGGCGCCGATGGCGGCCTGGATCGGCACCTCGAACTGCTGGCGCGGAATGAGCTTCTTGAGCTTCCCGGCCATCTCGACGCCGTAGTTGTAGGCCTTGTCCCGGTGCACGATGGCGCTGAAGGCGTCCACCGGCTCGCCCTGCAGCAGCATGTCGACCTTGACGAGGTCGGCGACCTGGGAACCGGAGACGTCGTAGTCCAGCGAGGCGTAGCCGCGGGTCCTGGACTTCAGCTGATCGAAGAAGTCGAAGACGATCTCGGCCAGCGGCAGGGTGTAGCGCAGCTCGACCCGGTCCTCGCTGAGGTAGTCCATGCCGCCGAGGCTGCCGCGCTTGGACTGGCACAGCTCCATGACGGCGCCGATGAACTCGCTAGGCACCAGGATGGTGGCCTTGGTGATCGGTTCGGTGATGGAGTCGACCTTGCCGGCCGGGAAGTCGGAGGGGTTCATCACCTCGACCTCGGTGCCGTCCTCCATCGTCACCTGGTAGACGACGCTGGGCGCGGTGGAGATCAGTTCGAGGTTGAACTCGCGCTCGAGCCGCTCGCGGACGATCTCCAGGTGCAGCAGGCCCAGGAAGCCGACGCGGAAGCCGAAGCCGAGGGCGGTGGAGGTCTCGGGCTCGTAGTTCAGGGAGGCGTCGTTGAGCTTGAGCTTGTCCAGCGCGTCGCGCAGCACCGGGTAGTCGGAGCCGTCGATCGGGAACAGCCCGGAGTAGACCATCGGCTTGGGCTCCGAGTACCCGGCCAGGGGCTGCTGGGCGCCGCGGATCGAGGTGGTGATGGTGTCGCCGACCTTGGACTGGCGCACGTCCTTCACGCCGGTGATCAGGTAGCCCACCTCGCCGGGGCCGATGCCCGGGGTGGGGTGGGGCTCCGGGGAGCTCACGCCGATCTCGAGCAGCTCGTGGTGCGCTCCGGTGGACATCATGTCGATCCGGTCGCGGGACTTCAGGGAGCCGTCGAACACGCGGATGTAGGTGACCACGCCGCGGTAGGTGTCGTAGACGGAGTCGAAGATCATCGCACGGCACGGGGCCTCGACCTCACCGTGCGGTGGGGGCAGGGTCTCCACGACGTGGTCCAGCAGCTCGGGCACACCCACCCCGGTCTTGCCGGAGACGCGCAGCACGTCCTCGGGGTCCACGCCCACCAGCTGCCCGATCTCGGCGGCGTACTTCTCCGGTTCCGCGCCGGGCAGATCGATCTTGTTCAGCACCGGGATGATGGTGAGGTCGTGCTCCATCGCCAGGTACAGGTTCGCCAGCGTCTGCGCCTCGATGCCCTGTGCGGCATCGACCAGCAGGATCGCGCCCTCGCAGGCCGCGAGGGAGCGGGAGACCTCGTAGGTGAAGTCGACGTGGCCGGGGGTGTCGATCATGTTCAGGGCGTAGTTCTCGCCGTCGACCTGCCACGGCATGCGCACGGCCTGGCTCTTGACGGTGATGCCGCGCTCGCGCTCGATGTCCATCCGGTCGAGGTACTGCGCGCGCATCGCGCGCTCCTCGACGATCCCGGTGATCTGCAGCATGCGGTCGGCCAGGGTGGATTTGCCGTGGTCGATATGCGCGATGATGCAGAAGTTGCGCAGGCGCTCCTGGGGTGTCGACGCGGGCAGGATGTCCCGGGCCTCATCGACAGCGATCCTCGGGCTCACCGGCATACATCCTCTCGTGGGTCCATCGTCGGGCGCAGCGGCGCCCGGGCATCGGCCCATCGTCTCATGGCAGGCGCCCTCGGCCCGCTCCCCGCCGCGCGCGCGGACAGAGGTCACAGGCAGACCTCAGCCGATCCCCTGCCCTTCTCAGTGCGCCGGGTGGAAGTAGGTGGCGCCCAAGGCCCGGGTGACGGCGCCGGTGACCATCTGCAGCTGCTCCATCTCCTCGTCGAAGTCGGCGATGATGTCATCCAGGGCACGGAACCGCAGGCTGGCCAGGGCGCGGCCGACGATCCTCCGGCCGGGTTCGGCCGCGCCGAGGCGATCGAAGCTGTTGCCGTGGAGCTTGGCGAGGGTCTCGAGCGCCTCGTCGAGCTCGCTGAGGCAGTGCACTGCCGAACGGGGGAAGATCGAGTCCAGCAGCAGGAACTCGATCGCCCGGGAGGAGCGGACGCGGCCGCGGTAGGTGCGGATGTATGCCTCGTGCGCGCTGCACGAACGCAGCAGCATCACCGTCCCGGCGGAGGAGGAGTCCTCCAGGTCGTGGTCCTGCAGGTTGCGGGCCAACATGTCGACCCGTTCGAGCAGCTGCCCGATGCGCAGGAACAGCCAAGCCTCGTCGCGCGTCATCGAGGAGTCCACCAGGCCGTTGACGACGGCGCAGCGGTCCTTGGCGAACTGGAAGGCGCCGTGCATGCGGGAGGGGCGCACCCCGCGGGGCAGGCCGAGCGTGGTGGTGTTCAGCGACTCCCACACCTCGGTCGAGAGCGCCTCGCGCACGCCGCGGGCGTTCTCCCGGGCGGTGAGCAGGGCGCCGGCCACCGAGGACGGATTCATCCGGTCGGTCAGCAGCCGGTCCAGCACCCGTTGGACGGTGCAGTCGCCGTCGGAGACCTGCTCCACCCCGAAGATCTGGTAGACGGCACCACAGGCCGCGGTGAGGTCCTCCGGGGTGTCCTCGGTGATCGACTGCAGCGAGACGTCGAGTATCCGGGCGGTCTGGTCGGCCCGTTCGACGTACCGGCCGATCCAGAACATCGCATCGGCGATCCTACTGAGCATCATGGGGTGCCTCCTCGACGTCGATGATCGGGATCGCGGAGGTGACCGGGTCGGGCTCCGGGGCCCGCTCCTCGGCCGGTTCCTCGCGCACGTCCTCGAACTCGTCGTAGCTGTCGTCGGTGGGGTCCTCGATCGCTTCGTCCCGGGTCTCCTGCGTCTGCGAGGTCGAGGAGGCAGCCCCGGGGTCGGCGGTGCGCTCCGCGGCGAGCACCCAGGTGTCCTTCGAGCCGCCGCCGCGGGAGGAGTTCACGATCATCTCGCCGCGGGGCAGTGCGACCCGGGTGAGCCCGCCGGGCAGCACCCAGACATCGTCGCCGCTGTTCAGTGCGAAGGGGCGCAGGTCGACATGACGCGGCTCCGGCCCCTCTTCGACCAGTGTCGGGATCGTGGACAGCTGCACCACGGGTTGGGCGATCCAGCCGCGGGGATCGGCCTGCAGCCGGGTCCGCAGCTCGTCGAGCTCCTCGGTGGTGGCCGCGGGGCCGATCACGATGCCCTTGCCGCCGGAGCCGTCGACGGGCTTGACCACCAGCTCCTCGAGCCGGTCCAGCACCTCCGCGCGGGACTCCGGCTCCTCCAGCCGCCAGGTGTCGACATTGGGCAGGATCGGCTCCTCGCCCAGGTAGTAGCGGATCAGGTCGGGCACATAGGTGTAGGTGAGCTTGTCGTCCCCGATGCCGTTGCCGATGCCGTTGGCGACCACCACGTTGCCGGCGAGGACCGCGCGCACCAGGCCCGGCACGCCCAGCATCGAGTCCGGGCGGAACACCTCGGGATCGATGAAGTCGTCATCGGTGCGCTTGTAGATCACGTCCACCCGCCGCAGCCCGGCGGTGGTGCGCATGTAGATGCGCTCGTTGCGCTCGACCAGATCGGAGGCCTCGACGAGGTCCACGCCCATGGTGCGGGCCAGCAGGGAGTGCTCGAAGTAGGCGCTGTTGAAGCGGCCCGGGGTGAGCACCACCACCGTGGCCTCCTCGTCGGCGAGGTCCGGCGCGGCGGCCTGCAGTGCGGAGAGCAGCCGTCCCGGGTAGTCGCCGACGCGGCGTACCGGCCGGTCGGCGAACAGCTCCGGGAAGCCCTGCGCCATGGCACGACGGTTCGAGAGCACGTAGCTGACCCCGCTGGGGGTCCGCACGTTGTCCTCCAGCACACGGAACTCCCCATCCCCGTCGCGCACCAGATCGATGCCGGAGATGTGGATCCGCACCCCGTTGGGCGGGGTGTAGCCGCGCATCTGATCGACCACATAGGTCGAGGAGGTGACCAGCTCCGCGGGGATCACCCCGTCGGCGATCGCCGCCTGGTCGTTGTAGAGGTCGTCGAGGAAGCGCTCGAGAGCCTGCACCCGCTGGGAGATGCCCGCGGAGACGCGCGCCCATTCCTCGGCCGCGATCACCCGTGGGATCGCGTCGATCGGGAAGGGACGCTCCTCCCCGGCGTGGTCGAAGGTGATGCCCTGGTCGAGGTAGCTGCGGGCCAGCGACTCCGAGCGGGATCGGAACTCTTCGGGCCCGAGTCCGGCCAGCGCGTCGTGCAGGGCGCGATAGGTGGGCCGCACGGTGCCGTCGGGCGCGAACATCTCGTCGCCTCCGGCACCGGTGCGGGCGCTGTGGAACAGCGAGGTGGCAGACATGCCTACCATTCTCGCACCACCCCTGCCCCGTGGGGCGCAGAACGCCCAGGAAGCGAGCACCATGTCCCTGATCTCCAGATTCCTCCGCACTGCCCTGCGCTCCCCCGCCGCCCGCCGAGGCGCGCGGGATCTCGGCCGTGCCGCGCTCCGCGCGGTGAGGCAGAGCTCGGAGGCCGGCCGGCGGCCCGCAGGCGCCTCCGCAGCCGATACCGGCATCGGTGCGGGCTCCCCGGTCCTCGCCGATCGCCGCACCGAGGGCCCGCTGACATTCGCCTATGCGCCGCATGCCGACGACCGCCCCGATCCGGGCGAGGTCGTCTGGGCCTGGGTGCCCTACGAGGAGGACATCACCCAGGGCAAGGACCGACCCGTGCTGGTGATCGCCGAGGAGGACGCCGATCGGGACGGCTCCGACGGCTCCGGCACGGTCCTGGTCGCCCTGATGCTCACCTCCCGCGACCGCACCGCGCCGGGCCTGACCGCCACCGACCAGCACGGCTCGACCTGGGTGGACATCGGCGCCGGGGACTGGGACCGCCGGGGACGCCCTTCCGAGGTGCGCGCCGACCGGCTGCTGCGGCTGTCGCCCGAGGCGGTGCGCCGCGAGGGCGGACGCCTGGACCGGGAGCGGTACGACCGGGTGGCCGCCGCGGTGCGAGAGGTGCACGGCTGGTGACGGGTCGCCGTCGCGGCGGGGTCGCGGCCCGGGCCCGGCCCGGCCGGGCGCGCACCGGCGCACGAGACCCGGCGCACACCCGATGCGGTGAGGGGCCTGTGCTCTGGTAGTGTCCTGCACCGTATGTGTGACATACCGTTCGGTGTGCGCATGACGTGGTCCCGCCGTGTCAGGGGCGACGATTCGTGCGACCCGGGCGAGTACCCGTGGCAGCGACCCGGTACCGACGTCTCCAGGCGAATCCCCACCGCCGTCCCCGTCGGCTCCGTTCCTCGGCCGTCTCGGATGATCCACCGCAGCAGCACAAGAGAAGAGTCTTCGTGGCAAACATCAAGTCCCAGATCAAGCGGAACAAGACGAACGAGAAGGCGCGCCTGCGCAACCGCATCGTCAAGTCCGAGCTCAAGACCTACACCCGCAAGGTGAAGGCCGCCGTCTCCACCGGCGATGCCGACGTCGCGGGCGAGGCGCTCAAGTCCGCCTCGCGCAAGCTCGACAAGGCCGTCTCCAAGGGCGTCATCCACCAGAACCAGGCCGCGAACCGCAAGTCCGGTCTCGCGAAGCTGGTCGCCGGCGTCAGCAAGTGAGGTCAGGCAGCCGTTGAGCTGCCTCCCCGCCTGACGGGGTGAGCGAGGAGCCCGGTGCGCAGCGATGCGCACCGGGCTCCTCGCTGTCGCCGGGGACCAGCTCAGTGCGCGCGACGGGCGCGGCAGATGCCCATCACCATGCGCTGCACCGACCACCGGGCGTCGCGCCCGGCCCCCTTGACCTCGTGGTCGGCGCGGGCCACCGCCTCGAGCGCCCGGGCCAGCGAGCGGTCGTTCCAGTGCCTGGCCTCGCGGCCGAGGTTGCGCAGCATCCAGTCGGGCATGCCGAGGGTGCGGGCGCTGGCCCCGGGGGCGGTGACCTTCGCCAGGGATCGCATCTTGGAGGCGATCGCGGCGACGATGGGGACGGGGTCGGCACCGGCGAGCTGCGCCTGCTGGAGCAGCTGCAGGGCGTCCTGCTCGCGACCGGCGATGGCGGCGTCCGCCACGGCGAAGGCGGTGGATTCGACCCGACCGGCGGTCAGCGCGTGGACATCGGCCACGGACACCTGCGGGGCCTGTTCGCCGGGCTCCGGGGTGCTGTCCTCGATCAGCTGGCGGCTGATCGCGGCGAGCTCGGCCAGGTCGGTGCCGAAGGCGTCGACGAGGGCGATCAGCGCCTCGGGCTGGATGCGGCGCTGGGCACGCGCGAACTCTGCGGCCACGAAGCTCTGCTTCTCGCCGGCGCGCTTGACGGGGCCGGCATCGACCCGCGGCACGCCGGCCTTCTTCAGCGCGTCCAGCAGCTTCCTGCCGCGGTTCCCGCCGCGGTGGACGAGCACCAGCGTGACGTCCTGCTCCGGGGCCCTGAGATAGTCCAGCAGCTCGAGGACCAGGGTGTCGGGGGCCGACTGCAGCTCGGGCACCACGACGAAGCGGGGCTCGCCGAACAGTGACGGGCTGGCCACCTGGGCGAGCGCCCCGGGGCCGGCGGCGTCCCCGGCGAGGTCGTGGACCTCCACGGTGGGATCGGCCTCGCGGGCGAGGCCCCGCAGGCGCTGGACGGCGCGGTCGGCGATCAGGGTCTCGGTGCCGTGGACCAGCACGATCGGCGCGAGGGCGACGCTGTGCCACTCGACATCGCTCACGGGGGCTCCTCACTGCTGGGGTGACTGGCTGATCCTATCGGGCCCGGCCGACGCTGCGCGGCGCCGCGGCGTCGCCGGCCGGCAGCACCACGGTGCCGTGGACGTCGGTGCGCAGCACCTGGGCTCCGAGGGTGTGCAGCAGGCCGAGCGCCTCCTCGGTGGGGTGGCCGAAGTCGTTTTCCCGGCCGACGGGCACCAGCGCGAGGGCGGGGCCGAGCTGCCGGTACAGCGGGGCGTGCTGGAACCGGGAGCCGTGATGGGCGACCTTGACGATGTCCGCGGGACCGGGCCGCAGCGCGGCGAGCTCCTGCTGGGCGGTGGGCTCGAGATCGCCGAGGGAGACCAGGCGGGTGCCGTCGCCCCAGAGCGCCTCCAGCACGATCGAGCAGTCGTTGGCGGCGTCCCCCTCTCCCCCGCCGTGCTCGGCGGCTGCGGCGCGACGGGCGTCCTCGGCGGAGCCCGGCCACAGCACGCGCAGGGCGAGCCCGGGATGCTGCCAGGTCTCGCCCGTGGTCGCGACGGTGGTCGGCACCCGGGTCACCGACTCCGATGCGGCCTCGGGCAGCGGGCAGATCCACTGTCGCTGCGGGGTGCGGCGTCCGGTCAGCGCCGCCCGGCCCCCGGTGTGGTCCTGATGGGGATGGGTGAGCACCAGCAGGTCGATCTCGCGCACCTGCAATCGGTCCAGGCAGCTCCGCAGCATCGCGGGATCGGGTCCGGTGTCAATCAGGACGGTGCTGCCCGGTCCGTCATCGGGGTGCGGGCGCAGCAGGAGGGCGTCGCCCTGGCCGACCGCGCACAGGGCCAGCGTCCACTCCGGTCCCGTGCTGAGCGGGAGCAGACGTCCCGCCCCGGGGGCGAGGACCGCGACCAGCAGTGCGGCCACGGCCCAGCGGGTCAGGGGCAGCCGGCGGGCGGCCACGGCGATCGCCGCGGCGAGCAGGACGGCCAGCACCAGCAGCACGCCGGTGACCCCGGCGGGGACGGGGATGCGGGATCCGGGCAGGGCGTCAGCCGCCCGCGCGATCAGCAGCACCAGGTGCGCTCCCCCGGCGGCGAGCGTCCACAGCAGGGCGGCGGCAGCGGGCCATGCCGTGCCGATCACCAGGGCGAGCAGCCCGATCACCGTGGACGGGCCCACCAGGGGACCCACCAGCATGTTGACCGGCACCGACCAGGCCGAGACCTCCGGGGTGAGCAGGATCAGCACCGGCGTGCAGGCCAGCTGAGCGACCAGCGGCACGGCGAGCACCAGAGCGGCGGTACGGCCGAGCCTGTTGCTGCTGAGCTCCTCGAGGGCGGTGGCCAGCCGCGGCGCAGCGAGCAGGATGGCCGCGGTCGCCAGGGCGGAGAGCAGGAACCCGATGGACGCGGCGGTGACGGGGTCGAGCACGGACCACAGGGCCACGGTGAGGGCGAGGGCGGCGATCGGGGAGGCTCGCACCCCGGCGAAGCGGGCGGCCAGCAGCGGGACCGCCATCGTCGCCGCGCGCTGGACGCTGGGCTCGTCCCCCACCAGCCACACGTATCCCGCGACGACGCTCCCGGCGACCAGCAGCCGGGGTCGCCGGCGCACCCCGCACAGCAGCAGCGGCCCCAGCACCGCGGCGAGCACCAGGGCGATGTTGGCCCCGGAGACGGCGACCAGGTGGGAGATCCCTGCCCGGCGCATGATCTCCTCGGTCTGCTCCCCCATGCCGCGGGTGTCCCCGAGGGTCATCCCCCGCACCAGGGCGGCTTCGTCCGAGGGCAGATGCGAGGTCGCCTGCCGTGCCTGCCGGCGCAGCGAGTGCCGGACCGACAGGGCAGCCCCGGAAAGACCGGCCTGCGCCACCGGCCGCACCTCCGAAGCCCGCAGGATCACCAGGGAACCGCTGACCGCGACACGTCCGCGCAGGTGCGCGAGGTCCCCGTCCCGCACGCGGGCCAGGTCGTGGGCCGACTCCCCGGCCGCCCGCACCAGGACGGGCAGCGAGGCGGGCAGCACGACGGCGTTTCGCCCCACCCGCGCCGGACCGCGCACCGTCCGTGCCGTCATCTGCTGGCCCTCGAGGGCCCAGGACGGTCCGCCGCCGGGCGGTGCGGGGTCCGCGGTGGCCACGACGGTCAGCTCCACGATCAGCCCCTCCTGCTCCGCGAGCTCGACGGCGGCCGCGGTGCTGTCATGCCGCTGCAGGGCGGGGAACAGCAGCGCACCGGCCAGCACCACGATGCCGAGGTGCGCGACGATGCTCCGGGCGGTCCGTGGTGACCCGGTGAGCGTGACCGCGGTCAGCGCGAGTGCGACCAGCACCGCAGCGCCGGCGACAGCCGCTGCGGCGCCTGCGGTGATGCCGAGCACCGCGAGCGCCCACACGCAGGTCGCGCCCGGGAGCAGGCGCAGATCGGCCTGGGTCATACGGTCGCCCGTCCCCGGATCTCCTCGAGGGTGGCCGGTCCGATCCCGGAGACCTCCAGCAGGCTCTCCACCGAGGAGAAGGAGCCGTTCTGCTCCCGGTGCTCGACGATGCGCTGCGCGATCGCCGGCCCCACCCCGGGCAGCTCCTCGAGCTCGGCGACGCCGGCGGTGTTCAGGTCGATCGGCGCCCCGCTCCCGGACTCCTGGACTCCCCCCGTGGATCCGGGTTCTGCGGCGGGTGTGGCTCGTGGCGCCTCCCCCGGCAGCGGGACATGGATCTGCTCCCCGTCGGCGAGAGGGCGGGCCAGGTTCACCACCGAGAGATCGGCATCGTCCGTCGCACCGCCGGCGGCGCGCAGCGCGTCATCGACCCGAGCATCACCCGGCAGCTGCACCACGCCCGGCGCCGCCACTGCCCCGGAGACGTGGACCACGATCTCGGATCGGTCGGTGGCCGCGGCAGCCGACGGGCTGGACGTCGGCGGCGGGGCCGCAGCCCCGGTCGCAACGGCGGTGGTCCGTTCCGGGGAGGCGGCCTCGACAGCCTCGTGCTGAGGCGTCGGTGCCGTCTCCAGCGGAACTGCGGAGCCCGACCCGGACAGATGCACGACCCCGACCGCGATCAGCACCAGCACGGCGAGGCCCACCAGCGCCGACGGCGACGGGGCGGGCAGGCCCGGGCGACGCGTCCGCTGCGGTGCAGGGTGATCCCGGCGCGCAACCAGCGCCCGCCCGGACCGGCGATGCTTCCCGACCCGACCGCGCCGCGGACCCTCGGATCCGGTGTGTGCTCCCATGTCCGCGACGCTAGACGTCACGGTCGCAGACGCACCATGGCCACGTGCGACGTGGGGACCACTGCGCACTGTGGAGGAGCGGTCAGTCCGTCCAGCTGTGCTGCGTGCATCGATCCAGAGCTTTCCCAAAGCGCGCCGAAAGGCCCCTCCGACTGCAGGAATGCGCTCACCGAACCTGGTGAACGCCGAGGTCACAAGAGGGATACGGAGGGGCAACTCGAGGCAACATCGCATGAACTCGCGTCCTCCCCCGCAGGATCAGAGCAGTCCGATAACGAAGTCGGCGCCCCGGATGGTCCACTCCCGGCGCACTGTCCGACTCGATGATGAGAGGTACTCCCCATGGCATCTTCACGCTTCACCGCCCAGCACGTGACCCGCCGCACCCTGCTCGGAGCCACCGGTCTCGCCGGTGCTGCAGCAGCCCTCGCCGCCTGCGGCGGCGGAAATGACGGAGGGGGAGCGTCGAACGGCGGGGGCTCCGGCACCATGATGCGCCTGGCCCTCAACCAGACCGAGACCCACCCCTCGTACATCGCCCTGGACAACTTCGGCACGGCCCTCGAGGAGTCCACCGGCGGCGCCTGGGGCATCGACGTGTTCCCCAACGAGACTCTCGGTGCCCAGCAGGAGACCCTGCAGATGGCGTCCAACGGCTCCGTGGAGATGTCCATCGTCTCGGGCACCCAGCTGGAGAACCTCAACCCCGACTTCCTCACCCTGAACATGCCGGGCGCATTCGACAACATCGACAAGCAGATGCAGATCCTCCAGGACCCCGCGATCGTCGGAGAGCTGTTCGCATCACTCGAGGAGTCCCAGAACATCACGGTCATCGGCGGCTTCACCCAGGGTGAGCGCAGTGCGTACAGCACCGTCGGCCCGATCATGACCCCGGCCGATCTGAACGGGCAGAAGATGCGCGTCCAGGAGTCGGACCTGCACCTGGCGATGGCCGCGGCGCTCGGCGCGACGGGCACCCCGCTCGCCTACGGCGAGGTGTACACCGGGCTGAACTCCGGGGTCATCGACGCCGCGGAGAACAACGAGATCTCCTACTTCACGCAGGCTCACTACGAGGTCGCGCCGTACTACTCCTTCACTCGCCACCTCGTCGGCACCGACTACCTGATCATCAACACCGAGACCCTGAACTCGATGTCCGAGGAGGACCGGGCCGCCTTCGACGAGGGCTGGGCCACCGCCGTCCAGGAGCACACCGGGCTCTGGGCCGAACAGACCGAGCAGGCCGTCGCGGACGCGGAGGCCGACGGCGCCGCCTTCAACGAGGTCGACGCCGACGCCTTCCAGGAGGCGCTGGCCGCCCTGCCCGAAGAGTTCCTCACCGAGGAGTCGCAGACCGCTCTGTGGGACGCGATCCGCGGAGCCCAGGGCTGACCAGGAACACCTCCACGCAGCAGGCCGGGCCATGGGGTCCGGCCTCCTGCCGTGCAGAAGGGAAATCAGATGACACTCATCATCAAGGGCCTGAACCGCTCTCTGGGGGCCGCCACCGCGGTCCTCTTCACGGTCATGGTCCTCGCGGTCGTGTGGCAGGTCTTCACGCGTGAGGTGATCCAGAGCCCCGCCGCGTGGACCGAGGAGCTCGCGAAGTACGTCTTCGTGTGGACATCGCTCGTCGGCGCCGCGCTGGTGTTCTCGGAGCGGGGCCACATCGCGGTCACCTTCGTCGTCGAGCGTCTGCCTCGGCCGGTCCGTCGGGGCGTGGCCGTCCTGATCCAGCTGGTGATCCTCGTCTTCGCCGTCCTGGTGCTGGTCTACGGCGGGACCCTGGCCGCGCAGAACAGCTGGTCGCAGCAGCTGACGGCACTTCCGGGCACGATCGGCCAGGCCTATGTGATCCTCCCGGTGGCGGGCGTGATCATCGCGCTCATCGCTGTGCTCCATCTGATCGAAGATCTCCTCGGGCGCGGTCCGCTGACGACCGTCGTCGCCCGGACCGAGCAGGAGATCACGACCGTTCCCGGCCTTGCGGGCGCAGGCGAGGGCTCCCCGCCGGCCGAGCGGACCTCGGACCACCAGCGCGACGACAGCCCCGACCTCCCGCGCGACACCGACCAGAAGGAGAGCTGACCATGGATGTCACCGCTGTCGCCGGGCTGATCCTGCTGTTCGGCATCGTCATCGGCATCGCCCTCGGTGTCCCCATCGCGATCGTGATCGGCGTGACCTCGTTCGTGGCGATCTTCGTGCTGCTGGGCAATGATCCCACCACCACCACGATGAACACCGCCTCCGAGGTCTTCACGGGCATCAACAGCTTCACCCTGCTGGCGATCCCCTTCTTCATCCTCGCCGGCGGCCTCATGAACCAGGGCGGCATCGCCGGCCGTCTGGTCGACGCCGCCCGGGTGGTGGTCGGCAAGCTCCCCGGTGGCCTCGTGCACACCAACGTGCTCTCCAACACCATGTTCGGTGCCGTCTCCGGCGCCGCCGTCGCCTCGGCGGCAGCGGTGGGCTCCGTGATGGGGCCACGGCTCGAACGGGAGGGCTATTCGAAGCCGTGGAGCGCGGCGGTCAACGTCGCGTCGGCACCGTCCGGGATGCTGATCCCACCGTCCAACACGTTCATCGTGTACTCGCTGGTGTCCTCCACATCGATCGCCGCCCTGTTCATGGCGGGCATCGGGCCCGGCCTGATCTGGGCGATCGCGGTGATGCTGGTGATCGCCGCCACGCACAAGCGCCACCGCACCGGACCGCGGCGCGATGCCGACATCGCAATCACCCCGGCACTCGCGGCGAAGACCCTGTGGCGGGCGATCCCGTCGCTGCTGATGATCGTGATCGTCATCGGAGGCATCCTCTCGGGCTTCTTCACCGCCACGGAGTCCGCGGCCGTCGCCGTGGTCTACTGCCTGGTCCTGGGCCTGCTCTACCGCACGCTCACGGTGAAGGATCTGCCCAGGATCCTCGTGGACGCGGGCCGCACCACGTCGATCGTGATGCTGCTCGTGGGGGTGTCCTCGGCGCTGTCCTTCGTGATGGCCTTCGCGCGGATCCCGGACCTGATCGCCGACCTGATCCTCAACGTCACCTCGGAACCGACGGTCATCCTGATCATCATCATGGTGATCCTGCTGGCGGTGGGGACGTTCATGGATCCCACCCCGGCGATCCTGATCTTCGTGCCGATCTTCCTGCCGATGGTCTCCGACCTGGGCATCAATCCGATCCACTTCGGCACCATGGTCGTCTACGCCTTCAGCGTCGGCGTGATCACCCCTCCGGTGGGGAATGTGCTCTTCGTGGGCGCGAGAATCGCGGATCTGAAGATCGAGCCGGTCATCGCCCGGTTGACACCATTCCTGATCTCCCTGGCCCTGGGACTGTTCCTGGTGGTGTTCGTCCCGCAGATCTCACTGGCCGTCCCGGGGCTGCTCGGGATGCTCTGATCCCCATGGGGGCTCCCGCCCGATCCCGAGAAGACGATCCCCGCAGTCCCTGTCGCCAGAGGCTGCGGGGATCGTCGCGAGAGCGGTCAGAGTCCCAGCATCACCAGCCACTGCTGCCGGAACGCGAGCGCGATCACGACGATCACCAGCAGGTACCACCCCAGGGTGAGCACCACCCAGCGGCGCAGCAGATTCGCCCACGGCGCCGGGAACCGCAGATCGCCGCTCTCGACGGTGTGGGCCAGGGTGGCGAAGAACATCGGGGCCGTGACCGTCCAGATCACCATGCACCACGGGCACAGCGCGCCGATCACGAAGATCGTGGAGATCGCCAGGAAGTGCACATAGCCGAAGGCGAAGGTCATCCCGCCCAGCCGAGCCCAGCGGCACCAGGTGGGCAGCTGAGTGCCGGAGACCATCAGCGCGCCGAGAACGCCCATGATCGCAAAGCCGCCCAGCCCGATCGCCATGTTCGGGATCCCCAGCGCCGAGGACTGCCAGGTCATCATCACATTGCCGCAGGAGATGAAGGGATTCACATCGCAGGCCAGGCTGGCGCCGGGGTTGGCGAGCAGGAACTCCTTGCCGACCTGCAGCTCGAGCGAGGCGATCCATCCGACCAGCGCGCCGATCAGCAGCACCAGTCCGGTGATCCGCTGCCCGGCACGGGCCTTCGCGGAGCGCTCGGCGGCCAGCTCGGCATCGATCTCGGCCAGCAGCGTCGCCTCGTCATGCGCGGGAACCGCGCCTGCCGGGTCTGTGGTGGGGTTCTCGTTCATACGGTGGCCGTGCTCTTCCGTGCGGGGGGACGGGGGTCAGGAACAGCTCTCAGAGGACCGGGTGCTCGCGGTACCAGGCCGCGAGGCGTGCATTGCCCTCGCCCATGCTCACCCGGGGCGTCCAGTCCAGCCGCTCGCGGGTGCGGCGCTGGTCGAACCAGTGCGCGGTCGACATCTGCTCGGCGAGGAACTCCGTCATCGGCGGTTCGTCGTGCCCGGGGCGCTTCTCCCAGATCCGCTCGATCACGCGACCGGCGAAACGCGCCGCAGCACCGGGGACCCGCAGGGTCGGAGCCGGGACCCCCGCCGCCTCGCACCAGCCGGCGAAGACGTCGCGAACGGTGCGGGGTTCACCGTTGGAGACCACGAAGCTCTCCCCGTGCACGGCCTCGATACGGTCGAGACCAGCGGTGATCGCGTCGGCGGCATTGGTGACGTAGGTGGTGTCGATCAGCGCCATGCCGTGATCCAGCAGCGGCAACCGGCCACGACGGGCACGGTCGACGATGCGGCCCACCAACTGGGTGTCGCCGGGCCCCCACACCACATGGGGGCGGATCGAGGTCACCTGCAGTCCGTCCGTGCCGTCGGCCTGCATCGCCAGCAGCTCGGCCGCGGCCTTGGTGCGCGCGTACGGCCCACGGGCCATCGCGGGGTCGGCGGTGGTGGCGTCTGCGCCGACGATCGCGCGGCCCAGATGGGCGACCGACGGGGAGGAGACGTTCACCAGCGCTCCCCCGCCCTGGGCCCGCAGGGCGTCGACCACGTGACGGGTGCCCTCGATGTTGATCGCCCGGTACTCGTGCTCGGGTCCGGAGATGGAGACCTTCGCGGCGAGGTGGATCACCGCATCGACGCCCTGCACGGCGCGGCGCACGTCGTCGGCCGCGGTGAGGGAGCCGGTGAGGTCCTGGACCCCGTCGATCCCGGCGGGGCGGCGCTGGAAGGCGCGCACCGTCGCGCCCCGGTCGCGCAGCGCGGTCGCGACCGCGCCGCCGAGCATTCCGGAGGCCCCGGTGACCAGGACCGTCGGCGCGCTCACAGGGCCTCCGCCCGCTCGCCGGCGAGGGTCTGGGCGGACCAGCGCGACAGCGCGGCCCGGTCGATCTTCGAGTTGTGGCGGATGTCGGTGGGCAGCGCGCTGGTGGTGAACACCGCGACCACGTCGGCCCCTGAGCGGTCCCGCACGGCGCGACGCACCGCCTCCTGCAGGGAGGGATCGGCGGGGCGGGGGCGACCGGTCCTGCCGGGCCGGTACCCGTCCTCGGTCTCGAGGATCACCACCACCTGCTGGGTGCCGCGGGGGCCCACGACGGCGGCGCCGGCACGGCGCACCGTGGGCACGGACTCCGCCGCGTCCTCGACCTGGACCGGGGTGAGCAGCCCCTCGGCTGTGGCGAGCACGTGAGCCGCGCGGCCCTCGACCCACAGCCGACCCTCCTGATCGAGGTGGCCGACGTCGCCCGTGGCATGCCAGCCCGTGAAGCGCATCGCGGTGCGGGTGGTGCCCCAGAGCATCAGGTACCGGTCCCGCACATGCGGCGCCCGCACCAGAATCTCACCCTTCTCGCCGGCATCCTGCGTGATCTCCCCGGTGGTCTCCCCCAGCTCGTCCATCACGGCGATCGCGATCTCGACCCGCGGCACAGGCCGGCCGACGCACACGCCGGAGCCCTCGCCCGCGGCCTCGATGCCCTCGAGGTCGATCGCGGCCACGGCCAGGCACTCGGTCATGCCGTACGGGGTCAGCGCCCGCGCGCTGGGCATCAGGGTGCGCAGTTCACGCAGCAGGTGCGCGGGGATCGGCGCGCCGGCGGAGAAGAAGCTCGCCGCCCGGCCCATCGCGGCACGGCCGGCCTCGTCGAGCTGGTCGGCGGTGTCGATGATGTTGCGCAGGGCCGCAGGGGCGGTGAACACGGCGGGGCTGCCGAGGGCGGCGATCGCCTCCGCCAGGGCCGGGGCGGTGAGGTCGCCGGGACGCATGATGTCCATGTCCGGCACCACCGTCGGCGCGCCGAGGGCCGGGCCCAGCAGGGCGAAGGTGGCGAACCCGGCGACGAGTCCGCGCTCCGGGGCCAGGTCCAGGGTGTCCCCGACAGCGGCGAACATGGCGGCCAGCTGGCGATGGGTGAGCACCGCGCCCTTCGCGGGCCCGGTCGAGCCGGAGGTGAACAGGATCGCGGCGTCCGCATCGGGCGCGGGCCACGGCGCGGTCAGCGGCGCCCCGAGCTCCCGCATCATCGACCCGGAGCGGGCCAGCTCGGCGATCGACGTCTCCACGCCCAGGGCCATGCGGTCCACCGTCGGCAGCTGCTCGACGGAGAGGCGGCGGCCGGGCCAGCCCAGCGCCCGGGCGCCGACCAGGGCGCGCTTGATGCCGATGAACCAGTCCGGGTGGGAGCCGATGGTGGCGCGGGTGAGTCCGGGCAGGCCCAGGCCTGCATCGGCGATCACGGCGACGGCGCCGATCCGGAAGCAGGCGTAGAGCACCCCGGTGAGGTCAGCACCGGGGGTGATCAGCAGACTGACCCGGTCCCCGGGCTGCACCCCGTGGGCGAGCAGACCCGCGGCGATGTCGTCGACGCGGCGGTTCAGCAGGGACCAGGAGATCTCCCGGGTCTCGCCGTCCTCACCGCCCAGCTCCACCACGGCGGCGCGGCGGGCATGGCGGGGATCGTTCGCGAGCTCGGCGATCGGCGCGCCGATCGGCCGCTCGGGCGCCTGCTCGGCGAAGGCGGAGACGGGCTGCCACCCGGGCGCTGCCGTGCGCGGCTGCTCGGCGGTGCCGAAGGTGGTCTCCAGCCAGTCGGCGACCAGCCCGGCGACGTCGGCATCCTCCCACACCAGGTGGGAGGCGCCCTCGAAGCGGTGCACATCGGCGTGCGGCACCCGCTGGACGAGGTCCCGCAGGAAGCGGTCGGAGAAGGTGACGTCCCGCGGCCCCCAGGCGAAGAGGGTGGGGACATCGAGCTCGGTGATGCCGCTCGCGACCCGCTCGAGGGTGGCGCGGGAGGGGTGCGCGGCACCGGCCGGGATGTCTGCCACGAACTGGTCGATGCCGCGACGGCGGGCCCGGCCCCGGTACGGGGCGAGATAGGCGTCCTGGACCTCGCGCGGCAGCGGCGGCTTCGACAGGGCCAGCGTGGTGCGCAGGAAGGTGTCGGTGACCGAGGTCGAGGGCGTGCGGAACCAGGGCGCGGTCGCCAGCTGCAGCGCCGTGGGCAGCGCCTCCTCGAGCTTCTGGTGGACCCCGGTGTTGGTGAGGATCATCCCGGCCAGATCGTGGCGGTTGTCCAGCGCCCAGCCGGCGGAGATCAGCCCTCCCCAGTCGTGGCCGACGGTCACCACCGGGCCGCGCAGGGACAGCGCGTCGGTGAGCAGCGACAGGTCGGTGATGCGGTCCTGGTAGCGGCGCTTCACCCCGCTGCGCTCGGAGTAGCCCATCTCCAACTGGTCGACCGCGATCAGCCGCCAGGGGATGTCGTCCCTGACCAGGGAGCGGAAGAGGAAGGAATAGGTGGGGTTGCCGTGCACGGCCAGCAGGGTGCCGCGCGGGGTGATCCCGCGCTCGGCGAGCAGCGGACCGGAGTCCAGCAGGTGCCAGCGGCGTGCCGCACCGGTGTGGTCGCGCACCTCGAGGGTGCGGTGGAGCCGCGGGTCCACACCGGGCAGCTCCGGGATCTCGGGGCCCGCGGGGGATGACGCCCGGCGGCCGGTGCTGCGGGTGGTGTTCACCACTGGACCTCCATCATCGCCGTGTTCAGCCCGGAGCCGACTCCCATCAGCAGCACCCGCTGCCCGCGCTCGATGTCGTCCTGGATGTGCGCGAGCGTCATCGGCACCGCCTCGGCGGCGATGTTGCCCCAGTCCGCGAGGGTGACCGGGATGCGGTCCATCCCCACCCCGGTGATCGTCGAGAAGTTGCGGATGTAGACCGTGGAGACCTGGTGCGGGATGACGAGGTCGAGGTTCTTGAAGTCGTAGCCGTCCTCGTTGGCGCCCTTCCAGGTGTCCAGGATGAGCTGGATGCCGTTCTCGAGCAGTCCGGCGGAGTCGGTGCGCATGTCCTGCATGTTCGCCACGCACAGCTCGTGGTGCTCGGTGCCGGCGCGTGCCTGGGTGTGCTTCAGCCGGTGGCCCTCGGGGTGCTCATCGGTCGGGCCGAGCACGGCGGCGGCGGCCCCGGAACCGAGGGTCAGCGAGGCGAACTGGTTGTTGAAGTCCGCCCGGGTCGAGGTCTTGGAGTTCAGCCGATCGACGGTGCCGCGCTGCACCTGCTCGACGTCCTCCGCGCCGACGACCAGGGCATACTTGATCTGCCCGGAATCGATCATGGCCGAGGCCATGGTCATCGCATTGACGAAGCCGAGGCAGGCGTTGGTGATGTCGAAGTTCATGGCGCTGCTGGGCAGGCCCAGGGAGTGGTGGATCCCGGTGGACACCGCCGGCTCCAGATGCTGGCGGGAGACGGAGGCGTTGATCAGCAGGCCCACCTGGTCGCGCATGATGCCGGCCTTGGCCATAGCACGCTCGGCGGCGAGCACGACGCCCTGCTTCCACCCGTTGTCGCGATCCCGCCACCAGCGACGCTCGTACACACCGGCCACGCGCTGCAGCACGCCCTTGGGCAGCCGCAGTCGTTTGCGCGCCGGGGCGAGCATCTCGTCGATCTCGTCCGAGGTCACCGTGACCTGCGGGAGGCTCATCTCGATCCCGAGCAGGCTGGTGTTCCTGTGGACGATCCCTGTGTTCCCGTTCGCCATCAGAGTGCGCTACCTCGTCGTTCCGTGTGGATGTCATCGTCGCAGGCGGCCGGGACGGGCCCGGCACCTGCGACCATCAGTGTCCCACCTGCGTCTGGGGGTTCCCTCAGGGCGTGGTGGATCCCACGTCGTCCCCTCCGCCCGTCTCGTCCTCGAGGTGATGGCCGAGATGGTGACGGGCGAAGGCGAGGCTCTGGCGCAGCGTCCGCTCCCGGGCCTCGGCATTGTTGCTGGTGGTGACCTCGAGCAGCACCGAGCCCTCCCAGCCGCGGTTGGCGAGGCGCCGCAGCACCTCGGCGCAGGGCTGATTGCCCTCCCCGGGCGGCAGGTGCTCATCCTTGGTGGTCCTCCCGGACCCGTCGGTCAGGTGCAGGTGGGTGAGGCGGTCACCGAGCCGTTCGATCATCTCCAGCGCGTCATCGCCCGCGGTCGCGGCGTGGGAGAGGTCGACGGTGACGTGGGAATACTCCTCATCGGTCGGATCGTGGTCGGGGAAGTAGTTCAGCAGCTCCCGCACCCCGAGCCGCCACGGGTACATGTTCTCGACCGCGATCGCGATGCCGTGCTCCTCCTCGAGCGCCGCGACGCCCTCGACGAAGCCGTGCGCGTACTTCCCCTGCCAGCGGAACGGGGGATGCGCCACGATCGTGGGGACGCCGAGCTCCTTGGCGATCTCGATGGTGCGCTCGATCTTCACCCATGCATCGCGGCCCCACAGGCCCTGCAGGAAGAACAGGGTGGGAGCGTGGAGGGAGAGGATCGGCAGCTCATGGCGTTCGGAGTACTCGCGCAGGAGCGCAGGGTCCTGGCTGTCCTTGGGATAGGAGACCATCACCTCCATGCCGTCGTAGCCGATCTCGTGGGCGAGCCGGAAGGCCTCCTCGACCCCGGCGGGGAAGACGGAGGAGGTGGACAGTCCCACCGGGATCCTCCGCTGCGGGTGCTGGTCGCTGCGCGGGTCCCCTGCCGAGAGGCGCTTGGAGAGCTTCTCGCGGGCGGTGCGATGGGCACTGCTGGGGCGGGTGTAGGGCTTGCGGGCACCGTTCCGCGGCGCATCCGTGGACGGACGATCACGGCGTGGGCTCACGACATCTCCTCTGGGCTGGACAGGCGTGGTCAGTATGCAACAAGCCCGCGCCCTAGACTCTCCCGCATGCCCGTTCGAGATCTCACCGCCGAGGACTTCGTCAGCTACCGGACCATGGCCTCCGGCGCTTTCGGCGGGGGTCTCGACCCGGCCGCCCCGACCGCTCCCCGGGACTTCTCTCCCGGCCAGATCCCGCTGGGCATCGATGCCTCCACGCTGCCGGGCGGACCCCGCGGGGTGCTCGCCGCCGGTGCCAGGATCCGCCGCGACCTGGTGGCGCTGGGCGGCGGCGTGGCCCGCTGCGGCGGTATCGCGGGGCTGGCGGTCCATCCTGCCTATCGCGGGGAGGGACTGTTCGGGACGCTGCTGACCGCCCTGATCGCCCGCTGCGGCGCCGAGGGGATGGAGCTGTCGATGCTGTATCCCTCGAACCCGTCGCTCTACCGCCGATACGGCTACCAGGTGGTCGCGCGGGGCCGGTCTCTGATCGTGCCGCTGGTGGATCTGCAGCGGATCCCCGCCGTCCCGGGGCGGCGCCTCGTGCCCGTCACCGCCGAGTCGATGCCGAGGCTGCGCCGGCTGCATCACGAGCTGACCGCGGGCGACAACCTGATGCTGCGCCGCGAGCCGCCGCTGTTCCCCGAGACCCTGCCCGCCCACCCCTGGTCCGCGCTGCTACTCGAGGACGCGGCCGGCACCGCGCAGGGCTATGTGTCCTGGGCGCGGCGCGCCGGCACCGCCGACGACCCCGGTCTCGAGGTGCACGAGCTCCTCGGCCGCACCCGTGAGGACCGGCAGGCGCTGCTGCGCACACTCGGCTCCTGGTCCACGGTGACCGAGCTGGTCCGGCTGCGGCTGCGCACCGAGGATCCGGTCCTGGACGTGCTGCCCGGTGGCGGTGTCCGTCCCGATCCGTCGCCGGAACCGCTGGTGATGATGCGGGTGATCGACACGGCCGCGACCCTGCGCGCCCGCCAGGCTCCCGCCGCCCTGGACGGCACGCTCCGCCTCGTCGTCGAGGACGCCACGGTCCCCGAGGGCACCTGTCGGGCCGCGGGCACCTTCCTGGTCTCCGTGCACCAGGGCACCGTCACGGTGGCGGAGCCGGACGAGCCGGCGGGAGCGGCTGCGGCGGAGGCGCTGGGCAGCTGCCGGTTGGACATCCACTCGGCCTCGCTCCTGCTCGTCGGCGGCCGCACCCTGGCCGACGCCCGCCGTCTCGGCCTGCGCGCCCACGCCGATCCTGCGGCCGAGTCCTTCCTGGACGCGCTGCTGGCCGGTCCCCGGCCCAGCGTCCTGGACGCCTTCTGATCCCCTCCCCCGATCTCCGGAGACCCGCGTGGCCAAGCTGCATTTCAAGTACGGAGCGATGAACTCCGGCAAGTCCGACACCCTGATCAAGACCGCGTACAACTACGACGAGCGGGGCCTGGCCACGCTCACCGTGAAGCCGGCGCTGGACACCAAGGGCGCGGACTGGGTGGTCGCCCGCGGCGGTGCGCGGCGCCGGGTGGATGTGCTCGCGGCGAACGGTGACGACCTGCGCACGCGCGTCGACACCACGGCCGACGAACGAGGACTGCGGCCGCTGCACTGCGTGCTGGTGGACGAGTCGCAGTTCCTCGCACCCCACCAGATCGACGATCTCTTCCGGATCGCGAAGCTCGACGGGGTCTCGGTGATCTGCTACGGGCTGCGCGCGGACTTCCGCACCGCGATGTTCCCCGGCGCCGCGCGCCTGTTCGAGCTCGCGGACAACATCGAGAAACTGCCCACCATGTGCCGCTGCGGCTCCCAGGCGGAGTTCAACTGCCGCGTTGTCGACGGCCGCTTCGTCTTCGAGGGAGAGCAGGTCGCGATCGACGGGGAGACGGTGACCTACATGTCGCTGTGCGGCTCCTGCTTCATGCAGGAGCAGGAACGCGCCGGCGTCACCGTCCTGGGGTGATGCCGGCGCGTCCGGATCCTGGGCATGCACGGACCTGAGCGGTCCGCTCAGGAGCTCAGCGGCTTGTCCTCGCCGACCTCGGCGTCCCCGCCGGCGTGGGCGCTGCCCGCAGAGTTCTCGGCCACGGTCGCGGCCTCCTCGTCCCGCTCGTCCGAGGAGTGACCGTGGAGGCGCTCCTTGGCGGAGCCGGCGGCACCGGCCACCGCCCCCTGCGCCCTGGAGGCGACCTCCGGGCCCTTCTCCTTGACCGCACCGGCCGTGTCCTGCGCGACGCGCGAGGCGGTCTCCTTCGCCTGTGAGGCGCGCCGCTGGAGCTCGGGATCCTCGGCGACCCGGTGGGCCGTGCGCTCGAGGGACTCGTAGGGCCCGCGACCCATCCGCGAGCCGACCACGAAGCCGATCGCGAGCCCGGCTACGAAAATGAACCTCTTCATCACTGCCTCCTGCATCGTCGGGTGTGTGCCCTGCATCGTGCCACAGCCCCGCAGCGCCCCGCCGGGGCGCCGACCAACCGGTTCCGTGCACCGCCCCGGACGCCCTCCGTCTCCGCCGTCCCACGTCAGTCCCACTTCGGTCACACAACCTCCACGAACAGACCCCGATCGCGGTGTCGGAAGGTGACAGGAGGTCTTACGATCTAGGGACGGGGACACCGGTCGCGCCGACCCTCCGGTCGCCCGCCCTCACAGCACCGTCGCCGTGACCTTCGAACGAGGAGAAGACTCCGTTGCCCCCTGTGCCCCACTCGCAGTCCCCGCTCGACGCCGACCGTCCCGTCCCGACCCTCGATGAGGTCTCGGCACAGGTCCGCTCCTGGGTGGACGCCGCCGCCATCCGTCCGGTCCCGGGACCCGCGAAGCTGCTCTCGGATCTGCTGCAGGACCCGAAGGGGCTGGATTTCACCCTGGCCTTCGTGGACCGGGTGATCCGACCGGAGGACCCGCGCGCCGCGGCCGTGGAGCTGCAGCGCCTGGCCCAGGATCCGCCCGCCTTCCTGCCCGCTCCGCTGCGCCGGGTGATCGCTCTGGGCGGTGCCGCCTCCACGCTCGCGCCCTCGCTCGTGGTGCCCACCGCACAGGCCACGATGCGCCGCATGGTCGGGCATCTCATCCTCGATGCGCGCCCCCGCCCGCTGAGCAGCGCGATCCGGCGTCTCACCGCCGACGGCACGAACCTGAACATCAACCTGCTGGGTGAGGCGGTGCTGGGCGCCCAGGAGGCCGACCGCCGCCTCCAGGGCGTGCGCGAGCTGGTGGCCCGGGAGGACGTGGACTACGCCTCGATCAAGGTCTCCTCGATCGTGGACCACCTGCCGCTGTGGGCGGCGGACGAGACCGTCGATCACATCGTCGAGTCCCTGCTGCCGCTGTACCTCGAAGCCGCCCGCGGGCAGGACCCGACCTTCCTGAACATGGACATGGAGGAGTACCGGGACCTCGAGCTGACCCTGCGGGTCTTCGAGAAGCTCCTGGACCGTCCCGAGCTCGCTTCCCTGCACGCCGGGATCGTGCTGCAGGCCTACCTGCCGGACGCCCCCTCGGCGATGGTCCGCCTGCGCCGCTTCGCCGAGCGCCGCGTGGCCGAGGGCGGGGCGCCGATCAAGGTGCGTCTGGTCAAGGGTGCCAACCTCGCGATGGAGCAGGTGGACGCCTCGGTGCACGGGCTCATGCAGGCGCCGCTGCTGTCCAAGGAGGCGACCGACGCGCAGTACAAGCGCATGCTGCTCGAGGCGCTGGATACCGAGAAGCTCGAGGCGGTCCACCTCGGCGTCGCCGGGCACAACCTCTTCGACGTCGCCTTCGCCCACCTGCTGATGCAGCACCGCGGCATCCCCGCCGGCCCTGGGCACGGGGTCGAGTTCGAGATGCTGGCCGGCATGGCGCCGGGCCAGCAGGCGGTGGTGCGCGAGACCACCGGCACGATGCGCCTGTACGTGCCGATCGTGCACCCCCGCCACTTCGACGTCGCCGTCTCCTACCTGGTGCGACGTCTCGAGGAGAACGCCTCCTCGCAGAACTTCCTCTCCGCGGCCTTCGAGCTGGACAGCTCCGAGGAGCTCTTCGCCCGCGAGCAGCAGCGCTTCTCCCGGGCGCTGGAGGCTGCGCTGGCGGAGACCTCGCCGCCCACCCACCGCGACCAGGACCGCAGCACGGAGGTCGCGGGCGGGACGACCTCCCTGGAGCTCGGCTCCCCGGGCCTGCCGGCGGTCCCCGGGGCGTTCCGCAACACCCCGGACACCGATCTGTCGACCCCGATGAACCAGGAGTGGGCCGCGGGCATCACCCACCGCATCCGCGGCTCGCAGCTCGGTGTGGCAGAGGCCCGTGCCGCCCGGCTCGAGACCGTCGAGGCCGTGGACGCCACCATCACCGGCGCCCTCGAGGCGCAGCCCGCCTGGGCCGCGCTGGGCGTCGAGAAGCGGGCGATGATCCTGCGTCGCGTCGCCGGGACCCTGGCCGCCCACCGCGGTGAGCTGCTGGAGGTGATGGCCGCCGAGACCGGAAAGACCCTCGAGCAGGGCGATCCGGAGGTGAGCGAGGCGATCGACTTCGCTCTCTACTACGCGGAGCAGGCCGAGCAGCTGGCCCGTCTCGAAGAAGTGAGCGCTCAGGCGCGCCCGCTGACCCTGGTCACCCCGCCCTGGAACTTCCCGGTCGCGATCCCCACCGGCGGCGTCCTCGCCGCTCTGGTGACCGGCAGCGCGGTGATCATGAAGCCGGCGCCCCAGTCCCGTCGCTGCGGAGCGCTGATCGGCCGGCTCCTGCATGAGGCCGGGGTGCCGAAGGACGTGTTCACCCTCGTCGACGTCCCCGAGAACGAGGTGGGGCGGGCACTGATCTCCGATCCGCGGATCTCGCAGCTGATCCTCACCGGTGCCTCCGATACCGCCGCGATGTTCGCCTCCTGGCGGCCCGAGCTGCGGATCCTCGCCGAGACCAGCGGCAAGAACTCGATCATCGTCACCCCGCAGGCCGATCTCGATCTCGCCGCGCACGACGTCGCCGCGAGCGCCTTCGGCCACGCCGGACAGAAGTGCTCGGCAGCCTCGCTGGTGATCACGGTCGGGTCGGTCACCACCTCCCGCCGCTTCTCCGCGCAGCTCGCCGATGCGGTGCTGAGCCTGCACGTGGGCCGCCCGACGGATCCGACGGTCCAGATGGGGCCGGTCATCGAAGAGCCCGGCGAGAAGCTGCGCTCGGGGCTCACCGAGCTCTGCGAAGGGGAGGAGTGGCTCTCCCGGCCGCGTCAGCTCGATGAGTCGGGCACGCTGTTCTCCCCCGGGGTCCGCACCGGGGTCGAGGAGGGTTCGCCCTTCCATCTCACCGAGTACTTCGGGCCGGTGCTCGGCGTGATCCACGCCGAGACCCTCGAGGAGGCCGTGCGCATCCAGAACGGCACCGATTTCGGGCTGACCGCGGGCCTCCACTCGCTGGAGCCCTCGGAGATCGCCTGGTGGACCGAGCACGTCGAGGCCGGGAACCTGTACGTCAACCGCGGCATCACCGGCGCGATCGTGGAGCGCCAGCCCTTCGGCGGCTGGAAGCGCTCGGCGATCGGACAGACCGCGAAGGCGGGCGGACCGAACTACCTGGTGCACCTGATGGACTGGTCGGACGCCGACGGGACTTTCGACCGTGCGCAGGAGGCGGAGGCCTGGCTCGCTGCGGCACGTCACAGCGACCGGGAGCAGTGGGCGAGCACCTTCATCCCCCGCGATGCGCAGGAGCTCCACGGCGAGATCAACCTGCTGCGGTACCTGCCGCTGCCGGTGATGATCCGGGCCACGGGCGGCACCTCGAGGCAGGAGCTGCAGCGGGTGCTGCACGCCGCCGCAACGGCCGGTGCCGAGGTCGAGGTCTCCGTCGCCTCCGAGGAGCTCGCTGCGGTGGCACGGGAGGCAGGCCGGACCGTCCGGGTCGAGGACGCTGCGGCTTTCGCGGGCGGGATCCCCTCCCTCGAGCAGTCACGCATCCGCCTGCTCGGCGAGAGTGATCCCGCCCTGCGCGCCGCCATCGCGGACCGCATCGAGGTCGCCCTGTTCACCGGCGAGGTGGTCGTCGACGGCCGGGTGGAGCTGCTGCCGTTCCTGCACGAGCAGGCGATCAGCGCCACGAACCACCGCTACGGCAACCCGCTCCCCCACACCCTGGACCTCACCGGCGGGCAGGGCTGGGCCCGCGGCCGGGCCTGAGCCCGGCGGGGCGCCGGGCCCGACCTCGACCGAGCACCGGGGCCGCGCACCCACCGTCCACTGCGACCGTCCGCACACGTCCGGTCAGGAACGGTGAGCCCCGCGTCGCACTCGGTGGCCGGTGGGCGCCGACGGCATCGAACAGCTCCCGGGATCGCCCGGGCGTGCCGCGCCGATGACGGCCGCGGCACGCCGTACGGTGCTGCGATAGTCCCCAGCGCCTCCTCGAAGGACCCTGATGTCGAGCACCGAAGCGACCACCCGGCCCCGCCGGCCGCGCGACCCCTACCTCGACAATGCACGCGGCCTGCTGATCGCGCTCGTCGTGGTGGGTCACACCGTCGAATGCTTCGAGAACACCGCCGATGTGCTCGGCGGCACGCTGTACACGGCGATCTACTCGTTCCACATGGCCGCTTTCATCATGATCTCGGGGTTCCTCTCGCGCTCGTACCGCAATGAGCCGCGCCAGGTGCGGCGCCTGCTCACCGCGATGGTCGTGCCGTACGTGATCTTCCAGATGGTGCACGAGGCGGGCAAGGCCCTGCTGCTCGGGAGCGATGTCGAACTGCAGCTGCTGCTGCCGGCGTGGACGCTGTGGTTCCTGGTCGCGCTGCTGGGATGGCGCCTGCTCACCCCCGTGCTGCGGCAGCTGAAGCATCCGCTGATGTTCGCGGTGGCCATCTCGGTGATCGCCCCGCTGGATCCCGATCTGGGCTCCGTGCTGAGCGTGGGCCGACTGGCGGAGATGCTCCCGTTCTTCGTGCTCGGACTGATCGCCACGCCGGAGATGCTCGAGCGCATCAAGGCCTTCCGGCACCGGTGGCTGGGCGGTGCGATGCTGCTGGCCGCCGTGGCGGTCGCCTACCTGGTGGACGGCCGGGTACCCACCTCGATCTTCTACCTGCGCTCGGGGTACGAGGACGACAGGGGCCTCCTGCTGAGCATGCTCCTGCAGGTGATGGTGCTGCTGGCGGGGGTCGCGGGGAGCCTGGCCATCCTGCTGGTCACGCCCCGCGGCCGCTCCCCGCTGACCGTGATGGGCGAGCGCTCGCTGACCGTCTATCTGCTGCACCCGGTGCTGCTGCTGCCCATCCGCTATGCCGAGGAGCTGCCGGAGTGGCTGGTGAGCTGGTGGGGCACCCTCGGAATGGTCGCTGGCGCACTGCTGCTCACGGCGCTCCTGTCCACCACCGTGGTCGGCCGCCTGACCAGCTGGCTGACCGATCCCCCGATCGGGGATCTGCTGGTCCGCTCCGAGGATGACGCGCCGCGCAAGCCCCGACCGACTGCTGCGGACGGCATACCTCCCCGCACCTGAGTCATGTCGAGGGCGACCCTCGATGCTGCCAGCGGCGGGGCCGCAGCACAGCACCGGAGCTCCGCTCATCCTGCTCTCCGCCCCTGCATCTCCAGGGCTCTGCGCACCCTCGTGACGGCCGAGCGGCAGCCATGGGGAGGATCCGCGTAGGTGGTGCGCACCTCGATCCAGCCGGCGTCCCGTCGTCGCTCTCCCCGGGCGATGGCCTTGGGCATCTGATCCCGGTCCAGGTGCGTCGGGCCCTCATGCTCCCGCGCCACGCGCCATTGCGGCCAGTGCAGATCAGGTTCTCCGAGGTCCAGGAGGGTCCCGTCGGGCTGCACCTGCTCGGCGCGGACGCTGGCCAGTGGTTCGGGCAGACCGGCTCGGACCGCCGCCAGTCGCAGCGCGGTCTCGGGCGGCGAATCACTGCTCATGCGCACCAGGGCGACCGCCTCCCTGAGTCGGCGGGCCCCGCGACCGCGATGGCCGGTGACGGCCTCGGTGAGCTCGGCGACCGTGGCGAACGGAGTGTCCCGGCCCTCGTACCGGGGTCGGGGCCGTTGCACCAGGTGCTCACCGACGGCGACGCGACTGCCCGGTCCCCAGATGGATCCTCAGGTCGACGCCGCCTCTGCCGGGTCCGTGAGCGGAGCGGCCGGTGCCTCGACGCTTCTGCTCGGGTGCCGCCACGACCTCCTGCGCGACGACGCCCGGCAACGGGAAGCCGAGGATCCGCGCTGCGCTGAGCCCCATCGCGAACACCGCGGGATCACGACGACAGAGCGCGGCGACGATCTCGCGTTCGGACAGGACTCGATCGCCGCGCACCCAGAGCCCACGTGACAGGGAGGTGAGATCGCGAGCACGGAGCCTCCCCCGCGTCACTCCGGCACGGCGTGCCTCCTGCGTGCTGAAGACTGCGGACGAGAGGTCATCCGGGAGAGGAGTCGGTGTGCTCGGCATCGCCACAGCATCCGCGGACCGACGCACAGTCGTTCGCTCGCTCCACAACGGCCTGGTCGCGGCCGCGTCGACGCATCCTCCCCAGGCATGGCCCGATGCTGCGGACGGCACCCCTCACGCGGCGCCAGTGATGCCGTTCGTCGCAGTCGGCCACGACAGCACACACCGAGTGCAGCGTCCGGCACCGTATCTAGCGTCTGAGCGGCGCCGTGCGCAGCAGTCGCCGCACCTCGGGCATCCGGCGCCGTGCCGCAGCCCGCGCCACCCGGCTCAGCCGGCGGAGGCGGTGCCGACGCGGGCGCCCTCGGGCACCTCGCCGCCCTCTTCGCCCAGCACCGCGTCACCGACCACGGTGACGTCGGCCCCGAAGGTCCAGTCTCCCTGCACATCGAGGCTGACGGCGTCCTTGAGCGAGGGCACCCCGTGGGGGAAGCGCGGTTCGAAGTCCTGGATGAGCTTGTAGGAGCCGCTGTGCAGCGACACCGTGGGCATCGCGTCGATCTGCTGCACGAGGGCCGCGCGCTCGTCGAGGGCGTAGGCGTCCGAGCGCACCAGCAGCAGGTCGCTGGTGGCCTTGACCGGCAGGAAGCGGTCGCGGCCCACGACGATGGCGGTCGCGCCGTCGAACACCTCGATCGCGGCGCCCATGGCGGACTCGATCTGGAAGACGGGCGTGCTGGTCTTGTCGGCCGGGTCCACGGTCTTCTCGTTGCGGATCAGCGGCAGGCCCATGATGCCGCCGCGCTCCTCGAGCACCGCGGCCATCTGCTCGAGGTCGAACCAGAGGTTGTTGGTGTGGAAGAACGGGTGGCGGTGCTCGTCGGTGAAGTAGTCCATCTCCTCGGCCGGGGTCTGCGCGGTGTCGCGCAGGATCAGCCGGCCGTCGGACCTGCGCACCGCGAGGTGGCCGCCCTTGCGGTCCGCGGGGGTGCGGCGGCACAGCTCGGCGGCGTAGGGGGCGCCGGAGGCCGCGAACCAGGAGGCGAGGACGGGGCTGGGGACGGTGCCGAGGTTGTCCGAGTTGGAGACCGAGGCGTACTTGAAACCGGCGTCGAGCAGCTGCTGCAGCAGGCCCGAGGTCTGCAGGGCGGTATAGATGTCGCCGTGGCCGGGCGGGCACCACTCGAGCGCGGGGTCCGCGTCCCAGTCGACCGGGGTGAGGTCGTCGGTGCGGAGCTTGGGCTCCTTGTTCTGCAGGAAGTCCAGCGGCAGGTCGCCGACGGGCAGGTCGGGATACTTCGCGAGCACCTCGAGGGTGTCCTCACGGGTGCGGAAGGAGTTCATGAAGATCAGCGGCAGGCGGGAGCCGGTGCCGCGCCGGGCGGCGAGGACCTGCTCGACGATGATGTCCAGGAAGCTCCTGCCGTCCCGCACGGGCAGCAGGGATTTCGCCTGGTCCAGGCCCATCGAGGTGCCGAGCCCGCCGTTGAGGTTGATGATCGCGAGCTGGTCGAAGACCTGCTTGGCGTGGCCGACGTCGATCTTCACGTCCTCGAGCATCGGGGGATCGAGGTAGGGGTCGATCGTATCCTCGGGGATGGAGCCGGTCACCCCGTCCTCGAGCTGTCCGTAGTAGTGGGAGAAGACGTCGATCGCGGTCTGCGCGACACCGGCGTCGGCCATCTTCTGCTGCGCTGCGGCAAGTCCTTCGGTGCTCATGGGACCAGGGTATCGGGACGGCCGGGTGCTCTGCGCCGTCCGCCCCGGCACGCCCATGTCCGAGGACTCCCCCGCTCTCGAGGCGGGTCACCTCCCCCGCCTCCCCTAGAATCGACTGCTATGAGCACAGTCCTGTCCGCGGTCGCCTGGCCGTACGCCAATGGTCCCCGCCATATCGGTCATGTCGCCGGCTTCGGCGTCCCCTCCGACGTCTTCTCCCGCTACATGCGCATGGCCGGGAACGAGGTGCTCATGGTCTCCGGCACCGATGAGCACGGCACCCCGATCCTGGTCGCCGCCGACGCCGAGGGCATCTCCGCCCGCGAGCTCGCCGACCGCAACAACCGCCTCATCGTCGAGGACCTGGTCGCGCTCGGTCTCTCGTACGATCTGTTCACCCGCACCACCACCCGCAACCACCACCAGGTGGTGCAGGACATGTTCATCACCGTGCGCGACAACGGCTACATGGTGGAGCGCACGACCTCCGGGGCGATCTCCCCGTCGACCGGTCGTACCCTGCCCGACCGCTACATCGAGGGCGCCTGTCCGATCTGCGGGGCCGGCGGCGCGCGCGGCGATCAGTGCGACACCTGCGGCAACCAGCTGGACCCCACGGACCTGATCGATCCCGTCTCGCGGATCAACGGCGAGACGCCGGAGTTCATCGAGACCTCGCACTGGTTCCTGGACCTGCCGTCCCTGGCCGGGGAGCTGGGCCGCTGGCTCGATGAACGCGAGGCGACCGGGCTGTGGCGCCCCAACGTGATCCGCTTCAGCCAGAACATCCTCGAGGACATCAAGCCTCGCGCGATGTCCCGCGATATCGACTGGGGCATCCCGGTGCCGGGCTGGGAGGACCAGCCGAACAAGCGCCTGTACGTCTGGTTCGACGCGGTGATCGGCTACCTCTCCGCCTCCATCGAGTGGGCGCGCCGCTCCGGCGACCCCGAGGCCTGGCGGAGGTGGTGGAACGACCCCGACACCCTCGCCTACTACTTCATGGGCAAGGACAACATCGTCTTCCACTCCCAGATCTGGCCGGCGGAGATGATCGCCCAGAACGGGCAGGGCGACAAGGGCGGCGAGCCCGGTCGCTTCGGTGAGCTGACGCTGCCCACCGAGGTGGTCTCCAGCGAGTTCCTCACCATGGAGGGCAAGAAGTTCTCCTCCTCCAAGGGGGTGGTGATCTATGTGCGCGATGTGCTCGAGCGCTACCAGCCCGACGCGCTGCGCTACTTCATCTCCGCCGCGGGGCCCGAGAACCAGGACGCCGACTTCACCTGGGCAGATTTCGTCTCCCGCACCAACAACGAGCTGGTCGCCGGCTGGGGCAACCTGGTCAACCGCACCGCCGCCATGATCGCCAAGAACGTCGGAGAGATCCCGGCGGCGGGCGAGCTCGAGGAGATCGACCAGGCACTGCTGGCTCAGATCCGTGAGGGCTTCACGACGGTCGGCGGTCTCATCGAGGCGCACCGCCAGCGCGCCGCGATCACGGAGATCATGCGCCTGGTGGGCGAGGCGAACGCCTACGTCTCCCGCACCGAGCCCTTCAAGATGAAGGCCGAGGAGCAGCGTCCGCGCCTGCTCACGGTGCTGCACGTGCTCGCGCAGGCCGTCACCGACCTCAACACCATGATGGCGCCGTTCCTGCCGCAGTCGGCGAACGAGGTGGAGAAGGCGCTGGGTGGGGAGCGCCGGATCGCCCCGATGCCGCAGATCGTGGAGGTCGAGGACCTCGATGGCGGCCCCGGCTACCCGATCATCACCGGTGACTACACCGATGTCCCGGACTGGGCGCACCACCCCGTGGGCGTGGGGCAGGCCGTCACGAAGCCCACCGGCATCTTCGCCAAGCTCGACCCGACGACTGCCGAGCAGGAGCTCGAGCGCCTCGAGGCGGCCGCCGCGGCCGATCCGGAGGAGTAACCCCGCAGCGTCCGGCCTGAACCGCGCTCCGCACCGGCGCCGCATCGCCAGACGCACAGACCCTCATGTGTGCCACTCGAGTGATACGGTTCGTATCAACGTCTTGATACGCCTCGGAGGTGCAGCATGCTGTTGCTGATCGGGAAACTGCTCTGGCCGACCTTGGCGGGCATCGTGCTCGCTGTCTCCGCCTGGTCGGTGCTCCGGCGCAGCGTCCGCCCCCTGCTCGTCAGCCGTGCCCCCACCGCGGTGATGGTCGGGGCCGCGGCGCTGGTCACGGCGATCTGACCCCTTCCTCGGCGCAGCCCCGTTGTGGATCGACGCGCCCCGCAAGACATGGTCAGCCATCTTCGACGCCCGCTTCGCCCTGCCGCTCGTCCTCGGACTGCTGATCCTGATCCTGCTGAGCGTCGCCCGCCCGAGCCCGAGCCCCGCTGCCGCTTCCGGGGCCCTCCTGGCGCCGCGCAGCTGGCGCTCGTTCCTCAGCTCCTGGTGGATCGGCGCGTTCCTCGCCGTCCTCGGCCTCATCGTCGCTCTCTAGCTCGCGGCCGGTATCGCCTCGCAGCCGAACGACGCCGGCGAGTACGTCTGGTACGAGGTCAGCTTCGATTCCTCCTCGGCGATGCTCATGCCGATCTATGGATGGCACCTGTCCTTCGTGCCGCCGGCACTGCTGGTGCCGCTCTGCGCAGCCACCTGGTGGACGCTGCACCGGATCGCGCGCCCGCCGCTGGCCGCCGAGCACACCGCCGATGCCGTGGACCGGCGGCTGCGCAGCGCGAACGTCCTGCGGGTCGCGCTCGGCACGCTGCTGCTGCACCTGACGGCGATCCTGCACTCCCTCGCGGACACCTCACGCGCGACCCTTTCCGTCTCGCCCACCAAGGATGTGACCTTCTCCGCCGGCACGCCGTTCTCCGCCCTGACCAGGACCTTGGACGTCCTGGCGCTGCTGGCCGGCATCCTGGGTCTCGCTCTGTGGGTGTTCACGATCCTGACCGCCGTGCCTGCCCCCTCCGCCTCCCGCTCCCGCCCCGCCCCGGTGTCGTCATGATCATCACGCTCACCCCCGAGGACGGGAGCCCTGCCCGACAGATCCATGACCAGATCAGCGGACGGGTCACCACCGGACAGCTGGGTCGGGGCGAGCGCCTGCCGTCCGTCCGCCAGCTCGCCGCCGACCTCGCGGTCGCCCCGGGCACGGTCGCGAAGGCCTACCGCTCGTTGGAGACCGACGGTCTCCTCGTCTCCCGGGCGCGCTCCGGCACGCGGGTCAGCGACCAGGCGGCCCCGGTCTCCTCGGCCGTCGCGCAGGCGGCTCGTCAGCTGGCAGGCACGGCTCGTCGCGAGGGTCTCTCACTCGAGCAGACCCTCAGGATGCTGCGCACGACGTGGTGAGACCCCGACGCATGGCGAGGACTTCCGGCACCCGCGCCGGAAGGCGCCGCGCGGGCCGACCGCCTGGCCCGTCAGCGCCCGCCCGGCAGTGAGAAGGGTTACGGTGGCCGCCCGAGATGTTCGGCAAGGAGGCGGCCCCGTCATGACACCATCCGCAGCTCGCTCCGGTGCGGATCCCACACGCACCCAGCATCTGAACGCGAAGGTCGTCGGGATCTCGATCGCCGCCGCCGTCGGAGGCTTCCTCTTCGGCTTCGACACCTCGGTGATCAACGGTGCCGTGGGCGCCCTGTCCGAGGAGTTCTCCCTCGGTGCGGGACTGACCGGCTTCGCGGTCTCCTCGGCACTGCTCGGCTGCGCCATCGGCGCCTGGTTCGCCGGTGGCCTCTCGAACCGCTACGGCCGCATCCCGGTGATGGTGATCGCGGCGATCCTGTTCTTCCTCTCCGCGCTCGGCTCGGGCCTCGCCTTCGGGGTCTGGGACCTGATCGTGTGGCGGGTGGTCGGCGGGCTGGGCGTCGGCGCCGCGAGCGTCATCGCCCCCGCCTACATCGCGGAGGTCGCCCCGGCGAAGTTCCGCGGCCGCCTGGGCTCCCTGCAGCAGCTGGCGATCGTGCTCGGCATCTTCGTCGCGCTGCTGTCGAACGCGCTGATCGCGAACTCGGCCGGCGGCTCCTCGGAGACCTTCTGGTTCGGGGTCGCCGCCTGGCGCTGGATGTTCATGATCGAGGCGGTGCCCGCCGCGGCCTACGGCATCATGGCCCTGTTCCTGCCGGAGTCACCGCGCTACCTGATCCGCCGGAACCAGCTCGATCGCGCCTCGAAGGTGCTCTACGACTTCACGGGCGAGCCCGACGTGAACCTCAAGATCCAGCAGATCCGCACGACGCTCGAACGGGAGGACAAGGAGAGCCTGCGCGACCTGCTGGGCGAACGGTTCGGCCTCAAACCCATCGTCTGGCTGGGCATCCTGCTGTCGCTGTTCCAGCAGCTGGTGGGCATCAACGTCATCTTCTACTACTCGACCACGCTGTGGCAGTCCGTCGGGTTCGACGAGTCCCAGGCACTGCTGACCTCCACGATCACCTCGATCATGAACATCGTCGCGACGATCATCGCGATCGTGCTGGTGGACCGGGTGGGTCGACGGATCATGCTGCTGGTGGGCTCGGCCGGGATGACGATCTCGCTGGGGCTGATGGCGCTGGCGTTCTCCTTCGGCGAGGTCACCGCGGGCAGCGACGCCATCTCGCTGCCCGATCCCTGGTCGACGATCGCGCTGATCGGCGCGAACGCCTTCGTGATGTTCTTCGGAGCCACCTGGGGCCCACTGGTGTGGGTGCTGCTGGGCGAGATCTTCCCCAACCGGATCCGTGCCTCGGCCCTCGCGGTCGCGGCCGCCGCGCAGTGGGCGGCGAACTGGACCGTCTCGGCCTCCTTCCCCACCCTGTCGAACATCGGGCTCACCTTCGCCTACGGCCTCTACGCCGCCTTCGCGCTGCTGAGCCTGATCTTCGTCTACCTCTGGGTCCCGGAGACCAAGGACCGCGAGCTGGAGGACATGGACAGCCTCGAGCTGGGGCGGCGCCGCCGGGACGGATGACGTCCCGTCGGCGGCCCGCGCCGATCAGACCGGCCGCGCGTCGACCGGACACGCGGCACCCGAGACTCACCCCGTGAACGCCGAGGCGGGGGCACCCACCGACCGGTGGATGCCCCCGCCTCACCCTGCGCACGTGACAGGACGACCTGCCGATCAGCCCTCCAGCGCGGCGCGCGCCGCCTCGGCGATGTGTGCGGCGTCGATCCCGGCCCAGGCGAGCAGCTGCTCGGTGGTGCCGGAGCCCGGCACCCCGTCGACGGCCAGGTGGCGCAGGTGCAGGTCGGTGACCGGTTCGGAGGCCAGCGCCGCGAGGACCGCGGCGCCCAGCCCGCCCTCGGCATGATGATCCTCCGCGACCACGACCCGCCCGCCGGTCGCGGCGACCGCCGCCCGGATGCCCGCGCCGTCGAGCGGCTTGATCGAATAGGCGTCGATCACGCGGGCGCGCACCCCGTCCTCGGCCAGGGCGTCGGCGGCGGCGAGCGCCTGGTGGAGGGTCACGCCGGCCCCGATGAGGGTGACGGCGTCGTCCTCGGAGCTGCGCAGCGTCTTCGACCCGCCGACGGGGAAGGACTCCTCGGGCCCGTAAAGCACCGGGTAGGCGCCGCGGGTGGTCCGCAGGTAGCTCACGCCGGACAGCTCGGCCATCTCCGCCACCAGCGCGGCGGTCGAGCTCGCATCGCTGGGGTACAGCACGGTCGAGCCCTGGGTGGCGGCGATCATCGCGAGGTCCTCGAGCCCCATCTGGGAGGGCCCGTCGGCGCCGATCTCGACGCCCGCGTGGGAGCCGACGAGCCGCAGATCGACCCGGGAGACCGGGGCCATGCGGATGAAGTCGGCGGCGCGGGTGAGGAAGGCCGCGAACGTGGAGGCGAAGGACCGGTACCCGCGGGTGGAGAGACCCGTGGCGGCGGCGACCATCTGCTGCTCCGCGATGAACATCTCGAAGAATCGCTCCGGGTACGCCTCGATGAAATCGGCGACGCCGGTGGAGTTCGAGACCTCGCCGTCCAGGGCGACCACCCGTGGATCGACCTTCGCGACGGCGGCGAGCGCCGGGCCGTAGGCCTTGCGGGTGGCGACCTCCTCGCCGAGGGTGAAGGTGGGCAGCTCGACCTCGCCGCGCGGGGAGCGCGCGGCCGGCTCGAGCGCGGGCGGCTGCGGTCCGCGCACCTGCAGGGAGCGCCGGCCGCCGAGGGCGGTGATGGCCTCCTCGGCCTTGTCCTCGGGCATCGGCTTGCCGTGCCAGCCGTTCTCGTCCTCGACCCCGGGGATGCCCTTGCCCTTGACGGTGCGGGCGAGGATCACCAGGGGCCGGTCCAGCTCGCCGTCGGCCAGCGCCAGCGCCTCGTCGATGGCGTCCAGATCGTGGCCGTCGATGACCACGGCCCGAGCGCCGAAGGCCTCGACCCGGGCGGCGTAGGTGTCCACGTCCCAGCCGAGCGCGGTCTCGCCCCGCTGACCCAGCCGGTTCACGTCCACCATCGTGACCAGGTTCGTCAACTGATAGTGCGAGGCGGTGGCGAGGGCCTCCCACATCGAGCCCTCGGCGAGCTCGCTGTCCCCGGTGAGGACCCAGACCCGGTACGGGGACTTCTCCAGGTACTTGCCGGCGAGCGCGATGCCGACCCCGTCGGGAAGTCCCTGCCCGAGCGAACCGGTGGCGACGTCGACCCAGGGCAGCACCGGCGTGGGATGCCCCTCGAGCCGCTCATCGAAGCGGCGGTAGCCCTCCATCAGCTCCTGCTCGGAGACCACACCGGCGGCGCGGTAGACGGAGTACAGCAGCGGCGAGGCATGCCCCTTGGAGAAGACCAGGTGGTCATTGCCGGGGGCCTCGGGCTCGTCCCAGTCGTAGCGCAGGTGGCGCGCCATCAGGGTCGCCAGCAGGTCGGCGGCGGAGAGGCTCGAGGTGGGGTGGCCGGAGCCGGCGCTGGTCGAGGAGCGGATCGAGTCGACCCGCAGCTGGGCTGCGAGCTCCGGCACCTGGTCGAGGTCGAGCCTGTCGTGCATGGACGTGGTCATCATGACTCCTTCCGTGGTGGATCATGCCTGATGCCTCCACCGTAGGAGTCTGCGCCCGACACCGCCAGCGGTCCACGACCGTCCGGTCGGCCCGCGCGGCCGTCGAACGGCTCAGAGGTCGAAGACCCGCAGCACCACGGCGTGCTCGCTCCCGGCGGCCTCTCCCCCACCGCGCAGGATCTCGGGGATGAACTCCTCGGGCAGCGGATGCCCCTCGACGTGGGCGAGGTACGCCTCATGCGCCTGCAGCGACTCCACGGCGGCCTGCACCTGCTCGGGGTCGACCCGCTTCGCATGGGTCGGCGCCGGATGACCGGCCACCAGCAGCGACCGCGCGCGCCAGGGGTCCAGACCCTCGACCTCGGCGAGCTCGCGGAACACCCAGGGGTTCGCCGCATCGCGGGCGGCGTCGACCGCGGCCAGTCCGGCCACCCGGTGATCGGCCTGATTGAGCCCGCCGTAGGCCTCGACCTCGAAGTTCGCGGTGAGCACCAGGTCGGGGCGCACCTGGCGCACCACCCGGGCGATATCGCGCCGCAGCGCGAGCCCGCCCTCGAGCATCCCGTCGGGGTGGTCGAGGTAGCGCAGGTCCTCGACGCCGACGAGCGCACAGGCCCGTCGCTGCTCCTGCTCCCGCAGCGGTGCCACCACCGCCGGCTCCTGCGCCATCCCGGCCTCGCCCCGGGTGAGCAGCAGGTAGCTCACCTCGATGCCGGCGCCGGTCCAGGCGGCGACGGCGGCCGAGGCCCCGTACTCCATGTCGTCGGGATGGGCGACGATGCACAGCACGCGCGAGACTCCGTCCTCGGACAGGTCGGGCAGCGGCACGAGAGGGGTGTCCATGCCGCCAGCCTAGCCCGGGACCGGCTGCTTCATGAGGTCCTTCCGCAGCCGGTTGACCGCAGAACGGCCCGCCCGGTTGGCGCCGATGGTGGAAGCGCTGGGCCCGTAGCCGAGCAGGTGGATGCGGGGATCCGCCGCGACGGCGGTGCCGTCCATGGTGATGCCGCCGTGCGCATTGTGCAGGGCCAGCGGTCTCAGGTGCCGCAGCTCGTGGCGGAAGCCCGTGGCCCACAGCAGCACGTCCAGCGGTGTCTGCTCGCCGCTGTCCTCGCGCACGCCCTCCGGCGTGATCTCGGTGAACATCGGCCGACGGTCGAGGATGCCGCGACGCTGCGCCCGCCGCAGTTCGGGCGTCCAGGCGAGCCCCGTCGCCGAGACCACGCTGCGCACCGGCAGACCCTGCCGCACCCGTTCCGCGACGCCGGCGACGGCCTGGCGGCCGGCCTCTGCGGTGAAGGGCCGCTCGGTGAACTCCGGTGCGCGGCGGGTAAACCAGAAGGTCTGTGCGAGCTCCGCGATCTCCAGGAGGTGGCCGAGAGCGCTGATGCCTCCCCCGATGACGCCGACCCGCATCCCGGCGAAGTCCTCGGCACCGCGATAGTCGGCGGTGTGCAGCTGACGGCCGCGGAAGTCGGCGGCGCCGGGATAGACGGGGACGAAGGGTCGGGTCCAGGTACCGGTGGCGTTGAGCACCGCGCGGGTGCGCAGCGGTGCTCGTCGCTCCCCTCCCGCGCCGATCGAGTGCACAAGCAGTGGGGACGGCCATGCGCCGTCGGCGGCGGGATCCTCCTCCACCAGAGTCACCCGCACGGGCCGTTCGATCTCGATCTCGAAGCGTCGCTCGAAATCGGCGAAGTACTCCGGCACGGCGACGCGAGCCGGCACCCCGTCCTCCGCCTCGACCGCGGGCATCCCGGGCAGTTCACGGATGCCGTTGACGGTGGCCATGGTCAGGCTCTGCCAGCGGTGGCGCCAGGCGCCTCCCGGACCGTCCTCGGCATCGAGGATCACGGAGCTGAACCCGCCGTGCCGCTGGAGGTGGTGCGCGGCGGACAGGCCTGCCTGCCCGGCGCCGATCACCACCACATCCACGGTGCGCACCGTGCTGTCCTTCACGCTGTCCATGCCCAGGGCAACGCACTGGACCGGCCCGTGTTCCGCAGTGCGAGGCGTCTCACGCCACCGCGGCGCCCCTGCCGGCGGCGGCGCGCGCCACCGCCAGGGCCTGGGCGAGATCGGCCCAGAGGTCCTCACGGTCCTCCAGCCCGACGCTGAGCCGCACCGTGCCTGCGCGCACCCCGCACGCCGCGCGCTGGGCATCGGTGAGATGGGAGTGGGTGGTGGTCCCGGGATGGCAGACCAGGGAGCGGGCGTCGCCGATGTTCACCGCGATGGTCCACAGCGCGAGCGCGTCGCAGAACGCGGCGGCGGCGGCCTCGCCCCCGGTCAGCTCCAGGGAGAACACCCCGGAGGTGCCGCGCGGGAAGTCGCGGTCGGCGAGCTGCGCATCCGGGCGGCCGGGGATGGTGGGGTGCTCGACCCGGGCCACTCCGGGCAGCCCGTGCAGACGGGCGGCGAGGGTGGCCGCATCCGTGCTCACCTTGGCCATCCGCAGGTCGAGGGTCTCGATCCCGACCAGGATCTGCTGGGCGCTGGCGGCAGACAGGGTGGTCCCGAAGTCGGTGACGTACTTGGCGCGGGCGTACCCCAGCAGGCCGGAGCCGCCGCGGGAGTACTCCTGCGCGAAGGCGACGCCGAAGCGCCGGTTCCTCTCGGTCAGCTGCGGCCAGCGCTGCGGACATCGCCGCGGGTCGAAGCGCCCGGTGTCCACGATCAGCCCGGCGATGGTGGTGCCGTGGCCGCACAGGTACTTGGTCGCCGAATGCACCACCACGTCAGCACCGTGCTCACCGGGCCGGTAGAGAGCCGGGCTGGCCAGAGTGGAGTCGACGACGACGGGCACGTCGCGAGCGTGGGCGATCGCGCAGAGCGCCGGCAGATCCACCAGCTGTGCGCCGGGATTGGCGATCGATTCGACGATCGCCGCCCGGGTGTCCTCGGTGAACGCGGCCTCCCAGGCCTCGAGATCCCACGGATCGGCGACCGTGCAGCTCACCCCGGCATCCGCGAGCGTGTCGTCGAGCAGCTCGGTGGTGCCGCCGTAGAGCCGTGAGGAGGCGACGATATGACCGCCCGGGGCGGCCAGCGCGGACAGGGCGATGGTGGTGGCCGCCTGTCCCGAGGCGACCGCGATCGCGCCGATCCCCTGCTCGAGGGCGGTGATGCGCTGTTCCAGCACTGCGGTGGTGGGGTTGCCGGAGCGGGAGTAGGCGAAACCGTCCCCGCGCCGCTGGAACAGCGCCTTGAGCGAGGCATGGGAGGGCTGGGCGTAGGCGCTCGCCGTGTGGATCGGCGGGGTGAGCGCCCGGTGCCCGTCGTCGGCGGCATCCCACCCTGCATGGATCGCTGCGGTGCTCATCGCTGCTCCTCGCCCTCTGTGGTCCTGACCGCTCCATCCTCCAGCGGCCCCGCAGGAGCGGGCGAGCTCTATGACGGAGTGTGGCCCTCCGCGGCCGGGCACCCGTCCGCCGACCAGACCCCGGAGGTGCCGCGGCGGTGGGAGCCGAGCAGATGGGTGTCCACCACCCCGAGCGCTTCCATCAGCGCGAACATCGTGGTGGGACCGACGAAGCGGAATCCGCGGCGCTTGAGCTCCTTGGCCAGCGCCACCGATTCGGCGCTGGTGGTGGGGACGTCCGCTGCCATGACCGGCATCGGGGTGCGAGCGGGCCGGTAGGACCACACCAGGTCCGCGAGGGTGGTGCCGGGACCCTGCTCATCGCGCAGCTGGATGGTCGCCCGGGCGTTGGAGATCGTGGCCTCGATCTTGCCCCGGTGGCGGATGATCCCCTCGTCCACGAGCAGCCGGCCCACGTCCGCGGGTCCGAAGGCCGCCACGGCGTCGACGTCGAAGCCGGCGAAGGCACGGCGGAAGCCCTCCCGTCGGCGCAGGATCGTGGCCCAGCTCAACCCGGACTGGAAGCCCTCGAGGGCGAGGCGCTCGAAGACACCGCGCTCGTCCCGCACCGGCATGCCCCACTCGGTGTCGTAATATTCGCGCAGGTCGTCGTGGACGGACGCCCACGCGGGCCGGGCGAGTCCGTCGTCCCCGATGCTCAGGTCCATGCTCGAGGGGCCGTGCTCAGTCGTCGATCCTCCCGATCGGTTCCCGCTTCTCGGCCTGGAACTGGTCCTCGATGCGGCCCAGCGCCCAATAGGCGGAGATCGAGATCTGCGGGCGCGGGATGCCGGCGTCCTTGACCAGCACCTGACGCAGCTGCTTGGTGGTGCCCCGCTCGACATGGCAGAACACCTGCAGACCCTCGGGCTCCGCGAGGTCCAGGGCACGCACGGCGGGGACCAGCGCCTCCCGCGGGCCGATCACCCAGCGCACCTCCACCCCGGCGGGACGGTCGAGCTCCAGGCGGTCCTCCTCGTCCTCGAGGTGGATGAGCACCAGCCCGGAGGCGTCCGCCTGCATGGACTCCAGCGCCGCGGCGATGGCGGGCAGGGCGGCATGGTCGCCGATCAGCAGATGACGACGGGTCTGCGGAAGCGGGCTGTAGCCACCGCCGGCACCGTTCAGGGCGATCAGGTCGCCGGGCTGGGCTTCATCGGCCCAGCGGGCGGCGATGCCGCTGTCCTCGCCGTCGCCGTGCAGCACCACGTCGATGTCGAGCCGCTGATTCTCGTCGTCCCAGTGACGCACGGTGTAGGTGCGGCGGGTCGGCAGCAGTGCGGGGCTGTGCTCGCGCAGCGCCTCCATGTCGAAGGGCGGGTGCAGGCCGGAGGCGGGATCGGGCAGGAGCAGCTTGACGTAGGCGTCGGCGCTCTCGTTGCGGTGCAGCGTGCTGTAGCCGTCGCCGCCGAGGGTGAGGCGCAGCAGGCGCGGCGAGATCCGGGTCTTGCCCAGCACCTCGAGCACGGCCTGCTGCTTCGCGGGGCGCTGCGCGGGAGCATCGGCGGAGCGGGTCTGGTCGGTGACGGTCTGCATCCCCCCACATTACGCGACATCCCGCTTCCGTAAATCCCCCGGGGGAGGACTCACGCCCCTGCTCTAGGCTGGGACGATGAGCATCCGTCCCGCCCCCGAGGTCGATGTGGCCGTGGTGGGCTCCGGTCCCAACGGTCTCGCCGCCGCGGTGACCCTCGCCCGTGCGGGCCTCTCGGTGCAGGTGCTCGATGCGGAGGACACGGTCGGCGGCGGGGCCCGCACCCTGGACCTCGGTCTCGCTCCCGGGATCGTGCACGACATCTGCTCCGCGGTCCATCCGCTGGCGCTCGCGAGCCCCTTCTTCGCCGCCTTCGACGTGGAGGCCCGCGGGGTGCGGGCGATCGCCCCCGCCGCCTCGTATGCGCAGCCGCTGGATGACGAGCCGGCCGCGATCGCCTGGCGCGATGCGGAGCGCACGGCCGCCGGCCTCGGCACCGACGGACCCGCCTGGCGAGCGACGCTGGGCACGCTGTCCCGCCATCAGGACCTGGTGGTCGCGCTCGCCCTCGGGGACAAGCGCTCCCTGCCCCCGGCGCTGCTGGATCCCGCGGTCCTCGCCGCGGCTCCCCTGTTCGGCGCACTGATCGGAGCGCAGGGAACTCCCGCCTGGAACCTCCCCTTCCGCACCGAGCGGGCGCGGGCCCTGCTGGGCGGGGTCGCCGCCCACGCGATCGGCCCGATGCCCTCGCTCGCGATGGCGGCGACCGCCGGCCTGCTGGGCACGATCGCCCACGGAGCCGGCTGGCCGCTTCCCCTCGGCGGCTCCCAGTCGATCATCGATGCCCTGGTGGCGGACCTGCACGCCCACGGCGGGCAGATCCGCACCGGCCACCTCGTGCGCACCTGGCGAGATGTGCCGCCCGCCCGGGCCGTCCTGCTGGACACCCCCGCCCCCGCCGCGGCGGGGATCCTCGCGAACCGCCTGCCGGCCCCGCTCGAACGGGCGCTGCGCCGCTTCCCGCACGGTGACGGGGCGGCGAAGGTCGACTTCGTGCTCTCCGGCCCGGTGCCCTGGCGGGACCCGGAGGTGGGCGAGGCCGGGACCCAGCACCTCGGCGGCACCCGCGCCCAGATGGCCCGCGCCGAGGCGGAGGTCGCCGCCGGGCGACTGCCCCAGCGTCCGACGACCCTGGTCAGCGACCCGTCAGTGGTCGATCCGGGGCGGATCCATGACGGCCTGCGGCCGCTGTGGGCATATGCGCACGTGCCCGCCGGGGACACCACCGATCCCACCGAGCTGGTCACCGCCCAGATCGAGCGCTTCGCCCCCGGATTCCGCGATCTGATCGTCGCCGCCCGCGGCATCCCCGCCTCCCAGATGGCCGAGCACAACCCGGCCCTCGTCGGCGGCGACATCTCGATGGGCCGGGTCACCATGACCGGGATGATCGCCCGCCCCACCGCGCGATGGGACCCGTACCGCCTGGGCGGGACCGGCTGGTACCTGTGCTCCTCGGCGACGCCGCCGGGGCCGGGCGTGCACGGCATGTCCGGCTGGCACGCCGCCCGCCGGGTGCTGGAGCACGAGTTCGGCATCACGGAGATGCCGGGCCTCTCCCCCACCCGAGCCTCCTGATGCCTGCAGCGGAGACTGACTTCTCACACCTCGGAGCCTCACGTTGAGATCGTGCACCCCGATGTCACAGCATTGCTCCCCGTGAATTCTCCCGAGATCCCCGCTCCTCGTCCGAGCAGGTCCGAGCCTCCTGCCGTCGACGGCGGGATCGCCGTGCAGTCGCCCGCGCCGGACGCCCACAACCCCTCCGGACGCACCTTCCTGGGACAGCCCGGCCCGCTCGCGAACCTGTTCAGCGTCGAGCTGTGGGAGCGCTTCAGCTTCTACGGCATGCAGGGCATCCTCGCGATCTACATGTACTTCGCGGTCGCCGACGGCGGCCTCGGGATCGACGAGACCGCCGCCCTGGGGATCGTCGGTGCCTACGGCGGCTCGGTCTACCTCTTCTCGATCCTGGGCGCACTGGTCTCCGACCGGCTGCTGGGCGCCGAGAGGACGCTGCTGGGCAGCGCCGTGATGATCATGCTGGGCCATGTCGCGCTCGCGCTGGTGCCCGGGATCCCGGGCCTGATGGCCGGTCTGCTGCTGGTGGGCGTCGGCTCGGGCGGTCTGAAGTCCACCGCCGCGACCCTGGTCGGCTCCCTCTACTCGCGCGCTGACCCGCGGCGGGATGCGGGCTTCTCGATCTACTACATGGGCATCAACATCGGCGGGCTGCTGGGCCCGCTGATCACCGGCATCGCCCAGCAGCAGTGGGGCTTCCACCTCGGTTTCGGCCTCGCCGCGATCGGGATGGCCGTGGGTCTGGCCCAGTACGTCCTGACCCGCAAGGGACTGCCGGCGAGCGTCCACGCGGTCCCCGATCCGCTGCCCCGTGCGCAGTACCGGCGGTGGGCCGGTGTCGGGATCGGCACCGTGGTGCTGGTGCTGGTGCTGGTGCTGACGGGGGTGCTGAACGCGCACAACCTCGCCACCGTCGTGGCGGGCCTGGCTGTCATCGGCGCGGTCGCGATCTTCGCGCTCCTGCTCACCTCGAGGAAGCTGGACGGCGACGAGCGCTCCCGGGTGGTCTCCTTCATCCCCCTGTTCGCGGGCACCTCGGCGTTCTTCGCGCTGTTCCAGCAGCAGTTCACGGTGATCACGCTGTACTCGGACACGCGGCTGGACCGCGAGGTCCTCGGCTGGGAGATGCCGATCTCCTGGGTGCAGTCCTTCAACCCGTTCTTCATCATCGTGCTCGCCCCGGTGCTCGCGGCCCTGTGGACGATGCTCGGCCCGCGCCAGCCCGGCACCCCGCGGAAGTTCGGCGTGGGCATCATCCTGATGGGCTCCGCGTTCCTGCTGTTCCTGCCGATGGCCTCCGTGCTCGCGGTGCCGGTGCTGTGGATCGCGATGATCATGCTGGTCGCGACGATCGGCGAGCTGTGGCTCTCCCCGGTCGGTCTCTCCTTGGCCACCAAGCTCGCGCCTCGCGCCTACCCGGTGATGATGATGGCGCTGTACAACCTGGCGGTGGCGCTGGGCACCTCGCTCTCCGGTGCACTGGCCGGCTTCTACTCGGCCGAGTCCGAGGTGGCCTACTTCGGTGTGCTGGGCGCGGTCACCATCGCGATCGGGGTGGTCATGCTGGTGATCGCCAAGCCCGTGGGCCGTGGCATGCGCGGGGTGCGCTGAGCGCCACGGGCGCTCACCCCAGGGTGAAGCCGTGCTCCGCGCCTCGGTCCCTGACGAGCGCGACCAGCGCCGCCATCACCGCGGCGGAGCCCGCGAAGCGGCGGCCCTCGCAGTCCAGGATCCCCATCCCCGCGAGGTCGTCGAGGTCCCGACGGACGGCGAACAGCCGGCGCAGCTCCGTGCGGTCCCACTCGCCGGTGCCCGGATCGAGTGGGATCTGGGGCTCCTCGGCCGGCGGCGGCAGGGCGCCGGGCATCAGCAGTCCCTGCGGGCTGCAGGCGACGAGCAGGGCGGCGATGGTGCCGGGCATGCCTCGGAACCCGCCGTCCTCGGCGTCGCGGGCGTCCTTCCCGAGCAGGGCCGCGGTGAGCACGGCGTGGCCGAACTCCGCGAACCCCTCGACGGGCGCCGCACCGCTCCCGTCCGCGGAAGGGGGCACGTACGGGACCGGGCCCGGTCGACGGCGCACCGTCCTTCCGCTGATCTCGAGCCAGCCTCCGTCCAGCAGCGTGACCCAGGCCCCGGCCAGCTCCGGCCGCTCCCACATGGTGCGCGGTGAGGACCGCAGGCCCAGTCGCTCCAGCACGGCCGCGGAGTCCGCACGGTTGAGGGCGCCGGTGCCGGTGACCTTCCGTGGCTGCTCGCCGATGTGCTCGAGCAGTGCGGCGGCCCGTTGCACGAAATCGTTCATGGCGTAGTGCGCATCGTCCTCCGCCGCGGCCCCGTCGACGAGCAGGGCGCCGCCGGAGTCCTCCGGCTCGGGGAGGAACCAGGGCCAGCCGGCGGCGACCGGTCCCTCCGCCTCCGCGGCTCGTCCCTCGGCCTGCACCGCCCGGAGCGCCGCCTCCCGGTCGTAGGGCCGCACCGGGTCCGCGAGACGCCCGGTCTCGCTGAGGGCGAGCCGCTCGTCATCGGGCAGGGAGTTGTACCAGTGCATGAAGGCGGCGAGCTCGTCCTCGTCCTCGAGGTCCACGCCGAGGGCCATGCCGTGCCCGAGGATGTTGGTGGAGAAGGAGCGGCGGGTGGGGTCGTCGGCCGCCTCGAGGGCCGCGAACTCCAGCCCGCCGAGCATCCCGGCCGCCTCGGTGGCGCTCATCGAGGCCGGATGCCAGCGCCCGGTCTCCCGCAGGTAGGTGACGAACCGGATCAGGGTGGGCACCAGGTCCATCACGTGCTCGCGCGGCTGGATGACCGTGCGCGGCACCACGACGGTGAGCAGCTCGGTGGCCAGCTCCTCGGTCCACCGCCCGGGGTCCGGGCTGTCGAGCTGCTCGGCCTTGAGCCGCAGCAGGGTCTCCAGGGTGCGGATCTCCTCGGCGACGGGTGCGTCCTGGTCGGCGGTGAGCCGCCAGCTGCCGTACTCGGTCAGCACCTGCTCCCGCTCCGATCGCTGTGGGTCCGTCATCCCTCCAGCATGCCTCAGGAGACGTCCCCCGGGTGGCACCGGCGGAGACCGGGGCGCGTGTTCAGGGCGGGGCTCAGACCGGTTCGATCCGGGCGTCCCTGTCGTTGAGCACGATCACCGGCGTGACGGTGGGATGACCGGCGGCCCGGATCGCCGCGAGGTCGACGTCCAGCAGCGGTGTGCCCGCAACGACCTGCTGGCCGACGGACACCAGCGGGGTGAAGCCCTCACCCTTCATCTGCACGGTGTCCAGACCCACGTGGATCAGCAGCTCGGTGCCGTCCTCCAGCACGAGCGCCACGGCGTGACCGGTGTCGAAGACGAGCTGCACGGTCCCGGCGGCCGGGGCGACGACCTGACCCGAGGCCGGCTCGATCGCAAGGCCGGGACCCATGACACCCTCGGCGAACGTCGGATCCGGGACCTCGGAGAGGGGCACCTGCGTGCCCTCGATCGGCTGTCCCAGCCGCACCAGATGGGTGCTGCGCACCGTGGTCGCCACCGCATCGCCAGCCGCGGCGGCATCGGAGGAGCCAGCAGCGGTGGCGATCTCCGCGTCCTGACCGGCGGTCTGCGGCGGCGTCGCGCGGCCCGACATGAGCGCGTCCATCGCATCCTTCACGAACTGCACGCTGGTGCCGTAGACGACCTGGACGGCGCGCCCTCCCGGCTTCACGGTGCCCGCCGCGCCGGCCCGCTTCAATGCGGCCTCGTCCACGAGGGACGGATCGGAGACCTCGAGACGCAGGCGGGTCGCACAGTTCTCGAGATCCACGATGTTCTCCCGGCCGCCGAGGGCGGTGAGGAAGGCGGTGGCGGTGACCAGGTGCCGGTCGGCACCGGTCGCTGCGGCAGGTCCCTCGTCATCGGGCGCCTCCTGCTCACGCCCCGGGGTCCTGAGGTCGAACCTCAGGATGATGGCGCGGAAGACGAGGAAGTAGACGACGAACCAGAACACGCCCATCAGCGGCAGCGCCCAGGGGTTCTGCGCCATCGGGTTCACCCAGCCGAGGACCAGGTCGATGAAGCCCCCGGAGAATCCGAAGCCCATGCGCACCGGGAGCATCGCGGTGACGGCCATGGAGATGCCGGTGAACAGGGCGTGCACGACGTACAGCCCCGGGGCGAGGAACATGAAGGAGAACTCGAGCGGCTCGGTGACGCCCACGAAGAAGGAGGCGATCGCGCTGGAGAACAGCACCCCGGCCGCGACCTTGCGACGGGAGGTGCGGGCGGTGGCATACATCGCCAGGGCCGCGCCGGGCAGGCCGAACATCATCACCGGGAAGAATCCGGACATGTACTGGCCGGTGACCCCGTAGGTGCCCTCGCCGTCCAGGAAGTTGCCGAGATCGTTGATGCCCGCCACATCGAACCAGAACACGGAGTTCAGCGGGTGGTGCAGGCCGAGCGGGATGAGCAGCCGGTTCAGGAAGCCGTAGATGCCCACGCCGACGGGGCCGAGCGTCACGATGAACTCGCCGAAGCCGACCAGCCCCGAGTAGACCAGGGGCCACAGGAAGAACAGGAGCAGGGCCAGCATCAGGGAGGCGCCCGCGCTGACGATCGCCACCGAGCGCCGGCCGGAGAAGAACGACAGCGCATCCGGCAGCTCGGTGTCCTTGAAGCGGTCATATGCCGCGGCGCCGATCAGGCCGCACAGGATGCCCACGAACACGTTCTCGAGGTTCGCGAACGCGGGATTGACCCCGGACTCCTCGATCCCTTGGAAGAGCGCGACGTTCCCGGGGCTGAGCAGGGTGGTCACCGTCAGCCAGGAGACCAGGCCCGCCAGCGCGGAGGTGCCGTCGGGCTTGGTGGCCATGCCGATCGAGACACCGATCGCGAACAGCAGCGGGAGGTTGTCCAGCAGCGCCCCGCCGGCGGTCTTGAAGAAGACGCCGGCCAGGTTCGCCTCGTCGCCGGTCGCGGTGAGGATCCAGTAGCCGATGCCGCTGAGGATGGCGGCGACGGGCAGCACGGCCACCGGCAGCATCAGGGATCTGCCGAGTCGCTGGAAGAATTTCATCGGTGTCCTTCGTGGTTCTGGGCGCGGAGAGGCGACCGTCGGGAGTTCCGACGGCGCGTTCCGGAGGAGCGGGGCCAGTATGGCGGCGACGGCCGGCACCGCGGGCGACGCCACGCGACGCGCCCTGCGCAGACGTGTCCGGATCGACTGTGCGCGCCCCGGTGACGCACAATTGCCGTGACACCGCTCACCGGGCCGGGGCACACTGTCCTCGGCACCGCGACCGGGAGGTGGAGGCATGACACAGGTCAGGGTCTTCAACCTCGGGTACGACCCCGAGACGGGGATCGGCGAGCTCCTGCACACCACCACCGTGCGCCACGCCTGCGGGATGATCCGCCGCGAGGTCGCCGACCCGGTCGAGCTCACGATGCTCGGGGATCGCATCGTGCCCACCGCCCTCGAGCTCACCCGTGAGCTGAGCGGCGCCTGGGTGGAGGGCGTCGGCCAGCGCTCCGTCGGCTTCTCCTACCGGGCGGTCCACGAGCGGGATCACTGGAGCTGCGCGTACTGCGGCCGCAGCGTCTCGAAGACCCCGGTCTGTGAGGCCCTGCTGGCGACGGTCGACCATGTTCTCCCCTCCTCCCGTGGCGGTCCGACGAGCTGGACCAATCTTGTCTCGGCCTGCAAGGAGTGCAACAACCGCAAGGCCGATCGCACCCCTGCTGAGGCCCGGATGCCGCTGCGGGCGGAGCCCTATGACCCCGCTCTCGCCTACCGGGTCACCGGGCACGTCGACGGGCTCCCGGTGCTGGCCCGCCTCTGATCCTCACCTGGTGCCCCGGCGCAACGTGAGGAGCACCGCACCGTCTCTCAACTGCATATATCTCATCTGTGAGTTACGGTCGCGATATGACTGACAACGACGACTATCTGGCACGCATCGGCACCCTGATCCGCGACGCCCGTCAGCACTCCGGCCTCACCCAGGCACAGCTCGCCACCGAGCTCGGCACCAGCCAGAGCGCGGTGAACCGGATCGAGAAGGGCCAGCAGAACCTCACTCTCGAGACCCTCTCCAGGATCGGCTCCGCGCTGGACTCCGAGCTGGTGGGGCTGGGAAGCTCCGGCCCGAGCCACCTGCGGGTCCGCGGCGAGACCACCCTGTCCGGTGCGATCGACGTGAAGTCCTCGAAGAACGCGGGGGTCGCGCTGCTGTGCGCCTCGCTGCTGAACACCGGGACCACGGTGCTGCGCAAGGTGGCGCGCATCGAAGAGGTCAACCGGCTGCTCGAGGTCCTCACCTCGATCGGGGTGAAGGCCACCTGGCTGAATGAGAACAACGACCTCGAGCTGCGTGTCCCCGCCACTCTGGACCTCTCCTCGATCGATGCTGCCGCCGCCCGCCGCACCCGATCGATCATCATGTTCCTGGGCCCGCTGCTGCATCGGGCGGGCAGGTTCCAGCTCCCCTACGCCGGGGGCTGCGACCTGGGCACTCGCACCGTCGAGCCGCACATGTCGGCGCTGCGCCACTTCGGTCTCGACGTGGTCGCCAGCGACCACCACTACCAGGCCACCACCACGGCGGTGACCGGGGCCCGGCGCCCGATCGTCCTGACCGAGCGCGGGGACACCGTCACCGAGAACGCACTGCTGGCGGCCGCGCTGTACGAGGGCGAGACAGTGATCCGCAACGCCAGCCCCAACTATATGGTCCAGGACCTGTGCTTCTTCCTGGAGGAGCTCGGGGTGAGGATCGAGGGCATCGGCACCACCACCCTGCGGGTGCAGGGAAAGGCGCGGATCTCCACGGACGTGGAGTACGCCCCGAGCGAGGACCCGATCGAGGCGATGAGCCTGATCTCCGCTGCGATCGTGACCCGCTCGAGCATCACGGTGCGCCGGGTGCCGATCGAGTTCATGGAGATCGAACTGGCGCTCCTGGAGGAGATGGGCCTGCGCTATGACCGCTCCGAGGAGTACATGGCGGAGAACGGCCGGACCCGCCTGGTGGACGTCACCACGCATCCCTCGGACCTCCGGGCGTCGATCGACAAGATCCACCCGATGCCCTTCCCCGGCCTGAACATCGACAACCTGCCGTTCTTCGCGGTGATCGCCGCGACCGCGGACGGTCAGACGATGCTGCACGACTGGGTCTACGAGAACCGGGCCATCTACCTCACCGAGCTCACGAAGCTCGGCGCGAACGTGAAGCTCATGGACCCGCACCGGGTGCTCATCGAGGGGCCGACGCGCTGGAGCGGCGCCGAGCTGGTGTGTCCGCCGGCGCTGCGCCCGGCCGTGGTGATCCTGCTGGCGATGCTCGCCGCGAAGGGCACCTCGGTGCTGCGCAACGTCTACGTCATCAACCGCGGCTACGAGGATCTGGCGGCGCGGCTGAACAAGCTCGGCGCGAGGATCGAGACCTTCCGGGACATCTGAGCGGGCGGGACCTCGGAGCGGCCGGGGAATCCGGGCGGGCGGGCCGGAGGCGGCGTGAGCTGCCCCGAGTGCGACGCCCGGCATGCCTCGACTGTCGGGAGGCGTGCCCTCGGTCCCACTCGATGAGCGTGGACGAGCCGGGGCCGAGCGCGCCCTGCCGTCGGGCTCAGTCCGCGGCCGAGCCTGCGGTCTGCTCGAGCGGGCGACGAGATTCGACGGTGCCGGAAGGCGGGCCCACGGCACGCACCGTCCGCACGGCAGCCACCAGGACCAGCACGGCGGTGACCAGGACCAGCGGCCCGGTCAGCCCCAGCGGGTGCAGCACCGGAGCGCCCAGCGCGGTCACGACCGGCAGGACCAGCGCGCCGCTCAGGGCGAGCACGCCGCCGCGATCGGCTCGCCACGTGGCCCGTGACCCGGCCTGCACCAGCGTGACCAGCACCAGCACGATCACATTGACGATCATGCCCACCCAGACCGGGTGCACACCCAGGTGGAAATCGTTCACGCTCCAGTCCGAGAGCTGGTACCAGGCCAGGCCCGCACCGAACCCCGCGATCATCGAGCTGCCGGCCGCGGTGCGGGTGGCGAGCGGCCAGGCGAAGGCGGCGAGCACCGGGGCAAGGGTCGCACCGTTGCGCAGCGTCCAGGCCAGGATGTTCCACCAGGCCGACTGCTCGGTGCGCAGCACGGCGAAGAGGATCATCAGGGCGGTCAGCGCGACCAGCGACCACCGGGTCCAGCGCACCAGCTGCTCGGCGGTGGCGTGCGGGCGCAGGGCAGAGCCGACGTCGCGACCCAGCGAGGTCGCGCCGGAGAACTGGCAGGGGCCGGCCCAGCCCAGCGCGCAGGCCCAGATGCCGAGGAAGAACAGCGCGACCAGCGGGGCGGGGAGGACCTCGGCGAGGAACCTGGGCACGGCCTCCAGGCCGCGGTCGCCGCTCGGCACCGCGATCGCGGCGGCACAGCCGATGATCGCGCCGAGCACGATGAACGGGGCGCCGAGGGCGGCGGCGCGGACCATGCCCCGCTGGCCCTCCTCGGGGCTGCGGGCCGAGAGCGACATCTGGAAGGCGGCCTGCGCCAGCGGCACGTTGACCAGGAACGTGCCGAACCAGGCCAGGATCAGTGCCGGTCCGGTGGCCAGCGGGTCCAGCAGATCGGGTCGCTGCACGGGCAGCTCCGCGAGCGCGGCGCGGCCCGGTGCGGACAGCAGCGCGATCACCCCGACCACCGCCATCACGGCGAAGAGCAGGCAGTTCATGGTCTGGTTGAAGCCGACCGACTGCATCCCTCCGGCGGAGAGGAAGACCAGCAGCAGCACCGCCGTCACCGTGACGGACAGCGGCAGGGAGAGAGCGGTGAACACATGCAGCGCCGAGGCGAAGGCGATCGTGGTGGCCACCGACCACATGGGGAAGGTGATCGCGGTGATGGTCCCGGCCACGAGCTTCGGGGCGCGCCCGAAGCGGTCCCCGATGATCCCGGTGACGGTCACCACCAGCCGTTTGCGCAGCGGCTTGACCAGCAGCAGCGCGATGAGCAGGATCTGCACCGTCTCGGCGACGCCGTACCAGAGGGCGGAGACGCCGGTCAGGTAGGACAGCTCCAGGACCGAGATGAAGCTGGAGCCCGAGAACAGCCCGGTGATGCAGAACGCGACCGTCCAGGCGGAGAATCGTCGGCCTCCCACGAAGAAGGCGGCGGCGCGGTCCTCGGCGGGCCGGCGGGCCAGTCGCCGGTTGGCGAGGACCAGGAATGCGGTGTAGGCGGCGGCCAGGCCGAGGGTCCACAGGCCGACCGCGCTCATGCGGCGCTCCAGAGGACGTCGACCTCGACCTGGGCGTCGCGCAGCAGGTTGACCATCGGGCATCGGCGCTCGACCTCGGCGGCCAGCTCCTCGAGCGCCCCGGCCTCGGCGGAAGAGGTGACCTGGACGTCCAGGCGCACCGAGGAGAAGTGGGTCCGCACGCCGGGGACACCGGCGATCCCGTCGCGGTCCTGCTCGGCGACCGCCTTGCTCACCACGTGCTCGACAGTGATCCCGAGGTCGGCCGCGACGAGGTCCACGAGCACCGTGACGCAGCCGTTGAGCGCCCCCACGACGTACTCCAGCGGGGTCGGGGCGGTGTCGGTGCCGCCGGCGGCCACCGGTTCGTCGAGTGTGAAGCTGTGGCGACGGATGGTCACATCGGTGCGCTCGACGCCGGTGCGCTCACCGTGGCTGCGGATTCTCTTGAGGGCCATGTCGCCATGATGCGGAGCCGGCTCGGCACGGACAAACGTCGCGACACAGACCGTCATGCGCGGCGCCTCCCCCGCCGGGCCCGCGATGCTAGTTTGACCGGGGGAGGTGGTAGCCCGTGGATACCCTCATCGGGTTCGCCACGAGCACGACGCTCGTGGAGGTCGAACTGCTCCTGGCCGCGTTCGTGCTGTGCTCCCTGCTCGGGCTCGAACGGCAGTTGCGCCAGAAGGCGGCAGGGTTCCGCACGCATGTGCTGGTGGGCCTGGGCTCCTGCGCCTTCACCCTGGTCTCCGTCTACGGGTTCTCCGCGGTGATCGGTGACGACGTGCGCCTGGACCCCTCGCGCATCGCCGCCCAGATCGTCTCCGGCATCGGCTTCCTCGGCGCCGGTGTCATCTTCAAGGGCCGCAACGTGGTGCGCGGGCTGACCACCGCCGCCACCATCTGGGTGGCGGCCGCGGTGGGGATGGCCTGCGGGGCGGGAATGCTCTCCCTGGCCGTGATGCTCACGGCGCTGCATCTGCTGACGCTGTTCGTGATCGCCCCGCTGCTGCACCGCCTCCCCTCTCCCGATGCCAAGCGTCTGCTGCGCATCACCTACGTCGACGGCGCCGGGGTGCTGCGGAGCCTGCTGGCGGTGGCGACCTCGATGGGGTTCACCAGCTCGATCGAGCACAGTCGCCGCACCGAGCAGGACGGCCGCCGCCTCGTGGTGATGGAGGTCCGGTTCCATGGCCGGCCGCCCGTGCGCGACCTGATACCGCCGTTCATGGAGCTCGACGGCGTGGAGCGGGTCGCGCTGCGCCGTGACGAGGACCCCGACGACGACCAGTCCTGACGGGTCCGGGCGCGCCGCGGCTCAGACCCTGACGGTCGCCCGCACCCGCGCCAGGATCTGTCTCGCGGCGATGTCCGCGCCGGCCAGCAGCGGAGAGGGGACACCCGGGGTGGCGCCGATCGCGGAGCCGGGCTGAGTGGAGGCCGCAGGGATGCCGAGCACCACCACGGACCTGTCCACGGTGCCGTCGGCCGCGATGAGGTTGTGACCGCCGAGCGCCTGCTCGGAGATCTCGGCACGGGTGGCCTCCAGGGAGTGGGTGGGCACTCCGTCGACGGTGTGGATGCGGGCCCGGCCGGTGGCCAGCAGGGCGCGCAGCAGCGGGTCGCTCGTGCGAGGGATCCTTCCCTTGGACATGCGGGTCTCCAGCAGGACGGCGGAGGTCGCCACACGGCCGGTCAGCGGCGAGGCGGCGCGGAAGAGCCCGCTCGTCCCATCGGCCTCGATGCTCATCTCGGGGCCGATCAGCTCGATGATCCCGGCCTCGATGAGCGCCAGGACCAGTCGTACCCGCTCGGCGGGCGGTCCGGAGGCGAGCGCCAGGGAGTCGCCGTCGAACCAGCCCAGCACATCACGGGCGAGGGACGCTCCGGTGAAGGCGCCGCTCCCGGTCAGCCGTCCGACGCGTCGGCGCAGCGCGCCCATCGCGCCGTTGACGGCGGCGCGGGGATGATGCCAGGGGTCGGCGAGCGACCCCAGCTCATCGGCGATCAGCCGCCGCACCAGGCGGGACCATTCCTGCGCGGAGACGGGACGGCCGTGGGTGGGGCGGTGCAGCTCCTCGAGCGTCCAGCGCCGGCGCGGGTCGCTGATCGCCTGCTCGAGCACGGTGTCGACGTCGGCGACCGTGGCCGCGGCGTCGAGCCCGGGAAGCCAGTCGCCGTGCACCGCGGACGGCGCCAGCTCGGCGAGGGCCTCGAGGTAGACCCGGGCGAACTCGCGGGCGAGCACCGGCCACACCTCCTCGGCGAAGTCCACCTCGCCGCGCTGCTCGAGCGCGTCGAACCACGCATCGCTGGCCCAGACCGGGAGGAAGGGACGCACCGAGCGGCCGCCCTCGGGCTTGGAGCGGTACGGGATGCCGCGGCGGGAGCCGACCAGGAGATGCGGCTCGCGTCCGCTGGGCAGATAGCGCAGGCGCCCGTACGGGTCGTCCGCGACGGTCTCGAGAGTGCCGCCCCAGTCGGCGACCAGCTGCCCGATGACATCGAAGAAGTTCGCGCCCAGACCGCGCACCAGCACGGTCTCCCCCGCCGGCAGCCCGGTGTACTCGCGTTCTGCGGGCATGCCGGGGGCGGCATAGCGCAAGCAGAACCGCTTCGCGAACGCCGTCAGCGCGGCGACCTCGGCGTCCGGCTCGGACTGGACCATGCCCTGGGCGAGCACCACGGTGGGTGCGGCGAGCCGGCGTCCGTCCTCGAGGACCACCGCGGTGTCCTCTCCGGCGCGGTCGAGGTCGACGGCGCGGGCCACGATCTCGGTGACCTCGACGGTGCCGCTCGCGATCGCGGCATCGAGCTGGTCACGGAAGTACACGCCCTGCAGGCGACGGGTGGGGAAGCTCGCGCCGGTCAGCGCCGAGGCCTCCTGGAGCACCCACTGACCCGCCGGGTGGCCGCCGTCGGCGCGGACCCGGCGGGCCCAGTCCACCAGGTCCGGGCCCGGTGCGGCGGGGCCGCTCATCGGGGTGGACGCGTCGGGGTGGACGGTGGTGGCGTCGGCCTGGGTGTTGTTGAGGTACTGGGCGGGCTGGTCGATGAGCCAGGTGGCGCCGGGACCGACGGCGAGGGCGTCGAGGATCGCCAGCCGCACCGGACCATCGCCCGCCACGGCGGCGCGGGCGGCGGTGCGCAGCACGGTGGCCACGCCGCGCGGGCCGCCGCCGACGATGACGGCGTCGACGTGCACGGTCTCCGAATGCTCGACCCCGCTCATACGGTCACGAGCTCCTCGACCCGGCTGCCGGTGCGGGTGAAGCCGGCCTCGTCCACGCGAGGGCGCACCTCGACCGCACCCTCGCGGGCGGCGACCTCGACATCGACCTCGTAGACGCCGCGCAGGGTCTCGGCCCGCAGCGCCTCGGCCGGGGTGCCGTCGGCGACGAGATGGCCGCCGTGCAGCACGATCACCTGGTCGCAGTAGCGGGCGGCGTGGTTCAGATCGTGGATGGCGATGAGCGCGCTGATGCCCTCCTCGCGGGTGATCTGGCGGACCAGCTGCAGGGTCTCGATCTGGTAGCGCAGGTCGAGGGCGGAGGTGGGCTCGTCCAGCAGCAGCACCCGGGTGTTCTGGGCGAGGGCCCGGGCGATCAGGGCGCGCTGCTGCTGCCCGCCGGAGAGCTCGGACAGGGACTGCTCGGCGATCTCCACCAGACCCATCCGCACGATCGCGTCCTCGACCTTCGCGCGGTCCTGGGCGCGGGGGGTGAGGCCGAAGTGCGGGGTGCGGCCCAGCATCACGGCCTCTCGCACGGTGAGGTCGAAGGGTGCGTCCCCGGCCTGCGGCACATAGCCGATGACCTTCGCGAGCTCGCGGCGGCCCAGCCGCGCGGTCGCGCGGCCCTCGACGGTGACGGTGCCCTGCTTGGCGCGGTGCACGCCGGCGATCGCCTTGACGAGGGTGGACTTGCCGGAACCGTTGGGCCCCAGCAGCGCGCAGAACGCGCCGGGGGCGACCTCGAAGGAGACCTCGTCGAGGATCCGGCGGGTTCCGTAGGAGAAGGAGAGGCGGTCGACGGTGAGGCTCACTTGAGGGTGTTCCTTCGGGTCAGGATCAGGTAGATGAACACGGGGCCGCCGATGAAGGCGACCACGATGCCGACGGGGACCACCGCCGGGGCGATGACGGTGCGGCCCACCGCATCGGCGACCAGCAGCAGCAGTCCACCGGACAGCGCCGCGAAAGGCAACAGATGGCGGTGATCGGCACCGATCGCGAGGCGGGCGATGTGGGGGCCGACGAGGCCGACGAAGCCGATGATCCCGCAGAAGGAGACCACCACCGCGGCGAGGGTGACGGCGAGGGCGATCAGCCCGACCCGTACCGGGCCCACGGCGACGCCGAAGCTGCGGGCCGCGTCATCACCGGCGAAGGCGATGGCGTTGAGGTCCTTGGAGAAGAACAGCGTCAGCGGGATCGCGATGACGGTGACGCTCCCGACGATCAGCACATCGCTCCACAGCGCGTCGTTCACCGAGCCGAAGGTCCAGCGGATGATCGCCTGCAGGGTGTTCTCGTTCGCGGTGAACTGGAGCGCGGAGGTGAGGGCCTCGAAGATCTGGGTCATCGCGATGCCGAGCAGCAGCAGGGTGGCCACCGCCATGCGGCGGGCGGTGGCGATGCCGAGCACCACGGCGGAGACCACGAGCGCCATGACCATGGCCCCGACGATGGTGGCCCAGGCCGGCAGCTGCTGGGTGCCGGCCAGGGTGATCACCAGTGCGGCACCGAAGGCCGCGGCCGGGGAGACACCGAGGGTGAACGGGCTCACCAGGGGATTGCGCAGCAGACCCTGCATGAGCACGCCGGAGACGGACAGCGCGGCGCCGGCGGTGAAGGCCAGCAGCACGCGCGGCAGCCGCAGCTGGGTGATCACCGCATAAGTGGAGGCGAAGTCGGCGCTGATGGTGCCGCCGAACAGGCTCACCCGCAGCGAGTGGAGCACGTCGCCGATGGCGACACCGGCGGTGCCGATGGTCACCGCCACCGCCAGGCAGATCGCGGAGAGGACCGACCCGGCGGCGAGGATGAGGAGCTTGCGCGTCCCGCGGCGGCGTGCGGTCCGGGCACTGCTGCTCTCGGGGGCCTCGGGCGCGGGGGCGGGACGGTCGAGGGTGGCCGTCATGAGGCCGGCCCCTGCACGTAATCGGCCGGGTCGGACAGCTCGGTGTCCTGGAACTCGGTGACCCAGCGGGTGAGGTACGCGTCGGGATCCACCCCGTCCATCTGCTCTGGGTGCAGCCAGGAACCGAGGTATAGGGCACCGAGGGACTTGCCGAGCGCGCTGGTGGCCCAGCCGTTCGCGATCGCGACGTTCCCCTGGTCCAGTGCTGTCATGCCGTCCCAGCCGGGCCGGGCGGCGATGTCCGCGCGCAGGGCGGCGAAGCGGTCGACGGGCTCGGCGGAGGGCTCGAACTCGTGGACCACGAACTGCGGGTCGCGCAGCACCACCTCGGCGGGATCGACGGTCAGCTCCTCCTGGGCGTCACCTCCGGCGGCGTCGTCGAAGATGTTCGCGCCGCCGGCGGCGAGGATCATCGCGTGGAAGCCGGAGCCGGGCAGGGTGGTGAGGTAGGGCTCGACGGTCTCGAGGTAGACCGGGACCGGCTCGACCCCCGCGAGGCGGTCCTGGAGGATCCCGGAGATCTCGGCCTTGAAGTCGAGCACGGTCTGGGTGCTCTCCTCGAGGCCGAACACCTGACCGAGCAGGGTGAGAGTCTCGTCCACGACGTCGGTGTCCCAGGCGGTGGCGACGATCAGCGGGATGCCGAAGGCCTCGAGCTGCTCGGCCGCCTCCTGCCAGACGGCGTTGCGCGGCATCACCACGACGTCGGGCTCGAGCTCGGCGATCGCCTCGTAGTTCAGCTGGTCCAGACCTTCGGCGATGATCTGGTCCTCGGCGAGATCGAGGTAGGGCAGGCGGTCCAGCGAGGCCCGGTCCACGCCGACGACGCGGTCGGCGGCGCCGATGGCGCGCAGGAACTCGTTGGTGTAGCTGTTCAGGACGACGGCCTTCTGGGCGGGCCCGGGCAGGATCACCTCGCGGTCCTGGTCGTCGAGGATCGTCAGCTGCTCGGGCGCCTCGGCCTGGCCCGCGACGGTGACCTCGCCGCAGGCGGCGAGGCCCAGGACGGGCAGGGTGGCGAGGGCGGCGCCGAGCACGGTGCGGCGGCGGGGTGCGAAGCTCATGGGAATCCTCGTGACAGAAGGGGCGGAACGGGTCAGGAAGGGTCGATCAGGGACGGGTCGCCGAGGCTGAGCATCAGTCGGTTCGCCCAGGCGAAGAAGGCGGCGGCGCTCAGCAGATCGGCGATCTCGGGGTCGGGGATGCCCAGTGCACGCAGGGGCGCGATCGGCGGGGCCGACGGGCGGGGACGCGAGAGCTCGGCGGCAGCGGTGATGATCGCGGACCAGCGAGCGTCCTGCCCGGCGGCCAGCGGCGCGAGATCGGCAGCGATCCAGTCGGTGTCGCGCTCGAGGACGGCCGCCAGCAGCGCATCCACCTGACCCTCGCGCTCGGCGAGGGCGGCGGCCTTGCGGGCATGGACGGAGGCGCAGTAGATGCAGTCGTTGACCTTGCTGGTCACGGCGGCGGCGAGTTCCCGCTCGGCCTTGGGCAGACCGTCTCGCGGCAGGAAGATCGCATTGTCGAGCTCGCTGCGAGCCCTGGTGATGCCGGGAGTGAGCGAGAGCATCCGGAAGTAGACGCTGCGGGTGCTCGCCTTGGAGGCGAAGGAGTCCCGCTGCTCGGGGGTGAGCGCGTCCTCGGCGGGCACCTCGATCCAGGGCTCCCACTGCAGCTGCTCACGAGTGAAGACCGACGGGCGGGTCCCTCCGCTGGGGGTGGTGCCGCCGTGCTGGGCGGCACGGCCGCGGGTGCGCGGAGCACGGACAGGGGCATCGGCCGGCGGAGTATCGAGGCCGTGGAGTGCGGCGAGGCCCGTGACCAGTCGTTGGAGGTAGCTCTCGAAGGCGACGAGCTGACTGACGAGCACCGCGGTGCGGGGGTCGTGGCCGGCTGCGGCCAGACGCTCCTGATCGGCGGGCGTGACCAGCGCCGGAGAGAGCGACAGCAGGTCCACGTGATCGCGCAGGGCTGCCAGAGCCGGGTCCCCGGTCAGCGGGTCGGCGGCGGTCAGCGCCTCGGCGGCGCCCTGGGCCCGATGCCAGGCGGCGAGCGGTCCGCTGCCCTGCCAGTCGGCGGTGACCGCGGCCAGCGCATGCAGGACGGGCATCGACAGCACCTGCGGCTCCCGGTAGAGCGCGTCGTAGGCCGCGCGAGTGTGGGCCAGCACCTCGGGGCGGAGCACCTCGAGGGCGGCGCGACCCTCGCGAGACTCGGTGAGGAGTGCATCCAGGAGCAACCGGGAGTCAGGGGGAGCAAGCAGAGACGTCATACGTAGACCTTAGGGTCTACCAAAGGAAAAATTGGCTTTGTGACGGTGTGTGGACGCTCACTCGAGCCGTCCCGCCGTGCGGCCCGGGTGTCGACGCGTCGGCCGCGACAACCTGGTGCGTCCGCGCACGACCAGAGGCCCGTGGTCCACCACGACGGCGATCCATATCGCCATCACGGCGGTCCACGGGCCTCTGCAGCCGGTGACACCGCGGGCACGCCTCGGCGGCCGAGCCGCCTCAGCGGCCTGCTCTCACCCCGGGGGCGCGCCCGGAATCATCAGAACCAGGTCTTGCGCCCCCCGACGGCGCGGCCGAGGAAGCCCAGCACCGTCAGGACGATGCCGATCACGACGAGCAGCCCGCCGAGGGCGTAGAGGAAGGACAGGTCGGTCAGTGCGCCGACGATCAGCAGAATGACACCGAGAATGATCATGGAGAACCTCGCTAAGCAGAGCTCGCGCCACAGGGGGCCCTGGGCACCTAGATGGTCGGCGCTGCACTGAGACGGGAACTGGGGCCCGCGATACCCGTGACGCAGCGCCGACCGGGAAGAGTCTCGACGATACCTGAGCATCTGCTCAGAACGATGCACGCCACGGTGCGCCCCGTTATCCCAGAGTCCTCTCCGATGTGCGCCGCGACCAGGGATTCCGGGGAGTGGATGGGAGGTTTCCGGCGCTGGGCTACCGGGCGGTCCTGCCAGCGCCGGCCCGCCGGCCCCGGCGAACTCCCGCCCGGGCACGTCGTCGGTGCTAGCGTGCCCGAGTGACCGACTCGGATTCCCGCTCCCCCGCATCGTCCGCCTCCCACGCCCGGGAGGCTCGGGGCGGTGGCAGGATCGGCTTCGATCGCGAGCAGTACATCGAGCTCCAGTCCCGCCATATCCAGCACCGTCGTGAGGAGATCGGCGGGAAGCTGTACCTGGAGATGGGCGGGAAGCTCTTCGACGACCACCATGCCTCCCGCGTGCTGCCCGGCTTCACCCCGGACAACAAGATCGCAATGCTGCACCGGCTCAAGGACGAGCTGGAGATCCTGGTCTGCCTGAACGCCAAGGATCTGCAGCGGCAGAAGGTCCGCGCTGATCTGGGCATCCCCTACGAGGACGACGTGCTGCGGCTGATCGACGTGTTCCGCGAGCACGACTTCCTGGTGGAGAACGTGGTGGTCACACAGTTGGAGCCCACCAACCATGTCGCGCACGCCTTCATCGAGCGGCTGCAGCGGCTGGGACTGACCGTGGCGCGGCACACCGTGATCCCCGGATACCCCCAGGACACCGACCGGATCGTCTCCGAACAGGGCTTCGGCGCGAACGAGTACACCAACACCACGCGCGACCTGATCGTGGTGACCGCGCCGGGCCCGGGCTCGGGCAAGCTCGCCACCTGCCTCTCGCAGATCTACCACGACCATCAGCGCGGGATCTCCTCCGGGTACGCGAAGTTCGAGACCTTTCCGATCTGGAACCTGCCGCTCGAGCATCCGGTGAACCTCGCCTACGAGTCCGCGACCGCGGATCTGGACGACCTCAACCTCATCGATCCGTTCCATCTGGCGGCGTACGGGCAGCAGGTCACGAGCTACAACCGCGACGTGGAGGTGTTCCCGCTGCTGCGCACGCTGCTGGAGCGCCTCACCGAGACCTCGCCCTACGCCTCCCCCACCGACATGGGCGTGAACCTGGCCGGGGACTGCATCGTCGACGACGAGGTGTGCCGGGAGGCCTCCCGGCAGGAGATCATCCGCCGCTACTACAAGGCGCTGATGCACGAGCGGATCAATGACGAGGACGACCTCGTCTCGCAGCGGATCGGGATGGTGATGTCCAAGGCGGGCTGTGCACCGCACGACCGCGCCGTGGTCCAGCCCGCCCTCGCGATCGAGGCCCGCACCGGGGAGCCGGGGGCGGCGATGCAGCTGGCCGACGGCACAGTGATCTCCGGGAAGACCTCGGCGCTGCTGGGCTGTTCGGCGGCGATGCTGCTGAACGCCCTGAAGCATCTTGCCGGTCTCGAGGATTCCGTGCAGCTGCTCTCCCCCTCCTCGATCGAGCCGATCCAGACCCTGAAGACCGAGCACCTGGGCTCCCGCAACCCGCGCCTGCACACCGATGAGGTGCTGATCGCCCTGTCGGTCTCCGCCTCGAACGACGAGAATGCCCGGCAGGCCGTGGAGCAGCTGCGCAACCTCGCCGGCTGCGATGTGCACACCACCACGATCCTCGGCACCGTCGACGAGGACATCTTCCGCAACTTGGGGATCTCCGTGACCTCCGAGCCGCGGTTCCTGCACAAAGCGCTCTACCACAAGCGCTGAGAGACTCGGAGATCCGTCATGCGCCGCCCGCTCATCACTCTCGCCGCTCCGCTGCTGCTGCTCGGCCTTGCCGCCTGCGGCCCGGAGGAGACCCCCGAGGAGGAGACCGTGACGTCGACAAGCGACGCGGAGACCCCCGCGACATCGCCACCGGTGGAGGTCTCGGACGGCGGCGGAGACTTCGGCGATGATGACGACGAGGTGGTCCAGCCGACGGAGACCACGGAGTACGTGGAGCAGGGCGGGGGCACCGACGGCGAGTAGCAGTCGCTGCGGCCCCGGCCGACTCTCACCCCATCGCGTGCAGGGTCAGCGCGGCGAGGAAGCCGAGGGTCGCCAGCAGTCCGGTGTACAGGGAGTCCTTCGCGAACGCCTCGGGGATCATGGTGTCGGTGATCATGGCGAGGATCGCGCCCGCGGCCAGGGCGTTGACCGCCGCGAGGGTGGCGGGGGCCGCGCCGTCGAGCAGCACGAAGCCGGCGAGCGAGGCGAGCCCGCAGGCCAGGGCGATCGCACCCCAGATCCCGAACACGTACCGGCGGCTGCGCCCGGCGTTCTTCCACCCGGCACTGCTGGAGAGCCCTTCGGGGACGTTCGAGATGAACACGGCGGCGAACATCGGCACGCTCAGCCCGGGTCCCGCGAGCACGCTGAGCCCCAGCACCAAGGATTCGGGGACCCCGTCCAGCAGGGCGCCGATGGCGATCGCTCCCCCGCTGCCGCTCCGCTCCTCCTCGGAGGTCTGCTGCGCACCGGAGCGTTTGCGGTGCCGGGCTCCGCGGCGGGCCAGCAGGATGTTCAGCCCCACGTAGATGACGGCCCCGGCAAGGAAGCCGCCGCCGGTGGCCAGCAGGCCACCCTGGTCCATCGCCTCAGAGACCAGCTCGAAGGTCAGCGCGGAGATCAGCACCCCGGCTCCGAAGGCCATGATGCCGGCGACGACTGCGGCGGGGACCTTCACGGACCAGGCGATCGCGCTGCCCAGCAGCAGGGCACCGCCGGCGATCAGCCCGGCCAGCAGGGCGAGCAGCCAAGGTTCCATCTCGTCTCCTCCGGGTGACGTGGTGAGGTGGTGAGGACGTCAGCTCCCGGTGCCGTGGGGGTTGAGGGCAGCCCGGGCAGCACCTCCTCCAGCGCGCAGAGCTGTCCTCACAGCCGTTCTTCCAGGGCGCCCGGAGTCCCCCGGACGCAGTCGGTGGGCCGCGTCGGATCGCCGCAGCCGATGGCTGCGGCGGCGCGGAGGAACCCTTCGGCATCCGGCATGCTGCGCCGGACGTCCTCGCTCCTCACCAGTACATCGATCATGCCACCTCCCCGGCCGGCGGCGTGAGGATGATCGTCGCGGGGTGTGTCGTGAAGCTGGCGATCAGTCCCAGCGGTCCCTGAGAGACCCGTCCCTCACCTGCGGGTGAGGACCTCGCCGATCACCGTCGCGGCCCCCTCCACCTCGGCGGCGCTGGTCCTCGGACCGAGCGTGAAGCGCAGGGCGGTCTGTGCGACCTCGGGCGGGATCCCCAGCGCCAGGAGCACGTGGGAGGGCTCGTCGCTGCCGGCGGCGCAGGCCGAGCCGCTGGAGGCGATCACGCCCTGCTCGGCGAGGTCGAGCACGATCGACTCCCCGCTGCGGCCGGGGCGGCGCGCGCCGAGCACGGCGGCAGCACGGGCCCGGGCCTCCTCCAGCCCCGCGGCCGCGGCCTCCCCCACCGGGTGGTGGCTCGAGGGGTTGCCGAAGGTACCGGTGAGATAGGGCCAGGCGGCGTCGAGCGCCTCCCGGCGGACGGGGGCGGTGGCGGCGGTGTCGAGGTAGATCATCGGTGGCGCTCAGGCGGAGACGGTCATGTCGAGGCCGAGGTCCAGGGGGCGGGCGCTGTGGGTGAGGGCCCCGGAGGAGATGACATCCACCCCGGTGCGGGCGATCTCGGCGACCGTCTCGAGGGTGACGGTGCCGCTCGCCTCGACGATCGCGCGCCCGGCGATGATCTCCACACCCCGGGCGAGGTCCGCCGGCGCGAAGTTGTCGAGCATGATCACGTCGACGCCGCCGGCGAGCACGGGCTCGATCTGCTCGATGCGGTCCACCTCCACCTCGAGCGTGGTGGTGTGGCCGAGGCGGGCACGAGCCTGTCGGATCGCCGCGGTGAGGTCCACACCCTGCTGCCGGAGCACGGCGAGGTGGTTGTCCTTGGCCATCACCGCGTCGGAGAGGGAGAAGCGGTGGTTGACCCCACCGCCGCAGCGCACGGCATGGCGCTCCAGGGCGCGCAGGCCCGGGGTGGTCTTGCGGGTGTCGGTGACGGAGGCGCCGGTCCCCTCGACCGCGTCGACGAAACGGCGCGTGAGCGTCGCGATGCCGCTCATCCGCTGCAGGAGGTTCAGGGCCACCCGCTCCGCCTGGACCACGGGCCGGGCCGGGCCGGTCACAGTGGCCAGCACCTCCCCGGCAGCGAAGCGGTCGCCGTCTGCCCTGTGCGCGCGGACCTGCACGGCGGGGTCGGTGAGGCGGAAGGCGGCGGCGAACACCTCGACCCCCGAGAGCACGCCCGGTTCACGCGCGGTGAGCTCGGCGGTGGCCACAGCCTCCGCGGGCAGGAACACCTCACCGGTGAGGTCTCCCCAGGGGGCGTCCTCGGCGAGCGCGGCGGAGACCACGGCCCCGATCCGGGCGGCCGGGAGCGTTGGGGGCAGGGGCGGCGGTGGTCAGCATGCGTGGTCCTCCTGGACGGGGATGGTGGGGGTGTCGAGTCGGTGATGGGCACCGAGGGAGTCGGGGCGTGCTCTGGCCCGGGCCACGAGCAGGCGGGCGAGGTCGAGGAGGGTGCGGTCCTCGAGCGCCGCGCCGGTGGAGAGCTCGGCAGGATCAGCTGTCTGCCAGGAGGCGAGGACGTCGGCGGCCTCGTCCAGCTCGGCGCCGGTGCGCAGCAGCCCGGGCGGCGAGGCCGTGCCGTCCAGGGCGGTGCGGATCCCACCCATCCAGTAGTGGGCGGCGGGGGTGACGGGCACCGGTGCGCGGGTCGAGGGCGGGCAGGAAGCGTCGTCCCCGCTCGTCGCGCAGCCCCGCGCCCTCGCCGCGCACCGCCTCCGAGACCAGCAAGCCGCCCGGACCGGCGAGTGCGGTGGCGGGCCCCGTCGGCCCCGAGCAGCTCGGCACCGACGACCCGTCCGACCTCGCGCAGCAGGTCCACCAGGTTCGTGTGCTCGCGCGCGACGAGGCTCCCGGACCCGGTGACCGCGCACGCGGCACGCGCCACTGCCCGCACCAGCGCCGCCTGGATCACGCGCCCGGTCGCATCGCCGCCGGCGTGGAGGATGCGCGCACGGCCGTGGGCACCCTCCAGCCCCAGGGCGTACGGGGACCCGCTCCCGTCAGCAGTCGATACCGCACCCCACCTCGGAGCGACTCGATACCCTGGCACCACCAGCGATGATGCGAAGTGCGAGGAGCCGCCATGCCGATCACCCATCCGGACTCCCCCGACTTCGCCTCCGCGGCCGAGCAGACGGTCTGGGAGCACCTGTGCGTGCAGCTGCCGGACGACGCCGTGCTGATCGCCGGCCAGCGCATCACCCGGGACGGCGCGGAGGTCGAGGCGGATCTGCTGGTGCTGTGGCCGGGGATCGGGATGGCGGTGATCGAGGTCAAGGGCGGAAGGGTGTCCCTGCGCGGGGGCCGCTGGTACCAGGCCGACCGCTCCGGCGAGCGCGAGCTGAAGAAGTCCCCGATCGCTCAGGCGCAGACGGCGAAGCACCACCTGATCAGCTACCTCAACAACGCCTCCTCGACACCCGTCGGGCGCGCCGTGCACCTGGTGGTCCTGCCCTATACCGAGCTCCCGGAGGCGTGGGACCCGCCGGAAGCCCCTCGGGCGATCACGCTGGACTCGACCGACCTGCCGCATCTGACCGACCGGATCGTGCACGCCCTGAACGGGCAGACGCATCTCGGGTACGCACCACTGAATGCGGTGCAGTGCGCCTATGCGGTCAAGCTCCTGCGGCGCACCCACCGTGCGATCGAGAACCACCAGCTGCTGGCCCGGGAGATCGCGGACGAGGGCAACGCTCTGACCCGTGAGCAGGAGCGGGCGATGGCGCTGCTGCGCTTCCAGGACCGGGCGCAGATCATCGGTGGGGCCGGTTCCGGCAAGACGCATCTGGCGATGATCAAGGCCCGGACCCTGACCCGTCGGGGTGCTCGGACCGCGCTGCTGTGCTACTCCCGTGGCCTCGCCCGCCATTTCCAGCTGCTGACCTCGACCTGGCCCGTCGAGGAGCGGCCCGCCTATGTGGGACTGTTCCACGACCTGCCGGTGCTGTGGGGCGCCGGGACCGAGGCGGATTTCGACGGCACCGCCGTGACCTACTACGAGCAGCACCTGCCGCGCCGCCTCGCCGAGCTCGCCGCCGTCCGGGACCCGAGCGAGCTGTTCGACGCGATCGTGGTGGACGAAGCACAGGACTTCGCGGACATCTGGTGGGACGCTCTGCAGCCCTGCCTGCGCGATCCCCAGCAGGGAGTGCTGTTCGTGTTCACCGACGAGCATCAGACGGTGTTCGACCGCGAGGGCCGCGCCCCGATCACCCTGAACCCGTTCCCGCTGGACGACAACCTGCGCAACACTCGCACCATCGCCCGCACCTTCGCACCGCTCACGCCCCTGGCGCAGAACGCCCGCATGGACAGGGGCGCGCCGGTGCAGTACGTCGCCAGCACCGCGCAGGACGCGGTCTCCACCGCCGACGACGTGGTCGAGAAGCTCATGGACGAGGGCTGGGAGCCGGGGCAGATCGCCCTGCTCACCACCCGCAGCCGCCATCCGGTGCAGAAGGAGCAGATCGAGCTCTACGGCTATGACGGCTACTGGGACGAGTTCTTCGCGGGGACCGACGTGTTCTACGGGCACGTGCTGAACTTCAAGGGGCTCGAGCGGCTCGTCGTGGTGCTCGCCGTCAACGGCTTCGGCTCCGCCGAGCGCGCCCCGCAGCTGCTCTACGTGGGCCTGTCCCGCGCACGAGCGCTGCTGGTGGTGGTCGGCGACGGCGCCGAGATCTGGGACGCCGGCGGCGGTGTGGTGTGGGAGCGCATCAGCGGAGGGTGACCGCCTCCGCCAGGGGTGACAACAGGTGGACACCCGCGGACGCCGCCGGCGCGTCCTCGTAGGCTCCCCCCGTCGGACTCGACGCGCTGAGCCGTCCCTGCGCGTGTCGGTCGAGGTGCGTGCAGCGCCCCTCGAACCGCCCAGGAAGAGCCCCCGCCATGTCCTTCGAGCATCTCTATCCCGAGGTCCACGCTCTCGTCACCGAGCTCTGGGAGCATCCCGAGCTCGGGTATTGCGAGCACCGCACCGCACGCGTCGTCGAGCAGTTCCTGCTCCGGCACGGCGACGGGCTCGCCGTCGAACACTTCTCCACCACCGGGCTGAAGGTCTCCCTGCCCTCGGCCGCCCCCGAGGACCGTGACCGTCGACGCATCGCCGTCGTCGCCGAGCTCGACGCGGTGATCTCCCCCGCCCACCCCGAGTCCGACCCCGCCACCGGCGCTGTCCATGCCTGTGGCCATCACACCCAGGTCGGGATCGCGCTGGCCGTGTTCGCACAGCTGGTGGGCACGGGCACCTGGAAGCAGGCGGACGTGGACCTGAGCTTCGTCTTCGTCCCCGCCGAGGAGTTCGTGGATCTCACCCACCGGGCGCAGCTGCGCCAGGACGGCACCATCACCTGGTTCGGCGGCAAGCCCGAGGCGATGATGCTCGGCGTGTTCGACGACATCGACGCCGCCGTCTGCCTCCACGCCATCGGCGGTCTGCAGCGCGAGCCGACCATCGAGATCGATTGCGACCTGGCCGGATTCCTCTACAAGACGGTCGAGTTCGAGGGCACCGCCTCTCACGCCGGACTGGACCCTTTCAGCGGCGCCAATGCCTTCGCCATGGCGACCCTGTTCACCACCGCGCTCGGCCTGGGCCGCCAGCAGCTGCGCGAGGACGTGCTGGTGCGGATGAACCCCGTCATCCCCGCGACCGAGATGACGACCAACGTGGTGCCGCACCGGGTCACCGTCGGCACCGACGTCCGTTCCACGGACCTCGACTACCTCGGTGAGGTCGCCGCCCGCGTGGACCGCGCCGCCCACGGCTGCGCCGCCGCCCTGGGCGGCACCGCCCACATCACCACCGAGATGGGCTACCTCCCCTTCGTGCAGGATCGCACGCTGAACGGGGCGTTCCGTGCGGCCTTCGCAGCGGATCCGCAGATCCGCCATCTCATCGACGACCGCGGCGCGATCGCGGCGGCCGGCGACGCCGGTGACCTGTCGTTCATGATGCCGACGGTCCAGCTCTCCTACGGCGGCTTCGACGGCACCATCCACGGCAGGGACTTCCGGATGGTCGATCCCGAGCACGTGCTGATCGCCGTCCCACGACTGCTGGTCCGGGCGCTGCTGACCATGGGTGCCCATCTGCCCGCACCTCTCCCCCGCCGCAGTTATGCGGACTACGTCTCTACGCTCGCTGCGATCGCTCCCGTGCCGGGCGGCGCGCTCGCTGCGCAGGCCGCCTCCGACCCCGCCCAGGAGCACTGATGAGCACCGCCTCCCCCACCCCGACGACCGCTGCCCCGGCCCGCCGCGGAGTCGTCCTGGACATGGTGCTGCTGCTGGCCCTGGTGCTGCTGACGATCACCATCGCCGAGGGCATCGGCATCCGTTCCCTGCAGGTCACCTCCTCGATCACGATCACCGTGCTGCCGCTGGTGTTCGCTGTGATCCTCACGATGGTGCTGGGCATCCCGGTGTGGCGGAAGGGGATCCTGCGCCGTGTCTACTCCGGGCGCAACGTCGCCTTCTCCGGCGCGTTCCTGATCATCATCATGTTGCCGTTGATGGCGCGGTACGGGGCGGACGTCGCTCCGCGGCTGGGCGAGATCATCTCCATCGGCTGGGTGTTCCTGCTGCAGGAGCTCGGCAACCTCGGCACCGTGGTGCTGGGTCTGCCGATCGCGCTGCTGCTCGGCCTGCGCCGGCACGCGATCGGTTCGACGCTGGGCCTGGGCCGGGAGGGGGAGCTCGCCTATATCACCGAGAAGTACACCCTGAACTCCGATCCCGGCCGCGGAGTGCTCTCGATCTATCTCATCGGCACGTTGTTCGGCGCGCTGTTCTTCTCCTTCCTCGCCCCGATCCTGCTGGGGACGGGGCTGGACGTCCGCGCTCTGGCGATCGCCTCGGGGATGGGGTCGGCGTCCATGATGACCGGAGCCTCCTCGACGCTCGCCGCCCAGCTGCCGGAGATGCAGGACACGATCATCTCGTACGCGGCCGCCAGTCAGCTGCTGACCAGCTTCATCGGCACCTACACGATGGTCTTCCTGGCCGTCCCGCTGCAGCGGGCCATGTACAACCTGCTGATGCGCGGCAAGGATCGGATGTCGGCGCCGAGCGCAGCCGCGACGGTCCGCACGGGCGGCTCCGGGGCGAGTGGCGAGGCCGGCCCGAGCGTCGGCGAGCTGTTCGCCGTGCGCCGCTACGGGATGTTCATGGGCGTGCTCCTGCTCTCGGTCGTCCTGGTGCTGCTGACCCAGCAGATGAAGCTGTGGGTCAACCCCGAGTCCACGCCGATCACCACGCTGACCCTCGGCGGGCTGGCCACCCTGTGGCTGTTCTCCCTGCTGGGCCTGGTGCTCGGGGACCTGATGACCCTCAGCCGCCTGCCGGTGGTACGGGATTTCCCGGTGCTGGGCTGGGTCTCCTTGGTCTCGCTGGCCGGCTGCCTGGCCTGGAGCGGTTTCGTCGATGCGATCGGTGCGGTCGATTTCCTGTCGCTGACCACCCCGATCCTCGCCTTCGCCGGGATCAGCGTCGCGGATCGTCTGGTGGACCTGTCCAAGACCTCGTGGAAAGTCGCGATCACCGCCATCTTCGTGTTCATCGGCACCTACGTCGGCTCTGCCCTGCTGGCGCAGTTCGGCCTGTCCGTCACGGGGGTGTGACCCCGCGGACGCCGCCGGCGTGCGCCGCCCCGTTCACAGCGACACGATCAGCAGCGTCCCCGCGTACACCAGCCCGGAGGCGATCAGCACGATGGTGGTGTAGCCGAGGATGTCGCGCATCTTCAGCCCGGCGATGGCCAGCAGCGGGAGCGCCCAGAACGGCTGGATCATGTTCGTCCACTGGTCGCCGTAGGAGACGGCCATGATGGTGATGGCCGGATCCACGCCGAGATCGGCGCCGGCGCCCAGCATGATCGGGCCCTGCACCGCGAACTGCCCGCCGCCGGAGGGGACGAAGAAGTTCACCAGCCCCGATGCCAGGAACGCGAACAGGCCGAAGGTGGTGGTGTTCGAGATCGAGACGAAGACATCGGAGAACACCTGCACCAGCCCGGAGCTGACCATCATGCCCAGGATCCCCGCGTACAGCGGGAACTGCAGCAGGATCTCGCCCACGTTGGAGGCGGCGTTCTTGGTCAGGTGGATCAGCTCGAAGGGGTTCTTCACCAGCAGCAGGATCAGGGCGAGGAAGGACCAGTTCACGGTGTCCAGCGTCAGGGTGCCGCCCTGGACGAAGTGCAGCACCAGATACGCCACCAGGGCGAGTCCGATCAGCCCGGTCACGATCCGACTGGCGTCGAGCCGGTCGGCCGGGGTGACGATCTCCTCCTGACCGTCCGTCACCTGCTCGCGGGCATCGATGGTGAGTTCGGTGACCCGGTCACCGCGTCGGGGGGCCACCAGGTAGAGCGCGAGCGCGACCACGAGGATCGTCACTGCGGCGGCGATCATGTTCCAGGCGGAGAAGACGGTCTCGGTGATCGGGATCGGCTGCCCGCCCAGGGACTCCATGAGGAATGAGTCCTCGGTGGCGGCGGTCAGCGGGCCGGAGGCCGAATAGCCCATGTGCCAGACCACGAATCCGCCGAAGCCTGCGGCCACCAGCATCGGGAAGTGCAGCGTCAGCCCGCGCTCGCGGCCCCGGTAGGCGACCTCGCGCGCCAGCAGGCCTCCCACCACCAGGCCGAGGCCCCAGGTGATGAGGGAGGCGATGGCGGCGACCACGAAGACGAAGACGTAGGCGGTCAGTTCGGTCTTCGGGAGCGAGGCGAGGAAGCCCAGGATCCTGCGCACCGGAGCGGTGTTGGCCAGCATGTGCCCCAGCAGCAGGATCAGGGCCATCTGGGTCATGAAGGCCAGCAGACCGGACAGTCCATCACCCCAGAACACGACCAGGTCTGCCGGGCCGGTGTCGGTGAGGATCAGCCCGAGGGCCGCGACGATGAGGGTCAGGACGATCGAGAACACGAGGGCGGAGGGGATGAACCGCTCCACCACGTGGTTCAGCGGGCGCATGGCGCGCGAGATCGCCGTGCCCTGCTTCCGGATGGGGTCGGTCTCGGGCGCGCTGGACATGCAGTGGACTCCTCGGGGGTGGGGCCGGTCTCCACGACGTCGTGCGAGGACCCGGCCCGGGACTGATGTGACTGCCGCCACCATAGGACGGATCCTGTCGTGACGTGGCGCGATGGCTCGGCGAGTCGTCCCCGTGGCCCGACGCCGGTGTCCGCTGCTCCCGGGCGCGTAATCTTGCCGGGTCGCTCCCGCCCGAGCAGTGCCCGACGTGCCGAAGGATCCGCCTCATGTCCCCCACCGATCACCCCGTCCCGCCTGCCGCGGCTGGTACCGATCATGACCCGCGCCTGAGCCGGCCCTGGCCCGCCCTGTGGTCGATCGTGCTGGGGTTCTTCATGATCCTGGTGGACACCACCATCGTCACCGTCGCGATCCCCCGCATGCAGGAGGATCTGGACACCGATCTGCCCTCCCTGCTGTGGGTGACCAGTGCCTATCTGCTCGCCTATGCCGTGCCGCTGCTGATCACCGGACGCCTGGGCGACCGCTTCGGGATGAAGGCGATGTACATGGCGGGCCTGGCCGTGTTCACGGCCTCGAGCCTGTGGTGCGGGCTGTCCGGGAGCGTTCAGATGCTGATCCTGGCGCGGGTGGTGCAGGGGCTCGGCGCCGGGATGATGACCCCGCAGACGATGTCCATGATCACCCGGATGTTCGCCCCGGCCGATCGCGGCCAGGCCCTGGCCCTGTGGGGCGCGACCGCCGGGGTCGCCACGCTGGTGGGGCCGATCGCAGGCGGCCTGCTGGTGGACGGGCCCGGCTGGGAGTGGATCTTCTTCGTCAACGTGCCCGTCGGCGTGATCGGCCTGCTGCTGGCCGGACGCAATGTGCCCCGCTTCGCGCGGCGCGTGCACTCCTTCGACTGGCTCGGCGTGGTGCTCTCCGCGGCCGGGCTGTTCCTGCTCGTCTTCGGCATCCAGGAGGGCACCTCCTACGACTGGGGCAGGATCACCGACTCCCTGCGGATCGGCCCGCTGGAGACGCAGGTGCCGATCAGCGTGCCCGGTCTGATCATCGCCGGGGCCGTGATCATGACGACGTTCATCGTCTGGCAGGCGCTGAACCGTCGAGAGCCGCTGGTGCCGCTGGGCCTGTTCCGTGACCGGAACTTCTCGGTCGCGAACATCGCGATCGCGATGATGGGGGCCATCGTGCTCACGCTGTCCTTCCCGATCACGCTGTTCTTCCAGCGGGTGCTGGGGATGTCCCCCACCGAGGCGGCGCTGATGACGGCGCCGATGGCGATCGTGTCCCTGGTCCTCGCCCCGCTGGTGGGCAGGACCATGACCCGCTACGACCCCCGGTGGATGGCCGTGGGCGGTTTCGCCTCGCTCGCCGCCGGGCTCGCCTGGCTCGCCGCCCTGATGCGGCCCGACGCCTCGGTGGTACTGCTGCTGGTGCCCTTCGTGCTGGTGGGCCTCGGCAACGCCCTGATCTGGGGGCCGCTGTCGCTGACGGCCACCCGCAACCTGGCGCCGTCCCAGGCCGGCGCCGGTTCCGGCGTGTACAACGAGACCCGGCAGATCGGCTCCGTGCTGGGCTCGGCGGGCATCGCGACGGTGATGAACGACCGCCTCGGCGTGCGGATCACCGAAGCGCTCCGGGACGCCCCCGCCGCTGGCCGCGGCATCACCGGTGACAGCTCCCTGCCCACCGGCGGCGACCTGCCCGAGCTCCTGCACGCCCCCTTCGCCGCCGCCATGGCCGATGCGCTGCTGCTGCCGGTGGCACTGTCACTGGTGGGGGTGGTCGCCGCGCTCTTCATCGGCCGCCCCGTGGACTCCGGCGCATGGGCCGAGAACGCCTGAGGCGGAACGGATCACCCGGGGCTCATTCGACCTTCTGCAGGTCCGAGAAGCTGATGATGTAGTCCGGGGAGTCGATCGACATCACCTCGGTGAGGTTCGAGGTGTAGTAGCAGGCGTCGTTCCCCTCGCTGCCGGTCTTCAGCGTCCCCGAGAACCGGACCGTGTCGCCGGGGGCGAGCTCGAGCGCGGCGTCGTACAGCGCATCGCCCTGCTCGATGAGGGTGCTGTCGCTGATGTCCGAGAAGGCGTTGTTCCAGGTGCCGATCTCGATGTCGTCCTCGATCGAGACCACCACCACGGCCTTGCCCTCGCCGTTCGCGTCGACCGTCACCACGGTGCCGACCCATTCCTGCACGGCGCCGTCCGGCACGGTCATGCACATCGTCTCGCTGCGCACGTTGAGGACATTGGCGCGCTGCAGATCCGTCTCCGCGTCCTCGGCATCCGCGCGTCCCTGCTCGACGGCCTCGGACATGGCCTGCTGCGCCGCGGGCACCTCGACGGCCGGTGCCTCGGCGGCGACGGGCTCCTCCTCGGCGGTCGGCTCCTGTGCGGACGGCTCCGCCGCGGCCTCGTCGGCGGGCTCCCCCTCGACCTCGGCGGGCGCCGCGGTCACCACGGCGTCGGGCTCGGGAGCGGCGCTGTCCTCGTCACCGCTGGCCGCATTGACGCTGCTGAAGATCATGCCGAGCACCAGGACGATCGGGGTGACGATCCAGGCGACCTTCTTGCTCCTGTCATAGCCGTCCAACGGCTGACCGGTGCTGTCACGACCACCGGTGAAGATGATGATCAGCAGATCGATCAGCGCCCAGATCCCGGCCCCACCACAGGTGAGGAGCTTGAGGATGCCCAGACCGAGGAAGCCCCGGTAGAAGCGGTCCGCGCCCAGGACGCCGAGGAAGAGCGCCAGCAGCCAGGCCACCACGAAATCCTTCGGCGGCTTCTGCGCCGGGGCGTACGGCCCGGGACCCGCCGGGTACGCACCGGCGGCGAACTGGGTCGCCGTCGGAGCCGCGCCGTATCCCGGATGCGGAGCCCCCGGCGCCTGCTGGCCGAAGCCAGGCTGTGCGCTGTACGGGCCGTTCGGAGAGGGCGGACCGTACGGAGAGGCCCCGAGGGGTGCCTGCGGCGCCGGCTGGGGCTGCTACCCGCCGGGCTGCTGCGGCACCCGGGTGCCGTCGTCGGGGCCCTGCGGCTGAGGCGGGAGGGATGGGGACATGGGTGCTCCTTGGGATGTTCGGGCAGGCGAGCGCGGCCCGGGAAGGGGTGGGGGGTGCCCGGCCGGGCGGCACCGCGAGGGGCGCCGCCGGAGCGATCGAGCTGACTGCATCATCGACGAGGGGTCCGACCGACGGACGCGGACCGGGGCGCGGGGAGGTTCCCGCCCCGATCGGTGCGCCCGTCCACATCCCTCGCACCCCGCTCGCGACCCGTCGGCCCGCCCGCCTAGAGTGGCCTTCATGAGCACCCCGCCTGCCGCCGACCCGATCTCCACGCTCCGCGAGGGCGAGGCCGGGCAGAGCGGCCGCGCTCTGGACATCCTCTCGACGGTCTTCGGCTACGACGCCTTCCGCGGGGACCAGGCAGAGATCATCGAGCAGGTCGCCTCCGGCGGGGACGCGGTGGTGCTGATGCCCACCGGTGGCGGCAAATCGCTCTGCTACCAGATCCCCGCGCTGCTGCGCACGGGCACGGGGATCGTGGTCTCCCCGCTGATCGCGCTGATGGCGGACCAGGTCGCGGCGCTCGAGGCCGTCGGCATCCGCGCCGCGTTCCTGAACTCCACCCTGGACGTCCACGAGGCGCAGGCGGTCGAGCAGCAGCTGCTGGCCGGGGAGCTGGACCTGCTGTACATGGCGCCGGAACGGCTGGTCCTGCCCCGCACCCAGGAGCTGCTGCGCCGCGCGGAGCTGGCCCTGTTCGCGATCGACGAGGCGCATTGCGTCTCGCAATGGGGCCATGACTTCCGCCCCGACTATCTCGGACTCTCGGTGCTCGCCGAGACGTTCCCGCAGGTGCCCCGGATCGCCCTGACCGCGACCGCCACCGAGGCCACCCACCGCGAGCTCACCGAGCGCCTGCAGATGCAGGAGGCGGAGCACTTCGTCTCCAGCTTCGACCGCCCCAACATCCAGTACCGCATCGACCCCAAGGCCGCCCCGCGCGAGCAGCTGCTGAAGCTGATCACCTCCGAGCACGAGGGCGAGTCCGGGATCGTCTACTGCCTCTCCCGCAAAAGCGTCGAGCAGACCGCGGAGGCGCTGGTGGCGCGCGGCATCCCCGCCCTGCCCTACCACGCAGGCCTCGACGCGGCCGTGCGTCAGGATCATCAGGAGCGGTTCCTGCGGGCCGACGGGCTGATCATCGTGGCGACCATCGCCTTCGGGATGGGCATCGACAAGCCGGACGTCCGCTTCGTCGCCCACCTCGACCTGCCCAAATCCCTCGAGGGCTACTACCAGGAGACGGGTCGTGCGGGGCGCGACGGGCAGCCCTCCACCGCTTGGATGGCGTACGGCCTGGGGGACGTGGTCAGCCAGCGGAAGTTCATCGACACCGGTGAGGGCTCCGAGCTGTTCAAGCGCAATGCCCGCTCCCATCTGGACGCGATGCTCGCCCTGTGCGAGACGGTCTCCTGCCGCCGGGTGCAGCTGCTGAGCTACTTCGGGCAGGACGCAGAATTCACGGCCTGCGGCAACTGTGACACCTGCCTGTCCCCGCCGCAGACCTGGGATGCCACCGTGGCGGCGCAGAAGCTGCTCTCGGCGCTGATCCGCCTGGACCGCGAACGGGGCCAGAAGTTCGGCTCCGGGCAGGTCATCGAGGTGCTGCGGGGTCGGGAGAATCAGCGCTCCACCCAGTCCCGCCACCACGAGCTCAGCGTCTGGGGCATCGGCGAGGAGCTCAGCGAGAAGGAGTGGCGCACGGCGATCCGGCAGCTGCTGGCCCGCGGCATCGTCGGCGCCGAGGGCGAGTACGGCGTGCTCGTGCCCGGCCCCCACGCCGGCCCTGTGCTCCGGGGCGAGAGCACCGTCGAACTGGCTGTGGACCGCAGCCCGCAGCGCACCTCGCGCGGGGGCGGTCGCCGGGCGGCAGGCGCCTCCCGCGCCGTCGAGAGCCTCGAGCCGGCCCAGCGGGAGCGCTTCGAAGCGCTGCGCGCCTGGCGCACCTCGGTGGCGAAGGAGAAGCAGATACCGCCGTACATGGTGTTCTCCGACGCCACGCTGGTGGGGATCATCGAGGCCGCCCCGCCGTCGGTGGCGGCGCTCGGCGAGGTCAGCGGCGTGGGCGCGAAGAAGCTCGCCGAGTACGGCGAGGCCGTGCTGGAGGCGCTGGCGGGCGGAGCGGCGTGAGCACGCCGTCGGAGGGTCCGGGACCCTCGGATGCTCCGGATACGCCGCCCCGGCCGTCCCCGGGCGCCCTCCCTCCCCCGGCGGAGTCGGTCTCCCGCGCCGATGCCCGGGCGAACCTGGTGCTCGCGCTCGTGCTGAAGGGCTCGGGCTGCGTGCTCGTCGCGCTGGGGCTGCTCGCCCTGCTGCTCGTCGGTGCTCCCGGCCACGGCGCGCCCGGTCGGGACGCACCGGGCCGTCGCACATCCGCAGGGTGAGCTCTCCGCCTGTCCCACCCCTGCGGGAGACTGGTCCCATGCACAACGACTGGGTGCGCGGCACCTGCCCCTGCTGCGGCGGCGACCAGGTGATCCACCGTGTGATCGGCATGCCCACGGCCGAGGCGCACGAGACCGCCCCGGCATGGGTGGACTGGGCGGGCTGCACGGGACTCGGCCCCGACCGCAGCTGCGAGGAGTGCGCACACACCTGGTGGGCGGAGGACGTCGGCGCCGCCGAGGAGGACGGGGACCGGGGCGAGGGCGACGACGAGGCGCCCGGCGAGCTGGCTCCCCTGCGTGTGGTGGGCGCCGTGCTCGTGCGCGATCAGCAGATCCTCACCGCACGGCGCGCGCCGAGCAGGAGCTCCGCCGGCCTCTGGGAGTTCCCCGGCGGGAAGATCGAACCGGGCGAGTCCCCGCAGCAGGCGCTGGTGCGGGAGCTCCGCGAGGAGCTCGGCATCGAGGTCGAGGTGGGTTGGCTGATCGGGCGGGGCGAGGCGGATCTCGGCGACCGCGTCCTCCATCTCGACTGCTACTGGGCCCGACCGATCGCCGCCCGGCCCACCTCGAGCACCGACCACGACCGTCTGGAGTGGGTGGACCGTGGCGCTCTGCGCGAGCGGGAATGGGCCGGCCCCGACGTGCCGATCGTGGAGAGGATCGTCGCCGGGGCCGCGCCGCAGTTCCGCGAGCGCTGAGCACGGGGAGCAGTGTGCAGCGACGCTGCGCCCGCGCGCTGCGTCGACCGCGCCCTACTCGGCAGGCCAGGCGCCGGGGATCTGTCGCACCGCGTCGTCCCGTCGGCCGGTCACCGCGATCGGCTGCAATCCGTTGTGCGGGGTGAACCCGGGCGGGATCGCCCCGTCACGGCCGATCGCGTGCAGCACGGCATCGGCGATGACGGCGGATCGGCGATGGGAGAAGATGTACAGCGACTTCCGCGTCGGGCGGCGGTGGGACAGTTCGCGCTGTGCGTGGACGTCAGCGCCCCAGGGGCCGTTGAAGACCACGGCGCCGACCCCGACCGCGCCCGGGAACGTCTTGAACTGGAAGAAGAAGAACGGCAGCCCCAGCTCACGGGCGGCCGTCGCACCGCTCGAGACCACGGCCACCGTCCGCGGATCGATCTCGCGCCCCGCGATCACATAGCTCGGGCTCAGCGGGAGGCCCGGGATCAGCCGTCCCATGATCACCCCGCGCTCGCACACGACGAGTCGGGCATCGATCGTGAACAGATACACCCCGAGCATGAGCAGCGCGAGGACGAGGGTGAGGCCGACGGTCAGCGCCAGATGCTCCCCGGGGCTCAGCACCAGCAGCAGCCAGACCAGGAGGACGACGCCGCCCAGGAACAGCGGGAGCAACGGGCCGGCACCGACTCGCCAGGATGTCAGCGGTCTGCCGACGAGGTCGCGATGGCGGCCGGCGATGAACCGGGCACGCAGCGGGATCACCGGGACACCGGGGCGTCGTCGGGGCCGTCCTCGGTGAAGAGGTCGGCGACGATCTCCTCCACCCTCTCCGGCGAGACCTGCATGAGCGTGATCTCTTCGCCGTCCACCGACGGCTGCCCGCCGAGGACCTCGGTGGACGTCAGGTGGAAGATCACACGCTTCGCGGCGTCGTCCACCCTGCTGATCATCGATCCGACGGTCAGGGCGCGGGTGTCCGCCAGGCGCGGCCCGAACTCGGGGTGGTCCTCCATCACGGCGGTCGCGATCGTCGTCGGCGGGCCGTCCTGCCCACCGACCCCGGGCTGGTCGATCAGATGGTGCACACGGGCGGGAACCTCGGACTGGGGCATGACCGTGAACATGTGGAGCCCGTCGGCGGTGACCTCTTCCTCGAGCACCACATCATCGACATGCGGGTAGTAGTACAGCCGGTGGATCTGTGAGGGGACCTCGCGCTCGAACCAGACCAGGATCCGACTGGTGCGGCGCAGCACGAGGGCTCCCGCCATCTGCGGCTCGACGGCGACGCTCTGCAGCTTGTCATCAGCCAGCGGGCGGTCCTCCCCCTCGGCGGCCTCGATCTCGCTGATCACGAGGCGACGTGCCATCAGCGAGCGCATCGCGGTCCGCGCGAGGGGGATCCTGGACTCCTCGTCGGGGGCGTGGTCGTCCAGGAACGGCATGGCGGTCATCTGGGTGCTCGTGATCCCCTCGAGGGCCATCAGCTCCTCGTCGGTGAGGACGGCGACGTCACCCACTCCCTTCCGCCCCCGTTCGATGACTCCGGCCGCACACGCGAGCGACCGTTCGTCGAAAGGACCGGTGCCAGCGGTCCGGTCCGTCGGGGTGTCGGTGGTCGAGGACATGCGAGGACTCCGTCGGTCGGGGATCTGGGCGATGGCGTGCTGGGATCAGGCCGCCGGGTTCGGGGCCCCGAGCCCGGGATGCGGGGCGGGCAGGGCGGCAGCTCGTCAGAAGATGCTACCCAGTCCTTCCTTGAGACCGCCCGCCATGTCGGAGATCGCGTCCCCGGCAGCGCCCGCGGCATCGCTGACAGCATCGCCCACGGCCTCGGTCGCGTTCCCGACCGCGTCGGAGACCGCCTTGGAGGGGTCGATGCCGAAGAGCTCGCCGCCCAGGTCGACGAGGTCCATCGCGAGGCTCGCCCCGGTGAGCACCGCGCCGGCCACCGCGAGCGGCGGGAATGCGACGCCCGCGAGCATGAGGGCGCCGCCGGCGACCGAGAGCGCCCCGGAGACCTTGCCATAGCCGTCGTCCGCCGTCATGATCTGCGCCCCTCCGACGAGGATGTCGACGCCGGGGACGAGCTTGCCGAGCACCTTGGACCCCTTGCCCAGCGCCGCCAGACCGTCCGGCCCGAGCTTCTCCCCGATCGCGCTGAGGATCTTCCCTCCCTCGCCGAGCTTCGTGGGGATGCCGTCGACCCACGTGCCCATCGACTCCCACAGCGGGCCCAGGTGCTTCGCTCCGGGGATCTGGCCGGCGATGGAGTTCGCCAGCTTGCCGTACCCCTCGGAGGCCCACTGCATGTAGTTGCGGGTCTTCAGAGAGTTCCAGACCCTGCTGAAATCATCCGGCCCCAGCTTGTACGCGTCCCACAGGCGTTTCATGTCGTCGATCCCGGAGACGATCGAGGATCCGGCCTTGTAGAGCGAGAAGCCCTTCACCCCGACCTTGACAGCATCCCAGAGCATGTCGAGGGCGCCGCCGCCCTCATGCGACGCCTCGTCCTGCTCCTCGGCATGCTGCTCGAGCAGCTGGCGCCGTCCGCTCGTGTCCGAGGACACGGAGCCCAGGCGCGGCCCGATCTCCGAGCTCCAGGTGTCCCGCAGCTGCTCGGCGTCCGGCCCCTGCCAGATGGACGGATCCATCACGGCCACCGTGAGCTGGCGCTCGATCTCCCCGAGCCGCCTCCCGGCGTCGCGGAAACGGTCCCCCATCTCCCTCAGAGCTTCGGTGTCGGCACCGTAGAACGTCATGTCTTCCCTACCGTCGCAGTTGTCCTCGCACAGGGCAGACTATGAACCCCGCGGCGGACGCGCCATGGGGAGAGGTCCCCATGCCCGGTCCGGCGGGCCGCATCGCCGTGACGTGAGCGAAGAGCAGGCGGATCAGTCCGCCGCACCGCCCCACTCCGCGATGAACGCCTCGCGCCGCTTCTCCTGCTCGACCGGATCCGGCACCGGCAGGGAGGCGATCAGCTTGCGGGTGTACTCGTGCTGCGGCCGCTGCAGCACGTCGGGCCCGTGGCCCTGCTCGACCAGGTCGCCGCGGAACAGCACGCCGATCCGGTGGGCGAGGGTGTCGACCACCGCCAGGTCGTGGCTGATGAACAGCGCCGCGAAGTGCAGCCGCTCCTGCAGGTCCCGGAACAGGTCCAGCACCGTCGCCTGCACCGAGACGTCCAGCGCACTGGTGGGCTCGTCGGCGACCAGCAGCTCCGGCTCGAGCACCAGGGCCCGGGCCAGGGAGATGCGCTGGCGCTGCCCGCCGGAGAGCTCGTGGGGGAAGCGTCCGGCGTAGTGGCCGGGCAGCTCCACCGCCTCCAGGAAGGAGCGCACCTGCTGGCTGCGGGCTGCCGGGCTCAGCTGCGGCTCGTGCACCACCAGCGGCTCGGCGATGCACTGCTCGATGGTCAGGTGCGGGTTGAAGGAGGTGGCCGGGTCCTGGAACACGAAACCGATCCGGCGGCGCAGCGGCTTGAAGGCCTTCTCCCGCATCCCGTTCATCTCGTGGCCCAGCACGCTCAGGCTGCCGCCGGTGGTGCGCTCCAGGCCGGCGATCGCACGGCCGATGGTGGTCTTGCCGGAGCCCGACTCCCCCACCAGCCCGTACACCTCGCCGGCGCGGATCTCGAAGTCCACGCCCTTGACCGCCCGGAACGGCGGCTTGCCCAGCCGGCCCGGGTACTCGATGACCAGGTCCTTCGCCACCACCACCGGTTCCGCCTCCTCCAGGGCGGACTGCCGCTCCGGCGACAGCGCGGTCCAGGCGGAGTTGCGGCCCAGATGCGGCACCGCCGCGAGCAGCTTCTTGGTGTAGGCCTGCTGCGGGGCGGCGAACAGCTCCCGCGATGTGGCCCGCTCGATGATCTCCCCGCGATACATCACCGCGACCGAGTCGGCGAGATCCGCGACCACGCCCATGTTGTGGGTGATCACGATGACCGCGGTGCCGAAGCGGTCGCGCACGTCCCGCAGCAGCTCCAGGATCTCCGCCTGCACCGTGACGTCCAGGGCGGTGGTGGGCTCGTCGGCGACGATCAGCTCCGCGCCCAGCGCCAGCGCCATGGCGATCATGATGCGCTGCTTCTGCCCGCCGGAGAACTCGTGCGGGTAACGGTCGATGCGCTCGGTCGCGTCCGGGATCCCCACCGATTCGAGGGCCTTCACGGCCTCGGCGCGGATCTGCTTGCGGGTGATCTTCGGGCGATGCGCGCGCAGGCCCTCGCCGATCTGCCACCAGATCGGGAAGACCGGGTTCATGGCGCTGGAGGGTTCCTGGAAGATCATCGAGACGTCCTCGCCGCGCAGGGCGCGCAGCTGCGCCTGCGACAGGCCCACCAGGTCGGTGCCGGAGACGATCACCGCGCCGGAGGCCTCGGCCGTCTCCGGCAGCAGGCCCAGCACGGAGCGGGCGGTGACGGACTTGCCGGAGCCGGACTCGCCGACGATCGCGAGGATCTCCCCCGGAGCGACCTCGAGGCTCACCCCGTCGACCGCGTGGACGTCCCCGCCGTCCGTGGCGAAGTGGATGTCGAGGTCTCGGATGGTCAGGCGGGTGTCGCTGCTCGTGTCGGTCATGCCGCCACCTTCTTCCTGGCGCCGCGGCGCCGGCGACGGGTGCGCAGGCGCGGATCGTTGAGATCGTTGATGGACTCGCCCACCAGGGTCACCCCGAGCACGGCCAGCGCGATCGCGAGACCCGGGAACATCCCGGTCCACCAGATCCCGCTGGTCGCGTCGGCCATCGCCCGGTTGAGGTCATAGCCCCACTCGGCGGCGCTGGTGGGCTCGATGCCGAAGCCCAGGAAGCCCAGCGCGGCCAGGGTGAGGATCGACTCGGAGGCGTTGAGGGTGAAGATCAGCGGCAGGGTGCGGGTGGCGTTGCGCAGCAGGTGCGTGCCCATGATGCGGCGATGCCCGGTGCCCACCACCTTCGCGGCCTCCACGAAGGGCTCGGCCTTCAGCCGCACCACCTCGGCGCGGATCACGCGGAAGTACTGCGGGATGAACACCACCGTGATCGAGATGGCGGCGGCGAGGATGCCGGACCAGGCGCCCGACTGGCCACCGGAGATGGTGATCGACATGACGATCGCCAGCAGCAGCGCGGGGAAGGCGTAGACGGCGTCGGCGACCATCACCAGCACCCGGTCCAGCCAGCCGCCGACGTAGCCGGACAGCAGCCCCAGCGCCACCCCGAGGAACAGCGAGGCGGTGACGGCGCAGGCCATCACCGCGACCGCGGTGCGGGTCCCCCAGATCACGCGGGAGAGCACATCGAAGCCGGTCACGGTGGTGCCCAGCGGGTGCGCCGCCGACGGCGGCTGCTGGGTGCCGAAGCGCACTCCGTCCACCGAGGTCTGTGCGAAGCCGTAGGGCGCGATCAGCGGCGCCGCCAGCGCGGACAGCAGCAGCACCACCACCAGCACCACGCCGGTGATCAGCATGCCGCGCTGCAGGCCGACGGAGCCGCGCAGGTGGCTGATGATCGGCAGGCGCAGATACCAGGGGCTGCGGCGCGCGGCAGAGGCGGCACCGGCCTCGGCGGCCAGGTCGGTCGCCCCGGGATCGTCCTCACCGAGGGGGGCAGGGTTCGACAGAGTCATCTCAGTACCTCACTCGGGGGTCGATGAGGGCGGCGATCACGTCGACGACGAAGTTCGAGATCGCGACGATCACGGCGAGCATCATGACGATGCCCTGCACGGCGACGTAGTCGCGGGACTTCATGTACTCGGCGAGCATGTACCCCAGTCCGTTCCACTCGAAGGTGGTCTCGGTCAGCACCGCGCCGCCCAGCATCAGCGCGATCTGCATGCCCATCACGGTGATGATGGGGATCAGTGCGGGCCGCAGGCCGTGCCGGGTGGTCAGGCGGGTCTCGGAGACTCCGCGGGAGCGGGCGGACTCGATGTACTGCATCTCCATCGTGCCGATCATGTTCGTGCGCACCAGGCGCAGGAAGATGCCGCCGGTGAGGATGCCCAGCGCGATCGCCGGCAGGACCGCGTGGCTGAGCGCGTCCACGATCAGCTCCGTGTTCCCCAGCCGCAGCGCGTCCAGCAGGTAGAACGGGCTGGGGTTCAGGATCTTGCTCATCGTGATCTGTCCCCCGGTGGACAGCCGTCCGGCCACCGGCAGCCAGCCCAGGCCCACGGAGAAGATCAGCTTCAGCAGCAGGCCCACGAAGAACACCGGGGTGGCGTAGCCGAGGATCGCCACGATCCGCAGCACCGCGTCCGGCCAGCGGTCGCGGGTGCGGGCGGCGATCATGCCCAGCGGCACGCCCAGCAGCAGCGCCACCACCAGCGAGTACAGCACGAGTTCGAGGGTGGCCGCACCGTAGGTGGTCAGCACCTCGGAGACCGGGGTGTTGTCGGAGTACGTGGTGCCGAAGTCGCCGCGCAGCACTCCCCACAGGTAGTCGAAGTACTGCACGATCAGCGGCCGGTCGTAGCCGGCCTCGGCGCGTCTCTCGGCGAGCTGATCGGGCGTGAGACGACCGCCCAGGGCGGCCGTGATGGGGTCGCCGGTGATCCTCATCAGGAAGAACACCATCGTCATCAGGATGAAGATGGTGGGGATGATCAGGAGGAAGCGGACCAGGACGTAGCGGCCGAGGCCCCCCGACGCACGCTTGCTCGTGCGACGGGGGGCATCCTCGACCTCGTTCTCGAGGGCAGTGCTCACTTCGACAGCGGCGAGACGCGGAACTTGAAGGACGAGTCCAGGGTGACACCCTGGACCTCCGCGGTGGACACCGCGATCTGGGCGCCCTGCAGCAGCGGCAGGGTGGAGATCTCCTCGGCCACCAGATCCTGGATCTCGACGAACAGCGCCTCGCGCTCGGCGGGGTCCTGGGTGCCGCGCTGCTGGGTGATCAGCTCATCGACCTCGGGGTTCGAATAGTGGTTGCCCAGGAAGTTCTCGGTCGCGAAGAACGGCGAGAGGTAGTTGTCCGCATCCGAGTAGTCCGGGAACCAGCCCAGCTGATACGCGGGGTAGACATCGTTGACGCGGTCCTTGGAGTACTGGACCCACTCGGTGGACTGGAGGTCCACGGCGAACAGCCCGTCGGCCTCGAGCTGGTTCTTCACGGCGGCGTACTCGTCACCGGAGGAGTTGCCGTAGTGGTCCGGGTTGTACTGCAGGCTGAGCTGGACCGGGGTCTCGACGCCGGCGTCCTCGAGCCGCGTGCGGGCACGCTCGGGATCGGGGCCGCCGGAGCCGTCGCCGTACATGTCCTTGAACTGGGTGCCGGAGCCCGGCAGCCCCTCGGGGATGTAGGAGTACAGCGGGGTGTAGGTGCCGTTGTAGACGGTCTCCGAGATCGCCTCGCGGTCCAGCAGGTCCGCCACGGCCTGGCGCACGGCCTGCGCCTTGGCGGGGTCCGGGTTCTCGGTCTCCGCACCATAGGGGTTGGTGTTGAAGTTGAACACGATGTAGCGGATCTCGCCGCCCGGGCCGTTGTGCACGGTGACCGCGTCATCGGCCTCGAGATCGGCGATGTCGGTGGCGGACAGGGAGCGCCACACGCAGTCGATGTTGCCCTCCTGGATGTCCAGCTTCATGTTGTTCTGGTCGGCGTAGTAGGACATCACCACCGAGGGGGTCGACGGCGTGCCGAACAGGCCCTGGTAGTTGTCGAAGGCCTCGTAGGTGACCAGTTCGTTGATCTTCCAGCTCGAGATCGTGTACGGGCCGGAGAAGGCCTCGGCGGCGACGATCTCGTTGTCCGGCAGCACCGCGTCGGCGGGGAACACATCGGCGTCGACGATCGGGCCCACCGGGCTGGTCAGGACGTACGGGAAGGTCTGATCGTTGGGCTCCTTGAGGTGGAACTCGACGGTGAGGTCGTCGACGATCTCGACGGTATCGAGATTGCCCAGCAGGCTGGAAGGGCCCGAGGGATCGTCGATGGCGCGGGTGCGGTCGAAGGTGTGCTTGACGTCCTCGCTGGTCAGCTCGTTGCCGTTGGCGAAGGTCAGACCCTCCTTGAGCTTGACGGTGAAGACCGTGTCGCTGGTGAACTCGGCACTCTCGGCGAGATCCGGCTCGGGGCGTCCGTCCTCGGAGCCGAGGGCGACCGACAGCAGGTAGCCGTAGCACTGCGTCCACACGGTCGAGGAGCCGTTGTCGTAGGCGGCCGCCGGGTCCAGGGCGGTGACCTTGTCGGTGGTGCCGACGGTCAGGGTCCCGCCGCCGCCGTCGGAACCGCCGGAGCCGCCGCCGTCGTCGGTGGTCTGGGCGCAGGCGGACAGCAGGACGGGCACGCCGGCCATCGACAGCAGCACGGCGCGGCGCTTGGGGGTGAAAGCGGCATCGAACATGGGGTCCTCCTGGAGGTGAGGAAGACGCCGCGGGGATCACGACGTCGTGAACTGGGGCACCCGAGGTGACGGGGTGCACCCATTGTGCCCCGCAACTTAACAGCCCGCCCCCGCGCCGACCGACCTCCGGATCATCGTGACGGGCGCCGTGACCGAACCGTGATCCCGGGGAGGTTCAGTCCTGGTTCCACCACCGCAGCACCCGCAACGCCTGCATCGTCAGCCAGGGCGACGGCTGGCCGACGCCCACGTCGATCTCGAACCACACCTCGCCGGGCAGCACATGCTGCTGCAGCCAGGTCCCATCGGCCTGCTGCGCGTCCTGCACCATCTGCACCGCCTCCTGCATCCGGGAGTCGCGGCGATCGACCTCGCGGAAATGGTCCAGTGCCCGCAGCGCCGTATAGATGTGCCGCGGCGGATACAGGAAGTGGTCCACCCAGGGGCCCACGATCTCGCCGCTGCTCAGGCGCCGGGTCAGGTTCCGCTGCAGCAGGTACTCCTCCCCCGCGCGCTGGACCTCGCGGGAGGCGTCGGTGCCCCCGGTGCGGCGTTCGTGATCATGCAGTGCCCGCAGCGCGTTCAGGGTCGAGTGGAAGCTCGCGCGCGTGGACCCGTTCTCCCACTCGCAGTTCCAGCCGCCCTCGTCCATCCGGTGCTCGCAGAACCAGTCCACCAGCGACTCGACATCCGCGCCCAGCCAGAGCCCGTTGGACAGGGTCATCGCGTTGATGCAGACATCCGCCTCCCCGCCCCAGTAGGGCAGGGAGGCATCGAACTCCCACCGGGCGTGCTCGGCGAGCTTCGCGACGGTGTCCCGGGCGATCAGCGGGGCGGCGTCCATGCCCCATTCCCGCAGGGTGGTCAGCGACCACGTGGTCGCGGTCCAGGGCTGGCCGGGCAGCTCCCTGCTGGCCGGGTCCTCGAGGAAGCCGGCCGGGAAGAAGGCGCCGCCGGCCCAGAGGCCGGTGGTCGGGTCCTGGTGGGCGAGCAGCGCCGCCCCATAGCCCTCCTGGGAGATCCGGGCGCGGGTGGCCTGCCACTGCTCCGGGGGCGCATCGAGCAGGTCACGCTCGACCTGCCAGCGCAGTGCCGGATCCGTGTCCCGCAGCCAGGTGATCACATCGCTCGGTGCCATCCGGTGATCCTCCTCGTGAACCGGCGCGCGGGCAAGCCCTCATCCGGCCTGCTGCGCCTCCCGCTCCATCCTGTCTCCGCCGGGATCGTCGCCGGCGGGGCCCGTCATAGGGGGTAGGGGCCGAAGCGTGACCAGGCGACGAAGACCGACACCAGCGCCAGCACGATCGACGGCATCGTCGCCGCGACCCCGTCCCCGCGACGGGTGTGCACGAGCGCGGCGAAGACCATGGTGATCGCGAGGCCGGCACCGGCCAGCGGCACCAGCACGGTGGCGACGTCGAGGAGCGCGGGCAGGAGCAGCCCGATCGCCCCGAGGATCTCGAGCACCCCGATCCCGCGGATCACGACCTGCGGGAAGTCCTCGACGTACGGGGTGCGGTCGATCTGCTGGTCACGGGCGGTGACCAGCTTGACCACGCCGGTGACCACGAAGATCGCGGCGAGCAGGAAGGCCAGGATCCACAGCAGCAGGTTCATCGGTGCGCCTCCTTCGACGGGGCCTCCCAGTATCCATCGCCGGGGCGGTGGGTGTCACGGGACGCGCCGATGCGGTCCTCAGTCCCGCGCCCTCACCAGGCGTTCGTGGCCGCTCTCCTCGAGCTCCGCGATGTCCGCATTGCCCTTGAGGAAGTCGTTGAAGGACTTGAAGCCGATGGCCTTCTCGCTGAACGAGGAGTCCATGCGTCGCATGTGGGACTTCACCGCCGAGGCGTGCAGCCACTCGCTGTCCCCCCGGTCGCCGAGCTGCAGAGCACGCTGCAGCAGACGGGTCGCGGCCTCGCGCGGATCCTCCCCGGTCTCCTCGTCCTCGGCCTCCTCGGCGGCATCCGCCGCCTCGTCGGCGGCGCGCTCGGCGGCACGGGCCTTGGCGTCGGCGTCGGCCGAGCGCCGGGACCGCGTGCGCTGACCGCCGCTGTCGCCGGTGGTCTGGTTCTCCCCGGTGGTCTGGTTCTCCTCGGAGGTCTGGGCGCTGCCGCCGCCCCCACGTCGCGACCGGCTCCGCTGCGGGGCCGCGGGCCGTTCCACGCCGGGCAGGTTCTCGTAGGACTCGAACTCGTCGCAGGCGGCGGCCAGGGATTTCGCGGTGGAGCCGGCCACGCCCATCGCGATCACATAGCGACCCAGGCGCCGGCAGCGCTGGGCGAGGGGGACGTAGTCGGAGTCGCCGGCGACGATCACCACATGGGTGAGGTCGGGCATCAGGTAGAGGTCCTCGACGGTGTCGACGGCGAGGCGGATGTCGGCGCCGTTCTTCGCATATGCCGCTGCGGGGAACAGCTGCACAAGGTCCACGGCGCGGGCCACCAGCTGGGTGCGATAGATCGCATTGACCGGGGAGGACCAGTCCGCATACGCGCGGGTGAGCATGAGCGAGCCGAAGGAGGCGGCGTAGTCGATCACCGCGCCGACGTCGACGGTGGCCTTCGCCAGGCGCTCGGCGATCTCGGGCTCGGTCGGGTCCTCGGCGATGCGCTGCCGGTCGCGGCTGTACGCCTGTCGTCCATGCACCCGGTCGTACCAGGACATGACGATGTTGTCGAAGTCGAGGTACACGGCCACACGGGAATCCTGAGTCTCTGCCATGGCTCCAGTCTGCCCTCTCCCTCGGGGTGCGCGGGACGTCAGTCGCCGGGCGGGCCGCTCTGGATCCGCAGCGACTGCCGTCGACGGTGGACCGTGAGGTAGGCGAGCCCGTCCGCGCCGGCGCGGAATCCGCGCCCTGTGCGCCGTGGGAGCAGGGCGACGTCACCGGGCCGCAGGGGTTCCTCCCCGGTGTCGGTCACCAGGGTGCCGCCCCCGCGGACCACATGGATGAGCGTGTCGACCTCGGCCCCGACGTGGGCGGGGATGGACTCGCCCGCGGGGAGGCGGATCAGGTTCGAGTCCAGCTCGCGCTCCGGCTCGGCGATGGACCAGACTGCGCCGCGGCGGGGCTCGGCAGGCTGCTCGGCGGTGTTGGTGAGGATCGGCATGTCCCGAACGTACACGGAGCGGTCGACGGTCGGTCAGCGCTCGGCCGGAGGGGGCGCCGAGGCCACGGCGGCCAGCTCCGCGACCGGTCCGCTGAGGCGCCGAGGTCCGCTCCACACCGCGGTGAGCAGGCGGCGCAGCCGCGTGCCCGCCACGGGCACCCGGCACAGCCGGCCGGCCTCGAGAGCGGATCGCACCGCGAGCATGCTCAGCACCGCCGGCCCGGCACCGGAGGCGACCGCGACCCGCACGGCGGCATTGCTGCCGAGCTCCTGCACCGGTGGGGTCAGCGCGGCCGCGGGCAGCAGTTCCTCGAAGGCATCGCGGGTGCCGGAACCGCCCTCGCGCACCACCAGCGGGGTCTGGGCGAGCTCCTCCCGGGGCAGCGGCTCCGTGCGTCGCGCCCAGGGATGCTCCGGGGCGACGACCACGACCAGCTCGTCCTCGCGCAGAGTCATCGCGTGCACGCCGCGGGGCACATGCGGCGTCTCCACGAAACCCAGCTGCAGACGTCCCTCATGGATGCCGGCGAGCACATGGGTGGAGTTGAGCACCTCCAGGTCGACCCGCACCCGGGCGCTGGTGCGCCGCAGCTCGGTGAGCCAGGCCGGCATCAGGTGCTCGGCGATGGTCATGCTCACGCCGACGCGGAGCTCACGGGCCTCCGCGTCGCGGGTGTGCCGCAGCCAGGCGGAGAACTCCCCGGCCGCGTCGAGGAGCTCACGTGCGTGGGCGGCGTAGAGCAGCCCGGCCGAGGTGGGGCGTGCACCGCGCGGGCCGCGATCCAGCAGAGCCGAGCCCGCCTGCACCTCGAGCTGGGCGATCAGGCGACTGGCATTGGGCTGATGGATCCCGAGCCGACGGGCGCCCGCCCCCAGGCCGCCCTCGTCGACGACGGCGACGAACAGGGCGAGTGCCGGCAGGTTCGGAAGGGCCTCAGTCATATCAGAATCATATGCCCTGGTCGCGAACTGCTCTCTACCGGGCTCGCGCACCGGGGGGAACCGTGGAGTCCATGCCCCTCGCCACCGCCCCCGCCCCTCCGACCCTGCGCCCCTCCGCCTGGCCCGGGATCCTGCTCACCCTCGCGGTGGCGGTCCTGTCTATCCTGCTGTCGCAGGTGCTGCCGGGCGTCAGCGCGCTGATCATCACGATCGTGGCCGGGATCGTCATCGCGAACCTCGTCCCGCTGCCGCCGAGCCTCGCGCCCGGGCTGTCGGTCGCGGCGAAGAAGTTCCTGCGGGCCGGGATCGTGCTGCTGGGCCTGCAGGTGGCGCTCGGAGACCTGCTCGCCCTCGGCGCCCCGATGCTCGCCGTGGTGGTGGCGGTGGTGACCGGCGGGATCCTCGGCACCCTCGCCCTCGGCCGCGCGCTCGGCGTCGAGAAGGGCCTGACGCTCCTGGTGGCCTGCGGCTTCTCGATCTGCGGGGCGGCAGCCGTGGCGGCGGCGGCCGGAGTGACCGATCCCGAGGACGAGCACGAGGAGCGCACGATCACGGCGATCGCCCTGGTGGTGCTGTGCGGCACGCTGATGATCGCCGCGGTGCCCGCTGCCGCCGCGGTGCTGGGGCTCGCGCCGGAGACGGCCGGCCTCTGGGCCGGCGCCTCGATCCATGAGGTCGCGCAGGTGGTGGCCGCCGGCGGGGCCCTCGGCGGAGCGGCGCTGACCGTGGCCGTGATCGTCAAGCTCGCCCGGGTGCTGCTGCTCGCACCGGTGATGGCGGTGATCGGCCTCCAGCAGCGACGCGAGGGGGTGGCCGCGGGGAGGCGCCCGCCGCTGGTGCCCCTGTTCGTGCTCGGCTTCCTGGCGATGGTGGTGCTGCGCTCCGTGGTGCCGCTGCCCGCGGTGGTGCTCGAGCTGGGCGGTCTCGCCCAGACCGGCCTGCTGGCCGCGGCGATGTTCGCGCTCGGTACCGGGGTGAAGGTGCGGAACCTGCTGCAGGTCGGTGCGCGCCCGCTCGCCCTGGCGGCGCTGTCCACACTGCTGGTGGCCGCTCTCGCCCTTGGTGGGGTGCTGCTCGCAGCCTGAGCACCCGGAGCCGCAGACGCGGTGCTATGGTCGCATTCATGACGCATCTGCGAGTTCGTGAGGCCGCCGGGTTTCTCGGCGTGAGCGAGGACACCGTGCGGCGCTGGATCGACAGGGGGAGCCTCTCCGCGAGCGTCGACGCCGCGGGGCGGAAGGTGCTCGAGGGCGCCGAGGTGGCCCGCCTCGCCCGGGAGCTGGCGGTCACGCCGCAGCTGCACGGTGCCACCACGAGCTCCGCCCGGAACCGCTTCGTGGGGCTGGTGACGAACGTCGTGATGGACACGGTGATGGCACAGGTCGAGCTGCAGTGCGGCCCCTTCCGTGTCGTGTCCCTGATGAGCAGCGAGGCCGCCCGCGAGCTGGGCCTCGCGCCCGGCAAGGTCGCCAGCGCCGTCGTGAAGGCCACCCATGTGACGGTCGATGCTGAGCCCGACCGCGCTCCCGACGGAGACGGCGCATGAGGGGCCTGCTCCGGCGGCTCACCGGCGCGGCCGCGGTCATGCTGCTGGCCGCCGCCTGCGGCGGCGTCGCGGCCACCCAGGGGGCCGCGGACTCCGTCCCCCTGCAGGTCTATGCCGCGGCGTCCCTGCAGCAGCCGTTCGAGGAGCTCGGTGCCGCGTTCGCGGCCGCGCATGACGGGGTGGACGTCGAGTTCACCTTCGCCGGCTCCTCCACCCTGGTCCAGCAGATCCGGCAGGGCGCGCCGGCGGACGTCTTCGCCTCTGCGGACCCCTCGACCATGGACAAGCTCGTCGAGGCCGGGCTGCACGGCTCCGAGCCGGTGGACTTCACCGCCAACACGCTGCTGATCGCGGTGCCGGCGGGGAACCCGGCGGGGGTGACCGCTCTGACCTCGCTCACCGAGGAGGGCCTGCACCTCGTCGTCTGCGCCCCCGAGGTCCCCTGCGGCGCGGCCACCGAGATCGTCGAGCAGGCCGCTGGGCTCACGTTCTCCCCGGTCAGCGAGGAGCAGTCCGTCACCGATGTGCTGAACAAGGTCACCAGCGGAGAGGCGGATGCGGGTCTCGTCTACGTCACCGATGTGGCCCGAGGAGGGGACGCCGTCGAGGGCATCGCGTTCCCCGAGGCGCAGGCGGCCGTGAACATCTACCCGATCGCCACGGTGAAGGATTCCGAGAACCTCGAGCTGGCCCAGGAGTTCGTCGACCTGGTCAGCGGTCCCAGGGGCCAGGAGATCCTCGACGGCTACGGTTTCGTCGGCCGGTGAACGCGCTCCCCCGCTGGGTGCTGCTCCCCGCCCTGCTCGGCGGGCTGTTCGTGCTGCTCCCGCTCGCGGCGATGGCGGCGCGCGTGCAGTGGTCGAGCTTCGGCGCACTGATCACCAGCGAGGCCTCGCTGTCGGCGCTGCGGCTGAGCGTGCAGACCTCGGCGACCAGCGCCCTGCTCTGCGTGCTGGTGGGGGTGCCGATGTCCGTGCTGCTGGCCCGTGCGGAGTTCCGCGGTCTCTCGCTGCTGCGCTCGCTGGTGCTGCTGCCCCTGGTGCTGCCGCCGGTGGTCGGCGGCATCGCGCTGCTGTACACCTTCGGTCGGCAGGGGCTCCTGGGCCGCCATCTGGAGATGCTGGGCCTCGAGATCGCGTTCTCGACCACGGCGGTGGTGATCGCCCAGACCTTCGTGGCCCTGCCCTTCCTGGTCATCAGCCTCGAGGGGGCGCTGCGCACCGCCGGCACCCGCTATGAGAGCGCCGCCGCCTCGCTCGGAGCCCGGCCCTCGCGCGTGCTGCTGGGGGTGACGCTGCCGCTGGTGCTGCCCGCGCTGCTGTCCGGCACGGTGCTGGCCTTCGCCCGGGCGCTCGGGGAGTTCGGGGCCACGATCACCTTCGCCGGCTCCCTCCAGGGCACCACCCGCACGCTGCCGCTGGAGATCTACCTGCAGCGGGAGAGCGACCCCGATGCCGCTGTGGCGCTGGCCTTCCTGCTGATGATCGTCGCGGTGCTGGTCATCGCCGCGGCCCGGCGGAGGGTGAGCACATGAGCCTGCAGCTGCGGGCCCGGATCCCCGAGCGCGGGGTCGCGCTCGACCTCACCGTGGCCCGCGGGCAGACCCTTGCGCTGATCGGCCCCAACGGTGCGGGCAAGTCCACGCTCCTCTCGCTGGTCGCCGGCGCGCTGCGTCCCGCGCACGGGCGGGTGGAGCTCGACGGGCAGCTGCTCTTCGGGGAGCGCTCCTGGACCCCGCCCCATCAGCGCCGGGTCACCACGCTCAGCCAGGACCCGGTGCTGTTCCCGCACCTGACGGTGCGGGGGAACATCATGTTCCCGCTGCGGTCCCAGGGGGTGCCCCGTGCTCGGGCCCGCCAGGAGGCCGGGCGGTGGCTGGCCGAGCTCGGGCTGGAGGAGCTGGCGGACCGCCGACCGGCGCTGCTCTCCGGCGGGCAGGCGCAGCGGGTCGCGGTCGCCCGTGCCCTGGCGGCGGACCCCCGCCTGCTGCTGCTGGACGAGCCGATGGCCGCGCTCGACATCGACGTGGCGGTGGCCCTGCGGGGACAGCTGCGCCGCTTCCTCGCCGACCGCACGGCGATCATCGTCACCCATGACGTGCTCGATGCCCTCACCCTCGCCGATCACCTCGCCGTGCTCGACGGAGGTCGGGTCATAGAGCAGGGCCCGGCACGGCAGCTGCTGGCCCGGCCCCGCACCGCCTTCACCGCGAGCTTCGCCGGGCTCAACCTGGTCACGGGGCGGTGGGAGGCCGGGGCCGTAGTGCTCTCGGACGGGGCACGGCTGACGGCGCCCGGACCGCATCCCCCGGGCCGGGAGGTGCATGCCGCTTTCCGCCCCTCGGCCGTCGAGCTGGCGCGGACGGGAGGGATCCGCCGCACCGTGACGGCGCTGCTCCCGCACGGTGACCTGGTCCGGGTGCGCACGGCGGATCTCGCCGCGGATCTGCCACCGCAGGAGATCGCCGAGCTCCGCCTCGAGCCCGGAGCCACGGTGCACCTGGTGGTGCCGCAGGAGGCTGTGACAACCTACGGGACATGATCGATCTGCGCGTCCTGCACCGCGAGCTGCGCGAGCGGCACGGCCCGCAGGGCTGGTGGTGGCCCGGCGAGGAGCCCTTCGAGATCGCCGTCGGCGCGGTGCTGGTCCAGCGCAGCCGCTGGGAGCAGGCCGCCTCCGCGATCGCTGCGCTGCGCACAGCGGGGCTGCTCACCGCCGACCCGCTCGCCGCGGCCCGGGAGGAGACGGTCCGGGAGCTGGTGCGGGCCGCCGGCTTCCCGCGCACCAAGCCGCGCCGGATCCGGGCGCTCGCGCGCTGGTGGGAGGAGCGCGCCACGGTGGCCGGGACGCTGGACGACGAGGCGCTGCGCGGCGAGCTGCTGAGCATCGACGGGGTCGGTGAGGAGACCGCGGATGCGATCTCGCTGTACTGCTTCGGCCGGCCGGCCTTCCTGTGCGATGAGTACGCGCGGCGCCTGCTGCGCGAGCGGGGCGCGGTCGTGCCGGGCAGCTATCGGGCCTTCCGGCGGGCGCTGAGCGAAGCGCTCGTCGCCGCGCGCTTCGAGGTGGCGGAGCTCGCCGAGCTGCACGGGCTGATCGTCGAGGAGGGCAAGCGGATGCGCGACACCGCTCCGGTGGTCGGCGCGAGAGGGGCGCCGGCGACGCAGGACACCTGAGAAGATCGGGCCATGACGCTCCTGGACTCCCGTCTCCCGCTGGTCGCCGCCCCCATGGCGGGCGGCCCCTCCACGCTCGCCCTGGCCGGAGCCGTCTCCGCGGCCGGGGCGTTCCCGTTCCTGGCAGGTGGGAACCTCACGCCGGAGGCGATGGCCGCCGACATCGCCGCGGCGCGGGGACTCGGCACCGCCTTCGGGGTGAATCTCTTCGTGGTGCCGCCCGGGGAGATCGACGAGGAGGCCTTCGCCGCCTATGTGGTGGAGCTCGGCGAGGACGCCGCCCGCCTGGGTGTCGCTCTGGACCCCGTCCCGCATCGCGACGACGACCACCTCGCCGCGAAGCTGGCGCTGCTGCGCGAGAACCCGGTGCCGGTCGTCTCCTTCACCTTCGGCCTGCCGCCCGCAGCGGCGGTGAGCGCGCTGCACGAGGCGGGCACCACCGTGCTCGCGAGCGTGACGGACGCCGCCGAGGCCGGCGCCGCCGCCGAGTGCGGGGTCGACGGCCTGGTGGTGCAAGGTCCGAGCGCGGGCGGACACAGCGCCACCCATCACCCCTCCCGGTCGCCCGGCCCGATCCGCACCGAGGAGCTGGTGCGCCAGGTGCGCGCCGCGGTCGACCTGCCGCTGCTGGGTGCAGGCGGAGTGGACGGCCCGGTCGCGGTGCGACGGATCCTCGCCGCGGGCGCGGAGGGCGCGGTCACCGGCACACTGCTGCTGCGCACCGACGAAGCGGGCACCTCCCGCACCCATCGCGCCGCCCTCGCGGATCCCGCGTTCGGCGAGACCGTGCTGACGCGCGCTTTCACCGGGCGGCCCGCCCGCTCCCTGCGCAACGAGTTCATCGACCGCCACCACGACACCGCGCCGACGGGGTACCCGCAGGTCCACCACCTGACACGTCCGCTGCGTCGGGCGGCCGGGGCGGCAGGTGATCCGCAGCGACTGCACCTGTGGGCGGGCACCGGCTGGCGCAGCGCCCCCGAGCGCTCCGCCGGCGAGGTCATCAGCTGGCTCGCCTCGGAGATCTGAGCCGGGCCGGAGCCCGGACAGCAGCAGGGCCCCACCACCCGGCGGGGCCCTGCTGACGAGTCACTGTCTCACGGTTTCTCGAGTGGAGCTATGGGGATTCGAACCCCAGACCTCTTCCATGCCATGGAAGCGCGCTACCAACTGCGCCATAGCCCCGTATCGGGTGCCGCCCCCAGGGCGACGAGACGATGTTACACGGCCGCCGAGATCAGAGGAAATCGGGGGCGAGGTTGTGTGACACCAACCTCATCAGGCCGTTCGCCGTCTCCCCGGACAGCGGTTCGAGCACGGAGCGGTGGCAGTTCTCGATCCCGGCGAGACCGCGGAAACCGTTGGTGTCCAGGCCCAGCAGCGCGGTGATGCCCAGGGTGATCGCAGCGCCATGGGCGACGACCATCACGGTCCCGCCCACGTGCTCGGCGACCAGGGCGCGGCAGGCGGCGGCGACCCGCTCCCCCACCTCGGGGCGGTCCTCCACGTCGAGCCCGAGCACCGGGCGGTGCGCGCGCCAGTCCGCATGCTGCTCGGGCCAGCGCATCCGGATCTCCTCGCCGCGCAGCCCCTCCCACTGGCCGAAACCGCGCTCGAGGAAGGCATCGTCCGTCCGGAGCTCGACGTCCGTGCCGCGGCTCATCAGACGGGCGGTCTCCACTGCGCGCTCCAGCGGCGAGGCCACCAGGACGTCCGGCGGGGTCGCGGCGACCACGGGCGCCAGCGACTCGGCCTGCCGGATCCCGGTGGGGTTGAGCGGGATGTCGACCTGCCCCTGGAGGCGGCCCTCCCGATTGAAATCCGTCTGTCCGTGACGCACCAGGACCAGACGCGTGCGGGGGCCCCTCACGCCGTACGGTCCGCGTCGATCTGCAGATCGATGACGGGGGCGTCGCGCCACAGACGCTCGAGGGCGTAGAAGGCGCGATCCTCGGCATGCTGGACGTGCACGACGATGTCTCCGTAGTCCAGCAGCACCCAGCGGGCCTCGCGCTCGCCCTCCCGACGCAGCGGCTTGCGGCGGCGCTCGGTCAGGAGGGCCTCCTCGATGCCGTCGACGATCGCGGCGACCTGTCGTTCGGTCTCGCCGCTGCAGACGAGGAAGGCATCGGTGATCACGACGAGCTCGGAGACATCGAGGCCGATGACCTCCTCGGCGAGCTTGTCGGCGGCGGCCCGGCCGGCCACCCGGGCGAGGTCGAGGGATTCTTCGGGAGCACTCACGCGGCAGGTTCCTCCAGGACGGGATGAGCGAGGGACAGGTCGGACAGGTGATCAGGGGAGATGGTGGGCTGCGCCGAGGCTGCCGTGTCGGGCCCGATGACCCCGGCCAGCAGCAGAGTGACCAGCACCACCAGGGCGATCGCGATGAGGATCCACACCAGCCACGGCAGCAGACGGCCGCCGTTGCTCTCGGGTCGATGCAGCACCTTGCCGTCGAAGCGCGGTGCCGGGCGCGGTGCGGGGGCCTCGGTGACCGAGAGCTCGCCCAGCTCGACGCCGTCGTGATCGCGGCTGGCCCCCGCCGCGGAGCCGTCCTCGGCCATGGTGGCGGCGCCGTCTCCGGAGGCGGCGGGGGCTGCCTCGGGCTGCTCGCTGAGCTCGATGATGCGCGCACGGCGACCGAACTTGCGCAGGGTGGGCACGGGGGTGTCCGCGGTGGGCGGGGCGACGGCGCCGCGCACGCCGGGCACGGCCGCCTGCTCGCCGGGGGCCTCCATCGCGGCGCGCGCCTCGAGGGCGGCCTGCTCCTCGGGGCTCAGCGCACGGGCGCGGCGCCCGCGGCGCGGAGTGGTCTCGGGCTCGGTCATCGGCCGTCACCTCCTGTGTAGAGCGCGTACTTGTTGATGTATTGGACGACCCCGTCGGGGACCAGGTACCACACCGGTCCGCCGGCGGCCACGCGGGTGCGGCAGTCGGTGGAGCTGATCGCCATCGCCGGGACCTCGATCAGGGTCACGCCGTCCTCGGGCAGGCCGGAGGTGTCGAGCTCGTGACCGGGCCTGGTGACCCCCACGAAATGCGCGAGCTCGAAGATCTCCTCGGTGTTCTTCCAGGTGAGGATGTTCTGCAGGGCATCGGCCCCGGTGATGAAGAAGAGGTCGGCGTCCGGCTGCTCCCGGCGGAGGTCACGCAGGGTGTCGCTGGTGTAGGTGTCCCCGGGCCGGTCGATGTCCGCCCGCGAGACGGTGAACACCGGGTTCGCGGCGGTGGCGACGACCGTCATCAGATAGCGGTGCTCGGGATCGGAGATCTCCTGGTCCGGCTTCTGCCAGGGCCTGCCGGTGGGCACGAAGACGACCTCGTCGAGCGCGAAGACGCTCTGCACCTCGCTGGCGGCGACGAGGTGCCCGTGGTGGATGGGATCGAAGGTCCCGCCCATCACGCCGATCCGTCGCCGCTGCAGCTCCACGGAGGTCAGTGGTCGGAGTCGGAGGAGTTCTTGCGCTTCCTGTCCAGGCTGCGGTGGTGCGCTCCCCCGGTGAGCCAGGTGAAGCCCAGCAGGATCAACAGGAGGACGAAGATGCCGATGCCGACGGTCGGAGCGCTGAGCGCCTCACTGGTGTCGGCGCCGGACTCGGCGAGGATCATGAGCTGATCGATCATGGTCTAGAAGGCCTTTCCACGGGTGACCGGCCCATCATCCCACAGCGGCGCAGTCGGTCAGCACCCTGACGCGCAGGATGGGAGTCGGGTCACGGCCTGACCTGGCCCTGCCCCACCACCAGCCACTTGCTCGCAGTGATCTCCCGCAGTCCCATCGGTCCGCGAGCGTGCAGCTTCTGGGTGGAGATGCCGATCTCCGCGCCGAAGCCGAACTCGCCGCCGTCGGAGAAGCGGGTGGAGGCGTTGGCCATCACCACGGCGGAGTCCACCTCCGCGAGGAAGCGCTGCTGGCTGGTCAGATCCCGGGTGAGGATCGACTCGGTGTGGCCGGTGGAGTGAGCCCGGATGTGGGCCAGCGCCGCCTCGAGGTCGTCCACCACCGCGACCGCGAGCTCGGGGGCGAGGTACTCGGTGTCCCAGTCCTCGGCGGTCGCGGCGACGACGTCGAGGCCGGAGGGCAGCAGCGCAGAGGCCCGTTCATCGGCATGCAGTCGCACCCCGGCGGCGGCCAGCGGCGCCGCCAGACGCGGCAGCGCCTGCTCGGCGATGTCGCGATGGACCAGCAGGGTCTCCAGTGCGTTGCACACCCCGATGCGCTGCAGCTTGGCATTGGCGACGATGGCCACGGCCTGGTCGAGGTCGGCGCTCGCATCGACCAGCACATGGGTCTTGCCGGTGCCGGTCTCGATGACGGGGACCAGCGAGTTCTCCACCACCCGTCGGATCAGTCCGGCACCGCCGCGCGGGATCAGCACGTCCACCAGGCCCCGGGCGCGCATCAGCACGTCCACCCCCTCGCGGCCGTGCTCGTCGATCCCGACGATCAGGTCCGCGGGCATCTCGTGGGCGGCCAGCACATCGCGCAGCACCCCGATCAGCGCCGTGTTCGAGTGCAGCGCCGCCGACCCGCCGCGCAGCACGACGGCGCTGCCTGCCTTGAGGGCGAGACCGGCGGCATCGACGGTGACGTTCGGCCGGGCCTCGTAGACCATGCCGATCACCCCCATCGGCACCCGCACCTCGCGCAGCTCGAGCCCGTTGTCGAGCACGGAGCCGCGGACCACCTCTCCGACGGGGTCGGGCAGGGCGGCGGCGTCCCGCAGCTGCTGGGCGATCGCCGCGACCCGCTCGGGATCCAGGGCGAGGCGATCGCGCAGGCCGGGCGCGATGCCCGCGTCGTCGGCGGCGGCCAGATCGCGGGCATTGGCGCCGACGATCTCCTCCGCCCGCTCCACCAGCGCCCCGGCCATGGCCAGCAGCAGCTGGTCCTTCGCTCCGCGGTGCAGGCGGGCCAGCACCGGCTGCGCATCCTTCGCGGCACGGGCGGCGGCGAGGACGGCGGTGGTCGCGGGAGAGTCCATGGTGGGGAGTCTACGAGTGCGGCCCTGTTCCGAGAAGGGGCGTCCGACCAGCAGACCTCGTGCTCAGAGCACCACCAGCTGGTCGCGGTGGATGGCGGGGCGACGGAAGCGGTCCCCCAGCTGCTCGCGGGCGTCGGCCGTGCTGCGACCGGACATGGCCCTCAGCTCGTCGCTGCTGAAGGAGGTCAGCCCGCGCGCGATGACCTCACCGTCCGGTGCGGCGAGATCGACGGGGACCCCGGCCGGGAAGGTGCCCTCGACGCAGGAGATGCCGACGGCCAGCAGCGAACGGCGACGGCTGCGCACCGCATGGGATGCGCCCTCGTCGAGGTGCACGGTGCCGGCGCCCCGGGTCGCGAAGCGCAGCCACACCAGACGGGAGCGTCGGCGGCCGTGCTGCGCCGGGAAGAAGGTGCCCACGTCCTGTCCCGCGAGCGCGGGACCGAACTGCTCGGTGGAGGTCATCAGCGCCGCGGTCCCGGTGGTGGAGGCGAGCTGCGCGGCCGAGAGCTTGGTGACCATGCCGCCGGTGCCGACCTTGGAGCCGACCGAGCCGATGCTCACCCCGGTCAGGTGGGCGACGTCGTCGACCTGTCCGATGCGCTCGGCGCCGGGCGCCTTCGGGGGTGCGGTGTACAGGGCGTCGACGTCGGTGAGCAGGATCAGCGCATCCGCACCCAGCAGCTGGGCGACCAGGGCCGCCAGGCGATCGTTGTCGCCGAAGCGGATCTCATGGGTGGCGGTGGTGTCGTTCTCGTTGACCACCGGGACGGTGCCCAGGTCCAGCAGCGCCTCGAGCGCGGTGCGCACGTTGCGGTAGGTCTGCGGGCGGATCACGTCCGACTCCGTGAGCAGCACCTGTCCGGTGATCCGGTCGTGGCGGGCGAAGGCCCCCTGCCAGGCGGTGGCCAGCAGCGCCTGGCCGACGCTCGCGGCCGCCTGCTGCAGCGCGACGGCGGCCGGCCGCTCGGGCAGGCCCAGCGGGCCCAGTGCGGCGGCGATCGCCCCGGAGGAGACGATCACCAGCTCCGTGCCCTGCTCGACGAGTCCGGCGGCGGTATCGGCGATCTGCTGGATGTGGCCCCGATCCAGATGCCCGTGCTCGTCGGTGAGGCTCGAGGAGCCGATCTTGACGACGATCCGGCGGGCGGAGGGGAGCGAGTCACGGGTGGTCAGCCGCTCGGGCTGACGCAGCTCCGTGATGCTCACCGCGTCTCCTCCTCGGAGGCCGGGTCGGCCCAGTGGCCGGCCTTGCGCTCGGCCTCCATCGCCGAGATCCGCTGCATCCGCTCGGCGGTGCGGGCGCGCTGCTGCTCCTTCTTCGTCTCCCGGGTGGGGCGGGAGCGGTCCTCGAAGCGGTCGTCGGTGCCGCGCCGGCCCAGCATCTCGGCGCCGCCCACCATCGTCGGCTCCCAGTCGAAGACGACCGCGTCGTCGCCGGGGCCGATCAGCACCGTGGAGCCGGGCACGGCACCGGCGGCGTACAGCTGATCCTCGACGCCGAGCTTCGCGAGGCGGTCGGCGAGGAAGCCGACGGCCTCGTCATTGGTGAAATCGGTCTGTCGCACCCAGCGTTCGGGCTTCTCCCCCTGCACGCGGAACGCGGTGTGGCCGTCGTACTGCTCGGTGACGACACGGGAGGCCTTCGCGTCGACGGCGCGGGGTGTGAGCACGATCGGTGCCGGTGCGGGGGCGGGCAGTGTGGCGCGCGCCTGCTCGACGAGCTCGCCGAGGGTGAAGGAGAGCTCGCGCAGACCCTTGTGGGAGACGGCGGAGACGTCCAGGACCGGCACGTCGCGCGCGGCGAGCTGATCGCGGACCATATCGGCCATGTCCTCGCCATCGGGCAGGTCGGTCTTGTTCAGCACGACCACCGTGGGCCGCTGCATGAGCGGGACCCTGCCGTCGGTCTCCTCGTCGAGGCTCGCCGCATAGCTCGCCAGTTCGTGCTCGATCGTGGTGAGGTCGCTGAGCGGGTCGCGGTCGGATTCGAGGGAGGCCGTGTCCAGCACGTGCACCAGCACGTGGCAGCGCTCGATGTGGCGCAGGAAGTCCAGGCCCAGGCCCTTGCCCTGGCTGGCCCCGGGGATGAGACCCGGGACGTCGGCGATGGTGAAGCGGTGCTCGCCGGCCTCGACCACGCCGAGGTTCGGCACCAGGGTGGTGAAGGGGTAGTCGGCGATCTTCGGCCGGGCGGCGCTCATCGCCGCGATCAGCGAGGACTTGCCGGCGCTGGGGTAGCCCACCAGCGCGACATCCGCGACGGACTTCAGCTCGAGCACCAGGGTGCGCTCCTGCCCGGGCTCGCCGAGCAGCGCGAAGCCGGGGGCCTTGCGCTGCCGGGAGGCGAGTGCAGCATTGCCCAGACCGCCGCTGCCGCCGCGGGCGGCGACGAAGCGGGTCCCGATGCCGATCATGTCAGCCAGCACGGTGCCGTCCTCGGCGGTGACCACGGTGCCGTCCGGCACCGCGAGGACGAGGTCCTCACCGCTGGCGCCATGGCGCAGATCGCCCTTGCCGAAGCCGCCTCCGGTGGCGCGCTGATGCGGGCGATGGTGGTACTGCAGCAGAGTCGTGGTGGAGGCGTCGACCTCGAGGATCACGTCCCCGCCACGGCCCCCGTCGGCCCCGTCGGGGCCGGCCAGGGGCTTGAACTTCTCGCGGCGGATGGACGCGGCGCCGTGCCCGCCTGATCCGCCGACGACCTGCAGCTCGACGCGGTCGACGAATGTGGCCATGGATGCACTCCGATGCTGAAGGGGAGAAAAGCCTCGAGGGGCGGAGCGTTCGGCTCCGCCCCTCGAAGGACGCTGTGTGCCCCGCGATCCGGGGCGAGCGATCAGACCGTCTCGACGACGTTGACCACCTTGCGGTCACGCTTGCGCCCGAACTCGACGGTGCCCGCGGTGAGCGCGAACAGCGTGTCGTCGTTGCCGCGACCCACACCGTCACCGGGGTGGATGCTGGTGCCGCGCTGACGCACGAGAATCTCGCCCGCGCCGACGACCTGTCCGCCGAAGCGCTTGACGCCGAGACGCTGGGAGTTGGAATCACGCCCGTTCTTGGAGGAGCTGACGCCCTTCTTTGATGCCATCTGGAATCAATCCTTGTCTAGTCGAAGGGATCGCTCAGGCGATGCCCGTGATCTTCAGCCGGGTGAGCTCCTGGCGGTGGCCCTGGCGCTTCTTGTAACCGGTCTTGTTCTTGTAGCGGAGGATCCGGATCTTCTCGCCGCGGAGGTCCTCGACCTTCTCGGCGGTGACCTTCACCTTCGCGAGCTCGTTCTGGGCGGAAGTGACCTTGTCGCCGTCAACCAGCAGCACGGGAGCGAGATCGACGCTGTCGCCCGCCTCGCCTGCCACGCGGTTGATCACGATGGTGTCACCGACCGACACCTTCTCCTGACGACCGCCTGCGCGGACGATTGCGTACACCACGTCAATGCTCCATCTTGTGATTCGGAATTGCTCTACGAGTCGAGTTCCCTGCCGGGTGTCACCGCGGACCTGCGACCGTCAACCTGACCCGGGCCGTGAAGGCCCGAGCGGGAGATGCGGTCGGCGATGTCCACCGGGAGCACGACTGCGACGCGTTCTGCGCCAGGGGACAGCTTACGATCCCGCGACCTGCCGGTCAACCACCGGACACGGCCCGACCTGCGAGAACGCAGTCACATCCTGTGGAACGCGTCACCCCCGCTCGGGGGCGTCCTGCTCCCACGCCGTCGTGACGGTCTCACCGGTCGACTCCGCGCCCCGCATGGGCTGCGCGGTCTCCGCCGTCTCCGCGACCCCTGTGGGGCCCTCCGACTGCGAGGCGCTGCCCGAGGCCGCGGCGATCGAGGCGATCGTGGCCCGTGCCTGGGCACGGGTGGTCTCGTCGTCCTCGAGCCGATGCACGTCGCCGCCGTTCTCCTCGGCACCGTGCTCGCCGCCCTCGACCTCGTCCTTCGACCCGCCGCGCGGGCGCCGGCCCCGGCGCCGTGAGGACTTGGAGGAGTCCTCGCCGCCGTTGCCGCCGTCGGCGTGATGGTGCTCACCCTCGGCGTCCACGATCAGGCCGCGGCCGTGGCAGTGCTCGCAGGTGCTGGAGAAGGTCTCGACCAGGCCCTGGCCCATCCGCTTGCGGGTCATCTGCACGAGTCCCAGCGAGGTCACCTCGGCCACCTGGTGCTTGGTGCGGTCCCGGCCCAGGCACTCGACCAGGCGCCGCAGCACCAGGTCACGATTGGACTCAAGCACCATGTCGATGAAGTCGATGACGATGATGCCGCCGATGTCGCGCAGCCGCAGCTGACGCACGATCTCCTCGGCAGATTCGATGTTGTTCTTGGTGACCGTCTCCTCGAGGGAGCCGCCGGAGCCGGTGAACTTGCCGGTGTTGACGTCGATGACGGTCATCGCCTCGGTGCGGTCGATGACCAGCGACCCTCCGGAGGGCAGGTAGACCTTGCGGTCCATGGCCTTCAGCAGCTGCTCGTCGATGCGGTGCTTGGCGAACACGTCCTTCTCGCCGACGTGCCTGGTGACCCTGTCGAGCAGGTCCGGCGCCACCTCGGAGACGTAGGCGTGGACCTCGTCGTAGACCTTGCCGCCCTCGACGATCAGCGAGGTGAAGTCCTCGTTGAAGACGTCGCGGACCACCTTGATGGCGATGTCCGGCTCCTGGGAGAGGGCCACCGGCGCGGACTTGCTCTTCTGCGCCTTCTGGATCGTGTCCCACTGGGCGCGGAGCCGCTCGACGTCATGCGTGAGCTCCTCCTCGCTCGCCCCTTCGGCGGCAGTGCGCACGATGACGCCTGCGTCCTCGGGGATGATCTGACGCATGATCTTCTTCAGTCGCGCCCGCTCGGTGTCGGGCAGCTTGCGCGAGATGCCGGTCATCGACCCGGCGGGCACGAACACCACGTAGCGGCCGGGCAGCGAGATCTGACTGGTCAGGCGCGCGCCCTTATGGCCGATCGGGTCCTTGGTGACCTGGACCAGCACCGGGTCGCCGCTCTTCAGGGCGAGCTCGATGCGGCGCGGCTGCCCCTCCAGGCCCGCCGCGTCCCAGTTGACCTCGCCGGCGTACAGCACGGCGTTGCGGCCCTTGCCGATGTCCACGAAGGCCGCCTCCATGGAGGGCAGCACGTTCTGGACCTTGCCCAGGTAGACGTTGCCGACCATCGAGGTCTGCGACTTCTGGGCGACGTAGTGCTCGACCAGCACATCGTCCTCGAGCACGGCGATCTGGGTGCGGCCGGGGCGCTCGCGCACCACCATGGAGCGCTTGACGGACTCGCGCCGGGCCAGGAACTCGGCCTCGGTGATGACATTGCGCTTGCGACCGGCGTCGCGGCCATCGCGGCGGCGCTGGCGCTTGGCCTCGAGGCGGGTCGAGCCCTTGACGGCCCTGACCTCGTCCCGCGCCTCGCGAACCTTCACCACCGTGTTCGGCGGATCGTCCGAGGAGCTGGAGTCGTCGCTGCCGCCGCCGGAGCGGCGCCGGCGCCGGCGCCGGCGCGAGCTGGAGGAGCCGGAGGAGGAGTCGCCGTCGGAGTCCGTCCCGTCGCCGGTGGACTCGTCTCCGGCGTCCTCCTGCGAGGAGTGCTCGGAGCCGTCCTGCGACTCGTCGTCGCCCTCGGCGTCGTCGTCCTCGCCGCGCCCGCGGCCGCGACGGCCACGCCCCCCGCGGCGGCGGCGCCGACGGGAACTGCCGCTGCCGCCACCCGAGGAGCGGTCCTCGGAGCCGTTCTCGTCGGTGGAGTCGTCCTCGTCCTCGCTCTCGCCCGCGGAGTCGTCCCGACCCTCCTCCGCAGTGCCCTCCTCACGCTGCGAGGAGCGGCGCGAACGGCTGCGACTGCGGCGGGAGCGGGAGCTGCGCTCCTCCTCCGGCGAGGCCTCGTCCCGCGTGCGGCCGGAGTCCTCGGCGTCGGTGGTCTCGGCGTCGGTGGTCTCGGTGACCTCGGCGGAGCCCTGGTCGCCGACGGTGGTGCGCGGCTGCGGGGTCGGGGCCTGGAACAGGAGGGAGGCGAAGTCCATCTGGACCTGCTCACGGCGGCTGGCGCGATCGTCGTCGACGGTCGGCTCCTCCGCGGCCGCGCCGCGGGTGGAGGCCAGGGCGCGCAGGTCCTCGACCACCGGGTTGCCGTCGACCTGCGGCACCTCGACGGGCGCCTCCTGCGCGGGGGCGTCCTCGAGGATCTCGTCCTCGACGGGGGCCTCCGCGGCCGGCTCGGTCACAGCGGGCTCGGTCTCGACCGGGATCACGGGGGCTCCCGCAGGAGCGCCGGCGCGACGGCGGGGGCGCTTGGCAGGGGTGGTCGGTGCGGGCTCGGTGCTCGCCGCCTCCTGCGGGGCGACGACGGTGCGGGGCGCGGTGCGCTCCGGCTCCGCCACCGTCGGCGGGGTGAACGCCGGGGCTCCGGCCGGTGCGCCGGCGCGGCGGCGGCGCCGGGCCGGGCTCTGCGTCTCCTGCGACGAGTCGTTCTCGGGTTCGTGGGTGCTGTCAGCCATGGGGCCGTCTCCTTCTGGAGGACCAGCGCACCCTGGTCCCGTCTGGTCATCGTCCCTGGGGACGGAAGTCTCAAGCCCTCGCCGTCGCGCAGCTCCCCGCGGGAAGCGCTGCGATGCCGGCCGTGGAACATCACGGTCGCGGTGGTCCGCGTAGCCGATGCTCCGACGCCTCGACGCCGGGAGGTTCCCCCGCCCGGTACGGAGCAGGAGAGTGCCTCGGTCAGTATGGCACAGGGCAATTCAGCGTCCGAGGTCGACATGCGGCCCGAGGCGGTCCGGGATCACCGCTGCAGGGGGACCATCGTCCCCGTGCACGGCGCCCGCACGGCCGTAGGTTTCGTGACAGCGTGTCACCCACTCTGGAGTTCCCATGGATGCCCTCGACCTCGCACGGTGGCAGTTCGGCATCACCACCGTGTACCACTTCGTCTTCGTCCCGCTGACCATCGGCCTGTCGCTCCTGGTCGCGATCATGCAGACCCGCGCGGTCTTCACGAAGGACACCGTCCGCAAGGATGCCTGGACCCGGATGACGAAGTTCTTCGGCTCGATGCTGATCGTGAACTTCGGCATCGGCATCGCCACCGGCATCGTGCAGGAGTTCCAGTTCGGCATGAACTGGTCGGAGTACTCCCGCTTCGTCGGCGACGTGTTCGGCGCCCCGCTCGCACTGGAGGGGCTGGCCGCCTTCTTCCTGGAGTCGGTGTTCCTGGGGCTGTGGATCTTCGGCTGGGGAAGGCTGCCGGAGAAGATCCACCTGCTGACCATCTGGGCCGTCGCCCTGGGAAGCACCCTCTCGGCGTACTTCATCATCGCCGCGAACTCCTTCATGCAGCACCCCGTCGGGGCGGTGCTGAACCCGGAGACCGGCCGTGCCGAGCTGGATCCCTCGCAGGGGTCGATCTTCGCCGTGCTGAGCAACGTCACCGCGCTCGCCGCCTTCCCGCATGTGGTCTCCGGCGCCTGGCTGGTCGCCGGCGCGTTCCTCACCGGCGTCGCGGCCTGGCACATGGTGCGCCACCACAATCGCGCCCGGGAGCTGGGGATCGACACCGAGGAGGGCCGGGAGCAGCACCTCGCCGCCCGCGACCTCTACCGGCCCACGGTCCGCTTCGGCGTGCTCGCCATGGTCGTCGCCGCCCTGGTGCTGGTGATCTCCGGCGACTTCCAGGCGCAGATCATGTTCAAGCAGCAGCCGATGAAGATGGCCTCGGCCGAGGCGCTGTGCGAGACCGAGACCGGGGCCTCCTTCTCGATCCTCACCGTCGGCGGTCCCGACGCCTTCTCGACCGACTGCGACGGCGTCACCCATCTGATCGAGGTCCCCTACGTCACCTCGTTCCTGGCCACCCACACCTTCGACGCCACCCTGCAGGGGGTGGACGACCTCAACGCCCAGTACAAGGAGCAGTTCGGCGCGACCGCCACCGATATCCACGGCAACGAGGTGGCCGTCGACTACCGGCCGAACCTCTTCGTGACCTACTGGTCCTTCCGCCTGATGATGGGGCTGGCCGCCTTCAGCGGGGTCCTCGCGCTGTGGGCGCTGTGGGTGACCCGCGGCAGGGGCGAGACCGCCCGCACCACCGGCTCCAAGGCCTTCCAGTGGTTCGCGGTGCTGTCGATCCCGATGCCGTTCCTCGCGAACACTGCGGGATGGGTGTTCACGGAGATCGGTCGCCAGCCCTGGGTGGTCCATCCCCACCCCGAGGACCCCGTCGTGCGACTGATGACGATGCAGGGCGTCTCGGCCAACCCGGGCTGGATGGTGCTCACCTCGCTGCTCGCCTTCACCCTCGTCTACGGCGTGCTCGCCGTGCTCTGGTTCCAGATGATGCGGAAAGCGGCGCTGAAGGGCGTCCCGCTCGCGCAGCGTGATCCCGAGACCGACGAGCTCGACACCCCCACCCTGTCCTTCGACTACTGAGAAAGGACCAGCTCCGCTCATGGACGCAATGCTCGACCCCACGGTCCTCCAGACTCTCTGGTTCTTCCTCATCGCCTTCTTCTTCCTGTGCTACTTCGTGCTGGAGGGCTTCGACTTCGGGGTGCAGATGACCGTCGGCGCCCTCTGGCGGCGCGGTGACGGGGCCCGAGGCACGATCCTGCGGACCATCGGTCCCGTCTGGGACGGGAACGAGGTCTTCCTGATCACCGGCGGCGCGCTGCTGTTCGCCGCCTTCCCCGAGTGGTACGCCACGCTGTTCTCCGGCTTCTACCTCGCGCTGCTGCTCCTGCTGCTGGTGCTGATCGTGCGGGTGTGCGCCTTCAAGTGGCGCGGCAAGGTGGACAGCCTGCGCTGGCGGCGGGCCTGGGACGTGGTCCACGTGATCGGCGGTGTCGCCCCGGCGCTGCTGTGGGGCATCGCCTTCGGCAACATCGTCGCCGGGGCGGAGATCGACCAGAACCACTGGGTGACCACCTCGCTGCTGGGGCTGCTGAACCCCTTCGCCCTGCTGGCCGGGGTGGTCTTCGTGCTGCTGTTCTGGCTGCACGGCACCCTCTACCTCGCGCTCAAGATCGACGGACCGCTGCGGCAGGACGCGAACCGCCTGGCCGGCCTCCTGGTCTGGCCGACGCTCCTGGCCGGTGCCGCCTTCCTGCTGTGGTTCCAGCTCGTGCACTCCCACACCCCGCTCACCTGGATCCCGGTGGCGCTCGCCGCTGCGGCCCTGGCGGCCGTGGTGGGGCTGAACCGAGCGCGCCGGGAGGGCCTGGCGTTCGTCGCGACCGTCACCGCGATCGCCGCGGCCTCGCTCACGCTGTTCGGCGGACTGTTCCCCTACGTCCTGCCGGCCACGAACGACCCGGCGAACTCGCTGACGGTCGCCAACGCCTCCTCGACCGCGCACACCCTGACGGTGATGCTGGTGGCACTCGCGCTCTTCCTGCCGATCGTCCTCGCCTACACGATCTGGGCCTACCGGGTGTTCCGTCACCGGATCACCGATGACGACTCCCCCGCCCCCGGCTCCGGGCTGCTCGAGGCGGCGAAGCGGAGCTACCGCAGCACCTTCGAGCAGGGCTGATGACGGAGTCCGCGAGGCGTCGCCGGCCGCCGCTGGATCCGCGTCTGGTGCGCGAGGTCGCGGCGGCGCGGAGGCATGTGCTGCGCACGGTGGTGCTGGGCCTGGTGCAGGCCGGCTGCGTCATCGTCACGGCGCTGGTGATCGCGCGTCTCGGCTCCCGGCTGCTCATCGACCGCGCCGTCCCGCAGGAGGCACCGGAGCTGCTGCTGGTGCTGGTCGCGGCGCTCGCGGTGCGCGCCGGCGCGGTGCTGGTCGAGGAGGCGACCGCCCACCGGGCCGCGACCTCCGCGATCAGCGAGCTGCGCGGGCGGATCGTCGGCCATGCCGCCCGGCTCGGCCCGCGCGCGGGTGCCGGTCGCGGCGCGGATCTCACCGCGCTGGCCACCACCGGCATCGAGAACCTGCGCCCCTACCTGGTGGGTTATGTGCCGCAGCTGCTGCTGACGGCCACCGTGACCCCGCTGTGCCTGCTGACCATCGGCCTGCTGGACCCCCTCAGCGCCGTGATCGCGATCCTCACCCTGCCGCTGGTGCCGCTGTTCATGGTGCTGGTGGGAAGACTGACGGCGGGTCGCTCCGAGAAGCTCATCGCGGACATGCGCTCCCTCTGGTCCCAGCTGCTGGATCTGGTGGACGGTCTGCCCACCCTGCGGGCCCTGGGTCGCGAGCAGGGGCCGGAGGCGACGGTGCGACGCCTCGGCGACCGTCACCGCGCCTCGGCGATGGGCTCGCTGCGCTACGCCTTCCTCTCCTCGATGGTGCTCGAGCTGCTGACCACCCTGTGCGTGGCGCTGATCGCCGTGGGCATCGGCATGCGCCTGGTGTACGGCCAGATGGACCTGGCCCCGGCGCTCGCGGTGCTGGTGCTGGCCCCGGAGGTGTACCTGCCGCTGCGCAACGTCGGCTCCCGGTACCATGCCTCCACCGATGGCCTGGCCGCCGTGGACGCGGCCTTCGCGGTGCTCGGGGAACAGCCCCCGGCCGATGGGGACCACCCCGCCCCCGACCTGCGGACCTCCACCCTCGTCCTCCGAGAGGTCTCGGTGCGCTCGCGCGACGGCATGGCTCCGCACCGCGCCGAGCTCTCGGTGCGACCCGGTCGGGTGCTCGCCCTGACCGGTCCCTCGGGTTCGGGCAAGACGACCGCGGCGCTGGTGCTGCTGGGTCTGCTGCCGGCGGATGCGGGCCGCGCCGAGATCATCGCCGCCGACGGCACCGCGACGCCCGTCCAGGAGCTGCAGCGCCGCAGCCTCTGGGCGCAGGTGGCCTGGCTCCCCCAGCGCCCCGTGCTGCCGCCGGGGACCATCCGCTCCGTGCTCGCCGGGGCGCGGCCCGGGGCCGGCGAGGACCAGCTGGAGGCGGCGGCCGCGGCCACCGGGCTGGATGCGGTGATCGCCGAGCGCGGCTGGGACGCGGACCTGGGACGGGCCGGCCGCGGCATCTCCCTCGGGGAGCGGCAGCGCCTGGCACTGGCCCGGGCGGTGCTCTCCCCCGCCCCGCTGGTGGTGCTCGACGAGCCCACCGCGCATCTCGACGGTGCCGCCGAGCAGGTGGTGCTGGACCTCATCACGGCGCTGCGCGCCGCGGGGCGCACTGTGCTGGTGATCGCCCACCGCTCCGCCCTGGTGGACCTCGCCGACGAGGTGGCCAGCGTGAGGACAGAGCGAGCGGAGGCCCTGCGATGACCGCCCCCTCCTCCCTCCGGCAAGCGGTCAGCGCCCTGGAGATCCCCCGCACCCGGCTGCTGGCCGCGGTGCTCGCCGCGCTGGCGACCCTCGGCTCCGCCTTCGCCCTCGCCGCGGTCGCCGCCTACCTCGTCACCCGCGCCTGGACGATGCCGCCGGTCCTGGACCTCACGGTCGCCGTGGTGGCGGTGCGGGCGCTCGGCGTCTCCCGCGGAGCGTTCCGCTGGCTGGAGCGGATGCTCACCCATGACGTGGCCCTGCGGGGCGTGGTCTCCCTGCGCACCAACCTGTTCACCGCACTGGCCGCCCGCACCGACGACGCCCTGACGCGGCTGCGCCGGGGCGATCTGCTGGCCCGCCTCGGGGACGACGCCCAGGAGCTCGGCGACCACGTCATCACCGCACTGGTGCCGGCGCTGGTCTCGGTGGTGATGGCGGTGGCCGTGCTGGCGACCTTCGCGCCGCTGTCCCTGAGCGCCGCCGCCGTGATGCTCGCCGCCCTGGTGCTGGCCGGCGTGCTCGCCCCGCTGGCCGCCCACCGCGCCGCGAGGATCGCCGAGCAGGCGGTGCTCACCACCCGCGCCGGTCTCAGCGCGCAGACGTTGGAGATCCTCGACGACGCCACCTCCCTGCGTCTCGAAGGCCGGCTCGACGGTTCGCTCGCCCAGCTGCGGCAGCGGCAGACGGAGCACGACGCCGCCATCGACCGGGCCGCGGTGCCCGCGGCGGTGGCCTCCGCCGCCGTGCCGCTGACGATGGTCCTGGCGGTGACCGGCTCCCTGCTGGCGGCGGGGACGCTGTGGGCGAGCGGCGGGGCCTCGGCCGGACAGATCGGCGTGCTGCTCCTGCTGCCGCTGTCCTCCTTCGAGGCGGCGACGGCGCTTCCCGCGGCGGCCGCGCAGCATGCGCGCTCCCGGGCCGCGGCGGAGCGGCTCGCCGAGCTGGTCGGGGAGGCACCGGCAAGGCCTGCCGGCCCAGCTCCCGAGCGCCCTGCCGCAGCCGGGCTTCGTGCCGTCGACCTCACGGCCGGCTGGACCGCCGAGGCTCCCCGCGTGCGGGGACTCGACCTCGACCTCCCGCCCGGGTCGCGGGTGGCGGTCATCGGCGCCTCCGGCAGCGGCAAGTCCACCCTGCTGGCCACCCTCGCCGGGCTGCTCGAGCCGCTCGCCGGGCACGTCGCGCTCGACGGTCGCGATCTCACCGCCCTCGAGCCGGCCGGGGTGCGGGCCGGAGTGACGATGTTCGCCGAGGATGCCCACATCTTCGCGACCACGGTGCGGGAGAACCTGAAGGTGGTGCGCGGCGACCTCGGCGACGAGGAGATCCGGGCGGCGCTCGCGGCGGTGGGCCTGGTCGACTGGGTCGCGGCCCTGCCGCACGGACTGGACACGATGCTGGGCCCGGACGGCACCACCATCTCCGGCGGGGAGCGGCGACGCCTGTTGCTGGCCCGTGCCGTGGTGCGCAGGGGCCCGGTGCTGCTGCTCGATGAGCCCACCGAGCACCTCGACACCGCCCAGGGAGACCTGCTGCTGGCCGCCCTGCTGGACCCGGAGGACAGCTCGCTGATCCCTGCGCGCAGTACCGTCGTGGTGGTCACCCACCGCATCGAGGCGATCCCGGCCGGGACCTCGATCCTTCGACTCGAGGACTTCCGATGAGCTCTCCCTCCCCGTCGACCGCTCCGGTCCCGTCGGCCGCGCTGCCCTCCCGCGGCGATCGCACCAGGATCCAGGACCTCGGCGGCGCGGTCCTCGCCGGCGGAGATCCCGAGGATCTGCTGGACCTGCTGCTCCACTCGGCCCGCACGGACCTCGCCGCACGCGACGCGGTGCTGGTGATGCCGCTGGGCACGGACCGCTGGGCGGTGGAGATGGTCGACGGGGCCGACGCGCCCGACCTGCTGGGATCCGAGATCCCCGCGGACTCCCCCACCGGTCGCGCCCTGCACCGCGCCGACGTGGACGCGCTCGAGGCGATCTCCACCCTGGTGATCGATCCAGCCTCCAGCCCCGCCCTGCTGGGCGCGGTGGATGCGGCCGAGCACGGCCTGGGGCTGCTCGCGGTGCTGCGGACCGCCGACTCCGCCCCGTACACCGCGGCGGATCGCGAACGGCTCGACGCGCTGGCGGGCCTGATCGCCCTCACCCTGCGCGCCCCGTCGCTGGGAACCAGCACCGAGATCGACGACGAGCGCAGTCGTATCGCCCGCGATCTGCACGACCTCGCGATCCAGGAGCTGTTCGCCGTGGGGATGGAGCTGGAGGCCATGGTCGACTCGCTCGAGTCGCCGGGCATGACCCCGTCCAACGCACGGATCCGCAGCTCGGTCGCGACCTCCGTGCAGGGAGTCGAGAATGCGGTCGCGCAGATCCGACAGATCGTGCAGTCGCTGCGCCGGGAGCGCACCGCCGCGACGCTCACCGAGCAGCTGCGGCACGAAGTGGGACTGGCCACCGCCGGCCTCGGTTTCGTCCCCTCGATGCGACTGCCCCCGCATCCGGCGGAGATGGACGCCGAGCTGCCACCGGAGATCGCGGAGGACGTGGTCGCGGTGGTGCGCGAATGCCTGGCCAACGCGGCGCGCCATGCGCACGCGACCGCGGTGGCGGTCTCGGTGAGCGTCTTCTCCGAGGGGGTGGACCGCGTGGTCCAGGTCAACGTCTCCGACAACGGCCGCGGCATCGACCCCTCGGTGCAGCGTCGCAGCGGGCTGGCGAACATCTCCTCGCGGGCGAGGCGTCACTCCGGCTGGGTGGATGCCCTGGGTCTCGAACCGGGCACCATGGTCTCCTGGCGGGTCACGCTGCCGCCGGCGTGAGGCTCAGGGCTGGTGCGGCTTCCAGCCGGCCCGTCGGCGGGCGGCGACCATCGCGGCCACCTGCGTGCGGCGCTGCATGTCGAAGGCCTGCAGGATGACCGTGACTCGGTTCTTCACGGTCTTCTCCGCGATGCCGACCGCCTCCGCGATCTCGCGGTTGGAGTGGCCGTCGCCGATCAGCTCCACGATCCTGTGATCGGACTCGGAGAGGTCCGGGCCGTCGTCGACGTGGTCCGCCGGCCAGATCGTCCTGCCGCTGTGGACCGCCGTGATCGCCTCGACGATCTCCTGCGAGCGGGCCGACTTCAGCATCAGGCCGGAGGCCCCGGCGGCCCTGGATTCCCGCAGTGCGGCGTCGTCGTCGAAGCTGGTGAGCACCAGCATCCGCTGCTCCGGATCGAGCTCGCGCGCCGCCTTCATCACCTCGATGCCGGTGCCGTCGGGCAGCTGGAGGTCCACCACCAGCACCTCGGGGCGGATCGCAGGCAGGCGACGGTTCGCCTCGGCCACCGAGGAGGCCTCCCCGATCACCTGGAGGGACGGGCTGGCATCGATCACGGTGACGATGCCCCGACGGACCACCTCATGGTCGTCCACGAGCATCACGCGGATCGGGCCGGGCTGCTGGGTCGCGGTCACGGAGCGTCCTTCCTCATATCGTCCTGCGCTGGCACCGGGGGCAGAAATGACTGCTCCTGCCCTGGTAGATCACTCGTCGCAGCAATCTACCGCACCGTGGGCACGGCTCGCCCTCCCGCCCGTAGGCGTTCAGGGAGCGGGCGAAGTAGCCGCTGCGCCCGTCGACGTTCACGTACAGCGCGTCGAAGCTGGTGCCACCCACCGCCAGCGCCCGCTCCATCACCTCGCGGGCGCCGCGGAGGATCGCGAGCGCCCGACGCTGGCTGAGCGCGGTGCCGGGGGTGTCAAAGCGGGTGCGGGCGCTCCACAGCGCCTCGTCCGCGTAGATGTTCCCGATCCCCGAGACGATCTCCTGGTTCAGCAGCAGGGCCTTGACCGCACTGCGCCGGGCACGCAGGATCCGGGCGATCGCCACCAGGTCAGCGGCCGGGTCCAGCAGGTCGCGGGCGATGTGGGAGGCACCCTCGGGCAGCAGCGCATCGGGGCTGCCCACGCCCGCGAGCGCGCCGTCGGCCGCCTCCACCAGCGGGCTGGTCCACAGGCCGCCGAAGAGGCGCTGGTCGATGAGATCCACCCGCGTGCCGTCGTGGAGGTGGAGGGAGAGCCGGCGGTGACGCAACGGGTCGGGGGCGGGCCCCTCGGAGGGAGGGGACTGTCCGCCGGGCGTGACGGTCGCCCCGTCGGCCGTCGCGATCCGCAGCTGCCCGCTCATCCCCAGGTGTCCCATCAGCGCCTCGCCGGTGTCGGCGCCGTCCGCATCGGCGAGCCGCCACCACAGGAACTTCCCGCGCCGCACCACGGCGGTGAGGGTCACCCCCTGCAGCGCGGCGCGCAGCCGGTCGATGCCGCCGTGCTGGCGACGGATGATGCGGGCATCGAGCAGCTCGACATCCGTGACGGTGCGGCCCACGGTGCGGGGCGCGAGACCGCGCCGGACGACCTCGACCTCGGGCAGCTCGGGCATCCGCTCAGCCCCGGGGGATCAGGGGCTCGTCGCGCTCGGCGAGGATGCCTCGCACCGCGTTCTGGGCGGCGGCGAGCTCGGCGTCCTTCTTCGAAGCGCCGTCACCGCTGGCGGTGACGATGCCGGGGACGGTGACGGTGGCGGTGAAGGTCTTCTGGTGCTCGAGGCCGGACTCGGTGAGCTCATAGGTGACGCTCGCCCCGCCGGCGGCGGCGATCTCCTGCAGGCGGGACTTGAAGTCGTAGCCGGTCTCGAGGAACTCGTCGGAGTCCAGCAGCGGCCGCAGCAGATCCAGCACGAAGCGGCGGGAGACGTCCTGGCCGAGCGCGAGGTGGACGGCGCCGATCACGGCCTCGGTGGTGTCGGCGAGGATCGAGGACTTCGCCCGGCCGCCGGTGAGGTCCTCGCCGCGCCCCAGCCTCACGTAGGCGCCGAGGTCGAGCTTGGAGGCGATCACGGCGAGCGCGCGGGTGCTCACCGTCGCGGCGCGGCGGCGAGCGAGGTCCCCCTCCGGCAGCGTGGGGTGGGAGGCGTAGAGGTGCTCGGTGACGGCCAGCTGCAGCACGGCGTCGCCGAGGAACTCGAGCCGCTCGTTGTGGGGCAGCGAGTCGTGCTCGTAGGAGAACGAGCGGTGGGTCAGAGCCAGTTCCAGCAGTCCGGAGTCCCGCAGATCGACGCCCTGCCCGGCATCCAGCGGGAGCCGGTCCAGCAGGCCGTGCGGGGCGGCGGCCTCGGTGGCGCGGCGCCTGCGCGCCATCAGGCCTCCTCATCCTGCTGGGTGGCGTCCTGCTGCGTGTCGTCGAGCAGGCCCTGCAGCGCCGCGAAGCGGGGATCGACCACGTCGTGGTGATGGTCGGGGTCCTCCTCCATGCGGAACCCGCACTGGGCGCACAGGCCCGGGCAGTCCTCGCGGCACAGGGGGCGCTCATCGGCCTCCATCGCGAGGGCGTCGCGCACCAGCGGCCCGAGGTTGACCTCGTCGGCCTCGAGGAGGGCGGTGTCCTCCTTCTCGTCGGCCTTGACCTTCTCGGGGAACATGAACAGCTCGTCGAGGCGGGCGGTGACGTCCTGCTCGACGGGGTCCAGGCAGCGGGAGCACTCGCCCTTGAGGTGCGCGGTGACGGTGCCGTGGGCGTAGATGCCCTCGACCACGGACTCGAGCTCGGCCTCGACGGCGATGTCCTCGCCCTCGCGGACCTGCATCGCGACGCCGCCGGCCTCACGGGGCGGGGCGGGGACGGTGCGCTCGATGCGCCGGTGGGAGCCGGTGCGGCCGACGAGGTCGACCGCGTCGAACCGCAGCACGGTCTCGAGCGTCGTGGTCGGGGTGTTCTCGGAAGACATCGGTGAAGATCCTGTTCGTTCGTGGGGTCGGTCAGGAGGCGGCCGCGGCGGTGCGCAGCGCCGCCAGGGAGGGGCCGGGGAGCATGTCGGAGACATCGCCGCCGAGGGCGTGGACCTCCCTCACCAGGGAGGAGGAGATGTGCGACCAGGCCGAGTCGGTGAGCAGGAAGACGGTGTCGACGTCGGCGAGGTGATGGTTCATCCGCGCCATCGGCTCCTCGTAGGCGAGGTCGAGCTGGGAGCGCAGCCCCCGCACCACGGCCTGGGCGCCCACGTCACGGCAGAAGTCGACCAGCAGTCCCTGGGGGAGGGTGCGCACCTCGACCGTACCGGAGAGTCCCTCCTGCACGAGGGTCTGGGTGATCGAGGCGGTGCGCGCCTCGAGGTCCAGCATCCCCTGCTTGGAGGGGTTGTGGGAGACCGCGATGATCACCTGGTGGCCGAGCGCGGCGGCCCGGCGGGTGAGGTCGAGGTGCCCCAGGGTGAAGGGGTCGAACGAGCCGGGCAGGACGACGGTGCTCATAGCGCCACTCTAGTGCGCCGGGGCTGGGTGTCTCAGGTGAGCTCGACGGTGACCTGGTGGCGGCCGTCCTCCTCGATGGCGCCGATGAGGAGGGTGCCGGTGAGTCCGGCGAGCGCACCGGTGCCGGAGCCGGGGGCGATGACGTAGCGCAGCTCGGGCTCCCCGCCCGCCATCGTGCCGAGCTGCTGGAAGGTCACGCTCCCTTCCCGGCCGTCCAGGGCGCCCTCGAAGGTCTCGGTGGCGATGTAGGAGGCGCTGCCGCTGGCCGGGTCGCCCGCAGTGAGCATGATGCCGCGCGAGGTGCCCTCCAGCGCCCCGGTCCAGGTCTTGGCCAGGTCGAAGCGGTCGGCTGCCCCGGGGAGGACCTCGGCGGGGGTCAGATCGATGGTGAAGGTGGCGGTGAGGTGGCTCATGACTCAAGTATCGGTGCCGTGGTGCTCGCTGGCGAGCAGGGCGTAGACCATGCCGTCGAGCCAGCGGCCGCTGCGATGCAGGGACTCCTCGCGGAAGACGCCTTCGAGCCGCAGCCCGATCTTCTCCATGACGCGACGGGAGGCGAGGTTCTCCGCGAAGCAGGCAGCCTCGACGCGGCGCACACCGAGCCCCTCGAAGGCGAGGTCGCGCAGGGCGGCCGCGAACTCGGTGCCGAGGCCCTGGCCCTGCACAGCCGGGTCGAGGACCCAGCCGAGCTCGGCCTGCTGCCCGGCGGCCCGGTCCCTCATGTCCGCCTGGGACCAGGGATCCTGACGCTCGACCTTGCCGACGGCGACCACGGCGCCCTGGTGCAGGCCGATCACTGCGCACCCGAGCCCTTCGTCCCAGTGCTCCTGGTGCGCCTCGAGGGTCCGGCTGAGCGTGGTGGTCCATTCCTGCACCTCAGGCAGTCGGTACCAGGGCCAGATGGCCGCGGCGTCCTCCGTGCCTCCCGGACGCAGCTCGAGCCGCTCGGTGTGCAGGGGCCAGTCGAGGTCGGCGAGCGAGAGTGTCATCGGTGCAGGGTAGTGCTGGGGGCCACGGGGCACGGCGAGGGTCAGTACGGCGGCGGCTCATGGCCGGGCAGCGGCGGGAGCGGCGGCGGGCCGGGATCATCGGCCCCGTCGGCCTCGTCGTCTTCGGAGCGGGAGTAGAAGTCGATCAGGTGGCATCCCCACCGGTACGCCTCGTCCCGGTCGGCGTCCTCGGCGCGCGCTTCGTCGAAGAACCCGGTCCGGGTCAGCGCCTCGAACTCGAGGTCGTCGGCGTATCTCTGCCAGGCCTCCCGGAGGCGGTCCCCGAGTTCGCGGGTCACCAGGTCCGTGTTCGTGGCGACGTCGCACACCGCTGCCCCGAGCAGCCGCCAGCGGGTGGTCCCGGTCGTCTCGTCGCGCTCGGGATCGAGCAGACCGGCGGTCTTCATCCGGTGGTGGGTGCGGCAGAGGCGGTGCAGGTTGTCGAGGGAGGTGGGACCGCCGCGCGCAGGATCCTCGAGGTCGAACTCCTCGATGTGGTCCATCTCCCCGACGGTCATGACGTTGCGGGTGCAGCCGGGAACCGCGCAGACGGGGTCGATCAGCCGGAGGCTCTCGGCCATCGCGGCGGAGGGACGGTAGGTGCGGGACGACGAGGGGTGGTGGTCCCCCGTGACCGGGTCCGTGAGCACCCGCTCGAAGGCAGGGGCCTTCGCGACGAGCTCGCGCGCCATGCGCGGCGGGATCGGGACGGTGCCGTCCAGGGTGGCGGGGGCGTTCGACCGACCGAGCAGCGTCAGCACCGGCACCACGACAGAGATCCGGAAGGCCGGATCGGGCACCTCCACGGCTCCGGTATCGAGCTGGGAGCGGACCGCGATCGCGTACTGCAGGGCGGACAGCGACAGGTGGCGTCCCTCGCGGGAGGCATCCCCATCGAGGTCGAAGGGGATCGGCGCTCCGGTCTCGAGCGCGTGACGCTGGGCATCCTGGACGGCGCGGGCGGCGGCGTCGAGCCGCTGCCCGAAGGCGGTGATCTCGGGGATCGGGCCACGGATCATGAGGCAGGCGGTGCCGTCGGAGTCCGGGGAGGAGGCGAGGGAGACCGAGCGCTGCTCCTGCGGCGATTCCTGGACAGCGGCGCGGCCGAACCACACGACGAGCGTGTGCAGCTCGCGGTAGAAGCGCTCGACGTCGATCGACCCGAGCTGCCATGCGGCGACGCGCTCGTCGACCTGGCGGCGCTGGTGGGCGGTGAGGCGCAGGACGCTGCGGATCAGCCACTCGAACCATTCGACGGGCAGGGCCCCGCTCTCGACCCGCGCGAAGCAGGCGGGCAGGTCGGTGACCGCGACATGCGCATCGCGCAGGCGGTCCTCGCCGCGCGGGAGCTTCGCACGCATCCCCACCGAGGCGGCCAGGGCGTGGAGGGCCTTCTCGTCGCCCTCGTCCTCCTCGGACCACAAGGTGGCGAGGTCGCGCGTCTCGGCGACGTAGAAGGCCGCGAGCTCCTGCTGTCGCCGGTAGAAGATTCGCAGCACGGTCGCGGCCTCCGGCGTGCGGGGCGTGACGTCGGCCCGGTCCACGAGCGCCTGCGCCGTGAGCGGGGTGCGCGTGCGCACCGGCTTCCGGGGCGGCTCATCGGGAGCAGAGGCGGAGCACTCCGGGCCAGGCGGGACCGCGGAGGGATCGGCACGGTGCTCCATGATGCTCCCCTCCTTGACCTCGGTGTCAGGCTGCGTCGCGGCCTCTGCGCCGGCGGATCGGCCTCAGGGCCGACTGCCGCCAGTTTAGAACACCTGCTCGACTCGCACCAGAGGTCGCCACGAAGTGCTGACAATTTGTGGACAACCACGACGTGCGGAGGAATGCTCGGCCATTCCACATCTCATGCACATCGTGTGGATACCCGCAGGTCACATGAGGGTGCGCATGCGCCATCCTCGACGGGCCGTGGGGCCTCGACAATGCCACCGTCGACGATCCTGCTGGTCATCATCGATGTCGCGCACATTGCATAGTGAATCGATTCCTGCAACCTCGCAGTGAATGTGTGGACGGCATGTGGAGCAGATCATCCCTCAGGCCGGCCCGCCGAACTGCAGCACGGTCTCGCCGTAGGTCTTGGTGCCGTCATCGACCCACCCCTGGGGCCACGTAAGCGGGCGGGTGCGCGAGGAGCGCTCGACGACGACCAGCGCGTCATCGGCCAGTGCGGGGCGCAGGGTGAGCAGCATCTGCTCGAGAGCCTCGGTGGGCACGTCGTAGGGCGGATCGAGGAACACCAGGGTCGCGGTGGGCGCTGTCGGCTGAGCCGTGTGCTGCGCCGCGAGCTGGCCGGCGACGCCGGCCGCCTTCCCACCGCGGATCTCGACGCGGTCGTCCAGGCCCAGCTCGCTCGCGGTGCGACGCAGCTGCCTGGCGGTCGGTCCATGCAGTTCGGCCAGCAGGGCGTGCTCGCCGCCGCGGGAGAGGGTCTCGAAGGCGAGTGCGCCGGTGCCCGCATAGAGGTCGAGCACCCGGGCGCCGGCGAGCGCGCCCCAGCCCTCGAGGCGGCTGAACAGGGCCTCACGGACCTTGTCCGAGGTGGGGCGGGTGCCCTTGCCGGGTGGGCCGGGGATGGTGCGGCCGCCGAGGTGGCCTGCGACGATGCGCGGCATGTCAGCTCCTCTCCACGTCGGGGTCGGCGTCCCGCAGGCGGTCCGCGATGGCGCCGGCGAGAGCGGGATGGTCGGTGAGCGCGGGATCGGCGGCGACCACCGCGAAGGCGTCCTCGCGGGCCTGCTCGATGACGCGGGCATCGCGGATCACGTCGAGGTGCTTGAGCGTGCGCTGCAGTCCGGACTGCTCCTCCCCCACCAGGTCGCCGGCACCGCGGCGACGCAGATCGAGCTCGGCGAGCGCGAAGCCGTCGACCGCATCGGCGATGCGGCGGAGGTGCTGGGAGTGGTCCGCCCCGACCTCGGCGGTGGTGTCGAAGAAGGCGATGCCGGCGTGCTCGCCGCGGCCCACGCGGCCGCGGAGCTGGTGGAGCTGGGAGACACCGAAGCGCTCGGCGTCCAGCACGATCATCGTCGAGGCGTTGGGCACGTCGACGCCCACCTCGATGACCGTGGTGGAGACCAGCACGTCGATCTCGCCGCGCACCATCTGCGCCATCACCTCCTGCTTCTCCTCGCCGGTCAGTCGGCCGTGCAGGATGCTGATCCGGGCGCCCGCGAGCTCGGGACGCTCGGCCAGGCGCTCGGCGGTCTGGGTGACGCCGCGGGCGGGCTCGAGGGTGGGCGGCTTCTCGTTGCCGTGCTCGTCGAGCTCCGGCGGGGCGGGTGCGTCGTCGGCAGCATCGTCCTCGTCGATGCGGGCGCAGACCACGAACACCTGACGGCCCGCCGCGATCTCCTCCCCGGCGCGCTGCCACATCCGCCGCTCCCACGTCGGGAGCTTCTCGTGGACCACGAAGCTGGTGACCCCGGCGCGCAGCCCGGGGCTCTCGCGCAGGGAGAGCACGTCGAGGTCGCCCACGGTCGCCAGCGCCGCGGTGCGCGGGATCGGGGTCGCGGTCATCACGATGACGTGGGGGCTCTGGCCCGCCGGGCCCTTGGTGCGCAGCCGTCGACGATGGTCCACCCCGAAGCGATGCTGCTCGTCGATCACCACCAGGCCCAGCGCGGCGAACTCCACGGACTCGGTGAGCAGCGCATGGGTGCCCACCACGATCCCGGCCTGCCCGGAGGTGACGTCCAGGAGCGTCTCGCGGCGGCCGGCGGTGCGCTGGGACCCGGTGAGCAGACGGACCCGGGTCGCCGCCTCGTGCCCGTCCAGCTGTCCGGCCCGGGCGAGGTCGCCGAGCAGGGTGAGCAGGGTGCGGTGGTGCTGCTCGGCGAGCACCTCGGTGGGGGCGAGCAGCGCGGCCTGATGACCGGAGTCGACGGCGCGGAGCATGGCGCGCAGGGCGACGACGGTCTTACCGGAGCCGACGTCGCCCTGCAGCAGCACGCTGGTGGGATGGCCGTTGCCGATCCGCTCCTCGATCCGTGCGCCGACCTCGCGCTGGCCCTCGGTGAGGGTGAAGGGCAGACGCGCATCGAACAGCCCCTGCAGCGGCCCCTCGGCGGCGAGGACCGGTGCGGGGGTGCGTTCGTCCTGGCCTCGGCGCTGGGCGAAGATCGCCTGCAGGACGAAGGCCTCCTCATAGCGGAGGTGGGCCATGCCGTGCCGGGCGTCCTCGGCGGTCAGCGGGGTGTGGACCAGGCGCACGGCCTCCTCGAGCGGGGGCAGGGCGCGGCGGGCGATCACCTCGTCGGGGACGGGGCGGCTGAGCGAGCCGGCGAACTCGAGACCCTTCTCGGTGGCCGAGCGCATGGTCGCCTGGGCGATGTTCTGCCGCAGCGGGTAGACGGGCCGCGGCCGCTGGGCCCAGGCCCGGCCCTCCTCCGTGTCCTCGACCGGCTCGTAGGCGGGGTGGGTGATCTGGAGGGCCTGGCGGTAGTCGTCGAAGCCGACGGTGCCGTGCACGATGATCTGCGCACCCACGGGGAGCCTGCCGCGATGCCACTGCAGCTGATGCTGCTTGGTGAGGAAGAACGTCAGCACGATCTCGTCGACCCCGTCGGAGACGGCGACCTCGAGGATGAAGCCGTGACGGCTGCGCATCGCCCGGTCCCGGAGCGAGACCACCGAGACGACGGCGCTGACCTCCTCGCCCTGGCTCACCTCGTGCAAGGAGCGCAGGGGCGCCGGGACCAGATAGCGCCGCGGGGCGAAGCGCATCATGGTGTCCAGGTCCCGCACGCCGAAGGAGGCCATCGCGGTGGACTCCTTGGAGATCAGCAGCTCCTTCAGCGGCATCGAGCCGCGGGCGGTCTCCTGCCTCCTGGCCATGCGGACGTCTCCTCGTGCTCGGTGTGCGCGGCCCCGTACGGTGCGACCTGCGAGGTCCTATCGTGCCACTGCCCTGTGACGCTGTGGCGGAATCCACAGCGCCTCGGAGCGCCCTCCCCTTCAGGGACGCGGCCATGTGGGCTATGATTCCGTGGTTGCCCTGACCGCCGGGGGCTCGCACCTCCGTGCTCACCCAGGTCACCGACCCCGCCGTTCCGGCGCGGGGGTGGAGCGGGCACCGCGATCAGAACATCGACGTACCAGGAGACGACAGTGGCTGCTTCCACGTGTGACATCTGCGCCAAGAGCCCCAGCTTCGGCAAGGCCGTGTCTCACTCGCACCGCCGCAGCTCGCGTCGCTGGAACCCGAACATCCAGTCGGTCCGCACTGTGATCAACGGCACCAGCAAGCGCGTGAACGTGTGCACCTCCTGCCTCAAGGCAGGCAAGGTCAGCACGCTCGGTGCCTGAGCGAGACCTTTCAGGACTCATCCACGAGAGCCCTCACCCTTCGGGGTGGGGGCTCTCGTGCATCTGAGCATCGAGGAGAATCCTATGCCCGCGTCCGCGCCCACCGCAGATCCGGGCCGCGTGCTGCACCTACCTGAGCCTGTTCCTGCAGCGGAATGCCGAGGTAGCTCACCGCGCCCTGAGCACGCAGGAAGCCAGCGCGGTCCGACCCGGAGCTCACGATGCTTGACTGCTAATCAACGCTGTATGTGCAGAGTTCGTAAATAAGCGCTGTACCGCGGCCCTGGCGGGCGGAGCACCGGCTCGACCTCGAGCATCAGCGCACGGAAGCCCACCCGCCAGCCGTCCGGCTTCAGCCACGCGAAGCGGTGGCCGGCGTGGCGGGGCGGAACCTCCGCGTTGCACTCACTCCGCCGCGGCGTCCGCGAAGGTCGCGGTGTCGATCACGGCACGGAAGTGCACATCGCCCGCGACCACGCGGTCGTAGGCGGCATCGGCCTCGTGGACGCCGATGATCTCGACCTTCGCGGCGAGGCCGTGCTCGGCGCAGAAGTCGAGCATCTCCTGGGTCTCGGCGATGCCGCCGATGTTGGAGCCGGCGAGCACCTTGCTGCCGCCGATCAGCGAGCCGAAGCTCAGCGACTGGTCGGCGGGCGGCATGCCCACCACGGCCATGACACCGCGCGGGGTCAGCAGGCCGAGGTAGCTGTCCACGGGGATGTCGGCGCTGATGGTGTTCAGGATCAGATCGAACTCGCCGCGGTGCTCACGGAAGAAGTTCTCCTCGGTGGTGGCCAGCACCCGCGCCGCACCGAGGGCGAGGGCGTCCTGCTCCTTCTTCAGCGAGCGGGAGAGCACGGTGACCTCGGCGCCCATGGCGGCGGCGATCTGCACGCCCATGTGGCCGAGCCCGCCCAGGCCCAGGACGGCGACGCGCTTGGCGCGGCCATCGACCGTCTCACCAGCGCCCCAGCGGCGCAGCGGGGAGTAGGTGGTGATCCCGGCGCACAGCAGCGGGGCCGCGGCATCGAAGGCGAGCTCGTCGGGGATGCGGCACACGAAGCGCTCGTTGACCACGACCTGCTCGGCGTAACCGCCCTGGGTCACGGTGCCGTCGACGTCGGTCGCGTTGTAGGTGCCGACGTTGCCCTGCAGGCAGTTCTGCTCCTGGTCGGCGCGGCACTCCTCGCAGGTCCCGCAGGAGTTCACCAGGCAGCCCACGCCCGCGCGGTCCCCGACCTTCCAGTCGGTGACGTCCGTGCCGACGGCGGAGACGACGCCCGCGATCTCGTGGCCGACGGTCAGCGGGAAGCTGGCCTCGCCCCATTCGTTGCGGATGGTGTGGATGTCGCTGTGGCAGATCCCGGCGGCGCGGATGTCGATGACGACGTCATCGGGGCGCGGGTCGCGGCGCTCGATGGTGGTGACGCGGAACGGCTGCTCGGGTCCGGTCTTCTGCAGCGCCTTGACGGTGAACGGCATGGAAGAACCTCCGGAAGATCGTGGCGGTGCTCGGAGGAGCACCGTCCGACAGCCTATCGGGGCTCAGCCGAAGTGGTCGAAGCCGGCACCCTCGATCGGTGCCCCGTCCAGCAGCACCTCGGGGCCGTGCACCGAGGGTGCCCGCACCTGACCGATGGGTCGGAAGCCCTCCGGCACGCCGCCGGGGGCGAAGGTCGCGAGCATCGCGTGCTCCTCGCCGCCGTGGAGGACCCAGGTCCACGGATCCGCGTCGAGCTCCCCGGCGAGCCCGGTGAGCTGCTCGACGTCGGGGGCCAGCGCCGCGCGATCCAGGTCGAGGGTGACCTGCGAGGCGGCGGCGAGGCGGCGGCCGTCACGGACCAGCCCGTCGGAGAGGTCCATCATGGCGCGCGCGGTGCGGCCGACGGTCCAGCCGAGCGAGAGATCCGGATCGGGGGCGTCGTGCCATTGCAGAAGATGCGCGGCGGAGGGGTCCTGGATGCCGCGGAGCATGACGGTCGGCCTGCCCTCGGCTCCCGGCCTCACCAGGGCCCGCTCCCCCAGCACCAGGGCGAGACCGGCGGCGGAGCGGCCCAGGCGGGGGGCGCCGATCGTGAGGACGTCCCCGGGCAGGGCTCCGGAGCGGCGCACCGGCTCCTGGTCCGCGGGGAGGGACCCCATCGCCGTGACGGTGACGGTGAGGTGCTCCGCGCGGCCGAGGTCACCGCCGACCAGGCTCGCACCATCTGCCTCGGCGCGCGCCGTGAGCCCGATCGTCAGCTCTTCGAAGACGGTCGCCGGGATGCCGGCCGGGGCGGAGATCGCGGCCACCAGCGCCAGGGGCGCCGCGCCCATCGCGGCGACGTCGGCGAGGTTCTGGACCGCGGCCTTGCGGCCGATCCAGCGGGCGGTGGTGGCGTGGCCGAGGAAGTCGTGACCCTCGACCAGCGTGTCGGTGGTGACCACCAGGCGCGGGGAGGGCAGGTGCACCACCGCGGCGTCGTCACCGGGGCCCACCTCGACCTCGGGGCCGGGGCGCAGGTGCGGGAGCATGCGGGCCAGGAGCGCGGCCTCGCCGCGGGGGATGCTGTCGGAGTGTTCACCTGCCATGTGCCCAGTCTGCCTGACCGCGCCCGATAGGCTCGCGGGGTGCTCCGCTCTCGTCTGCTCGCCCTGCCCGTCGCCGGCCTGATGGCCGTCGGCCTCGTCTCCTGCGGCACTGTGCAGGTGCCGCCCGGCCCCGAGGCCGCGGATCCCACCTGCGCCGACATCGTGCTCGGCGCCCCGCCCGAGGTGCTGGGCATGGAGCAGACGGAGACCTCGAGCCAGGGCACCGCGGCCTGGGGCAGCGGCGAGGACACCATCGTGATGCGCTGCGGCGTCACCCCTCCCGGTCCCACCACCGATCTGTGCACCACCCTCGCCGACGGCAACGGGGTGGAGGTCGACTGGATCGTCCAGGAGCTCGAGGGCGAGGACCCGGGGTTCCTCTACACCACCTACGGACGGGAGCCGGCGGTCGACGTGTCCGTGCCGAGCTCGGCCGCACCCGATCAGCCCTCCGGCGCGGCGCTGGACCTCGCCCAGGTGATCACCCGGAACATCGAGGCCACGGAGCGCTGCATCGGACCCGGGGATGTGCAGTAACGTCCGCCCCAGCTCTCAGCGCACGCCGAGACGACGGGCACGGGCCTGCTCGATCAGCTCGGCGAGGAGATCCGCATAGCTCAGTCCCATGTTCTCCCAGAGCACCGGGAACATCGAGTACGGGGTGAAGCCCGGCATCGTGTTGACCTCGTTGACCAGCACCCGGTGGTCGGAGGTGACGAACATGTCGACCCGCGCCAGTCCTTCCAGGCCCAGCGCCCGGAACGCGCGGCAGGCGACCTCGCGAGCCTCCTCGAGCACGGCATCGGGCAGCGAGGCGGGCACGTCGATGCTCACGGTGCCCTTGCCGAAGTACTTCGCCTCGAAGTCGTAGAAGTCGAGGTCCGTGCCGACCTTCACCTCGCCGGGCAGGGTGGTGCTGGGCTCGCGGCCGTCCCGGCACTGGAGCACACCGCACTCGACCTCTCGTGCGTCGAGCCCCTCCTCCACCAGGACCTTGGGATCCACGGCGAAGGCGCTCTCGATCGCCGCCTCCAGCTTCTTGGGATCGCTCACCCGGGTCACCCCGAGGCTCGACCCGGCCCGGGCGGGCTTGACGAACCAGGGCAGCGGATGGGTGTCGCGCAGGTAGGTGGCGACCCGATGGGACTCGGACGCCCAGCCGTCCTGGTGGACCACGATGCCGGGAGCGCACTCCAGGCCCGCGCTCCGCAGCACGAGCTTCGTGGCCGCCTTGTCCATCGCGGTGGCCGAGGCGAGCACGCCGCTGCCCACGTAGGGGATGTCGAGCATCTCGAGCATGCCCTGGACGGTGCCGTCCTCACCGTAGGCGCCGTGCAGCAGCGGCCAGAGGACATCGATGTCGGCCAGGTCGTGGACGGCGCCGTCCCGCACGGTGCGCAGCGTGATCCGCTCCCCGGGACGGTGACGGGTCTCGGGAAGCAGCACTTCGTTCCCGGCCGGATCGACCTCCGGGGCACGGCCGTCGACCAGAGTCCAGTCGCTGGGGTCGTCGGAGACGTGGATCCAGCGGCCCTCACGGGTGATGCCGAGCGCGATCACCTCGAAGCGCTCGCGATCGATCGCGGCGAGGATGCCGCCGGCGGTGACGCACGAGATGCCGTGCTCGCCGCTGCGGCCGCCGAACAGGAGGGCGACGGTGGTTCTCATGCTTCAGAGCATATTCATTCCGGGCGGACCGAGCGGGACAACAGCGCCGTGGTGACCTCATCGATGCTCTCGCCACGGTCCACGACGGCGACCACGGCTCGGGTGATCGGCATGTCCACCCCGAGCCGCGCGGCGAGATCCGCGACGGCGCGGGCGGTGGCGACGCCCTCGGCGGTCTGGCCCACCTCGGCGGCGGCGGCCTCCACGTCCAGCCCTCGCCCGAGCGCGAGGCCCAGGCGATGGTTGCGGCTCAGCGGGGACGCGCAGGTGGCCACCAGGTCGCCCATCCCGGCCAGACCTGCGAAGGTCTCCCGCTGGCCGCCGAGGGCGACGCCGAGCCGGGTGATCTCGGCGAGGCCCCGGGTGATCAGGCTGGCTGTGGTGTTGTGGCCCTGGCCCAGACCGACCGCCGCGCCGACCGCGATCGCGATGACGTTCTTCACGGCACCGGCGATCTCCACCCCGACCACGTCGGTGGAGGTGTACGCCCGCAGGTAGGGCGCTCGGCACCAGGCGGCGAAGGCCTCCGCGAGCTGCTGGGAGGGAGCGGCGACGACGCTCGCGCAGGGTCGGCGCTCGGCGATCTCGGCCGAGAGGTTCGGTCCCGAGAGCACTCCGATGCGCTCCGGCGCCGCGCCCCCGGCCGCGGCGATGACCTCGCTGATGCGGGCGTCGGTGCCACGCTCGATCCCCTTGGTCAGCGACAGCACCGGGACCTCGGGCAGGGCGGTATGGGTCGCGAGGGTCGCGCGCAGCGACTGGGCGGGGATCGCGATCACGACTCCGTCGACCCCTGCGAGCGCCTCGCCGAGATCGGACGTGCTGTGGATCGTCGCGGGCAGGGAGTGGTCCGGGAGATAGGCGTGGTTGCGGTGCTGCTCGCGGATCTCGCGCGCGACCTCCTCACGGCGGGCCCAGAGCACGACCTCCGACCCGCCGTCGACGAGGACGCGGGCGAAGGTGGTGCCCCAGCTGCCGGCACCGAGGACGGCGAGCCGGCGGGGAGTGGTCGGTGGGGCGGTCATCATGTGGTCTGCCTCCAGGCTCGATAACCTCGCTGCGGCCTGCCGACCTCCGGGCGATGGCTGTCACGGCGCCCGTCATGCAGCACGTCCGGCGGCTGCTGCCCGCGCAGCCGCCCGAGCAGCGCGGCGATGCGCGCCATCAGCTCCTCGGAGACGCGCTGGGCGGCCTGCTGAGGGCTCTCCCCCTCCTGCTGGGAGACGGTGTACGGCTCCCCCACCAGCATCTGCACGTGACGGCCGGGGCGGGGGCGCGGGAGCGGGGAGCCGACGGGCCACAGCGCACGACCGCCCCAGGTGGCGATCGGCAGCAGCGGGGCGCCGGTCTCCAGGGCGAGGCGGGCGGCGCCGAGGCGTCCCTGCATCGGCCACAGCTCGGGATCCCGAGTATAGGAACCCTCGGGGAAGACCATGATCACCTCGCCGCGACCGAGTGCGGCCCGCGCCTCGTCCAGGGCGTCACGGCTGCGGGCGGTGCCGCGACGCACCCTGATCTGGCGGGCGCCGCGCAGCAGCGCCCCGAGCACCGGGATGCGGAACAACGACTCCTTGGCCAGGAACCGCGGTGCGATCCCGGAGGCCTGCAGCAGATGACCGTACCCGAAGGCGTCGTAGGCGCTGAGATGGTTGCCGCAGACGATCGCCGCTCCGGTGGCGGGCAGACGCGCAGTGCCGTGCCAGCGGGGCCTGGCGAGCAGTGTGAACAGCGGGCGCAGCGGGAGCTGCACGACGCCGATGACGGCGCCCGCACGCCGCTGCGGGATCCGGGCGGTGCCCACGTCCCAGCTGCGCAGCAGGTTCTTCATCAGCGCGTCGATGAGCCCCGGCCGAGCGCCCTGCGGGAGACCTGTCCGGTCAGCGCGGCCCCCCGGGGATCGCTCGCCAGGGCACGTCGACGCAGGGTGGTCGGTGCACGTCGTGCCAGGGTGTTGACCGCTGCGGCATGCATCAGCCGACGCGGAGCGAAGGCGAGACGGCCGCGGACCGAGCGGTACTTCACCGCGGTGGTGACCTGCAGCAGATCACCGCCGGGCAGCAGCGCCACGCCGATGCGGACACGCAGCTTCTCGTCGTCGTCGATGATCAGGGCCTCGGAGCCGACCACCTCATCGGTGACGAACTCCTTCTGCGGCGGCGGCACCATGTCGAACAGGCGGATGGTCTCGTCACGCAGCGCCCGCAGACCGCGGGAGGACAGTGGAGTGTTCTCATGGGAGAAGATCGCCTCGGCCCAGACCCGGGGATCGGTCTCGTCGACACCGGAGGTGGGCACGATCACCACGTCGCAGTAGTCGGGGATCGGGATGTCCCGCAGCGCCAGGGAGCCGAGCGCTCCGGGAAGCGGCCCGGTGATCCGGTCCTCATCGGGCAGGTCGTTCATCCTCAGCCCTCTTCCCAGTACTCGGCACCGAGCGCCGAGAGCTTCTCCCGGAAGGACTCGTAGCCACGATCGATGAGGTCGATGCCACGGATGGTGGAGGTCCCCTCGGCGCCGAGCGCGGCGATCAGGTAGGAGAAGCCGCCGCGCAGGTCCGGCACCGTGATATCGGCGCCGTGGAGGGCGTGGGGACCGGAGACGACCGCGGAGTGCTTGAAGTTGCTGCGACCGAAGCGGCAGCTCGAGCCACCCAGACATTCGCGGTACACCTGGATGCGGGCGCCCATGTCGTTCAGCGCCGAGGTGAATCCCAGTCGGTTCTCGTAGACGGTCTCGTGGAGGATGGAGATGCCGTCGGCCTGCGTGAGCGCGACCACCAGCGGCTGCTGCCAGTCGGTCATGAAGCCGGGATGCACGTCGGTCTCCAGGGCGATCGCCTTCAGGGGTGTGCCGGGATGGAAGAAGCGGATGCCGTCCTCGCGGATCTCCATCCCGCCGCCCACCTTGCGGAAGACGTTGAGGAAGGTCGCCATCGGCTTCTGCTGGGCGCCGCGCACGAAGACGTCGCCCTTGGTCACCAGGGCGGCGCAGGCCCAGGACCCGGCCTCGATGCGGTCACCCAGCGCCGAGTGCTGATAGCCCCCCAGGGTCTCGACGCCCTCGATGGTGATCGTGCGGTCGGTCTGCAGCGAGATGAGCGCACCCATCTTCTGCAGCACCGCGATGAGGTCCTCGATCTCCGGCTCGACCGCGGCGCCCGTGAGCTCGGTGATGCCCTGCGCCCGGACCGCCGTGAGCAGCACCTGTTCGGTCGCGCCCACGCTGGGGTACTCGAGATGGATCTTGGTGCCGCGCAGGCCGTCCGGTGCGGTGATGTAGATGCCCACATCCCGCTTGTCCACCACCGCCCCGAAGCTGCGCAGCACATCGAGGTGGTAGTTGATCGGGCGGTCCCCGATCCGGCAGCCCCCGAGATCGGGGATGATCGCCTCGCCCAGCCGGTGCAGCAGCGGCCCGCAGAAGAGGATCGGGATGCGTGAGCTGCCGGCGTGCGCGTCGATGTCCACGACGTGCGCGCGCTCGACGTTCGAGGGATCCATCCGCAGCGTGCCCGCGGCGACATCGTGCTCGACCTTGACACCGTGGATCGACAGCAGGTTCGAGACGATCCGGACGTCGCTGATGTCGGGCACCGAGCGCAGGATGCTGGGGCCCTCGCCGAGGAGGGCGGCGACCATCGCCTTCGAGACCAGGTTCTTCGCCCCGCGCACGGTGATCTCACCGTCGAGCGGGCGTCCTCCGCGCACATGGAATGTCGAACTCATGGTGTCCTTGCCTCGACGGTCGGACGTCCGCGGACGCCCCTCTCTGACCGGGTCACCATACCGGAGCGACCCGGTGGGGGCCTGCAGGCGGATGCCCGGCGGCGGACCTCAGTCGGCGGTGCGGGCGGGCAGGGTCTTCGGCATCCAGGAAGGGCGCGTCGCCTCGAAGGCGGTGATGTCCTGCTCATGGCGCAGGGTCAGGCCGATGTCGTCGAGGCCCTCCATCAGGCGCCAGCGGGTGTAGTCGTCGATCTCGAAGCGGAAGGTGCTGTCCCCGGCATGGGCCTGCCGGTTCTCGAGATCCACGGTGACCTCGGTGCCGGGATTCTCCTCGAGGATCTTCCACAGCTGCTCGATGTCGTCCTGGGAGAGGATGCCCGCGACCAGGCCCTGCTTGCCCGCGTTGCCGCGGAAGATCTCCGCGAAGCGCGTGGAGAGAACCGCCTTGAAGCCGTAGTCACGCAGCGCCCAGACGGCGTGCTCGCGGGAGGAGCCGGTGCCGAAGTCCGGGCCGGCCACCAGGACCGAGCCCTTCGCGTAGGCGGGCTGGTTCAGCACGAACTCGGGGTCGTTCGTGCGCCAGGCGTGGAACAGGCCGTCGTCGAAGCCCGTCTTGGTGACGCGCTTGAGGTAGACGGCGGGGATGATCTGGTCGGTGTCGACGTTGCTGCGACGCAGCGGGACGCCGATGCCGGTGTGGGTGGTGAAGGCTTCCATGTCGGGGACTCCTGGAGTGGCGGATCAGGCGACGGGCTGGAGGTCGGAGGGCGCGGCATCCGCGCCGAGGTCCGACGGGGAGGACAGGGTGCCGCGCACGGCGGTGGCCGCGGCCACCACCGGTGAGACCAGGTGAGTGCGTCCGCCCTTGCCCTGGCGGCCCTCGAAGTTGCGGTTGGAGGTGGAGGCGGCGCGCTCCCCCGGCGCCAGCTGGTCCGGGTTCATGCCCAGGCACATCGAGCAGCCGGCCTGACGCCACTCGGCGCCGAAGGCGAGGAACACCGCGTCCAGACCCTCCTGCTCGGCCTGCAGGCGCACCCGCGCCGAGCCCGGCACCACCAGCACCCGCACGTCCGGATGCTTGGTGCGTCCCTCGAGCACGGAGGCGAAGGCGCGCAGGTCCTCGATGCGGCCGTTGGTGCACGAGCCCATGAACACGGTGTCGACCCTGATGTCCTTCAGCAGCGTGCCGGGGACGAGATCCATGTACTCCAGGGCGCGCTCGGCGGCGTGGCGGGAGCTGTCGTCGGTGAAGTCCTCCGGGGCGGGGACCCGGCCGGACAGCGGCAGGCCCTGGCCGGGGTTGGTGCCCCAGGTGACGAAGGGCTCGAGGGTGTCCGCGTCGATGACCACCTCGGCGTCGAAGGTGGCGTCGTCGTCGGTGCGCAGCGTCCTCCAGTGCTCGACCGCCGTGTCCCAGTCCTCGCCCTGCGGGGCGTGGGGGCGGCCCTTGACGTACTCGAAGGTGGTCTCGTCGGGGGCGATCATGCCGGCACGCGCGCCGGCCTCGATCGACATGTTGCAGATCGTCATGCGGCCCTCCATGGAGAGCGCGCGGATCGCCTCGCCGCGAAACTCGAGCACATATCCCGCACCGCCGCCGGTGCCGATCTTCGCGATCACCGCGAGGATGATGTCCTTGGCGGTGACGCCCGGCTTCAGGGACCCGGTGACGGTGATCGCCATGGTCTTGAAGGGGTTCAGCGGGAGGGTCTGGGTGGCCAGCACGTGCTCGACCTCGCTGGTGCCGATGCCGAAGGCGAGCGCGCCGAAGGCGCCGTGGGTCGAGGTGTGGGAGTCGCCGCAGACGACGGTGACGCCCGGCATCGTCAGCCCCAGCTGCGGGCCGACGACGTGCACGATCCCCTGCTCCTTGTCCCCCAGGGAGTGGATGCGCACGCCGAACTCCTCGGCATTGCGGCGCAGGGTGTCGATCTGGGTGCGCGAGGTGATGTCCGCGATCGGCTTGTCGATGTCGATCGTGGGGGTGTTGTGGTCCTCGGTCGCGATCGTCTGGTCGAGGCGGCGCGGGGTCCGGCCCTCCTGACGCAGGCCGTCGAAGGCCTGCGGGCTGGTGACCTCGTGGAGCAGCTGGAGGTCGATGTACAGCAGGTCCGGCTCGCCGTTCTCACCGCGGCGGACCACGTGATCCGCCCAGACCTTCTCCGCGAGGGTCCCCGCCATGTCGATCCTTCCCTGCGCCCGTCGTGGGGGCACGATCCTGAATGCTGAGCAGCGCTCGGGGTGCGAGCGCTCACTCCATGGTGTGCCGGTCCACGATGCGACGCACTTGCGTCTCACACAATAAGACGGCAGTATCGGACCATGGACAAGACCTCGGAGGAGAACGGCAGCGGCGTCGGGGTGCTCGACAAGGCGGCGACAGTGCTCGGCGCCCTGGAGGCGGGTCCCGCGACACTCGCCCAGCTCGTGCAGTCGACCGGCCTCGCCCGGCCCACCGCCCACCGGCTCGCGGTGGCGCTCGAATTCCACCATCTGGTCGCGCGGGACATGCAGGGCCGATTCATCCTCGGCCCGCGCCTGGGCGAGCTGGCCGCCGCAGCCGGCGAGGACCGGCTGCTGGCCTCGGCCGGCCCCGTGCTGGCAGCGCTGCGGGACCACACCGGGGAATCCGCCCAGCTCTATCGTCGTCAGGGCGACCACCGCATCTGCGTGGCCGCCGCCGAACGGCCGATCGGCCTGCGGGATTCCGTACCGCTGGGGGCGGCGCTGACCATGCGCGCGGGCTCCGCGGCCCAGATCCTGCTGGCCTGGGAGGAGCCGGATCGGCTGCATCGCGGTCTGCTCGGGGCCCGCTTCACCGCCACCCAGCTCTCGGCCGTGCGCCGCCGCGGCTGGGCGCAGTCGATCGGTGAGCGCGAGCCCGGGGTGGGGTCCGTCTCCGCCCCGGTGCGCGGACCCAACGGCCGGGTGGTCGCGGCGCTGAGCATCTCCGGACCGATCGAGCGGATCACCCGCCAGCCCGGACGGCTGCACGCCGCCTCGGTGATGAGCTCGGCGAACCATCTCACCGAGCTGCTGCGTCGCGCAGGCTCCTGAGCTCCCGGCCGGCCCGGAGGCGGCTCAGTCCCGTTCGATCCAGACCGGGGTGTTCGCGAAGCGCAGCACGTTGACCAGCTGCCGCGGTGCGGCGACCTTGCCCCCGGCACCGGGTGAGCGCTCCCCCGCGACCACCATCACGCTGGCGTCCTCGCTGGCCCGGATCAGCTGCTTGGGGTTGTCCGAAGCGGCGATCGTGACATCTTTGACGAACACCGAGGGGTGGGTCAGGGCGATCCGCTGCGCGGTGCCGGCGAGGATCTCCTGGGCCTCCTCCGGTGTGGTCTCCGGTCGCACCACCAGGTGGATGTCGCGCCCGTAGGCCTCGGCGAGGTCCGCCGCGCGCGCGACCACCTCGGTGGAGAGGTCGTGGTGGACCAGCCCGATGGGGCCGCGCCCGTCGATCCTGCCCCGCACCACCACCACCGGGCAGTGGGCCCGCGCCGCCAGTGCCAGCGACTTGGAGCCGACGATCAGCGTCATCAATCGCCCCATGCCGCGCCCGCCGAGCACCAGCAGATCTGCTTCCTCACTGGCCTCGACCAGCACCGGCACCGCATTGCCGTCGACGATCTCGGAGGTCACCGGGACCTCGACCCCGGTCTCGTGCACGAGCGCGACCGCGTCCTGGATCAAGGTGTGGGCGGCCCCACGGAATCCCGAGCCGGCCAACCCGGAGATCGGGTCGATGTTGACGTCGAGCTCGGTCCAGACGAAGGCGTGGACGAGATGGAGGCTGCCGCCGACGGCGGCGGCGTGGCGAGCGGCCCAGCGGACCGCGTGATCGGACTCGTCGGCATCGAACACACCGACCGTGATGCGGGGAGCAGTGCTGTGTTCCATATCACGACGATACTCCGTGGCGCGCAATAGCGCCCGGAAAGCAGAGAAATGCAGCGGAATGCAGAAGAAGCCGACACCCGAAGGTGCCGGCTCCTCATTCGTACCCCGTACCGGATTTGAACCGGTGTTACCGCCGTGAGAGGGCGACGTCCTAGGCCGCTAGACGAACGGGGCCGGAGCGAGACCTTGCGATCTCGCATCGTACCCCGTACCGGATTTGAACCGGTGTTACCGCCGTGAGAGGGCGGCGTCCTGGGCCGCTAGACGAACGGGGCGCGGACTGCGCGACTTCCGAAGAAGCCGCGAAGCGCTGGGGTACCAGGACTCGAACCTAGAACGACGGTACCAGAAACCGCTGTGTTGCCAATTACACCATACCCCATGGTGAGAGCACGTTTTTCCGCTCTTCCCGATCAGTTTCCCGAGTGAATTCCGGGGACTTTCCGGGCCGAACTTCCTTGCCGTACCGAGGTAAGACTCTACCGGGTCTTCCTCGCCATGACAAAGCGAGACGGGCGCCTGGCGCTGTGAGGCTGAGCACCCCGCCCCACAGCGCCTCGGCGCTCAGGCCTCCGCGGCGAGGCGGTCTCGCAGGGAGCGCAGCCGCGCCAGGCTCGAGGCCCTGCCCAGCAGCTCCATCGACTCGAACAGCGGCGGGGAGATCCGGCGGCCCGAGATCGCGCTGCGCAGCGGCCCGAAGGCCAGGCGCGGCTTGATGCCCATCTCCTCGATGATCGCCGCCCGGAGCACCTCCTCGAGCGCGGCGGCGGCGAAGGAGTCCTCGCGGACGGCCTCGATCTCGCTGATGGCCCGGTCGAGCACGGCGACCGGATCATCGCCGAGCTTCTTCAGCGCCTCGTCCTGGACCACCAGGTCCTCGTCGGCGATGAACAGGAAGCCCATCAGGTCCGGCGCCTCGCTGAGCAGGTTCATGCGGGTCTGGACCAACGGGGTGGCCGCACCGACCAGCGCATGCTGCTCCGCGGTGATCTGCTCGCCCAGCACCCCTGCGGCCCGGAGGTACGGGAGCAGCCGCTCGGCGAGCTCCGCCTCCGGCAGCAGCCGGATGTGGTCGGCGTTGATCGCGGTGGCCTTCTTGAGGTCGACGCGGGCCGGGTTCGGGTTCACCTCCGAGGCGTCGAAGCGCTCGACGAGCTGCTCGCGGCTGAAGATATCCTCGTCGGCGCTGTAGCCCCAGCCCAGCAGTGCGAGGTAGTTGACCATTCCCTCGGGGGTGAAGCCCTGGTCCCGGTAGTGGAACAGGTCGGCCTGCGGATCGCGCTTGGAGAGCTTCTTGTTCCCCTCCCCCATCACGTACGGCAGGTGGCCGAACTCCGGGACCCGCTCGGCGACACCGATCTCGATCAGTGCCCGGTAGAGGGCGATCTGCCGCGGGGTGGAGGACAGGATGTCCTCACCGCGCAGCACGTGCGTGATCCGCATGAGGGCGTCGTCGATCGGGTTCACCAGCGTGTAGAGCGGCTTCCCGTTGGCACGCACGACCACGAAGTCCGGGGTGGAGCCGGCCCTGAAGGTGATCTCGCCGCGCACCATGTCGGTGAAGGTGAGATCCTCCTGGGGCATCCGCAGACGCCAGGTGGGTTCGCGCCCCTCCGCGCGGAAGGCCGCCTTCTGCGCCTCGGTGAGCTCGCGGTCGAAGCCGTCATAGCCCAGCTGCGGGTCGCGGCCCGCCGCCTTGTGCCGCTCGACGATCTCCTCCGCGGTGGAGAAGGACTCGTAGATGTGGCCGGAGGCCTTGAGCTTCTCGATCACGCCCTGGTAGATGTCTCCTCGCTGGGACTGGCGGTAGGGACCGTCCGGCCCGCCCACCTCGACGCCCTCGTCCCAGTCGATCCCGAGCCAGCGCATCGCCTCGAGCAGCTGATGGTAGGACTCCTCGCTGTCGCGAGCGGCGTCGGTGTCCTCGATCCGGAAGATGAGCTTGCCGCCGTGGTGGCGGGCGTGCGCCCAGTTGAACAGGGCGGTGCGCACCATCCCCACATGCGGGGTGCCGGTGGGACTGGGACAGAAACGGACCCGGACCTCCTCGGTCGGGGTGGGGCTCGGGGCAGGGCTGGTGGTCACGCGAGGGACTCCTGGAACGGTGGGGACGGTGGGGATCGACATGCCGCTCAGCGGCGCACGATGGGGTTCGACAGCGTGCCGATGCCTTCGATGGTGATGTCGACGGTGGAGCCGGCGGGGACGGTGCGCACGCCGGCGGGAGTGCCGGTGAGCACCAGGTCGCCGGGCAGCAGGGTGACGACGGAGGAGATCTCGGCGACCAGCTCGGCGACGGAGCGGACCATGTCCGCGGTGGAGCCCTGCTGGGCGGTCTCGCCGTCGACGGCGCTGGAGATCGCGAGGGACGAATGGTCCAGATCGGTCTCGATCCAGGGGCCGATCGGGCAGGAGGTGTCGAAGGCCTTGGCGCGGAACCACTGGTTCTCCGCACGCTGGGCGTCCCGCGCGGTGAGGTCGTTGGCGCAGGTAAAGCCGAGCACATGGCCCGCGACCTGCTCGGGGGTGAGGTCCTTGGCCATCCGCTTGATGACGACGGCGAGCTCCGCCTCGAGGCTGACCTCCTCGGAGTAGTCGGGCATCACGACCGGGTCGCCGGGGCCGACGACGGCGGTGTTGGGCTTGAGGAAGAACAGTGCCTGCTCCGGCACCTCACCACCCATCTCTGCGGCATGGGCGGCATAGTTCTTGCCGACGCACACCACCTTCGAGCGCGGGATGACGGGCGCCAACAGGCGCACGTCCTGAAGCGGCACGATCGTGCCCGTGGGGCGGATCTCTGTGTACAGGGGGTCGCCGGTGATCCCGTAGACCATGTCCTGGCCGTCCTTGGACTGGACGATGCCGTACATGGGGTCGTCACCGGTGGTGAATCGAGCGATGCGCATGCGGTCAGTCTAGGTGGTCGCCCCGCAGGAGCACCTCTCCCGACTCAGAGCGCCCGCGGCCTCACCGCGCCCGAGGCGGCCCTCGCGACGCTCGAGAGCCGCACCCGGATCGGCGATGGCTCCGCCGTGCGGGCCGGTCTGGTCGTGACGGGCATCATCGCCCGTCGAGCAGCCTCGCGACGGCGGGTCACCCTCAGCCGCGAGCAGGACGCGGGATCCGCACTGCGCGCGATGCGCAGCCTGCTCGAGGACGACGATGAGAACGTTGCCGAGCGAGGCGAGGCCCAGGGCATCATCTCGGGAGGCTGGGAGGAGGTGAGCACCGCGCTCGGCATCGACGGATCGGCGGCGGTGCGACGCCTCGACGTCTTCGACGGTTCCGATGGGGCCGAGGAGACGCTGTGGCTCGGGACCCTCCCCTCGGGCTCCGTCGTGCTCCGGTCGACCGAGGACGAGGACCGGCTCGCTCTCACCCGAAGTGCGCTCGAAGCCTCGGTGGTGAGCTCCCGGGAGCGAGATGACCTGCTGGCGGAGGTCCTCACCGGGGGCTTCCCGAAGGCCTGAGCTGTCACCACGGCATACGATCGCGGATCCACTCGTTCGCGTCCGTCGCCGTGCCCTCGATCCAGTCCTGCCCGCCCGACGGGATCACATTCTCCACGACGTGCTGGGGCAGATCGAGGATCGGATCGATGGTCGGGACGGCGTCACGGATGGTCTCGGACCCCCAGCCGAAGCCCTCCTCCACACCTCCCGCCCCGCTACGGGTGGCGTCGGAGAGGACGGTGTTCCCCGTCATCTGCTCGAGACCCCACCCGGGCATCTCCATCATGAAGCGGCTCGCGGATCCGTCACCGGGTCCACCCGCGATCGCCGAGATCTGCGCCTGTGCGGTGATGGCGGACCAGGCCATGTCCAGCGATCCCGTGGCGATCCCCACCCCTTCCCCCACGAGCTTCGCGGGAGGGTACGGGACAACGGAGAGCGCCCCGGCGGGGATGTCGAGGATATTGATCCCTGCGGTCACGAGACCGTCGAAGGCGCCGAAGGGGTCACCGTCCTGGAAGGACTGGGCGGCGTCGTAGAGACCGATCCCGGCGGCGACGCCCGTCGGCTCCGGAACGAGTCCGGCGATGTCCCCGGTGATCGACGCCCCGCTCCACCCGAGGTTCCCCCAGTAGCCCGCTTCGGGGCCGCCCAGCAGATCGCCGAAGAAGCCGTCACTCTCCTTCGCCTCATAGTGCTCGAGCCAGTCCTGGAAGCTGTCCCACGGCGACCCGCCCGGCTCGGCCCACCCGCCAGACCCGCTCTCGCCCGATCCGTCGTCGCTGCAGGTGTCCTGCTCGTCCGCCTCCTCCTCCAGCCGGACGGCACGCTGATCCAGCTGCTCGCAGGCACCCCTGCCCCGGGAGCGCACCTGACCCTCCCAGAGCCGGCGGAAGTCGTCCGCGTCGGGGCCGGTCCACTCGATCGCACGCACCGCCCCGTCCAACGCCTCGCACAGCTCCTCGAGCCGTCGAGCGCCGTCCCTGGTCGTCGTGCCCTGATCGCGCAGCTGCCCCGTGTCCGCCCCGAGAAACGCCATCGCCGTCACCTCCCCCTCGATCTGCACACCACTGCGGGGGCGTGCCGTCCGTCGTCATGGCGATCCTGGGCAGGCAGGCGCGACCGTCGCTACGGCGAGAACTCCCCATCGCCTCCCCGATACGATGTGCGCCGTCACTCGTCGAGGCAAGGAACCCCATCGTGAGCACACCCGGATCAGGCCGTGCGGGCGAGCCGAGGCTCGTCTATCGCGCCGGACCCTCGATCCCGTTCAAGGTCCTGATCGGAGCCGTTCTGGCGATCCTCGCGATCTCCCTGCTGGGAGGAATGCTCCTGGCCCTGCTGGTCCCAGAGCGGCCGCATCTCCTCCTCGCGGCTGCCGCTCTGGTGATGCTCGTCGTCCTCGGCGGGGCAATCGGCCTGCTGCTGCATCCTGCCTTCTCGGTGACGACCAGAGGGATGGAGGTGCGCGGATATCTCCGGACACGTCGCCTCGACTGGCCGGAGGTGGCACTTGTCGAGATCGACCGCTCGCTGATGAATCGCGGTGCCGTCGTGATCGTCACCAGGGACGGCAGGCGGGTGACGATCGCACTGACCGGTTCTCGCTTCGCGCTGTACCGCGGAGAATCGACATTCGACCACGGCCCGGATCTGCTGCAGCCGGCACGCCCAGCGCGCGCCGCGATCGACACCCACCGCCGCTGGCTGCACGGGGCCCTCTGACCCGAGTCGCCGGCATCGCCGAGTTCGGCCGGGAGCTGCCGCACAGCGCGCTGTGCATCGGCTCGTCCGGGACCGGGGCACGCACGATCGTCGCGATGATCTGCGCGCTCAGCACGCGGGGTCCTCCAGCAGCATCGAACGGATCCGCAGCTCGGCCTCCCGCCTGCTGATGCCCTCGCGCGCTTCCTGAACCAGCGGATGCCCGCACCCCGCCTCCGGCGTGATCACCGGAGGCAGCCGGCCGGGGGCGCTCACCCGCACCGGCACCGACAACGAGCCCCCATGACCGGGGAGCTCGCTGGCGAGCGTGCCGCGGAAGTCACCGCGGTAGCGCGGATGCTCCCAGTGCTCCACCAGGTCGAGGTAGTCGTTCTCGTCCACCTGCACCCACGGCACATAGATCAGCCGCGACCCACCCCCATGCACGGCGAGGGACAGGAACCCCGTCAGGAAGCAGTCGACCGAGCGGCCGTTGTCGATCAGGCACAGCTCGTCCGTGGACCGGGTGCGCATCAGCTGCTCCCAGGGGCTCATCCGCAGGAACGCCGCGGGACGGCCGAACTCGATCAGCGGCCACGGGTTGTCCTCGGTGCCGTCCGCCCCCGTGTGGCGGCGGCCGCAGCCCGCGCAGTCGTAGTCGATGCCTGGCATCTGGATCGCCCTCCCCACCAGCGACACCCTGCCGCTCGATGGCGACCACGCTAGGAACCGCCGGTGGGCCGGGGCCACGAGGGGCGTCCCGATGTGGACGAGCACCGCATGGGGAGGGATCGTGGGGGCTCGTAGGATGGTGCCCTTGTCCATCCCGCACGCCAGGAGGCCCCGTGAGCAGCTCGACCCTCGTCGCTCCGGTGCGGGTGCTCTCGAGCGCACAGGTCACGATCGCTCGACGCGCGCACGAGGCGCGAGCCGATGCCCTCACCGCCGCTCACCGAGAGCGCAGGGCCCGCGGCGAGAAACATGCGGTCGAGGATTTCCTGTTCACCTACTACCCCTTTTCCCCCGCCCGCCTGCGCCGCTGGCATCCGGGATGGGAGGTCGCCTATGACCCGGCGGCCGATGTGGACGAGGAGGGGTCGAGCCTGATCACAGACGTCGACGGCTCCGGGCACCGCTCCTGGTATCGGGACACCTCCGGGGGGCCCTCCGGCCCGGAGCCCCAGCGTCGGGCCGACGTCACGCGATACGTCACCGAGCGCGCCGATGCGCTCGACTTCATGACCCGGCTGCTGTCGGCGTCCTCGCTCACGCGGAGGCGGCCGGAGTTCGGCTGCTTCGGTCTCCATGAGTGGGCGATGGTGCACCGCGTGCCCGACGGCCAGCAGCGCCATGAGGACCTGCCGCTGCGGCTCTCCCCGGCGCAGACCGATGCGGTGGTGGAACGGGAGAAGCTGGTGTGCTCCCACCTCGACGCCTTCCGCTTCTTCACCCCGTCCGCTGCCCCGCGCAATGCGCTGGAGCCCACTCGCGCCTCCCAGGTTCAGAACGACAACCCGGCATGCCTGCACGTCGGGATGGATCTGTACAAGTGGGCCATGAAGCTCACGCCGCTGGTGCCCTCCTCGCTGGTGCTGGACTGCTTCGAGCACGCCCGCGAGACCCGGGTGCTGGACATGGAGGCGAGCCCGTATGACGTGCGACCGCTCGGCTACGGGGTGGTGCCGATCGAGACGCCCGCGGGCAAGGCCGAGTACGTGCGGCGTCAGCGGGCGCTGGCCGCGAGGGCCGACGTGCTGCGGGAGCGGCTGCTGACGGCGGTCGCGCCGCTCGTGGCGGAACGCCCTGATGTGACCAGGGAGTCCGCCACCGGCTGAGTGCCCTGGCAGACTGGGAGCATGTCGATCCTGATGCCGTTCGTGCCCGAGAGCTCCGCCGATGCCGGACAGGACGCGATCGTCGACGGCTTCATCGAGGCCCAGGAGTCCGTCGGCCGCACCCTGTACCCGCACCAGGAGGAGGCGCTGCTGGCGATCGCGGCCGGCGACCACGTCATCGCCGCCACCCCCACCGGGTCCGGGAAGACCACGATCGCGTACTCCGCGCTCTTCGCCGCGATGGCCCGTGGGGAGCGCTCCTACTACACGGCGCCGATCAAGGCGCTGGTGAGCGAGAAGTTCTTCGATCTGGTCTCCCAGTTCGGGGCCGAGAACGTGGGCATGATGACCGGTGATTCGGCGGTCAACCACGACGCCCCGATCATCGTGTGCACCGCCGAGATCTTCGCCAACCATGCCCTGCGCGACGGCCCGGGCAGCGAGGTGGGACTGGCGGTGATGGACGAGTTCCACTACTACGGCGACCCGCAGCGCGGCTGGGCCTGGCAGGTGCCGCTGGTCGAGCTGCCCGACTGCCAGTTCGTGCTGATGAGCGCGACCCTGGGCGATGTGTCGCGCTTCGTCGAGGACCTCACCGAGCGCACCGAGCGGGACGTGAGCGTCATCGACGACGCCCCGCGCCCCGTGCCGCTGGACTTCCGCTGGTCCCTCGAGCCGCTGCCGGAGACGATCCAGACGATCCTCACCGATCGTGATGCCCCCGTCTACATCGTCCACTTCACCCAGAAGGATGCTCTCGAGCAGGCCCAGGCGCTGCAGGGCCAGAAGATCCTCGGCCCCGGGGAGAAGGAGCAGATCCGCGAGATCATCGGAGACTTCCGCTTCTCCAAGGGCTTCGGCCAGATCCTCTCCCGCCTGGTGCGCGAGGGCATCGGTGTCCATCACGCCGGGATGCTCCCGAAGTACCGGCGCCTGGTGGAGAAGCTCGCCCAGTCCGGGCTGCTGAAGATCATCTGCGGCACCGACACCCTCGGCGTGGGCATCAACGTGCCGATCCGCACCGTGCTGCTGACCGGGCTGGCGAAGTTCGACGGCAAGCGGATGCGCCTGCTGAACGCGCGGGAGTTCCACCAGATCGCGGGGCGTGCGGGGCGCGCCGGGTACGACACCATCGGCCACGTGGTGGTGCAGGCGCCGACCTGGACCATCGAGTTCGAGAAGGAGCGGGCCAAGCATCGGCTGCGGGAGGAGGCCGGCAAGGTCTCCAACAACGCCAAGAAGCGCAAGAAGGAGCCCAAGCCCCGGATCCCCGAGGGCGCGATCTCCTGGTCCGAGGCGACCATGACCAAGCTGGTCGAGAACGCCCCCGAATCGCTGCGGCCGCATCTGAAGATCACCGCCGCCATGGTGCTGGCCCTGATCTCACGGCCGGGGGATGCGATCGCCTCTGGCCGGCACCTGATCATGACCAGCCATCAGACCTCGGGTCAGAAGCTCGCGCTGGTCAAGGACGCGGTGGAGATCTTCCGCGGGCTGCGGGATGCGGAGATCATCGAAGTGCTCGAGGAGCCGGACCACCTCGGCCGACGGTTCGCACTGGTTGAGGACCTGCAGCTGGACTTCACCATGAACCAGCCGCTGGCGCCCTTCGCGATCGCGATGATCGACTCCCTGGACGAGGAGTCCGAGTCCCTCACCCTGGACACCGTCTCGATCATCGAGGCGATCCTCGAGGACCCCCGCCAGATCCTGCTCGCCCAGCAGAACGCCGCCAAGGGCGAGCTGCTGGGAGAGCTCAAGGCCGACGGGGTCGAATACACCGAGCGGATGGCGCGGTTGGACGAGGTGTCCTGGCCGAAGCCGCTCGAGGAGGATCTGGAGGGGGCGCTGGAGATCTATGCGCGCTCCCGGCCCTGGGTGCGAGCGGACGACCTCTCCCCCAAGTCGGTGGTCCGGGAGATCTACGAGACCGGGCAGACCTTCAGCGAATTCGTGCAGCGCTACGGCCTGCAGCGCTCCGAGGGCATCGTGCTGCGCTATCTCTCCGATGCCTACCAGGCGATGCGCCGCACCATCCCTCAGGACCTGCGCACCGAAGGCCTCGAGGACATGATCGAGTGGCTCGGCGTGCTGGTGCGGGGCATCGACTCCTCGCTGCTGGACGAGTGGGAGGCCCTCACCCACCCGGAGGACCTCGAGGAGGACGGCGCCTCCGAGATCCGGCCCAGCACCCCGCGGGGGCTCTCGGCACAGACCAAGGTGCTGCGCACGATGGTGCGCGCCGCCATGTGGCAGCGCATCGAGCACTTCGCCTTCGAGCGGGAGGCGCGTCTGGCGGAGCTCGACGGCGACTCCGGCTGGGATCGTCCCCGCTGGGCCGCAGCGATGGACGACTACTACGACACCTATGACCACGTGGGCATCGATGGTCCGGCCCGCTCTCCGCAGCTGCTGCAGATCACCGAGGAGTCGAAGGTGTGGAGGATCCGCCAGGCGTTCGCCGATCCCGACGGCCACCACGACTGGGCGATCGAGGCAGAGCTCGACCTCGAGGCGACCGACGAGAGCGGCGAACCGGTGCTGGCCATCACGCACGTCGGCGAGGCCTCGAGCCGGCCGTGAGCGACGCAGCAGGCCGGCACCCCGAGGGGCGCCGGCCTGCGATGAGCGATCCGCCGTGCGGGACCGCTCAGGCGGGGATCACTGCGGGTTGATCTCCACCTGGGGGTTGATCTCCACCTGGGGGTTGATCTCCACCTGGGGGTTGATCTCCACCTGGGGGTTGATCTCCACGTACTGCGGGTTGATCTCCACGGACTGCACGGAGGGCTTCTGCGGGTTGATCTCGACGGCCGAGGCCGCTCCGGCACCGGCGATGCCCAGCGCCACCCCCAGCGTCAGTCCCCCGGCAAGTCTCGCGGCACGACCGGTCCAGCGGCGAGCATCCGCACTCGTCACATCCTTGTCAGCAGTCACAACATTCGTCCTCTCGAGGAAGGGGTGCGGTGTCAGGGAAGTCCGCAGTGCCCAGAATACCCGGTGTGAGAGTTACCACAAGGTCTCTTCGTGATCGGTCATCCGACGCCGGGAGCCCGGAGCGTCGCACCGGTGGCCTCCTCGACCGCGGCGCAGGCCTGCTCGAGGCTCGCTCCGCGGGCCACCGCCGCGCCCACCAGGAACGCGGAGATCGGCGCCATCGAGCGCTGGACACCCTCGGCGACCACCCCGGTCATCAGATGGACCCGATCCACATCCAGGTCCACGCACTCGACGTCCAGCTGTGCGGAGACCCGGTCCAACCACGGCAGCAGGGTGCTCTCCCAGTCCTCCTGGAGGGTCACCGGCGGCTTCGTCGCCATCAGAACTTCACCTTCTCCCAGCCGCGACGCTCGGCCTCCTTACGGGGATCCTTGCTCCGGTAGACGATGTACGGCCGGGTCAGGTACCCCAGCGGCGCGGCGAAGACGTGCACCAGGCGGGTGAAGGGCCAGATCCCGAACAGGGCGATCGCGCTGAGGACGTGCAGCTGGAAGAAGATCGGCGCCTGGGTCATCAGCTCGACGGAGGGCTGCAGGGTCCAGAACTGGCGGAACCAGATCGAGACGCCCTCGCGGTAGTCGTAGGAGCCGAAGGCCGTGTGCACCACGGTCGCGAGGACGCCGCACACGATGGTCATCGCCAGCATCAGATACATCAGCTTGTCCCCGGCGGTGGTGGCCCCGAAGACCCGCCGGTTGGTGCGCCGCCGGTACAGCAGGATCAGCAGCCCGCCCACGCACGCCACCGCTGCGGCGAGACCGATGATGATCGCCATCAGGTGGTACATGTGGTCGGTGATCCCGACGAAGCGCGTCCAGGACTTCGGGATGCCGAGGCCCACGACGTGACCGAAGAAGATCCCGATGATGCCGTAGTGGAACATCGGGGAGCCGATCGAGAGCAGCTTGGACTCGTAGAGCTGGCTGGAGCGGGTGGTCCAGCCGAAGCGGTCCTGGCGGAATCGCCAGATGTGCCCGAGCACGAACACGGCGAGCACCATGTAGGGGAACACCACCCACAGCAGCAGCTGGAGCGTCGTCGCGTCGTTCATGAGGGTCGTCCTCTCAACAGGTCCACAGGGACGGGTCCGGGAGCGGCGGAGTCGGAGCCGCAGCCGCTCGAGGCGAAGGTCTGCCCGGCGAGGTCTCCGGCGTCGCCGTCGAGCCCGTAGCCGTCCAGGCCCACGGTCTCGTCCTCCGGGCCCTCCTCGGCCAGCTTCAGCACGGCGGCCCGGTCGTCGGCGTCCAGCGGCGGCAGGGTCGAGCACAGCGCCACCAGGGTGCCGTGCCACGGGGAGGAGATGTCCGCCAGGTGCAGGCGCAGCAGCTCGACTCCCGGACGGTTCGAGCGCAGGATCTTCGCGCCCCGCTCGGCGTCGTGGGCCGCGCCGAACTCGAGCACCACCGGCAGGTGGTCCGGCAGCTCCTCGCTGCCGATCTCGAGACCCGCGGTGCGGAAGTCCTGCTTGATGCGCAGCAGTGCCATCCCTCGACGGCGGGTGTCGCCATGGCTGAAGTAGGTCAGGTGCAGGCATCCCCGGCGACGGGTGTCGAAGGTGTCGACGTACTCCTCCTGGACGGCGACCGCATCCCGTTCGCCCAGCAGATCGATGGTGCGCAGCAGCCCGCCCCGGACCGGCTCCGGCAGCTCAGCCGCCAGCTGCCGCACCAGGGGGTAGCGCGCCAGGGCCTCCTCGTCCGGATAGGTCAGCAGCCAGGAGACCGCGATCCAGGTGACCCGCATCTGCTCGGTGCTCATCCCGGAGGCGTGCAGCAGATCCTTCGGCGCACGACCGCGCGCCGGCAGGGTCGCCGTCGTCCCGGCGCCGGCATCGCTGCGTCGGCTCAGCAGGCGTGCGAGGGCGCCCATCAGGCGCTCCCGGTCGCGGGAGCCGGGAACAGCCCGTCGGGCCGTCCGTTGCCGTCCCAGTTCAGCAGGTTGATCCGTACGCCCTCGGGGCGCTCGACGGCGTTCTCCTGCCGCTTGCTGGAGAACCCGGGTCCGGACATCCCCATCGACTCCTCCGGCAGGGACATCCCCATGCCGGGACCGCCGGGGGCGTTCAGCGGGCAGTCGGTGCCGGTGGACTCGAGATCATGGGCGGACTCGTGATGCCCCACCGGGATCACATAGCGGTCCTCGTACTTCGCGATCGCGAGCAGGCGGTACATCTCCTGCATCGTCTCGCCGTCCATGCCGACGGCGTTGGCGATCCCTTCCCGGGGCGCGTTGCCGAGGTTGATGTCCCGCATGTACGAGCGCATCGCGGCCATCCGATACAGCACCCGCTCCACCGTGGGCACGTCTCCGGCGGTGAACAGGTTCGCGAGGTACTCCACCGGGATCCGCAGCGCGTCGATCGCGGCGAACAGGCTCTCCGCGTCCTCGGCGTCGTAGCCGGTGTCCCGGACCACGTCCACCACCGGCGACAGCGGCGGGATGTACCAGACCATCGGCATCGTGCGGTACTCCGGGTGCAGCGGCAGCGCGACCTCGTACTCCTTGATGAGCTTGTAGGTCGGGGAGTTCTGCGCGGCGAGGATCCAGTCGTGGTGGATGCCTGCTGCCTCGGCCCCGCGGATGACCTCGGGGTCGTGCGGGTCCAGGATCACATCCATCTGGGAGCGGTAGAGGTCCTGCTCATCGGTGACGGAGGCGGCCTCGGTGACCTTGTCCGCGTCGTAGAGCACCAGACCGATGTAGCGCAGGCGCCCCACGCAGGTCTCGGCGCACACCGTCGGCTCGCCCTGCTCGAGGCGGGGGTAGCAGAAGGTGCACTTCTCGGCCTTGCCGGTCTGGTGGTTGAAGTAGATCTTCTTGTACGGGCAGCCGGTGATGCACATGCGCCAGCCGCGGCAGCCGTCCTGGTCGACCAGGACCACCCCGTCCTCCTCGCGCTTGTAGATCGCGCCCGAGGGGCAGGAGGCCACGCAGGTGGGGTTCAGGCAGTGCTCGCAGATGCGCGGCAGGTAGAACATGAAGGTCTGGTCGAACTCGAACTGGACCTTGTCCTCGATGCCCTTGAGCATCGGGTCCTTGTCCTTGTGCAGATAGGTGCCGCCGAGGTCGTCGTCCCAGTTGCCCGACCACTGGATATCCACCCGTTCACCGGTGATCAGCGACTTCGGGGGCGCCGTGGGGATGGTCTCCTGCTGCGCCGGGGCGTGGAGCAGGTTGTCGTACTCATAGGTCCAGGGCTCGTAGTAGTCCTCGATGCTGGGCAGCTTCGGGTTCGAGAACAGCTGCATCAGCTTGGTGAGGCGGCCGCCCGCCTTGAGCTTCAGGCGGCCGTTCTTCCCGAGCTCCCAGCCGCCCTTCCATTTCTCCTGGTCCTCGTAGCCGCGGGGATACCCCTGGCCGGGCCGGGTCTCGACGTTGTTGAACCACATGTACTCGGTGCCGGACCGGTTCGTCCACGCCTGCTTGCAGGTGACCGAGCAGGTGTGGCAGCCGATGCACTTGTCGAGGTTCATCACCATCGACATCTGGGCCATGACTCGCATCGTGGCTCTCCTTCGCTCTTCGTTCGTAGGGTGGGGCTCAGTACTCGACGGGGGCGGTGCGCTTGCGGATCATCGTGACCTCGTCCCGCTGGTTCCCGGTCGGGCCGTAGTAGTTGAAGGCGAAGGACAGCTGCGCGTATCCGCCGATCAGGTGCGAGGGCTTGATCATGATCCTCGTCAGGGAGTTCGTGATCCCGCCCCGCTTCCCGTCCCGCTCCGTCAGCGGCACGTTCACCGTGCGCTCCTGCCCGTGGTGCATGAAGGCCGTGCCCGGGGGCATCCGGTGGGAGACCACGGCGCGGGCCGAGACCACGCCGTTGCGGTTGGTGACCTCGACCCAGTCGTTGTCGGTGATGCCGACGGCCTCGGCGTCCTGCACGCTCATCCAGATGTTCTGCCCACCACGGGACAGGTTCATCATGAAGAAGTTCTCCTGATACATCGAGTGGATCGCCCACTTGTTGTGCGGGGTCAGGTAGCGCACCGAGATCGAGGTGCCATCGCTCTCCCCGATCGACTTCTCGCCGAACAGGGCGGTCATGTCGAGCGGCGGTCGGAAGACGGGCAGCGCCTCCCCCATCTCCAGCATCCAGTCGTGGTCGAGGTAGTAGTGCTGGCGCCCGGTGAGCGTGTGCCAGGGCTTCTTGCGCTCGACGTTGATGGTGAACGGGCTGTACCGGCGCCCTCCGCTCTCGGAGCCGGACCATTCCGGACTGGTGATCACCGGGACCGGCGCCGCCTTGGTGTCGGCGAAGTGGATCCGTTTGCCCTCGTGCTCGGCGGCGAGATCGTGCATGTGCGTGCCGGTGCGCTTCTCCAGGGTCTTGAAGCCCTCGGTCGCCATGCGTCCGTTGGTGGTGCCCGACAGGCTCAGGATGAACTCACAGGCGTGCAGATCGGTGACCAGCTTGGGACGTCCCGCGGCGGGCCCGGTGCGGTGGACGCCGTTGAGGTGCCCGAGCTCCTCGACGAACTCCGTGACGTCGTAGGTCAGCCCCTTGGTGGTCATGCCCTTCTCCTCCAGGAGGGGGCCGACCGAGGTGTACTTCGCATGGATCTGGGTATAGTCCCGTTCGACCTCCACCAGGGCGGGCATGGTCAGGCCCGGGACCGCCTCGCACTCGCCCTTCTTCCAGTCCCGCACCCGGCCGTGCGGGGTGGCCATCGCCCCGGGGCTGTCGTGCTGCAGGGGGGAGGCGACGACGTCCTTGCGAGTGCCCAGATGCGTCTCGGCGAGCTGGCTGAAGCGCTCTGCGATCGTCGACCAGGTCTCCCAGTCCGTGCGCGACTCCCAGGGATTGGAGATCGCCGGGTTGAAGGAGTGCACGAAGGGGTGCATGTCGGTGGTGGAGAGGTCGTGCTTCTCGTACCAGGTCGCGGCCGGCAGCACCACGTCGGAGTGCAGGGTGTGGCTGGTCATGCGGAAATCGAGGGTGAGCATCAGATCGACCTTGCCGATCGGGGCGTCCTCCCGCCAGCGCACGTCCTGGGGCCGGAGGTGCTCGGGGGTCTCCTCGCCGGTGGCGGAGCTGTCCACACCCAGCAGGTGGCGGAAGAAGTACTGATCTCCCTTGGCGGAGGAGCCGAGGGTGTTCGCGCGCCAGATCGACCAGATCTTCGGGTGGTTCTCCGGGGCGTCCGGGTCCTCGGCGGCGAAGTTGATGCCACCGTTCTTGAGCTGGTCGACCAGGTACGGGATCGTCTCCTGTCCCGCGGCCGCGGCGCGGTCGGCGACCTCCAGCGAGCTGATGTCGAACTGCGGGTAGAAGGGCTGCCAGCCCAGCCGCTGCGAGAGCGCGATGGCGTCGGCGGTGGTCATGTCCGCGAAGGCGCCGGCCCCGGTGGTCGCGGCCAGGGTGTCCGCGCCGAAGCGGTCGTAGCGCCACTGGTCGGAATGCATGTACCAGTAGGTGGTCTGGGTCATCTGCCGGGGCGGGCGCGACCAGTCCAGGGCGTTGGCCAGATGCGACCAGCCGGTGATCGGCCGCACCTTCTCCTGCCCGACGTAGTGGGCCCAGCCGCCGCCGTTGACCCCCTGGGTGCCGCACAGGTTGGTGAGCGTGAGGAAGGAGCGGTAGATGGTGTCGGAGTGGAACCAGTGGTTCGTGCCGGCGCCCATGATGATCATCGACCGCCCGCCGGAATCGATCGCGTTCTGCGCGAACTCGCGGGCGATGCGCGCCACTGCCTGGCCGGGCACGCCGGTGATGGCCTCCTGCCACGCCGGGGTGTAGAGGGCCTCGGCGTCGTCGAGGCCCGTGGCCCACTGGCCGGGGAGCCCCTCGCGGCCCACGCCGTACTCGGCCAGCAGCAGGTCGAAAACGGTGGTGACCAGGCGCCCGTCGATCGTGCGCACCGGCACTCCGCGCGGCACGTCCCCGCGGCCGCCCTGGCCGACGGTGTCGAAGCGGGGCAGCAGCACCTCGGCCACGTCCTCGTGATGGCCCAGCAGCGACAGCGCCGGGTCGAGATCGCCGAGCTCCAGGTTCCAGCGCCCCTCGCCATCGGCGGAGAAGCGGTGCCCGAGAGTGCCGTTGGGGGTGGCGATGCGGCCGCGCCCGCGGTCGAAGAGCATCGGCTTGAAGTCCGCATGCTCGGTGGTGGCCTCGGCGGTGCGGTGCTCTCCCGCTTCGCTCGCGACCAGGAACTTGCCCGGCAGCAGCGCGCCGTCCTCACGGCGCTCGAGCTGGACCAGGAACGGAAGGTCGGTGTACTGCGTCGAGTAGGACTCGAAGTACGGGACCTGCTGGTCCACGTAGAACTCGCGCAGGATCGTGTGGCCCATGCCCATGGCGAGCGCCGCATCGGTGCCGGGGTGCGGTGCGAGCCATTCGTCGGCGAACTTCACCGATTCCGCGTAGTCGGGGGCGACCGAGATGACCTTCTGGCCGCGATAGCGGGCCTCCGTCATCCAGTGCGCATCCGGGGTACGGGTCAGGGGCACGTTCGAGCCCCACATGATGAGGTAGGCCGCGTCCCACCAGTCGCCGGACTCCGGCACGTCGGTCTGGTCGCCGAAGACCTGCGGGGAGGCCGGGGGCAGGTCGGCGTACCAGTCGTAGAAGGACTGCATGGGGCTGCCGATGAGCTGGTGGAAGCGGGCTCCGGAGGAGAAGGAGACCTGGCTCATCGCGGGGATCGGGGAGAATCCGGTGGCCCGGTCCGGCCCGTACTCCTTGACGGTGTGGACATAGGCGGCGGCCACCATCTCCACGGCCTCGTCCCAGGAGGCGCGCACCAGGCCGCCCTTGCCCCGGGCCTGCTTGTACCGCATGGCCTTGACCGGATCGGAGACGATCGCCTTCCATGCCTCGACCGGATCATGGCCGGGGGCCTTCGCCTTCTCCTCGCGGTACAGGCGCAGCAGCTCGGAGCGCACATAGGGGTAGCGCACGCGGGTGGGTGAGTAGGTGTACCAGGAGAAGGAGGCGCCGCGGGGGCAGCCGCGCGGCTCGTACTCGGGCTTGTCCGGGCCCACGGAGGGATAGTCGGTCTCCTGGGACTCCCAGGTGATGACCCCGTCCTTGACGTAGACCTTCCAGGAGCAGGAGCCGGTGCAGTTGACCCCGTGGGTGGAGCGCACCACCTTGTCGTGGCTCCAGCGCTCACGGTAGAAGGAGTCACCGCTGCGCCCGCCCACCTTGTGGGTCTCGCGGTTGTCCTCGCTGATCTTCTCCGAGCGGGAGAACATCCTGCGCGCGCCGATCAGGGCGTCGAACAGCGGGGAGTCGATCCCGGGAGCGCGCTGCTCGGCGGGGTCCTGCGGCGACTGTCGGTCCTGGATGGTCATGAGTGCTCCTCCTGGGGGCGAGGGTGCGTGTCAGCGGTGGCAGAACGGGGCGGGGCAGGTCGGGCTACGGCGCCGTGGAGGTGCCGGCACGCGCTCCACGGGCGATGAACAGGGTGACGACCACGGCACCGAACGTCGCCACCAGCAGCAGGGCGATGCCGGGTGCGTAGGTGCCGCTCTCGGCATGGATCGCGGCCATCACCAGCGGCGGCACGAAGCCGCCGAGCCCGCCGGCGGCGCCGACGAACCCGGTGACGGAGCCGACGACGGCCGGGTCGGAGGTCTGGGCGACCAGCGCGAAGACCGCGCCGGAGCCGAGGCCCAGGCCCGCGGCCATCACGATGAAGGCGCTGGTGCCGATCGGCATCAGGTCTGGCTGGAAGGTCAGGGCGAGGGCGGCCAGCCCGACGGCGACATAGGAGACCAGCAGGGTGTTCGCAGCCCCGAGCCGGTCCGCGAGGGTGCCTCCGAACGGGCGCATGATCACGGCGACGATCACGAAGCCGGCCATCCGGAAGGAGGCGTCGGCGGCATCGAGCCCGTACCAGTTCTGCAGCATCGTGGGCAGGAAGACGGAGAAGGCGACGTAGCCGCCGAAGGACAGGGCGTACAGGTAGCACGCCTGCCAGGTCACCTTGAGCTTCATCACGGCGACGGACTGCTCGATGATGTTCTTGCGCGAGGGCTTCCAGGTGGGGGCATCGCGCATGAACAGCCAGCCCACCACGGCGTAGGCGATCAGGGCGAGCGCCGTGAGCACGAACGGCGCGGCGTCGCCGATCGAGCTCAGCAGCGGGACGGTGGTGAAGGCGCTGATCGCGGTGCCCCCCATGCCCACGCCGTAGAGGCCGGTGGCCATGCCGCGCTTGGCGGGCGGGAACCAGGAATTCACATACGGGACACCGATCGCGAAGGTGGTGCCGGCGATGCCGAGGAAGAATCCTCCCAGGAGAAGGGTCGAGTACGTGTACTGACCGACGAATCCGAGGAAGAGCACCGGAACGACGGTGAGCAGGGAGACCAGCGGGAACATGAGATGCCCGCCGAAGCGGTCGCTCAGGGCGCCCATCACGATGCGGCCCAGGGAGCCCACCAGCACCGGGATCGCGACGATCAGCGAGGCGTCCACGGCCAGCCCGCGCTCGACGTAGACGGGGCCGAGCGGACTCAGCAGCGCCCAGGCCCAGAAGTTCACGCCGAAGCCGATCGTGACCAGGAAAAGTGCCCTCCATGCACCGGGCGGGACCGTGGTGGACTGTGCAGAGGCGACTGCAGGGGACGTGGTCATCGATGGTTCTCCACGTTCGGGGGCGAGTACGCGAGCCGAGGACTGTCCGACGGCGCAGCGCGGGAGCATCCCGCACCCCCCAAGGGTCCTCGACCGGTGACCCCATCCTAGGGGACTTCGGTCCCGGAATTCATGTATTCAGAAGAATCCGGTCGGCCCCGCACGGAAACGTCTGCAGCGGGGCCCGGGAATCCTCGCGAAAAGGAATTCAGCAATGGTGGCGTTTCGATATTCCGCCGCGCGACCGCCTCATTCGGTGGTGTCGAGCTCCAGGTCCACCATCAGCTCGGCGGCGATCGTCTCGAGGGCCTCGCGGACCCCGTCCTCGTCCGCATCGGCCGGCAGGCGCACCTCGGCCTCGGCCTCGAACAGCATGCCTCCGCCCTCGGGGGCCTCCCGGGTCCAGCTGCGCAGAGCGTCGATCGTGGCTCCCTGGGAACGCAGTGCCGAGGACACCTCCCGGACCATCCCGGTGCGATCCTGGCCCAGCAGGTGCAGGTGCAGGTGCAGCGCGCTGTGCGGCGCGACCTCGACGTCGACGGAGTCGCCGGCGACGGTGGCCTCGACGTCCAGCCCGACCTCGTCGGCCAGGGCGGGCAGCGCCTGCAGGAACGACTGCGCGCGCTCATCGGGCAGATCGACCCGCACGATCCCGGCGAACTTGCCGGCGAGCAGGGCGAGCTGGCTGTCGACCCAGTTCCCTCCGTGCTCGTCGACGGCGGCGGCCAGGGCGGCGACGAGGCCCGGGCGGTCGTCTCCGATGGCGGTGAGCACGTAAGCGGTGGTCGGCGCGTGAGTCGTCATGCTCTCAGGGTAGCCTCCAGGGTCATCGGGGACCACGGATACCGGTGCTCAGACCCCGGATTTGAACAGGCCGTAGGTGTAGGCGTCGTAGATCGCCTCCCAGGAGGCTTCGATGACGTTCGGCCCCACTCCCACCGTCTGGAACTCGAGGCCCCGCCCGGAGGTGCGCACGAGCACCCGGGTGGTGGCGTCCGTGCCGTGATGGGCGTCCAGGATCCGCACCTTGAAATCGCGCAGCTCGAACTCGTCGACCTCGGGATGACGCTCGCGCAGTGCCTCGCGGAGGGCGCGATCCAGGGCGTTGACCGGACCGTTGCCCTCGGCGATCGCCACCTTGCGCTCGTGGGGACCGTCCCCGTCGGCGAGGAGCTTGACCGTCGCCTCGGACTCGAGGGTGCCGTCCCGGCCCAGCTGCGAGATGGCCCGCCATGACTCCACCGTCGAATAGCTCGGGACCCGCCCGAGCTGGTCGAGCAGGAGCAGCTCGAAGGAGGCATCGGCCGCTTCGTACGAGTAGCCGACCGCTTCGCGCTGCTTGACCGCGGCCGCCAGGCGCGAGAGCAGCTCGGGCTCACCGGCCAGGTCGAAGCCCAGCTCCCGGCCCTTGAGCTCGATGGAGGCCCGTCCGGCCATGTCGGAGATGATCATCCGCATGTCATTGCCGACCAGCTGCGGATCGGTGTGCTGGTACAGATCCGGATCCACCCGGATGGCGCTGGCGTGCAGACCGGCCTTGTGGGCGAAGGCGCTCGCCCCGACGTACGGGGCGCGCGGGGTCACCGGCATGTTCACGATCTCGCCGAGGGCGTGGGCGATCCGGGTGGCCTCGGCGAGGGTCTCGGCGGGGAGCAGGTCCATGTCCATCTTCAGCTGGAGGTTCGCCATCAGGGTGATGAGGTCCGCATTGCCGGTGCGCTCCCCGTAGCCGTTGACGCAGCCCTGGACGTGGGTGATCCCGGAACGCACCGCGGCCAGCGCATTGGCCACCGCGCAGCCGGTGTCGTTGTGGGTGTGCGCACCGAGGCGGGCCTCTCCCGCTCCGGCCGCCTCCAGGCGCCCGCGCAGCGTCGCGATGATCTCGGTGACCTGATGCGGGAGCATCCCGCCGTTGGTGTCGCACAGCACCAGCACCCCGGCCCCCGCTTCCTGCGCGGCCACCAGCACGGCGGTGGTGTAGTCGGCATCGTGGAGGAAACCGTCGAAGAAGTGCTCGGCATCGACGAACACCTCATGCCCGCGCCCCACCAGATGCGCCACGGTGTCCCGCACCATGGCCAGGTTCTCCTCGGCGGTGGTGCGCAGCGCGCCGGTGACGTGGCGCAGATCGGACTTCGCGACCAGGGTGATCGTCGGGGCACCGGAGTCCACGAGCGCAGCGACCTGCGGATCCTCCGCGACGGGGACCCCGGCCTTGCGGGTCGCGCCGAAGGCCGCGAGCCGGGCGTGGCGGAGTTCGAGCTCCCCTGCCGCGCGGGCGAAGAACTCGGTGTCGCGCGGGACCGCACCGGGCCAGCCCCCCTCGATGTAGGTCACGCCGAGATCGTCGAGGTGACGGGCGACGGCGAGCTTGTCCGCCACCGAGAGCGTGAGCCCTTCCTGCTGGGAGCCGTCGCGCAGGGTGGTGTCGTAGAGGTGGAATCCAGAGATCGGGGCGGTCGGCACGGACGAGTTCGTCATCGGATCAGACCAGCCTGGTCAGCCAGCCGTGACGGTCCGGGATCCGGCCGTACTGGATGTCGGTGAGCTCGGTGCGCAGAGCGAGAGTGACCTCGCCGGAGCCGCCTTCGCCCACCGTCCAGGAACCGCCCCGGGCGCGCAGCTCGCCGATGGGGTTGATGACCGCGGCGGTGCCGGCGGCGAACATCTCGGTGATCTCTCCGCGGTCGATCTGTCCCAGCAGCTCGCTCATCACCTGCTGCTGCTCGACCACCTCGAGGCCGCGGTCTGAGGCCAGGCGGAGGATCGACTCGCGGGTGACCCCCTCGAGGATCGACCCGGTCAGCGCGGGGGTGAGCAGGCGACCGTCGGCGGTGACCGCGAAGACGTTCATGCCCGAGAGCTCATCGATGCTGGAGTGCGTCTCGGAGTCCAGGAACATGACCTCGTCGGCCCCGTTCTCGGCGGCCTCCCGCTTCGCCAGCAGGGAGGAGGCGTAGTTGCCGCCGCACTTGGCGGCGCCGGTGCCCCCGGCCCCGGCTCGCGCATACTCGTCGGAGATCCACACCACCAGCGGCTGCACCCCGCGCGGGAAGTAGGGGCCGGCGGGTGAGGCGATCACGTAGTAGTCCACGCAGTGGGAGGCTCGCACCCCGAGGAACTCCTCGCTGGCGAACATGAAGGGGCGCAGGTACAGCGACTCCTCGCTGGTGGCTTCGGGCACCCACGGCTCGTCCGCCGCGGTGATCGCCGTGAGGGAGCTCAGGAAGTCCCGGGCCGGCAGCTCGGGAAGTGCGAGGCGATGCGCGGAGCGCTGCATGCGCTCGGCGTTGCGCTCGGGACGGAAGGTCCACACGGAGCCGTCGGCGTGGCGGAAGGCCTTCAGGCCCTCGAAGATCTCCTGGCCGTAGTGCAGGACCGCTGCCGCGGGCGAGAGCTGCACGGGACCGAAGGGCACGACCTCCGCCCCGTCCCAGCCGTCCTCGAGGGTCCACCGGGCATGGACCATGAAGTCGGTGTAGTACTGGCCGAAGCCGGGCTCGGCGAGGATCCGGGCGCGCTCGTCGTCGCCGACACGGCGGGTGGTGCTGGTCTGGGTGAAGTCGAGCGCGCTCACGGGGATCTCCTCGAATCGGGGGCAGGGTCAGTCTGACAGGACCGGGCGTTCAGCGTCCGGCGATCGCGGCCACCAGGGCCTCACCGATCTGGGTGGTGCCGCGGGAGGCGAGATCCGCGGATCCGGCACGGGCGGCGAGGTCGTTCTCGACCGCCGCGCGGACCGCCGCCGCCGGCTCGACGTGACCCAGGTGGTCCAGCAGCAGCGCCACCGAGAGCACGGTGGCGGTGGGATCGGCGAGGTTCCTCCCGGCGATGTCCGGCGCCGAGCCGTGGACCGGTTCGAACATCGAGGGGAAGGCACCGGTGGGGTTGATGTTGCCGCTCGCGGCCAGACCGATGCCGCCGCCCACGGCGCCGGCGAGGTCGGTGACGATGTCGCCGAAGAGGTTGTCGGTGACGATCACGTCGAAGCGGGCGGGATCCTGGACCAGATAGATCATCATCGCGTCGACGTGGGCGTAGTCCACCTCGACGCGCGGATGCTCGGCGCCGACCTGCTCGACGATGCGGCGGTAGAGATGGCCGGCGTGGACCAGCACGTTGTGCTTGTGGACCAGGGTGAGCTTCTGGCGGCGGCGCTCGGCCTGCTCGAAGGCGAAGCGGACCACCCGTTCGACGCCGACGGCCGTGTTCAGGGAGACCTCGGTGGCGACCTCGAGCTCGGTGCCGGTGCGCAGCGAGCCGCCGTTGCCGACGTAGGGGCCCTCCGTGCCCTCACGGACCACGACGAAGTCCATCTCGCCCGGGTTCGCCAGCGGCGAGGCGACGCCCGGGTACAGCCGGGTGGGGCGCAGGTTCACGAAGTGGTCGAAGGCGAAGCGGAGCTTCAGCAGCAGCCCGCGCTCGAGCACCCCCGAGGGCACGCCCGGATCGCCGACCGCGCCCAGCAGGATCGCGTCGTGCTCGGCCAGGGCCGACATGTCCTCGTCGGTGAGCGTCTCCCCGGTGCGGTGCCAGCGGCCCGCACCGAGGTCGAAGTCGGTGGTCTCGACGGTGACGCCGATCGGCTCGAGTGCGGCGCGCAGAGCGCGCAGACCCTGCGGCACGACCTCCTGGCCGATCCCGTCGCCCTCGATGACGGCCAGGCGCAGAGTGCTCGACTCGGCAGCGTTCGGAGCGACAGCGCTGGGGGTGGTGGTGCTCATGGGGTTCTCTCCTCGACGAGGTGCAGGACGGGGATCAGTAGACGAGGTCGACGGCGTGGATGGACCGCGCGTCGATGGTGGCGCCGAGCTCCTCGGCGAACTCACGGTCGACGGACTCGTCGAGGTCCAGGACGACCAGCGCCTCGGCACCGCGGGCGCTGCCTGCGCGGGAGACCTGCATGCCGGCGATGTTGATCCCGGCGTCGCCGAGACGCATCCCGTAGGTGCCGATCAGGCCGGGACCGTCCTCATAGCGGATGATCAGCAGGTGGTCGCTCAGCGGCACGTCCAGCGCATGCCCGAGGACCTCGATGAGCTTGTGCTCCTGGTCGACCCCGCTGAGGGTGCCGGAGACCGTGACGACCTCGCCGTTGCGCAGCGTGCCGCGCAGGCTGACGACATTGCGGAAGCGCTCGGAGGTCTCGTCGGTGACCAGCTGCACCGTGATGCCGCGCTCTTCGGCGAGCACGGGCGCGTTGACGTAGCTGACCTGCTCGGTGACCACCGAGCGGAACACGCCGCGCAGCGCGGAGAGCTTGAGGGCGGTGACGTCGCGGGAGGCGATCTCGCCGTGCACCTCGATGTCCAGCAGCTCGGGCGACTCCCCCGCGATCACCGTGAACAGCTGACCGAGCCGATCCGCGAGGGCCACACCGGGACGCACCTCGTCGTCGATGGCGCCGCCGGCGACGTTGACGGCATCGGGCACCAGCTCACCGGCCAGGGCCAGTCGCACGGACTTCGCGACCGCCACGCCGGCCTTCTCCTGCGCCTCCGCGGTGGAGGCGCCCAGGTGCGGGGTGAGGGTGACGCTGTCGAGGTCGAGCAGTCGCTTCGCGGTCTCGGAGGCGGCCGGCGGCTCGGAGGAGTACACGTCCAGCGCGGCGCCCGCGATGCGGTCGCTGCTGAGCGCCTCGAACAGCGCCTCCTCGTCGATCAGCCCGCCGCGGGCGGCGTTGACCACATGGAGGGACGGCTTGGCGAGCGCGAGCTGCTCGGCGCCGATCAGGCCGGTGGTCTCGGGGGTCTTGGGCATGTGCACCGTGACCACATCGGACTCGCGCATCAGCTCATCGAGCTCGACCACGCGGGCGCCCAGCTCGGCGGCCCTGGCATGGTTGACGTACGGGTCGTAGGCCAGGAGGTTCACGCCGAAGGCTCGCAGCCGCTCAGCGACCAGCTGGCCGATGCGTCCGAAGCCCACCACGCCCACGGTCTTGCCCAGCAGCTCGACCCCGGCGAGCTGCTTGCGCTGCCACTTCCCGGCCTTCACCGAGGCGTCGGCGCGACCGAGGTTGCGCAGCGAGGCGAGGATCAGGGCGACCGCGAGCTCGGCGGCGGAGGTGATGTTCGAGGTCGGGGCGTTGATGACCATGACGCCCGCGGTGGTGGCGGCGGGAACGTCCACGTTGTCCAGACCGACCCCGGCGCGGGCGACGACCTTGAGCTGCGGGGCGGCGGCGTAGACCTCGGCATCGACCCGGGTCGCGGAGCGGACCAGGAGCGCATCGGCGTCCCTCACCGCCTCCAGCAGCGCGGCGCGGTCGGTGCCGTCCACGTTCCTGACCTCGATCTCGGACCCCAGGACCTCGACGGTCGCGGGTGACAGCTCTTCGGCGATGAGCACGACGGGACGCGTCACGGGAACTCCTCCGGTAAGGATGGTTGTCGTCGCACGCATCCTCGGGAGCGACGGGTACCGGTACAGCGTAAACCGCTGTCCGCCATGCGGTCATCCCAGTCAGGATGCGAGACGCACGGCGGCGGGGGGCCCCCCGCCCGGGGGCCCCCCCCCCCGGGGGGGGGGGGGGGGGGGGGGGGGGGGGGGCCCGCGCCGGGATCCGGGGGGGAGGCCGGGGGGGGCCCCG
>NZ_JBHZRO010000002.1:0-84916 GCF_043641765.1 Brachybacterium vulturis | reverse complement strand
CCGGGTACCCTGACCCGCAAAACCCCCTGACCCCCCGGCGCAAAACCCAGACCGTTGGCGACACGCCGGGGGGGGGGGGCCCCGGGGGGGGGCCCCCCCGCCGCCGTGGGAGAGGGATCGCTCAGCGCGCGGCGCTGCCCTCGACGTAATCGGAGTCGATCGCCTGGGCGCTCCAGGAGAACATCTTGCGCAGGTCGCGGCCGACGGTCTCGATCTGATGCGTGGACTCCTCCTCGCGCAGCTTCGTGAACTCGGGCGCGCCGGCGTCCTGGTCCTCGATGAAGCGCTGGGCGAAGGCGCCGCTCTGGATGTCCGCGAGGACGTCCTTCATGGCCTGCTTGGTCTCGGCGGTCACGATCCGGGGACCGGAGACGTAATCGCCGTACTCAGCGGTGTCGGAGATCGACCAGCGCTGCTTGGCGATGCCGCCCTCGAACATCAGGTCGACGATCAGCTTGAGCTCGTGGAGCACCTCGAAGTAGGCGATCTCAGGCTGGTAGCCCGCCTCGGAGAGGGTCTCGAAACCGGCCTGGACCAGGTGGCTCATACCACCGCAGAGCACGGCCTGCTCACCGAACAGATCGGTCTCGGTCTCCTCGGTGAAGGTCGTCCTGATGACGCCGGCTCGAGTGCCGCCGATGCCCTTGGCATAGGAGAGCGCCAGGTCCCAGGCGGAGCCGGTGGCGTCCTGCTCGACGGCGACGATGTCCGGGATGCCGCGGCCGCCCACGAACTCGCGGCGCACCGTGTGGCCGGGGGCCTTCGGCGCGATCAGCAGCACATCGATGCCCTCGGGGACCTCGATGTAGCCGAAGCGGATGTTGAAGCCGTGGGCGAAGGCGAGCGCCTTGCCCGCGCTCAGGTGCGGCTGGATGGACTCCGCGTAGACCTTCCTCTGATCCTGGTCGGGGGTGAGGATCATGATCAGATCCGCCCACTCGGCGACCTCCGCCACGGTGCCGACGGTCAGGCCCTCCTCCTGGGCCTTGCCGGCGGACTTCGAACCCTCGCGCAGACCCACCCGGACCTCGACACCGCTGTCGCGCAGGTTCAGCGCATGGGCGTGGCCCTGGGAGCCGAAGCCGACGACGGCGACCTTCTTGCCCTGGATGATGGACAGGTCGGCATTGTCGTCGTAGTAGATATCAGCCACGTTGTGCTCCTTCGTGATGGGGTACGGGCGCTAGGTCGATCCTATCGCCGAGTGTCTTGAATCGTGAGCGGGCATCTCACCTGTGAAGACCCGCGTCGGGGAGAGTCAGTTCAGCAGGCTGCGGTCGGTGATCGCGCGGCCGCCGCGGCCGATCGCGACCTCGCCGGACTTGACGATCTCGCGGATGCCGAAGGATTCGAGCATCCCCAGCAGTGCGGTGAGCTTGTCCTGGGTGCCGGTGGCCTCGACGGTCACCGAGTCGGCGGCCGCATCGACCACCTTGGCCCGGAACATCTGCACGATCTCCAGCACCGAGGTCCGCGTCGCGTTGTCGGCGGTGACCTTGATGAGGATGAGCTCGCGCTGCACCGTGGAGCGGGCGTCGAGCTGGACGATCTTGAGCACGTTCACCAGCTTGTTGAGCTGCTTGGTGATCTGCTCGAGCCGGTGCTGCTCGACGTCGACGACCACCGTGATGCGGGAGATCTCCGGATGCTCGGTGGGTCCCACGGCGAGCGAGGCGATGTTGTAGCCGCGACGGGAGAACAGCGCGGTGACGCGGGTGAGCGCACCGGGCTTGTTCTCCACCAGGACCGAGAGGGTCTGGCTGCCGGGAGTCATCACGTAGTCCGTGGTGCTCGTCGTCGATGCGGTCTGTGCTGCGTTCTGGTCGGTCACGTTCGTGGTCATGATCAGATGTCCCTCTCCCACTCGGGGCTCATTCCCTGCGCGATCTGGATCTCGTCGTTGGAGACGCCGGACGGCACCATCGGCCAGACCATCGCGTCGGCGCTGACGGTGAAGTCCACCACCACGGGGCGGTCGTTGATCTCCATCGCCTGGGCGATGGTCGCGTCGATGTCCTCATCCCGTTCGCAGCGCAGCCCCGCACAGCCATAGGCATCGGCGAGCTTGAGGAAGTCCGGGACACGCCGGGAGCCGTGCCCGGTGTTCAGGTCGGTGTGGGAGTAGCGCTGGTCGTAGAACAGGTTCTGCCACTGGCGCACCATGCCGAGGCTGGAGTTGTTGATGATCGCGACCTTGATCGGGATGTCGTTGATGACGCAGGTCGCGAGCTCCTGGTTGGTCATCTGGAAGCAGCCGTCGCCGTCGATGGACCACACCACCTTGTCCGGCTGGCCGACCTTCGCGCCCATCGCCGCCGGCACCGAATAGCCCATGGTGCCCAGGCCTCCGGAGTTCAGCCAGGTGTACGGGTTCTCGTACTTGATGAACTGCGCGGACCACATCTGGTGCTGCCCCACGCCCGCCACGAAGATCGAGTCCGGGCCGGAGATCTCGCCGATCCGGGAGATCACCTTCTGCGGTGCGGTGAAGCCGTCCTCGGTCTCGGTCCAGCCCAGCGGGTAGTTGTCCCGCAGCATCCTCAGGGTGTTCCACCAGGTCGCATAGTCCCGGGTGTCCGCGGCGGCGAGACGCTCCCGCAGCTCGCCGGTCAGCGCCCGGGCGACCTCGGCGGCCTCGCCCACGATCGGGACGTCTGCCGTGCGGTTCTTCGAGATCTCCGCGGGATCGATGTCCGCGTGGACGATCTTCGCCGAGGGGGCGAAGGACTCCAGGACCCCGGTGACGCGATCGTCGAAGCGCGCCCCGATGTTGACGATCAGATCCGAGCGCTGCAGCGCCGAGACCGCGGAGACCGTGCCGTGCATGCCCGGCATCCCCAGATGGCTGGGGTGGGAGTCGGGCAGTGCGCCGCGCGCCATCAGGGTGGTCACGAAGGGCGCGCCGGAGACCTCGATCAGCTCACCGACCTCTTCGGTGGCCCGGCCGCGCAGCACGCCGCCGCCGAGCAGGAAGACGGGGCGCTTGGCCTCCAGCAGCAGCGAGACCGCCTCGCGGATCTGCTTGCTGTGCGGACGGGGCGTCGGGCGGTAGCCGGGCAGCCCCAGGCCCTCGGGCCACACGAAGTCGGTCATCGCCTGCTGGGCATCCTTGGTGACGTCCACCAGCACCACGCCGGGCCGACCGGTCGAGGCGATGTGGAAGGCCTGCTTGATCACCAGAGGGATGTCGTCGGCGTTCTTGACCAGGAAATTGTGCTTGGTGATCGGCATCGTCATCCCGACGATGTCCGCCTCCTGGAAGGCGTCGGTGCCGATGAAGGCCGACCCCACCTGGCCGGTGATCGCGACCATCGGGATCGAGTCCATCTGGGCGTCCGCGATGGCGGTGATGAGGTTGGTGGCGCCGGGCCCGGAGGTGGCCAGGCACACGCCGACCTTCCCGGTCGCATGGGCGTAGCCGCTGGCCGCGTGTCCGGCGCCCTGCTCATGGCGGACCAGCACGTGGCGCAGGCCCTCGGCGTCCATCAGCGGATCGTAGGTGGGCAGGATCGCACCGCCGGGGAGGCCGAAGACGACCTCGGCCCCGGCGTGCTTGAGGGACTCGACCAGCGCTTTGGCGCCGGTCATCTGCTGTCCGTTCATCGGAACTCCTTCGTCGTCTCGGACGGTGGTCGTGGCGGTGCACTGCGGGTGGTCCCCTCCCCTGCTCCCGTGACCCGGCCGGAACACGAAAAAGCCCCTCCGCCTGGGGCTGGGGAGGGGCGCGGGTGACGTGCTCGTGGAACGAACGGGCGTCAGCCGCGCTCGGTGACTACGAGGATCGTCGTGTGCATGACCTCACCATAGCCCGCCCCGGCAAGAACGCCTGCCGGGTCCACCATGCGGACGCCGTCGGCTGCGGGCAGGCCGCGGCGCCCGATCCGCCGGAGGGACGGGCGCCGCGGTGCGGGTCGGCGGTCATCGTCAGTCCAGCGGCCGACGGGTGGCGCCGTAGGTGGCCGAGCGCACCAGGTGCGCGTAGACCTTCAGGGCCTGGGAGACCTGGCGCTCGCGATGCGCGGGACGCCAGGGCAGCGGGCCCTTCGCCGCGCGGCGGCGCTCGATCTCCGGCTCGGGCACGTCGAGCTCGAGCAGACGCTTGTCGACATCCATGATGATGCGGTCGCCGTCCTCGATCAGACCGATCAGCCCGCCCTCGGCGGCCTCCGGCGAGATGTGCCCGATGGAGACGCCGCTGGTGCCGCCCGAGAAGCGGCCGTCGGTGATCAGCGCGCAGGTCCTGCCCAGCCCGCGACCCTTGAGGAAGGAGGTGGGGTAGAGCATCTCCTGCATGCCGGGGCCGCCCTGGGGGCCTTCGAAGCGGATCACCACCACGTCCCCGGCCTGCACGGTCTTGTCCAGGATCTTTTGGACCGCCTCCTCCTGGGAGTCGCAGACCACTGCGGTGCCCTCGAAGTGGAAGAGGTCCTCGGTGATCCCCGCGGTCTTGAATACGGCGCCGTCCCGGGCCAGATTGCCCTTCAGCACGGCGAGCCCGCCGTCCTTGGTATAGGCGTGCGGGACGGAGCGGACCACGCCGTCCTCGCCGTCGGTGTCCAGCTCGTCCCAGGTGTTCGTGGTGGAGAAGGCCTGCGTGGTGCGCACCCCTCCGGGGGCGGCGTGGAACAGGGCCTCGGCCTTCTTCGAAGCGGTGCCGCCGCGGATGTCCCACTCGGCGAGCCAGCTGGACAGGTCCGGGGAGTGCACGGTGTGGACGGTGTGGTCCAGCAGGCCGGCGCGGTCCAGCTCACCGAGGATCGCGGGGATGCCGCCGGCGCGGTGGACGTCCTCGACGTGCGCGGTGCCGTTGGGGGCGACCTTGGACAGGGTGGGCACCAGCCGTGAGATGCGATCGATGTCGTCCAGGGTGAAGTCGACCCCGCCCTCGATCGCCACAGCGAGGATGTGCAGGATGGTGTTGGTCGAGCCGCCCATCGCCACATCCATCGCCATGGCGTTGGCGAACGCGGCCCTGGTGGCGATCGAGCGCGGCAGCACCGACTCGTCCTCGTCCTCGTAGTAGCGCTTCGCGAGCTCGACGATCTTCCGACCGGCCTCGAGGAAGAGCTCCTTGCGGAAGGCGTGGGTGGCCAGCGTGGTGCCGTTGCCGGGCAGGGACAGGCCCAGCACCTCGGTGAGGCAGTTCATCGAGTTCGCGGTGAACATTCCCGAGCAGGAGCCGCAGGTGGGACAGGCGTTCTCCTCGACCTCGGCGAGCTGCGCGTCGGTGATCGAGTCGTCTGCGGACAGCGCCATCGCGTCGACCAGGTCGATGCGGTGCTCGGTGACGCCCTCGATCGGCTTGCCGGACTCGGAGGGGCCGCCGGAGACGAAGACGACGGGGATGTTCAGGCGCATCGCGGCCATCATGTGCCCGGGGGTGATCTTGTCGCAGTTGGAGATGCACACCAGGGCATCCGCGGTGTGGGCGCCCACCATGTACTCGATCGAGTCGGCGATGAGGTCGCGGCTGGGCAGCGAATAGAGCATCCCGCCGTGGCCCATCGCGATGCCGTCGTCCACCGCGATGGTGTTGAACTCCTTGGAGACGCCGCCGGCCTCCTCGATCGCCCCGGCGACCAGGTCGCCCATGTTCTTGAGATGAACATGGCCGGGCACGAACTGGGTGTACGAGTTCGCGATCGCGATGATCGGTTTCCCGAAGTCGCCGCTCTTCATGCCGGTGGCGCGCCAGAGGGCGCGCGCGCCTGCCATGTTGCGGCCGTGGGTGGAGGTGCGGGAGCGGAGCTGGACCATGGCGACATGCTACGCCGACATGCGAGATGCGGGTGTCAGCATCCGGACAGCGGACGGGGGCACCGCGGGGCACAGTGGATCGTCAGGATCCGTACCACTTGCCTCTCAGCACTGGTTCAGATCCTGACGATCCCTGCTGCGGCCACCGTCTGCGGCGCCTCTGCGGCGCAGGGGCGCTCAGCTGACGCCGAGCTTGTCCATGATGATCTCGCGCACGCGGCCGGCGTCGGCCTGCCCGCGGGTGGCCTTCATGATCGGGCCGATCAGAGCCCCGATCGCCTGCACCTTGCCGCCCTGGATCTTGGCGACCACATCCGGATTGTCAGCGATCGCCTGATCGACGGCGCCGGTGAGCACCGAGTCGTCGGAGACGACCGCGAGGCCCTCGGCCTCGACGATCGCGGCCGGGTCGCCCTGGCCGTCGAGCACCTTCGTGAGGACCTGCTTGGCGATCTTGTCGTTGATCTGCGTGCCGTCCACCAGGCCCTGCAGCTCGGCGACCTGGGCCGGGGTGATCGCGAGCTCGGGGAGATCGACCTCACGGTCCTTCGCGATGCGGGCCAGCTCGCCCATCCACCACTTGCGGGCGCTCTGGGCGCTCGCACCGGCGGCGACGGTGGCCTCGATGAGGTCGAGGGCCTCGGCGTTGACGACATCACGCATCTCGAGGTCGCTGAAGCCCCACTCCCCCTTCAGCCGGCGACGGCGGGCGGCGGGCAGCTCGGGCAGCGCGGCGCGGATCTCCTCGACCCACTCGCGGCTCGGCGCCACCGGCACCAGATCGGGCTCGGGGAAGTAGCGGTAGTCCTCCGCGTCGGACTTCGGTCGGCCCGAGGAGGTGCCGCCGGTGTCCTCGTGGAAGTGACGGGTCTCCTGGATGATCGTCTGCCCGGCGTCGAGCACCCCCGCCTGGCGGGAGATCTCAAAGCGCACCGTGCGCTCGATCGAGCGGAACGAGTTCACGTTCTTGGTCTCGGTGCGGGTGCCCAGCTCGGAGTCCGGGGTCGCCCGCAGGGAGACGTTGATATCGGCGCGGACGTTGCCGCGCTCCATCTTCGCCTCGGAGACGTCCAGCGCCCGGAAGATGTCGCGCAGGGTGCGCACATAGGCGGCGGCCACCTCGGGCGCGCGTCCCTGGGTGTCGGGGATCGGCTTGGTGACGATCTCGACCAGCGGCACGCCGGCGCGGTTGTAGTCGACCTGGGAGTGGGTCGCGCCGTGGATCCGTCCGGTGGCTCCGCCGACATGGGTGTTCTTGCCGGCGTCCTCCTCCATGTGGGCGCGCTCGATCTCGACCCGGATGATCTCCCCGTCGTCCAGCTCGACGTCGACCCAGCCCTCGTAGGCGATGGGCTCGTCGTACTGCGAGGTCTGGAAGTTCTTGGTCAGGTCCGGGTAGAAGTACTGCTTGCGCGCGAAACGGCAGGTCTCTGCGATCTCGCAGTTCAGCGCCAGGCCGATCCGGATCGCGTACTCGACAGCCGTGCCGTTGACCACCGGCAGCGAGCCGGGCAGGCCGAGCGAGGTGGGCGTGATCGCGGTGTTCGGCTCCGCGGCGAAGATGTTCGGCGCGCCGTCGAACATCTTCGTGGCGGTGCCCAGCTCGACGTGGACCTCGATGCCGAGAACGGGGTCGTAGCGGTCGATCGCGTCGTCGAAGTCGACGAGGTCGATGTCCGTGGCAGTCATCAGTGCGCTCCTCCGGTGAGCTCGGGGGCCTTCGCCAGCAGCGGTCCGCCCCAGGCGTCTTCGAGCAGCGCCTCCAGGGCGCCGCCCACTCGGTACAGGCGCTCGTCGGCCCGGGCCGGAGCCAGGAACTGGATGCCGGCGGGCAGGCCGTCCTCGGCGAGGCCGCTGGGCAGCGAGATGCCCGGCACGCCCGCGAGGTTGGCGGGGATGGTGGCGATGTCGTTCATGTACATCGCGGTGGGATCGTCGACCTGCTCGCCGAGGCGGAAGGCGACGGTCGGCGCGGTGGGCGAGGCGAGCACGTCGACCTGCTCGAAGGCGGCGGTGAAGTCGCGCTGGACCAGGGTGCGGACCTTCTGGGCGCTGCCGTAGTAGGCGTCATAGTAGCCGGCCGAGAGGGCGTAGGTGCCCAGCAGGATGCGGCGCTTGACCTCGTCCCCGAAGCCGGCGCCGCGGGTGGCCTTCATGACGTTCTCGGCAGTGGGGTGATCCTCGGGGACGACCCGCAGTCCGAAGCGCATGCCGTCGAACTTCGCGAGGTTGCTCGAGGCCTCCGACGGCATGATCAGGTAGTAGGCACCCAGCGCGTAGGTGAAGTTCGGGCAGGAGACGCGCACGATCTCGGCGCCGGCGCTCTCGAGCTGGGCCAGCGACTCGACGAAGCGGGCGCGGACCTCGGGGGCGAAGCCCTCGCCCTCGAGCTCCTCGATGACGCCCACGCGCAGGCCCTTGACGTCCTGGGCGCGGGCCGCCCGGGCGAAGGCGCCGACGGGGTCGGTGAGGGAGGTCGAGTCGTGGGGGTCGTGGCCGGCGATGAGCTCGTGCAGCAGCGCGGAGTCCTCGACCGTCCGGGTGACGGGACCTGCCTGATCCAGCGAGCTGGCCATGGCGATCAGCCCGTAGCGGGAGACCGATCCGTAGGTGGGCTTCACGCCGACGGTGCCGGTGACGGCGCCGGGCTGGCGGATCGAGCCGCCGGTGTCGGTGCCGATCGCGAGCGGGGCCTCGTAGGAGCCGACGGCCGCGGCCGATCCGCCGCCCGAGCCGCCGGGGATCCGGTCGCGGTCCCAGGGGTTGCGGGTGGGGCCGTAGGCGCTGGACTCGGTCGAGGAGCCCATCGCGAACTCGTCCATGTTGGTCTTGCCGAGGATCGGCAGGCCTGCGGCCCGGAGCTTGGTGACCAGGGTCGCGTCGTAGGGCGGGAGCCATCCCTCGAGCATCTTCGAGCCCGCGGTGGTGGGCTGGGCTCGGGTGACCACGACGTCCTTGACGGCGATGGGCACGCCGGCGAGGGCGTGCAGCTCCTCACCGGCGGCGCGGCGGGAGTCGATGTCCTGCGCGGTGGCCAGGGCCGCATCGGTATCGACGTGGAGGAACGCGTTCAGGTCGCCGTCGACGGCGGCGATCCGGTCCAGATGGGCGCGGGTGAGCTCCTCGGAGGAGGTCTCCCCCGCGCGCAGCGCGGCGGCCTGGGCGGCGGCGCTGGTGCGGATGAGGTCGTGCTGCGGTGCGTCGGTCATCAGGTCACTCCTCCCCGAGGATCTGCGGGACGGCGAAGCGGCCGTCCTGCGCCTCAGGAGCACCGGCGAGCGCCTGCTCCTGGGTCAGCGTGGTCTCGACGACGTCCTCGCGGAAGACGTTGGTCATGGCAATGGGGTGGGACGTCGCGGGAACATCCTCGGAGGCGACCTCGGAGACGGAGGCGACAGCGTCCATGATGGAGTCGAACTCGCCGGCGAAGCGGTCGATCTCCTCATCGGTGAGCTGGATCCGTGCGAGGTCGGCGAGGCGTGCGACGTCATCTCGTCCGATCGAAGGCATGAGGGTCATTCTAGGCCGGGGAATCGGGCGCGGTGCGCACCCGGTAGTGGTAGCCGCCGATGCGCCGGAAGCCGAGGCTCCGATAGAGGGTGCGTGCGGGGGTGTTGTCGACCTCGACCTCGAGCAGTGCGCGGCGCGCGCCCTGGACGGCGGCGAGCGCGAGCAGGGTGGTGGACAGGGACCGGCCGAGCCCGCGACGACGCTCGGGGGGATCCACAGCGATCATGTTCATCACCACCAGGGTCTCCTTGCCCGCACCGATCAGGGCGGCGCGGCCGACGGCGGCGTCCGCCGTCCCGCCGGCGGGGAGGCGGACCTGGATCGCGGGCGTGCCGGCGAGGATGTCGTGCATCGTCTCGCGGGCGTGCTCGCCCTCGCGCGGGGCCAGGCGCCAGGCCGCCGCGAACCATTGCTCGTCCAGGGCGCCGGTGGAGATCACGGCCGAGGGGTGGGGTCGGGGCAGGGCCCCGGTCAGCGGCAGTTCGAGGATCTCGCTGGCACCGGCGGTCGCGTCACCCCGCTCGGCGAGCAGCGTCTCCAGCGCGGGCGGGGTGACCCCCTCGAGGATGCGGTGGGTCGGGCTCTCCCCCGCCATCGCGACCAGCGACTCCACCCGGGCGAGGGCGGCGGCGAGCTCCTCCGCGGCGGTGGGCGGCTCGAGCGCGAGGATGCTGTGGGCGCGGCGGGTGATGCCGCGCGAGCGCAGCATCGCGAAACCCTCGGTGTCCAGACGCTGCAGCGGCTGCCAGCCGGCGATCAGCGCCTCGGCGAGGCGGGTGCCGGTCAGCGGGCGCAGGTCCGGGGCGGAGGCGGGGCGGCGGGAGCGGCGGTTCACCCCCATGAGCCTACCCAGCCCGCGGCGGACCGCGCCCGGCGCCTTCGATAGACTGTTCCCTCACCCGCCCTGGAAGGACCTCGAGATGTCCCTCGACCCGCACAGTGATACCCACACCTTCGGCCCCGAGGACGGGGCCCAGCAGCCGGTGGACCCGAAGCTCCGCGAGGCCCAGGAGCTCGAGGCGCGGATGCGCCGGGCGCTGGCCACCAAGGAGGATCCGCTGCACGACGACGAGTCGACCTCGGAGCGGCTGCGCCGCCTCGCGAGCGAGGGTGCGCGGAGCGCGGAGAGTGCGGACGAGGCACCCTCGCAGCCCTGACTCCGGAGCGGCTCCCAGGTCCCCGGGGCCCGGACGTCGGACCGGCTTGCCACACTGGGGGCATGGACTCCACCTCCCCCATTCTGCAGGACGAGGCGCTCGAGGCGCTGCGTGCCCTGACCGGCCGCGCCGAGGCGACCTTCCACGCCGGCCAGTTCGAGGCGATCGCGGCGCTGGTCGAGCAGCGCCGCCGCGTGCTGGTGGTCCAGCGCACCGGCTGGGGCAAGTCCGCGGTGTACTTCCTGGCCGCGCTGCTGCAGCGTCGCCGCGGCTCCGGACCGGCGCTGATCATCTCCCCGCTGATCGCGCTGATGCGCGATCAGGTGGCGGCCGCACGGCGCGCCGGGGTGCGGGCCGAGGCGATCAGCTCGGCGAACCCCACCGAGTGGGCCCAGATCGAGCAGGCGCTGGACGGCGACGAGATCGATGTGCTGCTGGTCTCCCCCGAGCGGCTGGTCAATCCTCGGTTCCGCCAGGAGCAGCTGCCGCGCCTGGTGCAGCGCTGCGGGCTGCTGGTGATCGATGAGGCCCATTGCATCTCCGACTGGGGCCACGACTTCCGCCCCGACTACCGCCGGCTGCGGGACCTGGTCTCCGAGCTCGGTCCCGAGGTGCCGGTGCTGGCGACCACCGCGACGGCGAACAGCCGCGTGGTCGAGGACGTCGCCGAGCAGCTGGAGGTCCAGGGCGACGGAGCCTCACCCGTGCTCACCCTGCGCGGCGCGCTGACCAGGGACTCGCTGCGGCTGGGCTGCCTCTCCCTGCCCGATGACCGGGCGCGCCTGGCCTACCTGGTGGAGCATCTGGACCAGCTGCCCGGCTCGGGCATCATCTACACCCTCACCGTCTCCGCCGCCGAGGACCTCGCCGCCCTGCTGGACCGACCTCAGCGACGCGTGCGCGCCTACACCGGGCGCACCGATGCCGAGGAGCGCGCCGAGCTCGAACAGGCGCTGAAGGACAACGAGGTCAAGGCGCTGGCCGCGACCAGCGCGCTGGGCATGGGCTTCGACAAGCCCGATCTGGGGTTCGTGGTCCACCTGGGGGCGCCGAGCTCGCCGGTGGCCTACTACCAGCAGGTGGGGCGTGCCGGGCGCGCCACCGACACCGCGGAGGTGCTGCTGCTCCCGGGTCGGGAGGACCGCGCGATCTGGGAATACTTCGCGACCGCGTCGATGCCCTCGCAGGAGAGTGCGAGTGCCGTGCTGGGCGCCCTGGCCTCCGCGGACCGACCGCTGTCCACCCCGGCGCTGGAGGCCCGGGTGGACGTGCGCCGCACCGCGCTCGAGCTGCTGCTGAAGGTGCTCGCGGTCGACGGCGCGGTGCAGAACGTCAAGGGTGGCTGGATCTCGACCGGGACGCCGTGGACCTATGACGGGCAGCGGTACGAGAACGTCGCCCGGGCACGCCGTCAGGAGCAGCAGGCGATGCTCGAGTACGAGCGGCTGCAGCCCGGGGATCCTCAGCAGTGCCGGATGATGTTCCTTGCCCGCCAGCTCGATGATGACACCGCGACGCCCTGCGGCCGCTGCGACGTGTGCGCCGGGCCCTGGTACCCCCTGCCCGGTGCACCGGCCGAGGGCGTGCAGGACGCCGCCGCACAGCGGGTCTCCGCGGTGCTGGACCGGGTGGGCGTGCCGGTGGCGCCGCGGGCGCAGTGGCCCCAGGGCCTGGACCGGCTGGGGGTGCTCGACGAGAGCGGGAACGTCCCCCGGGGGAACATCCCGGCCGCGCTGCGGGCCGAGGAGGGCCGGGCGCTGGCCCGCACCTCGGACCTCGGCTGGGCGGGGGTGCTGCGCCAGGTGCTGGCCACCGATGAGGAGGGCCGCCCGATCGACGCCGAGGTCCCGGGCGTGCTGGGACGGCGGATCATCGAGGTGCTCGCCGCCTGGGACTGGCAGCAGCGCCCCGCCGCGGTCGTCGCGGTCCCCTCGCTGACCCGGCCGCAGCTGGTGGGCTCGCTCGCCGCCGGGATCGCCTCCGTGGGTCGGCTGACGGACCTCGGCCGGCTCGGGCTGGGTCCGCAGGCCGCTCCCCTGCGCTCCGGCGGCAACAGTGCCTTCCGCCTCGCGGATCTGTGGGACCGCTTCGTGGTCACCGCGGAGCTGCAGCAGTCGCTCGCGGGGCTCGACGGCGCCCCGCTGCTGCTGGTGGACGACACCATCTCCTCGCGATGGACGATGACGGTCGCGGCCCGCGCGCTGCGAGGGGCGGGCGCCGGGCCGGTGCTTCCGCTCGCCCTGGCGCTGGAGGCCTGAGGCCGGGCCCGGACGGGCCCGGCCTCGCGATCGGATCAGCGTGGAGGCGTGCTCACCGGGCTGTCGGCTCCTGCCCCTCCGGGGCCGACTGCTCCTGCGGTTCCGGCGGCGCGTCCGGGGCCGGCGCGACCGCCTCCGCGCCGCCCTCGAGCAGGGCCACGAACCCGTTCTCATCGAGGATCCTCAGGCCCAGGTCTCGCGCTCTGCTCTCCTTCGATCCGGCGTTCTCCCCGACCACCACGAAATCCGTCTTCTTCGAGACGGAGCCCGAGGCCTTGCCACCGCGGGTGATGATCGCCTCCTTGGCACCGTCCCGGGTGAAGCCCTCCAGCCCACCGGTGACCACGACGGTGAGACCGTCCAGGGTCTTCACGAAGCCCTCGGCGACCTCGTCCGCCATCCGCACCCCGGAACGGGCCCAGCCGTCGACCAGCTCGCGATGCCAGTCCTCCGCGAACCATTCGACGACAGCCTCGGCGATGGTCGGGCCGACCCCGTCGGTGTCGGCGAGCTGCTCGATGCTCGCCGCACGGATCGCCTCCATCGAGCCGTAGGCCGTCGCGAGCGAACGGGCCGCGGACGGGCCCACGTGGCGGATCGAGAGGGCCACCAGCACTCGCCACAGCGGCTGGTCCTTGGCCTTCTCGAGCTCCGCCATCAGCACCTCGGTGGACTTCAGCACTACCGGCTCCTTCACCGGCCGCCAGCTGCCTTCGCGCTTGTAGTAGTTGAACTGCGGACGGGACCAGAACGCAGGCTGGATCCGCCAGTCCCCCGTCGGCTCGCCGTCGCGCCGCTCGGGCTGCCAGACGACCACGTCCCGCAGCGCCTCGGGGGTGAGGTCGAAGAGGTCCGCGCCGGTGGAGATCACGCCCTGCTGCGCGCCCGGCAGCAGCGGATCCTCCGCCGCGGTGATCCGCAGCAGCGGGACACCGTCGGTCCCGGCGGTGACCTCCCCGTTCTTCACCACGACGAACTGCTCGAGCTCCGTCTCGACGATGTCGCGGATCGGCAGGTGGACGCTGTGGCCGGCGGCGAGCGCGGCGAGCGCCTCGCCACGGCGCTTGTCCGGATCGGTCAGCGCGATCGCGCTCTCCTCTCCGAGCGATTCGATGTCGAAGGCGCCACGGGAACCGGCGTGCTCGACCCGGCCGGTGACCTGAGCGGGACATCCGCGCTGATTGGGACAGCGCCAGTCCTTGTCGCCCTCCTTCTCGGGGCGGATCTCGGTGCCGCAGGCCGGACATGCGGTGGGCATCACGAACGGACGCTCGCTGCCGTCGCGGAGTGTCGGCACGGGGCCGAGGATTTCGGGGATCACGTCACCGGCCTTGCGGAGCACGATGGTGTCCCCGATCAGCACGCCCTTGCGCTCCACGTCGAACTGGTTGTGCAGCGTCGCCTTCTCGACCGTGGAGCCGGCGACCTTCACCGGTTCCATGATCCCGAAGGGGGTGACGCGGCCGGTGCGGCCCACCTGCACCTGGATGTCCAGGAGCGTGGTGGTCACCTCCTCGGGAGGGAACTTCACCGCGGTCGCCCAGCGCGGGGCCCGGGAGGTGGAGCCGAGCGCCCGCTGCTGGGCGAAGGAGTCCACCTTGACCACGATCCCGTCGATCTCGTGCTCGAGGTCGTGGCGGTGCTCGCCGTGGTGCTCGACATAGGCCGCCACCTCGTCGATCGTGTCGACGACGGCGAAGTGGTCGCTGACGGGCAGGCCCCAGGAGGCCAGCAGCTCGTACATCTCGCTCTGGGAGTCCACCGGCGGGTCCGGCCAGGCGCCGAGGCCGTGCACGGTCAGGCGCAGCGAGGCCAGCCGCGCCTCCCCCGCCTCGCGCTCCAGGCCCTCCTTCTTCTCCAGCTGCTGACGCAGTCCGCCCGCGGCCGTGTTGCGGGGATTGGCGAAGGCCGGGAAGCGTCGCGTCGCGGCAAGCTGCTCGCGCTGCTCGTCGAAGGACTGGCGGCCGGTCGCCTGCCGCGCCTCCCAGCGGGTGCGGGACTCGGCGACGGCGCGCTCGCGCAGCTCCACCTGGAACTCGTTGAGGCGCTCGAAGTCCGCGGTCGGCATGAACACCTCGCCGCGCACCTCGACCAGGGCCGGGTGCCCGGTGCCGGTGAGACGCTGCGGGATGCCCTCCAGGCGCCGGGCATTGGCGGTGACGTCCTCACCGGTGCGGCCGTCGCCGCGGGTCGCCGCCGTGATCAGCTCGCCGTGCTCGAAGCGGAGGTTGATGGCGAGCCCGTCGATCTTCAGCTCGGTGAGGAATCTCGCCTGCCCGCCGAGCTCCGCGGTGGCGTGGTCGCACCATTCGCGCAGCTCCTCGGGGGAGAAGACGTTGTCCAGGCTCTGCATGCGCTCGGCGTGCTCGATCGTGGGCAGGCCCGCCGCGGCCGCGCCGCCGACGGTGCGGGTGGGCGAGTCCGCGGCCGCGAGCTGGGGATGGGCCTGCTCGAGGCCGCGCAGCTCCTTCTCCAGCGCGTCGTACTCGGCATCGGCCATGGTGGGGGCGTCGTGCTCGTAGTAGTCGGCGCGGGCCTGCTCGATCTGCGCGGTGAGCTCGGCGATGCGCTGCTGCGCGGTGTCGGCCTGCTGTGCGGTGTCGGCCTGCGGTGAGGAGTCGGCGGCTGTGCGGGGTCCCTGCTCGTTCATGGTCACCGGAACATTGTGACGCACCGGGGCCGGCGGTGCCCGTCTCCGGGCTGCCGGGTGGGCGTCGGCTCAGGGAGCCAGTCGCTCCGCCCAGGCGGGGGCGGCCCGCAGCAGCGCCTCGAGCGCCGGCTCGTCCAGCAGGGTGGAGTTCTTCGGCTGCGCGGAGGGGTCGACGCGGCCGGAGTGGAGATCGTGCGAGGCGCCGGTCTGGGCGATCACCGCGACCCCGGCGGCGTCGGCATCGGAGTGGCCGAGCCGGCGCCAGGTCTCCAGCATCATCTCCAGCTCGGGCGCGAGGTTCCCGCCCGGGCGGGGATCCACGACCAGTTCGAGCACGGCGCCGGCGTCGCAGGCCTCGGCGATGCCCTCCCAGAGGGCGCGGCCGATGTCGGTGGACAGCGGCGGCAGGCGGCGCGGGGCGATCGCCAGGCGGCGGATGCCGGCATCGCGGGCGGCGTGCAGCAGGCGCAGATCAGCGCCGACGCCGACGGTGACCGCATCGGGGCCCAGCCCGTACTCCTCGAGCGCGACCATCAGGATCCGCCACAGCATCCCCACCTCCGGGGTCGGGACCGGATCGTAGCGGCGCCGTCCGGACGGGGTGGGGATACGGCCCTCGTGGACCGCTGCCACGGCGTCCTCGCGCAGCAGCACGTGCTGACGCGCACCGGGCACCCGCTCCGCCACCACGCCGAGGTGCTCGACGAGTCCTTCGGCCAACAGCATCGGCAGGTCACGGACCGCACCGGGATCACCGAGGGTCCGCTCCCCCGACTGCAGGAAGGTCGCCCCGGCGAGGGTGGCCGGGCCCAGCGCGGTGGTCATCAGCGGTCCCTGGTAGCCCAGCAGCGCGATCCGGGCGGCATCGAGCATCCGCTCCCGCAGCTCCCGGGCGTGCCGCCAGGCCCGTCCGGTGCCGGTGCCCAGCCGCCAGCCGTAGCTGACCAGGTCGCCCGTGGTGTCGGCGAGCAGGGCGAGGGTCGCGGGCAGCAGATGGTCGGTCTCGTCCAGGCCCAGGGCGGAGGGCAGGTACAGCCGGGTGGCGATCTGCTCCTCGGGATCGTCGCCCAGGAGGGCCCGCACCCGCAGCAGGGCGGCGAGGTACGGATCATCGGGCAGCTCGCGGCGCAGCGCCTCCTCGGGCGTGGGGGCCCGGAAGGTGCCGTCGCCGGTGAGGGTGACCAGTGGCTTCATGAGCGGCGCTCCAGGGTGGCGGCGGCGAGGACCCGGTCGGCGTCGTAGAGCACGAGCGTCTGGCCGGGGGCGACTCCGCGGATCGGGGTGCTGAGCTCCACCCGCAGGACGGCAGCGGCGGCGCTGTGCGCAGACTCGCCGGGGTCGCTTCCCGCGGGCGCGGAGGCGGTGGGGGGGACCTCGAGGATCCGGGCGGGGGTGGCCTCGCCGTGGGCACGGATCTGGGCGTGGACCCGGCGGCCCGCGTCGAGAGGCTCGAAGGAGATCACGTCCGTGGCACGCAGCTCGCGGGTGGACAGCAGCTCGGCAGCGCCGATCACGACCTGCCGGGAGGCGGGGTCGATGTCGACGACGTAGCGGGGGGCGCCGTCGGGGGCGGGCTGCTGGATCCCCAGACCCTTGCGCTGGCCGATGGTGAATCCGTGGGTGCCGCGATGAGTGCCCAGCACGTTCCCGTCGTCGTCGAGGACCTCGCCGGGCGCCTCGCCGAGGTTCCGCTCCAGGAAGCCGCGGGTGTCGCCGTCGGCGACGAAGCAGATGTCGTAGCTGTCGGGCTTGGTGGAGACGCCGAGACCGCGGGAGCGCGCCTCGGCGCGCACCTCCTCCTTGGTCTCGAACTCCCCCAGCGGGAACAGGGAGCGGCCCACGGCCTCCGGTCCCATCACGGCGAGCACATAGGACTGGTCCTTGGCCATATTGCGCGAGCGGTGCAGGGAGGGGGCGCCTTCCGGGCCGTCGGTGCGGATCGAGGCGTAGTGCCCGGTGCACACGGCATCGAAGCCCAGCAGCGTCGCGCGCTCCATGAGCGAGGCGAACTTGATCCGCTCGTTGCAGCGCACGCAGGGGTTCGGGGTGCGACCGGCGGCGTACTCGGACAGGAAGTCCTCGACCACCAGGTCGTGGAAGTCGTCCGAGAGGTCCCAGACGTAGTACGGGATGCCGATCTTCTCGGCGGCACGGCGGGCATCGGAGGCGTCCTCGACGGTGCAGCAGCCGCGGGACCCGGTGCGGGTCTGGTCACGGTTCTTCGACAGCGCCATATGCACCCCGACCACCTCGTGGCCGGCCTCGGCGGCGCGCGCCGCGGCGACGGCGGAATCGACCCCGCCGCTCATCGCTGCCAGCACCTTCATGCCTCGCCGCCTTCCTCGCGGATCGTCCCAGCTCCTGGATCCTGCGCGTCGAGTCTACGGAGATGCTGGGCCCCCGGCAGGTCCTGCGGACGTGAGATGTGCCCCGTCCGCGCGGTGCTCAGGGCCGCATCAGCGCGCCCACGGCGCGGGCCCGGACCAGCGCTTCGGGCAGCGCCGCCAGCAGGATCTCGATGTCACGGTCGGTGCTGGTCCAGCCCAGGGAGAGGCGCAGCGCCCCGCGCGCCTGCGCGTCGCTCACGCCCATCGCGGCGAGCACGGGACTGGCCTGCGTCACTCCGGCCGAGCAGGCGGAGCCGGCCGAGGAGTCGACCCCGCGCTCGTCGAGCAGGAAGAGCAGGGAGTCCGAATCCGCGCCCGGGAAGACGACGTGCACGATGTGTCCGGACTGCGGGGCCGTCTCCTCCAGGGTGAAGCGGGCCTCCGGGTCGATCCCGCGGATCCCGTCACGGAGCATCCGGGCCAGTCCGTGCAACCGCGCGGACTGCTCCTCGCGCTCGCCGAGTGCCTCCTGGAGCGCTGCGGCGAAGGCGGCGGTGTGGGCGGCATCCAGGGTCCCCGAGCGCACCCCGCGCTGCTGCCCGCCGCCGGTGCTGAGCGCCGCGAAGGGCACCCCGGGCCGGGCCACCAGCACCCCCACCCCGACCGGTGCGCCGAGCTTGTGCCCGGACAGCGACATCAGATCCACGTCCTGCCAGCTCGGCAGCGGCACGTGCCCCACGCCCTGGACGGCGTCGGTGTGCACCAGGGTGCCGTGCTCCCGGGCACGAGCAGCCAGTGCGGCGATGTCCTGCACGGCGCCGGTCTCGTTGTTCACCAGGGCTGCGCTGGCCACCCCCACCGTCCCGTCGGCCAGGGCGTCGGCGATCGCCGACGGGCGCAGAGCGCCGTCGCCGTCCACCTCCAGCTCGCGCACCTCGAACCCGCCGACCCCGGGTACAGCGTCCTGCTTCAGCGAGCGGGCGGTAGCGAGGACCGCGGGATGATCGGTCGCGGCGACCGCGACGGCGGTGCGTGAGGGGTCCTGCTCCTGCACGCCCCGGGGGACCGCGCGCAGCGCCAGGTTGTCCGCCTCGGTGCCTCCCGAGGTCATGATGACCCAGCTGCGCGGCACGTCCAGGAGGGCGGCGATCCGCGCCAGGGAGTCGTCGAGCACCCCGCGGGCGCGCCGACCCGAGGTGTGCACGGAGGAGGGGTTCCCCCGCACTGCGGAGGCCTCGAGGAAGGCATCCCGCGCCGCGGGGCGCAGCATCGTGGTCGCGGCGTGATCGAGGTACGCGCGCTCCTCACCGTCGTGCGTCGTCACTGCGTCTCCTCGTCCTCTCGTCCTCATGCTCCGCACCGCCGGCTCACCACGGCCTCACCGGATCGTCGGATGTCTCCCCGGGATCGTCGTCGCCGTCGCCCCCCTGGGCGTCGCGATTGCGCTGCTCGAGCTCGTCGTCCTTCTGCTCCTCCTCGGAGTCGCCGTCGGTGGGGGCCTCCTCCTCGGGCTCCCCGCCCTCCGGGTCCTCGCGAGTGGGATCCCCGGGATCCTGCTGACCGGGGGTCCCGGGCTGTTCGTCGCCACGGGCATCGGGATCGTTGCCGGCCTCCTCATCGGCCTCGCGGCGCTTCTCCTCGACCCGTTCGCCGTTGCCCTCGGTGGTCTCGGAGTCCTCGTTGCCGGAGCCGCCACCGCCCTGGCCCTCGCCCTGCTGGCCCCCGCCGCCACCGGCGCAGGGGGCCAGCAGCTGCTCGGCCTCGAAGAAACGGTCGGCGCGCTGCTGCGGGTCCTCGAGGAGGTCGGCCTGACGCTCGATGGAGAGGGCGAGGTTGTTGAGGATCTTGCACTGGGCGTGCATCGGGGAGTTCAGGTCGCTGTGCGAGGTCCACTCCTGGAGTGCGAGCCTCAGCTCCTCCTCGGCCGCGGCGTCCTCGCCCTGCTGCAGCAGGGAGGTGCCCTTGGACAGGTGCGGCAGGTACGGCTCGAACCAGTTGGCGAACTCCACCGGGGCCAGTCGCTCCACGGCTGCGGAGTAGTCCCCGTCCTCGTAGGCGCCCAGATGCGTCGCCTGGGTGAGGGGCATGGACACGAAGCGGACCGCCAGCAGGGCCAGCAGCAGGAGCAGCGGCGAGAGGATCGCCAGGACGATGATCCGGGCCCGGCGCAGCCGCTTCACGTTCAGACCGAAGTCCTTCGGGCTGCCGCTGAGGTCCTGGGCGAGCGCGCCGCTGCGGGGCCCCGGTCCGGACGGAGTCCCGGTGCGCGGTGGCGGTGCCGGTGGTGTGCTCATCGCTGCGCTCCTGAGATGTCATAGCGGTCGAGCTTGCGCGGCAGGCGGTAGGTCATCTCCCCCAGCTCCCAGATCAGCAGTGCGGCCAGGGGGATCGAGGCGACCCAGTACCAGTCCTCGAAGCTCGCCACGTCCCGCCGCGATTCGCTCGGGACCGGGCGCAGCGTGATGTTCTCCATCGTGCCCTCGATCGGCGCCTCGGGATCGTCGCGGTGGAGGTAGGGGACGCCGAGCTGGTCGGCGATGGTCTGCAGCTGCTCCTCGTCGATGCGCGAGATGCCCTGCTGCCCGTCGGGGCCGGTGATGTACTCGCCGTCCTCAGCGCCGCCCTCGGCCTTCATCGGTCCGCCCTCCGCGGTGCCGTAGCCGAGCACCGCACCGCCGTCGATGAATCCCGCCGCCTGGCGGAAGGACTCCGCATCCTTCCCATCGGTGTTCTCACCGTCGGAGAGGACGTACACCAGCACGCTGGACTCGGGGTCCTCGCGCTTCGCCCCGGTGATCTCCACCATCAGCGGTGTCAGCGCACGGTCCACGTTGGAGCCCTGCGAATAGGCGGTGGGCTCGGTGGTGAGGGTGTCGATCCAGGCCGTCGCCGCCCCGGCATCGGTGGTCAGGGGGAGCTGCCGGGTGGCGGTGGAGTCGAAGGCGATGATCGAGTAGCGAGCACCCTCGGTCATCCCCATGATCCGCGTCATATCGGCCTTCACCCCGTCCAGCCGCGGCTGGTCACCCGCATAGTCCTCGGCGTTCATCGAGCCGGTGCGGTCCACCACGAAGAACACGTTGGCGTTCATCCGCTCGGTCTGCTCGCCCTCGATCGGGGTGACCGGACGCAGCGCCACCACCACCAGCAGCAGCACCATCAGCAGCCGGCGCCCCCACATGAGCCGCTGGCGCGGACGGCGCACCAGCAGCACGACGCACAGGGTCGCCATCGCGCCGCACAGCGGGATCAGGGCCCACAGGGGCATCAGGAGCTCGAGACGCATCAGCGGGTCCTCCATCCCAGCACCAGGATCCCCGCCAGGGCGAGGAAGGTCAGCACGAACCCGGTGGCGGGGTGATCGGTCCGCACCACCGTCGGCGTCGCTCCCATCACCTCGGCCTGCGTCTTCTGGATCTCGTTGATGATCGAGGGGATCGCCTCCGGGTCCGAGGACTGGTACAGCCCGCCGTCCTGGTCCGCGGTGGCCGCCTCGAGCTCCTCGAAGCAGCGCGGACCGCACTCGAAGGCCCCGGGATAGAAGGTGTACAGGTCGATCTCCCGATCGGCGACCCGCTGCGTCGCCTCCTCGAGGGTGAAGATCGGATCGCCGTTGACCTCGTTGTCGGTCGCGAAGATGATCGACCGCGAGCGGTCCTCCTCCGCCCGGTCGAAGACCTGTGCGCAGGAGGCGAGGCCGTCCGGGACGATCGAGGCCTCGTCGGGGATGCCGCGGGTGCCCTCCACGAACTCGACGTACTGGCGCACCTTGTCCTCGGAGTAGTCCCGGTTGCCCAGGCGATACCCGAACTCGTCGAAGTCGATCGCCTCGGCGCCGGCTTCCAGCTCCCGCTCGATGAGGTCGTAATCGTTGGTCAGCGGGAACACGGTGCGACTGGTCGAGTTGAAGATCGACAGCGCCACCCGCTCCCCGTCGAAGGTGTCCACCAGCTGCGCGAAGGTGTCGAGGATCTCGGCGTCGTACTCGTACATCGACCCGGACACGTCCAGGCACAGCACGATGTCCCGCGACGAGAACTCCGGGGTCTGGATGCGCTCGCTGGCGATCCTCCCCGACAGCAGCGAGGCGGCGATCACCGCGAACACGGCGATGCCCACCTGGAGCACCCGCACCACCCGGGCGGTGCGCTGGGCGCGCACGAAGCTGGGGATCCGGTCCAGGTAGCGCGAGTTCGCCACCAGCACCGGTGAGCGGCGCAGGGCCCGCCGGTTCCAGAAGCTGATCGCCCAGACCGCGAGCGCGGCCGCCAGGAGCAGCCCGGTGACCCACCAGAAGATCATGACCACGTACGGATCACCTCCCGCCCCCGGCGCACCGATGCCCGCAGGTCACGATCGGAGGACATCGCGAAGTCGGGCTCGTAGAGGTCCTCGATCAGCTCACCGACGGCTCGGGTGCGCGGATCGGCCAGCAGCGTCGCCAGATCCTGGCTGGTGACGTCGTGACCGGTGGTGCGGCGCACGAAGCGGCGCATCACCCCGGTGAGCTCGTGATGCCCCTCGCGGCTCTCCAGCTGCCCGGCCTCGTGGCGATCCGCGATGTCGTTGACCGCACGGAGGAACTCGGCCTTGAGCGCCTCGACGTCATCGGGCCGCCGGCGGTAGGCGATCCGCTTCTCGATCGCCCGGGTGATCTTCAGGGTGGCCACGATCAGGGCGATGATCACCAGCACGCACAGCACGGCGAGGATCACCCACGCGATCGAGTACTGGGGCGGGGTGATGATCTCCGGCGGCGCGGGCGCGGTCAGCAGCCCGGGTGCCGCGCCGAGCAGCGACGGCTCAGGAACGCGCATTGCGGTACTCCCTCGACCGCAGCAGGGCGATCATGTCGTCCACGACGGTGGTCTCCCCCTGGGTGAGCAGGTGGCTGACGTGCAGGCGGTCCAGCATCTCTGCGATGCCCTCCCGGCGGGCGCCGCGATAGGCCGCGACATCGCGTGCGACCCTCTTCGAGGTCCGCGCCAGGGAGGCGATCTCGCGCGGGGAGTCCACGTCGACCACCTCGGAGTCGAGCGAGGAGCCCTGCAGCGGGTCGGCGTCGGCGATCCGGATCACCATCACGTCGTGCCGGGTCGTCAGCCGACGCAGCAGCGTGAAGTCCTCGACGGTGGGATGGGCCTCGTCGGTGATGATCGTCATCAGCGTGGGCCGGGCGGTGACCCGGAAGGCGCGCTCGAGCAGCCAGGCGCTGTCTGCCGTCGCGGCGGCGGTGGTGGTCGCCTGCTGGGCGGTGCGCAGCAGCAGCTCGAGGTGGCCGTCGCTCGAGCGCGCCGGCAGCTGGATCGGCTGCTGCTCGCTTCCGGCGACCATGCCCACCAGGTCGCCGTTCTTCTGCGCCAGGAAGCAGACCATCCCGGCGGCCAGGATCATCGCGTCCCGCTTGGAGCTGCCGTCGGCGGCGGTGGCCGCCATCGCCGAGGAGGTGTCCACCACGACCGACAGGTGCCGCACCCGCTCCTCGTTGAACTGCCGGATCAGCGGTTCCCCGGACCGGGCGGTGGCCTTCCAGTCGATGTCGGAGATCTTGTCCCCGGGCTGGTAGTACTTCAGGTCGTCGAAGTCCTCGCCGCTGCCCTTGAACATCGAGCGCCCGCGGCCCTGGATGAGCCCGCGCGCCCGGTTCGAGGTGTGCAGATCGACCCGGGCCTTGACGCGGGTCAGCAGCGAGGTGGCCATGAGGTGGTGTCGCGCTCCGTCCTTGTCGTCCGTGTCGTCCGTGTCGTCCTTCAGGGCATCGGCACGGCGTGGAAGACCGCATCGATGATCTGCTCGGGTCTGATGCCGCTGGCCAGTGCGTCGAAGGTGAGCACCAGACGATGGCGCAGGACGCCGTACCGCATGGCCCGCACATCGTCGGGGGTGACGTAGTCCCGGCCCTGGAGGAGGGCATGGGCCTGCGCCACCCGCATCAGGGCGAGGGAGCCGCGGGGGCTCGCACCCACGCGCACCGACTGGGTGAGGTTCGGCACCGGGCGCGGTCCCGAACCGCGGGTGGTGAAGATCAGATCGATGATGTAGCGCTTGACCGCCGGGTCCACGTACACCTGGTCGACCATCGCCTGCAGGAAGCGCACGTCCTCGAGCGTCACCGTGCCCACGGCCTGCCGAGGCCCGGTGAGGCTGCCCGCGGTCGAGCGATCGAGGATCTCGTGCTCCTCGGCGGGGCGCGGATAGGTGAGGATCTCCTTCATCAGGAAGCGGTCCATCTGCGCCTCGGGGAGGACATAGGTGCCCTCCTCCTCGATCGGGTTCTGGGTCGCGAGCACCATGAACGGCTCCGGCAGGCGGTACACCTCGCCACCGATGGAGGTCTGGCGCTCCTGCATCGCCTCGAGCATCGCGGACTGCGTCTTCGCGCTGGACCGGTTGATCTCGTCCAGCAGCACGACGTTGGCGTGCACCGGGCCCAGCTGGGTGGTGAAGGTCCCCGAGCCGTAGTTGAAGATCTGGGTGCCGATGATGTCGTTGGGCATCAGGTCCGGCGTGCACTGGATGCGGGCGAAGGAGCCGGTGATCGACGAGGCCAGAGCACTGGCCGCAGTGGTCTTGGCCAGACCCGGCACGGATTCCAGCAGCACGTGCCCGCCGGCGGCGAGCGCGGCCACCAGGGTCAGGCGCAGGTTCTCCTGGCCGACCACGCGGGAGTGGAACACCCCGGAGATGGTGCTGATGACGGCACCGCTGCGCTCGAGGTCCGTCGGCGAGATGGCAGGGCCCGAGGGCGCGAAGGCACCGGGGCGGCGCTGCGGCCCGCCCCCGGCTGCCGGGCCTCCCGCCGGGTGTCCCGCTCCCGGGGCGGAGGCCGCCGACGACCCCGACGGCGCGGGAGACACGGCGGGGCGCCCCAGGTCCCCGGGCTGCTGGCTGGGTGGGTTGCTCATGCGCTGCGGTTCCCCCGTCGTGCGTTCTGCTCGTGCGGCTGCTGCCGCTGGTCCGTCCTCGCATGACCGGCGCTCGCGGCCCTCCCCCCGGGACGGCCGGCGGCCGCGACGGCCCTGGCCGGGCGGGGCGGTCATGAAAACAGCCGGGCGGCTGTGTCCTGCCGGTGACCCTGCCTCCGTCCGCGACGGATCCGGGACCACCGCGTCGATCCTAGCGGCACGGATCACCCGAGAGGTCATCCACGCGCTGTGCGATGGCAGAATGCCCGGGTGCCTGCAGATCGTGCGACTCCCCCCGTCGCTCCCACGTCCCCCGGCCTGCTGGTCGACGAGCAGGGTCGCGGGACCTTCGCCGTCGCCGCGCCGCGGGCCCACCGGGTGGACCTGTGCCTCCGCCGAGGTGCCGCCGAGCACCGGCAGCGGTTGCGCCACATCGACGGCGGCCTGCACTGGGACCACGTGAGCGGGATGACCCCGGGCACGCAGTACGGGCTGCGCGTGGACGGCCCCTGGGACCCCGCGGCCGGGCTGCTGTGCAACCCCAAGAAGCTGCTGCTGGATCCCTGGGCGCGCGGCATCTCGCACTCCTCACCGCTGCTGAGCTCGTTCTTCCCCTTCGAGGTGGACGCGATGCTCGACCGCGTCGGGGACGCGGCGCAGCGCGACGGAACCGACAACGGCGACGACGCCCTGTGGTCCGTGGTCGTCTCCGATGCCTTCGACTGGCAGAACGATCTGCGACCGCTGGTGGACTGGGGCTCCACGGTGCTCTACGAGATGCACGTCAAGGGATTCACCCAGCTGCATCCCGACCTGCCGCCCGAGCAGCGCGGCACCTACGCAGGGCTGGGCCATCCGGCGGTGACGAGCTATCTGCGCGGCCTGGGCGTGACCAGCATCGAGCTGCTGCCGATCCACGCGGCGATGGATGAGCCGCACCTGACCCGGCTGGGGCTGACGAACTACTGGGGCTACTCGACGCTGTCGTTCTTCGCCCCGAACCCGTCACTGGCCACCGCCGCGGCCCAGAATGCCGGTGCACAGGCCGTGGTGGACGAGGTCAGGACCATGGTGCGCAGCCTCCACGCGGCCGGCTTCGAGGTCATCCTCGACGTGGTCTTCAACCACACCGCCGAGGGCGGAGCGGACGGTCCCTCCCTCTCGCTGCGGGGCCTGGACAACCTCGAGTACTACTGGACCGACCACGGCCGGTTCTTCGACGTCACCGGGACCGGCGGCACCCTGGACCCGCGCTCGGTGCACGTGATGGACCTGATCCTCGGCTCCCTGCGGTACTGGGTCCAGGAGATGCACGTGGACGGCTTCCGCTTCGACCTGGCGGCGACGCTGGGGCGGGACGAGCGCGGCTTCCGCCCCGATCATCCGCTGCTGCGCGCCATCGCCACCGACCCGGTGCTGCGCGGGGTCAAGCTGATCGCCGAACCGTGGGACGTGGGCACCGGCGGCTGGCAGACCGGGAACTTCCCGGTGCCCTTCGCGGAATGGAACGATGCCTTCCGCGACGACGTGCGCGCCTTCTGGCTCTCGGACCGTGCGATGCGCGAGCGCTCGGGGAACCACGCCATCGGCGGGGTCCGCGATCTGGCGACCCGTCTGGCCGGCTCCAGCGATCTGCTCACCGGCGGCGACCCGCTCGATCTGCCCGCCGGGCGCAGCCTGCGCTCGCCCTGGGCCTCGCTCAACTACGTCACCGCGCACGACGGATTCACCCTGCGGGACCTCACCGCCTTCGAGACCAAGCACAACGAGGCCAACGGCGAGGACAACCGCGACGGCACCTCCGACAACCGCTCCTACCACCATGGTCACGAGGGCGAGCTGCCCCCGGGCGCCGAGGCGGCCGCGGAGATCGAGGCCGCCCGTCGGCGCACCGCCCGCAGCATCCTGGCCACGCTGCTACTCGCCTCGGGCACCCCGATGCTCACCGCCGGCGACGAACGGCTGCGCACCCAGCAGGGCAACAACAACGCCTACTGCCAGGACAACGAGATCTCCTGGATGAACTGGGCCCGCAACCCCCGCATCGACGCGCTCGGCGAGACCGTGACCCGGCTGCTCCAGCTGCGCGGCGAGCACCTCCAGCTGCGCGCCCCGCATTTCCTGCGCCCCGCGGATCCCGCCGCGCTGGATGGCGACCAGGTCGCCTGGTTCGATGCCGAGGGCCGCCCGATGACCCACGAGGACTGGATGAACCCCTCCCAGCATCTGCTGGTGATGCTCCGGCCTGCGATCCGGGGACGCCAGGGCGCTGAGCACCTGCTGGTGATCCTCTCCTCGGAGCCGGACGCGCTGCCGGTCACGCTGCCGGGCGCTCCCTGGCCGCAGGGCAGTGCCCGCGTACTGCTGGACACCGCGCTGGAGACCCCCGAGGAACTGGCCCTCTCCCCGCTGACCGATCGGGCCGTCCTGGTCGCGCCCGGGGCCGTGGTCGTCCTCGGGATCACGCCCGACGCCGCAGAGGGGCCTGCGAAGCGGCTATCGTGAGGACCGTCACCGCGACCGTCGCAGAGTGCCTCGTCCCGGACGAGCGCTCAGGTAGGAGGGCCCATGTCCGAGTCCACAGACCTCACGGGACCGGGAGCCGGCATCGGCCGGATCCCGATCATGGACGTGCAGCCGGTGGTCGACGGCGGGCGGTTCCCGGCCCGCTGCGTCGAGGGCGAGACCGTCACGGTCAGCGCCAACGCCTTCCGTGAGGGACACGACGCGATGGGCGTGCAGCTGGTGCTGGTCTCCCCCGACGGTGCGGAGCAGCGGCAGGCGCTGCGCTCGGTCAACCCGGGCCTGGACCTGTGGGAGACCACCATCCGTCCCGGGTCCACCGGCCACTGGAGCTTCCGGATCGAAGCGTTCTCCGCGCCGTACGACAGCTGGGCCCACACCGCCGAGGTGAAGATCCCGGCGGGGATCGACCCCGACCTGGTCTGCGCCGAGGGCGCCGTCGTGCTGCGACGCGTCCTCGCCGAGATCGAGGCCGGCACCCGTCCGGCCGCCGACGGCCCGGTGGTGGCCGCCGCGCTGGAGAGCCTGCGCGCCCCAGGGCTGCCGGCCTCGGCCCGCGTCGCCCCGGCCCTGGCGGCGGACCTGCGCGGAGTCCTCGCCGAGCGTCCGCTGCGCGACGGGGTCACCGTCTCCGGGCCGTACTCCCTGATCGCCCAGCGTCGACGGGCGCTGTACGGCTCCTGGTACGAGTTCTTCCCCCGCTCCGAGGGCGCGCGCTTCGACCCCGAGCACGGCTGGACCTCCGGCACCTTCCGCACCGCCGCCCGCTCCCTGGAGCGGATCGCCCAGATGGGCTTCGACGTCGCCTACCTGACCCCGATCCATCCGATCGGCACCACCTTCCGCAAGGGGCGCAACAACACCCTGGACCCGCAGCCCGGGGATCCCGGTTCCCCCTATGCGATCGGCTCGGCCGAGGGCGGTCACGAGGCGATCCATCCGGAGCTGGGCACGCTGGAGGATTTCGATGCCTTCGTGGCCCGGGCCCGCGAGCTCGGGCTCGAGGTGGCGCTGGACATCGCCCTGCAGTGCTCCCCCGACCATCCCTGGGTCACCGAGCACCCGGAGTGGTTCACGGTGCAGGCCGACGGCACCATCGCCTACGCGGAGAACCCGCCGAAGAAGTACCAGGACATCTACCCGCTGAGCTTCGACACCGACTACGAAGGGCTGTATGCCGCGATCCGGGACATGCTCGAGCACTGGGTCGCCCACGGGGTGACGCTGTTCCGCATCGACAACCCGCACACCAAGCCGGTGCGCTTCTGGGAGGAGCTGCTCGCGGAGTTCGACCGGAAGCATCCCGAGGTGATCTTCCTGGCCGAGGCGTTCACCCGGCCCACGATGATGCACACCCTGGGCAAGGTCGGCTTCCACCAGAGCTACACCTACTTCACCTGGCGCGAGAGCGCGCAGGAGCTGCGCGAGTACCTCGAGGAGCTGGTGGAGTCCGCCCCGTACATGCGACCCAGCTTCTGGCCCACCACCCACGACATCCTCACCCCGTACATGAGCTCCGGCGGTCGCAGCGCCTTCGTGCTGCGGGCGATCCTCGCCGCCACCCTGGTCCCCACCTGGGGCATCTACAGCGGGTACGAGCTGGTCGAGGACGTACCCCGGCCGGGCGCCCAGGAGCAGATCGACAACGAGAAGTACGAGTTCAAGCCCCGTGACTACGCCGGTGCTCTCGCCCGCGGGCAGAGCCTCGAGCCGCTGCTGGGGACGCTGAACCGGATCCGTCGCGAGCACCCGGCGCTGCAGACCCTCACCACGATCCGCTTCCACGAGGCGGACGACGAGCAGGTGCTGGTCTTCTCCAAGCACCTCGATGCCGCCGCGAGCGGCACCGGCGCGCCGGACACCGTGCTGGTGGTCTCCCTGACCGCTCACGACCGCGATGCCCGCACCACCGTCCACCTGGATCTCGACGCTCTCGGGGTGGGCGAGTCGTTCGAGGTCGAGGACCTGCTGACCGGCGAACGGTTCAGCTGGGGGCGCGCCCCCTTCGTGATCCTGAGCGCGGCCGACCGGCCCGCCCACGTCCTGCGGATCATCCACCCAGAGGAGAGCTGACATGACCGAGACTCCCGAACGTCCCACGGCCACCGCTCCGGCAGCTCGGACTGCGCGCACCCTCGCCGCGGCGGTGATGCCGCTGGGCGAGCACGAGCTGGGAGCCACCGCGACCGGCAGCTACCACGAGCCGCATTCGGTGCTCGGCGCCCACGAGTACGAGGGGGCCGTCACCGTCCGCACGCTCAAGCCCTTCGCGCACGAGGTCGCCGTGGTGCTCCCCGACGGCGGCTCCGTCGCCATGGAGCACGAGTACGACGGCATCTGGGTCGCAGTGGTGGAGCACGCCGAGCTCCCCGCCTACCGGATCCGGGTCACCTGGTCCGCGCAGGCCGAGCCGATCGAGCTCGAGGAGGCGTACCGCTTCCTGCCCACCGTGGGCGAGCTGGATCTCCACCTCATCCGCGAGGGCCGCCACGAGGAGCTGTGGCAGGCGCTGGGCGCACACGAGCGCACCCTCGACGGCGTGGAGGGCACCTCCTTCACCGTCTGGGCCCCGAATGCCCGGGCGGTGCAGGTGGTGGGCACGTTCAACGGCTGGGACGGGCGCCTGCACGCCCTGCGCTCCCTCGGGGCCTCCGGCGTCTGGGAGATCTTCGCCCCCGGCAGCGGGGACGGCGACACCTACAAGTACCGGATCCTCGGGGCCGACGGCGTCTGGCGCGACAAGGCCGATCCGATGGCCCGCTTCGCGGAGGTCCCGCCCGCGACCGGCTCCGTGATCACCCGCAGCGACTTCGAGTGGACCGATGACCACTGGCTGGCGGAGCGTGCCGCGCACGACCCGCTCACCTCCCGGATGTCGATCTACGAGGTGCACCTGGCCAGCTGGCGGCCGGGACTGAGCTACCTGGAGCTGGCGACCGAGCTGACGGACTACGTCACGGAGATGGGCTTCACACATGTGGAGTTCATGCCGGTGGCGGAGCATCCCTTCGGCGGCTCCTGGGGCTACCAGGTCACCGGGTACTACGCCCCCACCTCCCGGCTGGGCACCCCCGACGAGCTGCGCCATCTCATCGACACCCTCCACAACGCCGGCATCGGCGTGCTCCTGGACTGGGTGCCGGCCCACTTCCCCAAGGACGAGTGGGCGCTGGGTCGCTTCGACGGCACCCCGCTGTACGAGCACGCCGATCCGCGGCGCGGCGAGCACCCGGACTGGGGCACGTACATCTTCGACACCGGCCGCAACGAGGTGCGCAACTTCCTGGTCGCCAACGCCTGCTACTGGCTCGAGGAGTTCCACGTCGACGGCCTGCGGGTCGATGCGGTCGCCTCCATGCTGTACCTCGACTACTCCCGTGAGGACGGCCAGTGGATCCCCAACCGCCATGGTGGGCGCGAGGACCTCGAGGCCATCGCCTTCCTCCAGGAGGCGACCGCCACCGCGTACAAGCGGGCCCCCGGCATCATGATGATCGCCGAGGAGTCCACCTCCTTCCCGGGGGTCACCCGCCCCACCGACGCCGGTGGCCTGGGCTTCGGCTTCAAATGGAACATGGGGTGGATGCACGACACCCTCGAGTACCTCGGACAGGACCCGATCCACCGCCAGTACCACCACGGCGAGATGACGTTCTCGATGGTCTACCAGTACTCCGAGAACTTCGTGCTCCCGCTCAGCCATGACGAGGTCGTGCACGGCAAGGGCTCGCTGCTGCGCAAGGCCCCGGGCGATGACTGGCAGCAGGCGGCGACGCTGCGCGCCTACCTGGCCTTCCAATGGACCCATCCGGGCAAGCAGCTGGTGTTCATGGGCATCGAGTTCGCCCAGGGCACCGAATGGTCCGAGCAGGCGGGGCTGCCCTGGTGGCTGCTGGAGTACCCCTTGCACCGCGGTGCCCAGCAGCTGGTGAAGGACCTCAACGCCGTCCAGGCGGAGTTCCCGGCGCTGTACGAGCGGGATCAGGACCCGGGCGGTTTCGAATGGCTGGTCGGTGACGATGCCGCCCACAACGCGCTGTCCTTCGTGCGACGCGACACCGCCGGGGATCCGGTGGTCGTGGTCCTGAACTTCTCGGCGGAGCCCTGGCACGAGTACCGCATCCCGCTGCCCGAGGGAGGGACCTGGCTCGAGGTGCTCAACTCCGACTCGCCGGTGTACGGCGGCAGCGGGGTCGGGAACCTGGGGCGCGTGCACGCCGAGCAGCTGTCCCTGCACGGCCGCGAGCACTCGGTGCGGCTGTCGGTGCCGCCGCTGGCCGCGGTGATCCTCGTCCCCGAGCGACTGCGGGACTGAGGGATGACGGAAGGGGCGGTGGCCATCGGCCACCGCCCCTTTTTGCGACTCTGCTCAGTGCAGTGAGCTCAGAACAGCAGGTTCGCGAGCCGCTTGCGGGCCGGGGCCACTCGCGGGTCGGCGGGACCGGCCACCTCGAACAGCTCGAGCAGGCGGGCGCGCACGACGTCCTTGGTCTCCTGGTCCGCTCCCCGCAGCTGCTCGAGCAGGCGGGCGAAGGCATCATCGACATGGCCACCGAGCATGTCCAGATCCGCGACCAGCAGCTGCGCCTCCAGATCGTCGGGGCGCTGCGCCGCCGCCTCGCGGGACGCGGCGAGATCCGCGTCCTGGGTGCGATGCATGAGCGAGACCGTGGCCAGTCCCGCCTTCGCCTCCGCGTCGGCCGGGCTCTCCTGCAGCTGCTTCTCGTACGCCGCGACGGCGGCGTCGAGATCGCCGCGCTCGATCGCCTCGTAGGCCTCGGCGATCAGCGGCGGCAGCGGCTCCTCCTGCGGCTCCTGCGGCGCCTCCTCCCCCTCGGGCAGCTCCATGCCCTGCTGGCGTGCGACCTCCACCACCTGGGTGAGGAGGTTGTCGATCTCCGCGTCGGGGATCACCGACTGGACGATCGGCTGGAGCTGGCCCTGGATCAGCAGGAGCAGGGTGGGCAGCTGCTGGACCTGCAGGGCGCCGGCGACGCGCTGCTCGGTGTCGGCATCGACGATGCCCAGACGGACGGCCCCGCCCTTCGCATCGACCGCGCGGCGCAGCCCGCTGAGGAACTGGTCCGCCTCCGGCACTCGAGCGCTGGTGACCAGCAGCAGGGTGGGGATCTGCTGGGAGTCGGCGATGAGCTGGTCGAGCCCCTGCTCGGTGACGGCGACCTCGTGGGCGGACGGCGTGCCCGTCGGTGCCGCCCCGCCCGTCGCGGTGCCGGCAGGCTGCTTCAGCGCGGCGAGGTCGATGATTCCGTATGGATCGGTCACAGGTGAACTCCTTCGATGACTGCGGGACGCACCCAGTCTAGGGAGTCCGTCCGCTGCTGCGTTCTCGCGGCCCGGTCACTCCCCGGTGGCGCTGAGCGCGGTCTGGGTGGCACCGATGGGCTGGATCTGGCCGCCGGCGTCCGCCGAGGGGATGTACATCGCGACATGGGTGCCGAAGGTCCGGATGTACTCGGAGGTGAACTCCTTCTTCCCGATCACCTTGGTGTACTTGTTGTCCTCGGCGTAGCTCATCGTGGCGCCGTCCTTGATGTCGACCGTCCGGGTCGAGAGCAGGGTCCCCATCACGATCGCCCCGCCGTCATCGGTGCGCAGCCCGGCGAACTCCTCCGACTTCACGGAGAAGGACTCGTGGACGGTGGCCGCCTCGTCCTTCTCGACGCCCGCGTTGAGCTCAGTGCGTTCTGTCTGGATGCGCTCATGGGTCCCAGTCTGGAACGGATTCGGCGCCAGCTGATCGTCCGGGTCCTCGGCGTCGCCGAGGGAGAGCACCTTCGCGTACAGCTCCAGGGCCGCGGTCGGGGTCATCACGAACCCCTCGCTGTCGACGGTGACCTGTTCGGAACCCACCTCAGCGTTGGCCACCATCGGCATCTCGATGCCCACCGCCTGCTGCGCCCATCCCCAGGCCGCGTACGGCGAGGTCGCATCGGGCTGCTGGAGTGCCATGAAGTACGGCACGCCCGCCTCCTCGGAGTCCTCGACCAGGGCGATCGCCACCCGCGGGAACTCGGAGCTCACGGAGGTCAGCGGCACCAGGAGCTCCGCGCCGGGGACCCGGAGCTCCTCCGCCCATTCCTCGGCCTCCTCGATCATCGCGTAGGCCGCGGTGCGGAAGTCGACGGCGGACCCGGAGACGCGGGGAGCGAGCATCTCCGCATCCCGTGCCTCGTCCGCAGCCACCACCGCCGCGTTCACCTCCGGCACGATGCTCGTGAGCTGCTCGGTGGTCTGGACCGGGGTCGGCTCGGCCAGCTGCTTGCCGGTGGGCGGTGCCGCGGGCGGCTCGATCTCGGAGCCGCAGGCGGCGAGCAGTCCGGTGGCGAGCAGGCCGCCCGCCCCCAGGAAGAGGCCGCGGCGGCCGATGGGGCGAGTGCTCATCGTCAGATCCTTCCGCGCACTGTGGCGCAGGTCGTAGCGGGTCATCGCCGTCCCTCCTCATCATCGACGACGTCGATCTGCTCGGTCCGGTCGTCGTCGGGGGTCCCCTCCGTCGTCGGGTCCACGGCGGGGTCAGCATGCTCGACGGGGTCGCCGGCGGGGGGCCGCGGGGCGTCCTCGACCAGCTCGGCCTGGTCCTCGTCACGGCGACGACCGCCGAGCGAGACCACCAGCAGCACGAGGCCGATCACGGCGATCGCCGCTCCGCCCGCGTAGGCGAAGGGCACCCACTCGTTCTCCGCGTCCACCGGCCAGGTGATGGAGATCTGCTCCGCCCCGGCCTCGGTGCCATCGGTGACGATCAGCAGAGAGCGGTACACCTGCTCGTTCTCGCCGTTCTCTGCGGCCCAGAACTCGGCGACGTCGAGCGTGTGCGGGCTCGGCGTCGTCTCGACGGTGCGCCAGAGGTCCGAGGAGGTGGGATCGCTCAGCTGGTCCGCGCCCTCCGGGTTGACCTCCTGGGTGCTGAGGGTGCTCCAGCCGCTCGCTCCGGTGATGCGGGTGTAGTGGACATCCTCGAGGTAGGCCTCGATGTCCCCGCCTCCGGCGGTGATCACGGAGACGTCGGAGGCACCCTCGATCACGAGCTCGCCCGCTTCGCCGCCCACGTACAGCACGCCGGGGTCGATGACCACGGCGGGCCCGGGAGCGGAGAGCTCCACCGTGGCCGTGGTCTCGGTCTCGGGGGCCCAGGTGGTCTCGCCCAGGCGGCCCAGCACGAGCCCGGTGAGGCCGATCAGGACCAGGAGGACGGCCAGGAGTCGTTGCACGGTAGATGCTCCTTCGGAGTGGCTCGGCGCAGGCCGAACGGATGACCAGTCCACGATACGAGCAGGGCGCGGGGCCGAACAGTGCCGAGTGAGCATCTGCACCTGGGTAAAGCACTCCACATGATCGTCTCATCGGCCGTTCATGAGCAGGCCAGGACCCCTGCGGTGCTGGTGGTGCCGTATCCTGACCCTGTGCGTCTCGTCGTTGCCCGTTGCTCAGTCGACTACACCGGTCGGCTCACCGCCCATCTCCCGCTGGCCCCACGGCTGCTGATCGTCAAGGCCGACGGCAGTGTGCTGGTCCATTCCGACGGCGGCAGCTACAAACCGCTGAACTGGATGACCCCGCCCTGCACGCTGACCACCTCGCGCCGCGGCGACGAGGAGGCCGGCGAGGACCCCGAGGGGGACTGGATCGAGCAGTGGGACGTGGTCCACGACAAGACCGGTGACAGGCTGCGGGTACGCCTGGTGGAGGTGTTCGAGGACTCCTCCCACGAGCTGGGAGTGGATCCGGGCCTGCAGAAGGACGGCGTCGAGGCACATCTCCAGGCCCTGCTCGCCGAGAACATCGACACCCTCGGCGAGGGCTGGTCGCTGGTGCGCCGCGAGTACTTCACCGCCATCGGCCCGGTGGACATCCTCGCCCGTGACGGCTCCGGCGGCTCGGTGGCGATCGAGATCAAGCGGCGCGGCGAGATCGACGGCGTCGAGCAGCTCACCCGCTACCTGGACCTGCTCAATCGGGACCCGCTGCTGGCCCCGGTGCGCGGCATCTTCGCCGCCCAGGCCATCAAGCCGCAGGCGCGCGTGCTCGCGGCCGATCGCGGCATCGACTGCGTGACCCTCGACTACGACGCGCTGCGCGGCCTCGATGACGCGGAGTCACGACTGTTCTGAGCGCACTGCCTGCTCCGGACCCGCCGGCCGCCGTCCTCCTCGAACCTTCGTCCACCGCGCATCAGGAGAAGACATGAGCACCTCCCCCTCCCCGCATTCCTCCACGGTCACCGCCGAGCTGGTCGTGCGCGGCAGCGCCGTGCTCGAGCAGGGGCTGGTCCCCGAGGCGCTGGTGCTGATCGCCGGCGGTGACATCCTCTGGGCCGGTCCGGCCGCCCACGCCCCGCAGCACCAGGCGCGGCGGACCCTCGTCCACGACGGCCTGATCCTGCCCGGGCTGGTGGACCTCCACTGCCACGGCGGCGGCGGTGCCTCCTTCCCGGACGCCGCCACCGCCGAGGACATGCTCACCGCGGTGCGCGAGCACCGCCGTCACGGAACCACCAGCCTGGTCGCCTCGCTGGTCACCGCCGACGCCGCCACCCTGCGGTCGCGGGTCGCGGACCTGGCGCAGCTGGCGGCCGACGGGGAGATCGCCGCGATCCATCTCGAGGGTCCGTTCCTCTCCGTCGAACGGCGCGGCGCACAGAACCCCGAGCACATCACCGACGGCGATGCGGAGCTGGTTCGCGAGCTGGCCCGGCTCGCCGGCGGAGCGCTGGCCACCATGACCGTGGCCCCGGAGGTGAGGGGCGCGGACCAGGTCATCGAGGCTCTCTCCGCGACGGGCGCCGTGCCGTCGCTCGGTCACACGGACGGCACCAGCGCCCAGATGACCCATGCCATCGGCCACGCCCGCGACTCGCTGCGTCGGGCGCACGGCCGCTCCGCACTGCCCACCGCGACCCATCTGTTCAACGGGATGCGACCGATCCATCACCGGGATCCCGGGCCCGCGCTCGCGGCGCTGGACGCGGCCGCCTCCGGTGACCTGGTGGTGGAGGTGATCGCCGACGGCGTCCATCTCGATGCGCGCACCGTCGCCCACGTCTTCGCGATCGCCGGCGAGCAGAATGTGGTGCTGGTGACCGATGCGATGGCGGCAGCCGGGATGCCGGAGGGTCAGTACCGGCTCGGCGCGCTCGAGGTCACCGTCGAGGCGGGGGTCGCGACCCTCACCGGAGCCTCGGCGATCGCGGGAGGCACCGCGCATCTGCTCGATGTGGTGCGCTTCGCCGTCACCGAGGCCGGGGTGGATCTGGTGCGGGCGGTGCGAGCCGCCTCCTCGGTGCCGGCGGCCGTGCTGGGGATGCAGGACCGGATCGGTGTGCTGGCGGCGGGCCGACGCGCGGATGCCGTGCTGGTGGACCCGGAGCTGGCACCGGTGACCGTGCTGCGCGCCGGCGCGGTCGTCGCCGACTGAGCTCGCTCGCGGCGCCGACCTGTCGGCTGCTCAGTCCGCGTCCCCGACCACGGAGCCCGTCGGCGCCGCCTCCAGCCAGGAGTTCAGCGCCGCCCCCGAGGACAGGTCGACGATCGCACTGACCTCACGGCCGCCGCGCAGGGTGAACTCGATCAGGTACTGCTCCTCTCCGCCGTCGATCTGGGCGGGCAGTCGCTGCCGGCGGACGTCCCCGATCTCGCTGCGGCGCAGCACCAGCTCGGGACGCAGCCGCACCGAGAAGGCGCGGAACCAGCGCAGTCGGTCGGTGCCGAAGCGCATCAGTCCGTGCTGCCAGCTGGACCCGCCCACCAGCCCGCGTCGACGCACCGTGCACTCGAAGGCGCCGCGACTGCGGGAGACGAGCAGCTGGCGCATGACGAGCAGCAGCACCGCCACCAGCACGACCGAGAGCATCCCGATCCCCAGGAGGAGGATCGGGATGCTCAGGTCGTTCATGCCGTCTGCGCAGTCGGCTCAGAGGCGAGAGGACGTGGGCGCGACGACCACGGCGTCATCGACACCGATGGTCACGATGTCCGAGTCGACGGAGACGAAGCCGCCCTCGACGTCCACCGCCTCGACGTGGCCGTCCTGATCGATGATCCGCACCACGCCGGTGCCGAGGATCGCCAGGGTCGGCTGCATCTGCGGCAGAATGCCCATCGAGCCGTCGACCGCCGGCACGACGACCTGCGCGGCCTGACCGGACCAGACGGTGCGGTCAGCAGCGACGAAGGTGACCTCGAGCGCACTCACGCCCCGAGCTCCTTGTCGATGCGCTGCTGGTTCTCGAGCACCATGTCGATGCCGCCGACATTGAAGAACGCCTGCTCGGTGATGTGGTCGAACTCGCCGTCGCAGATGCCCTTGAAGCCCTCGATGGTGTCCTGCAGCGGGACATCGGAGCCGTCCACGCCGGTGAACTGCTTGGCGAGGTGGGTGTTCTGCGAGAGGAACTGCTGGATGCGCCGCGCGCGCGAGACGATCACCTTGTCCTCCTCGGAGAGCTCGTCGACGCCGAGCATCGCGATGATGTCCTGCAGCTCCTTGTTGCGCTGCAGGATCTGCTTCACGCGCACCGCGGTGTCGTAGTGGTCCTGACCCACGTAGCGCGGGTCCAGGATCCGCGAGGTGGAGGTCAGCGGGTCGATCGCCGGGTAGAGACCGCGCGAGGCGATCTCGCGGGAGAGCTCCGTGGTGGCGTCGAGGTGGGCGAAGGTGGTCGCCGGCGCCGGGTCGGTGTAGTCGTCGGCCGGGACGTAGATCGCCTGCATCGAGGTGATGGAATGGCCCTGGGTGGACGTGATGCGCTCCTGGAGCATGCCCATCTCATCGGCGAGGTTCGGCTGGTAGCCCACGGCCGACGGCATCCGGCCCAGCAGGGTGGACACCTCCTGGCCGGCCTGGGTGAAGCGGAAGATGTTGTCGATGAACAGCAGCACGTCCTGCGCCTGCTCGTCGCGGAAGTACTCCGCCATCGTCAGCGCGGACAGCGCGACCCGCAGACGGGTGCCGGGCGGCTCGTCCATCTGGCCGAAGACCAGGGCGGTCTTCTCGATGACGCCGGACTCCGTCATCTCCTCGATGAGGTCCCAGCCCTCACGGGTGCGCTCGCCGACGCCGGCGAACACGGAGACGCCGTCGTGGTTGTTGGCCACGCGGTAGATCATCTCCTGGATGAGCACCGTCTTGCCGACGCCCGCGCCGCCGAACAGGCCGATCTTGCCGCCCTGGACATACGGGGTGAGCAGGTCGATCGACTTGATGCCGGTCTCGAACATCACCGTCGAGGACTCGAGCTGGTCGAAGTTCGGGGCCGTGCGGTGGATGGGCCAGCGCTCGGTGATCTCGAGCTGGTCGACCGGCTTGTTCAGCGGATTGCCGACCACATCGAACACGGTGCCGAGGGTGACATCGCCGACGGGCACCGAGATCGGGGCGCCGGTGTCGGTCACGGCCTGGCCGCGGACCACGCCGTCGGTGGGCTTCAGCGCGATGCCGCGGACCATGCCGTCGCCGAGGTGCTGGGCGGTCTCGAGGGTCAGCGTCGAGGCCTCCAGCCCGGAGCCGGTGTCCTCGATCTGGATGGTGAGCGCGTTGTAGAGCGGCGGGATGTTCCCGGGAGGGAACTCGATGTCGATGACGGCGCCGGTGACGCGGGCGACGCGTCCGGTGGCACCGGCCGCCGGAGCGACGGGGGCCTGACTGTCAGTGGTGGTGGTCATGTGCGTTCTCTCCATGTCGTGCCGACGCGGGGCCTCGTCGGCCAGGGTGTCGTCGGCCTGGGTCAGCGTTCGGTGCGGCCGGATCCCGAGAGGGCGTCGGCGCCGCCGACGATCTCCGTGATCTCCTGGGTGATCTCCGCCTGGCGGGCGGAGTTCGCCAACCGGGTGAACTTGTCGATCTGGGTCTCCGCGTTGTCGGTCGCGGACTTCATCGCACGCTGCGTGGAGGCGTGCTCCGAGGCCATCGCCTGCAGCAGGATGTTGACGATCCGCGATTGGACGTAGCGCGGCAGCAGCTCGCCGACGACCGTCTCCGCGTCCGGCACGAACTCGTACAGCGGATAGGTCGGGGCGTTCTCGCCCTGCACATCGCCCAGGCCCATCGGCACCATGCGGACCGAGTGCGTCTTCTGGACGAAGCGGCTCAGGAAGCGTGTGGAGACGACGTAGAGCTCGTCGAGATGCACGGCGGGGTCCTCGGAGACGAGGTCCTCGGTGACGGCTGCGGCGATCTCCCGGCCGAGGCGCGGCAGCTCGTCCTCCTTGTAGGGCGTCCAGGAGCGCTGCGGCGTGCGGTTGCGGAAGCGGTAGTACGCCTCGCCCTTGCGGCCGACGACGTACATCACCGGCTCCTTGCCCTCGTCGCGCAGCGTGTTCGCGAGCTGCTCGGCCGCGCGGATCACGTTGTGCGAGTACGGGCCGGTCATACCGCGATCCGCGGTGACCAGGAGGATTCCGGCGCGCCCCGTCTGCGACCGCTCATTGTCCAGGAACGGATGCGAGATCTCGTTGGAGTGCGTCGCCACCGAGCCGATCGCGCGGGTGAGCGCCTCGGCGTAGGGCGTCGTCGCCTCGACCCGGGCGTGCGCCTTGGCGATGCGCGAGGCCGCGACCATCTCCTTGGCCTTGAAGATCTTCTTCATCCCCTGTGCGGAGCGGATCTTCTGTTTATAAACCCTCTGCTGGGCTCCCATGTCTCTCCTCGTGCGGGATCGATGCGTCCTGGGCGGGAGCCGCCGCCCCGTCCGGGGCGGCGGCCTCTCGCATCAGCCGCGGACGATCTGCTCCTGCTCGATCTGGTCAGCGGCGAGACGACCGTCCTCGTCGTTCCGCGCCGCATCCTGCCCCTTGCCGGCCAGGAAGTCCTGCTTGACCTGCTCGAGGATGCTCGCGAGCTCCTCCTCGGTCGAGGACTCGAACTTGCCCGTGCTGCGGATCGCGTCGAGCACGCCGCCGTTGTGCCGCAGGTGCTCGAGCAGCTGTCCCTCGAAGTCTCGGACGTCCTCGACCTCGATGTCGTCGAACTTGCCCTTGGTGCCGGCCCAGATCGAGACGACCTGCTCCTCCATCGGGAACGGCGAGCTCTGGGACTGCTTGAGCAGCTCCATCAGACGCGCACCGCGGCTCAGCTGCTGCTTCGAGGCCGCATCCAGATCGGAGGCGAACATCGCGAAGGACTCGAGGTCGCGGAACTGCGCGAGGTCGATCTTCAGCGTGCCCGAGACCGACTTCATGGCCTTGGTCTGGGCGGAGCCGCCGACGCGGGAGACCGAGACGCCGACGTCTACCGCCGGGCGCTGGTTGGCGTTGAACAGGTCCGACTGCAGGAAGCACTGACCGTCGGTGATCGAGATGACGTTGGTCGGGATGTAGGCCGAGACGTCGTTGGCCTTGGTCTCGATGATCGGCAGGCCGGTCATCGAACCGCCCCCCATCTCGTCGCTGAGCTTGGCACAGCGCTCGAGCAGCCGGGAGTGCAGGTAGAAGACGTCGCCCGGGTAGGCCTCGCGGCCCGGCGGGCGGCGCAGCAGCAGCGACACGGCGCGGTAGGCCTCGGCCTGCTTCGAGAGATCGTCGAAGATGATCAGGACGTGCTTGCCCTCGTACATCCAGTGCTGTCCGATGGACGATCCCGTGTAGGGAGCGATGTACTTGAACCCGGCCGGGTCGGACGCCGGGGCCGCGACGATGGTGGTGTACTCCATCGCGCCGTTCTCCTCGAGCGTCGCGCGCACCGAGGCGATGGTCGAGCCCTTCTGACCGACGGCCACGTAGATGCAGCGGACCTGCTTGTCGGGATCGCCGGAGGCCCAGTTGGCCTTCTGGTTCAGGATCGTGTCGATGCCGATCGTGGTCTTGCCGGTCTGGCGGTCGCCGATGATCAGCTGACGCTGACCACGGCCGATCGGCGTCATCGCGTCGATCGCCTTGAGGCCGGTCTGCATCGGCTCCTTGACGGCCTTGCGCTGCATGACGCCGGGCGCCTGCAGCTCGAGGGCACGACGGCCGACGGTCTCGATGGTGCCGAGCCCGTCGATGGGGGCGCCGGTGGGGTCGACCACGCGGCCGAGGTAGCCGTCGCCGACGGGGACCGAGAGCACCTGACCGGTGCGACGGACCTGCTGGCCCTCCTCGATGCCCGAGAACTCGCCGAGGACGACGATGCCGACCTCGCGCAGCTCGAGGTTCAGAGCGAGGCCGAGGGTGCCGTCCTCGAAGCTGACGAGCTCGTTGGCCATGACGTTCGGGAGGCCCTCGACGCGCGCGATGCCGTCAGCGGCCTCGCTGACGCGGCCGATCTCCTCGCGCTCGGTGGCGCCTGCCTGGTAGGTGGACACCGCGGTGTCCAGGGCGTTCCGGATGTCCTCCGGGCTGATCGTGAGCTCCGCCATCTGCTGCTTCGCTTCCTCTCGGTCTCCCCGGTGCCGGGGATGGTCTGAACAATGCTGGGGACGCCGCGTCCTCGGGGAGGAACCGGTGTCGGGGATGAGTCAGGCCACGAGCTGCGACCGGGCTCGGGAGAGCCGGGCCAGCACGGTGGCGTCGTAGAGGTCGTCGCCGACCTGGATCTGGAGACCGCCCACGACCGCGGGGTCGACCGTGAGGTTCAGCTGGACCTGACGGCCGTAGACATTCTCCAGGACAGCACCCAGGCGGGCCTGCTGCGCCTCGTTCAGCGGGACTGCGCTGGAGACCGACGCGAAAGCGCGCCGTCGACGATCGGAGGCGAAGCGGGCGAACTCCTCGACACGACGGGCCGGCTTGGTCTCGCTGCGACGCCCGACGGCCCGGGCCGCCAGGGCGACCGTGAGCCGGTGCGCCCGGCCCTCCAGCAGACGCTCCAGCAGGGATGCGCGCCGTGCGGGCTCCCCCCGCTCCCCGTCGAGGGTGGCGGTGAGGTCACCGCTGCCGTCGATGAGCCGCGAGACGTCGAACAGCTCGGTCTCGACCTGCTCGAGGACTTCCTCGGACTGCGCCTGGTCCAGAAGTGCCGTGACCCCGAGCAGCTCGAGGGCATCGAGGATGTCCTCCTGCTCGGACCAGCGGCGCCGCACGACCTCGAGGGTGGTCTCGAGAGTGCGCGGGCCGACCCGGCTCGCCAGCAGCGAGCGGACCGTGGACTCCTTGACCTCGACCGGACGGCCGGGATCGGAGAGGGTGCGCACGAGCTGATTGCTGGAATCGATGGCATCGGCCACCGAGAACAGCTCCTGGGCCTCGGCATCCAGCGCAGCGCCGTCGGCCGCCGGGGCGGCTTCGACGTGCCGGAGCACCTCGGCGAAGGAGGTGGAGGAGGTTCCTCGCATCACGGTTCCTTATCGGGTGGTGGCCTGGCTCGACTCGAGGTCGTCCAGGAACCGGTCGATCACTCGGCGGGAGCGCTCATCGTCGGTGAGGGACTCGCCGACGATCTTGGACGCGAGATCGCTGGCGAGCGTCCCGATCTCTCCGCGCAGCTCGGTCGAGGCGGCGATCCGCTCGGCGCTCAGCTGCTGACGGCCGGAGGCGAGCAGCCGCTCGTTCTCGGCCTCGGCGCGGGTACGGGCCTCATCGACGATCTTCTGACCATCCGTGCGTGCCTTCTCACGGATCGAGGCGGCCTCCTGGCGGGCGGCAGCGAGCTCCTGCTCCTGATCGCTCTTGAGCTGGTCGACCTGCTCCTGGACCTTCTCCGCATTGCGCAGACCGCCTTCGATCTTCTGCGCCCGCTCGTCCAGCACGGCGTTGAGCCGCGGCAGGACGAACTTCATGAAGACGACCGCGAAGATCACCAGGAAGATGAGCGACCAGATGATCTCCGAAGGCAGGGGGACCAGAAGCCGCCAGCTCGGGACTGACTGTGCTCCTTCGGCAAGAATCATGGGAGCGGGCCTCAGCCGAAGAGCAGGCCGGTGACGATCGCCAGCAGGGTCAGGATCTCGGTGAACGCGATACCGATGAACATGGTGGACTGCAGCTGGCCGCGCAGCTCGGGCTGACGGGCGGTGGCCTCAGCGGTCTTGCCGACGATGATGCCGATGCCGATGCCCGGGCCGATCGCCGCGAGACCGTAGCCAACCGATGCGACGTTGCCGGTGAGTTCAGAGAGAATCATCGGGTCCACAGGGGGTTTCCTTTCGTTGTGCCGCCCGGGAGGACGGCGGACAGGGTGATGTCAGGGGGTATGGAAGGTCGTGGGCAGGTCAGTGCTCGTCGGAGGTGGCCATCTGGATGTACACCGCGGCGAGGATGGTGAAGATGAAGGCCTGCAGGGCGGCGACGAAGATCTCGAAGCCGTAGATGCCGATCGCCAGCGCACCGGCGAAGGGTGAGATCGCGACCAGCCAGGTGCCCGAGAGCAGCAGGCCCTGGGTGAGGCCGATGAACACCACCAGCATGATGTGGCCGGCGACCATGTTCGCGAGCAGTCGGATGGTCAGCGAGGCCCAGCGGATCAGCACGACCTGCAGGAACTCGATCGGCACCAGCAGCAGGTAGATCGGCTTGGGCAGTCCGGGCGGGGCGGTCTCGTGCTTGAGATAGCCCGCGATGCCGCGCTTCTTCACGCCGGCTGTCACGTAGACCACGAAGGTCCACAGGGCCGCCAGCAAGGGCAGCCCGATCACCGAGGTGCCTGCCAGGTTGAGCCCGGGCACCACACCGGCGAGGTTCATCGCCAGCAGGAAGAAGAACAGGGTGATGAGGAAGGGGGCGAAGTGCTTGCCCGCGCGCAGTCCCAGGGTGTTCTTGATGATGGTGCCGTTGACGAACTCGATGAGCAGCTCGACGATGCTCTGCCCGCGGCCCGGCACCAGCTTGGCGCGGGAGGCGAGCACGCACATCACGATCAGCACGACGGCGAGCACGATCAGGCGCACCAGCTGGACGCGGTTGAACTCGAACCAGGTCCCGTCGAAGAGGATCGCGTCCGGGAAGAACTCGTCCAGTGTCGGGACGTGGAAGAGCGAATCGTCCTCGGCGTGCAGCGTGGGGCTGAGGTCTGCGGTGTTCAGCTCGATCTCCCGTGGTCGTGTGGTCCGGCGCCATCGCACCGGCCGTGGCCGTCGTTCTCCATCGGAGCCTCCCCGGGGTGCGGCCACCGTACGTACGGCGATGGACGACGCGTGAGCGTTCCGGGTGGTCGATCAGTGGTCGTGCGGACCTCGGTAATGCACCGTGATCAGCGGTCGAGCACCTCCGGAAGCATAACAGAGACTCACTGCTCGGCCGGGGGTTCCCGCGGGATCCCGACGGGCTCCACGTCCAGCGGCTGACGGGTCCTCATCAGCAGCGTGGCCTCCACGATCATCGCCGAGACCGCGCCCACCAGCAGTGCCAGCCCGATCCACTGGGTGGACAGCGAGGGGAGGTCCCGGACCAGCAGTAGGATCAGGATCACAGCGAACATCTTGACCGCCCAGGAGCCGAGCACGGTCGCGGCCATGCTCATCGGGCTCAGGCGCGGGCCGAGGAACGCGATCCCCATCGAGGGCAGCACCACGAGCAGGGTGAGGCCGGTGCCCACCAGGGCGCCCGCCAGGGCGGTCGACTCAGGGCGGGTGGCGGCGATGACGAGCACGATCACGTCCAGCACCAGGCCGACGGCCACCGCGATCACCGTGGCTCGCTGCATCGAGCGGTCGCCCGCAGTGCGGCGCCGCGGCCCCGGGACTGCTCCTCGTTCGTGCGCGTCGGGGATCTCAGGCTGAGGGGACATCGGAATCCTTCCGGTGACGGCCGGTGCGCCATCTGAGGGGGTCGAAGGTGAGCAGGACGGCGAACATCAGTCCGCTCACCCAGAAGATATAGACCGAACGCATCGGCAGCACGAGCGGGAGCAGCAGCCCCACGGAGATGAGGACGGTCCAGGTGTACATGATCAGCACGGCGGTGAGCTTGCTGTGGCCGAGGCTGAGCAGTCGGTGGTGGAGATGGGCCTGGTCGGCATGGAACGGGGACTTCCCCGAGCCGATCCGCCGCAGCACGGCGAGGCCGAAGTCCAGGAACGGCACGATCATCACGCCGATGGGCAGCAGGATCGGCAGGAACTGTCCGAAGAAGTCCGCTCCGGAGAGCCGAACCGGATCGACCTGCCCGGTCACGGCGATGGTGCTGGCCGCCAGCAGGAGTCCCAGCAGCATCGAGCCGGAGTCACCCATGAAGATGCGCGCCCGGGTGAGGTTGTGCGGCAGGAAGCCCAGACAGGCACCGATGAGCACCGCGGTCAGCAGCGCGGCGAGAGAGGAGTAGTCGTCCGCCGAGGCGTCGCGGGTGAGCAGGTAGGCGTAGAGGAAGAAGGCGGATCCGCCGATGGCCATCACGCCGGCCGCCAGCCCGTCGAGACCGTCCACGAAGTTCACCGCGTTCATGCTCACCACCACGACCAGCACGGTGAGGATCAGCGCGGTGCGTCCGGACAGCACGGTCACGCCGTTGATCGGCAGGGTCACCAGGCTGACGCCCTGCCAGGCGAGCAGCAGCGCCGCCAGCACCTGACCGGCCAGCTTGGTGACCCAGTCGAGGTCCCAGCGATCATCGGCGGCGCCGAGCAGGCACACCAGGGTGCCGGCGGCGAGGATCGCCCAGGGCTGACGGGTATCCCGGAACAGTCCCTCGAGGAAGGGGATGTTGCTGGCGACCAGCATCGCGCAGAGCACTCCCGCGAGCATGGCGAGGCCTCCCAGACGCGGGGTCACAGCGTCGTGCACATCGCGGTCCCTCACCGCTGTCATCGCGCCGGCCCGTCGGGCCAGCAGCCTCACCCCAGGGGTCACCAGGAAGGTGACCGCCGCGGCGAGCAGCAGGAGGAACAGATAGATCCTCACCCGGGCGAGCTCTGCGATCCGCCCTCATCCGCAGCGGGCTCGGACGTGGTGGTCGGCGTCTGCTCGCCGACCCCCTCGAGGGGGCTCTCGGTGGCCGGTTCCTGCACTCCGGCAGCTGCGGCGTCAGGTTCCGGCCCGGGCTCGGCGGGAAGATCCAGCACTGACGGGCTCGCCGCCGGCGGCGCGGGATCGGGCTTCGTGGGATCGGCCGCCCCGGAATCCGCGGTCGGCTCTGCATCGACCGGCGCAGCGGCCGCGCCCTGCGCGCCGTCCGAGCTCGAGCCCGTGCTCTCTGCACCGGGCGTTCCCGCCTCAGCGGGCTCATCGTCAGAGGACAGCTCGTCGGAGCTCTCGGGCTCGGGCGCGGCGAAGATGTCACCGACCACCTCGATGATCCGCTCCCGGGAGATGGCACCTTCGCGCACGATCTCCGCCGGGGTCACGGTGGTGTCCAGGATGGTGGAGCTCTCGCCGATGCGGGCCGGTCCGTCGTCGAGGTAGATCTCGACGGCATCGCCGAGCTGCGTGGCGGCATCCAGCACGGTGAGTGCGGCGGGCCTGCCGTGACGGTTCGCACTGGAGACGGCGAGCGGACCGGTGCGGCGCAGCAGCTCGAGGGCGACCTCGTCATCCGGCATCCGCAGCGCCACGGTGCCGCCGGTCTCCCCAAGGTCCCAGGTCAGTGACCGCTGCGCCGTGAGGATCAGGGTGAGCGCGCCCGGCCACAGCTTGTCGGTGAGGTCCTCGACGTAGTCGGGGACGTCCGCGGCCAGGGCCAGCAGCACGGCATGGTCGCCGATCAGCACCGGCGGCGGGGTGTCGCGGCCGCGGCCCTTCGCCTCGAGCAGGGCCTGGACGGCGTCCGGGGTGAACGCATCCGCCCCGATGCCGTAGACGGTGTCCGTCGGCAGGACGATCAGGTCTCCGCCGCGCACGGCGTCGACGGCGGCGGCGAGGGCGTCCTCGCGGGACTCTGGGTTCTGGGTGTCGTGCACGGTCACCGGGACAGTCTCTCACTTCCGCTGGTCGGTTCCCCGAGGGCGCGACGCGCCACCAGGAATCGGTCCCGTCCGGTCAGGTCGGGAACAGTGCTGAGCAGGTCGAAGCCGCCGCCGTCCGCGGCGGCGCCCAGGGCTGCCTGCCCCTGCACGTCCGCGTGCTCCATGATCAGCACGCCACCGGGCCTCAGCAGCCGCCGCGCCCAGGTGATGACGGCACGAGGCACCTCGAGTCCGTCGTCCCCGCCGCCGAACAGGGCGCGGTGCGGATCGTGCTCGAGCACCTCGACGTCGCGCGGCACGGCCTCGGGCGGGATGTAGGGAGGGTTGGACAGCACGGCATCCACCGGCCCGACCGCCGCCAGCTCGGGGATCTCCCCGAGCAGGTCGGCCTGCAGGACGCGGCCGCGTCCGGTGCCCGCCCGGTCGAGGTTGTGTGCGGTCAGCTCCGCGGCGGCCGCGTCGATCTCCACGGACAGCACGCGCGAGCGCGGCAGCTCGTCGAGGACGGCCGCTCCCAGTGCGCCGGAACCGGCGCAGAGGTCGATCACCTCGTGCAGCGGCCCGTCCAGGTGCTGGCGCAGCAGGTCCACCGCGAGCTCGGTCTCGGGCCGCGGGATGAACACGCCGGGCCGCACGTCGAGCATCAGGTGCCGGAACGGGGCACGGCCCAGGATCAGCTGCAGCGGCTCGCGCTGTGCGCGACGGGCGGTGAGGTGCGCGAGCTGCTGCGCGAAATCCTCCGGCAGCTCATCGAGCATGACCAGCGGCTGCTCGGTCCCTGCGGCATGGGCGATCAGCGCCCGGGCGTCGACGCTGGGTGAGGGGACCCCGGCCTCGCCGAGCTGCCGCGTCGTCTCCGCCAGGGCGGAGCGCAGGCGGCTGCGGACCTCCCCACCGTGCATCAGGAGCGCTCCTGGTCGGTCCCGGCCCGGGCCTCCGCCAGGCGCGCTGCGCGCTCGGCGTCGCGGGAGGAGGCGATGAGGTCGCCGAGGTCGCCGGCCAGGACCTGGGCGAGGTTGCCCGCCTTGAAGCCGGTGCGATGGTCCGCGACCCGGGACTCGGGGAAGTTGTAGGTGCGGATGCGCTCGCTGCGGTCCACGGTGCGCACCTGCGAGCGCCGGGTGGCGGAGGACTGCGCCTCCTGCTCCGCGCGGCGGGCGTCCAGCAGCCGGGTGCGCAGGATCCGCAGCGCCTGCTCCCGGTTCTGCAGCTGGCTCTTCTGGTCCTGGCAGGAGACCACCACCCCGGTGGGCAGGTGCGTGATCCGGACGGCGGAGTCGGTGGTGTTCACGCTCTGCCCGCCGGGACCGCTGGAGCGGAAGACGTCGATGCGCAGGTTCGCCGGGGTCATCGCCTCGGCGAGCACGTCCGACTCGTCCGCCTCATCGGCCTCGGGCAGCACCAGCACGCCCACCGCGGAGGTGTGGATCCGTCCCTGGGACTCCGTGACCGGGACGCGCTGGACCCGATGCACCCCGGCTTCGTGCTTGAGATGGGCATAGACGCCCGCGCCCGGACCGCCCGCACCTCGTGCGGCGATCGCGACAGTGACGTCCTTGAGGCCGCCGAGATCGGACTCGGCAGAGGTGAGGACCTCTACCCGCCAGCCCTGGGTCTCGGCGTAGCCACGGTACATGCGCAGCATCTCCGCCGCGAAGAGCGCGGACTCCTCCCCACCGGCGCCGGCCTTGATCTCGAGGATCACGTCCCGGGCGTCGTCGGGGTCGCGGGGTGCGAGCAGGTCCTCGAGATGCTCGCGCTGCGCGGTGAGGCGGGCCGCCAGCTGCTCCGCCTCGACGGCCAGCTCCTCGTCCCCCTCCCCCAGCTCCTCGAGCTCCCGGGCGGTCTCGAGGTCCGCTCGGGTGGCGTCCAGCTGCGCCGCGGCCTCGAGGATCCCCTCCAGCTCGGCGTAGCGGCGGCCCACGCGACGGGCGCGGGCGGCATCCTCGTGCAGGGCCGGGTCCGCCATCGACTGCTGCAGGCGAGCATGCTCGTGGCGCAGCGGCGCGAGACGATCGCCCGCATCGTGCTCGCTCATCGATGCTCCTTCGTCAGCCACCCGACTCCTCCGTGCTCACATGCGACGACGCCGGTGCACGCCCTGGGGCGCGCACCGGCGTCGGAGAGTGCTCTCTGCTGCTGGGACGTCGCGCGGGCTGCGGCCGGGGACGTCGCCCGGGCTCCTACCGCTCGTCCCTCGCAGTACGTCGCTCAGGAGTCCTTCTTGCCGTAGCGGGCCTGGAAGCGGGCGACGCGGCCGCCGGTGTCCAGGATCTTCTGCTTGCCCGTGTAGAACGGGTGGCACGCGGAGCAGACCTCGGTGCTGATCGCGCCGTCGGTCTTGGTGCTACGGGTGGTGAACGAGTTGCCGCAGGTGCAGGTCACCTGGGTCTCGGCGTATGCGGGGTGGATCTCAGCCTTCATGTCTCTCCTTGCTCGGGGTCGCTGGGTCGGCGCCCGGCGGGCACCGTGAACCAGAACCGACGTCACAGTGTGCCACGCCTAGCCCCGCAGGCGCGAGGATTCCGGATGCGGCGTGCGCTACATCGCTCCGGTCAGCTCGAGGCGCGCACCTCCAGCCGGTAGGGCACCGCCCGATGCGCCGCCTCTCCGTTGAGCGGGACGGAGCCGTCGAGCATCCCGGCCACCAGCGAGACCGTCTCGCGGGCCACCGTCTCGATGTCGAGGCTCAGGGTGGTGAGCTCGGGGGTGACCAGCGAGGCGATCTCAAGACCGTCGACACCCACCAGACGCACCTGGCCCGGCACGTCCTTCCCGAGGCTCCGCAGGGTCCGCAGCAGGCGGACAGCGAGCTCGTCGTTGAAGGCGACGATCGTGTCCGTCCCGTCGGCCAGGATCTCCTCGAGCGCCTCCCGATGCCCCTCGCGCGCGTCCATCTCCCGCACCGGGACCTCGTCGCCGCCGACCAGCGGACGCAGCGCCGACGCGAGCGCCAGGCTGCGGGAGCGGCCGAGACCGCCGACGAGGTCGAGGACCACGGGCCGTCGGGCCCCGGCATCGCTCAGGTGCGCGGCCAGCTCCGTCATGGCGGGCTCGCGGACCAGCTCGATGACGCCGCCCTCGGCGAGCTGCGCAGGGCGGCCGTCCAGCTGGACCACCGGCATCCCGCCCTTGCCGCGGATGTCGGCGGTCAGCACGCCGTAGCCGACGAGGGCGTCGACCCGGCGCGCCAGGTCACCTGCCACCTGTTCGGGGTGCGGGGCGTGCATGGCCTCGGCGAGCACCACGTTCCAGCCGTACGGCGCGCAGGCGCGGACCACCGCGGCGCCGAGCTCGGCGAAGTAGGCGTTGGAGAGGTCCTCCACCACCAGGCCGAGGGTGATCGGCCCCTGTTCCACGAGACCGCGGCCGAAGCGGGAAGGGCGGTAGTTCAGCTCCCGCGCCGCCGTGAGGACTCGGTCGCGGGTGTCGATGCTGATGCCGGATTGATCGTTCATGGCCCGGGAGACCGTCTGCCGGGAGACCCCGGCCCGCTCGGCGACGTCGACGATGGTGGCCCTGCGCTCCACGGCGCTCATCGGGCCGGAGACCCCAGGTCGAGCCAGGCCAGCTGGTCCTCGGTCAGCTCGACGCCCAGGCCCAGGGTCGAGGAGCGCATCTCGGCGATGCTGCGCGGGCCGAACAGGGCGAAGGTCGGGAACTTCTGGTGCAGCACGAAGGCCAGGGCGATCGCGGTGGCCGGGACCCCGTGCTCGCGTCCGAGCTCCTCCGCCCGGGCCAGGCGCTCGAAGTTCTCGTCGCTGTAGTAGCAGCGCACGAGCTCCGCGTCCGAGCGGTCCTCGGGGTGGGCACGGCCGGTGAAGAAGCCGCGCGCCTGCGAGGACCAGGGCAGCAGGGCGATACCGCGCTCCTCGAGCCACGCCCTGGACTGCGCATCCGTGGCGTGGACGCAGCCGGCCCACGGCACATCCAGCGCCTCGGCCAGGCCGAAGTGGTTGGACAGGATGGTGAAGCCGGTGCGGCCGTTGGCCTTCGCATAGGCATTGGCCTCGTCCACGCGCTCCGGGGTCCAGTTCGATCCGCCGTAGGCGCGGATGCGCCCGGCCCGCAGGTGCTCGTCCATGGCGTCGACGAACTCACCGACCGGGACCTCCGGGTTGTCGCGGTGCATCATGTAGAGATCCGCGTAGTCCGTGCCCTGACGCTCGAGGGACTCCTCGAGCTGACGGGTGATCGACGCCGGATCGCAGTGCGGGGTGTGCGCCCCCTTGGTGATGACCACGACGTCCTCTCGCACGCCGCGGTTGCGCACCCACTGCCCGAAGAGCTTCTCGATGTGGCCGCCGCCGTAGACGTAGGCGGTGTCGAAGGTGGTTCCGCCGATCTCGACGTAGGCATCGAACATCGCGGAGGCGTGGGCCAGGTTCAGCTGGTTGTCACAGCCCATCACCAGGCGGGAGACCCGCTTGTCGACCCCGGGGATGCTCCCGTAGGTCATGGCCGGTCCGGCCTGCACACTGCCGGGGGCCAGGGGCCGGCCGGTCAGGGTGGGGATGTCGGCGTCGTCGGCCTCGAAGGGGTAGCGCAGGCCGATCTGCTCGCGCCACTGATCCAGGGCGCGCGCCTGCCCCCAGGAGTTCTCACCGGTGAGCTCGGGAACCTCGCCGCCGCTACGGGCGGCACCGGCGAGGGCGTCGGCCTCCAGCGCGTAGGCGTGGGCCGCGGGGATCTCGATCCGTCGGGCCGGCTCGCCCACCACATCCAGCTCGATGCAGGTCTCCTCACCCAGACCCCAGGGATCATCCAGGCGGATCACACCGCGGGTCCCGGTGATCGTCGCGGACTGCGGGTCCGCCAGGCGCACGCCCGTGCGCAGGCTCGCCGTGATCCCACTGGGGAAGGTGAGCTCCGCGGTGGCCCATTCGTCCACGCCCGTCTCTCCCAGGGTGCCGCTGCCCGCGATCGTGGCCGGCTCGACGGCGGCGCGGCCCTGGGCGGCGCCGGCGACGAAACGGGCGAAGGACATTGGGTAGCAGCCCACGTCCAGGATGCCGCCCCCAGCGGTCATGGGGTCGAACAGGCGCCCGCTGCGAGCGCCGGTGTCGAAGGAGAAGGAGGCGTCCACGTGCGTGATCTCGCCGATCGTTCGCTCGGCCACCAGCTCCAGGACCCGGACGGTCTGGGGATGGAAGCGGTACATGAAGGCCTCGAGCAGGACCTTCCCGCTGCGAGCGGCGAGGTCGATCAGCGCCATGGTGGTGCCGGAGTTCGGGGTCAGCGGCTTCTCGCACAGCACGTGCTTGCCCGCCTCGAGGGCCAGCGCGGCCAGGCGCGCATGTCCGGTGTGGACGGTGGAGATGTAGACGGCATCGACCTGGTCACTCGCGAGCACCTGCTCGTAGTCGCCGATCAGCGCCGGTCCGTCCAGAGGGAACTCCTCCGCGAAGGCCTTCGCGCGCTCGGCGGAACTGCTGCCGACGGCCACCAGCACACCGTCCTGCGAGGAGGACAGCTGTGAGGCGAAGCGGCGGGCGATCCCGCCGGGCCCGAGGACTGCCCAGCGGAACGGGGTGGGGGGAGTGCTCATGTCGACGTCGACGTCCTTCGCAGGTGGGAGGAAGAGGCCGTGAACGTTCACGGCTGGGATTACGCTATCCCGTTCTGTCCTCCTGGGCAATGCCGTCGGCCCTGGCGATGGAGCGCCGCGTCGAGGAGCGGTGCGACGGCGCGGCGCCCACCCGACGAGGGGCACCTCCACCGCGGTGGAGGTGCCCCTCGAGCTCCGCACCGTGCTCGGCACGGTGTGCGGTGCGGAGATCAGTCCGAGCTGCGCCCGCCCACGCTGGGCGTGTTCTTCTGGACCGTCATCAGGAACTCGGAGTTCGACTGCGTCTTCTTCACCCGCTCCATGAGCAGCTCGAGCGCCTGCTGCTGCTCGAGGGAGCCCAGGACACGGCGGAGCTTCCACATGATGGCCAGCTCTTCCTTGCCCATCAGCGCCTCCTCCCGGCGGGTGCCGGAGCCGTTGACGTCGACGGCCGGGAAGATGCGCTTGTCGGAGAGGTGACGGGAGAGGCGCAGCTCCATGTTGCCGGTGCCCTTGAACTCCTCGAAGATGACCTCGTCCATCTTGGAACCGGTCTCCACCAGTGCCGAGGCGAGGATCGTCAGCGAACCGCCGTGCTCGATGTTGCGCGCCGCGCCGAAGAACCGCTTGGGCGGGTACAGCGCCGAGGCATCGACACCACCGGAGAGGATCCGGCCGGAGGCCGGTGCGGCCAGGTTGTAGGCACGGGACAGGCGGGTCAGCGAGTCCAGCAGGACCACCACGTCGCGGCCCATCTCCACCAGGCGCTTGGCCCGCTCGATGGCGAGCTCGGCGACGATGGTGTGGTCCGAGGCCGGGCGATCGAAGGTCGAGGCGATGACCTCTCCCTTGACCGTCCGCTCCATGTCGGTGACCTCCTCGGGGCGCTCGTCGACGAGCACGACCATGAGGTGGACCTCGGGGTTGTTCACGGTGATCGCATTGGCGATCTGCTGCATGATGATCGTCTTGCCGGCCTTCGGGGGCGAGACGATCAGGCCGCGCTGGCCCTTGCCGATCGGCGAGACGAGGTCGATGATGCGCGGGGAGATGGCATTCGGTGCGGTCTCCAGCCGGAGCCGCTCGTCCGGGTACAGCGGCGTGAGCTTGCTGAAGTCGACCCGCTGCCGGGCGCGCTCGGTCGGCATCCCGTTGACGGTGTCGACCTGCACCAGTGCGGCGTACTTGTTCTGGTTGCCGCCGCCGCCCTTGCCGCGGCGATTGCGGCCGCCACCATGCTGCTGCTCGACGCGGTGGTCCTCGCCGTCCCGGGGCGCCTTGACCTGGCCGGTGATGGCATCGCCCTTGCGCAGGCCGGCGCGCTTGACCTGGTTCATGGTCACGTAGACGTCACTGGCGCCGGGCAGGTAACCGGTGGTGCGCACGTAGGCGTTGTTGTCGCGGATGTCCACGATCCCGGCGATGGTCATCAGCTCATCACCTTCGCGGGCCTGGCCGTCGTCCTGCTGGCCACCCTGCGAGTTCTGCCCACCCTGGGAGTTCTGCCCACCCTGGTCGTTCTGGCCGCCGCGACCGCGACGCTTGCGATCGCGCGAGCGGTTGCGGCTGCGGGAGCGAGCTCGACGGTCGTCGTCGTAGCCGTCGCCGCCCTGACGGTCGTCGTCGTCCTGCTCCCCGGAGCGGTCCGGGAGCTCGATGTCCTCCAGCCGGCGGCGCTGGTTGCCGCCGCGACCGCGATCGTCGCCCCGGCCACGGTCCTCACGGCGGTCATCGCCGCGGGACCTGCGGCTGTCGTCCTCCCGGCCGCCCTTGTCGTCGCCGCCCTCGTCGCGGTTCACGGAGCCGTCGCCGCGCCTATCCCGCTGCGGGCCGGCTCCGCCGTCGGTCGGCACGTCGATGCCGAGGTCCGGCGCGGAGTCGCCGTGGGATCCACCGGAGTCGGTGGTGCGGGAGCGCGAGCGGGACCGGGACCGCTCGTGGCGACCGGTCGCCTCCGCGCCTGCGACGTCCGGCGCAGCGGGCGCCTCCTGCGCGGGGCCAGCGGCCGCTGCCGCGGGGGCGTCGGCGACAGCGGTGGCCGTCGGCGGCGTTCCGCCCCCGCGGATCGCCTCGATCAGCTCGCCCTTGCGCAGGCGACGAGCCCCCTTGATGCCGCGCTCGGCAGCGATGGCCTGCAGCTCGGGAAGCTTCTTCGCCGCAAGATCTGCGCCGGAGGTGGTGTCGTTCACCCGGGTTCCTTCCTGTTGAGCCGGTCTCGCCGGCTCTTTACTGGTCTGGGTGCCGCACAGCACCGGGGACATCTGGTCTCCGGGTGCTGTCACGACAGGTCCGCACAGGGTTCTCCCCCACGATGCAAGGCATCCTCGGGGGGCCTGCCGGTGTGATTCGGGGTGCGTCAACGGCGGCGCACGGGCCTGCATGGCACGTCAACAATGGTGCACATGGTCCGTGCGGGGCGCTTGATCAGGAAGCACATCGGAACGCGGAGTTCTGCACACAGCATCCACCAGGGATCTGCTGCAGGGTTCTGCGTCGCGCGATGTCGCCTGGACGCAGGGTCAACCTACCACAGGAGCCGCGGCGGCCGTCCGCAGCGGTACCTCGGCGATCCGCCATGCGGCGGGATCGCCCACGAACCGGCGCACCAGGGGCGCCAGCTGCGTGCGTTCTCCCGCCATCACCAGCACGGAGGGTCCCGCGCCCGAGATCACTGCGGGGTGGCCCTCCTGCCGCAGCACGCGCATCAGCTCGACGCTCTCGGGCATGCCCGGTGCGCGCCGATCCTGGTGCAGCCGGTCCTCGGTCGCCTCGAGCAGGTGCTCCGGCGCGCCGGCGAGGGCGTGGACGAGCAGGGCGGAGCGGGAGGCGTTGAACACCGCGTCGGAGTACGGGACCTCGTCAGGCAGCAGACCTCTGGCCCGGTGGGTGGAGAGGGTGGCGGTGGGCAGCAGCACCACCGGCCGCAGCACATCACCGGCGACGCGCAGCGATGCGGCACGGGCCACGGCGCCCCGCATCCAGGACAGCACCACACCGCCGAACAGCGCCGGCGCGGCGTTGTCGGGATGCCCCTCGAACTCCGTCGCCAGCTGCAGGACGACCTGGTCGTCCAGCGCGTCGGGGTCGGAGATCATCCCCCGGGCCAGCAGCAGCCCGGCAAGGGTGGCCGCGGCACTGGATCCCAGGCCACGACCATGCGGGATGCGGTTGGTGGCCTGCAACCGCAGCCCGGTCTGGGGAGCCCCGGCATGGTCGAGACCGCGCCGCAGGGCACGCACCACGAGGTGATCCTCGCCGGCGGGCACCGAGCCGGCGCCCTCCCCCGTCACGGTGATCTCGACCGCACCGGTGGTCGCCTCCACGCTCAGGTCGTCGCAGAGGTCCAGAGCGAGCCCGAGGGTGTCGAATCCCGGACCGAGGTTCGCGGAGGTCGCCGGGATCCGCACCGAGACGCGGGTGTGTTGGATCCTCACAGGCCGATGGCCTCCGCCGCCGCGGCGATGTCCACCGGCACCACGGCCGGCGTGAGATCGTGCTGGATCATCGCGGTATCGATGTCCTTGAGACCGTTGCCGGTGACGGTGATCGCGATCGTCGCTCCGGGTGGGACCAGCCCCTTCTCGGCCTGCTGCAGCAGCCCCGCCACGCCGGCCGCCGAGGCGGGTTCGACGAAGATGCCGACCTCGCCGGCGAGCAGCTTCTGCGCATCGAGGATCTGCTGGTCGGTGACCGCGTCGATGAGGCCGGCGGAGTCGTCGCGCGCCTCGACCGCGAGGTGCCAGGAGGCGGGGGCGCCGATGCGGATGGCGGTGGCCACCGTCTCGGGGTCGGTGATCGGGTGCCCGGCCACGAAGGGGGCGGCGCCGGCGGCCTGGAAGCCCCACATCTGCGGCAGCGAGTCGGTGAGGCCCGCTTCGCGGTACTCCCGATAGCCCATCCAGTAGGCGGAGATGTTCCCGGCGTTGCCGACGGGGAGGATATGGATGTCGGGAGCCGTCCCCAGCGCGTCGACGACCTCGAACGCGGCGGTCTTCTGTCCCTGGAGGCGATACGGGTTCACGGAGTTGACCAGCTCGATCGGGTGCTCCGCGTCCAGCTTGCGGGCGATCTCCAGGCAGTCGTCGAAATTGCCGTCGACCTGGATCAGCTTGGCGCCGTGGACCACGGCCTGGGCGAGCTTCCCGGCCGCGATCTTCCCCTGCGGCAGCAGCACCGCACAGGTCAGGCCCGCGGCGGTGGCGTAGGCCGCGGCCGAGGCGCTGGTGTTGCCGGTGGAGGCGCACACCACGGCGGTCGCGCCGTCGCCCAGCGCCTTCGACATCGCCGAGACCATGCCGCGGTCCTTGAAGGAGCCGGTGGGGTTCATCCCCTCGACCTTGACGTGGACGTCCGCACCGACCGCCGTCGACAGGGCCGGGGCCGGGAGCAGCGGGGTGCCGCCCTCCCCCAACGTCAGCAGGGTGTCGTTCTCGGCGAACGGAAGATGCTCTCGGTACTCGGCGAGGATGCCGCGCCACTGATGTGCCATGTGGTCATTCTCCTTCGATGCGCAGGACGGAATCGATGCTGAGCACCGTGGCGGTGGAGGAGAACACGTCCAGCGAGGCGGTCATCGCGGACTCCAGCGCACGATGCGTGCTGATGCCGATGTGCGCCCGCGCCGGTTCGTCGGACCCCTCCTCCTGCTCGAGCAGCTCCTGGTGGATGGTCGAGATGGAGATCCCGTAGCCGGACAGGGTGCCGGCGATCTCGGCGAGCACGCCGGGGCGATCCTCCACGGTCAGCGAGATGTAGAAGGCGCTGCGCAGCTCCTCGAGCGGGATCGACTCGAGCTCGGCGTACCGCGACTCCCGCGGGCCCACCCCGCCGTGCACCCGGGAGCGGGCGGCGGAGACCACATCGCCGAGGATGGCCGACGCGGTCGGGGACCCTCCGGCACCCTGACCGTAGAACATCAGCGACCCGGCGGCATCCGCTTCGATGAACACCGCGTTGTACGCCTCGGCGACCGAGGCCAGCGGGTGCTCCTCGGGGATCAGCGCCGGGTAGACGCGGGCCGAGATCCGTTCTCCGTCCTCCTCCTCGATGCGCTCGACGATCGAGAGGAGCTTGATGGTCCGGCCCATCCGTGCGGCGGCGGCGATGTCCTGGGCGGAGACCGTGGTGATGCCCTCGCAGTGCACAGCGGCCAGCCGCACCCGGCTGTGGAAGGCGAGCGAGGCGAGGATCGAGGCCTTGGCCGCCGCGTCGTGGCCCTCGACGTCGGCCGTGGGATCGGCCTCCGCGTAGCCGAGCTGCTGGGCGGTGGCGAGCGCGTCGTCGAAGCTCGCGCCGGTGCGCGTCATCGCGTCGAGGATGTAGTTGGTCGTGCCGTTGACGATGCCGAGCACCCGCTGGATGCGATCCCCGGCGAGCGATTCCCGCACCGGACGCACCAGCGGGATCGCGCCCGCGACGGCTGCCTCGAAGTACAGGTCCACGCCGTGGGTGTCCGCGGCCTCGTAGAGGGTGGCCCCGTCCTGGGCCAGCAGCGCCTTGTTGGCGGTCACCACGCTGGCGCCGTGCGCCATGGCGTCCAGCAGCAGGGTGCGAGCGGGCTCGATGCCGCCCATCACCTCGATGACCAGGTCCGCATCGTGCACCAGGGAGGCGGCGTCCTCGGTGAGCAGTGCGGCGGGCACATGCTCTCCGCGGTCGCGACCGAGGTCCCGCACGGCCACTCCGATCACCTCGAGGCGCCCGCCGACGCGATGGGCGAGCTCGTCCGCCTGCTGGGAGATCAGGCGCAGCACCTCGCCGCCGACGGTGCCGGCGCCGAGGACCGCGACCCGGAGGGTGGGCAGCGTCGAGAGGGAGGAGTGCTCCCCGGACGCTGAGTTGCCGGAAGCGTGCTGTGACATGTGCGCAGTGGTCCTTCCACAGGGGCCGACGGAGGGGGCGGGACGGGCCCTCGAACTCTAGCCGAGGGTCACCTCACCATGTGTCCGGACGTGAACGATTGCGACGGAGCGCATCAGGCCCGCTCGCCGACCGACCTGCTGCGCTGGTTCCTCGCTGTGAGTCGATCAGCCGAGGTCCAGGCCGAGGAGGTCCTCCTCGGTCTCGCGACGGATCAGGGTGCGGATCTCGCCGTCGCGCACCGCGATCACCGGTGGCCGGGGCACGTGGTTGTAGTTGGAGGCCAGCGAGTAGCAGTAGGCGCCGGTGACCGGCACCGACAGCAGGTCGCCGCGCTCCACGTCGCCGGGGAGGTACTCGTCCTTGACCACGATGTCGCCGCTCTCGCAGTGCTTGCCGACCACGCGGACCACCTCGGGCACAGCGTCGGAGACCCGGCCGCTGAGCAGGCAGGAGTAGTCGGCGTCGTACAGCGCGGTGCGCACGTTGTCACTCATCCCGCCGTCCACGGAGACGTAGACGCGGTGGTGGGGGCCGCCGAGCCGCACGTCCTTGACGGTGCCCACCGAGTACAGGGTCTGGGTGGAGGGGCCGGCGATCGCGCGGCCGGGCTCGAAGGACACGTGGGGCACCTCGAGCTCGAGCTCGTGGCACTGCTTCTCCACGATCCCCGCGATCCCGGCGGCGAGCGCCGCGGGCGTGGCCGGGGTGTGCTGGGTGTTGTACATGACACCGAAGCCGCCGCCCAGGTCGAGCTGATCGATGGTGTGACCGAGCTCGTCACGGACGTGGGCGACCAGGTCGAGCACGCGGCGGGCGGCGACCTCGAAGCCGCCGGTGTCGAAGATCTGGGAACCGATGTGGGAGTGCAGGCCCAGCAGGTCCAGGTGCGGGGCCTCGAGCACGCGACGCACGGCGTCGAAGGCGACGCCGCCGGTGAGGGAGAGGCCGAACTTCTGGTCCTCATGCGCGGTGGCGATGAACTCGTGGGTGTGGGCCTCGACGCCGGTGGTCACCCGCACCATCACGGCGGCGCGCCTGCCCAGCTGGGCGGCGACCGTGTCGACCAGCGCGATCTCGTCGAGGGAGTCGATGACGATGCGGCCCACCCCGGCCTCGAGGGCGCGGCGGATCTCCGCCTCGGACTTGTTGTTCCCGTGCAGAGCGATGCGCTCGGTCGGGAAGCTGGCGCGCAGGGCGACGGCGAGCTCGCCGCCGGTGCAGACGTCCAGTCCCAGCCCGTCCTCCTCGACCCAGCGGGCGACGGCGCCGCAGAGGAAGGCCTTGCCCGCGTAATAGACCTCAGCACCGCGGTGGGGGCGGAAGGCGTCGGCGAAGGCATCGCGGAAGCTGCGGGCACGGTGGCGGAAGTCGTCCTCGTCGAGCACGAAGGCGGGGGTGCCGACCTCCTCGGCGATCCGGCGCACGTCCACGCCGGCGATCTCGACGGCACCCTCGGCGCTGCGGACGGTGTTCCGCGACCACAGGCCGTCGATCAGGTGATTGACGTCCTGGGGGTAGGGCAGCCAGGTGGGGGCTGCGTCGTTGCCGTGTAGGGCTCCGGCCTCGTGGGCGCGCATGTCTGCTCCTGGTCTCGCACCATCCCGCCCGCACGCTCCCGCCGGGCGGCTCGCGCCGTCGGCGCCCTCCGAGGGTAGGTGTGCGGGCGGAGCGCTCGCACTCCTGTCCGGCTTGCGAACAGTGCGAGGCTGCCGCCCCGTCCGTCCGGTAGGGGCCGGTCCGCCCCGTTCGGAAGCGCAGTACACACGGGATGGCATGGGACCCGAGGCCCGGCAGGTGAGCGAGAGCACTTGATAGTGTCGGGGCGTCGGCGCGGGAGCCGCGGTCCGACCCCACCGGGTGCCCCGCGCCCGCTCCCTCGTCTCCGTGATCGATTCCCTGCGAAGGAGTTCCGGTGCCCACTTCATCCTCGGTCAAGGACCGTCCCGGCGAGCACGAGCTGGTGGTCGTCGCCAATCGGCTGCCGGTGGACTCGCGCACCCTCCCCGACGGCGCCACCGAATGGGTGACCAGCCCCGGCGGCCTGGTCACCGCAATGGAGTCGGTGATGCGCAACGTCGACTCCGGTGCCTGGGTGGGATGGGCCGGCTCCCCCGGAGAGGCCCCCGATCCCTTCGAGGCCGATGGGATGAGCCTGTATCCGGTGCGGCTGGATCAAGAAGACATCGAGCGGTACTACGAGGGCTACTCGAACGCCACCCTCTGGCCGCTGTACCACGATGTGATCGTCGACCCGGAGTTCCATCGCGGCTGGTGGGATTCGTACCTCTCGGCGAACCGACGTTTTGCCGTGGAGGCGGCCCCGGTCGCGGCCCCGGGAGGGACCATCTGGGTGCACGACTACCAGCTCCAGCTGGTCCCACAGATGATCCGGGACCGGCGCAGCGATGTGCGGATCGGGTTCTTCAACCACATCCCGTTCCCTCCGGTGGAGCTGTTCTCCCAGCTCCCCAAGCGCAATTCCATCCTGCGCGGGCTGCTCGGCGCGGATCTGCTGGGCTTCCAGCGCGAGAGCGATTCGCTGAACTTCCTCGCTGCGGTGCGCAAGCTGCTGGGCCACCACGTGGACGGGATGACGATCTCGGTGCCCGGGATCGGCGCCGCCCCGGTGCGAGAGGTCCAGGTGCAGACCTTTCCGATCTCCATCGACGCCTCCGCCGTCTCCACCCTCACCGAGGATCCCGAGATCCGGGAGCGTGCCGCCGAGCTGCGCCGGGACCTCGGCGATCCGGAGAAGATCGTGCTGGGGGCGGACCGCCTGGACTACACCAAGGGCATCCGGCACCGCCTCAAGGCCTGGGGCGAGCTGCTGGACGACGGCTCGATCGACCCGCATGACGCGGTGATGATCCAGATCGCCACGCCGTCCCGGGAGCGGGTGGAGGCGTACCGGCAGCTGCGCGACGAGGTGGAGCTGACGGTGGGGCGGATCAACGGCGAGCACGCCCCACTGGGCCGGCCGGCCGTGTCGTACCAGCATCACTCCTTCGACCGACGGGAGATGACAGCGCTGTTCATGGCCGCCGACGTGGTGCTGGTGACGGCGCTGCGCGACGGCATGAACCTGGTGGCCAAGGAATACGTCGCCTCCCGCCCGGATCTCCAGGGGGTGCTGGTGCTCAGCGAGTTCGCCGGCGCGGCCGACGAGCTGCGTGCCGCAGTACTGGTGAACCCGCACGACATCGATGAGCTCAAGGCCGCGATCCTGCGCTCGCTGGCGATGCCGCCCGAGGAGCAGGAGGAGGCGATGCGCTCCCTGCGCCACCAGGTCATGGAGCACGATGTGCAGCACTGGGCCCACCAGTTCCTCGAGCGCCTGACCATGTCGGGGTCCCCGGAGGATGAGGCGGCGCAGATCGTCCGACTCGCCGGGGACGCCCTGACCGACCCTGCGGAGCTGGATACGACGCTGCGCGAGTTCACGGACGTGCCGCGCCTGCTGATCGCCACCGACTTCGACGGCGTGCTGGCGCCGATCGTCCCCGACCGCGATGCGGTCCAGCCCGATCAGGAGGCTCTGCAGGCGCTGCGCGAGCTGTCCGATCTGCCGGGGGTCGCCGTCGCCCTGGTCTCCGGGCGCGCCCTGGCCGATCTCGATTCCCACACGGCGATGCCCAGCTCGGTGGTACTGGTGGGGTCCCACGGCGCGGAGGTCGGGGCGCTGCCCCCGTGGATGCAGGCCGAGGTGCTGGACAAGTCCGCGCTGAGCATGACGCCGGAGAAGGAGGAGCAGCTCGCCGCGATCACCACCACTCTGCGGAGGATCGCCCGTGCCCACCCCGGCACGGAGGTGGAGACGAAGCCGACGGCGGCGGTGCTGCACACCCGCAACGCCAAGGGCCGCGGCGGGCTGAACGCCACGGACTCGGCGCTCGAGTACGCCACCACCCTGCCCGACGTCACGGTGACGCCGGGCAAGGAGGTCGTCGAGTTCGCGGTCGTGCACACCTCGAAGGGGGTGGCGATCGATGCGCTGTCCCGGGCCGGCGCTGCCGATGCCTGGCTGTACCTGGGTGACGACGTCACCGACGAGTCGGTCTTCGCCCAGCTCGGCGAGCACGACGTGGGCGTGAAGGTGGGCGGCGGCGACACCGCCGCCGGCCTGCGGATCGCGGACACCGCAGCGGCGCGGGATCTGCTGCGGCGGCTTCTGGAGCTGCGCGCCCAGCAGAGCTGAGCAGAAGAATCCCCGGTGACAGGCCGTGATGGCCTGTGACCGGGGATTCTCGTGGTGCCCGCGACAGGATTCGAACCTACGACCTTCTGCTCCGGAGGCAGACGCTCTATCCACTGAGCTACGCGGGCGGACGTGGGAAGTCTAGCAACATCTGCGGGTGGCGGACCGCATCACCGCCGTCGAGGGCGCCGGGTGTGAGAGGGACCTCACCGCGGCAGGGGGAGCTGCGCCCCGTGGAGCACGGCGGAGGGGTCCGCGGCGATGCCCAGACCGCTCGGTTCAGCACCGGAGCGCACCAGCAGGTCTCCGACCGCCGCGATCATCGCGCCGTTGTCGGTGCACAGGCGCGGCGGCGGAATCCTCAGCTCGATGCCCGCTGTCTCGCACGTCGACCGCGCGACCGCGCGCAGGCGCGCATTGGCGGCGACGCCGCCCACGATGACCAGGGTGTCCAGGTTCCGCTCGCGCACGGCGCGGACCGCCTTCTTGACCAGCACGTCCACCACGGCCTGCTCGAAGGAGGCGGCGATGTCCGCGACCGGCACCGGCTGCCCGGCGCGCTCGAGGGTCTCGACGGTGCGGGCCACGGCGGTCTTGAGCCCGGAGAAGGAGAAGGTGAACGGCGCATCCTTCGGCCGCAGCATCGCGCGCGGGAAGGAGAAGGCAGTGGGATCGCCGTCGACGGCGGCACGGGAGATCGCGGGGCCACCGGGGTAGCCGAGGCCGAGCAGGCGGGAGACCTTGTCGAAGGCCTCCCCCGCCGCGTCGTCCAGGGTGTCGCCGAGATGCTCGATGGGGTCCCGCACCAGGTCACCGACGGCGAGGAGCGAGGTGTGGCCGCCGGAGACGATGAGCGCGATGCTGCGCTCGGGCAGCGGGCCGTGCTCCAGGGTGTCGGCCGCCGCGTGCCCGGCGAGGTGGTGCACACCGTAGAGAGGCCTGCCGAGCGACCAGGCGATCGACTTCGCGGCGGCGAGGCCCACATGCACGGCCGTGGCCAGGCCCGGCCCGGAGGTGACGGCGACGTGCGAGATGTCGGCCAGGTCGACGTCGGCGTCCTCGAGCGCGATCCGCAGCGTGGGCACGACGGCCTCGAGGTGGGCGCGAGCGGCGATCTCGGGGACCACTCCGCCGAAGTCGGCGTGCTGGGAGGCGCTGGAGGCGAGGCCCTGTCCCAGCAGGACACCCTCGGAGACGAGGCCGAAGCCGGTCTCGTCGCAGGAGGACTCGACCCCGAGGATGAGCGGGGACCCGAGGGTCGTCACCGCAGGATCGACATCGGGTTGGAGTAGTTGCCCGCCTCGTCCATCTTGGCGAAGTGAAGGTGGCACCCGGTGGAGCGGCCGGTGGAGCCGACATAGCCGATGGTCTCGCCGGCGGCGACGGTGGCCCCCACCGAGGTGTTGTAACCCTGCAGGTGGTAATAGCCGGTGACGACCCCGTTGCCGTGGTCGACCTTCACCCGCTTGCCGGAGGCGTGGTGGTACTCGACGGCGACGACGGTGCCGGACTGGGCGGCGGCGACGGGGGTTCCGCAGGCGGCACCGAAGTCCACGCCGTCATGACCCTTGAAGTAGCCGAGGACGGGGTGCATGCGCCCGCCGAAGCCGGAGGTGATAGGGCCGCTGACCGGACGCACATAGCCGTTGTCGCCCACCGGCTCGGCGGCGGAGGCCTCTTCCACGGGCTCGGGGACGGAGACCTCGATCCCGGTGCCCGCCGCTTCCTCGGAGGCCTCGGTCTGCGTCTCGGAGTCGTCGGGGGTCGGCGAGGTGCGCGCCTCGGAGCGGCTGGCGTCAGGATCCTCGGTGCGGGTCTCGACCGTCGCCTCGGCGACGTCATCGGCCACCGGGAGTGCGACGGGCGCGGGCGCCTGGGCGGCGGGGGCAGCGGGCTGGGCCTGGGCGATCGTCTCGCCCTGCGGGGCGGTCTCGTCGATCCCGGCCGCGGCGGCCGCGAGCGGCGCCGCGATCGTGGCGGTGGCGAGGACTCCGAGGACCCCGACCTTCACGGCTCCGGCGGAGACAGCGGAGTCGCGATGAGTGCCTCCGACCAGACGATGCTTGCGCACCGTTGCTCGTCCATCCGCGCGGTGATTCGCCACGTGCTGACCTCTTCCATTGCGACTGTGTAGATCTGGTCCAAGCGCCTGTCCGATCGTGACGCCGAGCAGGGGAAGGACGCGTCGCCGAACAACCTGGACCAACCTACGTGCCCCCCACCTGGCATGACGACCGCCCCGACGCGGTCATTGCCAAGTTTTTGCCCAGATGCCCCAAAGGTTGCCCGATCTTGACGAGCGCGGCCCGGCACCCGCGTACCAGGTCACTCCGACGGAGCTCGGGACGACCCGCGGGTCACATTCCATGCCTCCCGCCCCGGGCCCGGGAGCGCCCCGCACGCTGCGTGACGGATCCCGTGTGCTCCCAGCAGGCGGCGTCTAGAGTGGCGCCATGTCGACCCCGGACAAGAACGCCGCCCCCGGCACCGCACCCGTGCGCGTGGTCGTGATCGAGGACGAGCAGACGATCACCCGTGCGATCACCGATCGGCTCACCGCCGAAGGCTGGGAGGTCACCACCGCCCCCGATGGACCCTCCGGCGTGCGCGCAGTGTCCGAGGTGCGCCCCGACGCGGTGGTGCTGGACGTGATGCTGCCCGGCTTCGACGGCCTGGAGGTGTGCCGACGGATCCAGGCTGACGAGCCCGTGCCGGTGCTGATGCTGACCGCACGCGATGACGAGACCGACATGCTGGTGGGGCTCGGAGTGGGCGCCGACGACTACATGACCAAGCCCTTCTCGATGCGCGAGCTGGTCGCCCGACTGAAGGCCCTGCTGCGTCGGGTGCGCCGGGTCGGGGCACCCGCACCGAGCGAGTCCGAGAAGCAGGACGCCCTGGAGTTCGGCGACCTGGTGATCGATCGCGCAGGGCGCCGGGTCATGCGTGCCGGCGCACCCGCGCACCTCACCCCCACCGAGTTCGACCTGCTGCTGTGCCTGGCGAACGCCCCCGGCACCGTCCTGACCCGCGAGCAGCTCCTGGCCGACGTGTGGGACTGGGTGGACGCCACCGGCACCCGCACCGTCGACTCCCATGTCAAGGCGCTGCGGCGCAAGCTCGGCTCCGATCTGGTGCGCACCGTCCACGGCGTGGGATACGCCCTCGAGATCCCGGAGGACTCCGAGGACGGGAGCGGAGCGGCCCGCGGCGCCACCGGAGCGTCGGACCTCTCCTCCATGCCCACCCCGAACCTGCCCGACGACGACTCGTGACGCCACCGGCCGACGGTGCGGGCGATGCTCAGCGGCGGGTACCGGATCGTCTGGACGTCCGCCCGCTGGACAGGTTCCGTTCCTTCAAGGTCAAGCTCGGGATCCTGGTCGGGGCGAGCGTGAGCGTGGCCGCACTGCTGACCCAGGTGAGCATCCGCGCCGGGATCCAGCCGCTGCTGGCGCTGCCGCTGGTGGTGATCGCAGCGCTGGTGTTCACCCAGATCCTCGCCCGCGGGATGACCTCACCGCTGCGGGAGATGACCGGTGCGGCCCGCGCCATGGCCCGCGGGGACTACAGCCGCGCCGTCAGCACCACCAGCCGGGACGAGGTGGGTCAGCTGGCCTCCGCATTCTCCACGATGGCCTCCGAGCTCGAGCAGACCGACCGCATGCGCCGGGACCTGGTCGCGAACGTCTCCCATGAGCTGCGCACCCCGGTGACCGGCCTGCGTGCGCAGCTGGAGAACCTGGTGGACGGTGTGACCGAACCGGATCCGGCCGCGCTCGAGGTGGCATTGACCGAGACCGAACGGCTCTCGCAGCTGGTGGACCACCTGCTGGATCTCTCCCGTCTCGATGCCGGGGTGGTCGAGCTGGACGTCGAGGAGGTGGAGCTCACGCCGTTCCTCCACGAGGTGGTCGATGCCGCCTCCCTCGCCTCGAGCGGCCGCGACGTGCGCTGGATCATCGACGTCGAGCCCGCCGACCTGGCGGTCCCCGCCGACGCCGCGAGGCTGCAGCAGGTGATCCACAACCTGCTGGAGAACGCCGCGCGGCACTCTCCGGCCGGGGGCCGGATCCACGTCTCGGCCGCCCGCACCGAGCAGGACGACGGGGTGCGCATCGATGTGCACGACGAGGGGCCCGGCATCGCCCGCGAGGACCGCTCGCGGGTGTTCGAGCGCTTCCAGCGCGGCGGCTATGCCGACACCTCAGGCGGCACCGGGCTGGGCCTGGCCATCGCACGCTGGGCCGTGGGCCTGCACGGCGGTTCGATCGAGGTGCTCGACGATCCCCGCAGCGAGCATGCCCGTGAGGGACGCTCGTCCCTGATCCGGGTGATGCTGCCGGACACGGCGACGACACCGTGATCTCACGCACTCCGCAGCATCTTCGCCGGTCGAGCACCGAGGACGGTGCACGGCGATCATCTCCTGCCGCTAGGCTGGGAGCATTCCGTATCACCCGACCGTGAGAAGGCTGGCGATCTCAGAGTGTCACAGCAGACACAGGACTCCGACTCCGCGGAGTTCGGCCCGAATCAGTGGCTCGTGGACGCACTGCGCGAGCAGTGGCGCGAGGATCCCTCGAGCGTCGATCCCAGTTGGGCGGAGTACTTCTCCGGCCCGGGCTCGGTGACCTCCGTCACCTCCGTCTCCCAGAGGCCCGCAGAGCCCTCAGAGCCCTCAGAGTCCTCAGAGTCCTCAGAGTCCTCAGAGTCCTCACCGACGTCACGGTCGACGTCGGCGGCCTCGACCGCAGCCCCCTCGGGAGCGACGTCGCCGGAGGCGGCACCGGAGCAGGCAGACCCCGGTGAGCCGCCGACGCCCGCTCCCTCGAGCTCCGCGCCCGCGACGAGCACGTCGACCTCCTCCTCCACCTCCACGACCGCCGCCCCCGCGACCGTCTCTCCGTCTCCGAAGGAATCCCCTGCCGTGAACGCCGACACCTCCAAGGACTCCGCCGCCTCCGCGCAGCCCGCTGTCTCCACGACCTCGGACCGCCCGGCGAAGGTCCCCACCACCACCGCACAGATCCCTGTGGTGGAGCTGCGGGAGCCCGAGGTCGTCAAGCTCCGTGGACCCGCCGCGGCGATCGTGCGCAACATGGCCGAGTCCCTCGAGGTGCCCACCGCCACCTCGGTGCGCGACGTCCCGGTGAAGCTGCTGTTCGACAACCGCCTGGTGATCAACAACCACCTCAAGCGCCATCGCGCGGGCAAGGTCTCCTTCACCCACCTGATCGGCTGGGCGATGATCGAGGCGATCACCGAGATCAGCGACATGAACAACGGCTTCGACGTCGACGAGAAGGGCAAGCCGCTCCTGCTCAAGCGCGAGGACATCAACTTCGGGCTCGCGATCGACATGCCGCGGCCCGACGGCTCCCGCGGCCTGGTGGTGCCGAGCATCAAGGCCGCCCAGCGCTTCGACTTCCGCGGCTTCTGGAAGGCCTACGAAGAGGTCGTGGCCAAGGCCCGCACCGGCAAGCTCACGATGGAGGACTTCTCGCACACCACGGTCTCCCTGACCAACCCCGGCGGCATCGGCACCGTCCATTCCATCCCCCGCCTCATGCAGGGCCAGGGCGTGATCGTCGGCGTCGGCGCGATGGACTATCCCGCGCAGTTCCAGGGCGCGAGTCCCGCCACCCTCGCCGAGCTCGCGATCTCGAAGGTCATGACGCTGACCTCGACCTACGACCACCGCATCATCCAGGGTGCCGCCTCCGGCGAGTTCCTCAAGCGGATGAGCGACAAGCTGCTGGGCAAGGACGGCTTCTACGACCGGGTCTTCGCCTCGCTGCGCCTGCCCTACCAGCCGGTCCGCTGGGTGCCGGACAACCCCTTCCGGCACACCACCTCCGAGCGTCTGGCCCGGGTGATGGACATGATCCACGCCTACCGCGTGCGCGGGCACCTGATGGCGGACACCGATCCACTGCAGTACAAGGTGCGCACCCACCCGGATCTGGACGTCGAGACCTACGGGCTGACCCTGTGGGACCTGGACCGCTCCTTCCCCACCCGCGGGCTGGGCGGCAAGGACAAGATGTCCCTGCGCGACATCCTCGGCGTGCTGCGTGATGCGTACTGCCGCACCATCGGTGTGGAGTACATGCACATCTCCGACCCGGAGGAGCGCGACTGGATCCAGCAGAAGATGGAGATCCCGCGCCGGCCGTTCGACAAGGACGAGCTCACCCACATCATGGATCGCCTCAACTCCGCCGAGGCCTTCGAGACGTTCCTGCAGACGAAGTTCGTGGGACAGAAGCGCTTCTCCCTCGAGGGCGGCGAGGCGGTCATCCCGATGCTCGACGCTGTGCTGCACGGCGCCGCGCACGACGGCATGGAGGAGGTGGCCATCGGGATGAGCCACCGCGGCCGGCTCAACGTGCTCTCGAACCTGGCCGGCAAGAGCTACGGGCAGATCTTCCAGGAGTTCGAGGGCAACTACGGCCAGAAGCTCGGCTCCGGCGACGTGAAGTACCACCTGGGCACCGAGGGCTCCTACACCTCGCACGACGGCAAGAGCACCAAGGTGTACCTCGCCGCGAACCCCTCCCACCTGGAGGCCGTGAACCCCGTCCTGGAGGGCATCGTCCGCGCCAAGCAGGACCGCCTCGAGCGTCCCGAGGAGTTCCCGGTGCTGCCGGTCCTCGTGCACGGCGACGCCGCCTTCGCCGGCCAGGGCGTGGTCACCGAGACCTTGAACCTCTCCGAGCTGCGCGGCTACCGCACTGGCGGCACGATCCACGTGATCATCAACAACCAGATCGGCTTCACCACGCTGCCGGACTCCTCGCGTTCGTCGTACTACTCGACCGACGTCGCCAAGTCCACCCAGCTGCCGATCTTCCACGTCAACGGCGACGATCCGGAGGCCTGCGTGCGGGTCGCCGAGATCGCCTTCGAGTTCCGTCAGAAGTTCCACCGCGACGTGGTCATCGACATGCAGTGCTACCGCCGCCGCGGGCACAACGAGGGCGATGACCCCTCGATGACGCAGCCCGAGATGTACAAGCTGATCGCCGAGAAGCCCTCGACCCGCAAGCTCTACACGGAGGCGCTCATCGAGCGCGGCGACCTCACCGAGGAGGAGACCGAAGGGCTGGTGCGGAACTTCCAGGAGCACCTGGACGAAGCCTTCACCTCCACCCGCACGGCGCCGTCCACCGACCCGGCGACGCAGCAGAACGTCCAGGGCCTGGACCTGCCGGACGCGCAGCAGGGAACCGCCGACGAGGCGCAGGTGCAGACCGCGGTCGAGGCCGCTGTGCTGGAACGGATCGGGACGGCGCATTCGGAGGTCCCCGCCTCCTTCGCCGTCCATCCCAAGCTGATGACGGTGCTGCAGCGCCGCGCCCAGATGGCGACCGCGGGCAGCATCGACTGGTCCTTCGGCGAACTGCTGGCCTTCGGGTCGCTGCTGCTGCAGGGACATCGGGTGCGACTGGCCGGCCAGGACTCCCGCCGCGGCACCTTCGTCCAGCGGCACAGCGTGCTCATCGATCACGACAACGGAGACACCTGGACCCCGCTCGCCTACCTCTCCGACGACCAGGCGAGGTTCAACGCCTACGACTCCTCGCTCTCGGAGTTCGCAGCGCTCGGGTTCGAGTACGGCTATTCGGTCGAGAGCCCGCAGTCGCTGGTGCTGTGGGAAGCGCAGTTCGGCGACTTCGTCAACGGCGCGCAGACGATCATCGACGAGTTCATCTCCGCCTCCGAGCAGAAGTGGGGACAGAAGTCGAGCGTGGTCATGCTCCTTCCCCACGGCTACGAGGGCCAGGGCCCGGACCACTCCTCCGCCCGCATCGAACGTTTCCTCCAGCTGTGCGCGGAGAACAACATGCGGGTCTCCGCGCCGTCCACCCCGGCGAGCTACTTCCACCTGCTGCGCAGGCAGGCGCTCACCGAGGCGAAGAAGCCGCTGATCGTCTTCACCCCGAAGTCGATGCTGCGCAACAAGGCCGCGGTCAGCGCGGTCGAGGACTTCACCACCGGGACGTTCGAGCCCGTCCTGCCCGATACCACCGTGGACCCGGCCGGCGTCAGCCGCGTGCTGCTGACCTCCGGCAAGGTCTACTGGGACCTCGTCGCCCGGCGTGAGAAGCAGGGCATCACCGATACTGCGATCGTGCGGGTCGAGCAGCTCTACCCGTTGCCCACCGAGCAGCTGCAGGCCGTCCTGGAGAGCTACCCGGAGGCATCACTGACCTGGGTCCAGGAGGAGCCGCAGAACCAGGGGGCCTGGAGCTTCATGGCGATGAACTTCGCCGTCGAGGTCGGCCGCACGCTGCGGGTCGTCGCCCGCGCCGCCTCCGCCTCCCCGGCGACCGGCTCGAACGCGACGCACAAGATCGAGCAGGAGGATCTGCTGGACCGGGCCTTCGAGGCCTGAGCACCGCCGCGGGTCCCGGGTTCGCCCGTGACCCGCGCCGCCGTTAGAGTTGACGATCCCGTCCCCGCCCAGGAGGTCCCGGTGCTCACAGTGCCCATGACGCCCGCCCCGTCTCCGGAGTCCCGGATCCGCATCATCGCGCTCGGAGACGAGCTCCTGGCAGGGGTGGGTGATGCTCGAGCGCTGGGATGGCTCGGCCGTGCCGTGGCCAGTGAGCAGGGAGCGGCCAACCGCATCGACGTGTTCAGCGCCGCGCTGCCCGCGGAGACCTCCGCCGAGCTCGCCGACCGCTGGGACCAGGACGTGCAGCGCCGCTTCTCGACCCAGGGGCAGGCCGATGGCTCCGTGGACAATCGCGTGGTGCTGGCGATGGGTCGTGCCGATGTCGGTGCCGGCATCTCCCTGGCCCGCTCCCGGTTGAACCTCGCCAAGGTGCTCGACGGGCTGGAGCGTCTGCGCATCCCGGCCTTCGTGGTGGGGCCGACCCCCAGCAGGGACCCCGGGACCACCGCCGCGGTGCAGGAGCTCTCCGGAGCGTTCGAGGATGTCTGCTCCCGCCGCCGCATCCCCTACGTCGACACGGTCGGCGGCCTGATCGGCCACGACCAGTGGGAGTCCGATCTCGCCCGCTCCGCCGGCGACCACCCCGGGCAGACCGGCTACGGCCTGATCGCCTGGCTGGTGCTCCACGGCGGTTTCGGCCGCTGGCTGGGCACCTCCTCCTGACGCCCTCACCTCCCGAGTGACCTCGGACTCAGCGGCGGGCGGACACCTCTTTCAGCGACGCCGCTGCCAGCGCGATGTGGCACAATCGTCAGATCATCCGGGCGAAGGAAGGAGATCGTGATGAGCAAGCGAGGACGCAAGCGCAAGGCTCGCCGCAAGAACAGCGCGAATCACGGCAAGCGCCCCAACAGCTGACCGTGACGTCGCCGCGCGCGACATGACGACGGGCCGTTCCCTCTCGGGAACGGCCCGTCGTCTGTGCTTCGGCCCGCCCCTGCACGCTGTCGTCCGTGCACCGGATCGGCTCCGCGCGGGCAGGCGCCGTCGACCTTCAGGGTGCCGGGAACCCGCGGCGGACGGTCTCGGTGCGGGTGACCCGCACCGTGCTGCCGTCGGTCTCCGTGCGGGTCACCGAGACGGTACGGCACTGCACGGTGATGCGCTCGCGCAGCTCCGACGGGGCACGATCGGCGCAGCTGCGACGCACCAGCTCCTTCATCCGCCGCACCTGCTCCCACTCCTCGGCGCACTCCGGGCAGTCATCGGTGTGGCGCTGCATGCGCTGGACCACCTCCTCGGGCAGTTCACCGTCCAGCGCCTCCTCCAGCCCGAAGCGCAGATCGCGCCGCTCCTGCTCCACGGAGCCACCGCGACCGGTCAGATCGTCGTCACTCATCGTTCGTCCTCCCGATCCATCGATCCTCTCGTGCTGCCCTCGGCCGTGCTGCCGCCGGTGGATGCCTCGGCGGTCGCGGGATCCCCGCGCAGGAATCCGCTGCGGTAGGCGTAGTCCGAGAGCTTCTCCCGCAGCTGGCGGCGTCCCCGATGCAGACGGGACATGACGGTCCCGATCGGGGTGTCCATGATCTCTGCGATCTCCTTGTAGGCGAAGCCTTCGACGTCGGCGAGGTAGACCGCCATGCGGTAGTCCTCGCGGAGCTCGCCCAGGGCCTCCTTGACCGCGGAGTCGGGCAGGTGATCCAGCGCCTCGGTCTCCGCGGAGCGCAGGCCGCGGCTGGTGTGCCCGGCGACCTCGGCCAGCTGCCAGTCCTCGACGGTGTCGGTCCAGGCCTCCTTGGGTCGGCGCTGCTTGGTCCGGTACATCGAGATGAAGCTGTTGGTCATGATCCGGTACAGCCAGGCACGCATGTTGGTGCCGGGGGTGAACCGGTCACGGGCCCGGAAGGCCTTGACGAAGGTGTCCTGCACCAGGTCCTCGGCGTCGTGCGGGTTGCGGGTCATCCGCAGCGCACCGCCGTAGAGGGAGTCGAGGTGCGAGAGCGCCTCGGTCTCGAAGTCGAAGTCCGGGGCGCCAGCGGTCCCCGGCTCATCCGCGACGGGAGCGGGGTCCGGGAGGCCCGCATCGGGGCCCAGGGCGGGATCTGTTCGGGTCATCACCCTCAAACCTACGCCACCGAGCCGGGTCGGAGCGTCCTGCAGCGCCGAAGCCGTCATGGGCCGCCTGCCTCCCCGACACCTGTGGGCGTCTCGTCCTGCGGTGGTCATGCGGCCGCCGCGCGGTCGTCATGAGGCGCGGCGGTCATGCCGCGCCGTCCAGTACAACGCGCTCGGCACGAGAGATGTTCCCCGGACGGTAGTCTGGATCCCGGTGACCTGGCCGACACGGCCGGATCGCCCGACCTCCTGACCCCGTCGAGAACGTGAGGACACCATGTCTCTGGTCCGTCGCATCGCCCGGCCCCTGCTCGCTGCACCCTTCGTCGTCGAGGGAGTGCGCACCGCTGTGCACCCCGAGCGGGAGATCGATGTCTATCCGCAGGCATTCGACGCGGCCGATTCCGCGATCGCCAAGAGCTCCGCCCCCGGGTTCGTGGACGTGCGGACCGTCATCCGCGTCAGCGGCGCCGTCGCTGCCGGTGCCGGTGTCCTGTACGCCACCAACCGCTACCCGCGCGCCGCCGCCGTGGCGCTCCTGGCGACCACGTCCGTCGGCTGGGCCGGTCGCAAGAAGGTGTGGGAGCTGCGCGGCGAGGAGCTGACCCAGGAGGTCCAGTCCATCCTCACCGATGCCGGTCTGCTCGGCGGCGTGCTGCTGGCCGTGGTGGACCATGACGGCCGCCCCTCGCTCGGCTACCGGGCGAACAAGTTCCTCGAGCGCAGCCAGAAGAAGGCCGCGGCGAAGCAGCGCGAGCTCGAGAAGAAGGCGGGGACGCTGGAGAAGAAGGCGAAGGGCGCGGTCGCGACCGCGCGGAAGCAGCTCGCCGACCAGCGGGGCTGACCACGTGACCTCAGAGGTGCTGTGGACCGCACCGGTCGCCGACCAGCCGGTCGACGCTCTGGTGAGGGTGCCGGGATCGAAGTCCCTGACCGCACGATGGATGCTGCTGGCCGCCGCCGCAACGGAACCCTCGGTGCTGCGGGGAGCACTCGTCTCCCGCGATACACGGCTGATGCGAGATGCGCTCGAACGCCTCGGCGCGGAGCTCGAGGTGCACGACGGGGCCCTGCACGTCACCCCGCTCCCGCCGCCCGCCGCCCAGCCGGCCGAGCCGATCGAGATCCATACCGGGCTCGCGGGCACGGTGATGCGCTTCGTGCCGCTGCTCGCGGCGCTGCATCATGGCGATGTCCGCTTCACCGGCGATGCCGCGGCGCTGCAACGGCCGATGGATCCGGTCGTCGACCTGCTCCGTCAGCAGGGTGTGGAGGTCACCGAGCACGGAGAGCCCGGTCGGCTGCCGCTGACCGTGCACGGCACCGGGCAGCTCCGCGGTGGTCGCCTCGAGGTCGACGCCTCCGCGTCCAGCCAGTTCATCTCCAACCTGCTCCTGGTCGCGGCCCGAGCTCAGGAGGATGTCGAGCTGGTGCACGTGGGTGAGGTGCTGCCCTCGTTGCCGCACATCGACATGACGATCGAGACCATGCGCCAGGCCGGGGTCGAGGCCTCCCACCGGATCGATGAGCAGGGGCACCAGTGCTGGTCGGTCCGCCGTGGCGAGATCCGGCCGGTGGCGGTCACCATCGAGCCCGATCTCTCCAACGCCGGGCCGTTCCTGGCCGCGGCATTGGCCACCGGCGGCACCATCGCCGTCGACGACTGGCCCGAGACGACCACCCAGCCCGGCGACGCCTACCGTGACCTGCTGGCCCGGATGGGCGGCACGGTCTGGCGGGAGGGCCGCACCCTCTGCGTGCGCGGCGACGGACAGATCCACGGGATCGACGCGGACATGTCGGCCATGGGCGAGCTGGTGCCGACGATGTCCGCTCTGTGCGCGCTGGCGGATTCACCATCCCGGCTCACCGGCGTCGCGCACCTGCGCGGTCACGAGACCGATCGGCTGAAGGCGCTTGCCACGGAGCTGACCAAGGTCGGTGCCCGCACCGAGGAGCTGGCGGACGGGGTGGAGATCCATCCCGGCCGGCTGCGCGGCGCGGTCTTCGAGAGCTACGAGGACCACCGGATGGCGACCGCAGGCGCGATCATCGGCCTGCGGGTCGCGGATCTGCGGGTGGTCGACATCAGCACCACGCAGAAGACGCTCCCGGATTTCGTGGGGATGTGGCTGTCGATGCTGCACCCGGAGCCGGCGGCGGACCCCGCGTGAGCCGCTCCGCGAGGGAGTACGACGAGAGCGACGTGCGGGTCCGCCCGCAACGGCGCGGCTCACGACCGCGCACGAAGGATCGGCCCAAGCACGAGGACGCCGTCACCGCCCGGGTGGTCTCCGTGGACCGCGGACGGTGGCGGACCCTGCTCGCCGAGGGCACGGACCAGGAGCGGGCGGTCACCGCGATGCGCGCCCGCGAGCTGGGCCGCTCCCCCATCGTCCCCGGTGACCTGGTGGGTCTGGTCGGGGACACCTCGGGACGGGACGGCACGCTCGCCCGGATCGTGCGCATCCGGGAACGCAGCTCCTTCCTGCGACGCAGCGCGGACGACGACGACTCGACGGAGCGTCCCCTGGTCGCCAACGTGGACCTGATGGTGATGGTCACCGCCGTCGCGGAGCCGGAGCCCCGCGGCGGGATGATCGACCGCTGCCTGGTCGCCGCCTTCGTCGCCGGGATCGACACCCTGCTCGTGCTCACCAAGACCGATCTGCGCGCCCCCGAGGAGTTCCTCACCACCTATGCACCCCTGGGGCTCGAGCACGTGGTCACGCGCCGCGAGACGCCGGAGCAGACCACGGACCCCTCACTCCCCGCGATCGTGGGGCTGGAGGAGCTGCGGGCGCGGCTCTCGGGTCGCGTCAGCGTGCTCATCGGCCATTCCGGCGTGGGGAAGTCGACGCTGCTGAACGCCCTGGTGCCGGGCACGGACCGCGCCATCGGCGTGGTCAACGACGTCACCGGGCGGGGCCGCCACACCTCCTCCTCGGCGCTGGCGATGCCCCTGCCCGGCGATGCCGGCTGGGTGATCGACACTCCCGGGGTGCGCTCCTTCGGACTGGGACATGTGGATCCCGAGGAGCTGCTGGACGCCTTCGCGGACCTCGCCGAGCTGGCGGAGCAGTGCCCCCGCGGCTGCACCCACCTCGAGGACGCCCCGGACTGCTCCCTGGACCAGCAGGTCGCCGCCGGCGGTGCCGGCAGCGCCGGCCCGGCCCGGCTGCTCTCCTACCGGCGACTGGCCACCACGCTGCGCAAGAACGACGCCTGGGAGATGTGAGCCGCTTCGGACCCGTGAGGCGCACCGTCGCCGGCCATGCCCCGGGACGGTCCCGCGTCGCTGCCCGGAGCCGACGGCCCGGGCCCGTACTGTAGGCGCATGTCCAGTCGATTCGCCGATGACCTGCGCCTGGCCCATGTGCTGGCCGATGCCGTGGACCAGCTGACCATGTCGCGCTTCAAGGCGCAGGATCTCGAGGTCTCGGCCAAGCCGGACCTCACCGAGGTCACTGACGCCGATCGTGCGGCCGAGCAGCTGGTGCGCGCCCAGCTCTCCCGCGTCCGCTCCCGCGATCAGGTGATCGGGGAGGAGTTCGGCAGCACCGGCGCTTCCCCGCGGCAGTGGGTGATCGACCCCATCGACGGCACCAGCAACTTCGTGCGCGGGGTGCCCGTGTGGGGCACGCTCATCGGGCTCATCGAGGACGGCCGCCCCGTCGTGGGGCTCGTCTCCGCGCCCTCGCTGGGCCGACGCTGGTGGGGAGGCGAGGGCGTAGGGGCCTGGACCGGTTCACGCATCAACAGCGCCTCCCGCCTGCAGGTCTCCTCCGTCGACTCGCTCGCGGAGGCCTCCCTGTCCTACTCCTCGCTGCACGGCTGGGCGGAGCGGGATCGACTGCCGCAGATGCTGAACCTCATGCAGCGCTTCTGGCGCACCCGCGCCTACGGCGACTTCTGGTCCTACATGCTGGTGGCCGAGGGCGCGGTCGATGCAGCCTGTGAACCGGAGCTCGCACTGCACGACATGGTCGCACTGGCCCCGATCGTCACCGAGGCCGGCGGTCGCTTCACCTCGCTGGACGGAGAGGACGGTCCCTTCGGCGGGAACGCCGTGGCCACCAACGGCCTCCTGCACGAGGAGATCCTGGAGGCCCTCGCGGCCCGGCAGTCCTGAGCGCGAGGGCCACGTCCAGGACAGAGCGTCCACGCCTGGACCGCGGCAGGAGCCGTCCAGGTCTCCTCGGTAGACTCGGGACATCGTTGACCCCGAACCGTGAAGGAACTCCCTCTCCATGACCGTCAAGCGCGTCGCCCTTCTGACCGCCGGTGGCTATGCCCCCTGCCTGTCCTCCGCCGTCGGCGGTCTCATCGAGCGGTACACCGAACTGGTGCCCGAGGTCGAGATCATCGCCTACCAGCACGGCTACTGGGGTCTGCTCTCCGGCGAGAAGCTGGTGGTGGACGACGAGGTGCGCGCGAAGGCGGGCCTGCTGCACAACTACGGCGGCTCCCCCATCGGCAACTCCCGCGTGAAGCTCACCAACACCGAGGATCTGGTCACGCGCGGCCTGATCCAGGAGGGCGAGAACGCCCTGGAGGTGGCCGCGAACAAGCTCAAGGACGACGGTGTGGACGTGCTGCACACCATCGGCGGCGACGACACCAACACCACCGCCGCGGACCTGGCGAAGTTCCTCCACGAGAACGGCCACGAGCTGCAGGTAGTGGGCCTGCCCAAGACGATCGACAACGACATCGTGCCGATCCGTCAGTCCCTCGGCGCGAAGTCCGCTGCGGAGCAGAGCAGCGTCTTCGCGCAGAACATCATCGCCGAGCACGGCTCGAACCCGAAGATGCTGATCATCCACGAGATCATGGGCCGTGCCTGCGGCTACCTCACGGCGCAGGCCGCCGAGTACTACCAGAGCTGGCACTCCCAGCAGGAGTGGCTGCCCGGGATCGGCCACCGCGCCGAGCGCTGGGACGTCCACGCCGTCTACCTGCCCGAGCTCACGCTCGACATCGACGCCGAGGCCGAGCGCCTCAAGGCCGTCATGGACGATGCCGGCTGCGTGAACATCTTCCTCTCCGAGGGCGCCGGGATCCCCGAGATCGTCGCCGAGATGCAGGCCCGCGGCGAGGAGCCGGAGAAGGATCCCTTCGGCCACGTCAAGATCGACACCATCAACCCCGGCCAGTGGTTCGCGAAGCAGTTCGCCCCGCGGCTCGGCGCCGAGAAGGTCATGGTCCAGAAGTCCGGCTACTTCGCCCGTTCCGCGAAGGCGAACCCCGAGGACATCCGGCTGATCAAGTCGATGACCGACTATGCCGTGCAGGTCGCCCTCGAGGGCGGCTCGGGCCTGGTCGGGCATGACGAGGAGCGCGGGAACGTGCTGCGCGCCGTCGAGTTCGAGCGGGTCGCCGGCCACAAGGCCTTCGACATCTCCCAGCCCTGGTTCCATGAGGTCATGGAGCGCACCGGCCAGAAGATCGTCCCGGCCGAGGCGCACTGACCACCGGTGGCCACCGACGGGGCGGAGATGCTGATGAGTGCTCACCGCCCCCGCGTGCGCACCTGGCGCCGCACCCTTCGCGCGCTCGCCCTCACCGGGCGGGCGCGCGACGCGCTTGCCGGGGGCATCGGTGACCGAGTGCTGCCCACGGCACCTCTCCCGCGCCGTATGAGGTGCCGTCGGTCGCAATGGGGTGCTGGACCGGGGGATGCGGCGGGCGACAGACCGGTGCTGCGCATCGGACCCGGTCCGCGCGCCGTCGCGCTGCGGGACGACACCGGCCCGCTGCTGCCCCGACGTCTGCTGCGGCCCCGCCAGGGCCGACTCGGGGACTGCTGGGTGATGGCCCCGATGCTCGCGATCCACGAGGCCGCTCCGGAGCGTCTGCGCGAGCTGCTGACCGAAGAGGCGGGCGGGGTCGTCGCCGTGCACCTGCCGGGGATGCCGAGCCCGATCCGGGTGGATCGCCATCTCCCGGTCGATGCCCGGGGCGCCTTCCGTTTCGGCCGCCGGGACGGCGCGAATCCCGGCTGGGTGGGCGTGCTGGAGAAGGCGATCGCCGTCCACGTGGCCGGCGGCTACGCCTTCCTGCAGCGGGGCTTCGCGCGCTTCGGCCTCGAACTGCTGCTGGGTGAGCGGGTGCGCTCGGACCTGCGCATGCCGAATGCCGCTCAGATCATCGCGTGGCGGGCCGAGGGCCGGGCGATCTGCGCCTCGACCCATCCGCTGAGTCCGCTGCTGGTGCCCACCTCCGCCGGGCCGCTGCCGCCCAGTCACGTCTTCGCCGTGGTCGGTGCCGACGCCCGCACCGGGCACATCCACCTGCGCAATCCGGTGCGCCCCGCGAGGGTCCTGGTGCTCGATGCCCGCCGCTTCCGCCGCGGGTTCCTCTCCGTGGACGTCACCGGGCCGCTGCGCTGATCCGCGGTCCGTTCAGCGGCCGACGGCGTCGAGCCAGGCGTCGGCGATCAGGCGGTGCCCGGCGGGGGTGGGGTGGACGCCGTCCTCCGCGATGGTGGCGGGGGTGTGCCCGGCGGCGTAGGCCGTGGTGAGCATCTGCTCAAGATCCACGATCCGGTGCCCGTGCTCGCTCGCGAGGGCGCGGATGATCGCCACCTTGCCATCGAGGTCGGCGTGGATCTGCGCTGCGCCCTCGTCGATGTCCGCGACGAAGGGGATGATCAGCACCACCGGCGCCGCGGGCACCGCGGCGGCGAGCTGCTCGAGCAGGTGGCGGTATCCCTGCGCGAAGGATTCCTCGGTGATCCGCTCACCGCGGGTGAAGCGGTGCCAGGCGTCATTCACGCCCACATAGATCGTCACCGCATCGGGTGTCAGGTCGAGGCAGTCGGCGTCGAAGCGCGCCTCGAGATCCGCGACCCTGTCACCACTGATCCCGCGGTTGATCACCGTGGCCGTAGGTTCATGAGTGGCGACGTGCTCGGCCAGCAGTCGCACGTAGCCGTGGCCGAGACCCTCGGGGTCCTCACGCCGCCCGCAGTCGGTGATGGAGTCGCCGATGAACAGCAGCCTGCGGGGAGCGGGGACAGCGGAGGCGGTCATGGACGACATCGTGCCAGACATCGCAGAAGGCCCGGACAGTGTTTCCACTGTCCGGGCCTTCATCTCGTAGCGGGGGCAGGATTTGAACCTACGACCTCCGGGTTATGAGCCCGGCGAGCTACCGAACTGCTCCACCCCGCGGCGACATGTGTAACTCTACGGCTCCCCCACCTCCGCGTCCACTCAGCAGTGGCCCAACGTGTGCCATGACACGTTCATGGATCGTTCACCTGCCCTGACGCCGGAACGCCCGACCGGATCCGGCGGTGGGCCGGCGCCGGTCGGGCGTCCTCGGGCTGGGGGTCAGCTGCGGATCAGCCGCCTCCGCCATCGGAGGGCTGGGCCGGAACACCGCTGCCGCCGAGCTCCTCATTGGCGGCGATCGCCCGGTTCAGGGCGTCCGCCAGACGCTCCTGCGCCGCACCGTAGGCGGCCCAGTCACCGTCGGCCATCGCAGTCTCCGCATCGGTGACAGCAGTGTCCATGTCCGTGAGCGCCGATTCCAGGCGCTCCTGCGCCGTGCCGTCCGCGGACGGCGCCGCGCTCGGCTCCTCGCCCTCGGCAGCGGGATCCTCACCCTCCTCGCCGCCGCCTTCCTCGGTCACGGCATCGGCCGTGCCGGAGGGGGCGTCGGGGTCGGAGACCTCGGCATCGCCGGCCGTCGCGCCGGAGTCGCCGCCGAAGACCAGGTCCAGTGCCTCATCGAGAGTCGGCGCGAAGCCGATCTTGTCCCCGAAGGAGACCAGCGCCATCTGCAGCAGCGGGTACTGGGTGCCACCGCCCGAGGCGGAGGACTGCAGGTAGACGGGTTGGACGTACAGCAGCCCGCCGCCGACCGGCAGAGTGAGCAGGTTGCCGTTGAGCACCTCGGAGTTTCCGGACTTCAGCAGGTTCAGCGCCTGCGAGACGTTCGGCTCCGCGTTGAAGGTCGCCTGCACCTGTCCCGGACCGTTGACGGGGTTCGAGGCCGGAAGCACCAGCAGGGTCATGTCCGCGAAGGAGTCCGCGGGGTTGCCACTCTGGTCTCCGGTCTCCGAGTCCACCGCCAGATAGCCGGTGAGCACGTTCTGCCCTTCGGCGGGGATGAAGCTCGAGGAGAGCATGAAGCGCGGGGACTCATCCGAGGGCATCTGCATCGTGAGGTACATCGGCGGCTGCGGCGCCTGCTCACCGGTGGTGCCGTCGGGGTTCGTCGGCGCGGGGACCGTGGGATCCGGCGGGACCTGCCAGAAGTCCTGCTGGGTGAAGAAGTCGTCCGCGTCGGTGACGTGATAGGTGGAGAGGATCTCCCGCTGGGCCTTGAAGAGGTCCTCCGGATAGCGCAGGTGCGACATCAGCTCACCGCTGATCTCGGAGGCCGGCCTCAGCGCCTCCGGGAACACCTCTGCCCAGGACCTCAGGATCGGGTCCTCCGTGTCCCAGGAGTACAGCGTGACCGAACCGTCGAAGGCGTTCACGGTCGCCTTGACGGAGTTGCGCATGTAGTTCGCCGAACGGTCGCGGATGGCCGCGGTGGCGCCCGGATCGGTCTGCGAATCATCGACGGTCTGGTCGAGGTTCACCGACTGCGCATAGGGGAACTCCGAGGTGGTGGTGTAGCCGTCGACCACCCACACCAGCGTGTCGTCGACCACGGCCGGGTACATCTGGGAGTCCAGCGACAGGAACGGGGCGACCTCCCGGACCCGCTGCTGCGGTTCGCGGTCGTAGAGGATCTGCGACTCCTCGTTGAGGTAGTCCGAGATCACGATGTTCGGGTCGCGGAACTTGATCGCGTAGAGCAGCTGATTCATGAATCCGCCGACGGAGGGTCCGCCATCGCCCTGGTAGGTGTTGTAGACCTGGTCTCCGCCCTCTGCGTCCTCGGTGCTGACGCGCTGGTAGTCGAACTCCTCGGGCTCGCTGCCCTCGGGAGCGCCCACGATCGAGTAGTCGGGCGAGTACTGGCCGAAGTACACCCGCTCCTGATACTCGCCGAAGGCACCGTCACCGGGCACGCCGGATTGCAGGAAGGAGGGCTCGCCGTCCGCGTTGCGGCGGTTGCCGTAGGCGGCCGCGGTGCCGTAGCCGTGGGTGTAGATGATGTGCTGATCGACCCAGGAGCGCCCGGCCAGGCCGAACTTGTCCGGGCGCAGCTCGCGCACGCCGATGACGGTGTCCTGCAGCTGGCCGTCGATCTCGTACCGGTCCACGCTGAGCACGTCATCGAAGCCCCAGTAGCGGCGGTTCGCCTCGCGCTGCTCGAAGGTGGGCGAGATGATGTGAGGATCCATCAGGCGGATCTGCGCGGTGGTCGAGGCGTCCTCGCGCAGAGCTCCCGGCTCAGCATCCGTGCTGGCCGTGTAGGGCACCTCGTTGACGTCGTCGAGGTTGAAGGCGGCACGGGTCGCATCGATGTTGTTCTGGATGTACGGCTGCTCGAGCGCACGCTCGTTGGGCTGGACCTGGAACTGCTGGATCGCCCAGGGGTAGAGGTTGCCCACCACCAGCGTGGACAGGATCATCAGGCCGGCGCCGATCGCGGGGATGCGCCAGTCCGAGCGGAAGACCCACACCACGAACAGTGCCGCCACCGCGATCGAGGCGATGGCGAGGATGGTCTGGGCAGGGAGGATCGCCTTGACGTCGGCGTAGGACGCACCCTCGAACCGCGGGTGCGACGCGGTGAGCAGGTCGTAGCGCTGGAACCAGTGCCCGGCGCCGAGCAGCAGCACGTAGATGGTGGCGAGGATGCCGAGGTGGCGGCGCGCGGAGCGGGTGACCTCGAGGCCGCTCTCCTGGCCCCAGCTGACGCCGCCGTAGACGAAGTGGCCGATCAGCGCACCCACGATCGCGACCAGCAGGACGAACTGTCCGAAGGCGATGACCATGTCGATCAGCGGCAGGGTGAAGACGTAGAAGCCGATGTCGTTGTCGAAGACCGGATCGGTCTGTCCGAAGTCCTGGGGGTGGAGGAAGAGCTGCACGTCCTGCCAGCGGCGGGAGAGCGCCAGGCCGCCGAAGGCGCCGATCACCACCGGGGCACCGTAGGTCAGGCCGCGCCGCAGCGGATCCACGGCCGCGCGGAACTGCTCGAGCGCCTCCTGCTCCCGGGTCACGGGCGGGTAGACGGGCCGTTTCATGTACGCCAGGCGGAGGCTGATGAACAGCGGCACCGCGAACACCACGGCACCGCCGACGAACAGCGCAGCCTGGGTGCCCCAGCGCGTGAGCAGCACGTCCGTGTACCCCAGCTGGTCCGTCCACAGGAACTTGGTCCACACCTCGGAGGCGATGACCAGCAGGATGACCAGGAGGGCGACGACCCCGGCGCTGATCGCCAGCGGCGAGATCCGCCGGGGACCGCGGGGACTCGCATCAGGGGACGGCCGGGGACGCGGCCGGGGCATGTCGCCGAACGGGGCGGAGAAGCTCACAGATAACCTCGGTGATTCGGTGTCGGAGTCGACGGTCCCGCCTGCCGCTGCGCAGGCATTGGTCCGAGAGCTCCGGGTACAGTGTGGTCCCGCCGCGTCACCGCGCCGGTCACCCCATTCTGTCAGGCAAACCTGTAAGGGACCTCTCGATCCGATGACGACTGCTTCTCCGGACCCTCTGGATGCTCCGACGGCTGCTCTGGCGGCGGCAGTTCTCGAGGTGGCCCGCCATGTCGAGGACGGTCCGCTGCCCGCACCCCGCCTGTTCGCGCTGGCTCGCAGCGCGGAACTGATGGCGGCCTCACCCTCGCTCGCCGCCCTGCTGGGAGCGGACGGGGGCGACGCCCAGGACGCTCTCCACCTCACCCCGATCGATCTCGAGGACGGCACCGCAGCTGCTGCGGACCCGCTGGCCGCGCTCGAGTCGGCGCAATGGCCGGATCTGGCCGCGGGCGGAGCGATCGCCTGCGACCTCGCCCCCGCCGCCTGGACCGTCCGTGATGACCAGGGCGATCGTCAGCTGCCGGCCGAGCGGTCGCTGCGTGTGGTGGTCGCCGCGCTGGAGGACGGCACCACCTGGTCGGCGGTGCACCATGGCGACGAGGACGGCTACGTCCTCGGCGTCGCGCTGCTCCCCGAGATCTCCCAGGCCCTGGTCCAGACGCTGCAGGCCTCCGACTGAGGCCAGTGCACGGGCGGGGTCAGAATGCCGGCGCGTACGAGCTCTCGCCGGCCTCCTGGTCGGCCGTGTCGGTCTCCTCGTCCTCGTCCGCCGGGCGACTCGGGATGACCGTGGCGGTCTGCGGGTCGATGTCCGGGGTGTCCCTGTCCCGCAGCGGCTTCGAGAAGGTGGCGGTGCCGTAGGTGAGGTCGTGCCCGATCGCCTCGGCCTGGATGTTCAGGGAGTGGCGGAGCGTCTCATCCTCTCCCGTCCACTCCGAGGTGCTGAGCCGGCCGCTGACCACCAGCGGCTGTCCCCTGCGCACCGAGGCCAGCAGGTTCCGTGCCAGGTTCCGCCGGGCGAACACCGTGATGAATTCCGTCTTCCGGTCGGCGAAGTCCCCGGTGGCGGAGTTGAAGTAGCTGCCGGTGACTGCGATCCGCACGCTCGCGGAGGGGCTCCCGTCGGCCTGCTTTCGCTCGATGGGGTCAGCGGTGGCGTTACCCAAGAGAGTGGTCTGGATGTCGCGCATGGCGGTGTCCTTCCTGAGGTGCCGGGGATCCCGGCGTCGGCTCCTTGCCGATGTGTCTCAGGCTTCCCTGCGGACGCGGCTCGCTCCAGTGCCGGTCCGAGAATGTGGACGGTGGGGCCCTGGGGAGGAACCGTCCCTCACGTCTCACCCACGATGCAACAGACGGGCCGATGGTGCGACGGGCCGGCACTATTGCCGGCTCACCTCACCATCGGCCCGTCCGGGACGCTCAGCGGCCCGTCCGCACCCGGCGCGCAGCGCGGCAGGAGGTCGGGACCGCAGCAGGAGCTCA
>NZ_JBHZRO010000029.1:0-26427 GCF_043641765.1 Brachybacterium vulturis | reverse complement strand
CACGCCATCACCTACCGAGCCAGCGTCGTCCTCTGCGCCGTCATCGCCTGGCTACGCAAATAGGAGACACGCCCTAGCTGGGCTCGCCTCGAGCCGGGGAATCACGAGGGCCGAGTGACGCCTGGAACCGGATGAGGTAGCCGTCGGGATCCATGACCAGGAGCTGCCGCACGCCGGCTTCCTCGCGACCCACTTCGTCTCGGGTGACAAGACGCCGATCGGAGGGTGCAACGGGGTAAGGGACCCAGACAATCAGCAGTGGAAGTCATCCACATTTCGGAAGTTGGAGCTTGCGAGGAAGAGGAGTCTGGGCCTTCGTCCATCAGAGAAGCTGGCTCGTCAAGGCAACCGAGCAGGGGCAGGTTGCGTATGTGGATCCTGGTCCCCGTCCGAGGGACCGGCAGGTAGAGTGCCAGAGTGGACTATCTGGAATGGGCCGAGGCCGTATTCGACTTGACCGGAAACTTCGCTTGGCCAATAACCGTAATTACTATCGTGCTTCTCTTTCGCCGTCAGATCCTAGGTTTTTTAGACCCTGATCGAGTGGAAACCGTCGAGGCAGGTAGCGGAGGGGTCAAACTGACTATGCGCAAGATCGGCAAAGACCTCGCCGACGCACGCGAGGTTATCGAGGGTAGCCTCGGCGCCGTAAATGCCACAGAATCTCGAGCTTTACCCGAGCATTCCCGGCGCGTGCAAGAGATCGCATCCATCGACCCTCCGGCGGCGACTTTTGCAGCCGCAGCGCATTTCGAGTCTGTGCTTCGTCGTCGACTGCCCGTTGACGACGACCCGGCTATGCGCCGTGGCGCCCGTATCCAGTCCCTTCGGGGCCTGATCGATCGTGCTGTACGAGAGGGAGTCTTCTCAAAGGAGCAGGCAGAAGGGGCCCGCCGGCTGAACAACATCCGCAACGAAATCGCCCACGAATATGACAGTGTCGAGATGAGTGCGGAACAGGCCATCGAGTTCTGCGAACTCGCACGCAAACTTGAGTCTGCTATCCAGTAGCTTGAACGAAGGTTTGAGCGACAAGTGATCGGGACCACATGGCAGCGCGAGCGATCGATATTAAACGCTCCGAAGCGCGTGCCCACCTCATCTCCACCGGCACCATGAACAGCGGATGATCCGCATCGCCCAGGGACGTGAGAATCGGATCGAGGCAGTCCACGCTGATCTGGAAGTTGACCCCTCGTCCGAGAGGCGGCTCCAGCGGCGCCGTGATCCAGTTCCGGCCCACGCCGCGTTGCTCGAGCATGAGGTGCGCTCTCCCACGCGTGATGCAGGCGAAGCCCTCCTTGGGACGCTGATATTTGATCTGGAACCCGCAGAGCCCGCACCAGAACGCGATGCTCGCCTGGGTATTGCTGACGAGCAGTTCGGGGACGAGATCGGGATCCACGGACGGTGAGTTCACGTCCTCATGGTGCCAGGCGAACCTCTCGACGGACCCGGAGCTGACCATCCCGTGCCCTGCATCGAGCGGTTGACGCGAACGGGATCGAGCCCTCGCGCACCGTTTGATGTTCCGATCAGTGAGAGCTCAGCGCCCGGGCCGATAGACATTTCCCTTATAAGGCCATACTGGGGAACGTGGGATATGTGGGCGAACGCGGGCTGACCTGCGCGTTCTGCGTTGGCACCACGGTGGCACTGCTGTCTCCGTTCGGAGCTCGAAACCAGGTCCCACCTGCGCAAACGGGCGAATCGCGCACGACCACCGGATGTTGGCGCTCCGTTGGCGAACCCGGAATGACCTGCACGAATGGTGTCCCCGGGCGTCAGAACCCATTTTCGGGGACCGATAGGCATTTCCCCTATAAGGTCATACCGGGGAACGTGGGATATGTACGCAAACCCCAGCTGACCTGCACGTTACACGTTGGCACCACGGTGGCACTGCCCTCGCCGGACGAGCGGCGAAAACTATTTCTGACCTGCACGAACAGACGAATCTCGCAGGGAAGGCGGATGTTGGCGCTCCGTTGACAAACCTTGGATGACCTTGGTAAACAATCGACGCCCCTGAGGTGGTGCAGACCGTCGAGCGGGCGGGGATCCTGCCTGTCGAGGCGTGCACGTTGGCACAGTGCCAACGAAGACCCCTACAAAACCGCAGGTCAATCCAGGTTTGCCAACAGCGCCAACGGAGCGCCAACACCCGAAGGTCGGTATTCGTGCAGGTCAGACCCCGTTTGACACCAAATCCCACATTGCGCGCCGGAAACTGCATACGTATAGGGGATCTGGTTTCGTATCTCCTCTTACTACTACTACCTACTTCTCTATAAAGGTTATAGTGGGAGATGTGGGATATGGGGGTAAACGCGAACTGACCTGCACGTTTGATGGGTGGAGCGCGTTGGCGTTGGGGTGGAGAAAATCGCCGAAAGTGTAGATGACCTGCACGAACGCTCCGTTGGCTCATGTTGGCGCTAGTCGATCTGTGGGCGAGCGTCCTGCGAGAGTTCGCCTCCGCCCACTGCGGGCACCATGAACACCCCGGATCCGCGCGCTCAGACCCAGCACCCCGCCGATCAGGACGTCCACGCCCACCCCGCAGTCCCGAACCCGGCCGCCGACGAGAACGACGACGCCGCGTTCGACGAGGACGACGGCCTGTCGGTCGCCGACATCGACACCGCGATCTCTGCCATGCGGGAAGAACCCTTCCCCGCCTCGCACTACCCCGGCTCCATCGGAGACGTGTCCGTCTCGAAGCTGCGATCCTCGATCGTTGCTCCGCTCGTCGCCCAAGCCCGCGGCTACCGCACGATCTCCGGCACCGACGACGCGAAGGACTCCCTGCGCCGCTTCGGGTTCGACGGACGCCGGAACCCTGGCCGGCACCTGCTGAGCCTTGCCCGGCAAGGCGCGTGGATGGAGATCCCCTACTTCAAAATGGATTCCATCGCCCGGGGTGAACCGATCCTCGGCACGCTGCAGCTGCGCCCGGAGAACGACCCGCCCGCGGGGTCCAGCTGGGCGAAGTACATGTTCCTCGCCGGCTCCGGCACCGCAATCGACGCCCACCCCGCCACACCGCGGGCATGGTTCGCCGACCCCACGGTCCCGATCTTGTTCACCGAAGGCGTCGTCAAGGCCGACTCGGTCCTGACCGCCGTCCTGCGCGACAGCGGCGTCACCAGCGAGGCGCTGCGCACCGCCGTCGGCGCCACCGACCCCCTTCAGCAGCTGCAGGAACTGCTCACGGCGATCCCGGTGGCGAAACGGATCCTGGTCCTCGCGATCCCCGGGGTGCAGTCCTGGCGGCGCAACGACGAGTGGAACACCGTGAGCATGCGCGACCGGGACGCGATCATCTGCTTCGACGGCGATATCGCCCGCAACGCCGCCGTCTGGGACGCCGCCTACGGCCTGATGGACTTCCTCGCCAAACGCAACGTCGCCTCCACGCGACTGATCGACCTGTCTCCGCGCGGTGACGAGACCGTGGACCCCAAGCGCGGCATCGACGACTTCCTGGCCTACTCCGGCCGCTTCAGCGATGCCCTGGCTCTGCAGATCACCGACCTGCCCGAGCGGCCCGTGGACGACACCGGCGAGAAGGGCCAGACCCGCGTCTCCCAGGACGGGTTCGCGATCGAGGTGTGCACCGTCCGCCCCGACCCCGCCGGCGGACCCGAGCTGAAGAGCTGGCAGAAGATCGACGACCTCGGCGGACGCCTGGTCAGCTTCGAAGAGTTCCGACTGCCCACCGCGGACGAGCTCGACGGCGGACGGATCATCCCCGGCGCCGTCTCCCGCACCGAGCGCCAGGTGGTCGTCGCGGTCCAGTGGCGCACCCCCGACGGTCTGGTCGATACCGCCACAATCCGCGGTCCCAAAGCGATGCTGGATGAGGATCCCGCGAAGTGGGAGACCCGCTACGGCGCCGACATCCCCACAAAGGTCTCCGCCCTGCCGTCCTGGCCGCGCCGCTCCGGAATCAACTTCACCCGCGCCATCAAGGACTACCGCGCCTCAGAGACCACCGACGACGTGCTCTGGGGCTGCCAAGGCTGGGTCCCCACCAAGGACGGCATCCCCTCGTTCATCGCCGGACGCCAGGTGATCGGACCCGCCGGAGAGGGCGACGAGCGCGCCCAGGCCGGCCTGACCGCCGACGGGTTCGCCACCATCGACGACTTCGGCGTCATCGACGAAGAGATGAACCCGGAACAGCAGCGGGATCTGCTGCGCCGCATCATCGACGCCTACACGTCACCGGACACATTCGTCGACCCCCGCTTCGGGATGGTCGCCCTGCTCGCCGGGATCCGCCCGATCGTCCCGATCACACCGCACAGCGTCCTGTACATCGTCGGCGGACGCCGCTCGGGCAAGTCCTGGCTCGCCTCGATGATCCAAGGGTTCTGGGCCTCCCGTGGCGGGGCCTGGAGCGCCGAACGGCTGCCCGGCTCGGCCATGGACACCAGGGCGTGGATGGAGAACTCGGTGTCGAAGTCGATGATGTGGGTGATCGATGACTTCGCCCCCAACTCTGATCAGCGCCAGTGGGAGAAGCAGACCAGCGACCTCGAGGCCATGGTCCGCTCCGCGTTCAACGGCGCCGGCAAGGGTCGCATGACCTCGGACATGAAGACCCGCGTGCAGAACCCTCCCCGCGCGTTCGTGGTCGTCACCGCCGAGAACGAGCTGCAGATCGACTCGGTCCGCGACCGGATGCTGACGCTGTACTCCGACGGCGGGGGAGGATTCATCAACTCCGCCACCGCCGACCCGCTCGCGACGCTGAACGACATGCTCGCACGTGGCGACCAGGCCCGCCTGTCCGCCCAGATGCTGCGCTGGATGGGCAGCTGGTCCGCCCGCTCCGGATACCCAGCGGTCCGGACCACGTTCGTGCTAGAACGGGACGACTCAGCCCGCGACGCCAAGCGCCACGTGGAGGCAGCGCTTGGCAGCAAGGTCAACGCCACCCGCCACTCACAGATCATGAGCGAGTACCTCCTCAGCGTCGCCCTGCTCGAGCAGTACGCGATCGGTCTCGACATGGACGAACCGTTCCTCGCCCGCATCGAGGCGATGCGGGAAGATCTCGCGGAGCTGACCGTGGACCTCTCCCGCACCCAGCAGCAGCGCACAGCCGGCCACGCCCTGGTCGATTCGCTGCGATACCTGCTGGAGAGCCAGAAGGGGTACGTGGAGTCCGTGGTGCCCAAGGACGTCGGGGCACCACCGACGAACGACCCGAGCCTGAACCTGCGCCTCGGATGGCCAGCAGGCCGAGACCCCCGCGGGGAGCTCCTGGGACGCTACGTCGCCGATGCTCGCGCCTCTGGACGCGATGTCATCGTGTTCAACCGCGACGCGTTCCAGGTCGCTCGCCAGCATGCCCGGCACCTGATCCCGGCCGGACAGACGGCACGCACGAGCTGGCAGGCGGTCTGGCACGAGGGACTGGTCGCCGAGGGGATCTGGGAGCCGCGGGTCCGTGACGGTCTCCGGACCGGGGATGTGGAGACGCGGACCGGCGGGGCCCGGGTGCGGGGCGTCCCGATCGACGTGGCCACCCTCTTCGACGACGAATGACGAGGGCTCACGCGAGGGCGGGTGTCCTGCCAGGGGACGGGTTCGCCCACTGTCACCAGGTCCACGATCATCACGAAGGGAGCAGGCATGGTCTCAACACTGACCCGCCAAGGCCTGCACCTCGACGCCACCGACCTGGCCCGAGTACGCCGCACAGCGCTGTCCGCCTCGACCGCCAAAGCGCTCACGCACAACTGCGCGGCAGGCTATGCGTTCGGGAAGCTCCTCGGTGAGCAGGCCCCGGATCCGTTCGCCGCGACGACGCAGGGCACGGCGGTCCATTCCGTGCTCGAGGAGCTGTACAAATTACCTGCTGGCAAGCGGACTCGGCGGCGGGCGGCGAACATCCTGCTGTCGATGGTCGCACAGTGGCGCCATGGCGACTTCCCCCAACTCAGTGACCCGGTGACCCGGCAGCTGTTCATCGCCGACGTGATCGGCAAGTACCAGGGGATCTTCGACATCGAAGACCCGCGCGAGGTGGACGTGGTGGCGACCGAATGGCCGCTGCGAGGGATCGAGCTCGGGGGAGTGCCGTTCATCGGCTTCGTCGACCTCACCCAGCGCGTCATCGCACGCGGACGGACCGGCCTTCGACCGGTGGACCACAAGACCAGCAACAAGATCCCGGACAAGCGGAAGCTCGAGCTGTACGGTGATGACCACGGAGACCAGATCCGTCTCTACGCCGCCGGGCTGCGGAAGGTCCAGGACGAGCCCGTGATCGAAGGCCGCGTGAACTACACCCGCCACGGGAAGTCCAGGATCATCGCCGTCTCTGAGAAGCGGGTCGCCCAGACCGTCGGGGAGTTCGCCCGCGCCTGGGACACCCACAACGAGATGGTTCAGGCAGCGATGTTCCCGACCCAGACCGGACCGCTGTGCGGGTGGTGCCCCCTGGTGAACCTGTGCCCGGCCGCGCAGGCCTCGAAGTTCAACACTGATCGCACCGAGTCCCAGACCGCGCTCTGCTCGACGGATCTGATCGAGATCGAGCCGTTAGCACCGTCCCACGAGGGCCAAGTTTCGCCCACTGCCGTGATGTCCCCGGGAGAGCCGGGAGAGACGACGGAGACTTCGATGGAGGAACTGATCATGGCCGAGCACGCACTTGCCGAGGACAAGCCGTGGGAGGAGGTCGTGCGGGGCAAGCTCAACGGGGCCAGCTACGCGGCGACCGGCTACTTCGGCATCTCCAGCCTGGCCTACGAACTGCTGGGCACCCACGGCGTCCCGATCCAGCGCATCGCCGTGGACGCCATGACGAACGTGCTCGCTTCGATCGTCACCGACGTGCAGGAGGGCCTGTCCGGGTCGACCTCGTTCCAGGAGGGCACCAATACCCGCATCCGGGGCGTGCTGCGCACCGTGCTCGTCTCCGTGCCCCCGCCGTTCGGTGAAGACGCCGAGACGTGGGCGACGTGGATCAAGATGACCACCGGCCACACCCGCTCGATCGCCGCTGCCGCGGTGCGCCTGGCCGGGACCGACGAGGTCACCGCCGACATCGACACCCTCGCGAGCATCGCCCCGATGCGGAAGGAGGCCTGAGCTATGACCGCGACGACTGATCACGTCCAGATCATCATGGCCGCCCACGACCGAGTGGCGAAGCTCGAGGTCACTGACGACGGGCTCGTGAAGGTCCCCGGCATCGAGCGGGCCGTGCCCCGCCAGGTGGCGGTGTCTAAGGCGATCCGTGAGCTCGTCGCCGAACTGTCCGAGGGCTCCACGTCGTGGAAGCTGATCGACCGGCTCACCGGCGGCGCTGATGGCCTGGAGCTGAAGCGCTTCGTGGGCACGATCGTGAAGGTGACACGGGAGAAGTCCTCCACTCGCGGGAAGCTGCTGCTGTACACGGGTACGAAGAAGGAGATCGACGGGGTGGAGCCGGGCTACGAGATCGCCCGCACCGAGCGGACCGATGACCCTGAGGGGCTGATGCTCGCCTCCGAGGCGAAGGCCCTGATCGGCCACCGCGTGCTGCTGTGGGTGATCCTCGAGCCTTGGGCCAACAACCCGGACAAGAAGACCCGCGTGGTCCTGCACCTCATGGACCTCGGCGAAGACACCCACTTCGACGCGGACAGCCAGTCCATCGCCGCGTGACCAGACCACCCTCGACGAAAATGGGGGTTCATCGGGGCCGCATCCATCCCTCCACCAGGGGCGGGTGCGGCCCCTCCCCATGCTCCGCCAGGGGTAGTGAGTGGGCGGGTGTCGGTGGCCGTGGCGACGAGTACGAAATTCTCCGCCCACTACCGATCCCGACACCGAACCCGTGCACCTGTGAGGAGCATTCATGAGCGAGCAGACCGTCCTCGGCCCACCCGTCCAGGCAGACGAACCCGAGGTCCAGCCCGACGCCCCTGCGGTGCCGAAGCCCCGCAAGCGCCGGACCCCGTCGGCGAAGAGTGCGGGCAAGCGGGGCCGGCCCACATCCCGGACCGTGAAAGCCTCGTTGCGACGCATCGCCGTGAAGGCCGAGCAGATCGCCGAGACGGACGACGACACGCGCCTCCTTGCCGCCGAACTCACCGGTGCAGGCTCGCCCGGTATCGCGGATCTGACCACCGAGATCATGGCCGCGAAGACCTCGCCCCTCGAGGCAGCGGTCGCCGACCTCACGATCATCCAGGCCGGCAGCATCCCCGAGGCCGTCGTGCACTTGGTGGGCATGTCCCAGCCGGAACTGCAGGCACTGACCCAGCTCGTCGATGCGTTCTCCGACCAGGCGCTGCCGGGGCAGCTCCCCCCGAAGTCGACCGATGCGGCCCTAGTGCTCGTGGACCCGGTCCGTGCAGCAGAGATTGACGATGGCGCCCTCCAGCGACTCCTCGCCCTGCTGGCCAAGTGAGACCGCCGGCCGGGCCGCTACGCACGCTGAGCTGACAGGGAGAGGGATTCGGATGCCGACCAGGAGACGCAATCAGGTCGATGACCTGTTCGACACCGCCGAGGCCGTGCCGGACCCCTCCGCGCGAGCCCGGGGCAAGCGCCGCTACCGCACCGCACGCCGGGCAGTGTTCGCCAGCGTGATCCTGGCCCCGCTGAACGTGCTAGGCCTGATCCTCATGTTCAGCATCGTCCTAAACGGGGTCGAGAACACGGGGCCCGGGACCGCACAGGTTGAGGCGACCCAGACCGGCCGCACCCAGGCAGAACGCTCCCTGGAGCAGTGGCTCGCGAATGACGAGTCCGTGTTCGCGGGCGCCAAGATCACCTCCTGGAACGGGACCAGCAACATCGAGGACGTCGAGGCAACAGAGCAGGACATCGGCTACCAGCTGATGACCCACGACTTCACCCTCCACACCTCCGACGGGGTCTACTACCGGGCCGCGGTCCGCACCGCCTACTCCCCATCCAAAGGGGTGAAGGTGCTGTCCACGCCGACGGTGACACCACTGGCACCGAGCGCCGTCGCCGACTGGGAACCGACCGAACCCACCGAAGGGTGGGAGAGCACCGGCGCATCCGCGTCGACGACCGACGCGATCTCCTCATGGGCGCAGGCGCTGGCCACCTCCCCGAACGAGCTCAAGCTCGCCACCCGCGACGAGGACCCCGCCCACATGTACTCCACCCTCACCGGAGTCGACGTCACCTCGGTGTCGATCATCCAGGCCTCTTCGCCCGTCAGCGACAGCGGGGAGATGGACAGTTCGACCGTCGTCGCGACCGTCTCGGTCGAACTCACCGACGCGAACGCCGAGGACGGTGACGGGGGTGCCTCGACCACGGTCCAGTACGACGTGCTCGTGCGCGGAGCAGACACGTCCGCACCGTACGTGACCGCCTGGGGCGCGACTGGATCCGGGACCGGCCTGAGCGACTACGAGAACGCCGTCTCGCTGGACGGCGACGTGGACGATCCGACAACGAGCCGTTCGGGTCCCTCCGATGGTGGGGGAGAGACCGCCGAACCGGCACCGACCACGGAAGGACACCAGTGAGATGGCGACCGCGCCGCTGAGAGACGTCCGCCTGGAGGACCACAAGGTTCCGAAGATGCCGACGGCCACGAGGGCCCGCTACGGCGACGGTCGCGTGCTCCCCGTCGGCGGGGGACTGTGGCTGTACCGGAAAGCACCGCTTGCCCCCGTGAAGGACGCGAAGAACCACGGCAAGGCGCTCGAGGTCGGTGACCCGATCGCCGCCGCGATCGAAGAGCTCGCCGCCGAGACGCCGTACACGACCGCGCGACGGTCCATGGCCCGCGCACGCTACCGTCCCTTCCACCTGCTGCTGGTGAACCTGCCGCGGAGGTACTCGCCCCCGGAAGGCTCACGTCACGGTGAGACGCTGCAGCAGTGGTTCGGGGAGGAGCGCACCCAGGACCGGCTGCTGCTTATGGGCACCCGGCTCAACGACGTCGTCGGCGGCGCGGACCGGAGCATCGGGGACGTCATCGACTCGGTGGCGACTTCGATGACCACGTATGAGGTCCCGATGGCCGACTACCAGCAGGACTTCGAGGACGTCGGAGACATGCTGACCCGCTCCGGGTTCACCATCCCCACCGCGCGCGACTTCCACCTGGCCGAGTCTTGGTGGGCTGCGGGCGGATCCACTGGCGCCTCTCTCCTGCCCCATGCCGATCACCTGCACGTCTTCCGTACCGTGTCCGGGTCCCAGACCGCCGCCCGCCACGACGTCGATTCCTGTGCCTCCTGGCCGAGTGGGATCGAAGGCCATCACGTGCTGCGCATGGGATCGGTCTACGGGCTGGACCTGCCGTTCCAGGGCGCGGCGAACTCGCTCAGCACCTGGGCCTCGACCCTGCTGGACCGGGGCGCCGTGATGGTGTCGATCCGCGGGCTAATCGAGCCGAGTCCGATCACGCGCAAGGAGCTGCGCCGGCAGCGGGACCGCTACCTGCGCGACATCCGCAACGCGAAGGCTCAGGGCAAGCTAGATGATCAGCAGCAGGAGGAGATGGTTCAGACCCTCGAATCGGTCGAGGGCGCCTACTCGACCGGGAAGGCGTTCCCGACGCTGGTGGAGACGAGCGTGGTCGCGGCCTTCACCGGGCAGGGCAAGAAGCGGCTGGACACCCTCGGCAACGGCACCGCGTTCGATGTCGCACCGATGGACAACCGCCAGCCGTTGGCCCTCGCAGAGTCCTGGATCGGTTCTCCGGTGCGCGCGAACCCGCATCTGATGGATCTGCCATCCTCAACGGCGGCCTACTCAGGGATCGCCTCGCTCGCAACGGTCGGCGACGCGCAGGGCGCGAACGTCGGGTTCACGGTCAGTGACCGGCAGGAAGCGCTCATGAGCGCCACAAAGTCCTCTGACCAGGACATTTACCCAATCGGGGCGGTGGTCGGAAGCTCAGGCAGCGGGAAGACCATAAGCATGGCGTACCTGGCTCACCAGTACGCGCTCGAAGACCGTCCCGTCATCGTCATCGACCCCAAGAAGGGCAGCGACCTTTCCGAGTCGTTCGGCGAGCATGGCACGACGTTCTCCCTCGACTCTTTCGCCGGAGGCTCCGGGGGACTGGGTGGTGCCGGCGGAACGGGCGTGTTCGACCCGCTGCGATTCTCGAAGACGCCTGGCGACGGAATCAACACGGCCGTCTCGATGCTGCATGCCGTCAACCTCTGGCCCCACTCGACGCAGAACTTCGAAGCCGACCTCCAGGAAGCCCTGAAGTACGGAGTCGCGCGCGGCGCGAAGGTCATTGGCACCGGGCTCGAACTCGCCTTGGCAGACGGGAAAGCGACTCCGGAGCTCGTCAACCCGATCCTCCGCCAGTCCAGGAACGACCCCCTGTTCGGCGCCATGGTCGGTCTGAGCGACAACGGGGAGGCCCTCAGTGCCGCCGAGGGCATCACCTACGTCAAGGTCGGCAACGCCAACCTCGAGCTACCCCCGATGGGCGTCGACCAGAGCACCCTGGGTCTGACGCAACGAGTCTCCGCCGCGCTGATCCGCATGATGGTCTTCGGATCTGCCGAAGCGCTCCGCGGGCGCCGCGGCGTACTGATGCTCGATGAGGCCTGGGTGTTCCTCGGCGCCGGGGTTGAGGAGATGGAGCGCCTCGGCCGGCTCGCCCGCTCCTTGGAGGTCTTCCCGGTCCTGTTCACCCAGCGGATCTCCGACTTGATCGAAGCGAACCTGACCAATCACATCGCCCGCGGGATCATCCTGCACACGAAGGACCCCAAGGAAGCGGAAGCCGCGTTCCAACTTTTCGGCGTCGACCCGACCCCGGAGCGTCTGCGGTTCACGACCGCACCGGAGCGTATCGGGAAGGGCGGGGCGAACTTCGGCAGCCGCAAGCCACTGTTCGAGTACGACGACAAGGACAACCGCGTCCGACTGATCCGCGGGGTGATCGGCCTGTACTGCGACCTTGACGACCGCGCTGTGGACGTGGAGATTAAGATCCCGCCGGGCTTCCTGGCCAAGTCTTCTACCAACGCTCTGGACCGCGCACGTCGCGAAAGGCGCATCGTCATTTGACCTGTTCGTGAACTAAACGTGTTGCATTCTGCTGGAGAAGTTCCCTAAGAGGCGGCTCGCCGCTAAGGGTCGGTCACACTCAGATCTGTTCGCGATGGTTTCCCTCATGCGTGTTGAGCTCGCCCTTTCGTGCTCCACCCGAAAAAGGTGAGGGGCCGCGAGCCAGCGCTTCGCAAGGCGCTAATTGCTGCGCCCACGCTGACCAAAGACGCGTTCCCAGGCCATTACGATGGTGAGGACTGCGAGTAGATCAGCGACTACAAACTCGTTTCGCCTCGGCCTTCAGTAGTTCCCAGCCCCGAAGGCCAGCGTGTGGATCCCCGCTCTTTGTGGGGGCGTCTTCGGTGGGTCGCTCCCGTTCGGGAAGTTTGCCCAACCTCTCGAGGCTATGACCCATTCGAGTCAACTCTATATTATGTGTGGAGCTTTGGTCTGTGAGCGTATTAATGGAATCTTGCAGGGCGGCCAAAGTGGTAAGGAGTCGCTGGTCGTGAGAATAGCTGTTCTTCTGCGAGAAGTGAATTGCGAAGACGGAGAATATCGACCCGGCGGCAACCAAGGTTATGCCCAGGCAGAACGGCCATGAGGGTCCGGTGGGCGCACTAACTCCAGAACCAATTAGCGCGCCGCCGACCGAGGATCCGAATACACCGATAGCAATAGAGGCTGCATGGAAAGTCCCAGCCTTCGTCACCTTGGGCTTTGCGGGCTCTTTTGGATCTCTGCTATTCCCGTTATCGTTTCGTCCTTTAGAGGACAAAGTTGAATCGTTGGCGGTTTCATCCATCTTCTTCTGTTGCGGTGCCTGTGCGGGTAGCTTAATTGTAGCGTCGTCCATAGTCGTTGTTTCTCCGTGGCAATTATGCGGATCGAATCTCCCGCTAAGGCTAGCCTAGATGTCGCGAAGGAGGCGGAATCTTCCATACGTCGTGTGGTGAGTCGTCTGCAAGGCTCTGCCTGCATCGCATCGTGATCTGATTCGGCCCGTGAGGCGACTGTTTCGCCCACTGCTCTGACATGAACCCGCGTACTCGTGTCCGCTCGGCGGCCTCCGGGCTGTTGGACGAACACGCCCAGATCCTCGGACAGCATTGTGACTCGGGTTCGCTCACGCGTGGTGAGGCGGCCGCGAAAATTCTCTCTACTGCATTCGACAGCGGGGCTATCCTGCTGATGTGCCACCGTCACCACCGTCGGTTGGCGGAGACGTGTGGGAGGGACGAGGTCACCGGCGCCGTCACGTCTATGCTGGTCCGCTACGCACTCGGCGACGCAGAGAACGACGGGCATCTGGATCCAGGCCGCTTTGCGGACGGATTGTCGTCGGCAGCTGGCTGGGTCGGCAAGGTCATAGGCACGATGCGCACGACCCGGATCCTGCGGGAGATGAGCGTTGAGACCAGAGAGCTGGCCTGCCCGGGAGTGCTCGAGCATGAGGCTCTTGCCAGTGCGGAGGATGCCGTCCTGGCACGGACGGTGCCGGAGGTCGATGAGTCCATTCGCGGTCTGCCGGCGACCAGCGCGACCATTCGCGTCGTGCATGCCTCAGCGCTCCATCAGCTTCTCGGCTCGCCTCCACTGCGTGCCTGGGCCCTCACCCACGAACAACGGGCGGACCTGTTGGTGTGGATCGAGGAGGACCCCGCTGCGCCACGCCGGCTGTTCACCGGGAAGCTCGAGGGGGTCGACGGATCGGTGTGCGAGTCGATTGACTTGCTCTGGGCAGGCTGGAACCGAGATGACGTGGCAGCGATGCTCGCGCTCTCCACACCCGAGCGGGACATCCCCCGGGTGCTGGCCAGTGCCGCGCTGCGACCGCTTCCGCGACCTGCCGCCCGCTCCGGAGACCTCGACAGGTTGCGAGCGCGCGCCCGCGACGGCGTCCCGGCGTCCGCGACTTCCGCAGTCAGCACGGCGTTCGAGGCGTTCCTGGACTGCCGGGTTGAGATGTATACGGACTTCGACCGCATTCGCCGCCCTCTCGCCGCCACTGAGGCCGCCCGACGGGAAGCGTCCCGAGCGGCACTCCCTGCACTTCTGCGTGAGGCGTCGCAGCAGATCGGCATCGGTCACCTGGACCTGCTCTCGGGGCTGATCGCTCTGTTCATCGAGCCGCTGCCCGTCGCAGACCCTTTCTACTTCACCCCGGCCTCTTGGAGGTTCCCAGCATGAGCACTTCCTCGGCCCGCACCCGCACCGCCACCGGCTCTGACCCGCGACGAACGCGCGCTGCGGCGGCGACTGTGAGTGGGTACGTGCTGCCGTTTGCAACCAGCGTCAGCGCGGCTTCCCTGTGGCTGATCGTCATGTCGATGGTGACCGAGGCGTCCGGGAGCTCCGTGCTGGTCCTGGTCCTCGCGATCTTGCCCGGCGCCGTCGTCATGGGCATCTCGGGCCTCGAGCGGAAACACTGGTTCGAGTACGTGCTGGTGTGGATCGGATTCTTCACCGCCGTGCCGCTGTACGGCATCGTTCTGTTGATCGGCGGGTACGGGATCGTCCTGGCGCGGGCCTGGCGACGCCGGTGGCCACACCCCACCCAGCACATCGAGCACTGACGTGCGCTTCGCAGCACTGGTCGGCACCCGGGAGCGTCCTCGCCTGGAACTCATCGTGCCAGCCGGGGGAGACCTTGCCGAGCTCCTGCGGACCATCGACGGCATCGATGTCGACGACGCCACGGGACGATGCAGCGCGTCCGCCCCGACATCACCGATGCTCGAGGCACTGGCCGGGGCCGGGATGGTTCTGGACGCGTTCGAGTTGCCCGAGACGCTCGCGTCACTGCAGGACCCGCTCGTCATCGACACCGGCGACCGAACAGTGCGCGTTTTCCCGCGCCTCGCCGCACGTACCGACATCGCTTACGAGCTCGGCGACGATGCGGTCTTCGACCCTGCTGCAGGGGCGTTCACAGCACCCGCCGCAGCTGTTGCGGACTGGCCCGAGCACCTGCTGTCGGACTCGCTCCGCGATCGCGGGCCCGACAGGGAATCGGGGAGCCGTGGCGGGGCGCAGACCGCCGGGCTGATCGAGGACCCGCAGACCGTCGCCGACGCGGTGCAGAACCTCTCCGGCGCTTCCGGAACCGACGGACTCCAGCGAGAGATCGAACTGCTCACCGACGCCGTCGGCGATGTGCCCGACTGGTTCGGCATGACCCCGTACCCCTACCAGCGGATCGGCGCGTTGTGCGTCGCCGCCGGCCGCCGACTCCTCGCCGACGTGCCCGGGCTGGGTAAGTCCGTCCAGGCCATCCTCGCCAGCGTCCTCCTCGGCGCCCGGCGGTGGATCATCGTGTGCCCACCGGTCGCGCAATCGAACTGGGCCACCGAGATCCAGCGCTGCAACGTCCCCGCCCATCTCGACGACGCACCGATCGTGCTGATCCGGCCGGGCCGCAAGGTCCCCGAACTGCCGATCACCGGGATTGTCATCGTCACCGACTCCCTGCTCGCCGCCCCCACCCGACGCCCCCTGCTCGAAGATCTGAAGATCTGGTCCGCGGACGTGCTGATCTACGACGAAGGCCATCGGGCGAAGAGCTGGCACGCGAGGCGGGCGAAGGTGATGCGGGAGCTTGCCTCCACCGTCACGGACCGCATGGTCCTGACCGGTACCCCTGTGATGTCGAACCCTGCGGATCTGCCCTCGCTGCTGGCGATCACCGGACAGCTGCAGCCGATCTTCGGCTCCCGCACAGCGTTCATGTCCCGCTACACCCGCACCTACGAGATCCCCGTCGGCCGGCAAACCATCGAGAAGGTCGTCCCGTACAAGCCCCTGCTCCCGGAGCTCGGACGGATCCTGCCCGAGCAGGTGTGGGTCCGCAGGACCAAGGACCAGGTCCTCCCGGACCTGCCGGAGAAGCAGTACTCGACGATGGTCGTCGACGTCCCCACGTCCGAGTACCGCACCGCCGCCCGAGACGTCCAGGTCAAGATCTCCGCCTACCTGCGCGAACGGACTCGGGAGCTGGGCGAGGCGCCGTCCGAGAAGGAGGTGCGTGCCTGGTGCTCGGACCAGATGGGCTGTGTGTCGATGCTTCGCCGCGCCGCCGGCCTGGCGAAGATCCCCGCCGCCGCCGAGTACATCGCCGACTGGGTCGACTCCACCAGCCATGACGGGGGAGAGGTGGTTTTTGATCGGCCGTTGATCGTGTGGGGGATCCACCAGGTCGTCATGGACACGCTCGATGCGCACCTCGACCAGCTCGGCGTCCCGCACGCGGTCATCAACGGCAGCACCTCGCTCACCCAACGCGACCGCATCACCCGCGACTACCAGGATGGCAAGATCGCCGTGATCCTCGCGAACATCGTCGCCGCCGGCGTCGCCATCACCCTCACCCGCGGCTCCGACGCCCTCTTCGTCGAAACGGAATGGCTGCCCGACCTCGTCTCCCAAGCCGTGGACCGCCAGCACCGCATCGGCCAGAAGCGCACCGTGATGGTCACGACCATGGTCGCCCCCGGCGCCCTGGACCACACCATCCAGAAGGTCCAACGCGCCAACATCGACGTCCTCGATCAGCTCGTCGGCGGCACCGGACACCAGGTGTCAGTGGAGGAAGCGGACATGGCCTCCCTTGCCATCGGCGACGTGATGTGGGAGCTCGCCGAACCGCTGTGGCTCAAATGCTGCCGATCCGCCGGAGGTGCTGTGAACAGCGGCGATGTCACCGGTCTTTGAGTCTGCGCTCGTCGTGATCGATGCTTAGCCTCACCGTTGGGATCGCGCGATGGCCTTCCCCCGCCGCACCTCGCGCAACGTGGTCACGACCTCACCCACACCACGAGCGACGGGCAACCGCCAAATCGCCTGCAGCGGGATGAATAGCGGCGGGTCGAGCGGGGCGTAGGAGAGCGTCGGCGACGCCTCGCGGGCGAAGTCGAACGGTACTAGGGAAAAGGCGGTGCCATTGCGCAACTGGTACGACTGCGCACCGGAAACGGCACCGGCGGACTCGATGATCTCGGGGTCCAACCCCCGCTCCCGGCAGGCGCCCACGAGGACGTCGAAGTAGTCGTCGTGCTGGCGCCGGGGCCAGATCAGCAGCCGCCGGCCGCGCAATGCGTGCAGGTGCGCCGGCACCGTCGGGTCAAGGTCGCCGAGGGCGGTTAGCACGCACACCTCGTCCCGGGCGACGAGCGCCTGACGGGAGTGCGACGAGGGTTCCACAAAGTGCCCCACGCCAAGGTCGGCTTCGCCGGAGGCCAGGGTGCGCTCCAGGGCGCCGGTCGCCACCTCGACCACCTCGACGTGCACCGGGGCAGCCCGCTCCTCGAGCTCCTGCAGCAACGCAGGCACCAGGCGGTTGATCAGGCTCGGCGTCGCCGCCAGCCGCACCGTGCAGGGCTCCTGCCCGAGCCGCTCTGCCTCCTCAGCCAACTCACCCGCAGCAGCCAGGGTCTGCTCCGCCAATGGCAGCAATGCCGCCCCCGCATCACTCAGGACTGTGCCCGCTCGGGAGCGCACGAACAACATGACCTTCAGTGCCTGCTCCAAAGCACGTATGTCGGCACTCACCGTGGGCTGCGACAGGCCCAACAACTCCGCCGCACGACCGAAGTGCCCGGTCTGCGCCAGGGCATGAAAGACGCGAAGCTGCCGCAACGAGAAGTCCATCAGAACCGCCTCATAGAGGAACTCTATCACTCGATCCGAAAGTGGATCTAGTTCCGCGGCGGCACCTGCTCCTACCGTGAAGTGAATTGCTTTTCACCGTCGTCAAGCTTTCACCGTCAAGGAGGACACCCCATGAGCACCGGATTCATCCACGTCGCACCCGAGGTCACCGAGGCCGTCACCGCAGGCCGCCCGGTGGTCGCGCTGGAGTCGACCATCTTCACACACGGGCTGCCGCGCCCGCGCAACATCGAGGTAGCGGAGGAGACCGAAGCGATCATCCGTGACGCCGGTGCGGTGCCCGCCACGATCGGTGTCGTCGGTGGCGTCCCAACCATCGGCCTGACCAAGGACCAAATCGTCGAGCTCAGCAATGACGACGACGTCATCAAGTCCAGCATCCGCGAGCTGGCCATCGGTGCGGTTAACGGCAAGAACGCCGGCACCACAATCGCGGCCACCTCCTTCCTGGCCCACCGCGCCGGCATCAAGGTTTTTGCCACCGGTGGTCTCGGTGGCGTGCACCACGGCGCAAGTGAAAACTTCGACGAGTCCGCCGACCTGCTCGCGTTGGCCCAGAGTCCAATCGTCCTGGTCAGCTCCGGGGCCAAGGCGGTCCTCGACGTCCATGCCACGCTCGAGCGATTCGAGAGCCTTAGCGTGCCGATCGTCGGCTACCGAACTAACGCCTACCCTGGCTTCTATGTCGCCGACTCCGGCTTTGAGGTGTCGCACCGCGTCGAGAGCCCGGAGCAAGTCGCCACGATCTATCGCACCCAGCGGCAGATGGAGCTGTCCACTGCCGTCCTGGTAGCCAACCCGGTCCCTGTCGAAGAGCAGTTGGACCCCACCGGCCTGGATGCCGTGATCGAGAAGGCATGGGCCGCGCTGGAGGAGCAGAACGTCACCGGCCAACAAGTCACTCCATTCCTGCTGGAGTTCATCCGCCAGGCCACCGGCGACGCCAGCCTCGACGCCAACGTGGCCCTCTATCGCAACAACGCGCGAGTCGCGGCCCAGGTCGCCGTTGCGCTGGACTCCAGCAATGGGAGAAAGTGACATGCTCGGCGTCATAGGCGACATCGTCCAGGACATCGTCGTGTGGACGGAAGAAGAGGTACGCCACGCCACGGACACGAAGTCGGAGATCAGCATGACGAGGGGCGGCTCTGCCGCCAACGTCGCGGCGTTCGCCGCTCCCCGTCACCCCACCCGCTTCATCGGGTGCGTCGGTGACGACCTTGGTGGTCTCGTCGTCGACCGCGAACTCACCAGCCACGGCGTCGAGGTGCGGCTGCAGCGCCGTGGGGACACCGGCATGATCGTCGTCATCATCGACGAGGACGGGGAGCGCAAAATGTTTCCCTCCCGTGGCGCTTCGGGCCTGCTCGAGGAGGTCGAGCCGAAGTGGCTCCAGGGCATCAAGATCCTGCACATGACCGGATACTCCCTGCAGAACGAGCCGACCGCCTCCAGCGTCATCGGGGCTGCCCGGGCGGTCAAGGACGCCGGCGGCAAGCTCTCTTTCGACGTGTCCTCCACAGGGATGATCGACCTGTATGGGCAGGACGGGTTCGTCGACCTGATGGTCGAACTCGAGCCGGACTACATCTCCGCAAACCAGGATGAGAGTGAGATGCTCGGCCTGGCCGACGAGTCGGGACCCGGCCCGCTGCTGAAGCGGCTTGACGGTGTGCTGCTGGCCCGAGCTGGCAAGGACGCTACCCGCATCATGCGGGGCTGCGACGTGCTGGCCACCGTGCCGGTCAAGCCTGCCGAGGTTGTGCGCGACCTGACCGGGGCGGGAGATGCCTTCAACGCAGGGTTCCTGTCCGCCATTCTCCAGGACACCGGCCCCGTGCCGGATCTGGTGGCCGCTGTCGAGAGCGCCCACGCACTGGCCCGCCGCGTCCTAGCGCACGCCGGCGCTACCGAGGGCGACGACGTCTCCCTCGTGTCCGACCCCGCCTGATCTAAGGCCGACAGCCGGAGCCCGTGAGGTTCCGGCGGTCGGCGACCCCGCAAACCCTGACCCCAGGAGTCACCGATGTCCACAGTGTCGCCGTCGCCACGCAGGACGACCGGAAGCGTGCCCGCTCTGGTCGTTGCGCTGCTGGCGGCCATCTTCGCCTTCCAGCTCAACGCCTCCATGCTCTCGCCGGTGCTGGCCACCATGGAGCGCGAGCTGGACACCACGTCTGCACAGATCGGCCTGTCGCAGACCGCCTTCTTTGCTTCCGCCGCCCTGTTCTCACTCTTTCTGCCGCGCTGGGGTGACCTAATCGGGCGCAAACGGCTGATGATCGGCATTCTCGTGCTCACCGGCGTCGGCAGCGTCATCGCCGCACTGGCACCGAATGTCGAGGTGCTGAGCCTGGGACGCATAGTCCAGGGGATCTCCGGACCGATCGTTCCGATGGCCTTGATCATGCTGCGCGTGCAGGTCCCGGACCCTCGGCGCTATGCCAAGCTGATGGCGATCCTCACCGCGATCAACGGCGGCATCGCCGGCGTCGACGCCCTGCTGGGCGGCTGGCTGGCCGCGACGTTCGGCTTCCGCTCGGTCTTCTGGGTGATGGCCGCGGTCAGCGTGGTCGCCGTCTTCGCCATCGCGGCCGGCACCATCGAATCGCGCAGCTCCGAGGGCACCAAGATGGACTGGAAGGGCGTCGGCGCCCTGGTCGTCGTGCTCGGCTCGCTCTATTTTGCCTTTGACCAGGCCGGCAAGCTGGCCAACGCCAACTGGCTGCTTGTCGGTGCCCTGATCGTCCTCGGCGCCCTCGCCTTCGTCGCCTTCTGGGCGATCGAGTCCCGCGTCAACTACCCGCTGGTAACCATCACCTATCTGAAGGAGCGCCGCACCTGGGCGCTGCTGTCGACGACCCTCCTGACGATGACCGGTGTCTTTGCAGTGATGAACGGCCTGATCCCTAACCTCGCACAGGATCCGGCCCTGGGCAATATTTCGGCTGGTGAGGTGTCCTGGTGGACCCTGACGCCCTATGCCCTTGCCGGCTTGATCATGGGCCCGATCGCCGGACAGCTGGCCGCTCGCATGGGCTACAAGCGCGTGCTGCAGGGCGGTCTGGTGCTCACCACGCTCGGGCTGGGCGCCACCGCGTTCCTGACCTCCAACCCCACACCGATCGTTTTGTTGTTGATCTCGATCTTCATCGGTGTCACCTATGCCGGCATCTGCAACATCATGCTCAACGGCCTGGGCATCGTGCTCAGCCCGAAGGACAACCAGGGCTACCTGCCGGGAATGAACTCTGGTGCCTTCAACCTTGGCGCCGGTCTTAGCTTCGCCATCCTGTTTGCGATCAACACCTTTGTCACCAATCAGGTGGACGCGGCCGCGGGCTATCGGTTCGGCATACTGGCTGGTGCCGTGCTGCTCTTGCTGGCCCTCGCGGTCTCGACCCTGATTCCGCAGCCGGAGGATGACGACGTTGTGACCGGCCACGCCCCAGAGTCCGACCCGGTCACCACAAGTCAGGAGACCGACAATGTCTGATCCACGCCAAATCATCTTGGACTGCGACCCCGGCCATGACGATGCCGTCGCTATGATGCTGGCGCTGGCCAACCCTGCGATTGAGCTGCTCGGCATCACCACAGTCGGTGGCAACCAGACGCTCGACAAGATCACCCGCAACGCCCAGAGCGTGCTGGTGATGTGCGGTCGCGAAGATGTGCCAGTTCACGCCGGGTCCGCCCGCCCGCTCGTGCGTCGTGTGGAGATCGCACCGGACATCCACGGGGAGTCCGGCCTGGACGGCGTCGAGCTGCCCGAGCCAACCCGGCCGCCGCAGGACACCCACGCGGTGCGCTTCATCATCGACACCTTGATGGCTGCAGAGCCCGGCACGGTCACCCTGGTGGCCACCGGGCCGCTGACCAACGTGGCGTTGGCCGCACGGCTGGAGCCCCGCATCGTCGAGCGGGTGCGCGAGGTGGTCGTGATGGGCGGTGGCTATCACGAAGGCAACTGGACCCCCGTGGCCGAGTTCAACATCTGGGTCGACCCCGAGGCGGCGCACATCGTCTTCGACGAGGAGTGGCCGCTGACGATGGTCGGTCTGGACCTGACACACCAAGCCTTGGCCACCGCGAAGGTGGAGGCGCAAGTGCGTGATATCGACTCGCCACTTGGTGAGTTCTTTATCGGACTAATGGACTTCTTCCGTAAGGCCTACCAGGAGCACCAAGGTTTCCCCGACCCACCGGTCCATGACGCCTGCACGATCGCCTACCTGATCGACCCGACTATCGTGCAGACCAGGAAGGTGCCGCTAACGGTCGAACTGCGCGGTGAGCACACGGTCGGCATGACGGTCGCTGACTTCCGCAGCCCCGCTGCCGCGGACTGTCGTCACCAAGTCGCCACGAAACTCGACCACGCCGGGTTCTGGGACCTGGTGGTCGAGGCGATCCGGGTGCTGAGCCACGAGGAGAGCTGATGGGTGCGCGGCTACCGGTCATTGGCTCGACCGATGTCGACCAGCTCGTGACGATGCCGCGCCACTATTCCCCCGGCGATGCACTGCCAGGTACCAGCGAGCAGCGTCGCCGCCAAGTCGCCGCCGGCACCCTGGACCACACCATCCAGAAGGTCCAACGCTCCAACATCGACGTCCTCGACCAGCTCGTCGGCGGCAACGGACACCAGGTATCGGTGAAGGAGGAAGACATGACCTCCCTCGCCATCGGCGACGTGATGTAGGGGCTCGCCGAGCCGCTGTGGCGCAAGAGCAGCCGAAGCACAGGAGGCCGACAACAGTCTGCGGCGTGACGTCTTGGCTCAGCGGGTTTCGAGTGAGATGACGTGTTCGGCGAACCCCGGGGCGGTGAAGGAGAGCCGGCCGTGACCGGCGATCTGGACAATGCCCTTGTCCAGGAGGGACTGCCGCACGGTTCCCAACGATCCGCTCGTCACCCCGAGGGCGTCGGCGATGTCAGCGCGGGCGACGTCGATGCTGCCGAGGTGAGCCATCGCGGAGAGGACTTCGCGCTCTCGGGGTGATGCCTTCGACCATCTGGCGCGGTGCAACGCGGACATGTCCTGGTCGACCGATGCCTGTGCTGCGTCGAGGTTCTCAGCGCCGATGATTCCCTCGCGATCGGGGGATCCTGCAGCAAGCCACATGGCGTCTCCCCAGAGCTGCACGGCGTATGGATACCCCTGGGTGCGCCGGACTACTTCCTGGAGCGCGGGCGTCTCCCAGCGCACGCCGAGGTCCGCAGCGGGCTGGGAGAGTGCCTCGCGCACTTCGTGGTCCTCCAGGTCTCGCATGGTGCGGAACTGGAATCGTTCGGCGCTGGTGACGGCTGCCGTGACGACGTCGGCAGTGTGGCTGAGTCCCGCGGCGACGAAGACAGCCGGCGTCCTGCTGCCCTGGAGCTCCTGCCAGGCATAGGCGATGGTGCGCAGCCCCTCATCGTCGGCATTCTGGAGCTCGTCGACGAGGACAGCGATGCCCGTGAGCCCTTGGCTCAGTGCTTCTCTCGATGTCTTCTCGATGAGCTCGCGGAAAGCTCGGGTCGCTTGAGGCGACGGGGCCTCAGGACTCGTCTCCGCCGTGAACTGCGCGACCCCTGGTACGCCGAGCGTGACCGAGAGCCGGTCTAGCCATTCGCTTGCGGCGCTCGGCACTCCCCATTCACTGACGAGAGCGCGAGCTTCATCGGCGATCACAGCGGCCAGGGGGCCGTTCCCGGCCGTGACGTAGAGAGGGGCGAGGCCGAGCCGGGAGGCGTCCTCGTGGACGCGGCGCAGGAGACTGGTCTTGCCGACTCCGCGGGGCCCGACATCGACCCGGATGCGACCAGAGAATCTGCCGTGCAGTGCGGGGAGGGTCAGCATGCCCCCGATTTGTTGGAGCTGGGCCTCCCGACCGGGGACCTCACGGGCGACCTCGCCGGGGGTGTACGGACTCAGTTGCATCTCGACTCCTACGCATGCCTACAGATAGGCCTAAGTGTAGGGAAGTGTCCGACACGTGAAGGGATGCTCGAGCCGCGGTCTCCGTCGTGCGGTTCGCGGGGCGTCTGCGGTGCCTCGGTAGATGTCCCACCGGGTAGCCACCGCGCCCACTTGCGCTTCATGAGGACGAAAGCCGAGAAGGGTCGGGCCCGCCACCGCGACATCGTCACGCGTTACGAGCGCAACGAACCGGCCTGCCCGAGCGCCCACCGAGCACCGCAAACCCTCGTTGTCCTGGTGCATCCCGAGCCGGAGGCGATCCGGTTTCGGGAGGTTGAGCAGGAGCGGGTCCACGACCGCGAGACGCTGCTGGGGGCGTGCCGGCGCGTGTTCGATCTGCAAGCCCGGGCCTGGGCGTACTCGAGCCGCCACCGCGAGGACCTCGTCCAGGACTCGTGCGTGATCGCGATGTCGAAGATCGTGCGCGCCGAAGCCGAATGCCCCGGGGCGGAGGCTCTGGTGCCGGAGGGGCTGGTGTACAACATCGTGCGTGGCGCGATGAGGCACCGTTCCGAGGGTGATGGCCGGTACATGGCTACCGAGTCCGGGCAGGGCCGCGAGATCCTGATGGGCCGGTGGGAGGAGCACGTGAATGCCGGCGGGATCGAGTCGATGAAGCGGTTCGAGGAGATGGCCGACCAGGTCCGGTCCGCCTTCCCGATCGGGCGCCGCCCGACCCGCGGCTACCACCTGGGCCGCCTCGAGCAAGCCCACGAGTACGCACGGGAGCTGGCCGAACTCCAGGCCCGCCGCGACCAGGATCCCGACCCCACCGCCACGGCGGCGTTCGCCCGCGACCCGGAGACTTGCCCGATCGACCTCACCGAGTCGATCGCACGGCTCGTCGAGAAGCGCGCCGCACGAGGACAGTCCATCGGGCAGCTGGTGACGTTCGCGTACCGGCTGCCGACACCGCGCGGCAGGGCTGCGATCCGGCGTGCCCGCGAGATCGCGGAATTCGTCCTCGAGCAGTACGGCGACCACGTGGACGCCCACGCAGCGGCCGCGCTGTGGCGCCACCGAAGCTGGTCACCGCTGGAGACCGTGTTCGCCATTCGCACCATCGAGGACCGAGACGTCGTGCTCACCGTGCTCGAGCGGCTCGATGGCGACCAGGCCGATGCCTTCCTCCACTCTGTGCTCGAGGACCTGGCTACTGGGGTCACGTACCTGCGCCGACCCTCTGCCGCGTGAGGAGTGGGGCCCCGCCCACTTGACGGGGACAGACCAGTGCGGCGACAGCAGATGGAGGCAGGATCATGACGATCGCCAAGAAGGACACCGAGACGGCCGGAACCCTCAGGAAGAAGGACACGGGGGAGCGGGGCAACGGCGGTCAGTTCGGATCGCTGGCGCGGACGGACGCCGACATCGCAGTGCTGACGCCCGATCCCGTCGAGGGGATGCGGGCGCAGGGACGGTCTGGGAAGCTCATCGCCAACCTGTGCGACGAGATCGACACGGAACGGGACGGGTACGCAGGCGCGCTCGAGGTCGCGGCCGCGGACGGGCCCCGCGAGTACTACCTGCGCCCGGACGGGCCCGACAAGATCCACGTCGAATACCTCCACAACCAGGACAGCAACGACGGCACTCTGTCCCAGGCCTCGTTCGATCTGAGCACCGGGAAGGCCAACTTCATCTACGACTTCGAGGAGACCTACCCGGGCATCGGGAACGACGCCAGCACCGAGGCACGATTCGATCCCGACGGGGATCCGAAGCAGATCTCGCAGCTCATCCAGGAGTTCTCCTTCGATGATGGGGGAGCCGAGGACCAGATCAAGGAGTCGTTCGAGGACCCCGATGAAGCGGCTCGCGACGCCTACCTCCGCGGCATCGGCGTGCGCCGGCACAGCTACGTGACCGCGCCTCGTCCGCTGCACTGGTGACCGGCCGGAGCACCGGCACATCGCAGATCGGGTCTGCCCCCGCGCACTGGGAAGGGGTATGACCACCACAGCGCCCCATCCCGTCCACATCGGCGACAACCTCGACGTCCTGCCACACCTGGAGGGCCCCTTCGACCTGATCTACCTCGACCCGCCCTACAACACCGGCGGCCGGGTCGTCACCGGCTACACCGACAGGTTCGAGGACTGGACCGGCTTCATGGCACCCCGCCTGGCCCACCTCCCGCGCCTCCTCGCCGAGCACGGCATCGTGATCGCGTCCATCGATGACCGGGAGATCCACCACCTCCGCGTCCTCCTCGACGACGTTCTCGGCGCCGGCAACCATGTCGGGACCGTCGTGTGGGACGGGTCGACCATCAACTCCTCCCACCTCCTCAGCGTCTCCCACGACTACCTCGTCATCTACGCGAAGAACCACGCCGCGCTCAAAGCCTCCGGAACAACGTGGCGCCAGCCGCGGGATGACGCCCAGGCCATGCTCGACGCCGCCGCAAAGGCTTGGCGAACGGCCGCCGGCGACCGGGCCGTCGCGCAGCAGCGGTTCCGGGCCTGGCTGGCACCACGCCGTTCCAGCCTGCCGCGGGGCCTGACCGAGTACGACCGGATCGACGAGACCGGAGCGCTGTACCGGGTCGGCGACCCCGGCGCCCCCTCCATACAGGCGAGCAGATCCTTCCGCGAGCTCACCCACCCGAGAACCGGGCGCCCATGTCCGGTGCCGAAGCGGGGGTGGCGGATGAACGACGCGTCGATGGACCGCATGCTCGAGACCGGACTGATCGAATTCGGGGCCTACCCCCGGTTCGTGGACACGGGGGTTTTTTACGCCGCGAGCGCTAGCTTAGCGGTGTAGGCGCGCTCGTA
>NZ_JBHZRO010000028.1:0-27700 GCF_043641765.1 Brachybacterium vulturis | reverse complement strand
CTCGCCGCAGAGGGTGTTACCGCAGATCAGCGCGCACATCCATGCCTCTAGCCGCACCCAATTCTGCGGAACCCCGGTCTATCGGCCCCCGAAAACGGGCCCTGGCAGACGGGACCGCAGTTCACGCAGGTCAGTCCGCGTTCGCCAACGGGGCGCCACCATCTTCAGTCCGAGCGAGATTCGCATGTTTCAGCAGGTCGGCGCGGACTTCCGTCGCTCTGAGCACCAGGCCAGTGCCACCGTGGTGCCAACGCATAACGTGCTGGTCAGGCCGGGTTCGCGTACATATCCCACGTCCCCCGGAATGACCTTATAAGGGAAATGTCTGCCAACACCGGCTCGGGGAAGCACAACGGCGCCGGATCTGTGAACGGTCGACCTGCCGGGCTTGTCCCGCGAGGGGGCCGCCGCGCCCACTGCGCAGTGGCACGGGAACGGCGTCGAAAGGGATCTCGGTGAGCACTGCGGGCTTCGTCCACCTCCACACCCACTCGGAGTACTCCGACTTCGACGGCCTGTCCTCCGTGACCCGCCTCGTGGACGCCGCCGCCGCCGACGGACAGACCGCCCTGGCGATCACCGACCACGGCCGACTCGCCTCCCTCTGGGCACTCCGCACCGCCTGCGCGAAGTCCGGCACTGTCGCACCGATCCCGGGCATCGAGGCCTACCTCGTCGTCTCCGGCACCCGGCATGACCCCGGCACGATCCAGGTCGCCGCAGACTCCGACGACCTCGACCCGGGCGGTTCCTCGGCGTCGTCCACTCGGGCGGCGACGAAGACGAAGCGCTACGAACACCTGACGATCCTCGCCTCCACCCGGACCGGTCTGCGGAACCTGATCGAGATGTCCAACCGCTCGCAGGAGTCCAAGGCCGGGAAGTACCCGCTGATCGACTACGAGCTCCTTGCTGAGCACGCCGAAGGTCTGATCGTGCTGAGCGGCTGCGTTGGCGGCCCGATCGCCGGTCCCCTTTCCCGCATCACCGGCACCGACCCTGCAGCGGACGCGGCAGAAGCTGACCGGGCCCAGGCGAATCTCGACCGGCTCATCGGCGCGGTCGGGCACGAGAACGTGTACGTCGAGCTTGCCGACCATGCTCAGGCCGCCCAGGAACGTGCCCTCACCGGCCTGTACGAGATCGCGGCCCGCAACGAGCTGCCGGTCGTGGTCACCAACGACTCCCACTACGTCGCCGAAGACGAGCAGCCCGTCCACGAGGCCCACATTGCGCTCGGTCAGTCGGGCCGCACCATCAATGATCCTGACCGGTACCGGTTCAGCGGCTCCGGTCAGTTCTTCCGCACCGAAGCTCAGATGCGCGCCCTGCGACCGGATGATGAGATCTGGCAGCGGGGCTGCGACGAGACCGTGCGCATCGCCGCCCGGATCGAGGCCGACATCTTCCCCGAGACCCGGCTGAGGGTGCCGAGCTTCCCGATCCCCGCCTGGTTCACCACCGGACTCGAGAACGGCACGCACAAGCGCTACACGGTCCCGTCCTCTGCCGCTGACGGCACAGACCCCGTCACCTTCAGCTACTTCATGCACCGCGTCCACGTCGGCGCCAAGCAGCGCTGGGGCGAAGACCTGCCCGTCGAGGTGTCTGCGCGGCTGAAGTTCGAGCTGTCGGTGATCTGCCGCCTCGGCGTCATGGACTACTTCCTACTCGTCGAAGACCTCATCGCCTGGGCCCGCTCCGACTGGACCGCCGCCGACTGGGTCACCCGCCACGACTACAACACCGAGGACCCTGAGCGAGCACGAAAGGCTCCGATCCATGTCGGCCCCGGCCGCGGCTCAGCACCCGGCTCCGCACTCTCGTACAGCCTGCAGATCGTGGGTATCGATCCGATCGAAGGTGGGCTGCTGTTCGAGCGGTTCCTGGACCTCGAGCGCACCGAGATGCCCGACATCGACGTCGACTTCGAGAAGGAACGCCGCGGCGAGGTGATCAACTACCTCTCCGTCCGCTACGGCCACGACAACGTGTGCCGCCTCGGCATGCACGGCACCAACAAGGCCAAGCGCGCCATGGACTCCGCCGGCCGCTACCTCGAGATCCCCGTCAGCACCGTCGCCGACGTCAAGAAGCAGCTCCCCACCGACTGCGCAGATCTGGCGATGCTCCTGCGCCCAGACCCGCCGGAAACCACCGGGTTGAGCGCTAAGGACGCCGCTGCGCTGCGGGACCGCTACGAGGCCGGCCAGTCACTCCGCGACCACCTCGCGACACAGGACGGCGATGACCTCCCCAGCCCCGGAACCCGGGGCCGGCCCCGCTACGGCGTGGGCACGATGATGGGATACGCCGCCGTTCTCGAAGGAGTCGTCGTCAGCCCCGGCACGCATCCCTGCGGTGTCGTCGTCTCCGACGAGAACCTCACCCCACTGGTCCCGATGCGCCTGGTCGAGGGCGAATGGATTACCGAATGGGACGGCGCCGATATCGCCGACTTCGGGCTGTTGAAGATGGATGTCCTCGGTCTGCGGAACCTCGACATCGTCAAGGCCACCGAACAGAACGTCATCGCCACCCACGGTGAGATCGACTTCGACCTGCTCGAGCTGCGCACCGACGGTCCCCGCGCCGAGGCCGCCTGGGAACTGCTCGGCCGCGGTGACTCCACCGGCGTGTTCCAGCTCGAGTCCGGCGGGATGCGTGACCTGCTGACCACGGCGCATCCGCGCACGCTTGATGACCTCGCTGCGCTGATCGCTGCTTACCGGCCCGGCCCGATGAGCGCCGGCATGCACACCGAGTGGGCCCAGCGCACCGGCGGCAAGGCCCCGGTCTCCTACGACTCCCTGACCACCGATTCTGCCGAGCAGGCCGTGATCGCGGCGGTGCTGGGGCAGTCGCAAGGAGTGATCCTGTTTCAGGAGCAGATGATGCGCCTGGGCAAGATCGTCGGGAAGTTCGACGCGGCGCGAGCGAACAACCTGCGCCGAGCGATCTCGAAGAAGAAGCAGAACCTGATCGACTCGCTCAAGCCCGACTTCATCGCCGGCGCCCAGCACGAGGGCGTCGCCGAGGACGGAACCACGCCCGTCCCTGCGATCTCCGCCCAGACTGCGGAGCGACTGTGGACCGCGTTCGAGGGCTCGGGAGCTTATGCCTTCAACCAATCGCATACCGCTGCGTATGGGGCCTTGGCGTTCCAGACTGCGTACCTGAAAGCGAACTGGCCAGCCGAGTTCGGGGCGGCCGTGCTGCGGTTCACCGGCTCCGGTAAGGACAAGGCCCACCTCAGGGTCGCGACGATCCGGTCCCTGCGCGCCGAGGGCGTCACCGTCCAGGCCCCCGATATCAACACCTCTGACGAGCACACCATCGCCCGCGACGGTGCCGTTTGGCTCGGATTGGGGGAGATCAAGGGGGTCGGCTCGATCGCTGCCGAGATCGTCGCCGAACGTGACCGGGGCGGGAAGTTCGCCTCGATGGCCGAGGTCGCCACCCGCGTGATCGTGCCCGCCACCGACGATGGCGGGAAGAAGAAGTCCGTCACCAGCGCCCAGTTGGCGGCTCTTGCTCAGGCCGGCGCGTTCGACTACGTCGGCGAGGGACACCGCCTGGGGCACGTGATCGCCTCCCGCGCCGTCGCGAAAGACCCCGACATCCGAGTTCCGCAGATGGAGTACTCGGTGCTGGAGAAGGCGTCACGGCAGCGGGCCAGCATCCTCGCGATCACCGGCACTCACCCCACGAAGGCCCTCGCTCGTCAGATCGCCGCCCTGTACCGAGCCGATGCGGGCGATGACGCGGCGCCGAAGCCACCCGTGGGGCTGCACAAGCTGCCCGGCACGGACGGTGCCAAGGTCCACACCGGCGGGATCGTCTCCGCGTTCACGGAGCGACTGACCCGCAAAGGGACGTGGATGGTGACGATGGAGCTGGAGAACGCCCACACCTCCATCCAGACGGTCGGGTTCGCCGATGTCCACGCCAGCCTGAAAGAGATCGGGATGCCGGACGTGGGGGACTTGGTGGAGATCCGCGGCACGGTTCGAATCAGGGAGGTCGAGCGGGAAGTCACTGACGAGGTGACGGGGGAGTCCAGCACGGAGACGACGCTCGAGCACTCGCTCGTGCTGTCGCAGGTGGAATTCATGGCCGTCGAAGACCCTGATCGTGACGCTGAGGGCGATCCGGTCCTGGCGGTAGGGCGGATGCTGGCTGACGGCACCCCGGAACCGCGTGTCATGGACTCGAGCTCGGGCCCGGGCATCTCGAATGACGACGACGGGGAGGTCGTCCCGGGCGTGGATCGCCTTGCGGGCTCCGAGGTCGCATCCTCGTCTGATCCGTCCACGACGGGGGAGATCCCGCTGGAGGCCCCGGAGCGTGGGCGAGCTCCGGAGGTGCCGGAGGGGGGAGGTGATGGGAAGGGCCTCGGGATCCAGGACATCGTCAGGACCATTGAGTGGCGGCAGCTGCAGGAGGCGCTGAGTGAGGTCAGTGGGGAGGGGTTCGAGCTCGCCACACCGCGCGCAGGGCGGGGTACCGGGGTGCATCTGCGGCTTGAGACCGAGAACGGATCCGTGCGCGTCCCTGCGACCGCGCAGCGCCGGCTGACTGAGCTTCTTGCCGCGGGCAGACTTCCGGCGCTCGTGTCGACGCCAGCGCTGTGCTGCGTCGTGATCGAGCCCGGGCATTGGCGCGTCCAGCTGCGGGCGATGTCCGATGCGATCAACTCCGGCGCGATCGACCCGGCAACGGTCTCGGTCGACGGACTGGGCCCGCCTGTCGCTGCACGCTCCGGCTGACGCGCGCCGCCCTGGCACGTCCTGCGAGGAGTCGGCTTCGCCCACTGGTGCGGTATGCGGGATCTTCCCGCCGCGGCCCCCGAGGGGTTGCAGCCATGTGGCAGAGCATCAGCGATGTCACGCATACCAAAGAGGAGAGTTCACATGGCTCTGGACAACATCGTCACGGTCGTCGGTCAGCTCACGGCCGACCCCGAGCTGCGCCACACGAAGAAGAACATCCCGGTCGCCTCGTTCTCCGTCGCGCACAACGACCGGATCTTCGACAAGGAGTCCGAGGAGTGGGTGGATGGGGAGCCGACGTTCGTGCGGGCGTCCTACTGGCGTGAGCCCGGTGAGAACTTCGCCGAGTCGCACGGGAAGGGCGACCGCGTGATCCTCGTCGGCAAGCTCAAGCAGAACGACTTCACCGACAAGGACGGCAACGAGCGCTCCACCCTCGAGCTGATCGTCGAGGAGGCCGGCCCCTCGAACAAGTTCGCCACCACCACGGCCACCCGCCGCAAGGGCAACGGCAACCGCTCCTCCTCGAAGGCTGCACCGAAGGCGAAGGCCAGCGCCTCCGTCAAGGCCGGCGCCGACGACTCAGGCTCGGACGACGACTTCGACTTCTGACCCACGAAGTCACTACGGGCCGTCGACGCATCCCACCCGGATGAGTCGACGGCCCGCCTCACGTCGAACGGGAAGGGGATTGGACGACATGACGGAGGCACCAAGGCTCAGCGGCGTCCTGCACGTGCTCGAAGCCATCCTCGGCAAAATCGTCGAGCATCCCTGGCTGATCGTTCCCGTGGTCGCCGCGCTGCTGGTTTGCGTGGTGCTGGCGTCACCGGCCGGCGGAGCCTGCGACTCGCGGGATCCCCGCCGGGGCTTCACTGTCGCCGAGCGTCGGGCCGCATTCGAACGCGCAGGGCTCAGGTGCGAGCACAAGTCCATCTTCTGGCACCGCTGCACGAACACCCCCACTCAGGGGGACCACATCTTTCCCTGGTCACGCGGCGGGCGGACCGCCATGAGCAACCAGCAGGCTCTGTGTCCCTTTCATAACAGCCGCAAGTCCGGTTCCGTGCCGACACGGATGTACATCGTGCGTCTGCAGTGGCGCCGCCGCCGCTACTTCCCCGAAGGTCAGTCGCCGCAGATCCAGTGGCGAACTGGAGCAGCTCTAACGACAGGAGAGGATGCCTCGAGGTCGAGTGCGTGGAACCACGGAAGAGCTGCGAGTAGCCCACGAAAGTCAGGTTGGTCCTAACCGGATATGGGTTCTGCGGACTCCATCACTAGCCAACGGGAACATGCTCATCGTCTAATTTTGAGGGTAGACTACGTAAAATTCGCATAACCGGTTATTGGTTGAATCTAAACAGAGGATTCGCGCGAAGGCGCGGGCTGGCCTATGTAAGAATTTGCGCCCGATATTGGGTTAGGGCGGATCGCGAGCCGTCGAGTAGCGAGCCCGCGCGGAATTGGCGCTCCTGTTGGTGTGTCGACCGGTTCATAAGTCCTCTAGTGCGATGCTCTTAATGGTGTACTTCCCGGTATCCCCGCAGTTCTCGATCTCAACCACGGCTCGAGCCTCAATCGTAGCCATTGTTTCGAAGTAGTGGTTGTTGAGTTCACCAATTAGCTCAAGGATACCTTCACTCTCAACGAGGTAATCACCTTTGAAAGTTGCGCCTTCGATGGACAGTCTGACCTGAGCGGAGCCCGTTACTGCGCCATCAACTTCGGGCTCGAACGTAAACTCTGTGCACTGGTCGATCGCCACGATCTCTTGGCTTTCCATTGGGGGAACTTCAAACTTCACAAATTCGGGGTAGTCGTAGTCTCCGCCGTGAACCATCTGCAGTGAGATATCCTGGTCGGTTAGCGCGTAGAGCGCGTCCGTGGCGACGCGTACCAGTTCTGCGTGATCTGCGTCCTCTTCAGTTGCGGCATTAACGTGTGACTCAACCTCGGAGTTGGCCATGAATGTCGTCTGGGCAGTGATAATTCTGTCGTGCGCTACCTGACGGGCGTCCAGATCTTCGAGCAGATCCTGGTGAAGTGATTTTTTATCGTCCGAGAGGAAGCCCTTGTCGGCTGTCACGAAGATCAACCTCACGTCGGCGGGGAGCTCGCTCAGCACGTCGAGGATCGTTTCCCATATCACCGCATCGCGGAAGCCTGTCGACCACGGCTCGCTGCCTTCTTCGAGAAACGGTCGCCGCCGCGCAAGATCACGCTTCACCAGACGGGCTGTAGCATCTGTGGGCACCGGTTCCACTTTGACGCCAGTTCGCGTAATTAATTCATCGAAACTGGACTTAACTTGGGAGGTCAGTTCGTTGATGCTTTGTTCGAGGCTATCAAGCGTCGCGTCAACGTTGACCGGGTTGCCGCGTAGTTTTTCGACGAGCACTTTAACCTCGTGCCGCTTCGAATGCACCCAGTCGTGTTGCTGGCGACTCAGCTCATCGATCACAACCTGCGGGAACACGAGCACGCATTTGCCCCGGTCTGCGAGGTCGAGGAGTGCAGTACCCGGCTGATTTTTCAACCACGGGTCGCGATGGATGGCGTTGGTGTCAATCACGACAGCGATCATGAGCCCATTATGCTGGAGGACACCCCCGTCTCCCTCCAAGAGCGAGAGCTCTCCTTGCTGGGAGGCTGCTACTGGGCAGTTCCGCTCTCATGTAGCCAGATGGCACGGTCCAGGGAGCGGAGCTTGACACCCAGCTCCTCCGCTACCGCCTTCATCAGCTCCCGTGCATGCGCATGCGACCGTGCCGGAGCCCCCAAGGCGCGGGCAATGTACCGGCTCAGCATGACGTCAATTTTGGCCTCGTCTTCGACCCCTGAGTTCATCAGTAGATAGAACCACGACCGCTTTCCCAGCCCCGGTACTGCCATCCAGGCGCGACGGACCGCTTCACGATTCTCGTCGTGAGTCCGGCGCAGATCCTCGGCCGTGAGGATTGACAACGCTTGCAATGCCTTCAATCCGTCTTGGATACCTTCAGTCCGCAGCCTCGGGCTCCGCGCCAATGGCCGGCGTGCGTCTAGCACGTCCAGTGCAAATGCGCGCGGTCCACCTGCCGCATCCATGAGGGCAATCAAATCAGGGCCGCTGTCAGTCTCTGGGTTCGCACCGTTATCGCGCCGCCACTGCTGATAGCGACCGACAACATTTGCCCCTGCCCGAGATCGACCATTCAGGGAGTACACCGAGTTCAGCGCGCATAGTGCCAATGAGTTGGGGAACTCCACCGGAACTCTCCAGCTCTCCGGATCGCCCAGTTCTTCCCGCACTGCCCTCACCAGCAGCGCAACCTCAGTTTCAGACACGTCAACTCCCTCGTTTCGCAAGCACATCTGACCATCTCACGATTTGTGGCAGTGGGCAGCACTTATAAGGCAATCGCGGACGAAATAGCGTCCCCATACAGACTGCGACTACCCGTCGTTGCCGTTGCTCTCGGCCGGTGGAGTGCCTACGACGCCGTGGACGATGAGCCCGCCGTTGTCGTCTCGAGCGATCGTTGCCGTAAGTGACCAGGACCCGTGGTAGGCGGGATCGTAGGGATCGACCCAAGTGCCGGTGTAGGTGATCGTGATCGGGCCGCCCAGTTCAGTGCTGTAGGCCTGGGAGAGAATCTCGGTCGTCATGGCGTACCGTCCGCTGCGCGACATCGGGGGAGTCACGTCGATCGACTCGACCGTCAGTTCGTCCAGCCGTTCTTGGCGTTGCTCAGTGCTCTCCTCGGGGTCGACCGTGAGGATCGGGACGATCACTTCGGTGCGCGTCTGACTGATCAGGTGGCCGCGCTGCTCGGCGCTGAGCGGGGAGAGTACGCCGGCGGCTGGGCCGGGACGGCCTTCGTCGCCGAGCATGGCCAGTGCCCAGTCGAACGAATGGACCTGGAAGGCTAGGTCGTTCTCGGCCGCGCTACCTCCTTCACCGGGTTCGGCGGGGCGAGCGACGACAATCGAGTAGATCTGCACCTCTTCACCTCGGTAGGTGCCGGAGACGGTGTACGCATACCGCTCGTAGACCTCGTCGGTGGCTTGATCCACCTGCTCAAGGCTCATGTCCGTGACCTGCTCGAGCAGTGTCGCGTCGACTCCGTCGAGGGAGGCGAGGAACGTCGGATCTGCGAGGGAATGGACGTCGCCCGGGTACGTGTTCATAAATGCGCGCGCGACTTGTTCGGGATCGGTCCGATCGCCGGTCGGTTCCGAGGTGTCCTCGACTGCCGGCGTGGACGGTGCGTCGGTCTCCACCTGCTGGTCCGTTCCGCCATCAGAGGGCAGCACGGCGATCTCCGTGCCCTCGCCCTGAGGTGGTGCTTCGTCTCTCGGAACGGATTCCGGGATCAGCCAGAACAGCCCGCCGAGCACGAGCATCACAATCGCCCCGATCATGAAGCTCCGGATCATCTTCGAGCCCATGCTGGTCACCCTTTGTAGACGTCGATGTTGCGGCCGCGGTGGAGGCCGGAGGGGATGAACTCGATGTGCCAGAACTCTTCGTCGTGGATGTACATGCCGTGCTTCAACCCGAGCTCTCGGAGCTGCTTCCACCGTTCCAGGTCAGCGCCGGTTCCCGGGTAGGAGCAGGCGCGTTCGGGGGTCTGGGTGGTTCCGCAGTTGTGGCGGGAGTAGGAGGTGGGGAAGCTGCCGATGTCGAAGGCCATCCCGAATTCATGGTTCGACCATCCGGGTCGGGCAGCACCGCCGGGAGAGTTCGCGTATAGCGACTGCTGTTTGGCATGGGACCGATAGGACGACGTGATCGTCAGCTCGAGGCCATGTGCTTCTGCCTCGGTCCAGAACTTCACGAACGCGGGGGCAATGGTCGCGTTCATGACAATCGGGCGACCGTTGAGATCCGTGACGCTGTCGAGGGCGCATAGGCGGATCGGCTTACCTTGCCCTCGGTAGTAGGCGGTGGAGGTGCCGCTGTCCGTGGTGCCCGGTGGGCAGGACAGTGAGGCCGACGGTTGGGTCAGCGCGGTGATGTTCACGCAGCCGGGCGCGCTGCTGGGGCAAGGAGTGACGGAGCCGGTCTCAGATCCCGGACTGATCGTGGAGCCGGTGCAGTCGGACCACGCGGCGTCCGCGACATCGGCTGGAGTGGTGCCCGTGGCGTCGGTAGCGTCGTCGCGTGCTGTGCCGCCGGGTTCAGGGGTGGCAGTGCCGGAGTACTGGTCGTAGAACGCTTGGGCGTTGACGATGCGTTCGTCGATCGCCATGACACCGGATCGCTCGTACTTCGCCTCGAATGATCGCGTTGCATCCTCCACGGTGGTTGTCGAAGCGAGATGGTCACCGGCCGCCTTCTCCACGCCCTCGAGCTCGCCGATGATGTACCGCAGCTGGAACAGCACTATCGCATCGACGTCTTCCTCGGACATCGTGGCGGGAAGCTGTTGCATGCTCGGGGCGGCGATGTAGTACTTAGTGCCGAGCTCGTCGATCACGGCGTCGCGGATCTCGGCGTGGCGGCTGCCGGTCCACTGCACCAACCCCCACCCGGAATTAACGGACGGGGTACTGGCGCTGCCCTGGGCGATGAACGGGTTGAAGCCGCTCTCGCGCTCGATGTTTCCCATCACCCCGGCGGTCTGTTCTTCGCTGTATCCGGCGCCGCGGAGGTAGTTCCACGCCTTCTGCTCGATGTCCCCGCCGACGACCTCCCTCGGAGCACCAGCGCCCCCGCCACCACTATCGCTACACGTCTGGGAGTCGGTGGCTGCTTGGCTGACGGCGGGCAGGACAGCGCTGACGATGGCGGCTGTCACCCCGGAGATGATCACGGTCTGCAACACAAGGCAGGCGACGACGAGCGCCGCGAGCCCGGTGATGAGGTAGCGGAAGGCCTTGGTCTGGAAGAGGGTCGTGACGGCCGACCCGGCGACCCCTGCGATGGGCGCTCCAGCCCCAGTGGCGCCGATGGCTGCGGTGGTCAGTGCTCCTGCTCCGGAGGCGGCGACGTCCTGGGCCCCGCCGACCATGTCGCCGCTGCGCGCTTTCTTCGCTCCCCGCACGGCGCTGACGGCGACGTCGGACCCGGTCGCCTTCTTCACGCCGACCTCGGCGCCTCTCTGTGCCAGCGCCTTGCCCGCCGATGCAGCTGTCGCGGCCGCGCCACCGTCGGTGCCGGAGCCGAGGTCACCGCTTCCCGGTGCGTCCAGCGAGTTGTCCTCGGGCAGGGGAGTGTCCCCGGTGTCGGGACCGTGTGTCTCGGGCTGTTCCGCCATGGGTGACCTCCTCGGCCGCCCCAGTGGGCGGGGCGTGGTCAGATTCCGCCGCGGACCATCGGTGGCGCGTCGAAGGTGAAGTCGAACCCGTCATCCTCATCGTCCGATGTGTCGGCGACTGGTGCTGGTGGCGTATCGGGTGCGTCGACCGGGTCCGGCGCGATCTCGGGCGGGTCTTCCGTCTGGACGTCGTGTCCAGGGTTGACCGGCTCGTGCAATTCGGCTCCCACGTCAACAGCGAGCTCTGTGATCAGCTCCCGGTAGGTGGCGCCGACCTCGGATTCGGCGTCCAATCCCTCGACGTCCACGACGATCTCCGTAACAGACTCCTGCTCGATCACGGTCTGCAGGGCTTCGAGGAGTTCGAAGTGGCTGTTCGCCTTGAGCTCGGACAGGGCCACGCTCCGGCCGGCAGGCGCATCATCGGGATCGGGACCGGGGCTGGTGTCTCCGAGCAGGGAGCCGAGGTCGAAGCTGATGTTCAGGTCGAGCTCCTCCACCGCCGGCGCCTCCGCTTCGGTGATGGTTTCTTCGACCACGTCGACGAAGTCCTCCAGCGGCGCGACCACGTAGCGCGGATCCGACGGGTCCAGCAGCTGCTCCGGGACTGGGCGGGGGATGTCGTGCTCCAGCAACTTCTCGTGGAGGGTGGCGTTCTCCTCGTACCAGACCTGCATGAGGCGCGGGTGCGGGGCGGTCAGTGGCTCGAACAGGCCCCGACCGACCCGGGGTGCGGCGATGGTGTCGGCCTCCATGGGGTTCCGGAACGCGCTCATCCGGTCGCCCTGGGTCATGTTCCCCAGCCCCATCCTGGCGAGGTTCGTTTTTATGTCGGCCCCGCCTGGCATGGTGTCGAGGGTCTTCGAGCTCAGCTTCTGGGTGCCCAGCAGTAGGTGGATCCCGACGGAGCGCGCCTCCCGGCCGAGTTTGCCGACGATGTTCCCGATGATCGCTCGGGCGTTGTTCTCGGCTTCTGCCTCGAGCCGAGCATGGTCGGCGGCCGGATCATCGGACTTCGGCGGCACCGACGACTTCCCGATCAGGGACGTGAACTCATCGACCACCACGATCAGATGCGGCGGGCGCGCGTCCTCGGGCAGCTTGTCGATGTTCACCACGCCGTACTTGCCGTTCAGAGCCTTGCGCCGCTCGAGCTCGCCGTAGAGGGCCTTCATGGTCGACGCGGCCTGGTAGACGTCGGCGGCGAACGGGGCGAGAGCCCAGTCCTTGGCGAACAGGAAGTCATACCCGCCCTTGGTCGGGTCGATGACGACGGGCAAATATCCGCAGCGGATCAGGTCGAAGAGCATGGTGCTGATGGCGGCGGACTTGCCGGCCCCGGTTCCTCCCAGTACGAGGAGGTGGGGGTTCTCGAGCGGGTCAAAGAGGGTCGGCTCACCGAGCGCACTTACCCCGAAGGCAGCCGGGGTGTCGCCGAGTCGGTCGAAGGGGATTCCGACGCGTTCGGGCAGGGGGTCGTGCTCTGCCATGAACAGTTGGATCCCGGAGGCTCCGTGGCGGCGCACGTTGAGGAATTCCACGTTCAGGTTTGAGCGCAGCTTCTCCCGGTTGCCCTTGGCCTTGTTGATATCCACGCCGGCGGGCAGGTCGAAGTCCAGCACCTCCACCTGGTCGTTCGTCGCGAGGGTCTCGAGCTTCGTCAGGGTGGGGACGGTGCCGGAGAGGTTCGTGATGTTCGAGTCGACGAATGCCTGGTCGAAGTCGACCCGTCGCACCTCGACCTCGGCGCCGCGACGCAGCTTCGCCCCGGGCCCCGGGTCACCGATGTACAGGGTGACTTCGCCGTCGCGCGGACTGGACAGGCGCATCCAGGGGCAGGCGAGCTGGGAACGGATCGCGTCGGCCTTCTTCCGCACGTCGACCAGGGTCGTCCCCCCGTGCAGGCGGAGCGTGACCTTCCAGGCGTGCTTCGAGCTCGCCGGGAGCGTCAGTGGCTCGATCTCGACGAGCTCGGGCTTGGGCAGCTTCACGGCAGGTGCGCGGAAAGCGCTGTTGATCAGGTGCGCCAGCACCCATGCGGAGCCACTGGTGGCGACGGGGGTCGCGTGCTGTGCCGGGGCGATGTCCTGTGGGGTGGTCGGTACGGGGTCGGTGGTCCAGCGGACCAGGAACAGGTGCGGGTGGCGGGAGCCGGGGCCTTCCTTCTCGCTGGGCCAGCCAACGATCGAGACCATCTGCGCGCCGGTGATCGAGGTGCGCATCCCCTTCTCGAAGTCCTTGCCGCGCGGGTCGATGTACGTCTCGCCCGCATCCAGGCCGGTCTTGGTGGCGAACAGCTGCTCATGCAGCACGAGACCGTCGCGGGAGAACCGCTGTGTCAACTCAGCGTCTCGGGTGATCTCGAACCGGGTCGTCGGCGGCTGCGCTCCCTGGGGAAGGGTCTGCTCCCAGTGCTTCTCCCACTCGATCTCCGCCTGCACGTTCTGGACATGGTCCACAGTCAGGCCCGAGTCCTCCGCGTACCGCGCCCCGTCGGAGAGGGGGTCACCGACGAGGACGTAGCCGCTGCGCCGATCGACCACGACATCGACGTCGACCGATTCGCCCTCGATCACGGTGGAGCAGGCGGCGGCGATGGTCGCGTACTCGGACTGGATCGTGTGCCACGGGGGAGTGGGAATGCCCGGCATCGCCCAGCTCGTCTTCCAGATCGCCAATGGGGAGTTCTCGGGGGTCACTGGTGCCGGTGCCGCCGTGCCCCGAAACCACCGCCAGAGCGCGGCGGCACGGGAGGACCGCGAGAGCTCGACGGGTTCGGTCAGGGACTTCTCCAGGCGGGCGACCTCGTCCGGTGCCTCGTCGCCGAGCTTCTCGATCTGCCGGCGGATGCGGCGGTCGCGCTTCTCGGCGAGCTCGGCCAGGCGCGGATCTGTCTTCGTGGGCAGGTCGGCGACCTGCACGGCCTCGACTAGTGCCATGCGGTTCACGCCGATCCCGTCCAGCGCCCGGGCGAGGGCTGATTCCAGGGCCAGATCACGCGAGTACGGGTCGACGTCGGGGTCCAGCAGGTTCGGGAAGGACCCTTCCGGCCACTGGACGACCCGTACTCGCAGCTGGTGCGCGGTGCCCGGGATTGGCTGTCTCGCTGCGTCGAGGTTCGGGCTGGAGAGCACATCGATCCGCGTGGACGGGTCTCCGTAGAACGCCGAGATCGCGTCCGCGCGCTCCTGCAGCCCGGCGGCCATGAGCTTCGGCGGCGCGTCCATCACGTCGACGATGGCCCCGCACGGCGCGATGGTCCGGTCCACGAGCCGCGGCCGGCCTTCCTTCTCGGTGAACAGCTCGGCGAACCGCGGCCCCCACTCCTCGTTAGCCTCCTGCAGGCGCCGCCACCGCTCCAGACAGACACGCGAGATCGGCCCGCCGAGGATCGCGACGACGGCGAGCACCGCCGCAGCGGCCATCCCGACCGTCTGCCAGATCGACGACTCCTGCCCCGCCATCGCCAGCCCGGTCGCCGCTGCCCACGCACCGAGCGCTGCGAGTATGGGGGCGGCGAGCACGAGCGGACGTGCGCGTGAGTTCCACAGCTCCCGGAGCACCGCGGGGCCGGCGGCAACGACCGGCTGTTCCCGGAGCCTGCGTCGGCGGGCCAGCAGCGAGACGATCACGTGATGGGTCAGCAGCCCCGAACTCACCGCGACCCACCACGGCATCTCTACGACCATTGCCCCCGCACCGACCAGAGCCCCGACGCGCTCGAACACCACGGTCGGGAACTGACCGGACAGAGGGAGAGTCCCCACGAGAGCACCGGTCGCGGCCGAGGCGATGAACGAGAGGCGAGGAGGGATCCCGGGCCAGAACGATTCCCAGCCCCACACGTTCCCGAAGAACAGCGACGTACGTGTGTCCAGCCACGACCGGTGCCGGCGGACCAGGTGCTCCTCCCGTGGGTTGGCGGGCGTTTCCTTCGGTCCCGTGAGCATCGGCGCTGGATGCAGGCACGCGACGGCCAGCACCCCAGTGAACAGCACCCACCCCACAGGCAGTCCGACCAGCACCGCAGCACCGGCGAGCAGCAGAGTCAGGACCACCAGGGGGAGGGTCAAGTTCAGGGCGGGCTTGTCGTACTTCTGAGCCATGGATCCTCCTCATCTGGTGCGAAGCAGGGGATACAGGGCCGCGACGAGATCCGGATCGGTCGGCTCATCAGGCACCAGCGCCCGGACCCGGCGAGGGAGGGCACTGGTCCGGATCGCATCGGCACCAGGGACGTGCAAGAAGGTCACGTTCAGGGTCCCGGGGCGAGAGGCTTCGATGGACACGAGCGGTCGGCGGACCAGCGCGCGGGGGATGTGGGCGCTGATGCGTTGCTGGATCATCGCCATCGTGCGACGGTCGGCGTGCTCCACCTTCGACAGCCACCGGTACGAGGTGTTCTCGAGCGTCCAGTAGAAGCCGGGCCGCCAGCGCTTCGAGTCGACGATCAGGACGACCGTGCCGCCGGTGACGATGTGGTCGATGTTCGCAGCAATCCCGCGGGCAGGAACATCCAAGTCATGCCACACATCGCGGCGGGACTCCACGGCAATCATGTCCAGCACTCGTCCAGTGCTCTCCTCGCCCACGCGCCCGGCCCTTGCCGCGTCAGTGCCAAGCTCCTCGACAGACCCTCCCGCGATGCCGAAGACGGATCCGCTCACGAGAGCACCCCGACCAGCAGGGACAGGACGAAGAAAGCCACCAGCACGAACAGCCCGACCTTCACCGCTCCGTGGCTGAGGGAGCTCGCGAGGTCGTCGGAGTCCTTCTCGTATCGCGGTCCACGTCCTAGTTCCATGTCGCCCACCCTCTGCAGTCGTCGTCGAGTCGACCAGTGGGCGGGAAGAGGACGTCGCAGGACCTGTGGAGTCGGAAGATTCTGTGGGTAGCTCTACGTGGCAGGATCGATGGATGAGCGACTACAGCAGACCCGTCGAACCCGCTACCAGGTTGCTGGACGAGCTGAACACTGAAATCTCAGCTGACCTCGACGAAGAGGCTGGCGGGATCGGGTGGTGGAACGGCCACGTCGGGTGGAAAGTCTCCGCACAGCTCGGCGAGTATCTGCTCGCCTCCTGCACAGGCGTCGCGGATTCGCTAAAGGAGGCATCCCTTGCGATCGAGGAGCACCGGAGAACGGAGCACGGCCTCAACTTTGCCAGGGCTACAAGAGCACGCAAGATTGCTGGGCGAGCAAGCAGTTTTGATGAACGGATTGCGGCGCTGGGAGGTTCGACCGAGTCGGAACTACGAAGGGAGGATATTCAGAAGATTTGGGCCGGGCAAGCTCTCGTCAGCCTCGCGCAAGTACTAGATCGCCTTGCAGCAGTTGTTCTCGTAGTCGCCGGGGTCAAGGTCGATGTTCTCCGCACGGATTGGGGAGAACTATCCAAGCTCGCAGCGAGAGCACCCAGGAGCGGTGTCTCTCAAGGCATACGTCAGGGAGTCTTCGCAGACGTCGGGACGCCTGGGAGGGATCGCCAGAACGCCCTGCTTGAGATCGTCGCATCGTCAGAGGACCACGGTCCTGAGGACTGGCTTGAATGGTTGCTGATGTCGAGAAACTCGTACGTTCATCGGGCGCCACGGATGAATTTTCACGCAATGATCGTCGATAAGAAACGACCCGCAGGAACGATATCGCCGCTGCACGCCCAGCCAGATTGGGCGGACATCGAAGCGATGCTTGGAGCCTCCAGGAACGGGCTCGAGGCCATGTTCCTAAAGCCTGCTCCTCAGTCGATCTTCGACGGGCTGAGGGACTCTGTAAGTTCGCTGGCCGTAGCCGTCGTTCAAGCCGTCCGAGACTTGTGGATTGAGCGTCGAGCAGATCCATCGCTCATCATTCAGCACGGTGGTACCTGGCGGCCTCTGGACAAGGCATCGGTGCTGCAGTTCCCTGGGTACGGCCCTGCCGCACCGACAGCGTCCAAAGAAGTCGCTGTCCATCCGTCCTCGATCCGCCGAATAAGAGCTGCCCGCCTGATGGGTGACCAAGTAGGTGAGTGGGATTGCTGATCGGTATGCCGACACCTGGTCGGTCAGCCCTCCGGCGTCGGCTTCGACGCCGCGCGCGGATGGTCGAGGGTGACGTGCTCACCGGCGGCGATGCGCGAGTCGGGCAGGATCATGATTCCAGGGTCGACCTGCACCTTGTCGCCGATAGTGCTGCGGTAGCCGACCAGTGCGTCCTCGCCGAGAACGACGTCGCGGCCGAGGGTGCTCGCCTGGCCGACAGAAGAGAGTGTCTTCATCACTGTCCCTTGCCCGATGGTGGAGCGCCCGGTGACGTGGGTGTGGCGGCCGATGTAGACGTCAGGCCCGATCTCAGTATCAGAGCCAATGTTCGCTCCAGCGGAGATCTTCGTCCGCTCTCCGATCCGCGCCCGCGTGGAGATAGACGTCCTCGGTGCGATCTGAAGGCCTGAGCCGACTTGCGAGCCGCCGCCGACCTTCGCAAGCGAGCCCACCTGAACGCCGGCATCGAGTCGTGCCCCGGCGCCGGCGAACGAGTGGTGGCCCATTTTTACGCCGTCACCAATCGTGACGTCCTCTTGGATCCACACCATGTGCCGGACCGTCGCCGAGGGGCTGATGGTTACGGAGTCGTCGATCTTCGCTGAGCATTCGATGCTCCCGATGGTCGGCTCGAGATCGACCTCGGCCTCGCTTCGGGCGATCGATCCGAACTCACCTCCGCTGCCCCGCTCGCCAGTGTCCTTCTTCCGCCTCACAGGCATAGCGTCGGCCCCTTCATCCTATTGGTGATGTCGTCACCTGGGGACGTGGGCGGGTGCGGTCCCGTCACGTCCGGTAAGGTTCAATTTAATCGTTCCTAGGTGCCAACATTCCTCGCGATCGAAACTGACGCCCGAATATTTTCATTACCGCGTTTCTCAGCTCCCGGGGCTCACGGTGAATCTGCCTGAATATCATATGGCGACAAATCTATCGGGTTGTGGCCTTCATCGCGACGTTACGTTCGAGGCGAATCAGGGTCGATTCGGCTTACTGGCAGGCATCTCCGATCACAAATGATGATTCGGTGAATGGCTCCCATGTCTCGTCCCCGAAATAGACCTTTGAAATAAGGTCTTCACAGGCGCGCCCGGTTAGCGCCGGTGGGTCGTATGCGGAGACGTTGGCCGTCGACGACCCCCACTCTCCGTGGTCGACCCTGTAAACGACGAGGTGCTTCGCCCCGTCCCCGGAGGATTCGGTCGACACAACTTCAGTCCACTCGGCAGTCTCGAACATAGCACCGTAAGCAGACATCTCCCTGCCGTCGACATCTAGCGTCATGGCATCTAACGTGGTCGAGTGGCCGAGCAGCAGCCCTCCAGGGAGCGACGCGTAGATGCGCCCCTCGTCGGGTGGCGAATAGTTCTCATGGTCGTACCCAGTTAGCGACAGGCTTTCCAGAGTGGTGCTCCCGCTTGCAAGATTCTCAATGACATTTAATGTCACGCCATCACGGACGAAGCTGACCTTGCGCCAACCGTCGCCGTCCGTGGGATAGAGGACCGTTACTTCACTCTTACCGCCGAAGTGGTCGACAATGTCGTCAACGGCCATGCCGGCGGTTACGCCCAGGAGATTGTCCGAGGTGGACTGTGCTTCTGGAGCTTGCAGTGGATCATTAGTAAAGTACTTTTCGACGGGGGCACCAGTGAAGACGACCTTCACTTGCGCGAAGGGGCTCGGATCGCCGATGAAGAATGCAAGAAGTCCCGGCACGATTGCTAGAAAAGTTGCTACAGCGACGATTCCCTTGAGTATCTTTGTCAACATTGATGTGGGGGGCTTTGCGTCGCCCGCGTGACGCACCGATGCTCTCTGGTCCGGCTGATCTAATCCTGGCTTCGTCATGCACCCAGAGCTTACCCCTGGCGGTGCCTTTTGCTAGAGTCTTAGTGGAATCGTACTAGCTGGTAGCGTGTCGGGCTCGCTCCAGTAGAACCCGCCCGTGCGTGCGCGGTGGAGCGGGCTGTTTAGTCATGCGTTCTGCTTGGCACGGGACTGGGGATGAGACGGACGAGGTACTCGGATGCTTTGCGCAACGCGCTAATTATTCTACCGAAACCAGGTGCCGCCACTTCCGGCCGGCGACCTGCTGAGTGAACCCCGGGCCGGTCATCCGGTCGGGGACCGCTGGCCCCATCAGCGCATCGATCCCGTCAGAGTCGACGTGGGTCAGCAGGTATTGGTCGGTGCGTGGCACGGTGCCGGGGCGCAGCCAGTACGGGGTGCCGGCGAGCAGCCGTGCATTCATCGCGATCGTCTCGCCGGCAGAGGCTAAACCCTCCCGATACGGCAGCTCATCCTCGTCCAGCAGACGCACGGGCCGCCAACCCTCTGCGTTGCCGTCAGCGCCGCGGGAGAGGAACGAAGCGGCAAGTCCCTCGAAGGAGTCCGAGGCCTGGTGTGGGCCGGGGAACCACTCCGTCCACGACACCATCCCGAGCCTCGAGGCCGTCCTGTTCAGTGCGGTCCCGGGGTAGTCGCGCACTGCTTCCCGGATCGCGGCTTGGATCTCGGCGTTGGCGGTGTTCTTCGCGGTGGCACTGGTCGCCTGCGACGGGGTCGACACGTCCACGACGAGCACCACCAGGGGGAGCTCGTAGGTTGGATGGCGTTGGAGGATCTGCGCCCATTTGGCGATCTTGCGACGGAACGCCTCGCCGACCGAGGCGGTGGTCTCGAGCGCGATCACGAGGCCGTCGCGGCGCACGATCCCCGCATCCGCTCGACGCCCCAGGTCCGCCTGCTGCGCCTGTAGCCCCGATGCCGCGAGCATCGAGGGCAACGAGACCTGCTTCTCGCCGAGCACCGTGGCGACGTCGCAGAACTCCGCGACCCGCAGTGCGAGTTCGGTGGTGAGGACGTTGTGGCGGTCGAAGCGGTGTTCGCTGTTCCAGTCCTGGCCGCCGGTGATGGCGATGTGCTCGGCGAAGGTGAGGGACTTGCGGTATTGGGCGTAGGTGTCGATCTGGTCGCCGACGGTCCACATGCTCATCCGCTGGGCGGCGGGGGCGAGGCGATTCATGCCCGCCGAGACGTAGCCGTGGGCGAGCAGGCCAGCACTGAACGGTGCCGACAGCGCGGCCGGGTAGGTGTTCCCCATGACGCGAGACCCGGCGATGCACGCGAGCTGCTCCCGCGTGACGGTGCGCCAGGAGGACACGGCGCCGAGCGCGGCGAGAATTGAGGGGCGGTGACGATTGGTGCGCATCTTCTTGAGCGCATCAGCGGCACTGGTGACGTAGCGGGGCGGGATGCCGGACCATCGCATCTGGGATGCGGGAGCGCGGCGGTGTTGAGAGGCGCTGACCCAGCCATCGGAACTGCCGGTCGCGAACATCCCCTCCCAGTACGGGTCCGCACGCTGCGCGGCACGGAACGGATCCGACGCGATCCGCCCGGGTACGTCGGTGAGGGTCCGGGTGCTCATGGCGGCTCAGGTCTCCGACTCGGCCGGGTAGACCACGTCGCGGAAGGAGTCGCGGTCATCCTCGAAGGGGTGGACCTTCGCGGTGAACACGTTCTGGCGCTGCTGCTCCACGACGGTGCGCACGAGAGTCATGTACCGCGGCAGATCCATCACCTCCTTGGGGTGGACGACTTCGAAGCCTTCGCTCGCGCCACCGGTGAAGTCCTTCGCGATCTGGGTGGCGACATCCGAATTCTCCTGGGCGTAGGAGATGACCGTCGACAGGGAGAACATGGTGCGTCGGACGGCGTCGGGCAGCTGGTCGGGTTCCTGGGTGGCATAGATCGGGATGACGCCGAAGGACCGGCCCTGCATGCGCGTCCACTCGATGACCTCGGGGGAGTTCGTTGCGACTCGGGCGAGCTCATCACAGATGATCGCCACGTACCGCCCTTGCTCCTCCCACCCGGCGCACACGTCCTGGATCGCTTCCTTCAGCGAGTACAGGAGCATGCCGCTGAGCGCGTTGCCGACAGCGGCCGGCAGGCGGAGGTTGTCGCGGCTGGCGCCGGTGCGGGTGGAGGTCGCTCCCGAGTTGATCACCACTCGCAGGTGCCGGCGCAGGATCTCTTCGATAGTGGTGACGCGCCCAGTTCCGCGCCACCAGTGTGGAGCGAGCATCAGCACCTCAACCTTCGAGGACGGGGCCTTCTGCAACGCGGCGCGACTGGTCGGCTTCACGCTGGCGCCATAGAGCTCCGATAGCCCACCGACCGCGATCTCGAGTGCCTTCTGGTCACCGTCTGCGCGGTGCGCTTTCACGTCGGCGAGTCGGCGACGGATCGTCTCGGCCAGGTGCACACCGAACTCGTCGCCGTACCCGCCGAGCAGCGCGTGGCCGATCGACATCGGGGTCGCGAGTGGAGCCGGGGTCGGTGCCTCCGGATGCGTCGTGATCGCGTCATCCAGGACATCGGTCGGGACACCAAGCGCGGTGGTGAACACTCCACGGAGCGTCTTCGCGGAGGCTGCGCCGATGGAGTCGCTGCCCCAGTGGTAGATCATCTTCTCCACGAACTTCGCGGCGCTGTCGAGGATGCCGTCTCCGCCGGAGAACATGTCGATGCGAGCACCATCGGGGTCGGCCAGGTCGAACACATGGACCTTGCGCTTGCCGAGGCTCGTCGCCCATGCCTGGTACTCGGCGGCGTCCTGTCCGGACTTCGACTCGAACGCGACGATCGCGCCCTGGTCGCCGAGCATCGATCTCGACTGCTCCGGGGACGTGGCAGCGCTGCGGGGGAGAGGTTGCTGGTCCATCAGCAGGAACGCGAACAACGACCGCAGCAGGTAGGACTTGCCGGAACGCGGCTTGCCGAACACCGCGATCCCGGCCCACAGATCCTGGGCAGACAGACGGACCATCCGGCCGATCGCATCCAGACCGATGACCGGTCCGATGCGGCGCAGCAGGGACGCCGGCGCACTGCGGTCACCGGTCTCGGACGTGCCCGACGCCGAACCGGACGCGGGGGCGAGGGCGCCGACGGGAAGGATCGCCCCGAGCCTGAACGATCCGCGGTTCAACGGATAGACGCCCGGGTCACCGGAACGCTTCGACGATCCGCTCTGGAAGTCCAGCGCGGACTCGGCCCGGCCCTGATCGTTGCCCTGCGTCGGTGGCCGGGTGCGCAGTGCCCAGCGCCTGGGCGGCAGCGGGAATCGGCCGGTGCGGAACCGCTTCTCGTACCGTCGCCCCCACTGCACGTAGCCGGCCATCGCGATCAGCGGCAGCATCGCCAGGGTGAACAGCGCGGTGGCGATCAACGCGGTGACCTCGCCCGGCACGAGCGTTGCAATGCTCGGTGCGGCGAGCTGCACGCCGATGCCAGCGGCCACGATCGCGAGCGTGACAGTGATCAGCTGCGCGATGACCCAGGTGCGGGGGAAGCGGACCGTGCGGGTCTCGAGGTCGAAGCCGTGCATGTCGCCGGTGACCTGGCGCAGCAGAGAGTCGACACTCGAGCGGGACGTGGACGCCGCGGCGACATGCGCGATCACGCCGTTGGGCTCGAGCGAATGGTGAGTCCCGCCGACGATGCGTCCCTTGATCCACCGATCCCACAGTCGGTCCTCGTGCAGCAGTAGTCCCCGGTGCGGGGCCCGCATCGTGATCGCCACCCACGACCCGACCGGCATGTCCGCCAACGACGCCGCCATCGAGAACGGATCCCTGCCGCTCTGGGTCGTCGACGCACGCGTCCCACCAGGACGGAAGAACAGATGCCCGACGTGGTCGGCGGCGCGCAGATCGGGGAGCTCGTCAGCGTAAGAGAGGCGACCGGTGACCGCATGTGCAGCGGAGAGTGCGGCCTTGTTCATGCTGTCGGTGTCCGGGGTGATGAGGTAATTCTCCAGCCCGTCGTCGGTCATGGCGGCGAGGAATGTGGCCGCGGTGCGGGGGCTGAGCGAGGAGGCGAACGAGCGCATTCGGGTGGCGACGAGCTCGGGACCGTTCTGGCCACCGGATGCTCGGGCCATCCGGCGGATCACGGTTCGAGTGCTCATGCCCCCTCATATGCGAAGGAGTCTCGGAATCCCGCCCGGACCAGTGCGTCTCGAGGCTTGACCGCCGAATCTCATGTTTCGGACTCCACCTGGCCTTGAAGAAACCACCGCGCCGCCCAGGACGAGTCCCCGCCCAGTACGCGCTGTGTCCACGATGCGGCTTCGCCGCGGGAATCGTGGTGCGTCCAGTCGTATGGCCTCGTCCGTGTATCGACCCCTGCGTTCCTTCGTCTTCGCCTTCCGGGGTGGTCGATTCCGCGTTCCTTGTGAGGTCATCTGATCCGGCGGGGACGGCCGCTGCGCGTCCATTCGCGCTCCGCACTCATCGCGGACCGCGCCCGGCAACTCGCGCTGCGCGCTTCGCAACGGACGCCGTCCGGCAATCGCTCCGCGAGCGGAGCGTGTGCGCTTCGCGCAACGATCGCCGCGTCATATGCATTGAGCCGTGCCGCGAGGACCCCGTCCATGCCGTCCTGCACCGCCCACGCCGCACATTGCGTCTGGGGCAACTCCGCGAGCGCTTAGCGCATGCGCCGCGTAGCGGGAATCCGATCACGCCGCAGGTGCATCCGAGGATCCCGGATCCCCTCCGACGGGATGGACGCTCCGTGAAGTGGGCGGGGACGCCCCGACACCGCGACGACCACGACACGCGAAGCTTCACGAAGCACGAAGTGCAGTTGACGCGAAGCGCTGCGAAACATGAAGTTCGAGGATTCGGACGCAGTCCCTTGCGAAGTACGACGCACGGGTAGTCGGACGCGAAGCGTTGCGAGGCACGAAGTGTGAGCAGACGCAGTCCGTTGCGAAGTACGAGCAGACGCAACGCCCAGGCCAGTACCGACGCACGCAGTGCGGAACTCAGGGACCGAGAATTCAAGGAGCGCACCGGGGAAGACCATGCACGGACAGCGCTGCGCGCAGCGCACAGATGACGAGACGGGAGCGTAGAGAGAGCAGCGTCCAGGAGACGCAATGGTTCCGCAACGAGGACTCCGTCCAGACGGCGCAAGAGTTGCGTACCGGGAGCAGCGACCAGTGGGCGCGACGGCCGCGTCACGCGCGCGCAGCGCACCGACACCACACCGCCGGGCACCACGACCACCACCAAGGGGCGAAGCCCCGACAGGGAGCGAACCGACCGCACCGGACAGCGAGCACCAAGGACCGACGAGCGCCAGCGAGGAAGGACGCAGGAGCGAGCAGGCAGGGGAGGGAAGCGTGAGCGACCTCTTCTTATGACCCTCAGTTCCGTTTGGGTCGGCCCGGCTCGTCATATCGGTACTGTTCGACTGGCGCCAGCGTCCGGGCTGTCGCCCACGCCCGACTGCCTCGCGACGGCTTGGAAGGAAACGGAGATTCGACTGTCCGCTCGCAGCTCCTGCCGCTACAGCAAGTCGAGCGCAGGGCTATGCGCATGGGGAGGGGATGAGATTGATGCGCGGAGTTTAGTCCAGGCCCAGGCGCGCGAGCCAGGCCTTGTTGGGTCCGCCTAGGAAGCGCGAGAGTTCGTCCGGAATAGCAAGGAGCGATGGGCGAGGCCTCTTGCTGTTATCGCTTGGGGCAATCTGGCGTAAGGGGGCTCGGCCAACAGTGGCCAGTCGACCACAACTCAGCCGACGACTGCCACTCACGCAAGCCTGAATCATCGCAAAGTCAGGGGTGGAATGCGTGCAATGACTCCTGGTAATAGCCGGCATCGAGATTGGCTGCGTCGGATGCAAGGGCTGCAGCCAGTTCGGCGGCTTTGCAGACCGCCGGCATGAACCCTTCGACGTCACCTTCTTTCAGGACTTCCTCTGGCCAGTAGAAGCCGTGGACGAGTCCGCTCGTGGTGTTCCAGCTCCACGTCGCGTTGCTGGACAGGTTCGGGACGAGGCGCGTTCGCAGGTCTTCCCCATCCCTCCACTCGGGGGCGAGATTCTCAGCCATCAGTGCCGCAAAGACATCGATGCCTCGGTCGGTGAGCGTTGTGGCTCCAAGGCGCTGCCCGCTGGGCGGCTTGAACTTGTGCTGCTCGAGCGTGGCCTCGATCCGCGGTTTCGCATCTTCGGATGTCTTTCTCACGGCTGCCATTTCGGGGCCTTCCACGGAAGCACCGTCGCGTGCGGCGAGCCGGAAGCTGTTCGTGTCGAGTGTTAGCAGGATGCGGGCCGCTTCGTCACGGACTTCCTTCGAGCCTGGGGCCAGGACGGCGAGAGTTGTGAGCGTCCCGGTGAGAGCTTCGCGTATAAGGGCCGCATGCGCTCGGCGGTGCGATGGCGCCCTGCGAGCTCCGATGAGGAAGGCGAGAGTGTCGAGCGCGTCATGGGCGGTCAACATCGCTGACCCGATGGACCAGGAAGGGAGAATCACAGCGTCCGCATAGAGGGAATCCAGCCGCTCGAGCTCTGAGGTGGGTTGCGCGTGTTGGACGAGGTCTACTGCCGCTCGCAGCTGCTTGGCGATGCACGCGTATGCCTTCTCTGGAGGAAGCTTCATGGCTGCATCCTCTCCCAGTCGGCGGATCAGCTCCGAATCCCAACTCGAGTTCGCTAACGCTGGGCCCGTGAGACGCCCCGGGGCGCGTGCGACAGTCCATGGGAACGTAGGAAGGAAGTGCATTACCCGTTTAATCTCTCACTCTCGTGTGCGCCTGGCGGTCGTTCGAACCTTCCGCGGCTCGGGTCGTAGGTCGTGGCAGCTGAGGAGCCAGTGCAGCCACGTTGCCCCACGACCGAGCGCGACCGAGAGAGTCTGCATGGGTACGCCGTCGTCGACAACTGACCGGCATGCCTCGGCCAGTACCCTTCCCTCTACTCCGCGGACGGCTCGTGCTCCTTCGCGGGCGCGTGGCGCCTGCGGGCATGCCTCATACAGCCCACGCAGTTCAGCGATCTCGTCCGCAGTGGGTGTGCGACTCTCTGCAAGCCGCGGATAGCGGGTCGGCGGTGTGCGCCCAGCAGTCTCGAGGGCGGTGCGGATCGCCTGTCTTGAGCAGCCGAGCTCTTCGGCGATCTGGTCGAGGGTCTGCCCGTCCTCCCTGCGTCTGACGACCTCGTCAACGTCAGCGAAAGGCTGCCGACCCCAGCGACGGAAGGTGATGTCGTGGCGTGCGGTCGTGAGGCGGTAGACGTATTGGGGCGTGAGGTCGTAGCGGGCCCCAATTTCGGCCCAGGATTCCCCGGCCCGGTAGCGGATGGCGGCGTGCGCAGAGATCTGTTCTCGCTGGATGGGGGTGAGCTTCAGGGTGTTGGGTTCCTGGTTCGGATGTGGGCAGTATGCGGCGTGGGGTGCGAGGCCGGTGTCGATTCTCAGTACCTTCACCCAGAACCCCGTGAATGTCGATCCAGTTGCCCCTGACTTGATGCACGGGTTCGTGGCTGCCGGGGTTGCAGTCTTGTGACCTGGTCGTTTGCCGGTTGGGGAGGGTGATTAGGGATACTAAGCGGGTGGCGTTTGTGCGGAAGGTGAGGACTGGATCGGGAGCGACGGCGGTCCAGGTCGTCCAGAAGCGTCACGGGAAGCTCGAGATCATCAAGCACTTCGGTTCCGGCTATACGCCTGTCGAGGTCGCACTGTTGGTCCAGCGTGGTCGCGGGATCCTCCAGGGTGAGCAGGAAGCGCTCGACCTCGGAGTGGCTGCAGAAGCGGATACGGCCCTGGCCCGCGCCGTGGAGGAGCAGCCCTCGCTGCTTCCGGATTCCACGCCCCCGGCGGCTGGTCCTGTCGCGTGCGGGCAGGGAGTTCACGTGCTGGGGACCTCGAGCGATGTGCTCTGGTCGACTCTGCGGGCCGCGTATGCCCGCCTGGGATTCGGTGTCCTGGAGGACGAGGTGTTCGAGCAGGTCGTGCTGGCTCGCCTGGTCGAGCCGACCTCGAAGCTCGACACCATCCGGGTGCTCGAGGGGCTCGGCGTTCGGCCCCCGCATCACACGACCATCTCTCGGCACCTCCGCCAGGCCCAGGACCGGCCCCGTCGTGGGTCACGATATGACTAGGTGCGCAGAAGAGCGCTGGTTGACCATGGCGTCCGTGAAGCTCCGTCAGCCAGCGGTGACATGGACGTCGTCACGGAGGATCCATATCCTGACGCGTGGGTCGTACAGGGCGTCGCTGTGCTCGGGGCACGCGGGGTGCATCTCGAGCAGGTGCTCGAAGTGGCCGCCGCCGGCGTCCTGGGTGTACGCGACGCAGCAGCACCCTGGAGCGGGATCGGGCAACAACCGCTGCTTGAGCGCCTCGAGCTCGGCGAGCAGCGCCGGCAGCACCTTACGGGCCGCCAACGCGATCGTGCCTCCTCCTGAAGGTGATGTCGCAGGCGACGATCCTCAGCTGCGAGAAGTACACGGCGAGACGGGTGTAGCCCCTATCGGAGTAGCAGTCGCAGGCCCACCCGCGGGTGGTCTCGATCAGCCCGCGCACGTCGGCGCGGTCGACGCGCTCCTCGCTTTGCGGGGACTGGTGGGTGGTGGTCATCGCTGGCCTCCTGGGCGAGTAGGTCGATCTTCCGGCCACGGGCGAGCTCGGCCGCGGAGACGGAGATCAGGTTGCCGCCGGCGGGGTAGCTGGGGTGGTCCGAGGCGACGACGGCACAGTCCCACCAGTCGGGGTGCGGCTAGTTGTTGCGGGTCATGACGTTGTAGTCACGGATCGGGGATGAAGGAACGGGTCCCTGACCGGCACGATGGGTGGTGCTG
>NZ_JBHZRO010000027.1:0-30754 GCF_043641765.1 Brachybacterium vulturis | reverse complement strand
TGGCCATGGTTCATGATCTCGCTTCCCCAGCAAATGCTGGAATCAGCGTGTCCACGAACAAGGGTCAGGCCCCCATCCTCGCCCCACTGGCGATGATGATCGGCACCTTCGCACTCCTCCTCGGCCCCGCCTACGGCGATGACCTCACCGCGCCGGGCGAGACGATCACCTCCGCCCCACAGGACGCGATCCTCCAGGCCACAGGGGTCCAGCCCGCAGTGTTGGACAGGGGCGCCGCAGTGGACAATATGCCCGCCTGCGCCAGCGTTGGTGGTGGTGAGGACCCCATCAAGTGCCTGCCCATCGTGCGCTGGGCGAGCGCCATGCAGCTCGGCGACAGCGTCGAGTTCAACGTGACCCAGCCGCTGCGCAGCGTCGAGGTCAACATGATTGAGAAGACCAGCTTCACGGGAATCCTGGCCGTGGGGAACTTCGCCTGGCTCGCTGCAGCGCTGCTGGTCAACGCCGTCACCAACTTCGAAGTCAATGCCCTGCTGGCCAAGCCCTTGAACGACTTCGCGGCGACGCTCGGCAGCTCGATCATCGAATCCGGAGCGATCTTCCTGATCCTCACCGTCGGCCTGCTCAGCCTGATCCTCGGAGCGACCAGGGGCCGGTTCGGGCTGCGGCGCCTCGCGATGATGATCCTCAGCCTCGGCATCTTCACCGCCATGGTGATGGGGTCGCTGAACGACCGCGGCCAAGGCACCACCTACGACCCCGGCACGTTCTCGCCCGCCTGGATGGTCCAAGAGCTCTCCGCCGCCTTCTCCGCAGCGTCCGACACCATCGCCGCGCCGATCTCGAACCGATCCTCGCAGGCGTCCACCGTGTTCTCCGGGGATGCCAAGTCCGACCCCACGTCGTGCAAGTCCTACATCGACACGCTGCATGCCCAGTACACGGGCTACTACGAGGACACTGGCGAGACTGCCCCCGCCGCGCTGGACGTCATGTCCCGCTGGTGGGAGGAGACCGCGTACCGGGCCTTCGCAGCCATCCAGTACGGGGACCAGTCCAGCCTTGGCGCCGACTACGCCGCCTGCCAGCAACTCGAGACCAACGCCAACATCGCCCCCCACGACCGCGAGGCGATCCTCGAAGAGGCCTATTCCAGCGGCGAGGACGACTACTCCGCTGCCGTCCCGCCGGCCGGATCGCCCATGCTCAATGGCGGCTTCACCAACGACGACCGCGCAGCCCGCCAGAACCAAGCCTGGGGCCTCTGCCAGGTCGACGCCTCAGGCAATTACACGCTCCGCTCCGACCTGCCCGCCGAAGGTATCGACGGCGGCAAGATCGGCGGACCACTCACCCCCGAAGCCTGCGCCCAGATCTTCACCGGCGACGGTGTGAACAACGAGACCGGGGTCGTGTTCGCCCTACCCTTCGCCGACAAGGTCTCCCCGGACGTCACCGTCGACAAGGTCAAGGACATCCAGTTCGCCGTCGTCGGCGACGCGAGCCTCCTCTCGGACCCCGAGAACGGGCTCGCCGAGCACCCCGAGGCGTATTCCTACGTTTCCAACTCCGCCGGCACGATCCGTACCTCGACCACCATGCTCGCCATCACCTACGCGATCAGCGCGCTCATCGGCGCCGCAGCCATGACTATCCTCGCGGCAGCCCTGTTCATCATGAAGCTGCTCTCCCACGTCATGGCGTTCTTCCTCATCATCGCGGCACTGGCTGGCGTCATCTCCCAAGGGTTCGGCTCCGCCGCCAGCTTCTTCAAAGGCTGGATCGGCTACACCACCATCACCTCCGTCACGACGCTGCTGTTCGCCCTCGTTCTGTTGATCGCGACGGCACTCATCCGCGCCGGCGACGCCGTCCTCGGCGGCTGGGCCACCGCCATGATGCTGTGGATCGGGCTCTGCCCTGCCATGTCGATCCTGCTGCTGAACTGGATGTTCAAGCGACTGTTCCGCACCCACAGCCCGTTCACGCTCCGAGGCATGCAGGCCATGGCCGGCAACCCGCTGGCTGTGGCGGGCGCTGTTGGCGGCGGGGGAGCACTCACCAAGAACCTGCTGGAGCAGGGCCGCCGAAAGCTGACCGGAGCCGCCATGGACACCGCGAAGGGTCGACTCCTCGGACGCAAGGACACCGCGAACTCCAAGTCCGCAGCTGCCAACGAAGAGCTCGTCGGCGATGCTACGAACACGCCCCAGGGCGACTCAAAGGCGTCGACGCAGAAGGCGATCACGGGCGGCACCGAGGACACCCAGAGCACCGTCGCCGACGGCGCGGAGGAATCGGGAGATGACCAGGCTGTCGCGGGGGACAGCGAGAGCGCCGCAAAGGTTGCTGAGGGTGAGGATGCCGCAGAGCCCGACGTAGAGCTAGACATTGACGCTGATGGCTCGACCGTCGCGAGAACGTTTGACGGCCCGGATGCGAAAGAGCGGACTCGAACGCCCTTCGGCGCACGCCTGGAGGCGTTCGAGGCAGGCGGTCGCCACGATGACCGGCTCGACGATGCGACCGATCGAGCCGCCGGCATGGCGATCGCGGCCGGATCCGAGACGAGGTCCCTTGGCCGTCATGGTCGGCTCGCGATGCACCGGGTCCGCTCGGTCCCGGACAACGTGCGCCGACAGATCAGCGGCGGTGCCGGGCTTCTCCAGCAGAAGTGGGCCGAGGGCAAGGCGACTCGCAGCGCAATCTGGAACAACAAGTCCCTGACCGCGCAGTACCTCGCGATCCGCGGCGTCGGCGCGGCCACCCGGGTCGTCGGCACCGCGGGCACCAAGCTCGCCACCGCCGCCACGAACCCCGCGACGTACAAGGCTGCGGTAAAGGGCGCCGCCCTATACGGAGGCTTGGCCTTGGCCTCGGGTGGGCTTGCCGTTCCCGCAGCAGTGATGGGCGGACGGGCCCTACTGAAGCACCGCCGGAACATCGCCCAGGGCGCCGCGACGGCCGCCGGTACCGGGGTTTCAGCGCTGACGGGTCTGGCCAAGACCGCCTATCGGGTCGGCATCCCCGAGATGTCGACCGACAACCGACAGGAGGTGGTGGAGTCCATGGAGCTCGAGTCCCGCATCCGCGCCGACCAGTCCGAGAATACCCGCGCTCCGATCACGGAACTCGCCCACGGCCTTCCGGTCGTGCAGGAGCGCCAGCTCGCCGCCGAGATGCGCGAAGCCACGGCATCGTTCGATGCCTTCGATGCCGAGAACGGTCGCGCCCCGGACGCGAATGAACGCGCCGCGATGGTCGACGGGCTGCCGTTCTTCGCGTCGATGAACCAGGACGTCCAGTTGAGAAGCCTCTTCGAGCAGAAGGTTGCCGCCGAGTCCGCGCAGGCGCAGGAGATCTTCAACGCGCACGCCGAGGAGCACGGCACGCAACTGGAGCCCGAGCAGATGCAGGCACTGACCAAGGAGCTGCCGTTCTACGCCCAGTCCATCCGGGGACTGGACCCTCGCCAGGGCACCCTCGAACTAGCCGGGACGGGCAACGACTCCGCGCCCCGTCTCGACGCGGTGAACGAGCTCCGGTCGTATGACCCGCTGGCAGCCTCCACGCCCGTCGCCGTGCCGATCGGTCAGGGGGCTTTCGACCTCGAGGGGAGCCATGAGCAGCGATGACGACGCAGCCTCGCACCCCGTCCGGCAGCTCCGAGGGTGGCAGGTTCGGATCCATCTCCCGCCCCGATGCGCTGATGGATGCCACACTCGTGCCCATGAGCGAGAACGGAACGGACGGGTCGATCTACTTCCCCGAGCGCCTGCACAGCGCTGACGAGCACCTCTCGTGGTGGTCTACCGTGCCCGTTCCCGACGAAGTCCTCCAGTCCGTCATGGACGACTACAGCAACAGCCGCGCGGTGACCCTGAACTCGATCGTTGGCAAATGGAACGCTCCGGACCGGAAGCCTGAATGGAGTCAGGCAGAGCATGAGGCGCGGACTCGAGAGTCTGCAGAGCAACACAACGCGATCGCCGCGTCCTGGAAGGATCGTGTTCCGGAGAAGCTCGATCGGTTCGCCGTTCGCGACGCCGTCCGCACCCACCTCGCCTGGACCTACCGCTACACCCTCCCCGCCGACGAGCAGACCAAAGTCGAACAATCTCAGGTCACCGTCGGCGACTTCCGCGGTACCCCGGCCGAAGTGTCCACGCACTACGCCATGCCCGGGTTCGCCGCCCGACATCCGGAAGCATTTTCCCGCCTTCCCGACAACGACGCCGCCGTGCGAAAGCAGCTCGCCCAGCTTCGCGCCCAGATCGACGCCGTCGACACGACCACCAAGAAGATGTACGTCAGCGACATGGTCGAGCAGGGCTACTCCGCCGACCAGATAGACGCCGACCTCCGCGGCGAACACCCCGGCGCCCCAATCGGCGGCCGGAAGGCACTCAAGAGCTTCAAGAACGGCTGAGCTCGACGCACCGCAACTGGGCCTTCACGCAAGCGAGTACCGGTGCATGGGTACCGTGGATGGATGACCACCACCCCATCGAATGGCTCGCGGAGCTTCGACGTCTTCGCCATCATGTCGAGCACGGCAGGCGGAATCGGGATCGCGCTCGCGCTGTGGGGGCAAGTGGTCGTTGCCGAGCGATACGCACGTCACGTGCAGAACGGGCACCCCGTCATGTTCGATGGAATCGCGTTCGTCGCCCCGATACCCGGATTCATCTGCGCCGTTCTCGCGCTCGTGCTCGGCGCAGTCGGCCTCTACACCCGAAGCGCCAACCGTCTGTGGACGATCGTGGGCGTCATCGCTGGAGTCATCGCGATCGCGTGCACAGTCTCCGGGCTGCCCGTCAGTCTCTTCCCGGACAACTCGACGCCGAAGAACCTGTGAACGCCGCACGAGCCGCTTGACCGGTGTCCCGTCCCGACGGTTCACTTCGAAGCCCTGGTGAGGCTGCAGGGAAGATCTCTCGCGGCATCAGAGGTCGAGAGTTGGGTCCACCGAGCTGATGCTCTTGCGCCTCTCTCGCGCGTACGCGATTTCACGTTGCGTTGCCGATCCGAGGTATCCGCCTTCGCTGACCACCCGCACCTCGTCAGACAAGTCGATACGGCGGAGATGCAGCTCACCGAGAGCCTCTCGTCGGGCGGGCGTCAGTTCCTCGCTGATGGCTTCAGGTGCTAGCACGATAATCCCGAGCGCAGTGAGACGACGCCGCTCTGACTCGAACAGGCTCTGGAAACGCAGCGAACCGCAGAGGCAGACCACTCTGGGCCGGTCGGCGTGGCTCATTACTTGACCTCTCTAGGTGCACGGCTGATGTCCGAATGCTCGCACGCCTCACCTCTCTTGATCCGTGGTTAGCTAGCGACGGGCTCCGCCCACTCCGTCAGACCACCGACGCGAGGCCCGGTTCGACGGGCGTTTGCACTTTCCTCAGCGCCTTCAGCTTCGCCTGCGAGGGCTCCCGGAGCTCGATGGGCTGGCCGGCGAGGCGGGAGACCATCGCAGCGATCACGACGGCGTCGGCGACGTCATTGCCGGTGATCTCGGCCTGCTTGTATGTGGCGGCTGCCGTGACGAGCACGAGATCCTTGCCCGCGTTGCCCTTGCCGGTCGCGTACATCATCCGCGAGGGCGGGGTGATCTCGACGACCGGAATGCCGCGGGTCTCGAGCTGCCCGACGATCCACCACCACAGCCCCGACCGGTCATGCACCTTGCCGGCGTTGCGCATCCCGTAGGCCGGGGACTCGATCCCGACAAAATCGGCCCCGTCGACCAGGTCCAGGATGCTCGCGGCAAGCCGCTCCATGCGCTCGAATCGGGTGCGGACCGTCTCGGTCCCCGGGGCGGGCGGTTTGGAGGTGACTGTCGAGGTCTCCACCCGTTCGGGGGAGCGGACCACGGCCACGCCCGTGCTGGTGAGAGAGGGGTCGATCCCGGCGACGATCATGCCGCGTCCAGCTGCTCGTGCAGGTGCTGGCTATGGGTGCGGAGACGCCGGATCCCGCGTTGCAGATCCGACTCCAGGTCGACGGCTTCAACACGGGCGCCAGCGTGGCGGCAAGCGGTCTCAACGCGGGTGCGGAGCTCTTCGCCGACGGGGCTGAGAGTCTCGTTGCCGTCGTAGCGGTTGCGCATCATCGAGTCCGGGACATTGCGCACGTCCACGCTCAGCGACAGCCTGCCGCGGTCGATCGTGATGACGGGAATGTAGCTGGGGCCGGTCGGCAGTGACTGCTCCTGGCACTGCTCGGCGAAGGTTCGCAGGAGCTTGTCCTGCATGCCCCGTGCCTCGTCGAGCGTCGCCGGCCTGTCTCTGACTCCGGGGCGGGGGTTCTGGGGCTGAGGGTGCTGCTGCATCCATGCGGTCAGGGCGTGCTGTTGGGCTGCCGATTCGCACAGCGCCTCGGCCTCGTACAGGTCGTCGTCGCCCATCCGCTTGGCGATCGCGCGGGCGATCCGGTCGGCGTTCGCAGAGTCGTGCGCTGCCAGCGCCGGGCTCAGCTCCGCGAGGCGCGCCTCGGCCTCGTTGGGGGAGAGCTCGTGGGTCTCGTAGGCGAACTCCGCCAAGCGGCGATGTACGACGTAGGGGTGGTCCGGGTCGCCGTTGATCAGGATCGTCGAGCCGTCATCGATGGTCACGTGCGTGAGCGTGCCGTCGTCGTCGTGGTGTTCGATGGTGCCATCGAGCAGGACCCGGTCAGCGATCGACCCGTTCTCGTGGAACGTCGAGTCCGCATCGGAGGCTGGGTACTCCCAGGAGATCCCTGCGTCTTCGTGATCCCAGTCCACCGTCGGATCCAGCGGGTCCAAGTCGACGTCGATGTCGGCCTCGGCGCGGGTGGTGGTGGCGAACTCACCCGGATTGCCCTGCTCGCCGGTGTCGCGCTTGCGGGTGTGCTCCGACATGGTCCGCTCCTCGTCCTTGTGATCGGGTCTCACCGCGGGCAGTGGGCGAGCATGCTCGTTCACGGGACGGCGGTTCAGCCCCACTCGTGCAGGCGCAGATCGTTGCGGAAGTCGCCGAGGGTGGCACTGACCGTCGAGGAGAACTCCTCGTCAGAGACGCCCTCGTAGCCGGTGTGCGTGAGTTCGAGCGTGCTCGACGCCGAGATCCACCTGGCCTCGCCCGGGAATCCCAGGTCGGCACCGAATGCCTCGGGGTCGTCGCTGCACGCCTCGAGGTAGGCATCGACCTGCTCGTCGGAGACGTCCTCGTCGCGGACTTCCCAGGGCGCGGACCCTTGGCGGTAGCCCGAGGTCGGCAGCTGGTCGCGGTTGATCTGGATTGAGACGACGGTGCGCCCCTCGGTATCGAACCGGGCCTCGACGTGCTCGGTGAGGTAGCGGAGTCCGGGAGACACAACCACGTCCCGCCCACGCGCCGAGGACTCGGGGACCTGAACTGCGACGTCGTGGCGGGTGGTCGTCGCGAACTGGCCGCCGTTGCCCTGCTCTCCGGTGTCGCGCTTGCGAAGCTTCGTCGTGGTCATGCCCGTGCCTCCTCGCTGAACGTCTCTCGCCCCGGGGAGTGGGCGAAGGCTCGGCGTGGCGGGACGGCAGTCCGAGCGCAGAAAGGCCCCTCGCCCAAACTGCGCAAGCGGGAGGAGGGGCCGGCGGACGGTGACGCGCACTGTCAGGCAGCGGCGACCGTTCGGACCCTGGTGCCAGCGAGGGCCTTCACCTTCTCGGGCCGGAACCCCGACCAGTGATCCCCGTCGGCGACGACGACCGGAGCCTGGATGTAGCCCAGCGACTTGACGGTTGCTAGGCCCTCGGCGTCCTCGGTGACGTCGATGAGCTCGTAGGCGATGCCCGCCTTGTTCAGCGCGCGCTTGGTCGCGTCGCACTGCACGCAGAGGGGCTTGGAGTACACGGTGACGTTCATCGGGGAGTCCTCACTTCCGGATGGGGCTGCAGCACCGGAGCCTCCGGCGCCGTCGGTATGCAGCAGGTGAAGTGGGCGGAGGATTCGTGTTCAGTTGAATCAGAGGCTGGCCCAGGGCGCAGGTGCGACTGCGCGTGAACGAGCACCGAAGTCAGCTCGGGCCCTCCACTAGCCGATGAGGTTCTTCCGTACCTGGACCGTCGTCGCGGAGCCCTCGACGCCCTCCTGGGCCTCGATCAGCTCCTGCCAGTCGCCGCTGTGGACCCAGGTCAGGTGGCTCATGTGACGGGAGGCCATCACACACAGCCTCCCGAGTGCGAGATGATGCTCGGAGACGGTCGAGGCTGATGCGAGAGGGTCCAGCGCGATCACGGCGTGCCACTGTCCACCCTGCAAGCGATCGGCGGTGCCGACGGTGATTCCGGGGTACTTGCCCATGGTGGAGAGGAACCCGGCGATGCCGTTGACGGCCATATTGTCCCCGGCCACAACGCACACATCGCTCGGGGTCAGCGGACGGCTCCCATCAGCGGCGACGACCTCCTTCCCGACGTAGCTGGCTGCCAGGCGGGCCACGTCTGCGTACAGGTCCAACGGATCTGGCCGGTCGATCTGGATGCTCTCGATCTCGTCGTGGCCAACCATGTGACGGTTCGGCCGGGAGGAGTCGAAGGGGAAGTCATACAGCGGGGCGATCGCATCGACCGTGGCCTGCCCGAGCCGGTAGGACGTCGGCAGGTGCGCGACCGTCGCGGACGGATGGTTGCGCAGCACGTCGGGCGCGCGGCCATGCGGCGGGTAGGGGCTGTCCTCGAACACGGACGTGTCAGCGGTGATCACGGGGCCGATCTGGCCCGGGTCACCGACCATCAACACCTGCTCCGAGCCCTTCGCCGCAGCAGTGAGCGACGCGAACGTGGACTGGTAGGCCTCGTCCACGATCAGCAGGTCACTGGTGGTGGAGGTGCTCATGGCCATCGACGCCATGGTCCGCACGACGATGTCCCCGGCGTGGCCCTGGAACGCGCCGCTGCCGGGGGTGTGGATCGCCGTGGTCGAGGCCTTGTCCACACCGTTCAGGGCCAGGACGACGGATGCCTGTTCGTGCACGTCGGCCAGTCGCTCGGCGACCGAGGTGGCCGCAGCGCGGGTCGGTGCCGCGACAGTGACGGTCAGGTCCGTGTTCGCACCGAGCCACAGGGCGGCGTTGACCAGCAGGGTGGTCTTCCCAGAGCCCGGCGGGGAGTCGATGATCGTCACCCGCCGCCCCGAGACAGTCTCGTAGAGCGCCTCCGACAGCACTGACCCCGGCACCAGCGTCTGCCACGCCGGGATTTCCCGGGCGGAGGTGACCTCCTCGGGTGACGGCTCTACTCGGGGTGCCTTCGACGTGTCGATGCCCAGGGTGTTCAGGTCCGCCGCGCTCAGGGCCACGTCTTCTCCTTAGTCCGGTGCTGCGTGCACTCACCCAGTGGGCGAACCGGCGAGACTGCGGGACGGTTGTCCCCTGCACCGTCAGAGCCCGGGAACATACTGGGGATCCCGCACCCGAGCTCCGAAGGCCTTCCACGAATGCACCGACGCACCACGCGATCAGCTACATCGAGTTCGGGGTGACCGACCTCGCCACCGTGAAGGCGTTCTACGAGTCCGCGTTCGGGTGGGAGTTCAACGATTACGGTCCCGGGTACTCCGGCATCCGAGCGGCTGACGGGGTAGGTGAGATCGGTGGCCTGGCTTCCGGTGCCGCGCCCAGCACTGGCGGCCCACTCGTGCTGTTGTTCTCAGAGGATCTCGACGCGACGGTCGAGGCAGTGACGAAAGCGGGAGGCATCGTGTTCGCCGGCCCCTACGAGTTCCCCGGAGGGCGGCGCTTCGAGTTCACCGATCCGAGTGGCAATCGGCTCGGTGTCTTCGCCGACGCCTGAGCAGGCCACGCTTCGACGACAAACTGCCTGGATCAGATGGTCATGCCGGACACGGACACCGACGGCTTCGCGGCTTTTGCGTCGCCTGCAGGCCGTCTGGGTCAGACACAGAGACCCGAGACCGAGACTGACGGCATCCAGTCGGGTGTCGTGTCCGTGCCGTCCGAGGTGATCAGGGCGATCGTGGGAAACGTCGTCTTGGCCTCCGGCCAGTTCGTGCCGCCGTCGGTCGCGACGACCACCAGCTCGGGCTCCTTCTCGAACGCCTCCGGGATCGCGGCCAGACCCAGGCGTATGTCCGTACCGCCACCGCCGGAGGCCGAGCGCAGCACGTCCTTCTCGGACAGGGCCCGGGCCTTGTAGACCGCCGCGTCCACATCCATGACGAAGACGCGGTCCTCGTGCACACCGCAACGCAGGGCGATCTCGCGGACCTCGCGACCGACCTCGCCGAGTTCCTGATCGCTCACCGACCCGGACGTGTCGCGAATGACCACGATGGTGGGGTCAGGCCGGAACGTGCCCGGCAGGATGATCTTGCGGCCCTTGGACCCATCGGGCATCCGCACCCGAACGCTCTGGCGGCGCGAGGCACGAGAGAACGTCTTGAACGTCCCACGCGGCTTCCGTCGCACCGCCCGACGCAGGTACCCGCCGATGACCGCCTGCCACGGGATCACACTCGGCGCGGTCACCTCAGCCGCCCAACGGCCCAGCCGACCGGCATCGGCCCCCTTGTCCTTGAGCATCGCCTCGGCGACGTTCTGCACGGCAGCGACGACCTCGAAGTCCTCCGCCGGGGGAGCCAGCAGATCCAGGTTCTCCCACGTGCGGGTGAGGAACGCCAGCGAGGCACGGTCCGCCAGGTCGGTCCCGAGCGTGACGGCCCCGTCGAACAGGTCCCCGGCCAGGTCATCGAGAGAGAACACGTGCTCCATGTCGGACGCGTGGGCGCGACGGGCGAGATCGTCGTAGTACTCGATGACGCTCAGCCCCCGGTCCATGTTGATCTTCTCCGCCGTGTTGGAAACGGTCGAGGGGAAGCTGAGGCCAGCGTCCTCGAGGTCGTCGTTCACGGCGGCGTCGGCGGCCATACGCCACAGGTCGGGGGAGAGGGTGCCGTCGGTCTCGAGCCTCGCCACCGACAGCGCGTGATGGTCGAACATGACGTGGAACATGAGGTGGAGCAGGACCTGCGCGTTCTCGTCGTCGCTGTAGTCGCGGTCCATCGCATCCACGTCGAGGAACACCCGCAGGCGGGGATCGACGGCGCCGAGGGTCTCGAGGCCCGGCACGTTCACATACCGGGAGGCGTACAGCAGCGCAGCGATGTAGGGGGCGCGCTTCTCGGCGATCGCACGCCACACCGACAGGCGCTCCTCCTTGTCGGCGGTGAGCTTCCGGGCGTGACCGGACATGGGGTCCTCCTCGTGCTGGGGTACCCGTGAAGTGGGCGAACACCAGCCCCGAGAGGACGAGAGGACCCCGGAGCGCGCTGCTCTACCGGCGGCACTTCAGCACTGCGGGCGCGTCGTGATCCTGGCCGACTGTCTCCCAGGCGCGTAGGCTTGCCATATGACGTCGAGGCTGGAGGACTACATCGCCGAGGGTAGGACCCTCGATGCTGATGAGCGCGAAATCGCCGCCCTCTCCCTTCAGCAGGTCGACGAGGATCGGCAGGCCGAGGTCGACGCCGCATGGGAAGAGACCATCAACCGCCGTCTCGATGAGCTGCTGAGCGGGAAGGTCGAGCCGGTTAGCGGCCGTGCGACCCGAGCCAAGGCGCGCGAACTCCTCGCTCAGCGACGCAAGTGACCCTCGACTGGCACGAACACCCCGAAGCGAGCTCCGAGTATCTCGATGCTGTCGTCAAGTACGCGGACATCGACGACGGTAGGCTCGGTGACGAGTTCGCCGACGTGGCTGATGCCGCCTCCGACTTGATCTTGCAGTCGCCGGATTCGCCGCCGCCGTACATGGGGCGTCGGCGTGATCCCGTGGTGCGGAGCTGGCACCTCGGCAAGTTCCCCTACCGCCTGATCTACGTCGTCCGCGCCGGCGAGATCTTCGTCTTGGCTTACGCCCACGAGTCCCGGGAGCCCGGATACTGGACGGACCGTCTCAACCGCTGATGCTCGAACGGTCGAGGCTCTCGGCGTAGGTCGCGGTGCTCATCGCCACGCGCCGATGCTCCGCAGCATCGGACCGAACGTCTCCTCCGCCGAGGCGGGAATCTTCGCCCCCTTCGGTGCGCGGGACAGCAGTAGCCGGGCCGAGCGCAGGCACACGTCCTTCCGCCCGGTGACGGTCGCGCAGTGCATCAGGACGGCGAGGGCGTCGCGCCACACCTCCAGCGACCCCTGCTCAACAGCGAACGTCGAGACCGCGCCGAGCACCGTAAGGGTCTTGCTGGGGTGATGGTCGCTCCAGTCCTCGACGGTGGGGTCGTTCAGGACCGCGCGGAGGTCGAAGTCCGCAGCTTCGATCCGCCAGCGCATGAACGCCTCCGCCACCGCACGACCCACCAAGCCCCGCAGCGTGGTGGTCTGTACGTCGGTGGCGTCCTCTTCGATGCGGGACAGGACCCGGATCGCGTTGTCCCACGAACGTGGAGACGGCCACGCCCCGCCCTCACGTGCCGGGTCTGTCGGCTGGTCGTGAATGAAGTGACGGTGAGCGTCGAGGAAGGCGAGCACGAGCGCCTTCTCCCGTGCGATCCGGTCCGTGCGGGTATCGCCGTCATCGATGATCCGCTCGGTCGCAGTCGGCCAGCCGGAGGTCATGCCGTCCAGCCACGCCTGCCGGTCCAGTTCCCAGTCCAGGTGGAGCAGCCGGTTGGCGATCTGGCTGGGCAGATCGCTCGAGGTCGCATACCGCTCGGGCGGGTTGCCGTCCAGCACGATCGCGACGGAGGTGGGCAGGTAGGTGTTCTCGCCGACCTGACGCTCCTGCAGCACGTTCATGCACGCCTGCTGGACGTCGACTTCGCCCATGTTGAACTCGCTGAGCAGCAGCAGTCCCTTGTCGGCCTCGACCAGGCGATGACCCCAGCCGGGGACGGCGAACTCGGTCGTGGTGATCGTGCCCTCGCGGACGGTGGGGATGCCGCCGATGTCGGACTTCTCCCTGTGGGCGAGCACGACGGATTCGAGGTGGCGTTTCGAGGCCGTGGCGTAGTCGCGGATGAAGGCGCTCTTGCCGATGCCGGAGTCGCCCTTGAGGAACACGGGGACGTTCGCCGCGATGCTCGCGCGGAAGACTGCTTCTTGGGTACTGACCATGCCTTCGAAGTGGGCGAGCAGCCGCGCCGGTGGGACGATCAGGCAGGCGTGGTCGCCATTCCCGCCAGTGCCAGTTCGGCGGGCACGATCCGCTGCACCGGGTCGACCGGCGGCACCCCGCCATCCCAGGGCGAGGGTTCCTTGCGAGAGAAGCGCGGAGAGGCCCCGAACGGTGCTTCCACCAGGAAGATCTCCCGCCCGTACGCGGAGCGGAACGACCAGGCGCCCTTGGCGTCCGGGGTGATTTCGAGGATGAACTGTCCGTGGTCGTAGCCGAACCCGGCAACCTTCCCGCCGCGCAGGTCGGAGTCCGGGCTGCTGGGGTCGACCACCCACACGGTGGACGAGTTCCGGAACGGGATGGACCCCTCGGGGATGATCAGTCGCTCGGTGGTGGTCTCGTGGCTGGGCCGCTCGGGGACTGCCGCGATGGTGCGGCGGGAGGCGAGGCTGTACGGGCGCAGGGTCTCGTCGACGGCGCAGAGGGTCTTCCACTGATCGCCGAGGGCTTCCATCGCCACGAACGCCTGGGCGTCATTGAGCGCCCCGGGGAAGGTGCGGGCGCGGGTGATGCGGTCGGAGGCGGCGGTGATGCGGGTGCAGAGGCTGCCATGCGTGCTCGAGCCCCGGATCGACAGCCGGTACAGGTCGCCCAGCCCGGTGCTCGAATGTGGGTCGGTGACGCCGAGGGTGTGAGCCCATGCGGTGAGGTCGTCGGTGTCCTCGAACGGTGCCCAGTAGCGGGCCGTGAGGGCGCGGGTGATGATGGTGAGGGAGGAGAACCACGGGGTCACCAGGGCGACGTCGAGGACGCGGCGCACGGCGAGCACGGCGTTGCGCTGGTCGATGGTGGTGAACCGTGCCTTCGAGAACGCCCGGATGAGCAGGCGCAGATCCCGGTGGGTGGGCATGACGATCTCGCGACGCGATTCGGACTCGTTGTCCGTGTTCAGGAGCACTGCCGCGATCTCGTGGCCCTTCATCGGACCGTCGGAGGTGCGGACGCGCCCCTTGTCGACCCACACGAACAGCTTCTCTCGCGCGTGCAGGCTGGGCAGCGTCTCGGACATGCGGGGGAGCGCGCGACCGGTCCGGGCGGCTTCCTGGCGGCGCTGAGCGGCGTACTCGGCGGCCTTCATCGAGCCGGTGGAGTTCACGCCTTTTCCTCCGGGTCGACCAGCCACCCATCCGGAGTTATGCAGGCACCGAGAATCGTGACGAGCACGCCGCCGAGCGCGAGGAGGAACGAGGGCAGACCGCTGTCCCAGAAGAAGGCCACGGCGGCGCAGAGCAGACCGAGCATCGCGGCCACCTGGGCCGGGCGCCGATCCCGAAGTGTGGGGGAGTGCTGCGGTGCGGTGGTCGTGTCCTCTGCTTCCATGACCAGGCAGTGGGCGCGCGGGTTCCCTGGTGGGACGGTCAGGAGACCTTCGCCCTGCAGGCGTGCTCGGTCGCGGAGCCGTAGTAGCGGCCGCAGTCCTCGCATTGCACGGCGACGTCGATGCTGGTGTTCCCGGCCCGGCGCACGTAGGTGTTGTAGGCCTTGCCGACCGACGACGAGGACGCCACGCGCCCCCACGTGTCGGGGTCCATGTTGTACACGTACGCGCCGGTGGGGTTCGCCTTGGATGGCTGCATGACGATTGTCGCCTGCTGCGACTCGGCGTTGTAGCCCATCTCCCGGATCCACGTGGACGCGGCGCGACGAGTGTCCACCCCTGTCCCGGCAGCGCGGTGACAGTACGTGGCCACCAACTGGGCGGTGTGCTCCCGTGTCAGCGTCGGCCGGCGGGACTCGAGCGTCGCCCGGACCGACTCGGAGACCTGGGCCTTTCGTTCCGGATCGAAGCCCGCCGGCATGGTCACGTCGTAGGAGCGACCTCGCTTCGAGACACGGACCGCGCTCATCACGGAGTCATTTTCCGGGCCGGTGTATTCGATCGGCATCTCGAAGGGCCGCGACTCATCGCCGGTGTGCTCGGCGACTTGGCTGGCGAACCGTCGCACCGAGGCGTGGGAGGGCATCGTGATCGAGTAGTCGTCTCCGGTGTAGGTGCGGCGCTGGGGACGGCCGTCGTCGCGGCCCATGGTCGGCACCGTGCCGGAGGTGTCGGTGAGCTGCGCGGCGTGCTCCCACCACTGCGTCGCCGACTGGTTCGTGCCATCGGTGCGGGTGAACCGGGACTGCGGGACCGCCACCTCGGCCTCCCCGCGGGTGACGGTGCCGAATTGGCCCTGGTTGCCCTGCTCGCCGGTGTCGCGCTTGCGGATCTTCCTGTCGCTCATGCCGCCTCCTCCTGATTGGTGTGCTCACCAGGCAGAAGTGGGCGGGGCCATCTCCGCAGCGGTCTCGAGCTCGTCGAGGGCCACCTGCATCTCGACAGAGAACTCCCGAGAGCGGGCTCGGATGGATTCGTCGAAGCGCAGCTCGGCGAGCCGGCGGACGGCGGACAAGGCCGAGGCGTAGTACTCGTCCCGTGCCGAGAGGATCCAGAGGGCTGATCGTTCCTCCGGCCTGACCGTGCTGGGGGATTCGAGGAGCGTCCGGCGCAGCGACTCCATCGCGGGCCCTCCGGAGAGCTCGTCGGCCGTCAGGTATCGGAGCCCCGAATCAGGTATGTCGCGCAGGGCATCAAGGGGATCCGCTGGATAGGTCGCCGTCACCAGCACTGCCAGTCCGAACCTGGGCAGGAGCATCGAGAGCAGCCCACCGAAACTGCGCGTCACGATCGAGCGGACCGAGTACGCCTGCAGCTCGGCGATCAGGCGGGACCGGAACTCGGGTGCCCCATCTCCCGGTGGCACCAGCACCAGCAGATCGGGCCCGCCCCGGCGGATGCGCACGCAGCAGTCACCGTCGACCGCCTCGTCGATTCGGTACGGGGGAGCGTTCGAATAGAGGGGGACGTAGATGGTGTCGCGGCGCGGGCTGGTCATACCTCCTCGAAGTGGGCGGGGCGGTGAATCGACGCTGGTCCAGAAGGGCGACGGGGGCGATTCTGCGCGGCCGGTCGCCAGCGTTCCCGCAGGTCTTCACGCGACCAGGGATCGGGCACGACGGATGGAGCGCAAGGCCTCGAGCTGGCGGATGGAGTCGCGGATGTCGCCGAGGGCGCGATGCGCATCGGAGGGATCGAACCGCTCGCGCCACGCGGCGATTTGCCGGTCGTAGCCGTCGCGAATCAACTCCTGCTCGATGCCGGAGACGTCGATGGAGCGGTAGTGCAGGCGGGAGAAGGTCTGTGGTGCGTGGCGGGCGAGGAATCCGCGGTCGTGGGTGATTGAGTTGCCGCCGAGCAGGAACGGTCCGGGGTGGCCGGCGGTGAAGCGGTCGATGGCGCCGGCGACGAGGTGGTCCGCCACGCGGGGATCGTGTGCGTCAGTTCCGCGCATTGCGTCGATCAATCCGTTGGCGGTGTGCATCTCGCGGACGAAGGCGTCCATGCGCTGGATGGAGGCGTCTACGGCGGAGTTCGGGGTGATGACGATGTCGAACGCGCCGATCTCGGTGAGGTCGTTGCGGGTGACGACGACGGCGATCTCCAGCAGGTCATCGGTGGTGGGGTCGAGGCCGGTGGTCTCGGTGTCGATCCAGACGATCAGGTCGGGGTTCGCGGCAGGCATGGATCCTCCTCAGGGTTCGTGCCGCCCCAGTGGGCGTGGGGAACACCCGACGGGACGTCCCGCGGCAGCTGCTCGTCGCCCACTGGCTCGGTCATCACCCCTGAACGGAGCCGCGATGACCATGAAGCCGCCGACGATCACGCACCGCTCCACCCGATCCGAGTGCGCCATCTGCGGCACGCCGATGTGACGGACCTGGACCGACGACCTTTCCGACTACACCTGGCGAGCCGTCGACGGGACGATCGTCGGCACCGCTGAGGATGTGCCGGACGGAGCCCCGACCAGCACCCCTGAACTGCTCGAGCTGCTGGCGGCCCGGGGGGACATGCACTCGTATTCGACCGTGCTCGCCCGCTACCAGCTGGGGCACCTCGAGCTGCCCTGGGAACACCTTCACCACGCGGTCGAGCCCACTTCGGAGATCGACCCGCAGGACGTCCCCGACTGCCACGGGTGGCCGATGCGCGCCGCCCCCGGCGCCTGGATCTGCCGAGTCGACGGCACCATCGCCCCGCGGGAAGTCGCGGCCGGCGGGCAGCATCGGCAGTGGGGATCCGGGCAGCGGGGATGAGCGCAATCATGGACGCAGCGTTCGAGTCGTACCGGATGATGCGGGCCGACTTCGAGCTGTATCGCCACAGCTGGTTCCTGCGCGCTCACGGCGAATTGCGCGGTGAGCTGCTGAACGCTGTTGGCCGCGCTGCGTGCATCGATCCTGCCTCACTGTTCATGGGGCCGTGGCCTCGCGTCGAGCGGTACGCCTCCGACGAACTCAAGAGCTGGTTCGAACAGCAGGGGCGGATCACGGTCGAGGAGTTCGAGACTCAGTGGTGGAACGGACGAGACAGCAGCCTCGGGCTGCAGGTGCACACCTTGTTGGCCGAGATCGTGTGACCGGCTCGCGCGTCAGGGCCAGGTGAGATCGTCCTTGTGTGAACCATCCGAATGCGGAGCGCTACGGCAACCATCTTGCCGCCGAGGCGATGAAGCGAGCCGTGCACTCGGTGACCATCGGATACCGGCTCACCCTCACCGGTGCGCCTCTCGTCGGGCCGGTGCTCAAGTTGACGTCGAAGGAGAGTTTCGGGTCACCAGCGAACGACGCCTTCTGGGCTACCGTCCGACGTCGGCGAAATGCTGTGTTCTAGGCAGAATCTCGGGAATCGCTAGAACGGGAGGCCGTACAGCAGGTTGTGGCGCGGGCATCCGCCGCCTCAAGCCTGTAGCGTTTCTCTAACTCGCTCGCGTGCTCTCCGAAAGGCGTAATGTGAACATTCCTGACATCGACTTCACACACATCCGGTCCGTTGGGCCCAGCGGTCAGCGGGGCGGGTTTGAGCAGTTCATCTGCGAGCAAGTTGCGCAGGAGGCTCCGATGGTCGATGCGAAATTTGTGTCTCTACACGGCGACGGAGGAGACGGCGGCGTCGAATGCTACTGGGCCCTCCCCAACGGGGACGAGCACGGCCACCAGGCCAAGTACTGGACGGAGCACGGACGCGTCGATAAGGCCCAACTCGATAGGTCCGTCCGGGCTGCCGTGACGCAGCACCCGAGCCTGAAAAAATACGTGATCGCCATACCTGCAGACCCGACAGGGCCCACCGGTGGGAGTGGCAAGTCCCTGATGGAGAAGATCACCGACCCCGGCGGATGGCTTGAGGGCTGGCAAAAGCTGGCCGCCGAGCGCGGCATGGACGTCGAGTTCGAGCTGGAATGGGCGACAAACATTGTGAACCGTCTCAACAGACTCGACACTTCTGGTGCCCAGCGTCGTTACTGGTTCGACGTCGATGTCCTGAGTGACCAGTGGTGGGAAAACCGGCGGCAGGAAGCCGTTGACGCAGCCCGTCCCCGCGACAGGCCCGAGCTAAATGTCGAAGTCCCCGCTGCCCGGTCGATTGCCGCCCTCTGCTCTGACGACGAATGGTGGCAGATGGTTCGCGATCACGCTGATCAGATCGCCACGGCCATCGATCAGCTCCGGTACGCCGACGACGAAGTACTCGCCGCAGACCTCGACACCGCCCGCCACGCGGCGAATAGGGTCACGGACGCCATCACTTCCTGGAACACATCTCGTACTGCCGCGGAGTTCGATGATATTGAGCGCCAGCTCACCGAGGCCTCCGCTGTCATTGCCGTGCACGAGGCTGCGGAGGTCCAGGCCATGGACGACAAGCACGGCGACTGGGATAGCGAGGGCTGGCGACAGTGGCAGCGGGAGTACATGGGTCGGTTCCCCGCAACCGCCGTTGATTTGCTTCGTGAACTCGAGCAAAAACTCGTGGAGGCGACTCGGCTCATCATCAGTCCCGAAGGTAGGCTCGCCGGCAGTCAAATCGCCCTCATGACCGGGCCTGCCGGCATCGGCAAGACCTACCTCGCTATCGACGCAGTCGTTCGTCGTCTCGGAAGTGGTCGACCCAGCGTTATGATGCACGGTCGCTGGTTCAACGACCACGAGCCCCTCGCCCACCTCCGCGACGTTCTCCAAATGCCGAGCGACTTAACCAGTGAGGAGACCATTGCGCTCCTCGACCAGAGTGCTCGAGCGATAGGTGCACCAACACTTCTCGTCATCGATGCGCTCAATGACACCCGCCCACGTTCGCTGTGGCGGGACAATCTCGACCGGCTCATCACCATTCTTGGCCGATACCCGAACGTCCGGCTGTTGCTGACAGCTCGTACCCATTACGTCGCCCAGATCCTCCCGACTGATCTCGCGATTCAACGGTTCGAACACACTGGTTTCGAGAGCGTCGAATTTGAAGCCGTGAGCGAGTATGCCGCGTTCTACGGTCTTGAGGCCCCGACATCCCCACCTATCCACGGCGAGTTCGACAACCCGCTTTACCTTCGGTTGGTGTGCGAGGCTCTTCAAGCGAAAAGCCTGCTCTCGTTGGACCAGGCGAACATTGGCCTTGACGAGCTTTCCAAGATGGTGCTCGACAACGCCAACACCCTCGTCAGTGACCGTTTCGACGCCTCGCCCTCCGACCAGGTTGTACACCGTGCGATGTACGCACTCGCCGCTGCGATTGCGGATTCCGGCGGGGACCCGCTGAATCGCCCTGACGCCCAGACTCTCCTGGCCCCGATCTGGTCGGACGTCAGCTCTGAGAAGTCATTGCTTGATGCCTTGATCGCGCAAGGTCTACTCGAAGAAGACGTAATCCCTGACGGAAGTCCGTACGGCACGGACGTCGTCACCATTACGTTTGAGCGCATAGGTCATCACCTCATAGTGTCTGAAGCGCTGCATGGAGTTACCGAGATTGCCGATCTCAAACTCCGCTTCGCTGGGCGGCTCGGAAAGCTCATCGGGTTCGGTGAAACCATCGACCTCGGCCTCCTCGAAGCGACCTCTGTAGTCCTCGCGGAACGGCTCGGGCTCGAACTGACTGAGTTCCGCACCGAGATCGGCGACGATGAGGCGCTCATCGCCGCCGTCATCGCCGGGGTTGGCTGGCGCTCAGTGTCCTCAGTTACGGAAGATACCGGCGACATCATCGTTGACGCACTCCGCCTCCAAGCCACCTTCGACACCGCGCTTACCTTGCTCTTTCGGCTCGCGGCACGGCCTGAACACGCACTAAATGCCGACTTCCTCCACAGCTTCTTGATGCGTTGGAACATGGGCGCCCGCGACCAGTTCCTCCCCGGGTGGCTGCACATCACCCATGGCACCAGCGGCGCCGTCGATCGCCTCATCCGGTGGGCACGCGAGAAGTCGCTGGACCAGGTCGGCGAAGACACCACCCGTCTGTGGGTCACTGCCCTTCTGTGGACTACCAGCGCCACCGATCGCCGCGTCCGAGAATCCGCATCTATTGCCGCGGCACGCCTCCTCGTACGCCAACCGAACGTAAGTGCGGAGCTATTGGAACGGTTCACCGAGATCGATGATGAGTGGGTCGTAGAGTGCGCCCTCGAGGTCACGTACTCTGCTCTACTGTTGAACGGCACCCTTGCTAGTTGGACAACTGCGGCCCAGGCTATATGGGCCAACTTCTTTGAGCGTCCCGCAGACCTCACGCCAAACGCCGCCGTCCGAGATGCTGCCCGCAGCATCCTCGAAGCCGCAGCTGACCGGGGCGCGCTACCCCGCGGCGTCACTGAGGACCAGTTTCGTCCGCCATACTCGAGCCACTGGCCACTCGCGTGGCCCTCTGAAACCGATATCGCGCCTTACGATAACGCCGATTATCCCAAGCTCGTTCACTCGGTCACCAACGACGACTTCTACCGTTACTTGCTTGAATACGACCTCAAGAACCGGCCCGGCATCGACGTCTCCGCCGCAGCGAGGTGGGTTGTCGCTGAAGTTATTCGTCTTGGTTACCGACCGGAACGGCATAGGTCGTTTGATGGCTACGTCGTTGCCAAGTACGGTGGTGGACGCGGGAAACCAAAATGGATTGAACGCATCGGCAAGAAGTACCAGTGGATTGCGCTCAATCGGCTAATCGGGCACGTTTCGGACCATGCACCAAAGACGCAAAGCAAGTGGGACCCGCCGTTGCCGTCCGTGCCGGGCCCGGCAACTACGATCTCTAGACAGATCGACCCGACTGTCCTCGAATTCGTAGCCGCTAACAACAACCCCCGAGCCTGGGTGCCCATCTACGACTGGTCTGACACGGTGGATCTGACGGACGTCGAGTGGATAGCGAACGACGAAGACGTCCCGAACATCAAAGTCACCGAAGCTGAGTTTGACAGCAGGTCATTCATTGTTCTGTCAGGCTTCTATGACTGGAGCGATGCGATCGACCGAGGCAAACGGTCGCGCGGCATCTGGACGCATCTCTACTCTCACCTCGTCCGAAACGTCGACCTACCCGCAGCAATTGCCGAACTAGATGGCAAGGACCTCCTCGGTCATGGTATTTCCAACTCTCCGCGCAGTATGTATGGGTATGTCGGCGAGTTCCCCTACGGTCATCATCACGGGGAAAGCATTCACCTCAGAAACCACTTAAGCAGCGAACCACTCGGCGTCCACTCTCATCCCGCGTCCTGGGATATCGTAGTCGATTACGAGTACGCCACCGGGGATCACGAGACCATTTCGATTGATGTTCCAGCGCCCGAGTTCTTTGGCTCCGCCCCCGGCAACCTCGCATGGAATGGTTGCAACGGCTGGACCGACGTTTCAGATGGAAAACTAGTCGTCACCCTGCGCCACAGCGTCAATGCCAGCCAGAACGAACTCCTCATCGACACCGCATGGCTCGGAAATTGGCTCACTGTTACCCAAAAGTCGATTATTTGGATAGAGAACACCGGAAAGGATATCTACCGCGAGATGGGTGGAGGTAGCGTCCATCCTGGTGAACTTAATCGGTCCTTAGTTCATGCTTGGACGCCCGGAAGTGCAGTTCAGAAAGCAACTCCCGGTTGGCAATACTTTCCTCCTCGAGGCGAGTGAGTCAGGTGACTGCTACCGGCACGACATTAGACCTCAGTTTCGGGGTGCTTCTGTGATGTGAACAAAGCCGGGAGGATCGTTTTTCGGGAGACGGTACGCGTGCGGTTTACTGGCGTTAGTTGGTGTTGTGGAACATCGTGAAGATGACGTTGTGTTGGCGTCGGGCGAGGCAACCTACAGCGCCGTTGAAGCACGCCGTCGCGAAGATCGAACAGGCCGTGCACTCAGTGACGATCGGGTACCGACTTACCTTGTCCGGGGCACCCCTGATTGAGGTGGTCTCCTGGCACCAGGACTCCACCCTCGAGCTCTACACCGTCCGCGTCCGCGCCGGCGCCGGCGCCGGCGCCGACGAGCTCACCCTGACCGTGCCGGAGTGGGGGAGACGCGCCAACGAAATCGGCCCGTTTCTGAGGCAGTGGATCACCGAGCAAGTGCATCTCGAGCAGTCCAAGCTGCGGAAGGGGTGCCGACGCCCGGATCCGTACTGGGTTGAAGCCTGGCGCCGTACGCACCCGTGGCTGTGAGGTGTAGGGACGGGGCATGAAGAGCCCCGCCGGAAGCCGACGACGGCCAGCTGGCGGGGCCAAGTGGAGAGGCGGGCGGGCCGGTCCCTCTCTGGACGACGAGCCGAGTCTCTACGGTTCGTCGAGACCAGAAGCCGAGGGATGCACACCCGGAAATGGGTCTCCTTGCCGAAGTAGTGGGCGAGCCCAGCGTCTCGAAGGACAAGGACATCGCCGGGTCAGGACCATGCGAGCACTCTGGCGGGACTGATGGACGTTTCGGCGAGCTCGGCATCGAACCGCAGGGTGGCCCCATTCTCGTGGCGTACCTTCCCGCGTCTGCCTGCGCCGATAGGGTGGTGACTGACGCACTGGCACGACAGCGTGCGCCACCAGCACCGAGGAGACAGACAGCACATGGCACCTAGCACCAAAGAAGCCCAGCGCGCCGAGCTGCACAAGATGATCTGGCGGATCGCGAACGACCTGCGGGGAACGGTCGACGGCTGGGACTTTAAGGCCTATGTGCTGGGGATGCTGTTCTACCGGTTCATCTCCGAGAACCTGGCGGAGTACATCAACCGCGGCGAGCACGAGGCTGGCGATGAGGAGTTCGACTACGCCCGGCTGCCCGACGCCCTGGCGGAGTTCGGCCGCGAGGACACAGTGGCCGAGAAGGGCTTTTACATCCTTCCCTCCGAGCTGTTCTCGAACGTGTGCGAGCGTGCTAGGCACGACCAGAATCTGAACGAAACTCTGGAGCGAGTCTTCCAGAACATCGAGCTCTCGGCACTTGGCACCGACAGCGAAAATGACCTGAAGGGCCTGTTCGACGACCTGGACGTCAACAGTGCCAAGCTCGGCAACACCGTCGCCAAGCGCAACAAGAAGCTGGTTGACCTGCTGAACGCGATCGGGGGCCTGCCACTGGGAGGCTTCCAGGACAACACCATCGACCTGTTCGGCGATGCGTACGAGTACCTAATGCAGATGTACGCAGCCAACGCGGGCAAGTCCGGGGGCGAGTACTACACGCCCCAGGAGGTCTCCGAGCTGCTGGCCCGCATCACGGTGGTCGGCAAGACCGCAGTCAACAAGGTCTACGACCCGGCTATGGGTTCCGGTTCCCTGCTGCTGAAGTTCGCCAAGGTGCTCGGTAAGCAGAATGTCCGGCAGGGCTTCTTCGGCCAGGAGATCAATCTGACGACCTACAACCTGGCCCGGATCAACATGTTCCTGCACGACATCAACTTCTCGAAGTTCGACCTGGTCCACGGCGACACCCTCACCGACCCGGGGCACTGGGACGACGAGCCGTTCGAGGCGATCGTGTCCAACCCGCCCTACTCCACCAAGTGGGAAGGCGATGCGAACCCGCTGCTGATCAACGACGAGCGGTTCTCGCCGGCCGGAGTGCTGGCCCCGAAGTCGAAAGCCGACCTGGCCTTCACGATGCACATGCTGTCCTGGCTGGCCGTCAACGGCACGGCAGCGATCGTCCAGTTCCCGGGCGTTCTGTACCGCGGTGGTGCGGAGAAGAAGATCCGCCAGTACCTGATCGACAACAACTACGTCGACGCCGTCATTCAGATTCCGCCGGATCTGTTCTTCGGCACCACCATCGCAACCTGCATCCTGGTGCTGAAGAAGTCGAAGAAGACCAACGATGTGCTGTTCATCGATGCGTCGGCGGAGTTCAAGCGCGTCGGCAACAAGAACAAGCTGCTCGAAGAGCATCAGTGGAAGATCCTCAATGCCTTCGAACGACGGGAGGACGTCGACCACTTCACCAAGCTCGTCGCCGGTGAGAACATCGCCGCGAACGACTACAACATCGCCGTGTCGTCGTACGTGGAGGCAGAGGACACTCGCGAGGAAGTCGACATCACCGAGCTGAACGCCGAGATCTCTCGCATCGTTGCCCGCCAGGCGGAGCTCCGTACCGCGATCGACGAGATCGTGGCGGATTTGGAGGGCTCCAAGTGAGCCGCATCGACGATCTGATTCAGGCGCTGTGTCCCGATGGGGTGGCCACGACACCTCTGGGAAGTCTGCTCGACTACGAACAGCCCGGAAAGTACCTGGTTGCTTCGACTGACTACCGGGACGAGTATCCAACGCCAGTCCTGACGGCTGGGCAGACCTTCGTGCTGGGCCACACCAACGAGACCGAGGGAATATACCCGGCTTCGCGGGAGCGACCGGTTCTGATCTTTGACGATTTCACCACCACATTCCGATGGGTCGATTTTCCATTCAAGGCCAAGTCGTCCGCGATGAAGATGCTCACCCTGAAACCTAACGCACCTGCACTCATACGCTATGTGTACTTCGCTATGCAATGCATCGGATACGACCCTCGGGATCATGCTCGTCACTGGATTGGCAAGTACTCGTTGTTCCGAATTTCGGTGCCGCCTCTCGAGGTGCAGCGCGAGATCGTGGGAGTATTGGATAAGTTCACTCAGCTGGAAGCGGAGTTGGAAGCGGAGTTGGAAGCGCGGCGCTACCAGTATGAGCACTACAGGCGCGAGGCTCTCACTTTTGGTCCGGACGTCCAAACTAGCCTGCTTGGTGACCTCGCGAAGAATCTTGACAGCCGTCGTAAGCCCGTAACCCGCGGAGCACGAGTTCCTGGTGCTATCCCTTATTACGGCGCATCCGGGATCGTTGATTACGTGAGTGATCACATTTTTGACGGGGATTACCTGCTGGTGTCGGAGGACGGCGCGAATCTGTTGGCTCGCACGACGCCGATCGCGTTCTCCATCTCAGGTAAAACCTGGGTTAACAACCATGCGCACGTGCTGGAGTTCTCGACGTACGTAGAGCGACGCTTCGTTGAAGTTTACTTGAACTCAATTGATCTTGCTCCGTTTATCTCAGGTGCAGCGCAGCCGAAGCTGAATAAGGCAAATCTCAACAAAGTTCCGATCCCTGACCCTCCTATGGCCGTGAAAGAACACGTCGTCGAAGTGCTCGACAAGTTTGACGCTCTTCTCAACGGCATCAGCGTCGGCCTCCCTGCCGAGCTCGCCGCACGTCGCCGGCAGTACGAGCACTACCGGGACCGCCTCCTGTCGTTTGAGGAGCTAGTGGTATGAGCGCGGTGACGAAGCCAGTTGTGGTCGAGCGTTGGGCGGACATCTCTCAAGATGGGCTGTACCGCTACCGTCTCGGGCGGCGATGGGATAACACTCTCCCGGAGTGTGTGTTCATCATGCTCAACCCATCAACTGCAGATGCGGCACAGGATGACCCGACGATCCGGCGGTGCATGAGTTTCGCGCGCGATTTCGGCTGTGGATCGCTGCTTGTCGGCAACCTCTATGCGTTCCGAGCAACTGATCCACGAGATCTCTTCCGGTCAACGGAGCCGACCGGCGGCGCTAAGAACGATGCTGTGCTCTCTGACCTCATGGGACGTGGAGAGTATGTGATCGCCGCGTGGGGTAACCACGGGAAGTTTGCTCGTGTGACTGAAGTTGCCAGCCTGCCAGGCGTGACCCGTCTAAAGGCGCTCGGCACGACGAAGTCGGGCGCGCCTCGTCACCCGCTGTACGTGCCGGCATCAGCGACTCCTGTGGAGTGGAGGCTGCCAGCATGAGTGAGGCACCGGCACGCAAGTTCGACCCGATCGCGCTCTCCAGCGAGAGCACGGTCGTGGCGGAGCACGTCCAAGAACCGTCGCAGGTCGAGGCCTACCAGTCGGAGGCGGATCTCGAGCGCGAGATGATTCGCCTCCTCGAGAGCCAGGCGTACGAGTACTTGTCCATCACCTCCGAGGCTCAGCTGGTCGCGAACCTTCGCGCGCAGCTCGAGAAGCTCAACAAGATCACCTTCTCGGACGTTGAGTGGGAGCAGTTCTTCAGCCAGCGGGTCGCCGGGGCCCACGATGGCATCGTGGAGAAGACCATCCGTATCCAGGAGGACCCCGTCCAGCTCCTTACCCGCGACGATGGGTCGACGAAGAATGTCCGGCTCATCGACAAGGCGGATATACACAACAACCGCCTGCAGGTGCTCAATCAGTACCGGACCGGTGTTGACAAGGGCCTGGGCGCCCGGGCCAATCGGTACGACGTCACGGTGCTGGTCAACGGCCTGCCAATGGTGCACATCGAGCTGAAGCGCCGTGGTGTGGACATCCGCGAGGCGTTCAACCAGATCGACCGGTACCAGCGAGACAGCTTCTGGTCCGGTTCGGGCCTGTTTGAGTACGTGCAATTGTTCGTGATCAGCAACGGGACGCTGACGAAGTACTACTCCAACAGCACGCGACGGGCCAGGGTGGACGAGGCGGGAAAGGCCCGGCAACGTCCCGGCCGGCAGACCTCGAACAGTTTCGAGTTCACCTCCTGGTGGGCCGACGCGACGAATAGGCCGATCACCGACCTGGCCTCGTTCACGAAGACGTTCTTCGCCAAGCACTCGCTTCTGAACGTGCTGACGAAATACTGCATCCTCACGGCCGACCGGGTGCTGCTGGTGATGCGCCCCTACCAGATCGTGGCCACCGAGAAGATCTTGCAGAAGATCGAGATTTCCACCAACTACAAGATACTCGGCACCGTCAAGGCCGGCGGGTACGTTTGGCACACCACGGGCTCCGGCAAGACGCTCACGTCGTTCAAGGCCGCCCGACTTGCCTCACAGCTGGACAGCGTGGACAAGGTCCTGTTCGTGGTAGACCGCAAGGACCTCGACTACCAGACGATGCGCGAGTACGACCGGTTCGAAAAGGGTGCGGCGAACTCGAACACGTCCACGGCGATCCTGAAACGTCAGCTGGAGGACCCGTCCAAGCGGATCATCATCACCACGATCCAGAAGCTCTCGACGTTCATCAAGGCCAACAAGGGCCATGAGGTGTTTTCCGGCCACGCGGTCATCATCTTCGATGAGTGCCACCGGTCCCAGTTCGGTGATATGCACACCGACATCACCCGAGCCTTCAAGCGCTACAACCTGTTCGGCTTCACCGGCACGCCGATCTTCGCGGCCAACGCCGGCAGCGGCGGCAACCCGCGGCTGAAGACCACCGAGCAGGCCTTCGGCGACAAGCTGCACACCTACACGATCGTCGACGCGATCACGGACAAGAACGTCTTGCCGTTCCGCATCGACTACATCAGCACGATGCGGGTGGGCAATCCAGAGGACAAGCAGGTCTCCGCGATCGACACTGAGAGGGCATTGCTGGACCCGCGGCGGATCAGTGAGGTCGTCAGGTACGCGCTGGAGCACTTCGATCAGAAGACCCGACGTGCCTCGTCCTATCAGCATGCAGTCGTCACGAACGTTGAAGAGTCCTCGCGGACCTCCCGCCGGGCCGAGGCTTTTCGGCAGAGCAAGCGTGTGCGCGGGTTCAATGCATTGTTCGCCACCGCGTCGATCGAGGCCGCCAAGGCGTACTACACCGAGTTCGCTCGTCAGCAGGAACAGCTTACTCCCGACAAGAAGCTGAAGATCGGAGTGATCTTCTCTTACGGCGCCAACGAGGCCTCCGCGGACGGTCTCCTCGACGACGAAGCGTTTGACACCGAGGGGCTCGCGGGCGACTCGCGCGCCTTCCTCGAAAGCGCCATCGGTGACTACAACCAGATGTTTGCCACCAGCTACGACACCAGCGCTGACAAGTTCCAGAACTACTACAAGGACCTGTCGCAGCGGATGAAGAACCGCGAGATCGATCTGGTCATCGTCGTCAACATGTTCCTGACCGGCTTCGACGCCACGACTTTGAACACCTTGTTCGTGGACAAGAACCTGCGCATGCACGGCTTGCTGCAGGCCTACTCGCGCACGAACCGGATCCTGAACTCGGTGAAGACCTACGGCAACATCGTCGCCTTCCGCAACCTGGAGGACGCGACCAACGAAGCCCTCGAACTGTTCGGGAACAAGGATGCCAAGGGCGTCGTGCTCCTGAAGCCCTACCAGGACTACTACAACGATTACACCCAGAAGGTCTCCGAGCTGCTGTCCGAGTACCCGCTGGGTGAGCCCATCGTTGGGGAGCAAGCGCAGAAGGACTTCATCGCTCTGTTCGGGCAGATCCTGAAACTGCAGAACATCCTGGTCTCGTTCGACGAGTTCGCCGGCAACGACCCGCTCACTGCGCGGCAGGGCCAGGACTATCGCAGCGTCTACCTAGACCTCCACGCCGAGTTCCGCCGCCGTCAGGACGGCGACGAGAAGGAATCGATCAACGACGACGTTGTCTTCGAGATCGAACTGATCCGTCAGGTCGAGATCAACGTTGACTACATCCTGATGCTGGTCGAGACGTACCGAGCTGAGCATGGCGACGGTGCAGACAAGCAAGTCCGCGATGAAATTGCCCGCGCGGTCGATGCCAGCCCGAGCCTGCGTAATAAGCGGGACCTGGTCGAGGACTTCGTGGACCGAGTCTCCTCCGACGGGGCCGTGGATGAGCAGTGGTGCGCCTACATCGCCGAAAGCCGACGGGCTGAGCTGGAGCAGGTCATCACTGATCACCGGCTGAAGCCTGAGGCCGCGCGGGCTTTCATGGAATCTGCGTTCCGGGACGGCGAGCTCCGCACCGGGGGCACGGCGATTACTAGGGTGCTGCCGCCAGTGTCCCGGTTCGCTGCCCAGGGAGGCCGAGCCGACACCAAGAAGCGCGTGATCGATGCCCTCATCCGCTACTTCGACCGCTTCTTCGGGCTCAGCGCCAGAAAGGATGTGTAGGGCTTCCGGCGCCGTCGGTGGCCCCGGGGGATGAGTAGTCGAATGAGCACCCATGCCGCGATGCGCGAGGACGGGCTGCACACGCCCGGATGGGACTCGGATACTGGATGGCCCAGTGATCACTCAAGGAGGCCGTGATGTGTGGCAGATTCACGCTTCAGTTCGACGGCGCCGGGCTGCTGCACGCCTACGTCGCGACCAGCGATGATCGCGCAGGCGAGTGGGAGCCGATCTACTCGATCGCCCCGCGCACGAAGGCGCCGGTCGTGCGGGAATTCCTCGATGACGAAGGCGAGCTGCAGCGGCGTCTCGAGCTTGCGCGATGGGGGCTGCACCCCTCGTGGGCGAAGGACAAGGGACCCCGACCGATCAACGCCCGCATGGAGACCATCGCGACGAACGGGATGTTCCGCGGCCCATTCTCCAGCGGCCGCGCCGTCGTGCCGATGACCAGCTACTACGAATGGGTCGAAGCCGATGACGGCGGGAAGGATCCGTACGTCATCCACCACCCAGACGGGAAGCTGCTTCACGCCGCTGGGCTCACCGCCGCCCGGAAGGCCGAGGACGGGGAGAGCTGGGACATCACGTTCACGATCGTCACCCGCGAGGCGCGCGATGCCGGCGGCGAGGTCCACGACCGGATGCCGGTGTTCCTGACCGACGAGGCCGCGGGGGATTGGCTAACCCTGGGCAAGCTCGACCCGGAGCAGAAGGACCCGATCCTCGCGAGGATCAACGAAAGTACCACGTCTTTGGTCGGAAGTTTATAGATACACTCGGTCGATCAACAAGTCAGCAATGTGGCTGCTTCCAGACTTCTGTGACGGCGTTGGCCGCAGGGTGGGTACGTTGACGCGGGCAACGACGGTGAAGCCTCCAGAAGAAGGAGAATCTCAGGCTCGCCAGGCGAGACTCGGCACGCTCTCTTGTTTCAAACTTTTCGACCTCGACACATTACGGCCCGGATGGACTGGGCCCGGTAGCCCCCGTCTGACCGGGGTTCCGCAGAATTGAGTGCGGCTAGAGGCATGAATGCGCGTGCTGACCTGCAGTAAGGCGTGCTGGCTCGGGGGTGGGGCGTGTATCTAGCCCTGGGCGCTGCTGGTCAGGCGGCCGGTGTCATGCCCGTCAGGCGCTTCGGGACCGGGAGTCCGGCGGTGGTGAACAGCTGGTTCTGCTCAGCTGAGGGCCGGGTCAGGGTCTCTACGGTGCCGTCGTCGCCTGCGAGGGTGACCTGGTGGAGGCGCTGGACCTGGCGCCGGATCTGTTCCCAGGTGGTCTCGGTGCGGTTCTCCAGCAGGCGGATCATCAGCAGGCCGAGCCAGCACAGGGTGACGTGGGAGCGGATGCGGTCCTCGCGGCGGTGGAACACCGGCCGCAGGTCGAGGGTGGATTTCATGTCTCGCCAGCCGCGTTCGACCTCGAGCAGCTGCTT
>NZ_JBHZRO010000026.1:0-32460 GCF_043641765.1 Brachybacterium vulturis | reverse complement strand
ACGGTCCTCGCTTCGCGGGCAAAAACATATGAGGCACCGAAGACCGTTCGCGGGCACTTTTCGTGAGTCTCGTCGGGTGCTTGCGCACCCCTGGGGAAGCGCGTAGTGTGATCTGCACAACGACGAATACCGGCATCGGAACCCACGTACGACTGGTCCCCGCAACGGACCGGCTGTGAGGCGTCGAAAGCGCCACCGCAGCTATATCGCGTGTACGCCTGATCCCGATGCAGACGGCTCGTCCGGAGCGGCGCCGCGAGAGATCGCGACGCCGCTCCATTTTGTCTGCGCCTGCGGCGCTGTCCCGGGCGCGCCCGGCGGGCGCCCGGGAACGCCTCCTCGGGGTCGGCTCAGAAGGTCAGGTCCACGACCACGGGGGCATGATCCGAGGCGCCCTTGCCCTTGCGCTCCTCGCGGTCGATGAACGATCCGGTCACCGCCGACTGCACCGCGGGGGAGCCGAGCACGAAGTCGATGCGCATCCCTTCCCGCTTGGGGAAGCGCAGCTTCTGGTAGTCCCAGTAGGTGAAGACGCCGGGGCCGGGATGGTCCCCGCGCACCACGTCGGCGAAGCCCGCGTCCACCACGGAGCGGAAGGCGGCGCGCTCGGGCTCGGTGACATGGGTCTTCCCCTCGAAGGCCTCCATGTCCCATACGTCCTCGTCCAGCGGCGCCACATTGAAGTCGCCGACGAGGGCGACGCGTGCGTCCGCGTCGGCGGCCAGTTCCCGGGCCCCCTCGGCGCGCAGCGCCTCCAGCCAGCGCAGCTTGTAGGCATAGTGCGGATGGTCGATCTCGCGGCCGTTGGGGACGTACAGCGACCAGATCCGCAGGCCCTCGCCCACCACGCCGCCGAGCGCCCGCGCCTCGATCACCCCGGTCCCGTCCTCGGGGAAGGAGGGCACGGCCGGCAGCTCGGTGCGCACATCGGAGAGGCCTGCGCGGGACAAGAGCGCGACGCCGTTCCACTGGTTCAGTCCGTGCGCGGCGACCTCGTACCCGGCCGCCTCGAAGGCCGTGAGGTCCAGCTGTTCGGGCTTCGCCTTGGTCTCCTGCAGGGCCAGCACGTCCACCTCGTGCCGCTGGAGGAAGTCGAGCACCCGATCCATCCGGGCACGCAGAGAATTGATGTTCCAGGTCGCGATGCGCATGCTCCGATCCTACGGGGGACCACGGTCGCACACCGAAATCCTCGTACCGTCGTAAACTCACGACATGGCGCGCGCACTCGTCACCGGCTCCACCTCCGGATTGGGCCTCGAATTCGCCTGGCAGCTGGCCGGGACAGGGCATGATCTCGTGCTGGTCTCCCGCGACGAGGATCGGCTGCGCGCGGTCACCGAGCAGATCCGCGACGTCCACAAGGTCGAGGTCGAGGTGCTCCCCGCGGACCTTTCCGAGCGCGAGCAGCTCGAGCGGGTCGCGAGCCGACTGACCGACCCCGTGGAGCGGGTGGAGCTGCTGGTCAACAATGCCGGATACGGGCTGCGAGGTGGATTCCTCGAGGTCGGCATCGAGGACCACGAGAAGCAGCTGGACACCCTGATGCGAGCGGTGCTGGTGCTCTCCCACGCCGCGGCCCGCACGATGGTCCAGCGCCGTCGCGGCGCGATCCTCAACGTCAGCTCGCTCGCCGGGTACACCACCGCCGGCCCCTACGCGGCCTCGAAGAGCTGGGTCACGGTGTTCACCGAGTCCCTGGCGATGGAGCTCGAGGGCACCGGGGTCACCGCGACCGCGCTGCTGCCCGGCTTCGTGCAGACCGAGTTCCACGAGCGTGCGGGGGTGGCGATGGACGGCCTGCCGCGGATCACCTGGCTGAAGGCCCCCTACGTCGTCGAGCAGGCGCTCAGGGACACGGCCAAGGGCGCTGTGCTGTCGATCCCGTCGGTGAAGTACCGCACTGCCGGCGAGGTCTCCCGCATCGCCCCACGACCCCTGGTGCGCGCGCTCACCTCGCCCGACTGGTACCGGCGCCTGAGAGCCCGGTCCGTGCAGCGCTCCCGCCGCAGCGCTTCGCGACGGAACCTGCGCGCGCCCTGGCAGCAGGACGACGAGACATGACTCCTCCGGTCGGTCCGGTCGGTCCGCGACGGGGCCGCCCGTCGGAGGTGGCGGAGAGCCTCGGCGCCGTCCATTATTCTGACCGCATGGCCGAATCCCGCACCGCTCCTGCCCAGTCCTTGTCCATCGAGGACGCCCGTGAGCGTCTGCGCGAGCTGATCCGGGATCTCGCCGTGGTCCGCGGCCATGTCGTGCTGTCCTCGGGCGTCGAAGCGGACCATTACGTGGATCTGCGCCGCATCACCCTCCACCACGAGGCCGCCCCGCTGGTGGGCCGCGTGATGCTCGACCTGCTGCGCCGCGAGGGGCTGGTCCCCGGCGTCGAGGCCGTGGGGGGCCTGACCCTGGGCGCCGATCCGGTGGCGACCTCGATCCTGCACGCCTCGGCGGCCGATGAGACGCTCGCGAACCTGGACGCCTTCGTGGTGCGCAAGGCCAACAAGGCGCACGGCCTGCAGCGGCGCATCGAGGGTCCGGACGTGACCGCTCGTCGGGTGGTCGCCGTCGAGGACACCTCCACCACCGGCGGCAGCGTCCTGACCGCCTGCGAGGCCCTTGCCGAGGCCGGCGCCGACATCGCCGCCGTGGCGGTGATCGTCCACCGCTCCGAGGCCTCCCGGGAGGCTGTCGAGGCCGCCGGGCACCGTTACCTCTCCGCGTTCGACATCTCCGAGCTGGAGATCTGAACCGCACTCCGGGCAGAGCCCGAGGGTCTCGCACCTGAGCAGCTGCGACGGGGCTGCAGGCCGGTGGCGCCTACGATGGGCGCGGACGCACGGTGCCCCGACGGCCCGCCGCACCGCACGGCACCCCGGCGGTCCGCCGCGCCGGCGTGCACGACGTCCGCCGCGTGCTTCGCCCACCAGCACGCAGTCCCCCTGATCGCCTCGCGCGAGGAGCCTGAATGAACATCGTCGACTGGGCGGTCGAGACCATGGACAGCCTCGGGGCCCTCGGCGTCCTCCTGCTGATCTTCCTCGAGAACGTCTTCCCCCCGATCCCCTCCGAGGTGATCCTGCCGCTGGCCGGGGTGGCGGCCGCCGGCCCGAGCAACTCGTACGTGATGATGCTGCTGGCCTCCGTGGCGGGCTCCCTCCTCGGTGCCTGGATGCTGTACGGCCTGGGCCGGCTGCTGGGCCCGGAGCGACTGCGGAAGATCGTCATCCGGCTGCCGCTGGTGCACGTCGGGGATTACGACAAGTCCGTCGACTTCATGGACCGCCACGGCGACAAGGCCATCTTTTTCGGCCGCTTCGTGCCGGGGATCCGTTCGCTGATCTCGATCCCGGCCGGCCTGTATGCGATGCCGATCGGGATGTTCACCCTGCTCACCGGGGCAGGCAGCGCGATCTGGAACTCGATCTTCCTGACCATCGGGTACTACATGGGCAGCAACTGGACGGTCATCGAGCCGTACACCGACGTCTTCTCCAACGTCGCCTACGCGATCGTGGCGCTGGTGATCGTGGTGTTCGTGGTCAGGCTGATCCTGCGGGAGCGCAAGCGCCGTGCGCTCGGCCTGCCGGATCCGGACCAGCAGTACCTCGACGAGCTCACGGCGGAGGATGCCGACGATCCGCAGAGCCCGACCGAGCACAGCGAGGAGCGGTGACCACGCCCGCCGGTGACGAGGCCCGCGAGGTCGGCGTCGGCCCTCACCCCGAGCCGTGGCCCGAGGACCCGCGCCTGGACCCGGCGCTGCTCCTGGCCGGCGACCGCCGCAATGTCGAGGACCGTTTCCGGTACTGGCGTCGAGAGGCGATCATCGCCGAGCTCGACGAGCACCGCCACGACCTGCACGTCGCGATCGAGAACCTCGAGCACGACGCGAACATCGGCTCGGTGGTGCGCACGGCCAACGCCTTCGCCGTCGGCGCCTTCCACATCGTCGGCCGACGACGCTGGAACCGCCGCGGCGCGATGGTCACCGACCGCTACCAGCACGAGATCCACCACCCCGATGCCGCGCATCTCATCGCCTGGGCCCGGGAGCAGGACCGCCCGCTCGTCGCCATCGACCTGGTCGAGGGGGCGCAGCCGATCGAGCGCACCTCGCTGGCGCGCAATGCCGTGCTGGTGGTGGGGCAGGAGGGCCCCGGCGTGAGCGCCGAGATCCTCGCCGCTGCGGACAGCGTCGTGGGCATCACCCAGTTCGGCTCCACCCGCTCGATCAACGTCGCCGCAGCGGCCGCGATCGCGATGCACAGCTGGATCCTGCAGCACGCCGAGGTGCCCGCGGGCCCGCTGCGCTGAGCACGGCGTCCACGGGGGACCTCCGGCAGGTGGCCGCCAGGGCCGCTGTGGAACAATGGGTCCGATCGGACGGCCCTGCGCGGTGCTCCTCACCGCCGGCCGTCGCCCACAGCTTCAGCGAAGGAGAATTCCCCATGGCAGTCGTCACCCCGGATCAGTACAACGAGATGATCGACCGGGCGAAGGCCGGAAAGTTCGCCTACCCCGCCGTCAACGTCTCCAGCTCGCAGACGGCCACTGCCGCCCTCCAGGGCTTCGCCGAGGCGGGCTCCGACGGCATCATCCAGGTGTCCTTCGGCGGCGCCGAGTACCTCTCCGGCTCCACCATCAAGGACCGGGTCGCCGGCTCCATCGCCCTCGCCGAGTACGTGCACGCGGTGGCCAAGAACTACCCGATCAACGTCGCGCTGCACACCGACCACTGCGCCAAGGAGGTGCTGCCCACCTGGGTCGAGCCGCTGATCGAGTGGGACCTCGAGAACCGCGTGAAGAAGGGCCTGAACCCGCTGTTCCAGTCCCACATGTGGGACGGCTCGGCCGTGCCGGTCGACGAGAACCTCGAGATCGCCGAGCGCCTGCTCGAGAAGTCCGTCGAGGCCAAGAAGATCCTCGAGATCGAGGTCGGCGTCGTCGGCGGCGAGGAGGACGGCGTGGTCGCCAACGTCTCCAACGACAAGCTCTTCTCCACCCCCGAGGACGGGCTGAAGACTGCCGCCAAGCTCGGTCTGGGCGAGCGCGGCCGCTACCTGACCGCCCTCACCTTCGGCAACGTCCACGGCGTGTACAAGCCGGGCAACGTCAAGCTGCGCCCGAAGGTCCTGGACGACATCCAGAAGGTCGTCGGCGAGAAGTACGGTCAGGAGCGTCCCTTCGACCTGGTCATGCACGGCGGCTCCGGCTCCACCGAGCAGGAGATCTCCGAGGCACTGGATTACGGCACCATCAAGATGAACATCGACACCGACACCCAGTACGCCTTCACCCGCCCCGTGGTCTCGCACATGTTCGAGAACTACGACGGTGTCCTGAAGGTCGACGGCGAGGTCGGCAACAAGAAGGCCTACGACCCCCGCGCCTGGGGCAAGAAGGCCGAGGCCGGCATGGCCGCGCGCGTGGTCGAGGCCTGCGAGAACCTCCGCTCGGCCGGCACGCACCAGTCCTGAGCGACTCCACGCCGCACCAGAGGGGACCCCAGAGCTTCGGCTCCGGGGTCCCCTCGCGTGTTCGGGGCCGAGATCGGCGGTGCAGGGCGGTGCCGAGCGCCGAGTGCCGAGCGCCGAGCACTGATCGCAGAGTGCAACGTGCAGAGTGCCGGGGGCCGATGTCGCGGGCGGGCTCTTGGTGAGGTGAGCTGGTTATATCGCCAGCTCACCTCACCAAGAGCCCGTCCAGGACGCGGTCGAAGCTCGGGGCATGCTGAGCACTGATGCCTCGGCATCGATAATCGGGCGGCGGCGCCTGGACGGCGGCGCGGCACGAGGTGATCCGGCGGGCCTCGCCCGTGGCTGCCCTGGCCGAGCGCGGCCGCTCACGGCCAGGCGGGATTCACCGGCGGTTGCCCTGGGCGCGGCCCATGACGTGCTTCAGCGCAGGCAGGACGTCGGCCAGGAAGATGCCGGCGATGACTACCGCGGCGATCATGAACAGCATCGAGCTGCCCCGGCCCACCGGGTAGGGGAGCGAGAGGAAGCCCAGCAGCACGGCGACGCCCGTCAGGATGCCCCAGAAGGTCTTGCTGCGCTTCCCGGCCGCGGTGTAGGCGTCGGGGCGGAAGCGCAGGGCGTTCACCAGTGCCCAGATCTCCACGGCCAGCAGGGCCACGGCGAGCACGAGGAAGATCCACATCTGGATGAGGGCGATCATCACATCAGGATACGGGCTGTGGCTGGACGGATCCCGTATCCCGGGGGCGGGTGTCACCGGCTCACCGGCTCACCGCCTCGGCGCCTCACCGGCTCAGCGGCGGCGGTCCGGATCCGAGCGGTCGGTGATCAGCAGCTCGAGCGCCTCCGTGGTGGCCTGCGGCTCCAGCGCCCGCATCTCCATGGTCATCGGGCGGGGGCCGATCGCGTCACCGTCCGCGGCGACCACCAGGCTGGGCAGGAACTGCTTCGCCTCCGCGGCGCTGAGCCCGGTGGCCTGCAGCAGGTCGATCGCGAGCGAGCGCAGCTGGACCGTCAGCGTGACGCCCTCGAAGTGCCCGGCCCGGCCCGGGCGCTTCCCCTCGTCGTTGCGCAGCAGCATCTCGGGGGAGAGGTAGGAGCCGAACAGGCGCAGCTTCCGCCGGGCCAGGGTGAAGTCCACGTCCTCGTGGGAGACTGCGGTGCTGAGCTCGAGGATCGCATCGCGGGCGGCCAGCAGCGCATCGGCGAGCGTGGAGTGGGCGTCCCCGTTCACCGCGTCGAGGAACTGCACCTGACGCCGGGCGATCATCCGCATGTTGCGCATCGCGCGGTCGGAGCCCACCAGCAGGTGCTGGAGACGGCTCACGTCGTCGGCGTGGCGCAGGCCCGACGGGGCGAAGGTGGCGATCTCGTCGGCGACGTCGTTGGCGAGCTTCCACTCGTCGGTGTACTTCTGGGAGACCTCGCGGAGCTTCCGCAGTGCGGCCTGCGCGATGCCGCGGTCACCGCTGCGTGCCGAGAGGGCGAGGTTGACCAGGGTGCCCTCGAGCTCGCGGTAGAAGGAGGCGGCGGCGCGGCTCTGGAGGCGGCGCGGGTCCCCGGACAGCAGCAGGTGGATGACGATGGCGACGCTGACCCCGGTGACGGCGTCCAGCGCGCGCCCGCCCGGCGTCATCGTGGGGGTGATTGGCATGATCATCACCAGCAGCGACTGGATCGCCACCTGGAATCCGAAGAGCTTGCTGGAATCGATGAGGCGGGCGAGCATCCCGGCCACGAACACCACCACCAGGATCTGCCAGGTCCCCGCGCCGAGCAGGCCGCGGGCGAGCTCGCCCAGCAGCAGCCCGAGCAGCACGCCGCAGGACATCTCGACGATCTTGCGCATCTTCTTCTCGATGCCGAAGCCGATGATGACGAAGGCGACGATCGCGGAGAAGAACGGGTGCTCGTGATTCCACAGGAGTCCGCTGACCAGGTACGCCAGGCTGGCGGCGAGGGCGGCGCGCCCCACCGTGAGCGCGTCGTCGCGCCCGCGGGAGACGCCCTGGGTGAACCAGTCACGGACGGCGTCGCGCGCTCGCTCCACGACCGGGATCGACGTGGTCGGGGTCAGGGGCGGACCCGGCTGCGGGGTCGGCGGCGGCGTCGGTCTCATGCCGGCACCGGATCCTGCAGGCGCATCTCCAGCAGCTCCTCGAGCCGGAAGCTGTCCCCGTCGCGGGCACCGCGCCCCACGATCAGCGGTGCCGGGCCCGGGGCAGGGGTCGCACCCTGCAGCCGGGACCGCAGCCCGCCGTCGACGCGCATCACGTAGTAGCGCCCCTCGCGGTCCACGGCCAGGGAACGGTCCTGCTTGAGGTACCAGCCGATCAGGGAGGTGCGGATGGTGCCGCCTCCGCGGTACGGGCGTGCGCGCAGCGGCACCGGCGGGATGCCGGCGTGCTCGAACCGGGAGACGCCCTCGCGGATCATCGCGGTGGCCTTCTCGTGCTCGGCCTCGCGCGCGGCCTGCAGGGCCCGCTCCTTGGTCTCGACCACCTCCCGACGATGTCGGGTCCAGTCCTCCTGGTCGCCCTCAGCTCTCATGCCCGCCATTCTTCCAGGTCGCCGGTGACCGCACAGCGGAGATCGCGGAGGCATGCGGTGCAGGCCCCGTGAGGACGCCGTGGAGACCGGCGCCGGTCCGGCGGGTCAGAGCTTGGCGGTTCTCGGCCGTGCCCCGTGCTCGCGGGGCAGCACGATCGGCTCCTGCGAGGCGTCGATCCACATCGAGGTGCCTTCGCCGTCGGCCTGGGAGAGCAGCACCTGCACCGACAGCGATGCGTCCACCGGCACGGCGCGGCGCACCACCGCCAGCGCGATCGGGCCCAGGTCCGCGTGCAGTGCGGCAGAGGTGACGGTGCCGACGACCTTCCCGTCGGACCCGCCCAGGCGCACCTCGCCCCCGGCGGCGGCCGGCACGTCCTGGGAGCCGTCGAGATGGAGCATCACCAGACGCCGCGGCGGCTGGCCGAGGTTCAGGACCTTGGCGACCGTCTCCTGCCCCCGGTAGCAGCCCTTGGTGGTGTGCACGGTGGTGCGCAGCAGGTCCAGCTCGTGGGGGATGCTGCGCTCGTCGACCTCGCGAGCGGCGCGGGCCCGATGGTCCGCGATCCGCAGCGCTTCCCAGGAGCTCATCCCGGCCAGGTGCTCACCGCGCCAGGGCAGCTGGGTCAGGGCCGCGGCGTCGAGGATCGTGAGCACCGCGCCCACCGGGTCCTCGGGGTCCGGGCCGTAGGCGACGCCGCCGGGGGCGACCTCGGGCCAGGGCTCGGACCAGACGGCGACCGGGTCCGGCAGTCCCAGCTGCGGCAGCACCGCGGCGGCCGGGGCGACGGCTCCGAGGACGCGCAGGTCGTCCCGGTCGGTCAGCTCGACCCGCGCGGCGAAGCGCATCATCTCGAGATAGGCGCGCAGGCCGGCACGGGCACCGGCGTCCAGCACCAGCAGCAGCGCGTCCTCGTCCACCACCACGACCGAGGCCAGGTGCTCGACCCGACCCTGCAGGGACAGCACGGCCAGCGAGGAGGAGGAGCCGACGGGGGTCCCGGACAGGACCTGGGTGGTGACGGTGGTCATCCAGCTGCGGGCGTCCGCTCCGCGCACCTCGAGCACCTCGAAGTGGCCCAGATCCACGACCGCGGTGCCGTCGAGCAGATGCCGCTGCTCGCGCAGCGGCGCGCCGTAGTGGGCGGGGACCGCCGCATCGGGGCCCTCGCCGAGCACCGCGCCCTCGCGCAGCAGGGGACGGACATCACGGACAGGATCAGACACGGTGCATCTCCAGGGACAGGTAGGGGGTCAGGGCCGTCTCGTCGGGGCCGCCGTCGGGGACGGGCAGGCGGTGCTCCCACAGCCACATCAGCCGACCGCTGACATAGCCGAACATGCGGGTCGCGGCGATCCCGCCGGCGGGGGCGCCGAGCGCGAGCTGCACCCGCGGTCCGCGCACCTCACCGGCCCACTGCTCGGCCGGCGCATCCCGACGGGTCAGGTGCGCCTCGAGGCGGTGGGACAGGAAGCTGCCCGGGCTGCCCGGCGGCGCCGCCTCGGCGGCCGCTCGGTCCTGGCCCGGCAGCAGCTCACCGACGGTCCAGACGCCGTCCTCACGGTGCAGCAGCGTGCGCTCGCCGGAACCGGTTCCCGTGGGGGTCTCGGGCTCGTCCCGCGCGAAGGCGCTGGTGGGGGGCAGGGGGGCGGGCGCGTCGAGCCGGTGGATCGTGGAGCGCCACTCCATGGTGCCGTCCTCACGAGCGCTGCAGACCAGCTGCTGCTCGATCCGGACGTCGGGGACGTCGGGGTCCGCCGTGGTCAGCGCGCCGGTGCCCTGCCAGCTGCCGATCAGCCAGGCCAGCGGGTACAGGGACGGCGGAAGAGAGGTGTCGAGCGCGATGGGCATCGGGGCTGCGGAACGCTCAGCGGTCGAACAGGCGGGAGATCACCAGGACGGCGAAGGCGAGCGTGCCGAGCCCCACCAGGACGACGAGGATGAGGAAGAACAGAGACATGGCGGACATGCCACAGAGTCTATCGCTCCCACCACGGGTGCAGGGGCGGCACGCTCGAGGTCACCCGGGACCACCGGCCCGGGCGTGAGGGAGGGCGGTCCGTCTCGCCGTCGCCGGTCTCAGGGCAGCAGCAGGACCACCAGGTGGGCGACCACCCCGACCGTCGCCACCGGCACCGCGGCCACTGCCAGCGAGGGGAGCGGCTCCTTGGCGACCAGTGAGGAGCCCGTCAGCAGGTGCGCGCAGCTCGCGCCGATCGCGGTCACCAGTCCGATGGCCGCGGCGAGCGCGGGCCCCAGCCCGGCCAGCGAGACCGCGAGCACCATGGTCACCCCCACGCCGCTCAGGGCGGACAGCAGGAACCGCGGCACCGGGGGGAGGGGGGTGGAGTTCACCAGCAGCGTCGCCGCGAGTCCTGCGGCGATGGCGGTGATCATGCCGGTCGTCCCGGCCTCCACGGCGGCGCTCTGGGCGATGATCCAGCTGGCGGAGATCCCTGCCACGAAGACCCCGGCGACGGTGCCGGTGAGCGAGGCGGTGAGATCGCGGCGCTCCGCGCGGACCATCTGGTGCACGAACGCGGCGAACACCCCGGTCGCGCACACCATCACCACTCCGGTGAGCGGAGAGATGCGCTCCGGGGACAGCACCGTGACCAGGGTGCCGACGATGCCCGTGCCGGCCACCACCACGCGGGTGCCACCGGGCGAGGGCAGCTCGAGCAGTCCCGGCCAGGCGATGCCGATGAGCAGGGCCAGCAGCGCCAGCGAGGCGGCCATCAGCACCGGGGACAGGGCTCCGGTGAGCGAGACCACGGTCAGCAGGAGCGCGAGGGCGGCACCGAGGGGAGCGCGCTCGGGGACTGTCACAGGCGCTCCTCGCGAGTCGTCGAATCCGGTCTCTGGCCGCACCGACGAGAGGTGTTCGGCGGGCGCTAGAGTGGCAGTCTACGAGTGCCCGCCGGTGACGGCATACTCGACCCTCGGGGCACGGCCGCATGCTGTGCACGGGTCCGTCTCCTCCTCGAGTCCCGGAAGGATCTCATGATCACGACGGCCGCGCTGCCGCCCACTCGCCGGACGATGATCCGCGAACTGCTCACGACGGTCACCGAGCACGACGGGGCCGCCCCGCTGGACGAGGCCGCCCTGCTCGCCCTGGAGGGTCGGAGCGCTCAGCACCTGCTGGTCGAAGAGGCCGGTGACCTGCTGGGCTACGCGAGCGTGCTGGCTGATGGCACGGTCCAGGGCATGGTCGATCCCGCGCACCGGAGGCGCGGACACGGCACCGCCCTGCTGCGCGAGGCGCTCGCGCTGCGACCCGATGCGGGGGTCTGGGCGCATGGCGCCCTCGAGGGATCCCTCGCCTTCCTGACCACCGCCGGTCTCGCCGAGAGCCGGTACCTGCTCACGCTGCATCGCGAGCTCGCCGCGGCGCCGCTGCCGGCGATCCCCACCTCGACCCTCGAGGGCCTGCGCCTGGGCACCTTCGAGGCGGAGCGCGATGCCGAGCGCTGGGTGACGGTCAATGCACGCGCCTTCGCCGATCACCCCGAGCAGGGAGCGATGACCGGCGAGGACCTGGCGCAGCGGCTGGCCCAGCCTTGGTTCGACGCCGAGGACATGCTGGTCGCCCTGCGGGACGAGGAGCTCGTCGGATTCGTCTGGGTCAAGCGCGAGCGCCCCGGCGCCACCGACCGGGATGCCGAGATCTATGTGGTCGCGACCGACCCCTCCGTGCAGGGGCACGGGGTGGCGGGACTGCTGATGGCCACCTCCCTGCACCGGCTCCGGGACGACGGGGTCCCCGGGGTGGAGCTCTACGTCGAGGCGGACAACGCCCCGGCCCTGCGTCTCTACGAGACCTGGGGCTTCACCGTCGCGGGCCGCGACGTGCAGATGCGCGCGACGGGACGGGGCTGATCGGTGGGCGCCGCCCCCCACTCCTCGCCTCCCGTCCTCGCCGCCGGTGCCCTCGTCTGGCGCGAGCAGGGCGAGGGCGTGCAGGTGCTGCTGATCCATCGACCGCGCTACGACGACTGGTCGATCCCCAAGGGCAAGCTCGACACGGGGGAGACGTCTCCCACCGCGGCGGTGCGCGAGGTCGCCGAGGAGACCGGCTACCGGGTGCGCCTGCAGCGACCGCTGCCGACCACCACCTACCTGATGCCGAACGGGCGCAGCAAGGTGGTGCACTACTGGGCAGCGACCGTCCGCGCGAAGGTCGCGCCCGGGCCGAAGAGCCGCCGCGAGGTCGACGAGGTCCGATGGGTCCCCCTCGAGGAGGCCATGGAGCTGGTGACCCGGCAGAGCGACCAGGTGCCGGTGGCGGCGCTGCGCCGCCACCTCCTGGCCGGCGAGCTGGAGACCGCCCCGATCGTCATCCAGCGCCACGGCGCGGCGCTGTCCCGCTCGAAATGGCGCAAGGGGGAGGCGTCCCGCCCCCTGAACAAGAAGGGGAAGAAGCAGGCGCGGGCACTGCCGCCGCTGCTGGACGCCTTCGACCCGGCGAGCGTGCTGAGCAGCCCGTGGGAGCGGTGCCGCGCCACGATCGAGCCGCTGGCGACCGTGGAGGGCCTGAGGATCCGCACCAAGGACGCGCTGACCGAGGCGGGCCATGCCGAGCACCCGGCACGGACCGCCGCCGTGATCGACCGCGTGCTCGCGCAGGCGCGGCCGACGGTGGTGTGCACGCATCGACCGGTGCTGGCCACCGTGATCGACGCGGTGCGGACGGTGGCCGAGCCGGGCGTCGCCCTCGAACTGCCCCAGGAGGATCCGTACCTGGCGGCCGGGGAGGCGCTGCTGCTGCACACCACGGCCGACGGCAGGGTGGTCGCGATCGAACGGCATCTGCCGAACATCGGCTGACGCCGGCGCCCGGGGAGAGGTGACGCGGGCGCAGGTCGGACAGGCACCGGGCATGGGGAAGGATGCGCACCAGATGAATGCAGAGCACGACCACGGACTCCCGGACCATTCCGGAGGGTATGACCCGTTCGGACGGCGACGCGAGCACCGCGACGACCCCGACGGGAAGGGGTACGGCATGACCGATCCGTATGCATCGGACCCGTATGCGGCAGGCCCGTATGCGCCGGACCCGTATGCGGCAGGCCCGCCCCCCGGCCCGTCTCCCGTCGGGCCGCCCCAGTTCGGAGCCTTCCCGGCCCCGCTGCCGAGCTCGAACGCGGCGATCGCCGGATTCGTGCTGGGGCTGGTGGGCCTGGCCATGTGCGGTGGTCTCACCTCACCCTTCGGGATCTGGTTCTCGGCCCAGGGCATGAAGGAGACCGCGCCGACGGCGCGCGCGCCGAGGGGTGGCCGCGGCCTCGCCATCGCGGGCCTGGTGACGTCGTTGGTGGGGCTGATCCCCCTGTTCATCCTGCTGCTCTACGGTGCGTTCATGATCGTCGGGCTGGTCATGGCCGCCACCGCCTGACCTGGGCGACCCCGCCGACGGCGGGGCCGGCGGTGGCGGAGGTCACGCCGCGCAGCGGCGACGGGTCGGGTGATGATCTGGTCGTGTCAAGTGCCTGACCTGCGAGTCCTGTGCTCCCCTCGGGGAGTTCATCTGTCGTTCACGCGTGAGCGGGCGGGCCGTCATCTGCCCTCCCTAGCGTCCGAGCTGTCACACCTCCTCGACGGACAGCTTCCGGGCCCACGGCCCCGAAAGGACTCGCAGTGAACGTTCGCAAGCACAAGCTCGTCTCCCTCGCCGCACTCGGAGTCGCCGCGGGCCTCGCCCTGACGGCCTGCGGCGGCAGCGCCGAGGGCAGCAGTGGTGGCTCGGGAGCGCCGGAGGACGGTGGCACCGCGGCGGGCGGCTACGCCGAGCTGAGCGGCAACCTCGCCGGCGCCGGGGCCTCCTCCATGGCGAATGCGCAGACCGCGTGGACCGAGACGTTCACGGGCCTCGTGCAGGCCGAGGGCGGCGACATCACCGTCACCTACGACCCCACCGGCTCCGGGACCGGTCGCGAGCAGTTCCTCTCCGGCCAGGTGAAGTTCGCCGGCACCGATGCCGCCCTGGACGAGGAGGAGCTCGCCGCCTCCACCGCGGTGTGCAACGGCGAGCGGGCCTTCGAGCTGCCCGTCTACATCTCCCCGATCGCGGTCGTGTTCCACCTCGAGGGCATCGAGAACCTGAACCTCTCGCCCGAGGTCATCGCCGGGATCTTCGCCGAGTCCATCACCAGCTGGAACGATCCGGCGATCGCCGAGCTCAACCCCGATGTCGAGCTGCCCGAGACCGCCATCGTCCCGGTCCACCGCTCGGACGACTCGGGCACCACCGAGAACTTCACCGAGTACCTCGCGGACAACGCCCCCGAGGCCTGGACCCACGGCCCGATCGAGACCTGGCCGATCCCGGGCGGCCAGTCCGGTGACGGCACCTCCGGCCTGATCTCCACGGTCGAGTCCGGCAACGGCACCATCGGCTACGCCGACGCCTCGCAGGCCGGGAACCTCGGGACCGCGTCCATCCAGGTCGGTGAGGAGTTCGTGGACTACAGCGCCGACGCCGCGGCGAAGGCCGTCGACGTCTCGCCGCGCGAGGAGGGCCGTGCGGAGAACGACATCGTCATGGAGCTGGACCGCACCACCGCCGAGGCCGGCACGTACCCGATCGTCCTGATCTCCTACCTGGCGCTGTGCGGCTCGTACGAGGATTCCGCCACCGGCGACGCGGTCACGGCCTACGCCTCCTTCATGATCTCCGAGCAGGGGCAGCAGGTCGCCGCGCAGAACGCCGGCTCCGCTCCGATCTCCGAGGAGCTGCGCAGCGAGGCTCAGGCGGCGATCGACGCCATCACCGTCGGCTGAGCCGCTCCCGCACGATCGCGTGCCGCCGGGCCCCTGCGGCTCGGCGGCGTCGCCGGGGCCCGGCACCGCGCCCCACCCCGTCCCCCCCCAGCTCGGAGGAAGGTCCCCATGAGCACAGCCGACATCGCGTCGGAGTCGCGTGAGGCTCCGCCCGCCTCCCTGGCGACCAGCGGGCGCCGCCTCGGCGACTCGGTCTTCTCGTCCCTGAGCATCGGCTCGGGGCTGCTGATCTTCCTCACCCTGGCCGCGGTGGCGGTCTTCCTTACCACGGAGTCGCTGCCGGCCATCCTCGCGAGCCAGGAGTTCACCCGCACCGCGGAGTTCTCCCTGATCGAGTACGCGCTCCCGCTCGTGTTCGGCACGGTGCTCGCCTCCGCGATCGCGCTGGTGCTCGCGATCCCGATCTCGATCGGCATCGCCCTGTTCATCTCCCACTACGCGCCGCGCCGACTGGCCGCGACGCTGGGCTACCTGATCGACCTGCTCGCCGCGGTGCCGTCGGTCGTCTACGGCCTGTGGGGCGGGATCTGGCTGGTCCCCGAGCTCGAGCCGCTGTACCTCTTCCTCAGCACCTATCTCGGATGGATCCCGCTGTTCGCCGGTGAGCCCACCGCCCCGATGCGCAACCTCGCCTCCGCCTCGGTGGTGCTCGCCGTGATGGTGCTGCCGATCATCACGGCCGTGGCGCGTGAGGTGTTCCTGCAGACCCCGCGCCTGCAGGAGGAAGCAGCCCTCGCCCTCGGCGCCACCCGCTGGGAGACCATCCGCACCGTCGTGCTCCCCTTCGGGCGCGGCGGCATCGTCGCCGCCTCCATGCTCGGCCTCGGCCGTGCGCTCGGCGAGACCATGGCGGTGCTGATGATCCTCGCCCCCGGCGCCACCTTCTCCCTCCACATCCTCGAGGTGGGCCGGCACAACTCGATCGCCGCGAACATCGCCTCGAAGTCGGCGGAGGCCTCCGGTGTCGACATGTCCCTGCTGATCTTCACCGGGCTGGTGCTGTTCGTGCTGACGTTCCTCATCAACGCCCTCGCCCGGTGGATCGTCGCACGCAGCGGCCCGACAAGCTGAGAGGCCCCCATGAGCACCCCGACCGCCGTGCAGCACCAGAGATCGATGCGTCGTCCCCACGACGAGCGTCGACTGCCCTGGTACCACCTGGTCCTCACCGGCCTCGCCGGCCTGCTGGTCGCGATCGCCGGACTGTCCCTCCTCGATGCCTTCTCGATCGCCGGCGCGATCACGGTCGGCTTCCTCCTGCACCTGCTGCTGGGCTGGGCGTACTCGCTGCTGCGCGAGGGGCCGCGCTGGGCGAAGGATCGCCTGATGACCCTGCTGGTGATCGGCACCTTCGCCGTGGCGATGTTCCCGCTGGCCTCCCTGCTCTGGGAGGTCGTCAGCCGGGGCCTGACCCGGGTGATCGCGGCGAAGCCCGACCCCTTCGACTTCTGGACGTCCTCGATGTCCGGGATCATCGGCGGCGCCGACGCGGGCGGGGTGTTCCACGCGACCGTGGGCACGTTGCTGATCACCCTGTGGGCATCGCTCATCTCGATCCCCATCGGCCTGTTCACCGCGATCTTCCTGGTGGAGTACGCGGACCAGGGATGGAAGAAGACTCTCGGCACCGGGGTCACCTTCCTGGTGGACGTCATGACCGGCATCCCCTCGATCGTGGCGGGCCTGTTCGGCCTGGCGCTGTTCATCGCGCTGATGCCCGACGACAGCGTGCGCATGGGCATCATGGGCGCGGTCGCGCTGTCGCTGCTGATGATCCCCACCGTGGTGCGCAACAGCGAGGAGATGCTGCGGCTGGTCCCGATGGACCTGCGCGAGGCCTCCTACGCGCTGGGCGTGCCCAAGTGGCTCACCATCGTCAAGGTGGTGCTGCGCACCGCGATCGCAGGCCTGACCACCGGCATCACCCTGGCCATCGCCCGCGTGATCGGCGAGACGGCACCGCTGCTGCTCACGGTCGGCATGGTGACCTCGGTGAACTGGAACATGTTCGACGGGCGCATGGCGACCCTGCCCACGTTCATCAACCAGCAGTACCGCGCCGGCAGCGCGAACTGCATGAGCGAGACGGTCACCGACCCGATCACCCAGGAGGTGTATGCCTGCACGATCACCACCAACATCGATCGGGCCTGGGCCGCCGCCTTCACCCTGATCGTCATCGTCATGGTGCTCAACATCCTCGCGCGGCTGATCAGCCACTACTTCTCTCCCAAGCTCAGCCGCTGAGCCCTCACCCGTCCTGAAAGGACTCCCGATGGCAGCCCCTCAGCCCATCAACGTCGAGGACCTCGACATCTTCTACGGGGACTTCCTCGCCGTGCAGGGCGTCGACGTCCAGCTCCGGCCCCGCTCCGTGACCGCGCTCATCGGTCCTTCCGGCTGCGGCAAGTCGACCTTCCTGCGCACCCTGAACCGGATGCACGAGGTGATCCCCGGTGCCTACGCCACGGGCAGGGTCGAGATCAACGGCGAGGACATCTACGACCCCAGGGTCGACCCGGTCACCGTGCGCCGCCGGGTGGGCATGGTGTTCCAGAAGGCGAACCCCTTCCCGACCATGTCGATCCGGGACAACGTCCTGGCCGGGGTGAAGCTGAACCACCGCCGGATGTCCCGCTCAGCGGCGGATGAGCTGATGGAGCAGGCGCTGCGCGGAGCGAACCTCTGGAACGAGGTCAAGGATCGCCTGGACAAGCCCGGCATGGGGCTGTCCGGCGGTCAGCAGCAGCGGCTGTGCATCGCGCGGACGATCGCCGTCGAGCCTGACGTCGTGCTGATGGACGAGCCCTGCTCGGCGCTGGACCCGATCTCGACCCTGGCGATCGAGGACCTGATCCATGAGCTGAAGCAGGAGTACACGATCGTGATCGTCACCCACAACATGCAGCAGGCCTCCCGGGTCTCGGACCGCACCGGCTTCTTCAACATCGCCGGCACCGGCCAGCCCGGCCGCCTCATCGAGATCGGCGACACCGACACCATCTTCACCAACCCCACGAACACGCAGACCGAGGACTACATCTCCGGGCGCTTCGGCTGACACGCGCCTCTTCCACCGGGTGTATCAAGGTGGAGCCATCGCTCCGACCTCTCTGCGGACACCGCCCCACGTGCTCGATACGGTGGAGAGGAAATCGAGGGGAGTGAGCAGATGGATCCACTGACCTTGCTCGCTCTGACCGCTCTCGCAATAGCAGTCACGGGCTACATCGTCTATCTGGCCGTGCGTCGAGGGGTGCGCGATGGGATCAAGGGCCGAGACGCCGAACGCGCACGGGAGCAGACTGAACCGGAGGTGCAGAAGGAGGATTCATCGCGCTCCTCCGAAGGTGCCATCGATGTCTACGGCCTCCTGCAGGCCGCCAGTGCGGTCGCCACGCTCAGCAACCCGGTGGGCGGTTCGATGTCGGCCCACCGAGGGAGCAGCCCTTAGCGTGTACCGATGGGTACAACCGCTTCGGGCCCCGCGCAGGGGCGCAACCCTCTCGGGATCGTCTCCTTCATCGCAGGTATCCTCGCGATCGCCCTCTCGGTGGGCGGGCAGCTCCTCGCGGCACGGAGATTGGCGACCGATGTGAACAACGGGCACCCTTCTGCGGATCAGTCCTTGATACATGCGCTCTCGGTCACGCCGGGTCTGCTCCTCTCCGTCCTGGCAGTGTGGCTCGGAATCTCTGCCTGTCGGAACCGCAGCGGCTCTTGGAAGCTCGCCCTCGTCGGTATCACGGTGGGGGTCATCGCAGTCGGCCTCACTCTCGTGGACGTTCCCGGCAGCCTGGCCGCTCGCTGCTGGATCACCCCCGTGCCGGGTGGGCGCTGAGGAGAGTGCGTCCTGGTGGCCCCTAGGGCTTCGCCAGCCGTCCCGTACAGCTACCTGCCGACGACCTCGAGCTGGCGGGGTCGAGCTCAGCCTGCGGCCTCCCGCCGGGTCAGGCCACGGTCTGACCCGCGGCGGGCAGAACCGCTCCGGGGGTGGACGCGCGGCGGAGGCCCCGCCACGGAGGCTGGATGGCATGAACAACAGCCCGCTCGCGCCCTCGCACTCCGGCACGTCCGCGCACCCCGCCCAGCCCCGGACGGTTCCCCTGTCCCCGGTGCTGTCGGCCCGCGGCCTGCTCATGACCTACGGGACCGGGGGCACCACCACCCGCGCCCTGGACGGTGCGGACCTCGACCTCGACCGCGCCGACTCGCTCGCCGTGACGGGCCCCTCCGGCTGCGGCAAGACCACCCTGCTGCACCTCCTCGCCGGGATCCTCACCCCGACCACCGGCACCGTCCTGCACGAGGGCACTGATCTCGCGAGCCTGGGGGATCGGCGCCGCACCCGGCTGCGTCGCAGCGACTTCGGCTTCGTCTTCCAGGACGGCCAGCTGCTGTCCGAGCTCACCGCGCTGGAGAACGTGATCCTGCCGCGCATGCTCGACGGCACCTCCCGCCGTGCCGCCACCGCCGAGGCGGCCTCCTGGCTGGACCGCCTGGGGCTGTCCGGCCTGCACGACCGCCGCCCCACCCAGCTCTCGGGCGGGCAGGCGCAGCGGGTGGCGATCGCCCGGGCACTGGCCGGCAGGCCCTCGGTGGTCTTCGCCGACGAGCCCACCGGGGCGCTCGACCAGGCCACCGGCCAGGCCGTGCTGGCGATCCTGGTGGACTCTGCCGGGACACCGGCGCCGCCCTGGTGATGGTCACGCACGACGCCACGGTCGCCGCGGCCTGCCGCCGCACCGTGACCATGCAGGACGGGCGGATCGCCCAGGAGTTCGTGCGCCCCGCCGCCGCGACCGGCCCCACCGGAGCGGGCCGATGAGCGCCCTGCTGGCCTCGGCGCCCCTGCTGCTGCGGCGCCGTGGGGCGCTCGCCGACGTGCTGCCGGTGATCGCCTTCGCCGCGGCCACGGCGATCACCGCGACCGTGCTCGGAGGCGCCGCCGCTTTCGTCGGCCGGATCCCGGCAGGCGAGGCGCCCATGACGGGCGAGGCCTCCATCATGCCGATCCTCGCGATCTGCGCACTCATCGCCTCCGTGCTGCTGGTGCCCAGCGCCGTCGGTCTCGGCGGCTCGGCCGCGCGGCTGTCCCTGGCCCGGCGTGAGCGGGACCTGGCCACCATGCGCCTGGTGGGCGGCACCGGCGGTCAGGTCGGGTCGGTGGCGGTGCTCGACGTCGCCGCCCAGTCCCTGCTCGGCGCGCTCCTCGGTCTCGGCGCCCATCTGGTGGCGACCCCGGCGCTGACCCGCCTCGACTTCGGGATCACCCCCTTCACGGTCGCCGACCTGCTGCTGCCCGGCTGGGCCTATCCCGTGCTGGTCCTCGCGCTGGTGCTGATCTCCGCCGGCTCCGCCGCGGTCTCCCTCACCGGCGTGGTGCTCAGCCCGCTGGGCGTGGCCCGCGATTCCCGGGTGGTGCGGATGTCCGTGCTGCGGGTGGTGCTGTGGGCGGCGCTGATCGTGGGCTTCGTGGTGTTCATGAACGTCGGCGGGATGCTGCTGGGCGAGGGCGGCGCCGGGGCGGCGATCGCGATCATGGTGCTGTTCGTCGCGGCGATCGTGGCGGGGATCAGCGTGGTCGGTCCGTTCCTGGTGTGGGTCACCGCGCTGGTGCTCGCCCGGATCGCTCCCATCCCCTCGCTGATGGTGGGGGCGCGGCGGCTGGCGGCCGCTCCGCGGGCCGGCTGGCGTGCCGTCTCGGGCATCACCTTCGCCCTGGTCATCGCCGGGTTCCTGACGATGATCGCCACGCTCGGCGCGGCCACCAATCCCGAGGAGGCGATGATGTTCACCGCCATGACCACCGGTGGCCTGCTCACCCTGGGGATCGCGGCGGTGCTCGCCGCGGTCGGCACCGGTGTCGCGCAGACCGCCCGGGTGATCGACCAGGCCCCCCGCCTGCGCGCCCAGCACATCGCCGGCGCCGAGGTGGGCCAGCTGCACCGCGCCCGGCTCGCGGAGATCGCGGTCCCGGTGGTGCTGAGCTCGCTCGTCGCGACCGGCACCGCCCTGCTGGTGCTCGCCACTTTTCTCGGCGGCGCCCCCAGCGAGCCGAGGATGGCCGTGCAGTACCTGGCCGGCGTGCTCGGCGCCTATGCGCTGGTGATCGCCGCGGTGCTGGTGGCCTCGCCGCTGGTGCGGCGGTACGCACGGGCGGGCCATTAGGGTGGATCCATGACTCTTGAGAACGTCGCGCCGAACGCCATCCCCGAGGGCGCGCATCTGATCGATGTGCGCGAGCAGAACGAGTGGGATGCCGGCCATGCCGCGCACGCCCAGCACCTCCCGGCGAGCACGCTGATGGAGAACCTCGATCAGCTGCCCGAGACCGATGAACCGATGTACATCGTGTGCCGCAGCGGGGGCCGCAGCTTCCAGGTCAGCCAGTGGCTGAACGCCAACGGCTTCGAGGCCATCAACGTCTCCGGCGGCATGGATCAGTGGTTCGAAGCAGGCCTGCCGATCACCTCCGAGGGCGAGGGCGAGGCGTACATCCTCTGACGGTGCGGGAACGACGGCGCGGGTCGTGCGTGCCGCCGGCCCTCTCTGCGCGGAATGGCATGGTCGGGTCCTGGCGCAGGAGCGACGCGCATGCCGATATGAGCGTACTGATCGCTGTGCCGCCAGTACCCGACCAGTTCTCGGACCGCGCGGCCGGCGACTGCGGCCGGCGACTGCGGCCGGCACCGCATTCCCGGTGGCTCACAGCCCGAGGGCATCCTGCAGCAGCGCATAGCCCACGAAGGCGAACACATCGAGCAGGGTGTGGGCGATGACCAGTGGCAGGGTGCGTCGGGTGCGGCGGTACCACTCGCCGAACACCAGCCCCATCACCAGGTTCGCGAGCCCCGGGCCCACCCCCTGATAGGTGTGGTACGCGCCGCGCAGCACGGCGGAGACGATGATGATCCGGCGCGGTGACCAGCCGAGCCTCTGGAGCCGCTGGAACAGGTAGCCCACCACGATCACCTCCTCCAGCACGGCGTTCTTCACCGCATGCAGCACCAGCACCGGCAGCGTCCACCAGTGGGTGGAAAGCGCCGCCGGGATCACCTCGACCGTCGCCCCGAGCAGCCGGCCCAGGTAGTAGACCGCCAGTCCCGGCACCCCGATCCCGGCCGTCAGCAGCACGCCGTGCAGCAGGTCCCGCAGCGGCCGAGCGAGATCCAGTCCCAGATCCCGCAACGCCTGGGGGAGCGAGCCTGCGGTCAGCGCCAGCAGCAGCACCACCAGCGCCACCGGTGCGAGGGCGAAGACGATCGACAGCAGCTGGTAGAGCAGGTCCAGCCAGGGGTTCTCCCGCAGCGAGCGGTTCAGGGCGGTGGACTGCCCGGACAGCGGCCCGGCCGCGAGCGCCTGGGCGAGGGAGAGCAGCGAGTACACGGCGCTGCGCCCCAGCGAGAGCGCGAGGATGATCAGCACCTCGGCGCGCAGCCAGGCCCTGCTCGGCGTCATCGTCTCCACCCCGTCATGTTCTCACCTGCGCGGTGGCCCGGAGATGCGGTCGACGGGCCCGAGCGGTGGCGGATCCCTGGCCGTGACAGACTCGAGGCCATGACGACCGAGCAGCCCACCTCCCGTTCCGCCCGCCCCGCCGTCCTGATCACCGGCGCGAACCGCGGGATCGGCCGCGCCACGGCCGAGGCGCTCGCCGCCGACCATCACCTGATCCTCGCCGGCCGCGACGAGCAGGCGCTGACCGAGCTCGCCGCGCAGCTGCCCTCGGCCGAGCCCTTCGTCGCAGAGCTGACCGATGAGGCGGCGACGGCCGCCGCAGTGGCCGCCCTGGATCTGCCCGGCGGGCTCGCCGGGCTCGTGCACTGCGCAGGCATCCTGGTCAACGGCAGCGTCGAGGAGCTCAGCGCCGCGGACTGGGCGCAGAACTTCGCGGTCAACGTCACCGCGGTCTCGGAGCTGACCCGGCTGCTGCTGCCCGCGCTGCGGGAGGCCCGCGGCACGGTCGTCGCCGTGAACTCCGGTTCCGGCTTCAACGCGAAGGGGGAGCGGGGGGCCTACTCCGCCTCGAAGTTCGCGCTGCGCGCCTGGACCGATGCGCTGCGCCAGGAGGAGGGCGCCCACGGCGTGCGGGTCAGCTCGGTGCATCCGGGCCGGGTGGACACCGACATGCAGCACGAGCTGCGCGCCGCGGAGAGCGGTGCCTACGAGACGGAGAAGTACCTGCGCCCCGCCACCGTCGCCGCCGCGATCGGCTTCGCGCTGCGCGCCCCGGCCGAGGCGGTCGTGGCCACCCTCGACCTCCGCCCCCGCGCCATCGGCTGACGGGACGGAGCCGAGGGACCGGCTCAGACGCCGGCGCCCTCCAGGTGGTCCACGAGCTGCGCGGCGTAGCCGACGTAGCTGTGCGGGCTCAGCGCCAGCAGCCGCTCCTGCTCCGCCGCGGGCAGCCCCAGCGAGCGCACGAACTCGCGCATCCCCTCCCCGTCCACGCGGTGGCCGCGGGTGAGGTCCTTCAGCCGCTCGTAGGGGTTGTCCAGCCCCGGCACGCCCTGCACGCCGAGGGTGCGCATCACGGACTGCACCGCCTCGCCGAGCACCTCCCAGTTGCCCTCGAGATCCGCCGCCATGGCGCCGGCGTCCACGTCCAGGCCCGCCAGGCCCTTGCGGAGGTTCGCGATCGCGAGCAGCGAGTGCCCGAAGGCGGGGCCGATGTTGCGCTGGGTGGTGGAGTCGGTGAGATCCCGCTGCAGCCGGGTGGTGACCAGGGTCGAGGCGAGCGAGTCCAGCAGCGCCCCGGAGATCTCGAGGTTCGCCTCGGCGTTCTCGAAGCGGATCGGGTTCACCTTGTGCGGCATGGTCGAGGAGCCGGTGCCGCCCTGGGCCGAGAGCCGCTGGCGGAAGTAGCCCAGCGAGATGTAGGTCCACACGTCGGTGGCGAGGTTGTGCAGGATCCGGCCGGCACGGGCCACGTCGGCGTAGATCTCGGCCTGCCAGTCATGGGACTCGATCTGGGTGGTCAGCGGGTTCCAGGTCAGGCCCAGGTGCTCGACGAAGGAGCGGGAGACCTGCTCCCAGTCCGCCGACGGAACGGACACCGCGTGCGCTGCATAGGTCCCGGTCGCGCCGTTGATCTTGCCGAGGATCTCGTCCGCGGCGATGCGCCGCTCCTGCCGGCCCAGCCGGTAGGCGAAGACCGCGATCTCCTTGCCGAGGGTGGTGGGGGTGGCGGGCTGACCGTGGGTGCGCGAGAGCATCGGCACCTCGGCCGCATCCTTCGCGAGCGCGGTGAGATCCGCGATCACCTCCCGCAGCGCGGGCAGCCACACCTGCTCCACGGCCCCCTTGACCATCAGGGCGTAGGAGAGGTTGTTGACGTCCTCACTGGTGCAGTAGATGTGCACCACCTCGGCCAGCGGCTCCAGCGAGGTACCGGCCAGGCGGCGCTTGATGAAGTACTCGATCGCCTTGACGTCATGGACGGTCTCCCGCTCGATCTCGGCGTGCTCGGCGATGCCGTCCGCGCCGAAGTCCTCGGGGATCGCGCGCAGCAGCGCCCTTTCGTCGCCGGTGAGGGTGCGCAGCCCGGGGATCACCTGCTGGTCCAGCAGGTGGATCATCCACTCGGTCTCCACCACCAGGCGGGAGCGGTTCAGCGCCGCCTCGGAGAGGTGGTCGGCCAGCGGTGCGACCTGTGCGCGGTACCGGCCGTCGAGCGGGGTCAGGGCGATCTGCGGGGTGATGTCCGCGAAGGAGTGAGCCATGGGGAGCATCCTCCCAGACTCGGGGCGGTCCAGGACGGCAGGTCCCCGTCGCGGACCACGGAGGTCACCGGCCGGTCTCACTCACCGACCGAGCGGCTGCGGCTGCCACGTTCGTCCCCGAGCCCGGTGACGGCTTCGACGATCGCCGAGAGGATCCCGATGATCACGCCGGCCCCGAGCGCCCACCAGAAGCGGTCGAATTCGAGCGTCAGGTCGAACAGACCGGAGACCCAGCTCGCCAGCAGCAGCATCAGCGTGTTGATGACCAGCTGGAACAGGCCCAGGGTCACGCAGGTGATGGGGAAGGTGAGGAACTCCAGGAGGGGCTTCACGATCGTGTTGAGCAGCGCCAGGATCAGCGCGATCGCCCCGATGGTGAGGATCTGGGTGAGCACGGTGGAGCTGTTCTCGCCCAGGTGCATGCCGGGCAGGATCAGCGCGGTGACCCACAGCGCGAGGCCGGTGACGATGATGTGTCCGAGAAATCGCATGACCCCATTATCGTCACCGCGGCTGGACGGGGCATCGGGGATATCCCCACCTCGGCACCATGCCTCCACCGTCGACCGACGGAACCGCCGCCGCCACGGCCCCGCACCGCATACCCTGGCGGCATGTCCGACCAGCCTGCTGAGAACGTCCGCCTGCGCTCCGCGCTCGAGAACCTGCCCGCCTACGTCCCTGGAAAGCCCGCTGCCGATGACGGCGTGCGGCGCTTCAAGGCGTCCTCGAACGAGTCGCCCTTCCCGCCGATCGCCGCGGTGCGCGAGGCGGCTGTCGCCTCGCTCGAGAGCGCGAACCGCTATCCGGATGCGGCGGCACTGCAGCTGCGCGAGGTGCTCGGGGGCAAGCACGGGGTGGAGCCGACGCAGATCGCGCTGTCCACCGGCTCCGTCGCGGTCTCCGGCGACCTGGTCCGCGCCCTGGTGGGGGAGGGGGACGAGGTCGTCTTCGCCTGGCGCTCCTTCGAGGCGTACCCGATCCTCGTCGGCTCCCACGGCGGTGTCTCCGTGCAGGTCCCGCTCACCCCGCACGGCGAGCACGACCTCGAGGCGATGGCGGCGGCGATCACCGAGCGCACCCGGTTGGTGCTGCTGTGCACCCCGAACAACCCCACCGGACCGTCGCTGAGCACAGACCAGGTCGAGGATTTTCTGCGCCGGGTCCCGGAGGACGTGGTGGTCGCGATCGACGAGGCCTACCGGGAGTTCCACGACCCCGCCACCGTGCTCGGCACCGCTGGGATCTTCCGCCGCCACGGCAACGTGGTGCTGCTGCGCACCTTCTCCAAGCTGCAGGGCCTGGCCGGGCTGCGGATCGGCTACGCCGTCGCCCATCCCCGCCTGGCCCGGGCGCTCAGCCAGGTCACCGTGCCCTTCGGAGCCAGCATCCCCGCCCAGACCGCAGCGCTGGCGAGTCTCGAACCTGTCGCTCAGGAGGAGCTCGCGCAGCGGGCGGAGTGGATCCGCGCCGAGCGCTCGCGGGTGCTCGCCGCGCTCGCCGAGCAGGGCTGGGAGCTGCCCGCGAGCCAGGGCAACTTCGTGTACTTCCCGCTGGGGGAGCAGAGCGCCGCCTTTGCCGAGTTCGCCGACGCCCGCGGGCTGGTGCTGCGCGCCTACGGCGTCGAGGGCGTGCGCGCCACCATCGCCGAGCAGGAGGCGAACGACCTGCTGATCGAGATCGCCGGGGCCTGGCGCGAGCGCTGACCGCTCCCGCGCGATGCCAGGCGCTGTGGCAAGGGACGGACACGACTACCGCCCCACCGCCTCGCGCCGCTAGCCTCGACGGAGGTCGGGACCCAGCCACCGCGGGACGGGCGCCCGCGGCGCCCGGTCCGACTGCCCGACGCCCGCCCCGACCTCCGCGAAGGACCCTTCATGAGCACGCCCGACGTCCCCCGTCCCGTCCTCGGCGGCACCCGGGCGTACGTGGTGTGGATCGCCGCGGTGACGGCCTATTCGATCGCCGTGCTGCAGCGCACCACCATGGGGGTCGCCGGGCTCGAGGCCACCGAACGGTTCGGCGCCTCCGCCACCATCGTCTCCAGCTTCGTGGTGCTGCAGCTGGCCGTGTACGCGCTCTGCCAGATCCCCGCCGGGCTGCTGCTGGACCGGTACGGCTCCCGGGTCACCCTCGTCGCTGGGGCGCTGCTGATGGGCGCCGGGCAGCTGCTGATGTCCCAGACCGAGACCGTGGGGGTGGCGATGGTGGCGCGCATCATCCTCGGCGCCGGCGACGCCCTGACGTTCTCCAGCGCGGTCCGCCTGGTCCCGGCCTGGTTCCCGGCCTCGCGGGTGCCGATCCTCACCCAGCTCACCGGCATCCTCGGCCAGGTGGGACAGATCGCCTCCGCCGTGCCCTTCGTCGCGGTGCTGACCGTGGCCGGCTGGGGCACGGCCTTCTCCTCGGCCGCCGCCGTGAGCGCGGTCGCGGCGCTGCTGGCCCTGCTGGTGGTGCGCGCGAGCCCGCCCGGACTGCCGCGGCCCCGGGTGAAGCAGGACCTCACCCGGATCCCGCTGGTCCTCGCCCGGATCATCCGCCACCCCTCGACACAGCTGGGGTTCTTCACGCACTTCACCGCCGGGTTCACCGGCATCGCCTTCTCCATGATGTGGGGCTACCCGTACCTCACCGCAGGAGAGGGGCTCAGCCGGCCCGCCGCCTCGGCCGTGATGACCGTGCTGGTGGTGGTCGCCGTCGTCGGCGGGCCGCTGATCGGCGCGCTCACCCAGCGCCATCCGCTGCGCCGTTCCACGCTGGTGCTGCTGATCGTGGCCACCATCGTGGTGCCGCTGCTCGCGCTGGTGCTGTGGCCCGGGCCGGCCCCGATCTGGCTGCTCATCGTGCTGGTCTCCGGCTTCTCGATCGGTGGCCCAGGCAGCAACATCGGCTTCGACTTCCCGCGCACGGACCTCGCGCGGCACCGGCTCGGCACCGCCACCGGGGTGGTGATCATGGGCGGTTTCATCGGTGGGCTCACCTCGATCCTGCTCATCGGGGTGGTGCTGGACCTGCTGCGGCCCGAGGGGAACTACGACCTGGAGGCGTTCCGCCTGGCCTTCGCGGTGCAGCTGCCGCTGCTCGCGATCGGGGTGGCCGGCATGCTGATCACGCGCCGGAACCTGCGACGGAGGATGGCGGCTCGGGGCAGCCAGGTGCCGCCCTGGCGCGATGTCTGGCGCTCCGGGCGCTGGCGGCGCCTCTAGCGGCGGCCTCCCGTCCGCGGCGGCTTGCCGCTCCGACGAGTCCTGGCGTAACGTTCCCCCATCAGTTAGTTTCAAGGAGGAAATATGCCGTTCACGCTGGGCATCGTGGGGATCGGACAGTTCGGGTCCCATTTCGCAGAGCTCTTCGCCGCCCACCCCGAGGTCGAGGCGCTGTACGCCGTGGACTCCGTGCCCGAGCGGATCGACGCGGTCGAAGCACGCGGAGTGCGCTTCGACAAGCGCTTCGACACCTACGAGGAGCTGCTGGCCTCCGACGTCGACGCGGTCGCGATCTTCACCCAGCGCTGGACCCACGGCGAGCATGCCCTGGCCGCTCTGCGCGCCGGCAAGCACGTCTACTCCGCCGTGCCGATGGCCATCCAGGAGGAGGAGATCCGGGCGATCACCGAGGAGGTGCAGCGCACGGGGCTCGTCTACATGATGGGCGAGACCAGCCAGTACAACGCCGCCGTGGTGCTGGCCCGCCGCATCCACCGCACCGGCGCCTTCGGCGAGGTGTTCTACGCCGAGGGCGACTACATCCACGACATGGACCTCGGCTTCTACGACGCCTATAAGTACTCCGGCGGCGAGACCTGGAAGGCCACCGCCTCCTACCCCCCGCTGCTGTACCCCACCCACTCCCTCGGCGGCATCCTCGGCGTGCTGGGGGAGCGGCACGCGACCTCGGTCTCCGCGCTCGGACGCCCCGACACCCGCGGCGACGGCGTGTTCGACAAGGACGTCTCGATGTTCGACAACGACGTCTCCAACGCCTTCGCCCTGTTCGGGATGGACAACGGCGGTGCCTTCCGCACCAACGAGCTGCGCCGCGTGGGCTACCCCAGCCACAGGCGCGAATCCCGCTTCCGCTTCTTCGGCGAGGAGTCCAGCTTCGAGGAGACCGTCGCGACCACCTACTGGCACGACAAGCGGCGGGTGCTGGATGTGACCGCACTGATCGCCACCGACTCCACCATGAGCCTGGATGATCCGCGCCTGGCCGAGGTCTCCCCGGCCCTGCGCGAGGCCTTCGTCGCCGGAGCCGCCCAGGTGCACCACCAGGCGCGGCTGCCGAAGGAGTTCCAGGGCCTGCCCAACGGCCACGAGGGCGCCCACCACTTCCTGGTCGACGACTTCGCCCGCGCCGTGGTCGAGGGCTACCAGCCGATGGTCAACGCCTGGCAGGCCGCCCGCTACACCCTGCCCGGTGTCATCGCCCACCAGTCGATGAACCAGGCCGGGGAGCGGCTGGCGATCCCGGATCTCGGCGACTGCTCGCTGCCGGTGCAGGATCTCGACGCGGAGCAGGAGCCGCTCGACCTCGAGGCGCTGTACGCCGCGCAGGAGGCGGCCACCGGCTCCGCCGCGGAGTGATCCGGCGGGATCTCCCGGCGAGAGCCCGGCACTGCGGATGGGCCCACCGCGAGTCCCGCCGCGAGGACTGCGGCCTCAGGAGCCTCCGAAACCCGTCCGGGTCATCTCTCCCCAGACGGCCTGGCGTCCGCGCAGGGCCTGCCACCAGCCCTGCAGGCGCCACAGCGCGGTCAGCTGCCGGTAGCCGAGGTTCTCCAGCAGCGCGCAGGCGATCATCACCAGCAGGCCGCGCGCTGTCGAGCGGCGGCGCAGGGACATCTCCTCCAGCAGCACTGACATCACCGTGACCAGGATCCCGCTGCCGAGGGCGATGCCGAGAAGCGCGAAGGTCATCGTCGGGCTCACAGCCCCGGTGACCAGGGCGGCGATGATGATCAGCACGCCCACCACCTCGAACAGCGGGGCGAACAGCTCGAACAGCCAGTAGTAGGGCAGGCCGATCAGCCCGACCCGTCCGTAGCGCGGATTCAGCAGCATGCCGCGGTGCTTCCACAGCACCTCCCACAGACCGCGGTGCCAGCGCACCCGCTGGCGCCGCAGCACCGAGAGGGTGTCGGGCACCTCGGTCCAGCACGTCGGCTCCGAGACGAACACGATCCGATAGGCGCGGCGCCGCCGCCGGCACCAGCGATGGACCTTGAGCGTCAGCTCGAAATCCTCGCCGATGGTGTCGGGATCGAGGGCGCCGACGCTCAGCAGGACATCGCGCCGGTAGACGCCGAAGGCCCCGGAGATCAGCATCAGCGCGTCCAGGCGCGACCATCCCGCCCGGCCCAGGGTGAAGGCACGCAGATACTCGAGCACCTGGAAGCGGGCGAGCCAGGTGCGGGGCATCCCCTCCTCGGTCACGCGCCCGGCCACCACCCGGCTGCCGTTGACGGCGCGGATGTTCCCGCCGACCGCCACCACCCGGAGCGGATCATCCAGGAAGGGCTGCACCGCGAGCAGCAGGGCGTCGGGATCCGTGATCGAATCCGCATCGAAGATGACCACGAGATCCTTGGCGGCGAGGCCGATCCCCGCATTGATGGCATCGGAGCGCCCGGAGTTCTCGGAATCCACCACCAGCAGCGGCACGCCGGGATCCCGCGCTTCGTACACCTGACGGATCTCGCCCCGCAGGGAGATCTGCGGGCCGGGGTCCACGCTGCGGTGGCTGGGCACCAGATCGAACGCCGCCTGCAGCACCGCGAGGGTGTCGTCGGTGGAGCCGTCGTTGACCACGACCACCTCGTGGTCCGGATAGTCCAGCGCCAAGGAGGACCGCACGGAGTCGAGGATCACGGTGGACTCGTTGTAGGCGGGCAGGATGACGGTGAGGCCGAGGGACACCGGCGCGGTGGCGGTGTCGGCCAGGTCCAGCACGGAGCGACGCGCCGCTGAGCGGCGGCTGGCGAGGAATCCCAGCAGCACCAGTGCCGCGTAGATCACCGAGATGGTGAGGAAGTACAGCAGCGTCGGCCACGCGGTCCACACCAGGATGGTGCGGACGACCGTGTGGACGGTGGAGTCGGAGAGATCGAAGAGGTCGAGCACGGTCAGCTCCTGGGAGTGTGGTCGCGGGGCGGGAGCAGAGGGGCCAGGAGCGCGTCTCCACGCCGTGCGACCTCGGTCAGCGCCTCGTCGGTGACCTCCCGGGGCAGCGACAGGAGGGCCTGCAGGGAATGGGTGCGCACGGGGCCCCATGGCGAGCGGGTGCCCTCCAGCAGCGCCGGGACGGAGGAGGTGCGAGCCACGCGCTCGAGGGCGCTCGCCGCGGCGAGCTGCACGGACGGCGTGGCATCGCGCTGCAGGAGCAGGCCGAGCCGCGCGGCATCGGCGGCGCTCGTCAGCTCTCCGAGCACCCGCGCGCACGCCGCCCGCACCGTGGCGCGGGGGTCGCCGAGACCGGCCCGGATCGCGCCGAGCGCCTCGGCGGAGGTGGACCCCTGCTCGATGAGCGAGGTCACGACCACGAGGGACGGGACCTCGCCCGAGCCCCGCAGCTGGTCCAGCACGACCTCGACCGAATCGGCCGAGGCGTAGGAGGCCACGGCGCGCACCGCGACCGTGCGCACGATCGGCGCGCGGTCGGACACGGACCGCCGCACCAGCTCGGCATCGGCGGGGAGCGCGAGCTGGCCGAGGCGTCGTAGCGCGGCGGCGCGGGTGGTCGTGCGCCGCGCTCGCGCACGGCGACGGAGGCGAGCGGGATGTCCTCGCTCCACGAGCATGGTGACGATTCGAGCGCGGGCCTTCCCGCGCAGGGTCTCGAGGATGGACAGCAGCCTCTCGTCGACCCGATCCCCGAAGCCGCCGCGAGCATCGCGGAGCGTTCCGGCCAGTGCGGTGTCCTCCTCCTCGGCCAGCGCGAAGCGGATGACCAGCGGGCGGGCGCGGGCGTCCAGGCGCTCCCGTCGACGGCTCGCCGTCGCGCGTCCCGCATGGACGAGACCCAGCGCGATCACGACGAGGAGCACCAGGGACCAGACCACGACGAGCGCGGTGAGGAGCAGTCGGGGATCGAGGGCGGTCATCGGCGCGCGAGCAGGGCGGCGACCCGGGCGGCCAGCTCGCGGGGGGAGAACGGCTTGGTCATGTAGTCGTCCACCCCGGCGGTGAACCCGTTCTCGAGGTCCCGCTCCTGGCTCCGTGCGGTGAGCATCAGGAAGCGCAGTCCGGATCCCTCCGACCGCAGGGTCCGGACCAGATCCACTCCGGTCATCCCGGGCATCATGTGGTCCACCACCGCCAGGTCGAGGTCCCCGCGCGCCGCGAGGGCGTCGAGGGCGGCCTCGCCGGAACCCACGGCGGTCACCGCGTGCCCGGAGGATCGCAGTTTGAGGGAGACCAGCTCCACGATGTCGGGGTCGTCGTCAACGACCAGGATGTTCGCCATGTGTCCAGGATAGGGAGTCGCCCCGCCTCGCGGCGGGGACACGACGGGCCGGGAGCGGCCCCGGAGCCGGCGCGAGGTCTGGACACGACGGTGCGTCCCGGGGTGAACCGGCCCTCGGCGGGCCCGCTGGCCTGCGGGCGGTTGCCGAGGAGAGCGGCGGAGCGCATAATTCGACAAGGGGGTTTCACAACAATCCTCCGGGGGGCCGCCGAGAGTGCGGCGCCGACGATGCGGTGACGTCGCTCACCCACGGCACCGCAGCGAACGCTTCTCGGCGGCGAGGGCAGGGGACCTGTGCCTCGTCGCGAGACCGACGAAGGAGTCACCATGATCGCTCGACGACACGTCCTGGCCGCCGGAGCCGCCGGCTCCACAGCCCTCGCCCTAGCTGTATGAGGTCATGACGTTGTCGACACGTTCGTGGACGCGGGTGGCCGGGGGCTGGTCAGCACAGGCG
>NZ_JBHZRO010000025.1:0-33901 GCF_043641765.1 Brachybacterium vulturis | reverse complement strand
ATCCACGAGTCTTCATAGCGGGGCCCTGGGCCACAAGACCCGACCCAGCGACTCCGCCACCCCCATAGCGTCTGACCGACGAACTGCGAGCGTGCGAGCGGGAGGAGGGCAGTCGATCGGGCGCTGGGCTGAGCACCCGACGCTGGTCAGACGCTATGTGGGTGGGCGGGGTTACTGCTTGGGTCTTGAGCCCGGGGCCCCGCTTATGCAGAGTTCGTGGATCACCCTGACCGGTAGGGGTCGGGGTGCCTACATGCATAGGAGGCCCCGGTGTTTACCGAGCGTACAAGCCTGGGATTGGATGTCCATGCCCGCAGCGTGATCGCTGCCGCGATCGACTGCTCCACGGGCGAGTTGATCGAGAAGTCTCTTCCGAATGACCTGGTCATGATCAGCGAGTTCGTCGAGGGCCTCGCTCGTGATCATGGCACGTTGCGGATCACGTACGAGGCTGGCCCCACCGGCTTCGGACTTGCCCGCTTCCTGGCAGAGGCGGGTCATGCGGTCCAGGTCGCAGCTCCCTCGAAATTGCTACGGCCAGCGGGCGAGAGAGTCAAGACCGATCGCCGCGACGCGGTACTGCTGGCCCGACTGGCTCGAAATGACGACATCACTCCCGTGCGGATCCCGACTCTCGGCGAGGAGTCCGCCCGCGACCTGGTCCGTTCGCGTGACGATGCCCGACGGGACCTGATGAGCGCCCGCCACCGGCTGGGGAAACTGCTGCTGCGCCGCGGCTACGCGTTCCCCGGCACGACCACCTGGGGCCGGGAACACGAAAGGTGGCTTCGTGCGGTCCGCCGCGAGGAACTGACCACCTGTGGGGTCGGCACCGTCACCGCGTTCGATGACGCTTACGACGCCGTCACCCACACCCTCGCCCGCCGGGACCGTCTCGACGCAGCGATCTTCGACCTCGCGGAGAACAGCGAGTTCACCCAGACCACGCAGCGCCTGGCCTGTCTGCGAGGAGTCTCCACCCTGACCGCCTTCGGACTGGCAGTGGAGATCGGTGACTGGGACCGGTTCACCGGGTCCACCATCGCCGCCTACCTCGGGTTGGTCCCCTCCGAGCACTCTTCCGGACAGACGAGAGCGCTGGGAGGGATCACCAAGACCGGCAACTCCCACGCCCGACGCCTGCTGGTCGAGTCGGCCTGGCACCACAAGCCCCGCTACGCCCCCGGACCGGTCCTGCGCCAGGACTGGGCGAAGGTTCCTGCAGTCATCGCGGAACGCGCGGACCTCGGCAACCGACGCCCCTTCACCACCGTTGGATGGTGCTCGAAGAGCACCACAAGCGACACGCGGTCGCGAACACCGCGATCGCTCGGGAACTGGCCGGCTGGTGCTGGTCGCTGGCCACGATGGAGGCATAACCCCATAGACCGCGCTCACGGGCGATCCCAGAGCTTCTCGGGACGCAGCGTGAGGAGGAGACCAGCGCCTGCTCTGTGAGCAGCCCTGACGGGCCACGCTCGAGCTCAGACAAGCTCCGCCCCTCCCACCGAAACAGCGTCCTGCGGTAACCAACCCGCGCATATCAGACTGACCACGCGTCGACCAGACACGCGGCACCCGAGAAGCACCCCGTGAACGCCGAAGCGGGGGCACCCACCGGCCAGTGAATGCCCCCGCTTCACCCTGCCCCCTTGACAGAAACACCTACATATCAGAGCAACTGCGGCGCCTGTGCGGTGATGTCCTGGATCCGCTGCTGCGCGCGCTGGTGGAGCAGCCCGGTCGTGAACGCGTTGTGACCGCGGCGTCCGCCGGCGTGAGCATGCTCGAGCAGGAATCCCGTGGCCACCACCGCATCCTGCAGCTGCCCGAGCTGGACATGGACCGTCGTGGCAGCGTCGTAGTCCGCCGCGGCGCCCGGTGCCACCGGCAGCAGGAGCTCCGCGGCATAGCGCCAGCGCTTGGCGGCCTTGCGAGCCGAGTGCAGGGCGTGCGGAGCGCCGTGTGCCGCCCGGAGCCGGCCGCGGACCTCGTCCCGCACGCCCTCGAGCAGGCGCAGCGGCGCCCGCCCGACGAGTCGCGGCGGATCCTGCTGCCATGACCGGAGCTGGTCGACGGCACCGCGCCAGCGCGCGCTGTCATGGCGTGCGGCGACGTGCGCGACCGCCGTCCGCCGACGCGAGGCGAGCGCATCGGCGAGATCCTCCCGGACCGGGCCGAGGACCAGCGAGGCGGGCAGGGCCTCGATTTGTGCGAGCAGATCCTGGGCGAGCACGTCGGTGTCCCGCAGCTCACTGAGGGTGCGGGCGACGAATCGCAGGTCGCGGTCGGTCCGGGCGGGGTCTCTGGCGAGCTGCGCGAAGGACTCGGGGAAGGTGCGCAGGGTCGCCCGCAGGCGGCGGAGCGAGGTGCGGGTCTCGTGCACCGTCTCGACCGTCAGCTCCTGCTCCAGTTCGCCCTCGCCGGCGCGCTCGATGCACAGCAGCCCCCGCAGCGCGAGCTCGGAGTGCTCATGGACGTAGGCGGTCAGTGCATCGTCGGGCATCATCGGCGCTCCCAGTGGGAACGATGCAGCGGATGCCATCGACGATCACCGCCTCGGTCGTGGAGTCATGTGCACTCGTCTGACCTCTCTCGGAGTCAGGGGCCGGTTCGAGAGGTGAGACCACGCTACTCCACACGGCGAACGCGGTGGAGATATCGGCCAGGTGCGTGAGCGCGGCGGGCGTGCAGCCGGATTCCAGGAAGATGCCCGCGATGACGTTGGGGGCCGCTGCGGCCGGTGCCGACCGATGAAGAACGAGCAGACGACGATGCAGAGGCTGAAGACCAGGACATGGATACCGAGCACTGCCGACAGCGCCGCCGGGTTGTCGGCGAAGGACCCGGGAAAGCGTTGACCCGGCAGCCATCCGATGTCCCTGCGGGCTGCAGAACGTATCCTGGGGTGCCACGGCATCGGAGGACCTGTGATGATCGCCCCACGTGAGAACCCTGAGTACGACCCCGCTCCGGGGGAGGAACCGATCCCGGAGCTCGAGGATGACGAGACGATCGCGCCCCGACCCGAGGAGGAGATCGCCGACCGGTTCCGCGCCGAACCCGAGGCGGATTCCAGGTCACGTAGGCCAGGCGGGGCTTGAACCCGCGACCGACGGATTATGAGTCCGCTGCTCTGACCGGCTGAGCTACTGGCCCGTACCCTGCGCGCAGGGCGGTCAGGAATCTATCACGGAGACGCCCGGTGACCTGCCCGGCCACCGGGCATCGCCCCTCGCGGTCAGGGGCCGACGCGGGTCGCGGCCGCCCCGCCGGTGCGGGTGTCGCCGGCGGTGACATCGGCCAGCTCGCGGACCACCCGGACGGTGGGGCGCTCCCCGGCACGGGAGGCCTCCATCCACTGCTCGAAGACCGAGCCGCCGGGTGCGGCCGCACTGCGCAGCAGCATCGGGTCCGGGCCGACGGGCAGGTCGATCGCACGTCCGCGCGGTGCCGGGGCAGGCTGCTCGCGGGCCTCGGCGATCGCGTCCCGGAAGGCTGCGCCGGAGCCTTTGAGCCGGCCGTCCTCGTCGAACAGGCCCAGGGTGTGCTCGAGCGGCGGGAAGTCCGCCAACGAGCGGGAGACGTCGTGCGAGCACCACCAGGTGATGCCCCAGAGCTCGGGGCACTGCAGCGAGTTCTCGACCGTGCTGCGCACGAACCAGGGCACGTCCGCCTCCTCCAGGATGCTGCGGGGGGCGCCGACCTCCTGGAGCCAGAGGGGACGCTCCGGGGCGGGGGAGAAGGCGCGAGCCAGCTCGAGGTAGTACTCGGTGCGATGGGCGACCTCGTGGGAGCGGGCGCCGTAGCGCTGGCCGGTGCCGTCGAAGATCCAGGAGTGCACCACGGTCGCGTCCCCGAGCTGCGCGGACTGGTCCGGGGTGAAGGCGTGGTCGTCCATGAACCAGGCGGCGTCGTAGTTGGCGACGGTGTGCATCCCCTGCGGGGCGCCCTCGCGGGCGGCGTCCAGGTGCGTCCTCGTCCAGGCCTCGGCTTCCGGGACCGTGAGGGTGTCGGGGTCGGGGTGGTTGGAGGCGGAGAACTGGTTGACCTCGTTGCCGAGCGAGACGCCCAGCAGGTTCGGGGCGTCGGCCAGCCGCTGCGCGAGGGCCCGCACCAGCTGGGCGGTGGCGGTCACCACCTCGGGGTCGGTGAACATGTTGCGGCGGTGCCAGGTCGCCAGCCAGCTGGGGACGAAGTCGAAGCTCGAGAGATGTCCCTGGATCGCGTCGACCACGACGTCGAGCCCGAGCTGCGCGGCGATGTCGACCACGGCGCGCACGTCATCGAGGGCGCGGGGGCGGATCAGAGTCCGGTTGGGCTGGAGCAGAGGCCACAGCGGGAACAGGCGGATGTGATCGACGCCGAGGGACGCGACGGCGGTCAGGTCCTCGCCCACGGCGTCCAGGTCCAGGTCGAGCCAGGAATGGAACCAACCCTGCCGCGGGGTAAAGTTCACACCGAAACGCACCGGAGCGGTGCCGATCGGGGTGTGCGGAGATGCAGACATCATGTCCTTCCGTCGGACAGAGCTCGGAGACGGTGTGTGCAGCGACGAGCCGGAGGTGCTCGCCGGAGCGCCGGAGATCTTCGGCCCGGTGGCGCCTCCTGCTACTATAGCGGTTTAGTTGACGTTGCGGGCCAATGCCGTGACGTCGGCCTGAGAGGGCGGATGATGACCACCAGCAAGCAGTCGCGGCAGTCCGGCAGCGGCCGGGGGCAGCGCGTCACGATCGCGGACATCGCCCGTCGCGCCGGGGTCACCCCGGCGGCCGTCTCCCTGGCCGTGAACGGCAGGCCCGGAGTCTCGGACGCGACCCGGGAACGGATCATGGCCATCGCTGCGGAGCTGCGGTGGGAGCCCTCGCCCGCCGCCCGCGCCCTCGCCGGCGCCCCGGTGCTCACGGTCGGCATGGTGCTGGCCAGGCCGGCCGAGGTGCTCGGCACCGAGGCGTTCTTCGGTGCCTTCGTCGCCGGGCTGCAGGAGGTCCTCAGCCGCCGCGACTACTCGCTCCAGATGAAGATCGTGGAGACCACCGATGCGGAGATCGAGACCTATCGCCGCTGGTTCGCGCAGCGCCGGGTCGACGGCGTGGTGGTCGTGGATCTGCGGCAGGACGATCCCCGCATCCCGGCGCTCGAGGACCTCGGGCTGCCCGCCCTCGTCGTCGGCGGTCCCGGCCATCACGGCTCCCTGCCCTCCGTCTACGTCGACGACGCCCACGCCACCCGCCTGCTGGTGGATCATCTGGCGGCACTGGGCCACCGGTCCCTCGCACGCGTGGCGGGCAACGAGGACTTCCTCCACACCCTGCTGCGAGATCGTGCCTTCACCGAGCGCTGCGCCGAGCTCGGCCTCGACGCGATCTCGCAGGATGCCGGCTTCGGCACGCGCGGCGCCGAGATCGCCACCGCCGCGCTGCTGGCCCGCCGAGAGCCTCCCACCGCGATCGTCTTCGACAGCGACGAGATGGCACTGGCCGGAACCCATGTGCTGGAGGAGGCCGGGTCCCGGATCCCCGCGGACGTCGCGGTCGCGAGCTACGAGGACTCGGCACTGACCCGCACCCATCGTCCTCCGATCACCGCCATCGGCCGCTCGGCCATCGAGTACGGGCGGGTCGCCGCGACCGGCCTGCTCGAGGTGATCGGGGCGAGCCGGGACCGGCGCGCCTCCTCCGCGGCGGCGGCCCAGGAGTCCCGGGCGATCGAGCCCGTGCTGGTGGTGCGCGACTCCACGCGGCCCGGCGGGCTCGAGCCCGCACCGGTGGCCCACGGCCCGTCCGAGCCGGGGTTACCTTCGTCATAGTGGCCGGTCCGGCCGGGGTTCCGGGATGCGGAGCGCCCCGGATCCCTGCTATCGTCGTCCAGGTCGATCCCGCATAGCTCAACGGCAGAGCACTCGACTGTTAATCGAGCGGTTCTTGGTTCGAATCCAAGTGCGGGAGCACAGGAGCACAGCCCCGGGGGCACCCCGGGGCTGTCTCATGTCCAGATGGTTCTCGCGAAGGAGAAGGACGATGCACTCCGTCCCCGATGATCGCTTCGAGCTCCCGGAGAACTTCGGTCCCGGGAGCGTCTGGGCGGACCGCACCGGAGAACGCACGCTGCGGGGCCGCAACCAGCGCGGCGTCGAGATCCCGATCGGACACGGCGAGGGGGAGATCAACCCCGGAGAGCTGCTGAAGCTCGCCCTGATCGGCTGCGCCGGCATGAGCAGCGACGTGAACCTCTCCCGCCGCCTCGGCGCGGACTTCGACATGCGGCTGTGGGCGCACGGCACCTCCGACGAGGAGCAGAACCGCTACCTCACGATCGCCGAGGAGGTGCAGCTCCCGCTCGAGGGGCTCACCGCGCAGGAGATCGCCACCGTGGTGAAGGTCTTCGGGCGCGCGGTCGCCGCCGGCTGCACGGTCGAGCGCACCGTCGTGCCCGGCGCGGAGGTCACCCACCGCATCCTCGGCGCCGAGGAGTCCGATGCCCCGGAGGCGGGGCAGGCATGACCGTCCGCCCCATCCGCATCGTCGGCGATCCGGTGCTGCGCACCCCCTGTGATCCGATCAGGACGATCACCGACGGCACCCGTGCCCTGGTGCAGGACCTGCTGGACACCGTCGACGACGAGGGTCGTGCCGGCGTAGCGGCGAATCAGATCGGGATCAGCCTGCGCGCCTTCTCCTGGAACCTCGGAGAGGAGGGCGGCCTCGGCTGCATCCTCAATCCCGTGATCGTCGAGCTCTCCGAGGACCTGCAGCACGACGACGAGGGCTGCCTCTCCGTGCCCGAGCTCTTCTTCCCGCGCACCCGCTCCGCCTATGCACGCTGTGTGGGCATGGACATCGAGGGGCAGGAGATCGAACTGGCGGGGGAGGGCCTGGTGGCACGGCTCATCCAGCACGAGGTCGGGCACCTCGACGGGGTCCTCTACATCGACGGCCTGGAACGCTCCGTGAAGAAGCGCGCATTGCGCCAGATCAGGGAGACCCTCTAAGCTCTGCACGGACAGGCACTCGCTGTCATCAGATCCCTCCGCAGTACCGATTCGTTGGGGAAGACGCATCGGACACCGGAAGGAACGAGATGACCCAGGGCGTTCTGTATATCCACTCCGCTCCGCGGGCCCTCACACCGCACATCGAATGGGCCGCCAGCGGAGTCCTCGGCATGCCCGCACGCATACGCTGGGAGGACCAGCCGGTCAGTCGCGGGCTGCAGCGGGCGGAGATGACCTGGCGCGGACGCGAGGACACCGGGGCGCTCCTGGTCAGTGCTCTGCGCGGCATGCACGAGGTCCGCTTCGAGGTCACCCAGGAATCGACCTCCGCGGTCGACGGCGCACGCTGGAGCTGCACGCCGGAGCTCGGCATCCACCACGCCGCGACCGACCACGCCGGCAACATCGTGCTCACCGAGGACCATGTGCGCGGCTGCATGGACCGGGCCGGCGACGATCCGGTGGCGCTGCGCCGCGAGCTCGGCATCGCCCTGGGCGGGCCCTGGGACGAGGACCTCGAGATCTACCGCCACGCCGGCGAGGGCGTGCCGATGCGCTGGCTGCACCGCGTCAGCTGAGCGCCCCGCTCCCGCGCACCATCCCGGGCAACGAGGACGAGGTCCGGAGCACCTTCCGCGAGGAAGGGCTCCGGACCTCGTCCTCGACGGTGCGCTGCGGGACTCAGGCGCTGGTGAACACCACGGCGATGTCGTGGCCACCGAAGCCGAAGGCGTTGTTCAGCACGGCGACGTCGCCGCCGGGCAGCTCGGCCGGGGCGTTCTGCGCGACCCGTATCTGCGCCTCGGGATCGAGGGTGTCGATGTTGATGGTCGGCGGCGCCGTCCGGTGGTGGGCGGCCAACACCGAGAACACGGATTCCAGTGCTCCGGCGCCGCCCAGCAGGTGACCGGTCATCGACTTGGTCGAGGTGACCACGATCTGGTCGGTGTCCCCGTCCAGCGCGTCGGAGACCGCGCGCAGCTCGTTGATGTCGCCGAGCGGGGTGGAGGTGCCATGGGCGTTGACGTGGACGATGTCGCGGGCGGCGAGCTCGGCATCCTCGACGGCCTCGCGCACCGCGCGAGCCTGGCCCTCGGCCGACGGCGCCGAGATGTGGTGCGCATCCGAGGCCATGCCGCGCCCGGCGGCGTAGGCGTAGACACGGGCCCCGCGGGCGGCGGCGTGCTCCTCGCTCTCCAGGACCAGGATGGCGGCACCCTCACCGAGGACGAATCCGTCGCGGTCCACGTCATAGGGACGTGAGGCGTGCTCGGGATCATCGGTGCGGGTCGAGAGGGCGCGGATGTTCGCGAAGGCGGCGATCGTCATCGGATGGATCGATGCCTCGGTGCCGCCGACGACGACCACGTCCGCACGGCCGTCGCGGATCATCGCCATCCCCAGCGCCACGGCCTCGGCGCCGGAGGCACAGGCGGAGACGGGGGTGTGGGCACCGGCACGGGCACCGAGCTCCATGGAGATCTGAGCGGCCGACCCGTTGGCCATCAGCATCGGGACGGTGAACGGATTGACCCGGCGGGCGCCGCGCTCGCGCACCACGTCCCACTGGTCCAGCGTCGTCCAGATCCCGCCGATGCCGGTGCCGACCACGACGCCGAGCCGCTCGGTGGCGACCTCGGGGGCGCCGGCGTCGGCCCAGGCCTCGCGCGCGGCGACCATGGAGTACTGACCGGAGGGGTCCAGCTTCCGGGACTCCGGGCGGCTGAGCGAGTCGAGCGCCCCGGGGACCAGCTGGCAGGCGAAGTCCACGGACAGCCCGTAGCGCTCCTTCCAGTCGTTGTCGAAGGTGCGCGCGGTGGAGGTCCCGGCCAGGGCTGCCTCCCAGGTGGAGGTGACGTCACCGCCGAGCGGGCTGACGGTGCCGAGGCCGGTCACGGCGACACGGGAACGGGGAGCGGACATACGGACCTCCGGGTCGGGGCGGCAGGCAGACGGCGACGCCCGGGACGGGAGCGTCCCGGGCGTCAGGCGGGGCTCAGTTCTGAGCGCCCTCGATGTACTTGACGGCGTCGCCGACGGTGGCGAGATTCTTGACCTCTTCGTCGGGGATGCGGACGTCGAACTTCTCCTCGGCGTTGACCACGATGGTCATCATCGAGATGGAGTCGATGTCGAGGTCGTCGGTGAAGGACTTGTCGAGCTTGACGTCCTCGGTGGCGACACCGGTCTCCTCGTTGACGATCTCGGCGAGGCCCGCGAGGATCTCGTTCTCGGTGTGTGCCATGGGTGCTCCTTCAGGTGTGCGGATGTGTGGCGGTCACAGACTACCCGTGCTACCGGGGGGTAACTGGTCGGTGGGGAATGTGTCCACCGCGTGGCGTGACGCGGCTGACAGTCGCTCGGGACGGATCAGGGCAGGATCAGCACCTGGCCGGCATAGGCGAGGCCCGCGCCGAAGCCGAACTGCACCAGCACGTCCCCGCTCTTCGCAGCGCCCTCCTCGATCAGCCGGTGGGTGGCCAACGGGATCGAGGCGGCCGAGGTGTTGCCGGTCTCGGCGATGTCGCGACCGATCACGACGTCCTCCGGCAGCTTCAGCTGCTTGGCGAGCTCGTCGATGATCCGCATGTTCGCCTGGTGGGGCACGAACACGTCGACGTCCGCGACGGTCAGACCGGACTTGTCGAGCATCTCGCGGATCTTCTCCGCGGTGTGCCACACGGCCCAGCGGAACACGGTGCGGCCGTCCTGCTCGAGGGTGGGCCATCCGTTCTCGCCGTCGCGGAAGCCCGTCAGCGAGCCGGTCATGCGGATCGTGTCCCAGTGGTCCCCGTCGCTGCCCCACACGGTCGGGCCGATCTTCGGCGTCTCGCTCGGGCCGACGACGGCTGCGCCCGCGCCGTCGCCGAGCAGGAACGAGATGGAGCGGTCGGTGGGGGAGACGACGTCGGAGAGCTTCTCCGCACCGATCACCAGCACGTTGCGGGCGGCGCCGGAGCGGATCAGCGCATCGGCCTGGCCGATGCCGTAGGCGAAGCCGGCGCAGGCCGCGGAGATGTCGTAGGCGATGACATCGGGCCGGCCCAGCTGCCCGGCCAGCAGTGTGGCCAGCGACGGCGTCTGGTACGGGAAGGTGATCGTGGAGACGATGATCCCGTCGAGGGTCTCCAGGTCGATGCCGGAACGCTCGATGGCCTCCTGTGCGGCGGTGAGCGCGAGGTCCTGGACGCCGATGTCCTTGCTGGCCCGCATGCGGGTGATGATGCCGGTGCGCTGGCGGATCCACTCGTCGGAGGAGTCGATGGGTCCGACCAGGTCGTCGTTGGGCACGACCAGGTCGCCGCGGGCCGCACCGAAGGCGAGCACCTGCGAACCGGCGACGGTGGGCTGGGTGGTGAGGGAGACGGCCATGTCAGTTCTCCTGGGCTGTGGGGGCGGCGGTGGCGCCGGCATGCTCGCGCACCAGGGTGCGGGCGGCGTCGAGGTCATCAGGGGTGTTGAGGTTCGTCAGGGCGATGCCCTTGAGCTCGCGCTTGGCGAGCCCGGTCAGGGTGCCGGCGGGGGCGACCTCGATCATCGCGGTGACGCCGCGATCGCGCAGGGCCGCCATGCACGCCTCCCAGTCCACGGGAGAGGCGACCTGGTCCACGATCAGCTCGAGGTACCGGGCCCCGGAGCTGATGACCTCCCCGCCCGCGTTCGAGATCAGGGGCACCGTCGGATCCTGCGTCGACAGGCTCGGGGCGAAGGCGGCGAGCTCCTCGCGGGCACCGGCCATGTATGGGGTGTGGAAGGCCCCGGCGACCTGCAGCGGGATCACGCGCGCCTTGGCCGGACCGTCCTCCGCGAGCGCCGCGATCTGCTCGGCCGAGCCGGCGGCGACCACCTGGGCGGCGGAGTTGAGGTTGGCCGCGTGCAGGCCGTGACGCTCGATCGTCGCCAGGACGTCCTCGCGGGTGCCGCCGACGACGGCCGCCATCGAGGTCGGCTCGGCCGCGGCGGCCTTCGCCATCGCCTGCGAGCGCACCGCCACCAGGCGCATCGCGTCCTCATTGTTGAGCACGCCGCCGAGTGCGGCGGCGGTCAGCTCACCGACGCTGTGGCCGGCGAACGCGTCGGGAGCCGGGAGGTCCTGGTCCTGGTACAGGGAGGAGGCGGCGATGATGCCGGCCGCCACCAGCAGCGGCTGGGCCACGGCGGTGTCGCGGATCGTGTCCGCATCGGACTCGGTGCCGTGGCGGAGCAGATCGGTGCTCGCCGCCTCGGACAGCGCGGAGAGTGCTTCTGGGACGCCGGGCAGCTCGTGCCACGGGCTCAGGAAACCGGGCTTCTGCGCCCCTTGTCCGGGACAGACGATCGCGAGCACGGGAACCTCCAGGGGGGGGACGGGGGACGGCCCGCCCGCACGAGGAGACGGGCCGACGAGGGCAGGGACCGTCGGGCCGCCCGTCGCCGAGGACGGGCGGCCCGACGGGAGGATCAGGACTCGCCGCCGAACGAGCCGGACTGGCCGGCGTTCACGTTCGTCAGGTCGTACTTGTCGATGGCCTCGCGGACCACCGAGGGATCCACCTTCCGCTCCTTGGCGAGCAGCTGGAGAGCCTTGACGACCATCGAGTGGGCGTCGATCTTCAGGTGGCGACGGGCGGCCGGACGGGTGTCCGAGAAGCCCCAGCCATCGGCCCCGAGCACGCCGTAGCTGCCCGGGATCCACTCGCGGATCATGTCCGGGACCATGAAGTCGTAGTCGGAGGTGGCGATGAACGGGCCCTGGACGCCCTCGAGGCGCTGGGAGATCCACGGGGTGCGCTGGTCCTCGGGGTGCAGGAGATTGTGCTTCTCGACCTCCAGGGCCTCCTTGCGCATCTCCGTCCAGGAGGTCACCGACCAGACGTTGGCGTTGACGCCCCAGTCCTCGGACAGCAGCTCACGGGCGTGCAGCGCCCACGGGACACCCACACCGGAGGCCAGCAGCTGCGCCTCGGGGCCGTCGCCCTCGGGCTTGGCCTCGAGCTGGTACATGCCCTTGAGCAGCCCCTCCACATCCAGGTTCTCGGGCTCCTTCGGCTGCACCATCGGCTCGTTGTAGACGGTGATGTAGTAGAAGACCTCCGCCACACGGTCGTCCTCGCCGTACATGCGCTGCAGACCGTCGCGGATGATGTGGCCGAGCTCGTATCCGTAGGTCGGGTCGTAGATGACCGCGCCGGGGTTCGTGGAGGCCAGGATCGGCGAGTGGCCGTCCATGTGCTGCAGGCCCTCGCCGGCGAGCGTGGTCTTGCCCGCGGTCGCGCCGATCACGAAGCCCTTGGCCATCTGATCGCCGGCGGCCCAGAAGAAGTCGCCGGTGCGCTGGAACCCGAACATCGAGTAGAAGATGTAGAACGGGATCATCGGGAGGTCGTGCGTGGCGTACGAGGTGCCGGCCGCGGTGAAGGCCGCGGTGGAGCTGATCTCGTTGATGCCCATGTGCTTGATCTGGCCGGAGGTCGACTCCTTGTAGGCCAGCAGCAGGTCGCGATCCACCGAGAGGTAGTTCTGACCGTCGGGGTTGTAGATCTTCGCCGTCGGGAACAGCGAGTCCATGCCGAAGGTGCGGGCCTCGTCGGGGACGATCGGCACCCAGCGCTTGCCGGTCTCCTTGTCCCGCATGAGGTCCTTCAGCAGGCGCACCAGCGCCATCGTCGAGGCGATCTCCTGCTTGCCGGAGCCGCGCTTGACGACCTCGTAGGCCTTGTCGCCGGGCAGGTTCAGCGGCTTGTGCTCGGTGCGGCGGGAGGGGACCGGACCGCCGAGGGCCGCACGGTGCTCCTTGAGGTACTTCATCACCGGGGTGTCGTCGTCCGGCAGGTAGAACGGGGCGTCGTAGACGCTGCCGGACTCGAGCTGCTCATCGCTGATCGGGATGCGCAGGGCGTCGCGCAGCCCCTTGAGGTCCTCGGCCGTGAACTTCTTCATCTGGTGGGTCGCGTTGCGGCCCGCGAAGTTCTTGCCCAGACGGTAACCCTTGACGGTGTGGGCGAGGATCACGGTGGGCTTGCCATTGCGCTCCGTGGCCTGCTTGAAGGCCGCGTAGATCTTCTTCGCGTCATGGCCGCCGCGGTTGAGCTTCCACCAGATGTCCTCGTCGGAGAGGTCCTCCACGAGCGCCTTCGTGCGCGGATCGCGTCCGAAGAAGTTGTCGCGGATGAAGGCCCCGTCCTCGGCACGGTAGGTCTGGTAGTCGCCGTCCGGGGTGGCGTTCATCAGGTCGATGAGCGCGCCGTCGGTGGACTTCTCCAGCAGCGGATCCCAGCCGGAACCCCAGATCACCTTGATGACGTTCCAGCCGGCGCCGCGGAACTGGCTCTCCAGCTCCTGGATGATCTTGCCGTTGCCGCGGACCGGGCCGTCCAGGCGCTGCAGATTGCAGTTGACGACGAAGGTGAGGTTGTCCAGGTGCTCCTTGGCGGCGATGTGCAGCGCGCCGCGGGACTCGACCTCATCCATCTCGCCGTCGCCGAGGAAGGCCCAGGTGTGCTGCTCGCTGGTGTCCTTCAGTCCGCGGTTCTGCAGGTAGCGGTCGAAGGAGGCCTGCTCGATCGCGGCGACCGGGCCGATGCCCATCGACACGGTCGGGAACTCCCAGAAGTCCTTCATCGCGCGGGGATGCGGGTAGGAGGGCATGCCGTGCTGGCTGGAGACCTCCTGGCGGAAGCCGTCGAGATCCTCCTGGGAGAGGCGACCCATCATGAAGGCGCGCGAGTAGATGCCGGGGGAGGCGTGGCCCTGGAAGAAGACGTGGTCGCCACCGCCGGGGTGGTTGCGCCCGCGGAAGAAGTGGTTGAAGCCGACCTCGTACATGGTGGCGATCGAGGCGTAGCTGGAGAGGTGACCGCCGACGCCGATGCCGGGGGCCTGCGCGCGATGCACGACCATCGCCGCGTTCCAGCGGTTGATGTTCCGCAGCTCCTTCTCGAGCTCGGGGTCACCGGGGTACTCCGGCTGCTGATCCGCGTCGATCGTGTTGACGTAGTCCGTGGTCAGCGATTCGGGGAGGTGGATGTCCTCCTCGCGCGCGTGCTGGATCACGCTCTGGACGATCTCGGAGGCGCGCTCGGAGCCGCGGTGCTCGACGAGACCGTCGAACGAATCCAACCATTCCCGGGTCTCTTCCGGATCCGGATCCTGGGCGTGGCTCGGCAGGTTGATGCCGATGGGACGAGGAGTCTCGTGCGAAGTCACACTGTCCTTCTCTCTACGGGAGGCGACGGACCGGCCGTGGGAGCTGAGGATCGCCGGTGGGCCCGGCTCCTTCGGCCTCGGTGCAGGCAAGCCTACCGTCGCCGTGGCGGCGCGGGACCTCCACACTCCCCTCGCCTCTGTGACACACCGGACATCGCTCTTCGCTGGTGCACGGAACGGGACTCTTGTCCCGTGATGACTGCCGGCCCGTGATGCGCACAGGTGTGAGGTGACATAGACTCAGGCCCGCGCCACCCGACCTCGGGCCACTGTGCCCTCGTGGCCGCGGCGCATACCTGCTTTGCCCCCGTTTGTAAGGAGTCCCTTCTTGTCACCGTCGTCCGACGCCCCTTCGTCCAGCTCCCTGTCCGAGGCGCTGAACTTCACCACGGGACAGATCGTGCAGGAGATCGGCTACGACGACGATGTCGATCTCGATCTGCGTGATGCGATCGAGGATCTCGTCGGTGGGGAGCTCGAGGACGAGGACACCCAGGAGATCGTGGACGCCGTCGTGCTGTGGTGGCGCGAGGGCGACGGTGATCTCACCGACGCCATGGTCGACACCCTGCGCAATATCGACGCCGGCGCCCCGGTGTGGGTGCTGACCCCGAAGGCGGGTCGTGACGGGCACGTGATGCCCGGCGAGATCCAGGAGAGCGCCGGGGTCGCCGGTCTGCGGGTCATGAGCTCGATGAACCTGGCCCCGGACTGGACCGGCACCCGCCTGGCCAGCCGGACCAGCTGACCGCCGCCGCGGTCACGGGGGCCCGCCCCCGCCCGGGTCGTTAGCTCAGCTGGTCAGAGCGTCTGGTTTACACCCAGAAGGTCGGGGGTTCGAGCCCCTCACGACCCACCGCGCGACAGGCCCCCGCCCGGCACCGATGGTGCAGTGACGGGGGCCTTCCGTCTCGCACGGGCCCGGTCAGCGGGTCACCGTGTACAGCAGCACCAGCGCGACCGGTACGGCGATCAGCAGGCAGCCCCAGGTGATCGCTGTCTTGCGGTCCTGTTCCTTCTGCTCGGCGGTGCGGGGGATCGGCTCGGGACGTCCGTCGGCCTCCCAGCGCTCGCGCTCCTCACGACGCCGCACGAGCATGCGGCCGATGAGGACGATCACGGAGACCAGGATCGCCACGAACAGGGCGAGCAGGATGAGGGTGTCGATGGTGCTGCCTCCGGACGGGCTGAGGATCGGATGCGGGCCGGCGGCGGGTGCCGTCCGGGCCCAGGGTCTCACGACCCGGCCTCCTTCCTGGGAGGGGACCTAGACTGGACCCGACCCCAGGGCCGGTCCGCTGCGCACCCCGCGCAGCGCCGGCAGGGCCGATGTGAAGGAGGAGCCGCCCAGGTGAGTGCACCCAGCAGAGAGTTCGACGTCGAGGCGATCCGCGCCGACTTCCCGATCCTGTCCCGCATGCTCGATCCGGACACCCCGATGATCTACCTCGACGGCGGCGCCACCTCGCAGCGGCCGCGCCCGGTGATCGACGCCGAGGTCGCGTATCTCACCCACGACCATGCCGCGGTCAAGCGCGGCGCGCATCGCATGGCGGGTGCGGCGACCGAGGCGTACGAGGGCGCCCGCGAACGGGTCGCGGACTTCCTCGGTGCGCTCTCCCCGGATGAGGTGGTGTTCACCAAGAACGCCACCGAGGCGCTGAACCTCGTCGCCCATTCGCTGGGCAGCGGCGACGCCTCCACCCCCGAGCGCCTGCGGGTGCGTGAGGGCGACGAGATCCTGGTGACCGAGATGGAGCACCATGCGAACCTGGTGCCCTGGCAGGAGCTCGCCCGCCGCACCGGGGCCCGGCTCCGCTGGATCCCCGTGGCCGAGGACTTCACCCTCGATCTCAGCGACCTCTCCTCCCTGCTCACCGAGCGCACCAAGGTGGTCGCCTTCACCCACCAGTCCAATGTGCTGGGCACGATCAATCCCGTCGAGAGTCTGGTCGAGGCCGCCCGGGCGGTCGGCGCCCTGACGGTGCTGGACGCGGCGCAGTCCGTGCCCCACATGCCCGTGGACCTGGCGGGGCTCGGGGTCGACCTGGTCGCCCTGTCCGGGCACAAGATGCTCGGCCCCACCGGCATCGGCGTGCTGTGGGGACGCTACGAGCTGCTCGAGCAGATGCCGCCCTTCCTCACCGGTGGCTCCATGATCGAGATCGTCGAGATGGACCACAGCACCTATGCGGAGCCGCCCGCCCGCTTCGAGGCCGGCACCCCGCCGATCTCCCAGGCCGTCGGCCTCGCCGCCGCCTGCGAGTATCTCGACGCCCTCGGCATGGACCGCATCGCCGCCCACGAGCAGGCCCGCACCCAGCAGGCGCTGACAGGCCTCGCCGGCATCGACGCGGTGCGGGTGATCGGCGCGCCCGCCTCCCCTCAGCGCACCGGTGCGGTCGCCTTCGACGTGGCCGGGCGGCACCCGCACGACGTCGGGCAGGTGCTGGACTCGCTCGGCCTCCAGGTCCGGGTGGGTCACCACTGCGCCTGGCCGCTGCACCGCCGCTTCGGCCTGCACGGCACCACCCGCGCCAGCTTCTCCGTCCACACCACCGAGGCGGAGGTCGAGGCCTTCGTCGCGGGCGTCGCCCGCACCGTCGAGTTCTTCGGATCCTTCTCATGAGCACCCACCTCTCCGCCCTGTACACCGAGCTCGTCATCGAGCACGACAAGCGGCCCCTGCACGCCGGGCTGCGAGAGCCCTTCGGCGCCGAGGTCCAGCACGTCAATCCGACCTGCGGGGACGAGATCACCCTGCGCCTGCAGCTGTCCGCGGACGGCACGGAGCGGATCGAGGACATCTCCTACGACGCCGTCGGCTGCGCCATGAGCCGCGCCTCCGCGTCGATCATGACCGACCTGCTGATCGGGCGGACCGTCGAGGAGATCGGGCCCGTCCAGGCCCACCTCGAGGAGGCGATGCGCTCGCGCGGACGGATCGACGGGGACGAGGAGCTCATCGGCGACGGGATCGCACTGCTGGGAGCGGCGAGGTTCCCAGCCCGCGTCAAGTGCGTGCTGATGCCCTGGAAGGCCTTTCAGGCGGCGCTGGTCGAGACCCGCGCCCTGGGAGCGTGAGCGCGGTGACCGCACCGCAGAGCGTCGGCTCCGTGACCGGGGTCCTCGAGGCCGCCTACCCGCTGGACTGGGCGGAGGCCTGGGACCGGGTGGGTCTGGTGCTGGGGGAGCGGACCGCCGCCGTGCACCGGGTGCTGCTGGCGGTGGACCCGACCGTCGCAGTGGCCCGCGAGGCCGTCGACCGCGGCGCACAGCTGCTGGTCACGCATCATCCGCTGCTGCTGCGCGGGGCGAGCTTCCTGCCCGCCGACGACGGCAAGGGCGCCGTGGTCACGCATCTGCTGCGCCAGGGCACCGCCCTGTGGTGCGGGCACACCAACGTGGACCGCTCCACCCGCGGCACGGTCGGGGCCTGGCTCTCGCTGCTGGATCTCCGCGCGGCGCGGCCGCTGCTGCCGGGAGAGACCGCGGAGGAGGCCGCGCACGGCTCGAGCCGCTTCGGCCTGGGTGCTGTCGGATCCCTGCCCGTGGCCACCACCGTCGGAGAGCTGGCGGCCACGATCGCGGACCGGGTGCCGGCCACCGCCCGGGGGATCCTGCACACCGGTCACGCCGAGCGGGAGGTGCGCACGGTCGCCGTCTGCCCCGGGGCCGGGGACTCCTTCCTCGAGGCGGCCACGACCACCGGGGCCGACGTATACATCACCTCGGACCTGCGCCATCACCCCGCGCTCGAGCATCTCGACTCCGCCGCCGACCCGGCCGCGGTACCGGTCCTGATCGACGTCCCGCATGCCGCGAGCGAAGCGCTGTGGCTGCCGCTGGCCAAGGAGCTGCTGGAGACCGCGGTTCCGGGACTGGAGGTGCTGCTCAGCGCGCACACGACCGATCCCTTCAGCGGTCGCGCCCCGTGAGCCGCCGCGCCTGAGCCGCTGCCCCGCGATTCAGTCCACCCGGTCCACGACCACCAGCCGGTCACCGTCGAGCTCGACCCGCAGCGCCCCGCCCAGCCCCTCGCCCACGGCCCCGACGACCTCCTCGGCGGTGGTCGGCGCCCGGTCCAGCTCCAGCAGCACCTGGGTCACCAGCCCCCGGTAGCGCTTGGCGTCATGGGAGATGACCTTCCGCACCCCGGCACGTTCCTGCACCGGTGCCACCTCGAGCACCCGCACCCCGTCCCCGCTGCGCAGGCCCATCATCGAGCGGTAGCCGCCGGAGCGGCAGTCGATGATCAGCGGCGAGGCACCGTCGGCCTGCTCGGCGCGCAGCTCGGCCGCGAGGGGACGCAGCTGCTTCCCCCACCAGGACCCGGCCTTCCCCAGCCGTGAGAGTGAGGAACCGGAGGAGAGGCGGTAGGCGGGGATCCGGTCCCGGAACGCGTCGACGAGACCGAACAGCGCACTCTGGACCAGCACCTCCCGGTCCGCGGCGGGGACGAGGTCAGGGCCCAGCTGGTCGAAGAGCACTCCGGAATAGACTGTGAGCGGCGGCGCCGTGGGCTCCTGCTCCAGATGCAGCATGCGACCCACCAGCTCGGGCGCGGAGGCCGGGACGCCCAGTCGAGCGGCGGCCTCGGCACCGGCGGCGGTGCGCTGGGCGGCGCGCAGCATCGTGCGCCGTGCCTCCCCCAGCTGCGGCATGCTCATCGCGTCCAGGTCCAGCAGTGCGCTGCCGACCTCCGCGGGGCGGGTCTTCGTCTCCGAGGGCGGCAGCATGATCAGCATCCGTCCATTCTCGGCGGTCTGCCGCGGCGGGCCGGGCAGGGTCGGGGAGACCTTGCGCACGTGCGCCGGGGGACGCGGTGCGCGGAGCCCGGGACGGTCGACGTAGACTGGCCATGGACCAGTCGGCCGGGCAGCCGCGTCCTCGGGGCTCCGGCCCCGGGGCCGAGGAAAGTCCGGGCTCCATCCGGCACGGTGGTGGGTAACACCCACCCGGAGTGATCCGCGGGACAGTGCCACAGAGAGCAGACCGCCGCCGCACCCTCGGGGCGCGGCGGTAAGGGTGAAAGGGTGGTGTAAGAGACCACCGCGGCCTCGGTGACGAGGTCGGCACGGTAAACCCCACCGGGAGCAAGGTCAGACAGGGAACGTTCGAGGGCGCCGGCCCGAGTTCCCGGGTGGACCGCTGGAGGTCGTCGGCGACGACGATCGTAGAGGGATGGCTGCCGATCACAGAACCCGGCTTACAGGCCGGCTGGTCCGCCCCGCACCCTGCACGGGGTGCGGCGCGGTGTGCGCCGGGGCTACGTCGCCGCCCCGCGCTTCGCCCGCTCCTTCTCCGCCCCCTTCTTCACCGCCTTCTCGTCGGCCTTCAGCAGGGCCTTCTCCTCGCGGTGCGCGAGCACCGCGGCACCGACGATGCCGGCACCGTTGCGCAGCTTCGCCGGGACGATCTCGGTCTTCAGGTCCAGCAGCGGCAGGAAGTGCTTGTGCTTCTTCGAGACCCCGCCGCCGACGATGATGCGGGTGGGACTGAACAGGAACTCGAGGTGGGAGAAGTACTCCTGGAGCCGGCCCGCCCAGGTCTCCCAGTCCAGATCCTGCTCCTCCTTGATGGAGCTGGCCATGTAGCGCTCGGCGGAGTCGCCGTGCAGCAGCAGGTGGCCGAGCTCGGTGTTGGGGACCAGAGTGCCGTCCACGAAGGTCGCGCTGCCCACGCCGGTCCCGAGCGTGATCACCTGGACCACGCCGGAGGTCCTGCGCCCGGCGCCGAACTTCATCTCGGCGATCCCGGCCGCGTCCGCGTCGTTGACCACGAAGACGTCATGGCCGGTGCGCGCGGTGAGCAGCGCATCGACGTCGGTCCCGATCCAGGACTTGTCGACGTTCGCCGCGGTCTGGGCGACCCCGGCCTTGATCACGGCGGGGAAGGTGACGCCCACCGGCATGTCGCTCGCGACGTCGAAGGAGGCGATCAGCTCTGCGACCGTGTCCGCCACGGCCTCCGGGGTCGAGGGCTGCGGGGTGGGGATCCGCAGCCTGTCCGCTGCGAACTCGCCGGTGGACAGATCCACCGGGGCCCCCTTGATGCCGCTCCCGCCGATGTCGATCCCGAAGGCCTTCTTGCTCATCGCGTCTCCTGTGTGCCGTGGGCGGGCGAGAGGTCGCCCCGCCGGTCGGAGCACCGACTGCGGCGGTGCTCACGGCGTCCCAGGATACCCGTGGACCGACCCCGGGGAGGGTGAGTTCAGCGCGCGGTCTCAGACCACCGTGAGCAGCTCCGGACCCTCGGCGGTGATCAGCATCGTGTGCTCGAACTGCGCGCTGAAGGAACGGTCCTTGGTCACCACGGTCCAGCCGTCGTCCCACGACTCCCAGGCCTGGGAGCCGAGGGTGATCATCGGCTCGATCGTGAAGGTCATGTTCTCCTCGATCACGTCGTCGAACATGGGGGCGGAGTCGTAGTGGGGGATGATCAGTCCGTTGTGGAACCCCTCGGCGACCCCGTGGCCGGTGTAGTCCTGCACCGACTCCAGGCCGTGCCGGGAGGCGTACTTCTCGATCACACGCCCGATCACGTTGACCTCGCGGCCGGGGCGGGCCACCTTGATGCCGCGCATCATCGCCTCGTGGGCCCGCTCCACCAGCTCCTGGGCGCGCGGATGGACATCGCCCACCAGGAACGTCGCATTGCAGTCGCCGTGCACTCCACCGATGTACGCGGTGACATCGACGTTGAGGATGTCCCCGGACCGCATCACGGTGGAGTCGGGGATCCCGTGGCATATCACCTCGTTCAGGCTCGTGCAGCAGGACTTCTCGAAGCCCAGGTAGCCGAGCGTCGAGGGGTAGGCGCCGTGCTCGAGCAGCACCTCGTGGACGACGGCATCGATGTGGTCGGTGGTCACGCCCGGCTGTGCGGCCTCGCCGGCGGCCTGCAGCGCGAGCGCCGCGATCCGTGACGCCTCCCGGACCCGGGCGATCACCTCGGCGCTCTGGACGAACGGACCGGAGTCGGAGACGGCCTCGTCCTTGCCGACGTACTCCGGTCGCTCGATCCACGCGGGAACGCTGCGACGGGGGCTGAGGACGCCCGGGACCAGCACCTCGCGCTCTTCGGGACGGAACCATTCCTGCTCTACAGTCATGCCTACCAGTCTCTCACCGACTTCGAAGGAGACCGACGTGACCGAGGGCACGCAGTATTACTTCAACCTGACCAACGGCACCGTGGAGGAGGGGCACCAGTCCCCGGGCACGGAGCTGATGGGCCCCTACGCGACGCGCGCGGAGGCCGAGCGCGCGCTGCAGACCGCGGCGGAGCGCAATCAGTCCTGGGATGAGGAGAACGCGCAGTGGGAGGGCTACGGGAGCGAGGGCTCGGGCTCCGACGAGCCGCGCTGACGCGTCCGGCCCGCCGTCTGCGGGCTCATTCGAAGGAGTGCTCGGGTCCGGGGTAGCTGCGTTCGGCGACCTCGGCCCGGAACTGCTGGGCGGCCCGCTCGAGCTGCGGGCGCAGATCCGCGAACGTCTTCACGAACTTCCCCTGGAAGCCGGAGAGCCCGGCCATGTCCTGCCACACCAGCACCTGACCGTCGCAGTCGGGCCCGGCCCCGATGCCGATCGTCGGCACCGACAGCGACGCGGTGACGGAGGCGGCGACCGCCGCCGGGACCAGCTCGAGCACGATCGCCGCCGCGCCCGCCGACTGCAGTGCGAGCGCATCCTCGCGCATCTTCTGCGCGCCCTGCGGATCTCGTCCCTGCACCCGGTGCCCGGACAGCGAGTTGACCGACTGCGGCGTGAAGCCGAGGTGGCCGAAGACGGGGATCCCCGCCCGCGCCAGGGCCCGCACCTGGGGCGCCACCTCCTCGCCGCCCTCGAGCTTGACCGCGCCGGCCCCCGCGCGCACCAGCTCGACGCTGTGGCGCAGCGCCTCGGCGGGGCCCGCCTCGTAGGTGCCGAAGGCGAGATCGGCGACCACCAGGGGACGGGTGACGCTGCGGGCCACCGCGCCGGTGAAGGTCAGCATGTCCTGGTGCGTGGTGGAGGTGGTCGAGTCGTAGCCGAGCACCGTGGTGCCCACGGAGTCGCCCACCAGGAGCACCTCCACCCCGGCGGCCTCGAAGGCCTTCGCCGCGAACTGGTCGTAGGCGGTGAGCATCGAGAAGGGCCGACCCTGCTCCTTGGCCTGCGTGAGGTGTCGCAGTCGGATCGTGGCCGGCGCGGCGATGCCGGACGCGGGCTCAGTGCTCACGGGACGCTCCTGGGCGGTGGACGGGACGAATGGTCTGCGGGCCAGCATATCCTCGTCAGCTCCTCACCGGTCTTCCCCCATCGCGCCGAGGCGACACGGGGGCGCTGTCAGCGGTGCGCCGGAATATGCGAACCTGGTGCCGGTCGCCACCGCGGCGGCCGGGGAGGAGAGGCATCGTGACCACGATGCGCGCCATTCTGCGGGGCACCGCCACCGGCATGGGGGCCATCGCCCTGCTGTGCGGAGCCGCGGCCTGCACCGGCGGCGAGGAGGCATTCCCGAGCGCACCGCCGGAGGCCTCCACGACCGACCCCGCGACCGAGGACCCGGCGAGCGACGGGGGAGGGGAGAGCCCCTACCGCGACGTGGAGCTCGAGGCCGCCTCCCAGCGCTTCGTCGAGGTGCTGCGGGTGCTCGATGATCAGGACTGGGAGGCGGCCTGCGGCATGGTCCTGGACCCCTCCACCGGGACCGCCCCCGAGGGCGAGCGCCTCCAGGACTGCGTCGACGGGGTGGAGCCGGTCATCGGCGAACGCGCCGAGCAGCTGGAGCCCGGGACCTTCGACGCGATCGACTCCTCGATGATCGAGGCGAGCGACAACGGGGACGGCACCGTCTCCCTCAGCGTGCTCGGCAACGACCTCGGCATCCCGATGGCTCCCGGGGACGACGGCCGCTGGTACCTCGTCATCCCCTTCTGAGCGCTGCTTGCGTCCCCCTCGCTGAGGCACACTGGGCGCATGGGACATCTCCACGACGACGTCATCCGCACGGTCTCCGACAGCGATGTGCGATTCATCCGGCTCTGGTTCTGCGACATCGCCGGGACGCTGAAGTCCATCGCGATCTCCCCGTCGGACCTCGAGACCGCCTTCACCGAGGGCATCGGCATCGACGGCTCGACCATCGAGGGGCTCACCCGCAGCTTCGAATCGGACATGATCCTGCGCCCGGACCCGGCCACCTTCGAACTGCTGGCCTGGCGCGGGGAGACCAACGCGACCGGCCGGATGATGTGCGATGTGCTCACCCCGGACGGCGAACCCGCCGCCAGCGATCCGCGCCGGGTGCTGCGCGACGCGCTGGGCCGCGCCGAGGAGAAGGGGCTGGAGTTCTTCACCCATCCCGAGATCGAGTTCTACCTCTTCGAGGAGCCCTATCGGCAGGGCGAACCGCTGCGGCCGATCGACCATGCCGGCTACTTCGACCACGTCCACCGCGGGCAGGGCCAGGACTTCCGCCGCACCGCCATCCAGCACCTGGAGGCGATGAACATCCAGGTCGAGTTCTCCCACCACGAGAACGGCCCCGGTCAGAACGAGATCGACCTGCGCTACGCCGATGCGCTCACCACCGCCGACAACATCCTCACCCTGCGCACCGTGGTCAAGGAGGTCGCCCTGTCGATGGGGCAGGTGGCCACCTTCATGCCCAAGCCGATGATCGACCAGCCCGGCTCCGGGATGCACACCCACCTCTCCCTGTTCCAGGGCGGCAAGAACGCCTTCCATGCCCCGGGCGCCGAGTACGGCCTCTCCCGGATGGGCCGGCAGTTCATCGCCGGGCTGCTGCGGCACGCCCCCGAGTACAGCGCCGTGACCAACCAGTGGGTGAACTCCTACAAGCGCCTCTGGGGTGCGCAGGAGGCGCCGAGCTACATCTGCTGGGGCCACAACAACCGTTCCGCCCTGGTGCGCGTACCGTTCCACAAGCCCACCAAGGGCACCAGCTCCCGGGTCGAGTTCCGCGGTCTGGACTCCTCGGCAAATCCCTACCTCGCCTTCTCCGTGCTGCTGGCCGCCGGGATGGCGGGCATCGAGGGGGAGTACGAGCTGCCCGAGGGTTCGGAGGACGCGGTCTGGGACCTCACCGAGCGCGAACGTCGCGCGATGGGCATCGAGCCGCTGCCCACGGACCTGTTCCGTGCGCTCGAGGCCTTCGAGGGCTCGGAGCTGATGGCCAGCACCCTGGGGGAGCAGGTCTTCGAGTTCTTCCTGCGGGACAAGCGCCAGGAATGGCAGCGCTATCGCGAGCAGGTGACCGATCACGAGCTGCGCTCGACCTTCAGCCGCGTCTGAGGACGCCGGGTCGGAGAGAGGAGAGCGCGTGAGCACCGAACCCCCCACCACCACCGGAGTCCTCGCCCGCCTGGGATTCAGCAGCACCGACCGGGTGCGCCGGTTCCTGGACGAACCCGCTCTGGCCGGACTCGGCGACGGCGCCGCAGCGGCGCTGGGCCGGACCGCCGACGGCGACGACGCTGTGCTGGGACTGCTCCGGCTGGCGGAATCCGCGCAGGAGGACGGTCAGGACGCCCTGCTGACGCAGTTCCTCGACGGGATCGGGGAGGAGGGCTCGGCCGGTCAGCGACTGATCACCCTGCTGGGCACCTCGGTGGCGCTCGGTGACTTCCTCACCCGCCATCCCGAGAAGCTCGCCCTGCTGCGCGAGGGGGACGACGAGCTGACCGTGACCGCCGATGCCGTCCGACGGGACCTGCTCGAGGCCGTCGGCGCCGATCCCGAGGCCGAGGTGCCGGTGGCGGGGGGCGCCGGTCGAGAGGTGCGCGACGCTCTGCGCATCGCCTATCACGGCCGGCTCACGCAGATCGCCGCGGCCGACGTCTGCTCTGCGGATCCGCCCGCCCTCCAGCCCCGCGTCTCCGGGGCCCTCAGCGACCTCGCCGATGCGGCGCTCGAGGCGGCCTCCGCGATCGCCCGCGCCACCGTCGAGGATCACCGCAGCGTGCGCTGGGCGGTGATCGCACTGGGCAAGACCGGGGCACGTGAGCTGAACTTCCTCTCCGACGTCGACGTCATGCATGTGGTCGCCCCCGCCGCGCACCTGATGGCCGAGGACGGCGAGCTCGGCTCCGAGGTCGAGGAGGACCTCGTCGCCATCGGCTCCGCCCTGGCCCGCGAGCTCGCCCGCGCCTGCTCCGAGCGGACCGGGGAGGGATCGCTGTGGCAGGTCGACGCGAACCTCCGGCCCGAGGGCAAGGACGGCCCGCTGGTGCGCACCCTGGCGTCCTACCGCCGCTACTACACCGAGTGGGCGAAGTCCTGGGAGTTCCAGGCCCTGCTGAAGGCCCGGGCCGCCGCCGGCGACCGGGAGCTCGGCGACGGCTTCGAGACCATGGTCGAGCCCTGGGTGTGGCAGGCCTCCACCCGCGAGGGCTTCGTCGAGGATGCCCGGGCGATGCGCCGCCGGGTGGTCGCCCACATCCCGCGTGCCGAGGTGGAGCGCAACCTCAAGCTCGGTCCGGGCGGACTGCGGGATGTGGAGTTCACCGTCCAGCTGCTGCAGATGGTCCACGGCCGCGCCGATGAGGTGCTGCAGGGCCGCTCCACCCTCGATTCCCTCGCCCGGCTCGGCGAGGGCGGGTACATCTCGCGCGATCACGTGGCCGAGATGGATATGGCCTACCGCTTCTTGCGCTGCGTCGAGCACCGGCTGCAGCTGCACCGGATGCGCCGCACCCAGGTGCTGCCCACCGCCGCGTCGGACCTGCGCCGCCTCGCCCGCAGCCTGCGGTTGACTCCCGATGAGTTCCACCAGCGGTATCAGCGCACCCGGCGCCGCGTGCGCCAGCTGCACGAGGAGATCTTCTACCGGCCGCTGCTGCTGACCGCCTCCCGGCTCAGTGACGGCCAGATCCGGCTGAGCACGGAGGACGCCTCCGCCCGGCTGGCCGCGATCGGCTACCGCGATCCTGCCCGCGCCCTCGGCCACATCGCCGCGCTGACGGAGGGCATCTCCCGGCGGGCGAAGATCCAGCGCCAGCTGCTGCCGGCCATGCTCGAATGGTTCGCCGACGGCGTCGATGCGGATCTGGGGCTGCTGGCGTTCCGCCGGCTCTCGGACACCATCGGCTCGGCGCACTGGTACCTGGGCCTGCTGCGCGACTCCGGACTCGCCGCGAAACGGCTCACCCGGGTGCTCGCCGCGGGCCGCTACGTCGGCGAGCAGCTCGAGCAGATCCCCGAGGGGGTGCGCTGGCTGGCCCGCGACTCCCAGCTGCGACCGCTCGCCCGTGACGTGCTGGGACGCGAGTTCCTCGCCGTCATCTCCCGGGTCGACGAGGCCGAGGAGGCCCGCGACGTGCTGCGCCGCACCCGCAATCGGGAGCTGCTGCGCATCGCCCTGGCCCACCTCACCGGGGTGGCGAGCCCGACGGAGATCGCGCGGGCGCTCACCGATCTGGCCGAAGCGGTGCTCGAGGCCGGGATGCTGGTGGCGCTGCACGTGGTGGCCCGCGAGCGGGACGCGGTGGGGGAGGACGCCGAGACCCTCGACAGCGAGCCCGAGATCGACGTCGGGACGGCGCTGCGCCTGCGCGAGAAGCGCTCCGATCCCGCCCGGGCGCTGCGCATCGAGATGGCGATCATCGCCCTGGGCAGCTTCGGTGCCCGCGAGATGGGCTACTCCTCGGACGCCGACGTGCAGTTCGTCGTCGTCGACCGCGGGGCCGGCAAGGATGCCGTGGAGATCGCCGGGGCGGTCGCCACCCAGACCCAGAAGATCCTCAACGCCCCCACCGCCCGCTCGGACATGCGGGTCAGTGCGGATCTGCGCCCCGAGGGCAAGGTCGGACCGCTCGCGCGGAGCCTCGAGTCCTGGACCGACTACTACCGACGGGACGCCGAGACCTGGGAGAAGCAGGCCCTGCTGCGGGCACGGCCCGTGGTCGCCTCCGAGGCGGTGGCCGAGCAGCTGCGCGAGGAGATGGACCGGTACCGCTACCCCGCGGGCGGGCTGTCGGCCTCCGCGCGGCGGCAGATCACCCGGATGAAGGCGCGGGTCGAGTCCGAGCGGCTGCCCCGCAATGCGGACCCCTCCCGTCATGTGAAGCTCGGCCGTGGCGGCATGACCGACGTGGAGTGGACCGCGCAGATCCTCGCGCTCGAGCACGGCCATGAGGTCGAGGGTCTGCGCACCCCGCGGACCCTCGAGCAGCTGGAGTCGGCGGCGCAGGCGGATCTGCTGCCGATGCGGGAGGTCAAGGAGCTCACCGAGGCGTGGACGCTGGGCTGGCAGATCCGTCGCAGCCTGTTCCTGTGGAAGGGGAAGGAGGGCGATGTGCTGCCCACCGACCGCCACGACCTGCGCGCGCTGGCGCTGCTGATCGAGGGGGCCGATGGCTCCGCCTCCGAGCTCGAGGAGCGATACCTGCGGGTGACCCGTCGGGCGCGGAGCATCGCCGAGGAGGTCATCTTCGGTCCGCAGGACTGATGCCCCCGGCGACACCGCGCGATGTGATCCGTGGTCCGCCTCGGCGCGTCCGCTGCGGATCCCGCCCCGGCCGCGCACCCCGCGGCGTACGGTGTCCCTCGTTCGTCCCGACGCCGCCCGGCGTCGCCCGCCACCGTGAGGACCCATGACCACGCCCTCCCTCAGTGCCGACACCCCGCGCGGCCGCATGTACCGGCTCGAGCCCGACGGCCCGCTGATGTACCCCTCGATCACCACCGTCGCGGGAGCGCGGGCGAAGGACTTCCTGCAGGGCTGGTACGCGACCATGGCCTCGAAGCGGGCGCTGGAGATGTACTCCTGGCTGGACCGCAATCCCCACCGCGCCGCCGCCGAGATCTCCCGCGTCACCCGGGACCGCTGGGGCAGCCAGAAGCGCATCGCGGCCGCCGCCCCGGAGTACACCCGCACCGCCGCGGACTTCGGCACCCTGGTGCACGCCGTGTGCGAGGAGTGGGGGACCAGCGGCTCCCGCCCCGACGGTGCGAGGATCGGCGCGATCGTCGAGCAGATGCGCACCGAGCAGGGGAGCTTCGCGGCCGAGCAGGATCCGCAGGCGCTGCTGGCCCGCGTCGCGGTGCGTCTGGACGGCTACGCCCGCTTCCTGGACGACTTCCAGCCCGAGTTCCTCGAGGTCGAGCAGACCGTCGTGAACCACACCGTGGGCTATGCGGGGACCACCGATGCGATCGTGAAGATCGGCAACACCGTGCTGAGCGCCGACATCAAGACGTCGAAGAAGGTGCGCGGCGACTTCGCGCTGCAGGGCGTGGCGGTGTGCCGGGCGGAGCTGCTGCTGGACAACGACGGCTCCACCCGGGAGATGCCGGACCTGACCGGCGCCTTCGTGATCCATCTGCCGGAGGCCGGCGGCTACCAGGCGGTGCCGCTGCGCACCGGCGATGCCGAGTTCGAGGTGTTCCGCGCCCTGCGGGCCAGCTGGTCCTTCGAGCCCGACGAGTGCGCGCTGGAGCCCGCCGCCGGTCCCAAGGACCTGCTGCTGTCGCTGCTGAAGGCCAAGGGCGGGATGGACGCGCTGGGCTGAGCTCGGCTGCGGCGACGGGGCGGGCGGCGTGCTTGCCGCCCCTTGATCACCTCTATAGCCTGGGGTACGTCAGCCCGATCGCCGAGCTCCCGGTCCGGTTGCGCTCCTGCGGACGGCGCTGCCTCACCGACGACCCAGGGGGACGCCTCATGACCACCACCGACGGCGCCACCCCCGAGCCCGGCTCCGCCGCCCCTGGTCACGCATCCCCCGGTGCCGGCGCTGCGGATGCCGCGATCGTGGTCCGGGACCTGAGCAAGACCTTCGGCACCACCCGCGCCCTGGACGGCTTCGACCTCACCGTGCCCCGCGGTGAGGTCACCGGCTTCCTGGGCCCGAACGGCGCCGGCAAGTCCACCGCCATCCGGGTGCTGCTGGGCCTGCTGCGCGCCACCTCCGGCTGCGCGGAGGTGCTCGGGATGGACCCGTGGTCCCAGGCCGTGCAGATCCACCACCGCCTCGCCTACGTGCCCGGGGACACGAACCTCTGGCCGCAGCTCACCGGGGGAGAGGCGATCGACGTGCTCACCCGCGGGGAGCGGGGCGCCGCCCACCGGAGACGTCGGGAGGAGCTGATCGAGCGCTTCGAGCTGGATCCCAGCAGACGGGCCCGCACCTACTCCACGGGCAACCGACAGAAGGTCGCGCTGGTCGCGGCCCTGTCACGGGATGTGGACCTCTTCATCATGGACGAGCCCACCTCGGGGCTGGACCCGCTGATGGAGGCGATCTTCACCGATGAGGTCGCCCGGCTGCGCGCCGACGGGCGCACCGTGCTGCTGTCCAGCCACATCCTGGCCGAGGTCGAGAAGCTCTGCGACACGGTGACGATCATCCGCGCCGGCAAGGACGTCGAATCCGGCACCCTGGCCCAGCTGCGCCATCTCACCCGCTCCACGGTCGCCGCGACCACCGGCGCGGACCCCGCCGGCCTGGCGGCGATGGACGGTGTGCACGATCTGCGCATCGACGGCGACCGGCTGCGCTTCGACGTCGACGACGCAGCGGTGCACGACGTGCTGCCGGTGCTGACCCGCATGGACGTCACCGCGCTGACCATCACCCCGCCCTCGCTCGAGGACCTCTTCCTGCGCCACTACGGCGACGACCTCGCCGCCGCGGACGGTGCGCAGCAGTCATGAGGACCGCCGCCCGCACCAGCACCGCCGCCCACGACAGCAGCGCCCCGACCCATCGGGCGGCACCGGTCCCCACCTCGCCGCTGACGGGACTGGGGTCCCTGGTACGGCTCTACGGACGGCTCTCACGGCGAGCGGTCCTCATCTGGACGCTCGCCGTGCTGACCCTGGTGCCGGCCTCGATCCTCGCCATGCAGGAGGCCTAACCCGACCAGGGGGCGCTGGACGCGCGGGCGAGGCTGCTGGACAACCCCTCGGCCGTGATGATGACGGGCCCCTACTTCGCCACCGACCAGTACACCTTCTGGGCGATGGTGGCCAATGAGCTGTTCCTCTACATCCTCATCACGGCCGCGATCATGAGCGTGCTGCTGACCGTGCGTCACACCCGCGGCGAGGAGGAGGCCGGGCGCCTGGAGATCACCCGGGCGCTGCCCACCGGCCGGCTCGCCCCCGCCGTCGCGGCACTGGTGATCCTCACCATCGCGAACCTCGCGCTCGGTGCGGCGGTCACCGTCGGCACCGTCTCGGTGGGCGGGGAGATCGCCGGCTCCCTCGCCCTCGGCCTCGCCACCGCCCTGACCGGGATGGTCTTCGCCGCGATCACGGCGGTGACCGCGCAGCTGACCGAGCACGCCGGCACCGCCTCCGGCCTGGCGCTGGGACTGCTGGCGCTGGCCTTCATGGTGCGCGGCGTCGGCGACGTCCTGAACCGGCAGGGCTCCTGGCTGTCCTGGTTCTCACCCCTGGCCTGGGCCCAGCAGACCCGGGTGTTCGTGGATCTGCGCTGGTGGCCGCTGCTGGTGCCCCTCGCCGCGCTGATCGCGCTGCTGGTGCTCGGCGGTGCGCTGTCCCGCCGCCGTGACGTGGGCGCCGGGCTGCGCGCCGCCACCGGCGGACGGCGCACCGCGTCCTCCGCGCTGCTCGCACCGGGCGGGCTCGCCCGGCGACTGATCACGGGGACGATGATCGCCTGGGCCATCGGCCTGTTCCTGTTCGCGATCGCCTTCGGCTCGCTGGCCTCCTCGCTCACCGACGTCGTCGAGGAGATGCCCACGATCCAGGATTTCGCCCCGATCGTGCTGGAGGACCTGACCGGCTCGTTCTCCGCCTTCGTGCTGATGATGCTCGCGATCGGACCGGTGGCCCTGATCGTCTCCGGCGTGCTGCGGATGCGCAGTGAGGAGGTGGCGGGACGGCTGGCCGGGGCACTGGTGGCCGGCACCTCCCGCGTGCGCCTGGCCCTGAGCTGGTTCCTGGTCGTGCTGGTCGAGGCGGTGCTGATGCAGATGCTGCTCGGCGTCGGTGTGGGGCTCGGGGTCTGGGCCGCCACCGAGGACACCGGATGGATCGGGGACCTGACCCTGGCCTCCCTCGCCTACCTGCCCGCGATCGCGCTCTACGGCGCGGTCGCCCTGGCGCTGTACGGGCTGAGTCTGCGCCTGACGGGCATCGCCTGGGCGCTCGTGGTCTACACCGCGCTGGTCACCTTCCTCGGCGACCTGCTGGGCCTGCCCGACGGCGCCAAGGACGTCTCGCCGCTGCATCACGTCCCGCTGCTGCCCTCGGCGGACGTCGACGGGCCACCGCTGCTGGTGATGGCTGTCGCTGCCGCGGCGCTGGTGTGCGTGGGCCTGGTGGCGGTGCGGCGACGGGATCTGGCGGCGGGGTAGCGGCGCGGACGCCGGGGGAGGAGACTTCCCGGCACCGGACGGGGTCCCCGCGGCCGCAGCGCCCCGGGGCCGATGAGAGGCGGACCCGATGACGACGTACCTGATCTCCTTCCCGAGCGCCGCGATGACGGCGACCGGCACAGAGCTGCAGGCGGCCTCCGAGGACTCCCACGCCGTGGTGCGCGCGGCCAAGGCTGCCGGCGTGTGGGTCTTCGGCGGCGGGATCGACGGCAGCGTGCCGCCCGTGATGGTCGACGGCACCGGCACCGTGCTCGAGGCCACCTACACCGAGACCCGGCATCTCGACGGCGGCTTCGCCGTGCTCGAGGTCGCCACCCGCGAGGAGGCGCTGGAATGGGCGCGGAAGCTCGCCGCGGCCTGCCGCTGCGCTCAGGAGGTGCGGGTGTTCGGGGAGGATGCCGAGAGCTGAGGGGCGGCGGCGCGGGGGCGTGTGCCACGTTCCATCGATCCGGTCACCACTCCGGAGACGGCAGCGGCGGCATGACTGGTGCGTCCGGAGTCGCTCGATCGCGGAGCGCCGAGGCCCGCAGGCGATCGCGAGTGGCTGTCGCGAGTGGATTGCCGACCGGTCCGTCGTGCAATGGATCCCCGGTGCTCTGCATCCACAGGAACAACTGCTCGGAGAGGTCTGCCAGGCGGTCGGTGTGATTCGGATCCTCGGCGAGGTCGTGCTGCTCCCAAGGGTCGTTCCGCAGGTCGTAGAGCTCGAGGCTCGGGTGGTAGTCCTCGTGCGCATAGCTGGGCGCGCGAGGCGTGCAACGGCGCCGCCAAGACTGGCTGGGATCCATGTACCCCGGTGCCGAGCTGAAGTTGGCGATGAGCTTGACCTCGTCCGTGCGCACGCAGCGCCGAGGATCGTAGTAGTCGTGGTAGGTCATCTCCGCGAAGACATGTTCCCGACCGGAGGTGGGATGCTCACCGGTCAGGGCCGCGGCGAAGCTCTCGCCGTGCATCGTCCGGGCCGATCCGGCGGGCAGTCCCACGGCCTCCATCAGCGTCGGCACGACGTCGATGTTGCTCAGTGCCCCGGTGACCGAGCGCCCTCCGCTCCAGCTGCCGGCCGGCCAGCGGACGATGAAAGCGATCTCCAGCCCCGGGTCATACAGGGAACACTTGGCCCGGGGCAGTGCGAGCCCGTGATCGGTGGTGAAGATCGTAATCGTGTTTTCCGTCAGACCGAGGCCGTCCAGCGCCGTCAGTACGGTGCCGACCGCGGTATCCATCGCCCTGATCGCTCCCTGGAGCTCGGCCAATTCTGCTCGTGCCGTGTCGTTGGCGACGAGATAGCCGGGCACCTGCACACCCCGACTGGTGTCAGGGTCCAGATGCTCCCCGAGGAACCCCATCACGCCGTGCTCGTCCCGGGCGCCCGGAAGCCGATGCGGCTCCTGGAACCCGACCTGCAGATAGAAGGGCTCGCTCCCGCCGGCGAATCGGTGGAGAGCGTCGATGCCCCGCTCGGCGACGACCTCCGCGAGACCGCCAGTACGGACCTGATCAAATCCGAGGCGCTCCGCGACCGCGTCGTCCTCGAGAGCTCGGGACTCGTGATGCACACCGATCAGCTCGCTGCGGTACCCGCCGTCGCGCAGCATCCCGGCCAGGTGCCTCTCGTCCGGATGCAGATCCCAGGCGAAGGAGCGGTGGGTCAGGCCCATCACGCCATTGGCATGGGGCCAGCGACCGGTGAACAGCGCGGCCCGGGACGGGCTGCACTGCGGGGCGGCCGCGAACATGGACGTGGCACGGACGCCCTCTGCCGCCAGGGCGTCCAGATGCGGTGAGACCACGCTGTCGGCTCCGTAACAGCCAAGATGACGACCGAGGTCGTGGCAGTGGATGAGCAGGATGTTCGGGCGGGACATGGAGCCTCGACTCACGGGTGGGGATGTCACTTGATGCCGGTCCGCGCGACCCCAGCGATGACGCGCTTCTGAAAGATGATGAACAGGATCAGGATCGGTGCGATGGCCATTAGCGAAGCCGCCATCATCAGCGGATACTGGCTCTCGTACTGACCCTGCAAGGTGGCGATGCCCACGCTCAACGGCCGGACCGTGTCATCGGTGGTGATGACCAAAGGCCACAGCAGCTCGTTCCACGACCACATCGTGGTCATGATCCCGAGCGCAAACATCCCGTTCCGAGCCAGCGGCATCATGATCCGAGAGAAGATCTGGAACGGATTCGCGCCGTCCAATCTCGCCGCGTCCTCGAGCTCATCGGGCAGGCCGAGGAAGAACTGGCGCATCAGGAACGTGCCGAACGCTGTGGCGAGGCCGGGAGTGACGATGGGGGCCTGACCCTTGTTCGTGGACACGCTGATTCCAGCATTTGCTGGGGAAGCGAGATCATGAACCATGGCCAGGAA
>NZ_JBHZRO010000024.1:0-38717 GCF_043641765.1 Brachybacterium vulturis | reverse complement strand
CTCAAGATCGTCAGCGGGAACCGAGTTCATGCTCGCACCCTATCGACCGTCGGTAGTGACCGAGTGGGACAACCTTGTCGCATAGGTGCTAGAAGGCGATCGTCCCGATGGGGTATACCTCAACCGGACACCCCTGGCCTGTAGCTCGGACGGTTACGGATAGGGTCCTCGGCGGCCATTTCCGGACACATCTCCTCACCTGCGCGTGTCGCCTACCCTTGTCGGACAGAATCGTCCTATGCCCACCACGCAGCGCGTCTCCTACGTCCGAGTGTCCTCCGCCGGCCAGAACCTCGATCGGCAGCTCGAGGCCGTCGGTGCCGTCGACAAGACCTACCGCGAGTACCAGTCCGCCGCCACGGCCTCGGAGCGCCCGCAGCTGCGGGAGGCTCTGGACTACGTGCGCGAGGGGGACACTCTCGTCGTCGCCTCGATCGACCGCCTCGCCCGCTCGCTCCGGGACATGCTCGAGATCATGGAGGAGCTCGAGCAGAAGGGCGTCACGGTCGAGTTCGTCTCCCAGGGCCTCACGATCCGGCCGGACGGGGGAGACCTCACCACCCGGCTCATCCTGCACATCATCACGGCCGTCGCCCAGTCCGAGCGCGAGATGATCCGCGAACGTCAGGCCGAGGGGATCGCCCTCGCGAAGCAGGTGCCCGGCAAGTACAAGGGGCGGTCGCGCAAGCTGTCGAGCGAGCAGATCAAGGAGCTGCGGACTCGAGCCCTCGATGGTGTCCCCAAAGCCCAACTGGCACGTGAGTACGGAATCAGTCGAACTACGCTGTACTCGTACCTCGAGCAGCCAGCACTCCCGCTTGCGATGTAGGCGCTGCCGGCTCTTCCCTCAGAGTGCGCGGCGCGCGACGTCGACGCGATCCCTGAGTCGCTCGAGGCCCTCGAGCCGCGCAGTCTCGAAGCAGATGTCGCACTGCCTGCCTAGGCTCCGCTTCATGGCTGAGCGCATCACGGAGTTCGAGGGGCTGCAGGTGATCCCCCCGCTGTACCGCACGCCCGAGGGGTGGGCGGAGGAGCGGCCGGCGGCGTGCGCCTGCGGCGAAGAGCGGTTCCTGATCGGATGGGCGGCCTGCGCGTGCCGCACCGACACTCTCGCTCCGGGGCACCGCACCTGGGAGTGCACCGCCTGTGGTCAGCGTGTCGCGCTGGGATGCCGGGGCAGCGCTGACCCGGGCCCGATGGAGGCGTACGGATGTGGCTCGGGTGGGCGAGGTGCCGGCCGGCGATCACCGTGATCCCATCTCGGTTCCGCTGCGGGTGCTGGACCGGGGGATCTTGACGCACTGGCGGGGGAGGAGCACACCCGGCTCGCTCCGCTCGGCCGACGGTCCCCAACAAGATCCCGACGCGCTGCGCTTATTTCGCCGGGATCTTCTTGGGTCCTCGCCGGCTGCCCGGGCTCTCGCCTCCGGCTCGACCCTTCGGGGTGCACCACCCCCACCAGCGCATCCCCCGCTCCTTGTCAGCACCCCCCCGAACAGCGGAGCGAAGGAGCACACCATGAGCATCACCGTCTACACCAAGCCCCTCTGCGTCCAGTGCGACGCCACCAAGCGAGCCCTCAACAAGCTCGGCTTCGCCTACGACGTCGTCGACCTCACCGAGGACGAGCTCGCCCTCAAGCGGGTCAAGGCTCTCGGGTACGCGCAGGCACCGGTCGTCGTCACCAGCGAGGACCACTGGTCCGGGTACCGGCCCGACAAGATCAAGGCGCTCGCCTAACACCAAGGGCGGGAGGCAGCCCCTCCCGCCCGCACTGTTGTCACTAACTGCATCGCTTGCACTGTCTGCACTAGTCCGATAGGCTGGGGTCACCATCGACCAGGGAGGACAGCATGGACCGCTTCACCGCCTTCGAGGGGAACCTCGCCGCAGATCCCGAGCTCAAGGAGTTCGAGGATGGGAACGCCTCCGTGCGCTTCCGCCTCATCAACAACCCCACGCGCACTGACCGCCGCACCGGCGAGGTGGTCAAGGAGACGCCCATCGGCCAGTCCTGTGTCGCCCGCGACCCGTTCGCACGGACCATCGCCGCCAACGCCGAGAAGGGCACCCGGCTCCTCGTCTGGGGTGCCCTCAAGGCCCGCGAGTACACCGACAGGGACGGCAACCGCCGCACCGCCGAGTACCTCGACGTCAAGGCGGTCGGCGAGTCCTGGCGGTTCCTCAAGTCGTCCCCCCAGGCCGCCGCGGCTCCCGCTCCCTCCGAGGAGGCCGCCCCGCCGTGGCCGGAGGCCGCGCAGCCCGGATCGGGCTTCGCCGGCTGACCCCAGACCCAGAACGCCCCCGGCCCGTGCTCCGGTCGGGGGCGTTCTGCTGTCACCACAGCGGGAGTTGATCCCGGTCGATCGACCTAACACCATCCGCCATCACCCCATCGATGTCGGCGCCCTCGCGCGCTGCGTCGCGCAGCTCCCGTGCGCGGCCGCGGGCGCCGCGCACGTCCCGCAGCGCGCTCCCGAGCCGGTGCCGGCGAGCTGCCCACTCCCGCCGGTTCTCGCCGCTCGTGCTCGCCGAGAGGTGGGCCGGGTTCTGGCACAGCGGGTTGTCGCAGTCCCCGTGGGCCACGACGGGCGGCAGCTCGGCTCCCGGGTGTGCGATCGACCAAGCGAAGCGGTGGGCGATCACCACCAGGCCGTCGCCGATCCAGAACCTGCCGTGGCCCCTGCCTGAGATCGCCCCGGTCCACAGCCAGCATCCACCCTCGATCCGGCGGACCTTCTCGAAGTACCGGTCCCGGATGGCTGGATCGGCCGCAGCCGCGACGATGTCGAGCATGAGAGGACCCCTCACCGACTCCACTCGGCGGTGGCGAGGTCAACAGTGGCCTCGCCCTGCTCCTCACCGTCCTGGTACAGCATGCCGTGCAGCTCGGTGCCGTCCGCAGAGGCCGGCGACAGCTGCCGGTGCACGTCTCCGTCCAGCTGGATCATCACGCCCTCGCGGACAAGCGCCGCCGCTTCGGCCTCGGCCTCCTCGTCACTCAGCTTCTTCACCGGCTTCTTCCCTTCCGTCCGCACCACACTTCGTGTCGAGATCCCCAGTCTCTCGCCGACCTCGCGCCGGTTGATCCCGAGCGCGAGCATCTCTCGCTGCAGCTCCTCGGCGCGCCGGCGCGCTTCTGCCGCGTCCTTCTCCGCTTGCTCGCGAGCCTCGGCGATTCTCGCCTCGGCCTGCTCCCGGATCTTCGCGACCTTCGCCTCGGTGGCGGCGTCGACGCCCTCGATCTCGAGCTGTGCCTCTTCGAACCGTTCCGCGATCCGCAGCAGCTTCTGCTCACGCTCGAGGAACCGATTCGCGCGCTCTCGCGCCCGCTCGCGGGCCTCGGCCGCCTTCGTGCTCTTCCGTGCCACTCCTGCTGTCTCCTTCACATCTTCCGAGTCATGTGCTGTGCGGGGCCCGTCGCTATCTGCGAGCGGAGATTAGCTGGCGGCCCCTCCGCTTCCCTCTCTGGAGCCGCCTGCGCGAGCGAGCGCTCCGAGCTCTTGGCCTTCTCGATCCGGCTGCTCACGCTCTCGAGACCAGATCCACGCGCTCGCTCGTTCCCCCTCACCAGACCCACGACCCCGCGCACCTCACGCGAGACGTCGTTGTCGTGGTTCGCTCGCATCATCGCGTCGAGAGTCCCAGCGCCCCATCTACGCAGGACGTGATCCAGTCTCTCTGCCGCCTCCGCACGGGCCGGCGACGTGTCCCAGGGGTGGGCCGTCAACTCCTCCACGGCGCGGTACATCCCGCCCAAGGAGCCGCCGAGATCGGACTGCACCGCCCGGGTCGCCTCATCTCCGGCGCGGCGAAGACGATCCGCGGCGCCGACGGGAATCTGCGCACTCCCGCCCTCGCCATCGCGGCCCGGTGCATAGACACCGTTCGCCCGGGCCTCCTCCACGGCGCGCTCGAGCCCTCGCGCGATGTGGTCGTTGATCTTGATCACGCGCCGCGAGACAACGTCCTGTTCCCAGGGCACCTCTCGCCTCCACGGAGCATCGCTTCCCATCGTCTTCCCCTCTCTCATCGGCCTCTACTCAGGTCAACGCTCGTCCACCGCTGAAACGCATGTCCGGTGGTGGCTGGCGCGGGTTCTCGCGCTCGTAGAGGATCGCGCCGTCGACGCTCGTCCCGTATCGGCGCTGCGCGACCTCCCGCATCTCGCTCCTGATCGCCGCTCGGCTCCCCGGCGCGACTCCCGACGCGTTGGCTGCGAGGCGCGCCCGCTCGAGATCGCCGGCACTCGCGCGATCCCACCATCGAGGGTCACGAACCTGTGCGAGTGCCCTCTCGGCGCGAACGCGGTCCGCTCGCTCCTGCACGCTCTCGAGCTCGCGTCGGCGCGGAGCATTGTCTGCCTTCGCGTTCGGGTTCCGACGAGCGCTGCGCTCGTCTTCTCTCAGCTCTCGAAGCGGGATCGCGCGCTGACGTGCCGCGGTGCCGCGAGACTCGGCTTGCGCTGCTTGCGATCGAGCAGGGTGCGGTCGAGCTCGGCGCACCGCTGCCGCTCTCTGACGAAGGCGGTCGACGTCGATCGCTCGTCTGGGTTGCTCGGGCCGTGTCTGCTGTCGGACTGGCTCATCCACTGTGGGGGTGCTCATGAAGGCCTCCTGGCCCGAGTGTACTTGCGCACTCCCGCGCGCGCGAGGCCTCGACCGCACCAGTGTCGCCATGGATCTGCCGGCCCGCGGCGTCGGCCCGGATGAGCTGCGCTGCTCCCTGTGGACTGCGGATGTCTCCTAACACCGTCCCCAGCCCACAGTCCACAGCGCAACTCACTGCTCATCGCTGACCACACTACGTGTGGACAGCGAGCATGCACGGCATGCGCCGATGCTTTAGGTCCGATCGGCAGATCGAGCAAGCTCGATCCAGAGGACGCTTCGCGCCTCCCCGAGGTTCGCTTCGCTCACGGCCGATCAGGACCACAGCAACGTCACACCTCTTGCATTATGAATGTCCTCGGTGTCGCTCGCGCGAAGTGGGGGCTAGTATCAGCGCATGATGTCCGTGAGCAAGCTGTCCCATGGGGACGGCTATGCCTACTACTCGGCGATGACCGCGTCCGGTGATCAGCGCCGTCAAGACGGCCAGGACCTCACGGACTACTACCTCGACTCCGGTGCTCCAGAAGGCCGCTGGATCGGCAAGGGCACCGCCGCGCTCGGCGTCTCCGGAGCCGTCTCCGAGCAGCAGATGAAGGCCCTGTTTGGTGAGGGCCGGCACCCCAACGCCGACGCGATCGAGGCCTCGGTGATCGCCGGCGGCGGCTCGGCGAAGGACGCCGAGCGGGCGTCCCGACTCGGCCGACGGCCGTACAAGTACGACTCGTCGACGAGCGAGATCGGGCAGCGGATCCAGTCCGCCCGTGACGCTCAAGAGACCCGCCTAGGCCGTGAGCTCTCCGTGGACGAGATCCGCCAGACCCGGATGCGCGTCGCCTCCGAGGTCTACGAGGAGCGCTTCTCCCACCGGCCGACGGACGACAAGGAGCTCGCCACCTTCCTGTCCAAGGAGCTGTCCAAGGGGTCGAACTCCGTGGCCGGCTATGACCTGACCTTCTCCCCACCCAAGAGCGTCTCCGTCCTGTGGGGACTCGCCGACAAGGACACTGCCGAGGCCGTGGCGGCAGCTCATGAGGCTGCTATCGACGACGCCGTGGAGTACCTCGAGGAGCACGCCATCGGCACCCGCGCAGGCGCCGGTGGAGTCGCCCAGCTGGACGTCACCGGCATGATCGCCACCCGCTTCCGCCACCACGACTCCCGCGACGGAGACCCGCAGCTCCACGATCACGTCGTCGTTGCGAATAAGGTCTACGACGCCCACGGCGACCGGTGGAGGACTCTCGACGGCGCCGCGCTCTACCGCTCCGCCGTCTCCGCTAGCGAGCACTACAACCAGCGCCTGGTCGCCCATCTCTCCGCACGCGGATTCAGCTTCTCGCCCCGCTCCACCGGACCGGGCAAGCGGCCCGTGATGGAGGTCGACGGCATCGATCCGCGCCTCATGTCGCAGTCCGCGAAACGCTCGGCCGCGATCCGAGCGCGGACTCGCGAACTCGTCGACGCCTACGTGCGCGAGCACGGGCGAGAGCCCGACACGAAGCTGATGCACCAGCTGCGTCAGCAGGCAACCCTCGAGACCCGCACCCCCAAGGGACCGCACCGCTCCCTCGCCGAGATGCGCGAGCAGTGGCGCGCCGAGGCGGCGGAGATCATCGGCAGCACCGACGTGGAGGGGATCGCCGACGTCGCCCGGCAGGCCGCCGTCGGCTCTCGAGAGCGGGCCCTCGCGGTGCGGGACGGCCTGGACATCATCGGCGCCGGCGAGAACGTGATCGCCGAACTGTCGACCCGTCGCTCGACGTGGGCAGAGCGCGACATCCGCGCCGAGGTCGACCGCTGGGCAGCACGGAACGACGGCTGGATGCTCAGCGGATTCCAGCGCGAGGCGATCGCCCAGTACGCCCGCGACGTCGGCAGCGTCAACCTCACACCCCGCTCCGAGGCGCCGGTCCTCCCGGACCTGACCCGTGCCGACGGCACCTCCATCTACGAGCCGCGAGACCGGAACATCTACACCTCCGCACGGATGATCGACGCCGAGTACACGCTGCTCGACGCCGCCCGCGAGGAGGCCATCCCGGCAGCCGCCCCCGCCACCTTCGACGAGGTCCTCGCCCGCCAGGACGTGCCCCTCGACGACGGACAGATCGAACTCGCACGAGCCTTCGCCTGCGGAGAGCACGTGCTCGCCGTCGGCATCGGTCCCGCCGGTGCCGGCAAGACCACCGCCATGAAGCTCGCCGTCGAGACGGTCCAGGCCGGAGGCGGCCGCGTCGTCGGCCTGTCCGTCGCCGCCACCGCGGCCGCACAGCTCGAGGACGCCACGGGGGCGGAATCCACCACCCTCGCCCAGTGGCTGCACTGGCGCGGCCGCGCCCGCGAGGGCGACCCCGTCCCCGAGCGCTTCGCGCTCCGCAGCGGCGACGTCGTCCTCGTCGACGAGGCCGGGATGGCTGGCACCCTGAACCTCGAGCAGCTCGTGAGCGACGCCCGGACCGTCGGTGCCCACGTCCGCCTCATCGGCGATGACCGTCAGCTGCAGGCGGTCGAGTCCGGGGGCGCGCTGCGCATGATCGCCTCCGAGGTCGGCGCCGTCGAGCTCACCCAGCTGCACCGCTTCCGCCACACCGATGGCACGCGCAACGACGCCGAGGCCCAGGCCTCCCTCGCCCTCCGACAGGGCGACATCAGCTGGTACGAGTCCGCCGGCCGGATCCACTCCGGCCGCCACGAGGATCTCGTCGACCAGATCGTTCGCGCATGGGACGCCGACGACGCCGCCGGACGCGAATCGCTCATGATGGCCGACACCAACGTGCGGGTCGCCGAGCTGAACGGCCTCGCTCAGGAACGCCGGATCGCCCGCGGGCAGGTCGACCTCGGCGCGAGCACCGCCCTCCGCGACGGCCACGACGCCGGGATCGGGGACGTCGTGGTGACTCGGCGCGTGGACCGTACCCTCACCGTCAACGGCACCCGGGACTGCGTGAAGAACGGCGACGCCTGGACGGTGCAGCGCATCCACGACGACGGCTCGATCACCGCCGCCCGACTCACCGACGAGCGCCCCGTCCACCTCCCGGCCGAGTACGTGCGCGAGTCCACCGAACTGGGCTACGCGAGCACCGTGCACCGCGCCCAGGGCCGCACCGTCGACGTCGCCCGAGCCCTGGCCACCACCGCCACTAGCCGCGAGGGCCTCTACGTGGCCATGACCCGCGGCCGTCACTCCAACGAGCTCTTCGTCGGCACCGACGACCAGCCCCGCGAGGTGGTCCTCTCGAGGATCACGCGCTCCGATCGCCGCGACGTCGCCGCCCGTGACGCGATGCTCACCGAAGCCGAGCGCGTGGACTCCCCCGCCGAGCTCGGCCGACAGCACCAGGACGTCACCAGCCGCGCCGACGAGCAGCGGTACAGCAGCCACCTCCGCGAGAGCCTCGGCGCCGGCGCCGAGCGCGTGGTGACCTCCGACGCCCGCTCCGCTGTCGACGCTGCGCTGCGCAGCGCCGAGGACGCCGGCTACGACATCGACCGGCTCCTGCGCCGCCACAGCGACGTCCTCGAGCCTGACAAAGCCGAGGACCCCGGCAAGCTCCTCGCCTGGCGGCTGCGTAACGACCTCCGCCGGGGCTCTGAGCAGGCGAGCTCGGCCGAGCACAGGCCCCTGCGCGAGATGCCCCGCGAGCGGCTCGTCGAGCTCAGCGCGGAGTCGGCCGAGCGTCGCGCGGCCGCTCGGGAGGCCGTCAACATCGCTGAGGCCCGCCACTCCCTCGACGCGAAGCCGATCGACCTCAAGGACCGCACGGTCCCGGCCTGGACAGACCGTCCCCACGGCAGCCTCACCGCGGGCGAGCTCTCCGACATGGTCGCTGCGGCGCGCGTCGTCGCGTCCGAGGACCAACACCAGCTGACCGACGCCCGCCGCGAGCTCCATGAGCTGCAGCGCGAGTGGAGCACGTACCGTCGCGCCGAGGTCAGCCTGCGAGACCCGCGCATGGAGACCACCGCGGCGCGGATCCAGCACGTCGAGGAGACCGTCTCCGCGCTGCGCGAGAAGCTGCGCGCCGGACACACCGACCTCACCGAGCTGCGCCGCGAACAGGGCATGCGGCGAGCGATGCCCACGCGCAGCTGGGTCCTCGAGAACGTGCAGCGAGACGCCCAGCGCCGCCACGGACACACCGACCGCGAGCACATCCGTGCCCGTGCCGGCCACGTCCTGGACCTCGAGGACGCCCGCCGCATCCTCGAACGCGAGTCGACGTTGGACCGGACGATCCGCGCCGAGCAGCGCCGTCGAGAGGTCGAGCCCGATCGCCCCGTGGTGGCGGCCGCCGACGGTCTTCCGCGCTGGCTGGCCCCTGACCGCGGCATGGACGACCCGGCCCTGTCCCCGGCCTGGCGCGACCACCTCGCCGAGCGCCGACGCCTCCTCGCGACGCGGCTGCGGTCCGACGGCCAAGCCCTGGCGCTCCGGCGAGAGCCCTGGACGCGGGATCTCGGCCCGACTCCCGCCCAGGGCACCCCCGAGCGCGCGCGCTGGGAGGACACGGCCGGCCAGATCAAGGCCTGGCGACAGCTGCACGACTACTCCGACGAGCAGCGCGCCCTGCCCGAGCCCACCGAGGTCCCCGCGCACGACCGCGCCGACCTCGAACAGCTCCGCTCCCGGCTCGCGCCGGCGCCCGGGGCGCCGGCGAAGAGCCGCGGAGTTCCCCTGCCCTCGCTCAAGGAGCGCGTGGCCGCGCAGCGGGCGGCCGAGGGGACCTCTAGGCTCTCCGAAGGGCAAAAGCGCGCCGACGAGCAGATGCGACAGCGCCTCGCGCAGCAGGCGCGCGATCGCGAGCAGGGGAAGGGACCGGTCCAGCGATGAGCGAGGTCGAGGGCGGCATCGACGAGCATCTCCGGCGCGAGGAACTGCGCGCCCGCCACCGCGATAGCGGCCTGTGGGACGACACCCTCCTGGAGCGGTACACGACCCGGCAGGATCTCGTCGCGTTCGTCGACGAAACCCATCGCGCAACCGAGGACGGTCAGGTCGGGTACTACGGCCTCAGCGCCGTGGTCTTCCACGCGGACGACCTGCCGGAGATCCGGCGCGACCTCGAGGAGATCGCAGGCGGCACGTTCTGGCACTCCAAGGAGGCCGTCAAGGACCAGCGGCTCCGCGGCCGCATCGGCGACATGAACGAGTACATCGCCGCGAAGACCGCGATGCCCGTGGTCGTCTTCGACGTCCGCGACCACGAGATCACCGAGGCGCAGGAGCGTGCCGTGCGAGATGTCTGCCTCAGAGGTGCGCTCAGAACACTCGACGAGCAGGGAATCACCGACGTCGTCCTGGACAACTTCCCGCAGGCCCAGCAGCGCAATGTCCGTCTCGACCAGGCGATCGTCCACGAGCTCCGCGAGAGGGGCGAGGTCAGCGAGCAGATGTGGATGCACCACGGGCGGATGAGCGAAGAGCACGCGCTGTGGAGCGCCGACACCGTGGCCTGGTCCGTGCAGCGCCACCACTTCGGGACGAAGGCGAGGGACTCCCAGCACGTTGCCCCCCTCAGCGGGCGCCTGCAGGAGGTGCACGCGCTGACCGGGAAGAAGCGCGAACTACGGACGGCAATGAGAGCCGACCTGGTGGGTCGTGAGGGGCAGCGAGAACGTCGCGCCCCCATCCACTCGCTCGCGCAGCGCGTCCAGCAGCTCCGCGCCCAGGGCAGCTCGCCGGTGTCCAGGCCCGCGGCGGCGCCGCGGCTGGACGCGCCGAAGGCCCCTCCGGTCCAGGGGCCGGAGGGGCCTTCACGCTCCCTCTAGGGGAGAAGCTGGGCGGCACCGGGGTTCGGCGGGCTCATCCGTCCCGCACAACCCCCCCGGCCTCCTGGGTTCACCCACTTGCGTGAGCTCCAGGCAGTTGCCGCACCGCCAGTATAGCGCCGCAGATTCACTCCGCCAAGGGGCTCGCCACCGACTCGCGGCCACGAGCAACGACCAGGCCACCGTGATAATCGAGCAGCGAGAACGCGACTTCACTCGCAGTGCGTGATTCCGGGACGGCGAGATCCACTGTCTCACCTTCGGCGTCGGTGCGGACAACGAGGACTCCCGCGGTGAGGTCACGATCCCCCGCCGTCACGATCACGTCTCCCTCGCGCAGGTCCCCGGGACCCTCGAGCTCCACCACGGCAGGCGGCTCCGCGCCGTCGACGGGCAGAGCGGCCTTCGCGTCCAGTTCGTAGGTTCCTCCCGCCCACGGGTCCTCCGGCACCTCGTAGCTCGGCGCGGCGCCGAGAACTTCCCGGAACATTGGCGATGTCGCGGCCGCGGCGAGCTCGGGGAGAGCCAAGACCTCCTCGACGATGCCCTCGAGACGCTGCGCCATGTCGCGGTAGGAGTAAGCCAATGCGACCTCACCGGCGAACCCGACGGTCGGACGGTCGACAGCCCAACCCTGCCGGCCCAGCACCGTGCCCGCCTGGGCCATGCGCACACCGGCTCGCAGCGCTTCACTGCGCTGCAGCTCGTGCGCGACCCGCAGCGAGTCCAGCGCTTTGGTCCCGCCGTGTACAACCTGGGACATCGCCGCCGCTCGCGCATAGCCCGCTCCCGAGGTAGCAGAAAGCGTTGCGAACTTCCAGGCATCCTCGCGCGCCAACTTGCGGCACGCGAGTGCGAGGGCCAGCGCCGACGTCGGGGGGTCGTCCGCGATCCCCGCTCGCGAAGGAAGGTCCGTCTCCTTGTGGTGCGGCGGCAGATGGATGACGTCGCGGGCTCGCTCCCTCGCCGCCCACCCGTCCGCGTATACCGCCTGCATCAGATCCCAGACCTCGAGGGAACGCCCCGCCTGCCGAGCAGCCTCGACGTACAGGCTCCGCACCTTCCGCACGGACTGCTCCGACAGAGAATCCGGGGAGTGCCGGGCAGCCTCGGCCACCTCGGGCGTCGGCGCTTCCACCCGGCCCCTCCCCAGAGGGCCGGCCTCAGGCACGTAGCCGTAGTCAATGAACCAGAGACCGCGGAGCTGGCTGTAGCCCGGGCGCTCCTCGTTCAGCGTGTAGTGGCTGTCGCGCGAGGGCTGCCCGGCCGGGTGCTCGACGCTGAGCCAGTCCTGGCTGACGAGCCGATCCAGCGTGCGCTGCAGAACAGCGCCCGGGAGCTTGAGCTCCCGGGCGAGCCGGTGCCGGCTGATTCCGTGTTCTTCCCACTCGCCGCAGATCATCAGCACGCAATCGTGCAATGAAGCGCCAGGCCAGCGTCGGTTCCAGATCATGTCTCGTCCTCTCCCCACGTGTCGTCGTCCTCAATCGCGCCGGAGCTCTCGTCCGCTGGGAGAGGCTCGATCTCCGGCGCGTCCGGGTCCTGTCCGTCCTCGCTGGCGACCTCGAGCCCCTCCGGGAACAGATCGCGGTCAGTCGCGGCGTGCTCATCATCGGCCCTGTGACCGTTCGAGCACTTGAACAGCTTGGTGTCCTCGAGCCGCTGGAAGAACGGGAACAGGTGGTAGTCGTGGAACGCCGCCATCGCGTTGCCCTGCTCCTTGCTCTGCTCATCGGAGAGCACCGACGCGCGCCATGCGGAGCGGAGCCCTGCCAGGACGTGCACCAGCCCCGGATGGGCCGGCCAGCACTCCTGCACGCGGCGGGCGTGGGGCATGGAGTAGTTCGCGTTGAGCCAGTCCACCCAGTCCGCGAGCTCGTTCCAGGCCTGCACGCCCTGGTGTCGCGTGATCCAGTCCCGCGGGACGGGCGGCTCCTTCTCCTTCTCCTCGAGCCGCTCGAGGCGCACCTCGTGATCGGCGACCGCCTCGCCGAGCTCGTTGAGGTAGTGCTGCTCGACCTCGGTGAGGTAGGTGAAGTCGGTGTCGCCGGGGGCCGGCGTCGCATCCTCGGTCATCATCGTCTCCTCCTCATGCCGCAGCGCGGCGTTGTCCCGCAGCGACGCGGGACTTCGCGGTGCGCTGGGCGGACTTCTTGAGCTCGTCGCCGTCGGGCAGCTGCGTCCAGCCGGGCAAGCTGATCACGACGGCGGGAACGACTCCGGTCAGGAGCATCCCCTCCCCCACCTCGAGCCGCCCGATCTCCTCAGGACGCAGGATCCGCTTCTCCTGATCACTCACCGTCTGGTTGCCCCGGGACATGCCGTGGTCGCGGACCTGCGTGGAGAGGCCCTTCACCTCGACCATGCCGGTGAGCTTGGAGAGATCCTCGAGCTGCTCGGCGTCCTTGATCCCTCCGAGGATCAGCTGAGCGAAGGAGTTATCAACGATCATCTGGGAGCCTTCGGGGCCCCAGGTCTTCCGAGTCTGCGCACGTCCCTGCAGGCCGTAGATGATCTGGACCCCGTAGCCGCGCAGATCCGAGAGCATCTTGGGGAAATCGGGCAGCGGGCAGATGTTCGCGACCTCATCGAGCACCGCGCGCAGCGGGGGGCTCAGCCGGCCCGACTCCGTGTGCCGGGCCGCCGTCTTGGCCGCCTGGAACACCGAGTCCACCAGCACCGCGACCAGCGTGGTCACGTCGGTGGGGTCGTTGTCGTCCGCGATGATCGCCAGCGTGTCGGTCGACCGCACGAACTCGTCGGGATCGAAGGTGGGGATCTGCTCGTCCTCGACGAACTGCTGGTTGATCTTCTGCAGCGAGAGAGCGTCGAGAGCGTCGTCGAGCGTCTGGCGGATCGAGGAGACGGTGTCCGACGCGCCGGTGACCGCCGAGCGCAGGCGGCGTGCGAGCAACGGGTCGGCGCCCGGGTGCTTGTCGAGGATCTTCAGCGCGGTGTCGTCGGTCTCGAGCTCAGCCGCCCACTTCAGCACGTCGTCGATCGAGTGGCCGCCCAGCGCGGCCGCGTGCAGGTACGACTGCAGGACCGTCCGGGCACGGCCGAGGAAGAACTCGGAGTTGGAGTCGCCACCGCCGGCTGTGTGGGAGTCCTTCTTGCCTCCCTTGACCAGCTGTCCCGCGCGAGCTCGAGCCACGACCGTGTCCTCGCAGCCGCGCAGGATGTTCCACCGCATCGACTCGGGCCAGGACACGAGGTTCAGCAGGTCGAACACCCACACCTTGCCCTTCTTCGCACGGGGTTCGGCGATCACATCCAGCAGATCCGCCTTCGTCGACGTCACCACGAGCGCACCGGGCGCGTTCAGCGCTGCCCGGCTCAGGACGCGGAACGTCTTGCCGCCCCCGGTCGGCGCAACGACCCCGAGATGCTGCTCCTGGCCGAGATGCGCCTCGACGGCACCGCGCGCGAAGGACGCGGTACCCACGCAGAACGTCCGCTCCTTCGCGGGGACCTTCGAGTTGGCGGGCCACAGCCGGCCGTCACGGTCCTCGGAGAGGATCGCTTCGCGGCCGAGCGCGCTCTTCACCTCAGCCTTCGTGGCCATGCCCTTGCCCGGTGCGCGCAGCCGCCATTTCGTCAGCAGTGCCGAGACGGCCACGATCACGACGGCGATCAGCGCGAGGAGGAGGCCTAAGAGCACGTAGGTCCAGGTGCCGCCGCCGGGGACCTCTGCCAGGCCCTGCCCACGGACCACGCCCACGAGTCCGGTCATGCTCACCTCGAAGTCGCCCCACTCCGCGGGCGTGGACAGCACCACTGCGGTGTGCCACACCCCCAGCAGGCCGGCGACGAGGATCAGCAGGAACGCCCACCAGTAGTCGGCGATCAGCAGCAGGAGCGTCGAGGGGGTCTTGTCGTAGCGACCTCGCTGAGCCATCAGGCATCTCCTTCGGTGGTGGCATCCATCGGGGGCGGGAACGTCCACGCCCGGGCGAGCACGCCCTCGAGCGGGCGCACCGCCAGCAGCGTGCGGTGCTCGCGGTGTTCCCCCGCCCGCGCCCAGACGATCCGGAACGGCACCTGGTCGTCGTGGTAGGCAGGCGCCACTTCTCGCTCGATCACGGGGCCCGGGCGGTCGGGGTCGGTGACCGCCGAGCCGCGCAGGTAGCCGCGTGTCCAGTGCGCCAGGAAGCCGGCGAGGTTCCGGGGGTTCTCCGTTCGGCGCGAGGCCGTGAGGATGTCCGAGGCGGCGTGCGCGACGTAGCGAATCGGCAGCGACGCCAGGACGGCCGGGGGCCGTAGAGGCGCTGCGACCTCCCCCAGAGACCCCTCGAGCAGCACGCCGGCACTCAGGCGGTCCTGCAGCTCGTCGCGCTCACGCAGGTCCAGTGAGCGCGTCGCCTCGTCCCGGAGCTGCTCCCACACGTCCAGGCGCAGCATCACCCCATCCAGGCGGCCGCGCCGCGCGATGTACAGCGGGGTGCGACCCGACTCGGAGGTCGGATCAAGGTAGGTCGAGGTGACCGTCGGGATTCGGGTCGAGGGCACAACTTCGGCGGCGCTCATGCGACATCACTCCCCGCACCCGCCAGGGCGAGATCCTCGGCGTCGTCCTGTTCCCCGGCGGTGAAGTCGTCGCCCTGCAGCCCGACGCGCGCCTGCGACAGCAGCGCGCCGTCGGTGTCAGCCAGCTGCGCCTCAATGCTCGAGCGCGACGCGCGCATGAGCACGGCGGGCTTGTTGCCGATCTTCAGCAGGCAGCAGCCCTGCTCGAGGTTCATCAGCAGGTCGATCGACGACGGGGGCATGCCGAACAGTCGTTGGCACGCCTCGGCGTCCTCTCGGCGTGCCTGGCGGAACATCGCGATGGTGCCGGCCTCCTTGATCGTGGCGATGGCCGGCGAGTTCGCCGGCACATCGGAGAGATGCTGGTAGTTGGTCACGGTCGACAGGGCGAGTCCGCGAGACTTCTTCGTGTTCTGCTGGGACACCTTGGCGAAGGACCCGTCCACCAGGTGCCAACCCTCCTCGATCACGAAGAACGTCGGGACCGCCGACTTCTGCCGCAGGAGGGTGGCCCGCAGCCACGTGTTGATGATCGCCATGACCACCGGCACCGCCGGGCCGCTGTCGGGAAGCGCCGAGATATCGAAGACCGTCAGCCCCGCGTGGACACGGATCTCCTCACTGGTCTCCCCGTCGATCAGCCCGGCGAGCTCGCCTTCGATGCACTCCTCGAGCGCGAACCCGACGCGACGACCCCAGGTTGCGTAGTCGTCGACTCCGTAGCGTCCCAGCTGCGCCTCGACGATCTCCTCGTCCGGTTCCAGGAGGTACCTGGTGACGTCGTGGATCGTCGCGACCGCGCCGCGCTCCCGCGCCCGCGTGACCGCGGCGTCCCGCGCGACCCGCAGGGCCTTGCGCTCGTCCGCGCTGAGGACCTCGCCGATCACCTCTTCGAGGATCGCCTTGAGCAGGTCGGTGTGGTTCGCCGTGAGTCGGTCGGATCCCGTGATCACCGGGTCCAGCGGGTTGATCCTCAGCCCGCCCTCTTCGCCGGTGAAGCGGATGGGCTCCACGCCGAGGGCGCGGGCCAGTGAGGCGTACTCGCCCTCGTGCTCGGAGTCTTCATCTCCGGCCGACTGCATCTTCTTGTCCACGATCACGACGCGTCGTCCCAGCATGAGGTTGCGCATCGTGACCCAGGTCTTGGAGAACGAGGACTTGCCGTAGCCGACATCGCCGATCGAGACGCAGTTCGGCGAGCCGATGACCTTGGACCGGTAGCCCTCGATCGGATCGTGGAAGACCGGCCAGCCGGTGATCAGGTCGTCTCCGGCGTAGAGGCCGAACGATGACGTCGGCGCCCCGGCCACTGCGAGATGCAGCGCCGAGGTCTGCGACGTCGTCGACCGCAGCATGGTGACCTGCTGGTCATAGGCTCCCAGGAAGTCGAGCCACCCCTTCCGGCGAGCCTCCTGCAGCCACGGCTCGGGAGGCTTCGTCTCTGCAGAGGAGGGCGGGGTGCCGCCCTTTCGCTTCTTCCGCTGCTTCACCTTCATCGGTGCTCTCCTCGTCTATGCCGCTCGCAAGTGGCGGCGGGGGCCTGTGGGCTCGCTGCGCTGGCGATCACGTCGGCAGCCACTTCTTCTTACGCCGGCGCACTCCGGTAGCCAGCGGCAGCGTCAGCGGCATCGCCAGGTGGTGCGCGTGGTCCTGCCAGTCGAGGTTCGAGATGTGCGACTCGGCAGCGGCCTCCTCGATCGCGTTGACCGCCCGCTCGAGCTCCTCGAGGTCGGGAGCCTGGATCGTCACGGCCAGTGCCCACTCCGCCCCGTGGACGCCCGATCCCGGCTGCAGGTCTTGCAGCCGTCGCTGCGACGCTGTCAGCTGGGCCTCGCTCGTCCCGTCCGAGACCTCCTTGGCCTTCTGCTGCACCGCCGAGCGGTCCATCGTCAGGTCGTCCCGGGCCTCGGCGCGGGCGGTCGTCGCCGGCACCACCGTCACGTGGGTACTCACGGTGCGTACCACTGCCGGGTTCACGCCCGTCAGGAGCGGCACCAGCATGTCGACCGGCAGTTCTCCCGCCGCGAACCCGTCGCGCGGCACCACGGCCGTGCGGGTGTACCACCGCTTCTGGCTCCCCTCGATCACCAGGTACCGGGAGGACTCCGAGCCGATCCACGGCAGCCACATCGAAAACCGGTCAGCGCCCTCGAGGCGATCCAACGGCTGATCGGGATCCTGCAGGCTGCGCGTCACCGCGGCGAGCCGTCGCTCGTCGAGCTCCCGGAACGAGAACCCGTTGGCGCGGCCCGCGGAGATGATCCGCCGCAGCTCGGTGGCCAGGACCACGGCCGTGCGGGCATCGGCCCGCTCCCGGTCACTGGCCTCGTTCATGTCGTCCGGGAGGACCACGCGATCGGCCGCCGCGTAGAACTCGCGACTCGCCGGCACACCGATCGTCAACCAGGTGCGGTTCTGCTCCTGCTCGCTGATCACTCCGTCCACGAGCTCGGCGTACGAACGCACGAGGATCTCCGGTGCGTTGTCCGGCAGCGCATCGATGAGCCATTGCACGTGATCTGCCGGGTCGAACGGCACGATCCGCGCCACCGGCTGCAGATGCCTCGCCAGCGAACCTTGACGCGCCATCACGGCCTGGAACTTCGCCCACCCCGCGTGGTTCCGTAGCCCCTCAAGCCCGTCGACAACACCAGACTGCTGTGCTCGGAACTCGAGCACCATCGTGAACTGGGTCTGGTCGTGGATCCGCTGACGAAGCACAGCCACACGTCCAGGATGCTCTGCCCCCGGCCACAGCTCGATCTCGAAGCCACGCAACGTCCCGACGGCAGCCGGCAGGTGAGGGACATTCCCCTCAGCGGCCTCGGCCGCCTCTCCCCCGACCGTGTCCAGCGTCTTCATCCGGCGGTTCCAGCGTCGACGCAGGGGGATCGCGAGCATCCCGACCACGGACTTGTGGCCGAAGCTCGGCCTCGGTGACCACACAAACACGGTCGTGGCCAGCAGAACAGCGCCCAGCAGGACGGTCCAGGACCAGCGCATCACCATCAGCTGCGCGACCACCAGCACTGCCAGGGTCGACCACATACCGATCCGCTCGAGGCGGTTGCGGCTGCTCCCGAAGATCGAGCGGCCCTGCAGCTCGCCACCGAGCTGCACATGCGTCACGGCCATCACTCGCTCCACTTCCGTCGATCATGCATCGAACTCTGCTGCTCCTCCTGCGACGGGCCCTGGGCAGCCGGCGCGGAGCTCTCTGCGGCCGTCTTCGCGGTTGCGGCGGCGGTCTGCGTGCCCTTGGCGGCCATGGCCGCCAGGATGAGTGCGCCGCCCGTGGCCGCGCCCCCCGCCGCCACGCCGGCCTTCCCTGCAGCTCCCGTGGCGCCGGCCTTCGCAGCGCCGGCCTTTGCCGCGCCGGCCTTGCCGCTCCCCCCAACGGCCGAAGCCGCGTTCGTTGCCGACGGACCCTTTCCACCGGCAGAAGTCGGTGCGGGCGCGCTCGGCGCCGATCCCATCGAGGAGGAACTCTTGCCTCCTGACGAGGACCCGCTGTCTCCTCCACCCCCGGAGCCCTGCATGCGGCGCATGCCCATAGTCATCATCATTCCGCCCGCTGCGCCGGCGGCTGCCGACGCCGGGTTGAATCCCCCGCCGTCGACCTCAGAGCCGTCGGGGAGGAGCGGGATGAACTTGAACGCCACCCAGGGAGCCAGCCCCACCGCGAGAAGCGCCAGGATGATCATGCAGCCCTCACCGAGGGTCTGCAGCGCGTCCTGCCCCAGCAGATTCAGCGGCTTGAACGACTGGATCATCATGAACAGCACCGTGATCACGAACAGCAGCGTCGGCTTGGCGAGCATGATCCCAAGGACCAGCATGGGGACGCGCAGCGCCTTCGACCTCCACCGCGGATGGGCAAGCATCCCGAACGCGATCGCCATCCCCACCGACGTCATGTAGACCGCCATGCCCTGCGCAATGAACATCACGAACACCAAGACGGCGCCGATGAACAGGATGAACCAGAACACCAGGCCCATCAGCACACCGCCCGGCATCAGATTCGCGGTGATCGAGAAGATCGCCCCCTCGAGCACTGTCTCGTAGATATCCTCGCCACCCCAGGCAATGATCCCCCGGTTGAACGCCGCGATCATGTTCTGGACGACGTAGGCCAGCACCGGCGCCCAGACCATCGAGATGATCCCGCCCATGAGGTACTGGAAGCTCTCGCCCAACTGGTGCGCAGAGATACGGTCACGGGCCGCGTCCTTGAGCACCATGATCATCATGACCGCCGCGACGAACAGCCCGATCCCCCCGGCAGCGGCGTAAGCGTTCCGCCACCACTCGGCGCTGAAATCGGCGTTTCCGATGTTCACCAGTTCGCCCATGACCTTGTTCAGGAAGTCGACCGCACCTTCCTTGAGCATGTTCACGATGTCCTCGAACGCGCTCTGCGGATCGTCGATGAACTTCTTTGCCTTCTTGGCGGTATCGATGACCTCTTCGGCCTGACCGATCGTAGCGTCGTAGGCCTTCTGTGCAGCATCTTTCAGACCACCAACATTGGCTGTCACCAGTCCGACGCATCCGACTACCGGGACAGGACCAAGCGGCGCCAGCGCAGCGCACATGATCTGAGGCTGGATCTCCTCAAAACTCGGAGCCTTCGCAATCGCACCCTCAGCCAAGTCGACGCACTTGTTCTTGAGGTCCCCTCCGCCGGTCGGCAACAGCCCGCACACGAATTCCGCACCCGCGGTGTTCCCTGCTGCACGAGCCGCTTCTTCCTCCTCCGCTGACGGCTCCGCGAGGGCGGGTCCGCCACCGATCATCACTGCCAGGAACAGAGTCAGCACGGCCACCAGAAGGCGGCGCGGGTGCTCAGTCCGCGTCTTCATAGTTCTCCCACTGGGTGTGCGTCCCCACCAGGGTCGACACCTCATCGTCCGGCTCTGTCACGGGCTCCTCGGGCAGCGTGGTCGGCGCTTCCGCCTGACCTGTCCCGCTGATCTTCCAATCGCCGTCCGCCCAGGCCAGCGTCGTCGAGGAGGTTGCGTAGTAGAACTCGCCCTCGCCCCAATAGTCGTAGGCGTGGACGATCTGCACGGTGGCCGACTCCCCCTCCGTGCACTCAATAAGCGTGAACCCGCCCCAGTCGGGGCGAATCGACCCGCGAGGGCTCTTGCTGTCACCGACTTCGTCGAGCATCTCCTGAGTGCTCTTGACCGAGCTCTCCTGGTAGTCGCCCGTCGAGAGCTCCTCGGTGAGGGCCAGATACTCCTCTTGGCTCAGCTCCCCCGAAGTGACCTTCGTGTAGTCGAGGCCGACGAGATAGTTGGTTGCGGCCTCGACCGCTCCCTTGCAGGTCGGCTCGTACCCCACGGGCACGGAGGGATCATGCTCGGAAGCTGCCGAGCCGCCTTCCCCGACCGTGACCTTGAGGTCGTCCCGAATCACGGGCTGACTCGAGGGGGGCGCGGACGACGTCGTCGCCCCGCCCGCTGGCGGCTCCTCGTCGTCGGAGAACAGCAGCTGCGCCCCGAGCACGCCCGACAGTGTGAGCAGCACCAGAACGGCCACCGAGAGCACCGCGATGACCGGCCCCCGGCGGAGCCGGTGCCGGTCCTGCTGCTCGTCCCGGAGCTCAGACATCACTCACCGCCCTGCACGGTGCCCACGATGAACAGGATGGCGGCGAAGATGATGCCCAGCGCCGCACAGGCGCCGAACGCGATGAGCGCGACCTTGAGCTGCCCCGCAGCCTCGGTCATCTCCTCGCTGCGGTTGGAGTGGCGCGCGACGGCCCACTTCCCTGTGCCGATGAGCGCGCCGATCGCACACCCTACGAACGCGAGGGCCCACAGTCCGCCGAGGACCAGGGCCACGAGGCTGTTCACCTCCGCGCCGAAGATATCCAGGCTGGGAGTCACTCCCTCAAACGGGTTCATGTCAGTTTCCTTCCGTGGTGGGTGATGCGGTCAGGTAGGGGTTGTCGATGGACGCCAGCGTCCGGGAGACCGTTGCTCCCAGACGCAGGAATGCTCGCTGCGTGGGGGCAGCGAGACGATCGAAGGACAGCCGTGAGCCGGCGTCGATGTGCGAGTCGTACGGGATCTCGAGCACGTCAGCGGTGTTCTCCTCGAACCATTCCCGCCACTTCGGTGCGTTCTCACGATCAACCGCGGCGCCGCGCACGTGAGAGATCACCGTGACCGCGTTGCGGACCAGGTCGTCGCGGCCCATCTCGTGCAGCTGCACGATCATCTGCTGCGCGGAGCGAACATGGTCGTACGACCAGCGCAGGGGGATCACCAGCACGTCAGCGGTATCAGCGGCCGCGGTCCAGTTCGGGGCCAGCAGTGAGTTGCCGGTGTCGACCACGATCAGCTGATAGAAGCGCGAGAGGATCGCGTGCAGCCTCATGAACTCGTCGTGGCCGATCATCCGCATACTGCGGGAGTCCTCCGCGGAGGCGAGCACGTCGAACTTGCCCACCTGCTGGTGGCGCAGGAACCGGCCCAGATCGCCCGTCCCTCCACGCCCCGTCTCGAAGAGCTCCGCGCTGTCCAGGAGGTCGACCGCCGTGGTGGGGAACCGCCCTGCTGCGGTGCGCAACCCCAGCGTGCCCTGGTTCTCGTTGTTGTCCCAGGCGACAACCCCGCCGCCGCGATGCTCACCGAGGATCGCGGCGAGCAGCGCCACCACGGGAGTCTTTCCGGCCGAGCCCTTGTGGTTCGCGACCGCGACCGTCATGGGGCGTGAGAGCTGCAGGCCCGCGTCCCGCTCGTCGTCGAGCCGCGACAGCTCCTCCTTGCCCGGACGCAGCTTCACCAGACCGAGGGTGGCCAGCGCGAGGCGGCGACGCCACCCCTCCGACGCCACCAGTCGGTGGTCACCGGAAGGGGCCACCTCGAGGGCGGCGTATGACGGCTGATTTGTGCGCTCACTCACGCCTGTGGAAGTCTGCGTGGCATCTGAACGATTCGGGGGAATCGAGGGGGAAGCGGGCCCCTTCTTCGCATCCGCTCGGTCCTCCCGCGACTCTGCCGTCTCCGCCTCCGCGGGGGTGGCCGCACCAGGGAGGTGCCCGGACTGTTGAAGAAGCTCATGGGCAGCGCTCTGACGACGCTCGTAGCTCCCGCCCTGCCAGTCGTTCACCGTAGCCCCCTGTGGTTACGTCTCATCATGCTTCCATAGTCTCGCATGTTCCCGTAGCATGCAAGCATGCGGAAACTTGCACAACCTCAGTTCGATCGGGCGATGCGCCGCGACTGGCCGATGATGATGGACGCCACCGACATCGCCGAGTTCACCGGATGGACGAAGCTGACGATCCTGAACTGGATCAAGGAAGGGCAGCTCACCGGAGCGCTGACGCTCTCGGACTCCCCGAAGTCGACCGTCCTGATCCCCCGCGAGCTCGTCTTCGCGCAGCTCGACCCTCGCCAGGGCCTCAGCGCACAGGGGTGATGGCAGCGTGAAGAAGGTCCTCGCACTCGGCGTCGGGGGGGTCATGCTCCTCGGCGTGACCGTCGTCGGCGCTGCTGTGCTCGACGAACAGGACGTCACAGCGGCATGCCTCCCAGGTGGCGCAGCGGTCACCGTCAACGTCGACGGCCTACCCGAGGAGATCGCCGGCTACAGCGGCGACGCGCTCCACAACGCCGCAGTCATCGCCCAAGTCGGCGAGGAGCTGGGATTCGGAAAGCAGGGACAGCTCGTCGCCCTGATCACCGCGATACAGGAGAGTCAACTCGGTAACAACCCCAGCACCGCCAGCCCCGACGAGAACGGCGACGCCGGCGTGTTCCAGCAGCGACAGCTGGATGGCTGGTACGGCTCCCTCGAAGAGGTCAACGATGTCTCCTACGCCGCGACGGCGTTCTACAACGGCGTGACGGCCGAGAGTGCCGGCGACTACGGCTCGGTGGGCGGTGGCACTGGCTACGGCCACATCCCTGGCCTGACGGATATCTCCGGGTGGGAGTCCATGCCCCCTGCCGAAGCAGCTCAGGCCGTGCAGCGCTCGGCCCATCCCGACGCCTATGCCGAGCACCTCGACGAGGCGGAAGCAATCCTCGAGGGACTGGCGAACGCGAACGTCAACGTGGACAGCGCCAGCACCAGCGACGCTGGGGGCGCTAGCGACGCCGGCGGCGACTCCTGCGCCGCCCCCGCCGTCGAGGCCACCGGAGACGCCGCGGAGGCCATCGCACGCGGCCGCACCCTGCTCGGGACGCCCTACGAGTTCGGCGGTGGAGGCAAGCACGGACCTGACACCGGCATTGACTGCAGCGGCTTCGTGCTCTTCGCCTTCGGGCTCGACTCCAACGAGATCGGCCGCACGGCCCAGGCCCAGTTCGACAGCCTCGCCTCAACCAGCGTTCCCCCCGACCAGATCCAGCCCGGCGACCTCATCTTCTACGCAAAGGGCCGCACCGGCACCGTCGGGTCTCCCGATGCCATCAGCCACGTCGCGATCTACAGCGGCGACGGGAAGATGATCGAGTCCACCCGGTACAACGGCGGCACCGAGCCCGGCGTGCAGGAGATCGACGCCCAGGTCGAGGACGGTCGAGGCTTCGTCGACGTGCGCCGTCTCCCCAGCACCTCCGAGGAGGCCGCATGATCCGCCGACGCCTCCCGCACGTCGCCGCCACCGCGCTCCTCGTGCTCGCCGCGGGGTGCGCCCATTCCGAGCCGGCGCCGACGACGCCCCCGCCGGCGCCAACCGAGTCCACCCCGGACGAGCCGGACTGGACCTACAGCACACCTTCCCCGACCAGCGATGGCCCCGACGACATCCCGGACGACAGCCTCATCGACGAGGAGGCCGACCAGGACGCACGAGAGGGCGCGGCTGCCGCCGCGACCGTCACCGCAGAGATCTGGGTGCAGGGTTCGACTCTCGATCAGCGTGAGTGGCAGGAGCGGCTCATGGAGACCCTGACTCCGATCGCGCAGGACTCGTACCGCGACCGCTGGTGGGGCTACCGAGTCGCCGAGACCGAGCTCACCGGCGAACCCGAGATCGTCGCCGCAACGATGGCCAGCGCCACCGTCACGATCCCCACCAACGCCGGCGACCTCACCCTCACCGTCACCCGTCCCACGCCCACCGACCAATGGCTCACCAGCGGCATCGAGCCCGCCACCACCGAGCAGTGACCCTAGGAGAAATGCGATGACTGACGCCCAGATCACCATCAACCGCGACGGCACCGGTTCCGTCATCGTTGACGGCGAGACCACGACGATTGCCGCATCAGGGGCCGCCGAGGCGCGCCGGGAGGCCACCGCGCACATTGCAAAGCACGCGGCCGAGCTCGGCCGACCGGTTCCCGCGATCGCCACCGAGAACGGACGCTCCTGGCCCCTGCTCATCGGGACCGACGGTGCCGTCACCCCTCGGCCCCAGGACGACGCTGCAGCCGCGCGGCCGAGCACCGTCAGTGCGCCGTCCGTCGAGATTCCCGACGCCCAGGCGGACCTCGACGTGACGCGCTCCCGCTCCGTCACGGGTCAGCCCGCGCCCTCCTGGGAGCAGCCGGCCAACGATCCCATCATCAGCGAGGTCCCCGGAGCGCAGGACGACCTCGAGGCCACGCGCCCCCGCGCGATCGCCACCGAACCTCCCGCAGCACCACGGCCCTCCGCTCCGGCACCGCAGATCCCCTCCCCTGCCGTCGATCACAGCTCCGCCGTCGACGAGCTGCACACCATCCGCGAGGTGCAGTCCGACGTCCACTCCTCCGCGGCCCCGACCCAGCAGAACGAGAGCCAACACGCCCCGGTCGTCGATCCGCCCGCCGCTGCCGACGCCGTCGACGCCGACCCTCGCTGGGCCGACATCTCGCAGCAGCCCGCTACGCACGGCTTCCGAGGCACCCTCAACGGTGTCGGGCTCAAGCTCGCCCCCACCGACGAGGAGCTCGCCGAGCGCCGCGAGAGCCTGCGTCAGGAGATCGCACGGGAGGAGGAGGCGCGCCGCGCCGACGAGCAGCTGGCCCAGGAAGAGGCAGCGCGGGAGACCCGCCGCGCCATCCGCGATCGCGCCGCGGCCGAGAAGGACCGCGCCGAGCGCGCCATCATCCAGACCCCGTTCGAGGAGCCCAAGAAGGTCATCATCGCGAACCACAAGGGCGGGCAGGGCAAGACCACCGTCACCTACGGCATCGGTGCCACCGCCGGCCGGATCCGCGGCGGCGACGTCATCGCCTGGGACGCGAACGAGACCCAGGGCAACCTCGGCTTCCGCGCGAAGAAGGCCCCCACCGCTCGCAGCGTCGTCGACCTCCTCGAGGAAGCCGCCGACGACTTCACCACCGTCGAGGGCAGCAAGCGCGCCACCCTCGCGCGCTTCACCCGCTCCCAAGGCGACAACCTCTTCACCGTCCTCGCCTCCGACGAGTCCCGCGACCGCCAGGACCTCGTCGACGCAGACGCCTTCGAGAAGGTCCACGAGATCCTCGGGCGGTTCTACTCCCTCATCCTCATCGACACCGGCAACAACCACCGCGTCTCCCACTTCAAGGCCGCGCTCGAGGCCGCCGACCAGCTCGTCATCCCCGTCTCCGCCGGCGCCGACGGCGCCCACGCTGCCGAGGCCATGCTCGACTCCTTCGAGAGCCTCGGCCACAGCGACCTGGTCGAGGGCGCCGTCGTCCTCCTCAACGACTCCGCCACCCGCCGCGGCGACGCCACCGGAATCGCCGCCAAGTTCGAGCAACGCGTGCGAGCCATCATCCCGATCCCCTTCGACCCCTCCCTCGACAGCGGCGACGAGATCGACTTCGACGCCCTGCAGCCCTCCACCCGCGCCGCCTTCCAGGAAGCCACCGCCGCGATCGCCGACGGCCTCGCCAAGAGGAACTGACCCACGATGGACATCTCCTCCGAGGCGACCGTGGCCGCGGCCACGACCCGCGGCCGCGGGCGAGGCCCGGGGCCTGCCCCCGAAGGGACGGACCCCTCAGCCTCACTGCTGCTTGATCCGGTCCGGCCGGAACCCCGCCCAAGCGTCTCCGCCTGGGGTCAGCACGACCGGCGCCTGCATGAAGCCCGCCGCCTGGAACGCGGCCCGCTGCTCGTCGGTCACGTCCTCGAGGGACACCTCCACGAAGGCCAGGCCGGCCTTCGCCAGCGCCCGCTTCGTCGCGGTGCACGGACCACAGTCGGGACGGGTGTAGATGGTGACGATCTCGCTGTTCATGGTGGCTCTCCTGCCTGGGCTGTCCGGGTGGTGACAGGACACAGACGCCGCCTCGATCAGGCGGTGGAGCACCCACAGGGCCGCAGCGCAGCGGAGGACCCGGGCAGCCCCAAGGGAGAGAAGTTCTCCGGCGAAATAAGGGAGCTTGCGACCGCGTCGGAGAAGTTCTCGCCCGCCGCGGGCCGAGCGCAGCGAGCCGGGTTGCGGAACCGCCCGAGGTGGCAGCGTGGTCTGTTCACCGCCCAAGCCCTGGCAGGAGCCCGCACACCGCGATCGTCCATCACCGCACGGACCCCCAGGCACCCACTCCGCCGCAGCGGCATGAACAGGCACTGACCATGGACCCCCAGCACCACGCACACGACGGGCAGCGCGCTACCCCCACCGAAGGAGAATGACCCGTGCTCGACCCCACCGGCCCCTACGTGGGCGACCCAGACCCCAGATTCCTCGAGACCTTCGAAGGCGTCCTCTACAGCCCGTGGCTGTACGCCCTCGTCGTTGCGACGGCGTGTGCCCTCGTCCTGCTCGGTCGTCGCTCGCACGTGGCACTCATCGTCGGGGCAGCAATCGCCGCCAACGGAGTCCTATGGTGCCTGCTCGGCTGGACCCTCGCCGAAGCCGGCTACTCAGGTGACTCTTCGCGCTACCTCACGCAACTTGCCCTCGGCGTGCTCGCCTTCGCTCTTGCGCTTGCCGCTCGCCGCTATCGCCGCGGCCGCACCCCTGTCGACACGATCGCCACGCACAACCACTGGGCAGACGAATCATGACCACGACACGCCGCCTCAACCCTGTGCACATTTCTGCCAAACCCCGTAGTGTGGCCTCCATGACCACACCGCGTAAGCGTCCTCAGGGGCGACCTTCCCTGGGGGAACGTCGCCAGATCGCAACGCGCATCCCTGTGGAGGTGGCCGACAAGATCGACCGCCTGTCGCAGCTCACCGGGCAGCCCATGGGGCAGATCGTCTCGGATCTGGTGGTCAAGCACTCTTCGGAGATCGACCCTGACGCCTATGAGGCCGGTGCTGATCAGCCTCGGATGACGTTCGAGGAGGATACGAAGAGGACCGCGTAAAAGACTTCGCCCCCGAACCTGTTGGCGCAGGTGCGAGGGCGATTCAGAAGTCTTCGGGAGTCAGTTACCGCTGACGACCCGGGGCGAACCATCAAGGAGGTTCATTCACTTGTTGCCCCCAGGATACGGGGGTCGCGTCGTCGTAGGCAAGTACGACACCACTGGTGTGTCTCGCGCCGCCTCCGACGCCACCCTCTCCCCCACCGACACGTGGCGGCTGTGCCTCGAGCTGCTGAACCAGCGGCCGTTGATCCGCCTGGCAGAGCGGCGCAGCACGAGCGTCGCCTTCCCCCGACGACTCGGCCGAAGGGTCGAGCGGTTCACCGACGCTCCGCCCTCGCAGCCCGTCGCGGTCCACGTCTACGACGCCCAGGGCCGCACCCGGTTCCTCCCGCTGGACTTTGACGCTCACGACCGCACCGGGGATCAGATCGTCGCCGTCGAGGACGACCTCGCCGTGGCGACCTCGCTCCTGGACGAGTGCGGCTTCTCCTACCTCGTGGACCGGGCCCACGGCGGCGCGCACATCTACGTCCTGCTCGAGGACCCCATCGGCGCCCAGGAGGCGCACTCGCTCGTGCTCGCCCTCGGTCGGCGCCTCCCCACCCTGGACCTCAAGCCGACGAGCAACGTCAGCGATGGGCTGATCACCATCCCCGGCAGCGCCCACAAGCGCGGCGGCCACCGAGAGCTCGCGCACGACGCCGACTCGGCGCGCGCGATCGCCGCCGGCCCCCACTCCCCCGCCAGAGCCCTCACGCGCCTCCGTGCGGCCCTGGCGGACGAGCTGCGCGCACTCCTCGAGGAAGACCGTGAACGCGGCGCAGAGCGCCGCACACGGGCGCGTGAAGCCGGCTCCGCCGATCCGATCGCCGACGCGATCACCGACGAGGAGATCCGCGCCGTGCTCGTGCGCGGCATCGGCCGCCACATGAGCACTACGTGCACCGACCTCGCCCAGCGCGGCGACTGGCGAGCCCACGGCTACCCCAGCGCCTCCGAGGCCCGCCGCGCGGTCCTCATGTCCGCGATCGCCACGGGCCTCACCGAGACCGACGTCCGCGCTCGCATGCTCGGCGAGGAGCCCCAGTGGCCGGGCCTCCGCTCCCTGCTCGAGCACAAGGGCCTCGACCGCCTGCGCGACGAGTACGCCCGCGCGGCCGCCGAGATCGCCCGCCGCGAACGCCAGAAAGCCGGCCGAGTCATCGTGACCAGGGACGATACTGCCGTCAGCTCTGACACTAGCGCCAATACACACACCCGGGGCGGGGGGGACTCCCCCTCGGTGCACGACACGTACGGCGTGATCCGCGCATGGATCACGCTCGTGGAGCGCTACGCCGCCGGCGAGTACCCCGGAGCTCAGGGCTGGGACTACCAGATGGCACTGCGCGCCCTCGGCCAGGCCGCCAGCACAGTCGGATCCACTGTCACCGCCATGGGAGTTCGCTGGCACTCCGTAGCCCTCGGTGACTCCCGCACCGGTGCTGCCGCCCTCCTGCGCGCTCTCGCGGCCGAGGACGACCCGTGGGTGGTCCTCGTCGCCCGCGGCCGCGGGATCTACGCCGATCAGTACGAGCTGCGCATCCCCGACCGGCACGCCTCCCTCGTCGAGGAGCTGCGCTGGCGGCCCGGGAAGACCCAGGCCGTCCGCCCCGTGTTCACGGTGCTCGGCAAGGCCACCGGGCTGCTCTTCGAGGCCGTCGAGCGCGGCGCCACCTCACGCGCGCGCATCGCCCTGGTCACCGGCCTGAGCGCCGACGCCTATCGCGACGCCCGCGACACCGCCCTCGCCTACGGGCTGATCACCGGCAACGACCGCGACGGCTACGAGCTCGCCGCCGACGACGCCCGCCTCGAGCTCCTGGCGCAGCAGCTCGGTGCCATCGAGGCCCGCGTGCGCCGCATCCACCAGCACCGCCGCGAGCGAGCTGCCTACTGGGCCAAGCTCGAGCAGCTCCGCCGCGAACGACCCTGGATCCGCGTCGTCCGCGATGTCGACGAGACCGACCCCGAGGTCGAGGAGACTCTCGCCCAGATGTACCTCGACTCTCTCGACGAGCCACCGGGGCAGGCCCGGGAAGCGGGCTAACACCCCCTGCACTAGACGCACTCGCGCCACTACTTGCACTGTATGCACTAGTGCAGTTAGAGTGCGGAGTGCTGATAGTGCACAGAGTGTATTTCCTCGACAGGAGGACCCATGCCCATCCCCACGCGCCTGGCGATCGATGGACTCTCCGTCCGCGCCTATGGCCGCCTCGACCTTCTCGAGACCCGGCTGGTCCACATCCTCGGATCTCTGGACCCCACCCCTCACGGTGCACGCGTCGCCGAGCACGCTGCGCTGGCCGTTGTCGAGCACAGCGACAGCTGCGTGCTGCTGCACGACGGCCCCGGCATCGCCGGCGCCGCGCTCGATGCGCTCACCCTGAGCGCCCCCGACCGCGCAGTCGTCATCGCCCGGCGCGGCGTCACCCCATGGCACGAGACGCTCGCCTCGAGCGGGGCCCTGGTGCTCGAAGGACCCACCAGCAGCCTCCTCGCGCATCTCGCCGACGCGGCGCTCGTCATCGAGCAGGCGCACTCCGCCCTTCCCCACTCGCCACGCATCGCCTGCGTGCCCGGTCCGATCCTGACCGCCGGCACCGCAGGCTCCAACGCGCTCCTGGTGCGGCCCGACGTCGAGATCGTCCCCGAGCTCGACCAGTGGGCGCGGCGCCTCCACTACACCGCGCAGCGGCCCCGTCAGTACAAGATCGCGGACTAGTCATCCCTTGAATGCACTAATCGCGGCACGCACACTACCTGCACTGTCGATGGTGCGTGCATCGCTCTCCACCTGCCCGTGCGTGCTGTGCACCGCCTGCACGGTTCGCACTAGTGCACACAGTGATATAACCTGTTTCCATCGAGAGGAGCCCCATGGCCGTCTACACCTGCGCCCTACCCAAGGGCGGGTCCACGAAGACCAGCACCGCAGCCGAGATCGCCCTCGCCCTGACGCGCCGCGGCTTCCGAGTCCTCGCCATCGACCTCGACCAGCAGGGCAACCTGTCCACCCGCCTGGGGATCACCCCGGAGACGCCCATCGAGGCCACCGCCGCCGAGGTGCTGGATGCCTCCGCCACCCTGCGGGAAGCGGCCGAGCCCGCGCCGACTGCGCAGGGCGTCGACGTGATCGTCGGAGCCCACGACCTGACCGCCCTTGAGGAGCAGCCGCCGCCGGATCTGGTCACCAGCCTGCGCGACATGCTCCCGACGGTGGGGGACCGGTGGGACCACGTCGTCATCGACACGCCCCCGAACGTCGGCGCCCTGACCATGGCGGGACTCGCCGCCGCCGACCACGTGATCGTCAGCCTGCAGGCCGCCACCGAGGCCTACGACCAGCTCGACCGCCTCGAGGCCGTGATCGCCGAGCGCTTGACGCGCCGCATCCGCCCCGGCCTGCAGATCAGCGCTGTCGTCCCGGCCATGGTCGACTCCCGCCGCCTGCTCGATCGGGAGATCCTCGAGCTCCTCGCGCAGCGCTACGGCGATCGCGTCACGCCGCCGGTGCGGCAGGCCGTCGCCGTGCGCGACGCCTACACCGCCGGCATGGGCGTGAGCGTCTACGACCCCGACAGCGCGGTCGCCGCCGACTACCGCGCCGCGACCGATCACCTGCTCAACCTCACGATGGGAGCCCACTGATGGCCAAGCCCAAGCGACGCAGCCTCTCCGAGCGCAACGCGGAGGCGATCGCCGGCGCCGTCGACAACACGTCGACCCGTGAGGACGGGGGAGCGGAGCAGCCCCCCGCGCCCCAGCCGCCCGCACCGGCTCCGGCAGACCGCCCCGCAGCGGTGAGCCCCGCGCCGCCGGCCTCCGAGGAGCCCACCCGCCGCAGCAGTGTCTACCTCACGCCCGACGATCTTCGCGACGTGCGCTCGGCGTACATCGTCGACTTCGACCACCGGCCCGGCTCGCCGGGAAGCTTCGGCCTGTGGGCCGCCGGCGCAATCGGCGAGCTCGCCGCCCTCACCGTCGAAGAGCGCCAGGCCGTTCGAGAGAGCCTCGGCCCCGCAGGTGCCGGCGCGAACCGCTCGCAGCAGCTCCTCGTCCCCGACGACGTCGCGGGCGCCGTCGGGGACGCCATGCGTCAGGACCGGCTCGCCGGCGTCGTCGATCGCTCCCGCAGCGTGTTCTACAGCTACGCGCTGCGCTGGCAGGCACGCCAGGCCGCACGCCGTGCCGGCCTGGACACTCTCCCGGAGCCGCCGGCCCGCCTTCCTCGGCTGGACCTCCGATGAGCGAGACGGACCCCGCGGGGGAGCTTCGTAGCCTCGTCGAGGACGAGCTCTCGCTCCTCCTTCTCGACCCTGAGCGGCCGGATGAGGCGACCTCATCCGTGCGCCTGGACATCGCTGAGGTCCCCGAGGAACTGCGCTGACGGCATCAGTCCACGGCGTCGAGCTGTGGCAACTCGCCCACGGGAGTGCACTGTGTGCACTAGCCGCACTGTCAGCAGCGACCCCAACGGGGCGGGTGAGAGCGTCCGCGCCAGCCGCGATGAGCACCCGGACCGGTCGACCTCAGAGGTAGCGCCCCAAGCTGCGGAACGTCACTGCCTGGGGTGCTGGACCGGGGGATCTTGACGCACTGGCGGGGGAGGAGCACACCCGGCTCGCTCCGCTCGGCCGACGGTCCCCAACAAGATCCCGACGCGCTGCGCTTATTTCGCCGGGATCTTCTTGGGTCCTCGCCGGCTGCCCGGGCTCTCGCCTCCGGCTCGACCCTTCGGGGTGCACCACCCCCACCAGCGCATCCCCCGCTCCTTGTCAGCACCCCCGAACAGGGGTAACGCCGAACAAGGAGCACACGATGTACCCTCGCAACCTCGCAGACCGGGTCCTCGGGACCGACGGCAGCCACCTCGTAATCGCGACCCCCGCCTGCAGCTTCTGCGGCGAGACCGGATCGATCCTCCTGACCGAAACCGAAGTCCTCGCCCTCGAAGACGGCACTCCCATCCAGGACGCCGTGGCCCGGCTCGACAAGTCGACCCGAGAGCAGTTCATCTCGGGCATCCACTCGAGCTGCTGGGAGTCGCTCTTCGGATCCCTCGAAGAGTGATCCGCTCGGGGCTCCCGCAAGGGAGCCCCGAGTCTCTTCGAGTCGGAACTCGCAGAGCTCGTGCTGCCTCTGGAGCACTCCGTGCTCCACGGAACGACGCGAGCGGCTTCGCCACTGTCGCACGCGCCGTGCTTGTCAGTCTGCTGAGGCCCCGCTGCGCGGACTCGAACCTTGCGGCGTCCAAGGCTCCGCTGCGCTCCGCACGGCCGCCACGTTCTGGCTTCCAGCGTGGTCACCTAGCTGCTGCTGCAGGACCTCTCATTCTACTCCGCGGGGGTCCCCGAGCCGCAACCCACGCTCCAGGTCAGAGGCACTTTTTACCTTCGCAAGCTCAGGCGAAAAAGTGCCCCTAACCCTCCGCTCTTCGGGGTTGCAGCCCACCCCGCTGCAGAGTCCCCAAAGGGAAGGTCCCGCAACAGCGGGGTCGCCAGGCGCTTTCGCGCCCAACCCGAAGGAGCACACCATGGACATCACTGAGCTCACCGCCGTGCAGTTCGCGGCATACACGCTGACCTCTCTCGCCGAGCCGCTGCCGCGAGGGTTCATCCTCGCCGGCATCGGCGCGGGCGGTATGTCCGCCACGTTCGGCGTCGACCCCGACGCCGACTACCCGCAGGAGCTCTCGGCTGCCTCGTTCCACCCGCTCGCCGGTGAGGACATCGTCCTCACCGTGGTCCACGACCACGGCATCGAGCCCGCCGCTCACGACGCACAGACGGTGCTCCGGCGGCTCGCCGGCCTGCACTTCGCGGCCATCGTGCTCTCGTCCGGCGACTACCTGATGGAGCTGCCGGGCGAGAGGCGCACGACGCTCGCTGCCGCGAGCGCCTCGCTCCCCGCCGAGCTCGGCCGGCCGACCGAGCTCGAGCTCTGGGCGCCGACCCGCTCACGCGACTTCGAGCCGGTCGATCCCGTGACCGACGAGGTCGACGCTGCTGCGCTCCTCGAGCCGTGGATCCACGCCGTGGTCACCGGCCGACGGCCCGACGTGAGGCTGGTCGCCGAGATCGCCGCGGCGATCACCGACGACACCTCGCGGGATCGCCTCCTGCTCGCCGCCGTCCGCCTCGGCTTCGCCGAGCTCGACGACGCGAGCGGCGACAGGGACGTGCTCGCTGCGCTGCTCGGCTCCCGCAGCCGGCCGCAGGGCGGCAAGCTCACCCGGGCGGCGCTCCTCGCGCAGTACGTCGCCGCGCACACCACCGACTCGTCGGCGGCCGCGATGCTCTACGCGATCGCGAGCCTCCTGCTGTGGAGTGAGGCCCGGGCTCGGGCCTCGCTCCACGCCGCTGAGACGGCGCTGCTGCACGATCGCTCGTGCTCGCTCGCGAACACGGCGTTCGAGGTCGTCACCAAGCTGGACTACCCGGCCTGGTTCAGGGGCTGACATGGCCCGGCGGGGCGGGCCCTCCGGCCCGCCCCTCATCGGCCCGCGCCCTCCGGGGCGCGGGCCTTTCCGTGCTGCGCACGGGAGCGCGCTTCGCGCGAGGGGGAGGGGCGACCCGGGCTGCCTTGCGAGCATTGTGCGCAGACGCTCCGCGCCTGCGAGCTGCCGCTGCGGACAGCCCTGGCCGCCCCTCCCAACGCACTCGCATCCGCTCGCCCCCAACCCAATGCACTGCGTGCACCATCTGCACTGCATGCCGTCAGCTGTCGCTGACGACTGATGGAGGCCGACATCGTCGGCCCCTCAGCTCGAGCCGGGCACGCCCGGCTCGAGCTCTTCGATTTCCCGTCCTCCTGGGCTTCCCACTGTGCGCGCTCCTCCCTCCACGCAACTCCGCGCCGCGGAGTCATCCGAGCCCGAGAACTTCTCGACGCGGTCGCACGCTCCCTCTCATCGCCGAGAACTTCTCGCCCCCGATGCCCTGCGGGTGCGCTCCGCTCGATCGCGGCGCCGTTCACAAGCACCAGGAGGACGGGGAAAAAACGATCCCTGTCCCACACCACCAAGGAGCACACCATGACCCGCGAGTTCACCATCACCCGCCGCACCTACACCGGCTCCATCAACTTCCTGCGCGGGGCGGTAGTGACCATGGCCGAGCCCGGCGGAGATCGCTACGCCCGCGTCACCGTTCGAAGCGGAGGGGAGACGTACTACCTCGAGAACGTCGGTCACGACTCCATCACCACCCAGACCCTGCACCGCACCGTGCGCTGGACCTCCGACTACGCGCACCGCGCAAGGGACGCCGCGCAGCAGATCGACAGCGCAGACCCGCACCGAGCCACCCGCCTCGCGCGCTACGCCTCCCTCTGCGCCCGGGCCGCACGCACCCTCAGCGACAACTCGCCCGGCACCGGTATGGCCCTCGACGCCGACGAGACCGCCGCCTGGGCAGCCGACGCCGAGGCAGCAGCCGGAACCCCCTGCGGCAGCTGACCACCGCACGGGCCGCCCCACCACCCCGGTGCGGGCGGTCCGTGCCGCCCAATCGGAACTCGCTGCGCTCGTGCCGTGTCCACACCGCACTCCGTGCGACCCATGCACTCCGTGCAGTTCGGGGCACTGCCCAGCGGGCAGCACCCTGACGGCCGCCGGCTCCGCCGGCCCTCACCGATCCGGGGCCCGCCCCGGATCGGCCCTTCATACTCCCCGTCCTCCTGGGCTTTCCACTATGACCCCTCCGCCACTGCACGCAACCCCGCTCCGCGGGGTCGGCGGAGGCCGAGAACTTCCCGACGCGCTGCGCTTACTTCGCCGGGAACTTCTCGGCCCCACCGCCCTCCGGGTGCGCTCCACGGCTCCGGGGCCCGTTCACAAGCACCAGGAGGACGGGGAAAAACGATCCCGGCCACTGGCCGAAAGGAGCACACCATGACCACCACCGACACCACGCGCACGCTCGTGCACGTCGACCCCACCAGCATCGTGCTGGACACCAACGTCCGCACCGACGCCCGCCTCGACAAGGACTTCGTCGCCTCGGTCCGCGACCACGGCGTCATGCAGCCCGTCGTCGGCTACCGCGACCAGGATGGAGCCGTGCACGTCCTGCAGGGCCAGCGCCGCACCCTCGCCGCCGTCGAAGCCCAGCGCGAGACCATCCCCGTCTACCTCGCCGACACCCCGGACGAGGCCGGACGGATCATCACGCAGATGCTCGAGAACGACCAGCGCACCGGCTTCACCGACGCCGAGCGCGCCGACGGCTACGAGCAGTTGTCCCTGCTCGGCCTCACCGCCTCCCAGATCGCCAAGCGCACCCACAGCCGCAAGGAGAGCGTCGAGCAGGGCCTCGCCGCGCGCCAGAGCCAGACCGGCCGCGATTATCTCGCCGCCGGCCTCACCATCGAGCAGGCCGCAGTCCTCGCTGAGTTCGACGACGACGAGGAGGCCGTCGCCTCCCTCGTCGCGGCCGTCGAGCGCGGCACTTTCGAGCACACCGCCTCGCGCCTGCGCCAGCAGCGCGAGGCGGCCCGCGCCGTCGCCGCCGAGGTCGACCGCCTGACCGCCGAGGGCACCACCGTCCTCGACCAGGCCCCGTGGGACTACTACTACGACGGCCGAGGCGCCGCCGCCCCGCTCCGCGCCCTCGACGTCGACGAGGAGCAGCACGCGACCTGCCCCGGCCGCGCCGTCATCGTCGTCGCCACGTGGGCGGGCGAAGCCCAGACGGAGGAGGTCTGCACCGACTGGAAGGCCAACGGGCACGAGAACCGCCTCGCCGTCGCCGGGGCCAGCGGCCCCCTCGACGAGGACGAGAAGGCCGAGCGCCGCCGCGTCATCGAAGGCAACAAGGAGTGGCGCGCGGCCACCGAGGTGCGCCGCGATTGGCTGCGCACCTTCGCCCAGCGCAAGAGCGCTCCGAAGGACGCCGCCGTGACTCTCGCACGGCTCCTCGCCGAGGCCCCCAGCCGCGTCTACGACGGCATGAACGACCGCAAGGGCATCACCGCCGAGGTGATGGGGGAGGGGTGGAGGAACAACGCACCGGCCACCAGCGCACGCGCCAGCATCTACGCCCTCACCATCGCCCTCGCGGGCATCGAGGTCACCTACGCCGACGTGCAGACCTGGCGACACATGGCCAGCACCGACCTCGACTACCTCGCCACCCTCGTCGCCTGGGGATACACCCCCTGTGACCTCGAACAGAGCCTGCTCGACGCCCGCGCCGAGCAGTGACCCTCCGGTCCGCCCCGCCCCGCGCGGGGCGGACCGCCCTCGGCGGCATCCCGCTCGGCGGCATCCCGCCGAGCCAACGGCCACGCCGTCCCGGCGCGCAGCACCCCCCTCTCCCGGCGCGAAGCGCGCCGGGAGAGCAGCCGGGCGCCGGCGGACGGAGCCGCCGCACTCCGCAGCCGACCCACGGTGCCGGCAACGGCCTCGGCCGACCCGTAGACGGGCCGGCCGACCCTCCCTCTGCGCACTCCGTGCACCATGTGCACTGTCGACACTGACTGTGCCGCCCGCCTGACCGGTGGGACCTGGCCCTTCGCCATGCCTGGGGTGCTGGACCGGGGGATCTTGACGCACTGGCGGGGGAGGAGCACACCCGGCTCGCTCCGCTCGGCCGACGGTCCCCAACAAGATCCCGACGCGCTGCGCTTATTTCGCCGGGATCTTCTCGGGTCCTCGCCGGCTGCCCGGGCTCTCGCCTCCGGCTCGACCCTTTCAGGGGTGCACCACCCCCACCAGCGCATCCCCCGCTCCTTGTCAGCACCCCCCGAACAGCAGGACGAAGGAGCACACCATGACCCCCGAGATCAGCAGCTACGAGCGCCTCCTCGAGATGGAGGCCCGCCAGCGCCAGGACCCGTTCTGGGGCCGCATCCACCGGCAACTCGACGAGATCGAGGCCGCCGCGCCCACCACCAGCGCCGAGGTCCTCCGCCTTCTCGACAGCAACAACCCCAACTCGGGGTTCTTCCACGGCGGGATGGACCGCGAGCTCCTGGGGTCCCTCACCATCGCCGGATGGGAGGTCACGGAGTACAACGCCGCCTACTACTGGACCGCGCAGCACCCCGCCACGGGCGAAAGCCTCGAGTACATCGAGGGCGACGTCTACAACCGCACCGACCGGTGACCAGGACCCGGGCCCAGGGCCCGGGTCCCTCACCGCAACGGCGCCCGGCTGCGCCGGGCACTCCACCTCTCCGCCGCACTCCGTGCCTTCGAGCATCGCCTCACCCGGCGACACTCTGACGGCGACCGGCTCCGCCGGTCCCTGCGTACGCCCCGCGACCCGTCGCGGGGCGCATCCCTCATTCCCCGTGTCCTGGGCTTCTCACTATGACCCCTGCGCTCCTCCGCACAACCCCGCTCCGCGGGGTCCAGGCACCCGACAACTTCCCGACGCGCTGCGCTTATCTCGCCGGGAACTTCTCGCCCACCTGGCCCTCCGGGTGCGCTCCCTCGCTCCGGGGCCCGTTCAAAAGCACCAGGGCACGGGGAAAAAACGACCGGGCCACCCACCGCACCGCAGGAGACACCCATGGACGAGAACACCACCTACTGCCACAGCTGCCACCGCGACATCCCCGCTCTCAGCGAGTTCTACGGCGGCGGCCGCGACCTCACCGCTCACCGGGACGACTGCCCCGAGCTCGCCGAAGCCCTCGCCGCCCTCCGCAACCGCTGACCCACACCACCAAGGAGCACACCATGACCGACCAGACCCTCACCATCCACGGCCGCCAGGTCACCGCCCGCGGCAACCTCGACCTCCTCGTCGCCCCCGGCCGCGTCCTCATCACCGGCAGCCGCGCCAGCACCCCCTACGGCGAGACCATCGCCACCAGCACCACCGAGATGCTCACCCAGCGCGGAGCGATCCTCATTGCCAGCACCGCCTACGGCATCGACTCCGCCGCCGTCCGCGCCGCCCGCCCGGACCGCACCGTCCTCGTCCAGGCCGCAGGCCTGAACCGCGCCTACCCGCGCGGCACCGCCCACCTCGCCCAGCACGTGCAGGACCAGGGAGGCCTCCTCCTCTCCGTCGCCACCGACCCCGACGCCGGCCCCACCCGCTGGGACCTCCTCGACGCCGCCGCCCTCCGCGGCGCGATCGCCCACCATGCCCTGTTCGTTGAGGGCGCGCACCGCAGCACCGCCTACGGAGCTTCCCTCACCTGCCCCTCCGTCTGGGCCGTCCCCGGACCGCTCACCAGCGCCGCGAGCGCATTCCCGCTCCGTCTCCTGCGCGAGGGTGCCCGACTCTGGACCGAGGACCCCGCCGACGCCGACCTCATCGCCACCGCCAACAACACCACCCACCCCTACCGAGGCGAACACTCCGACCTCCTCAACCACCGCCATCACGCCGCATGACCACCGGGGGGGGGGGGGGGGGGGGGGGGGGGGGCGGCCCCCCCCCCCCCCCCCCCCCCCCCCCCCCCCCGCCCGCGACATCGGCCCCCGGCACTCTGCACGTTGCACTCTGCGATCAGTGCTCGGCGCTCGGCACTCGGCGCT
>NZ_JBHZRO010000023.1:0-44572 GCF_043641765.1 Brachybacterium vulturis | reverse complement strand
CAAGTCCCATTATCGCTGGTCACAGGGGCATTCGGCTGTCACGACCCGCCCAATCGGCCGGCGGATCCAGGCTCAGCAGACGCACCGGGGCGCCCGTGACCGCACCGCGCTCGTAGACTGGGGGAACCGTGCCGGGCCCCTCGGCCCCACCGCTCCCCCAGCCCTCGTGACGAACGGATCCGAACCCGCGATGACCGCTGAGAACGCCCCCTCCACCCCGCACGACGGCGCCTCGCCGGATGTGGATGTCGACACGGTCGGTCACGCCGCCGCCACCCCCGACCAGGCTCAGCCCTTCGCCGAGCTCGGGCTGAAGGCGGACGAGTACCAGAACATCCGGGAGCTGCTGGGGCGCCGTCCCACCAATGCGGAGCTGGCCATGTACTCGGTGATGTGGTCCGAGCACTGCTCCTACAAGTCCTCCAAGAAGCACCTGAGCACCTTCGGCAAGCACACCACCGACGCGATGCGGGAGAAGCTCCTGGTCGGCATGGGCGAGAACGCCGGCGTGGTCGACATCGGCGACGGCTGGGCGGTGACCTTCAAGGTCGAGTCCCACAACCACCCCTCCTACGTCGAGCCCTATCAGGGCGCGGCCACCGGCGTCGGCGGCATCGTGCGCGACATCATCTCGATGGGCGCCCGCCCCGTCGCCGTGATGGACCAGCTGCGCTTCGGTGCGATCGACCATCCCGACACCGCCCGGGTGGTCCACGGCGTGGTCTCCGGCGTGGGTGGCTACGGCAACTCCCTGGGCCTGCCGAACCTCGGCGGCGAGACCGTGTTCGATGCCGCCTACCAGAGCAATCCCCTGGTCAATGCACTCGCTCTCGGCGTGCTGCGCCATGAGGACATCCATCTCGCCTCTGCCACGGGGGCCGGCAACCAGGTGGTCCTGTTCGGGGCCCGCACCGGTGGGGACGGCATCGGCGGTGCCTCCATCCTCGCCTCGGAGACCTTCGAGGAGGACGGCCCGGTCAAGCGCCCGAGCGTGCAGGTGGGTGACCCCTTCATGGAGAAGGTGCTCATCGAGTGCTGCCTCGAGCTGTTCGCCGCCGGCACCGTCGAGGGCATCCAGGACCTCGGCGCCGCGGGCATCTCCTGCGCCACCAGCGAGCTGGCCGCCAACGGCGGCTCCGGCATGCATATCCACCTCGAGGAGGTGCTGCTGCGCGACCCCAGCCTGAACGCCGGGGAGATCCTGATGAGCGAGTCGCAGGAGCGCATGATGGCGGTGGTGAGCCCCGAGAAGCTCGCTCAGTTCCAGGCGATCGCCGCGAAGTGGGACGTGGAGGCCGCGGTGATCGGTGAGGTCACCGGCGACGGCCGGCTCACCATCGACCACCATGGTCACCGCATCGTCGATGTGGACCCCGCGACCGTCGCGGTCGACAGCCCCGTCTACGACCGCCCCTACGCCCGGCCCGACTGGCAGGACGCGCTGCAGGCCGACACCGCCGAGGCCCTCCCCCGCCCCGGCACCGCCGAGGAGCTCGCCGCGACGCTGCGCACCCTGATCGCCTCCCCGAACCTGGCCTCCAAGGGCTGGGTCACCGACCAGTACGACCGCTACGTGGGCGGCAACACGGCGCTGGCGATGCCCGATGACGCCGGTGTGCTGCGGATCGACGAGAGCACCGGTCGCGGCATCGCCCTGGCCACGGACGCGAACGGCCGGTACACGAAGCTCGACCCCCGCGCGGGGGCGCAGCTGGCGCTGTCGGAGGCCTATCGCAACGTCGCCACCTCCGGCGCGGTGCCGCTGGCGATCACCGACTGCCTGAACTTCGGCTCCCCCGAGGATCCGGGCCCCATGTGGCAGCTGGTCGAGGCCATCGGCGGTCTCGCCGAGGCCTGCGAGACCCTCGAGGTCCCGGTCACCGGCGGCAACGTCTCGCTCTACAACTCCACCGGCGAGCCCGGGCTCATCGATTCCGCGATCCACCCCACGCCGGTGGTCGGCGTGCTCGGCGTGTTCGAGGACGTCGCCCGCCGGGTCCCCTCCGGCTGGCAGGCCGAGGGAGAGTCCGTGCTGCTGCTGGGCGCCACCCGGGAGGAGCTCTCGGGATCGGCCTGGGCCGATGTGGTCCACCAGCATCTGGGCGGGCTGCCGCCGCAGGTCGATCTCGAGGCCGAGCGCGCGCTGGCCCGGGTGCTCATCGCCTCGGCCGAGCAGGGCCTCGCGAGCGCCGCCCATGACCTCTCCGAGGGCGGGCTCGGCCAGGCCCTGGTCGAGTCCGTGGTCCGCTTCGGGTCCGGCGCCCGGGTCGACCTGGCGGGCCTTCTCGCGCGCGATGGCGTGGACCTGTTCACCGCCCTGTTCTCCGAGACGCAGGCCCGGGCCCTGGTGGCCGTGCCGGCGGCGCAGGAGGAGGAGCTGTCCGCCCTCGCGGCCGAGCACGGCGTGCCGGTGCTGCGCCTGGGCACCACCGGCGGCGACGCCCTCGAGGTCACCGATGTGGCCGCGTTCTCCGTGGGCGAGCTGCGGGAGCTCCGGGAGGGCACGCTGCCGCGGTACTTCGGCTGACGCCCCGCCGGCCGGGCGCCATTTCCCCGCGGGACCGGCCGCTGCTCTGCGGCATCCGGTCTCAGCTGTCGCTACGGCGCCCCGATAGCGACAGCTGCGACCGGCTCGCCGCGCGGGAGCATTCAGCTCTCGCGCTGCGGAAGCGCCCGGCGCCCGGCACCCAGGGCTCGGCGCCCGGCACGGCGCACGAAGCTCTCGGAGCGTCCCGCGGGGTCCCGCCCGGTGCCGGCGGGCACGGTCCCGTCCAACCGCGCGTGCAGCTGCGCGACCTCCTCGCGCAGCGCCCGCAGCTCCTCGAGCAGACGCTCTTCGCTGCGCACGACATGGGTCTCGGTGTTCTTGGACAGGAACATCGGCAGCCCGATGCCGTGCTCCTGGACCCAGGGCCGGAAGTAGCGCTCCCGCAGCTCCGCGTCGTAGTGCCGGTGACCCGCGGAGAGGGCATACATCGAGTTGCGGCTCGCTCCCACTGCGGAGGGGCGCTGGCGCCATTGCGCGAGCGGACGGTCCAGGAAACCGACCGCGTACCGCTGCAGCAACTGGAGGTGGAAGGCGTAGTCGCCGACCACGGGGAGTGACTCGTCGTAGGGTCCCACGTCGTCGTGGACTCCTCGGCGATGAAGCATCGAGATCGGCACGTGGCGATTGACTGCCAGGTAGTCGACCAGCCGCACCCCCTCGAGCTCCGGCCAGGACGGGAACACCTCGTCCGCGACGAGGCCGGTGGGCGTCTCGTGCTCGTGCACGATCAGCGTGCGCACCACCACCGCCTCGTGCTCCGGATGCGCGGCCAGGTGGGCGAGGGTCTCCTGCAGGAAGCTGGCGTGCCAGGTGTCGTCGTCGTCATGGATGACGACGGAGGGGGCGGTGGACTCCCGCAGGCCGTGATTGCTCGCGGCCTCCATGCCCACGGAGGTCTCCCGATGGATCACGCGCAGGCGGCCGTCGGCTTCGGCCGCGTGGCGGGATGCGACCTCGTCGACCGCGTCCCGGTCCCCCGCATCGTCGACGATCACAAGTTCCCAGTCCTGGCGGGTCTGGGCGAGGACATCCTGGACGGCACGGTCCAGCATCGCGGGCCGATCCCGGGTGCGCATGATGATCGCTGCCGAGGGACCCGCTGAGGACTCGACAGCGCGCGTCCAGGGCTCGAGTCGTGCCCGCAGCGCGGGATCCCAACGCTGCACGAGGTCCAGCCCGGCGCCGCGGGGGTCAGTGCCCGTCCCGGGAGCCGCGTCCCTCCCCTCGGCCACCAGGGTCGCGGAGACACGCTCCCACCAGGTCTCCGCAGCGGCGAGCAGGTGCGGACGTGCGGAAGCCAGTTGCGCACTGTGCGCCTCATGCCCGGTGACCAGCGCGTCGACGACCGGGCCGACGAGCGCGGAGGGCCCCCCGGAGACCGGATCCCAGAGTGCGGCGGCGGGTACGGCGCCTCCGGCCAGACCGACGTTGCGCAGCGCGCCGTCCATGCGGGAGCGGCCATAGCGGTTCAGCGGGAGCGCCAGCACCGAGGCACCGGCCGACGTGCCGAACACCACCGGGTGGAAGCGGGTGCTGAGCACCCATGCGGCCGCCGTGGTGCGGGCCGCAGCGACAGTGTCCTGCTCGATCGGCAGCACCGTCGCCGGGCACCGCAGGCGGGCGGCGACCTCCTGGTGCAGCAGCAGGTCGTTGCCGCCGTCGTCGGGGTCTGCCATGTGCGGCACCAGTTCGACCCGCGCGCCGGTGCGCTCCGCGATCTCCTCGATCACGGCGCAGGCGACCGCGACGTAGTCCTCGTGCGGCAGCGGGTCCCCGTCACCGCCCAGGGTGACGCTGAGCAGCTCCTGGTCGAGGGCCGGCGGCTCCTCCCCCTCGGGCAGACCCAGCCCCGCTGCGTCATCAAGGGTCTGCACCAGGGCCGGATGCGAGGGGCACAGCTGACGGGCGGTGCGCACGCTGTGCACATCGCGCAGGCCCACCAGGGTGCACAGCTCCAGCAGCTCGCGCATGCTCTCGCGGTCCGCTGGGGTGAGCTCGGGACCGAGGCTCTGCCCGGAGAGCACCACGGGCTTCCCCAGCGCACGAGCCACCAGAGCAGTGGCCAGCCGTTCGTCCAGCAGCCAGCCGTACCGGGAGGTGAGACTGCCACCTCCACCGATCACCACGGCGTCGACCGCACGCAGCTGCTCGATGATGAAGAACAGCTTGTCCTCGGCCGGCAGTGCATTGCGGTCCCCGGCCAGCACCTGGCGGATCTCCGCGAGATAGCGGGCGCGGTCCACGAGCGGCCAGGGGAACGTCAGTGCCGGGATGCTCACCCGCGGCGCGAGGCCGTCCGGCCCGTACTTCTCGCGCCGGGACACCGGGACCACCTCATGACCCCGGGCGCGGAGCCTCCGAGCGCTCATCGTCGCGATGGCCTCGTCACCGACGTGGTAGACGGCCTGATCCACATCGCACAGCAGGGCGACCTTCACCGGCATCTCCTTCTCAGCGGGCCGGCTGATGAGGAGCTCACAGCCTGCGGTGCTTCATCCAACGGATCATGAATGCCGCCATCGCATCGCGGGTGATCGGTGCCACCGGACGGAAAGTGCCGTCCGGCCAGCCGGTGGTGATCCCGGAATCGGCGAGCCAGGTGATCTCCTTGGCGAACTGATGGTCGCGCGGGACGTCCGAGAACCGGTCGGAGGTCTTCGTCGACGTCGCCCGGGAGGCACGGTACAGGAAGGCCGCCACGGCACCTCGCTCCACCGGCGCCGTGGGTCGGAAGGTGCCGTCCGGCCACCCCTGCGTGATGCCCCTGTCCGGATGGTGGGCCCAGGTGATCTCCTTGTAGAACATCCGGCTGGGGGGCATGTCGCGGAAGGGCGAGGTCTGCGGCGGGTCGAAGGCCGGCTCGCCGAGGGCCCGGTAGACGAAAGCCACCATCGCGTCGCGCTGGATCTCGGCGAGCGGCCGGTAGGTGCTGTCCGGCCACCCGCGGGTGATCGGCGGCTCCGCCGCCGCCAGCTGCTCGATCTCCTCGCGATACATGAGGTCCGGCGGCACATCCAGGAAGGCGCCGTCGTGGAACACGGTGGAGCTGTCCGTCCGCAGAACGCCACCATGCTGGAACTTCTGCATCGTCTGGCCGCCGAGGCTGAACGCCGCCTCCTCGGGCCGACCCCAGGAGGCCCGCCACCGCTCCCCGAAGGGCGTGGCATAGCCGGAAGCGCGACCGTCCTCCTGGAGGACGAGACCCTTGGTGAGCTGGGTCGCCGTGAAGCGCCCGGTGCGATGCGCGCTGCGGACCACGGTGCCGAGCTTCGAGGCGCCGCCAGCACCATGGAAGGCCCACAGGTGCTCCTTCCAGCCGCCGTTGTAGAAGTCCTGTGCGTTGTTGCGGATCGCATCGAAGCGGCCGTAGAGGAGGTCGCCCGGGCAGGAGGTGTAGTTCACGTCGCGGTGACCGAACATTCTCGGCAGCGCGCCCGACGAGGCATGTTTGGTGCCCGACGCCCCGCTCCAGACGGTGCTGCCGCCAACCTTGGGCTGGAAGGTGCTGAGCAGCTTCCAGCCGACGAGCTGGGAGACCGCGACCTCCGCCTTCCTGGGAAGGGCGGCACTGGTGTAGTCACCCAGCACCGAGATGCCGAAGGAGCCGGTGTTGAAGCCGAACGCGTGTGCGCCGACGATGTTGCGGTGCAGGCCGCCGCCGCGGCCCTCGAACACCTGGCCGTACTTGGAGACCAGCATGTTGTAGCCGATGTCCGCCCAGCCCAAGGTGACCGTGTGGTACCGCTGGATGCCGCGCACGATCTGCGCGGACTGCGAGCTGCTGTAGTTGTTCGTGCCGGCGGTGTGGTGGATGACCACGGACTTGAGCTGATCGGCGCCCCGGGTGGAGCGCACCCGCGACTCGTCGGCGCCCCATGCCGCACGGGAGGTGAAGGTCGGCGCGCCCACGAGAGGGGGCGTGGCGGGATTGGGCGCGACCGAGGCGCTCATCATCCGCATCTGCTGCGGCTGGGACTGCATCGAATCGGTGCCGTTAGTCTCGGTGTCCGTCGCCGGTGCCTCGGAGAGCGCGACCACCTGCTCGTCGGCCGCGGTGGGAGAGGTCGTCACGACATGCGCGACGAGCTGCTCGCTGACGTCGACACCGTCGAGCTCCGCGCGGATCTGCAGCGCAGAGACCACCCCGATCCATCCCACCTCGGTGGCGGCGACGGTCTGTCCGGTCTCCGGGTCCTCCGTCGACTCCAAGGGCAGCCACGGGGTCCACACGCCATCGGCATCCATACCGCGTGCCTGCACCTCAGGTGCTTCGAGATCGTCGGGCCAGGTCACGCCCACCATGGTGGCCGGCTGCTCCGCCAGAGCGCGGACCTGCGCCCCGTCCGTCTCGACGAGCGGCACCTCTGCGAGGGGCACGTCGATGATGCGGGTCTCACCGTCGGTGACCGCGGGATCCGCCAGCGCCGGGGCGGCCCCGACCGCCACCGCCCCCGCGGGGACCGCGACAGCTGTGGCGGCGAGCAGCGCGCGGCGGGAAAGGGACGAGGGGGCGCCGGTGGCGCGGAGAAGGTGCCGCTGGGACATGAGGTACAGCTCCGAGTACGAGAAGAGGGGACGAGGGACGTCCGGGTGCCGGTGCTCCATCGCAGTGAGCGTTCAGTGAGGACCGCATCCGAAGCACACCGTATGCCACCGGGCGTCCTCGTCGCAGGGGGCTGCGGTCACGATCCGACAAACGGGGGAGATCTTCGTCTCGATCCGCTCCTGACCTGCAGGAGCTTTCGCCGTCCAGAAGCTCCGCACTCGACCGCTTCGTCCCGGAAAGAGCAGTTCTCCGGGCCCGGGACGACGCCGAGGGCGGGCCCCGGGATTCTTCCCGGCGGCCCGCCCTCGGCGTGGTGCTGCTCCTCGGAGCAGCGTGCTCACTTCTGGCCGTCGGCGTCCTCGACCTTGTCCGCGAGGTCTGCCTCGACGGTCTCTTCGGAGCCCTCGGCGGGATCCTGTGCGGCGGGCTCGTCCCCGGCCGTCGCCGCGGCAGCGGTGTCGTCGGCCCGGGAGGCGTTCTTGGCGGCTCCCTCGGCCTCCTTCACCACGGCCTGCTTCGGGGAGTACTCCTCGGTGACCAGCTCGATGACCGCCATGGGGGCGTTGTCGCCCTTGCGGGGGGCCACCTTGGTGATGCGGGTGTAGCCGCCGGGGCGCTCCGCGAAGGTCGGGGCGATCTCCTCGAACAGGGTGTACACGACGCCCTTGTCACGGACGGTCTCCATGACGCGGCGACGTGAGGCGAGGTCGCCCTTCTTCGCCTGGGTGATGAGGCGCTCCGCGTGGGGGCGCAGGCGCTTGGCCTTGGTCTCGGTGGTGGTGATCGCCTTGTGGCGGAACAGCTCGGTGGCGAGACCCGAGAGGATCATCCGCTCATGAGCGGGGGATCCCCCGAGGCGCGCGCCCTTGGTGGGTGCAGGCATGGTCGTTCTCCTTGAAGAAAATGAAGGTCAGTACTGGTCGCCGAAGTCGTCGGAGTAGGAGTCCAGGGCCGACGGGTCGAAGCCGGCCGGGGAGTCCTTCAGCGACAGTCCGAGGTCGACGAGCTTGGCCTTGACCTCATCGATGGACTTCTGGCCGAAGTTGCGGATGTCGAGCAGGTCGGCCTCGGAACGGGCGGTCAGCTCGCCGACGGTGTGGACACCCTCGCGCATCAGGCAGTTGTACGACCGCACCGTGAGGTTGAGGTCGTTGATCGGCAGCGCCAGATCGGCGGCCAGCGCCTGGTCCGTGGGCGAGGGACCGATCTCGATGCCCTCCGCCTCCTGGTTCAGCTCATGGGCCAGCCCGAACAGCTCGACCAGGGTCTTGCCGGCCGACGCCACCGCATCACGCGCGGAGATGGCCGGCTTGGTCTCGACGTCGACGATGAGCTTGTCGAAGTCGGTGCGCTGCTCGACACGGGTCGCCTCGACCTTGTAGGTCACCTTGAGCACGGGCGAGTAGATCGAGTCGACCGGGACCCGGCCGATCTCGCCGTCGACGCTCTTGTTCTGCGCGGCGGAGACGTAGCCGCGACCGCGCTCGACGATCAGCTCGATCTCCAGGCGGCCCTTCTCGTTGAGCGTCGCGATGTGCAGATCGGGGTTGTGGATCTCCACACCGGCCGGCGGGGTGATGTCGGCGGCGGTGACGCGACCGGCTTCCTCACGACGCAGGTACATCACGACCGGCTCGTCGTTCTCCGAGGAGACGACGAGGTTCTTGATGTTGAGGATGACCTCGGTGATGTCCTCCTTGACGCCGGGGACGGTGCTGAACTCGTGCAGCACGCCGTCGATCCGGATCGAGGTGACCGCGGCGCCGGGGATGGAGGACAGCAGCGTGCGACGCAGGGAGTTGCCGAGGGTGTAGCCGAAGCCGGGCTCGAGCGGCTCGATGACGAACCGGGAGCGATTCTCCGACACGACCTCTTCGGTCAGCGTGGGGCGCTGTGCAATGAGCACTGTGGATCCTTTCCGCGAGCGTCCGCCATATGACGCTCAGAAGGGGGCGGTGGGCCTAGAAGGTGAGTGGTGTCCAGGGTGCCGGGCACGGGGCGCCGTGCCCGGCACCGGACGACCGGGGTGGAGCAGCGGGCTCCGCCCCGGTCGACGCGGTCAGACGCGGCGGCGCTTGGCCGGGCGGGTGCCGTTGTGCGGCTGCGGGGTGACGTCCTGGATCGATCCGACCTCGAGGCCGGTCGCGGTGAGCGAACGGATCGCGGTCTCCCGGCCGGAGCCCGGGCCCTTGACGAAGACATCGACCTTCTTCATCCCGTGCTCCTGCGCCTGGCGGGCAGCGGCCTCGGCGGCCATCTGCGCGGCGTAGGGGGTCGACTTGCGCGAGCCCTTGAAGCCGACCTGGCCGGCGGAGGCCCAGGAGATGACAGCACCGGTCGGGTCCGTGATGGACACGATGGTGTTGTTGAACGTGCTCTTGATGTGGGCCTGGCCGTTGACAATGTTCTTCTTGTCCTTGCGGCGCGGCTTGCGCGCGGCGGCCTGACGGGTCTTGGTTGCCATACGGCAGAACTCCTCTGGTGGATGTGGGGTGCGCCGGATCCCTCAGCGGCGCGAAGTGACTACGGGTCGGAAGACGCCCGCGGTCCGACGGCGGATGCCGTGGATCAGCGGGTCTTCTTCTTGCCGGCGACCGTGCGCTTCGGACCCTTGCGGGTGCGCGCGTTGGTCTTCGTGCGCTGACCGTGGACGGGCAGGCCACGGCGGTGGCGCAGGCCCTGGTAGCTGCCGATCTCGACCTTGCGGCGGATGTCCGCGGCGACCTCGCGGCGCAGATCGCCCTCGATCATGTACTGCTCTTCGAGGTGATCGCGCAGCTTGACGAAGTCCTCGTCGCTGACCTCGCGGACCCGGAGGTCGCCGGAGACGCCGGTTGCGGCCAGGGTCTCCTGGGCGCGGGTGCGTCCCACGCCGAAGATGTACGTCAGGGCGACTTCGAGGCGCTTCTCGCGCGGAAGGTCCACTCCCACCAGACGTGCCATGTGCAGATTCTCCTACTGTTTCGGAGGCCTGATCCGATCCCTCGCCCTCGGGTCTGCCCCGGGGCGCCGCAGCCTCCGTGCTGCGGGTGGCCGGCTCGCGCCGGTGGGATCGTCTCTTCTCTTGTGTGCCCGCGATGCGGGCGGTGCCCCCCACGGGGGCGGGCCGCTCGAGGCGGCGGTCACGGCAGGGGCCGGGACGGGCGGAGTGCTCCGCTCAGCCCTGGCGCTGCTTGTGACGGGGGTTCGAGCAGATGACCATGACTCGCGCGTGGCGACGGATCACCTTGCAGTTGTCACAGATCGGCTTGACGCTCGGCTTGACCTTCATTGCTTTCCTTCTCCCGGGACGATCACTTGTAGCGGTACACGATGCGGCCACGGTCGAGGTCGTAGGGGCTCAGCTCGACGACCACGCGGTCCTCGGGAAGGATGCGGATGTAGTGCTGGCGCATCTTCCCGGAGATGTGCGCGAGCACCTTGTGCCCGTTGTCGAGCTCGACCCGGAAACGCGCGTTCGCGAGCGCCTCCGTGACTCGCCCCTCGACTTCGATCACGCCGTCCTTCTTCGCCATGCCTCCCCAATCTCTCGCCACCGGCACGCCGGGTCCGAGTTCCGCGTTCCTGATTCCTCAGGCCGTGCTCACCGACCGTCGGGTGACGGTGCGGTGGTCGACACGGGTGACGCCTCGGCGAATCGTCGGTCTCGCTGATCGACACGGCGGAGCCGGTCGAGAAGTCGGCACGACGGGACTGCACGACCTGCGAGGGGGACGACGCGCGCGGAGCACACCCGATGGGTCAGCCTACACGCGCCTCCCCCTCCAGGCGAGGGCTGACGGTGATGACGCCGCTCACGTCACACTGCGGGCCGGGCGCGCCCGGAATCCGTCATCCCGGGGCGCCGGCGAGCGGGTCGGGGGCGGCGGCCACCCCGCGCAGCGCGAGCTCGGCGGCACCCCCATCGGCCGCGGTGAGCACCAGCAGGCCCTGCTCGGTCACGGCGACGGAGTGCTCGCTGTGGGCGGCCCGGCCGCCGGCGGTGGCCCGCACGGTCCAGTCGTCGTCCTCGAGCACCCAGTTGCCGGGGCCCTGGATCAGCATCGGCTCGATGGCCAGGCACAGTCCGGGGCGCACCTTCGGCCCGCGGGAGCGGGTGCGGTAGTTCATGACGTCGGGGGCCTGGTGCATCGCGCTGCCGATGCCGTGGCCGCCGAAGCCCTCGAGGTGGGAGAGGGACTCCCCTGCCGCGTCGGCGACGAAGTCCTCGATCGCGGCGCCGATCTCGCCCACCCGTGCGGCCGTGGCCAGCGCCGCGATGCCGGCCCACAGCGCCTCGCGGGTGATGCGCACCAGCTCCGCGTCCGCGACCGAGCGGGGCTCCCCCACCACATGGGTGCGGGCGGCATCCGAGTGCCAGCCATCGATGATCAGCCCGCCGTCGATCGAGACGATGTCGCCGTCCTGGAGCGGACGGTCGTCGGGGATCCCGTGGACCACGACGTCGTTCACGCTCAGGCACAGCGTGGCCGGGTAGCCCTGGTAGCCCAGGAAGTTCGGGGTGGCCCCGGCATCCCGGATCATGTCGTGCGCGAGGGTGTCCAGCTGGTTGGTGGTCACCCCGGGACGGATCTGCTCGGCGAGCATCTCGTGGACGCGGTGGAGCAGCTCGCCGCTGCGCCGCATCACCAGGATCTGCTCGGAAGTCTTCAGCTCCACCCGCTCCGGCAGGATGCTCATCAGCCGGCGAGGGCCTCACGCAGCGCGGCGGTGACCTCGTCGATCGAGGCCATGCCGTCGACCCGGCGCACCAGGCCGCGCTTCTCGTAGACGTCGATCAGCGGTGCGGTCTGCTCCGCGTAGACGTCGAGGCGCTTGCGGATGGTCTCCTCGGTGTCGTCGCTGCGGCCCTGCTCCCTGCCGCGCTCGACGAGGCGGCCGACGACCTCCTCAGTCTCGACCACGAGCAGCAGCACGGCGTCGAGGGAGGTCTCGAGCTCGGACAGCATCCCGTCCAGTGCCTCGACCTGGTCGAGGGTGCGGGGGTAGCCGTCCAGCAGGAAGCCGCCCTGCGCGTCGTCCTCGGCCAGGCGCGAGCGCACCATGTCGTTGGTGACGGAGTCCGGGACGTACTCCCCGGAGTCCATGAAGGACTTCGCGAGCACGCCGAGCTCGGTCTGGCCGGAGACGTTCGCGCGGAAGATGTCGCCGGTGGAGATGGCCGGGATGGACAGCTGCTCGGCGATGCGCACCGCCTGGGTGCCCTTGCCGGCGCCGGGCGGGCCGACGATGAGCAGCCGGCGCGCTGAGACGGAGGCGGCGTCGGTGGTCAGGTTGTTCACCGGAGGATCCCTTCGTAGTGGTGCTGCTGGAGCTTCGCATCGATCTGCTTCACGGTGTCGAGGCCGACGCCGATGATGATCAGCAGGGACACGCCGCCGAGCGGGAAGTCCTGCGAGGTTCCGAGATAGACGAGTGCAACCAGCGGGATCAGGCAGATCACCGCGAGGTACACGGCGCCCGCGGACTGGATCCGGTTGATCACGTAGCGCAGGTAGCGCTCCGTGGGCCGGCCGGCGCGGACGTTGGGGACGAAGCCCCCGTACTTCTTCATGTTGTCCGCGATCTCCTCGGCGTTGAAGGTGATCGAGGTGTAGAAGAAGGCGAAGAAGACGATCAGGGCCACGTAGACGATCGCGTAGATCCAGGAGAACGAGAAGCCCATGACCAGGTGCGCATTGACCCACTGCACCCAGCCGGCCTCCGGATCCCCGAAGGAGCTCGCCATCTGGGGCAGCGCCAGGATCGAGGCGGCGAAGATGACCGGGATGACGCCGGCCTGGTTGACCTTGACCGGTATGTAGGTGGAGGTGCCGCCGTACATGCGCCGGCCCACCATGCGCTTGGCGTACTGGACCGGGATCCGGCGCTGCGCCTGCTCGACGAACACCATCCCCACCATGATCACCAGGCCCACGAGGAGCACCAGCGAGAAGGTGAGCCACCCCTGCATCTGGAAGACCTGACCGAAGGAGGCCGGGAAGCCCGCGGCGATCGAGGTGAAGATCATCAGCGACATGCCGTTGCCCACGCCGCGCTCGGTGATCATCTCGCCCATGAACATGATCAGCACGGTGCCGACGGTCATGGTCAGCACCATGGTCAGCAGCGTCGGGATCGACTGGTCCGGAACCAGTTCGAGGCTGCATCCCACGAAGAAGTTGCCCGAGCGCACCAGCGTGATGATGGTGGTCGACTGGAGCACGCCGAGCCCGATGGTGAGATACCGGGTGTACTGGGTGAGCTTCGCGGAGCCGGAGGCACCCTCCTTGTGGAGGGCCTCGAACCGCGGGATCACCACCCGCAGCAGCTGCACGATGATGGAGGCGGTGATGTAGGGCATCACGCCGAGGGCGAAGACGGAAAGCTGCAGCAGGGCACCACCGGAGAACATGTTGACCATGCCCAGGACGTTGGACCCACCGGCCGAGGCCGCCTGGTCTGCGCACATCATCACGTTGGTGGCGTCGAATCCCGGGGTGGGGATGAAGACGCCGAGACGATAGACGGCGATCAGACCGAGCGTGAAGAGGATCTTCGCTCTCAGCTCGGGGGTGCGCAGCGCGCGCACGAACGAGTTCACCTGTTTCCCTCCTGGGGGTCCGGGGACGGGACCTAGGGTGTCATGCCCGTCCCGGTGCCGCGTGTCTGCACGGCCGCCGGACCGGCCCCGTATGACCACGGGATATGACGACGGGGCACCGCGGTGCAGAGTATTCTGCGCCGCGGTGCCCCGTCAAAAGAGACTCACGCGGTGGTGACGGACCCGCCGGCCGCCGCGATCTTCTGCTCCGCCGAGGCGGAGAACTTCTGCACGGTGACGTCGAGCTTGACGCTCACGTCGCCCGAGCCCAGCACCTTGACCGGCTGGTTCTTGCGCACCGCACCCTTGGCGACGAGCTCTTCGACCGTGACGGTGCCGCCCTCGGGGAACAGCTCCTGCAGGGTCGCCAGGTTCACGACCTGGTACTCGACGCGGAACGGGTTGGTGAAGCCGCGAAGCTTCGGCAGCCGCATGTGCAGCGGGACCTGCCCGCCCTCGAACAGTGCCGGGACCTGGTACCGGGCCTTCGTGCCCTTGGTACCGCGACCGGCGGTCTTGCCCTTGGAGGCCTCACCACGACCGACGCGGGTGCGTGCGGTCTTCGAACCCGGCGCGGGGCGCAGGTCGTGAAGCTTCAGAGGAGCATCGGAGTTGTCGTCGTTGTTCATCATCTGTCAGTCCACCTCTTCGAACGTCACCAGGTGGGTGACGGTGCGGATCATGCCGCGGATCTCAGGGCGGTCCTCCTTCACCACGGTGTCACCGATGCGCTTGAGGCCGAGGCCGCGCAGGGTGGCACGCTGGGTCGGGTTGCCGCCGATCTCGGAACGGGTCTGGGTCACCTTGATCTGCATCAGGCACCCACCTTCTCCGCACGGGCCGCGGCGCGACCCTCGGCCTGTGCCCGCAGGAGCGCCGCCGGGGCGACGTCCTCGACCGCGAGGCCACGACGTGCTGCCACGGCCTCCGGCTCCTCGAGCTGCTTGAGCGCATCGACGGTCGCCCGCACGATGTTGATCTGGTTGGTCGAACCGAGCGACTTGGAGAGCACGTCGTGCACTCCGGCGCACTCGAGGACGGCGCGGACCGGACCGCCGGCGATCACACCGGTGCCCGGGGCGGCCGGGCGCAGCAGGACGACGCCCGCCGCATCCTCGCCCTGGACCGGGTGCACGACGGTGCCCTGGACGCGCGGGACGCGGAAGAAGTTCTTCTTCGCCTCCTCGACGCCCTTGGAGATCGCCGCAGGGACCTCCTTGGCCTTGCCGTAGCCGACACCGACGGTGCCGTCGCCGTCACCCACCACCACGAGGGCGGTGAAGGAGAAGCGACGGCCGCCCTTGACGACCTTCGACACGCGGTTGATGCTCACGACGCGCTCGAGGAACGCCGACTTGTCGGCGTCCTGTCCGCGGCCGCGGCCACCCTGGCGACCACCGCGGTCGTTGCCGCCCTGGCGGCCTCCGCGCTCGTTGCTGGTGTTGGTGTTGTCGTTCCCACGGCCGGAGGCCGCGGGACCGTTGTTCCGCTGCTGTGCAGCCATATTCAGATCCTCTTCTCGTCCTGTGTCCGGGCGGCGATCACAGCGCCAGGCCAGCCTCGCGGGCACCGTCAGCGACGGCGGCCACACGGCCGTGGTACTTGTTGCCGCCGCGGTCGAACACGACGGAGTCGATCCCGGCGGCCCGGGCACGCTCGGCGACCAGGGACCCGACGGTGCGGGCCTTGTCCGACTTGGTGCTCTCCGAGCCGCGCAGGTCCGCCTCCATGGTCGAGGCCGACGCGATGGTCTTGCCCAGGGCGTCGTCGACGACCTGCACGAAGACGTGGCGCGCCGAGCGGGTGACCACCAGGCGGGGGCGCTGGGCGGTGCCGATGATGCGGCGACGGACCCGCAGGTGACGACGGCCGCGTGAGCGTAGCTTGCTGCCGCGGTTGCCCTTGGTGTGCTTGAGTGCGTAACCCATGATCACTTACCAGCCTTTCCGGCCTTGCGGACCACGGTCTCGTCGGCGTACCGCACACCCTTGCCCTTGTAGGGCTCGGGCCTGCGGATCTTGCGGATGTTCGCCGCGACCTCGCCCACCTGCTGCTTCGAGATGCCGCTGACCGAGAACTTGGCCGGGGTCTCGACGGTGAAGGTGATGCCCTGGGGCGCCTTCACCACGACGGGGTGGGAGAAGCCGAGGGCGAACTCGAGGTCCGTGCCCTTCGCGGTGACACGGTAGCCCGTCCCCACGATCTCCAGCTTCTTGGTGAATCCCTCGGTCACACCGAGGACGATGTTGTTGACGAGCGTGCGGGTCAGGCCGTGGAGGGCCTTGGTCTCGCGCTCCTCGTCGGGGCGGCGCACGACGATGGTGCCGTCCTCACCGCGCTCGACGGTGAGGGGTGCCGGCACCTCGTGGGTGAGCTCCCCCTTGGGGCCGGTCACCGTGATGGTGCGGCCTTCGATGGCGACGTTCTGCACTGCTGCCGGTACTGCGACCGGTCGGAGTCCGATGCGGGACATAGCTGTTCTCCTCTCCCGCTCACCAGATGTAGGCGAGGACTTCCCCACCCACACCCTTCTTGGCAGCCTGCCGGTCGGTCAGGAGGCCGGAGGACGTGGACAGGATCGCCACGCCCAGGCCGCCGAGGACCTTGGGCAGATTGGTGGACTTCGCGTACACACGCAGGCCCGGCTTCGAGATACGACGGATCCCGGAGATGGCGCGCTCACGGCTGTCCGAGTACTTGAGCTCGAGGACGAGCTTGCTGCCCACCTCGGCCTCTTCCTCGGTCCAGCCGAGGATGTAGCCCTCCGCCTTCAGGATGTCCGCGATGCGAACCTTCAACTTCGAGTACGGCATGGACGCGGTCTCGTGGTACGCCCCTGAGGCGTTACGGATCCGCGTGAGCATGTCCGCGATCGGGTCGGTCATGGTCATGTCTGTTGCTTCTTCCTCACCTGGTTTCCCGCGGACGCGATGAATGCGCCCGGGGACCTCTGGCGGTAGTCCTTACCAGCTGCTCTTGGTGACGCCGGGGAGCTCTCCGCGGTGAGCCATCTCGCGAAGGCAGACGCGGCAGAGACCGAACTTGCGGTACACCGAATGAGGGCGACCGCAGCGCTGGCACCGGGTGTAGGCGCGGACCGCGAACTTGGGCTTGCGCTCCGACTTCTTGATCAGGGCTGTCTTTGCCATATCAGTTCTCCTTGAAGGGGAAGCCGAGCAGCTTGAGCAGCGCGCGTCCCTCGTCGTCGGTCTTCGCGGTGGTCACGACCGTGATGTCCATACCGCGGACGCGGTCGATCTTGTCCTGGTCGATCTCGTGGAACATGACCTGCTCCGTGAGACCGAAGGTGTAGTTGCCGTTGCCGTCGAAGTGCTTCGGGGACAGGCCCCGGAAGTCACGGATACGGGGCAGAGCGGTGGACAGCAGACGATCCAGGAACTCCCACATGCGGGCGTTGCGCAGGGTGACGTGTGCACCGATCGGCATGCCCTCGCGCAGCTTGAACTGCGCGATGGACTTGCGTGCCTTGGTGACCTGGGGCTTCTGACCGGTGATGGCCGCGAGGTCCCGGATGGCGCCGTCGATGACCTTGGAGTCGCGAGCGGCGTCGCCGACGCCCATGTTCACGACGATCTTGGTCACACCGGGCACCAGCATGACGTTCTGGTACCCGAACTGCTCGGTCAGCTGCGCCTTGATGGTGTCGTTGTACTTGCTCTTCAGGCGCGGGGTGGGCGCCTGGGTGGCGGTCTCGCTCATCTCAGATGTCCTTCCCGGAGCGCTTCGCGAAGCGGACGCGCACCTGCTTGGTGCGGCCGTTCTCGAGCTCGACGGTCTCGACGCGGTAGCCGACCTTGGTCGGCTTGTTGTCCTCCGGGTCGACCAGGGCCACGTTCGAGACGTGGATCGTGGCCTCGCGCTGCTCGATGCCGCCCGCTCCGCCGGCCTGGTTGGGCTTGACGTGGTGGGTGCGGCGGTTGATGCCCTCGACCAGCACCCGCTGGGTATCGGGGAACACCTGCAGGACGCGGCCCTGCTTGCCCTTGTCGCCGGCTGCGAGGCCGCGCGCGGCGGCCTTGTCACCGTCGCTGATGCGACCGGTGATCACCTGGACGAGGTCGCCCTTCTTGATCTTCATCTTTGCCATGTCACACCACCTCCGGTGCCAGCGAGACGATCTTCATGAAGCGCTTGTCCCGCAGCTCGCGGCCGACCGGGCCGAAGATGCGGGTGCCGCGCGGCTCGCCGTCGGTCTTGAGGATGACCGCTGCGTTCTCGTCGAAGCGGATGTAGGAGCCGTCGACGCGACGGACCTCCTTGGATGTACGGACGACGACCGCCTTGACGACGTCGCCCTTCTTGACGTTGCCACCGGGGATGGCGTCCTTGACGGTCGCCACGATGGTGTCGCCGATGCTGGCGTAACGGCGACCGGAGCCACCGAGAACACGGATGCAGAGAATCTCCTTGGCACCCGTGTTGTCGGCGACCTTCAGTCGCGACTCCTGCTGAATCACTCGTTCTCCTATCGTCTCACCGGTTCTCTTCCCACCCGCGGGAGCAAGCAGGCCGAGCCTTGCGGAACGGAATCTGGACACTGCATGCTGCACAGCGCCGCACCTGGTCACAGCCGTGACTCCGGACGCTGCCGTCGACCGGACCCGGGCATCAGAAAACCCTCTGCCGGACTCAGGCACTGGCGTGGTGAACGCATGGCGTTCGCCTCAGGTGCGAGGTCTCCGGCGAGGACGGATCTGGTGGCCCGGATCCTGTCGCGGACTCCTGAGCGCTTCCACCGCAGGGGTGAGGGCGCCAGTTCTCCGGCAACCGCTCAAGACTACGCGCCCGGACCTCGCCTGTCACCCCGGTTCGGGCGGTCCCGACGTGTGTGCTTGCTCTCGCGCGCTCGATCCGGAACGAGAGCGGGACGGCCCCGCCTCCCCCGCGGCCACGCTGCGGGACGGAAGGGTAGGTTCGGCCCATGATCGATATCGATGTGGCCCGGAAGCTGCGGGACGCCGGCCTGGCCTGGGAGCCGGCCGACGGCGACCGCTTCGTGATCGACGTCCCCGAGATGCGCGGCGAGGCGTTCATGCTCTCCTCGATGGTGGTCGAGCGCGTGCGGGGACGCACGGGGCTGCCGCTGCTGCGGTTCAACGGCACCACGGAATGGGCGCTGGACTCCGTCGAGCAGCACGAGGTGGTGTGGATCCCGCGGGAGGACCAGCTGCGCGAGGAGCTCGGTGAGCACTTCCTGGGGCTGCGTCGAGCTGAGGACGGCACCTTCACGGTCACGCTGCGCAGCGCCGACGCCGCGGTGCGCGAGGTGCCCGCCCCGCATGCGGAGGACGCCCTGGCCGGCGCGCTGCTGATCCGCCTCACGGCCCGCTGACGAGCACCCGTCCCCGGCCGGACGACGCGCAGGGCCGGCACCCCCTGGGGTACCGGCCCTGCTCAGGAACCGTCGGCGGTCACGCGGACCGCCCGCGGATCACTTGGCGCGCTCGAGGATCTCCACCAGACGCCACCGCTTGGTCGCGGAGGTCGGGCGGGTCTCCATGACGACGACACGGTCGCCGATGCCGGCGGTGTTCTCCTCGTCATGAGCCTTGAACTTGCTCGTCTTGGTCGTGACCTTGCCGTAGCGAGCGTGCTTCACACGCTCCTCGACCTCGACGACGATGGTCTTGTCCATCTTGTCGGAGACCACGAAACCGCGGACGGTCTTGCGGTACGGGCGCTCGGACGAGGACGCGTGCGCGCCCTCCTTCTCGAGCACCTCGAGATCCTCGGCGGCCGGGGTCTCGGCCTGGGTGTTGTCAGTCATCTCTGTTCCTCGCTTCGCGGTCACTCGGCGCTGCCGGGCGCCTGACGGATGCCCAGCTCGCGCTCGCGCAGGATCGTGTAGATCCGTGCGATGTCCTTCTTGACGGACCGCAGACGGCCGGGGCTCTCGAGCTGGCCGGTGGCGGACTGGAAACGGAGCTTGAACAGCTCGTCCTTCGCCTTCGCCAGCTCTTCGGCCAGCTTCGTGTCGTCCAGCTTGTCGAGTTCGTCGGCGGTGAGCTTGGTCGCTGCCATCAGATGTCACCACTCTCTCGGCTCAGGATGCGGCTCTTCATGGGGAGCTTGTGCTGCGCCAGGCGCAGTGCCTCGCGAGCCACCTCCTCCTCGACGCCGGCGATCTCGAACATGACCCGTCCCGGCTTGATGTTGGCGATCCACCACTCGACCGAACCCTTGCCGGAGCCCATGCGGACCTCGGCAGGCTTCTTGGTGAGCGGACGATCGGGGTAGATGTTGATGAACACCTTGCCGCCACGCTTCATGTAGCGCGTCATGGCGATACGTGCGGCCTCGATCTGGCGGTTGGTGACGTAGGCGGGCGCGAGCGCCTGGATGCCGTAGTCGCCGAACGCGAGGTCGGTGCCGCCCTTGGCCATGCCGGTGCGGTGCGGGCGGTACTGCTTGCGGTGCTTGGTCCTGCGAGGGATCAGCATGTCGCTCAGGCCTCCGTTCCGGGCTGCTGTGCGGGAGCGGCAGCCTGCTCGGCGGGAGCCGCGGCCGGAGCAGCGGACTGCTCGGCGTTGTCCCCACGACGCGCGGTGGCGTTGCGCTCGTTACGACGGCCGCGCGGACGCTCGGCACGCGGGCCGCGACCGCCGGAGCGGGGACCCTGCGAGGCGGCCTGCTGGGCCGCGAGCTCCTTGGCGGTGACGTCGCCCTTGTAGATCCACACCTTCACGCCGATGCGGCCGAAGGCGGTGCGGGCCTCGTAGAAGCCGTAGTCGATGTTCGCGCGGAGGGTGTGCAGCGGCACGCGCCCCTCGCGGTAGAACTCGTTGCGGCTCATCTCGGCGCCGCCGAGGCGGCCGGAGACGGCCACTCGGATGCCCTTCGCGCCGGCGCGCTGCGCGGACTGCATGCCCTTGCGCATCGCACGACGGAAGGAGACACGGGCGGCGAGCTGCTCGGCGATGCCCTGCGCGACCAGCTGAGCGTCGGCCTCGGGGTTCTTCACCTCGAGGATGTTCAGCTGGATCTGCTTGCCGGTGAGCTTCTCGAGCTCACCGCGCAGGCGCTCGGCCTCCGCGCCGCGACGCCCGATGACGATGCCCGGGCGAGCGGTGTGGAGGTCGACGCGCACACGGTCACGGGTGCGCTCGATCTCGACCTTCGAGATGCCGGCCCGCTCCATGCCCTTGGACATGAGGGCGCGGATCGCGACATCTTCCTTCACGTAATCGCGGTAGCGCTGACCCTCCTTGGAGGAATCGGCGAACCACCGGCTGCTGTGCTCCGTCGTGATCCCGAGACGGAACCCGTTCGGATTGACCTTCTGGCCCATTCGGGACTCCTTACTTGTTCACGGGAGCGACGACCACGGTGACGTGGCTGGTGCGCTTCTTGATCTGGAAGGCTCGACCCTGTGCGCGCGGCTGGAACCGCTTCATGGTCGGGCCCTCATCGACGAATGCGGCGGAGACGGCGAGTTCGCGCTCATCGAAGCGCTCCCCTGCCTGATCTGCCTTCACCCGCGCGTTGGCGATCGCGGACTCGACGAGCTTGAGGACGGGCTCACTGGCTCCCTGCGGCGCGAACCGCAGAATGTCCAGGGCCTCGCCCGTGCTCTTGCCACGAATCAGGTCCACAACGCGGCGAGCCTTCATGGGCGACATGCGGAGGTACCGCACCTGCGCCTTGGCTTCCATTGCTGTCCTGCTTTCTTCTGGATGTCGGGACGTGCTGCCGTGCTGACCGGAGGTCAGCGACTCTGACTCGAGGTCAGCGACGGCGGCCCTTTCTGTCGTCCTTCTCGTGGCCCTTGAAAGTCCGCGTGGGAGCGAACTCGCCGAGCTTGTGGCCGACCATCGACTCGGTGACGAACACCGAGACATGCTTGCGACCGTCGTGCACTGCGAAGGTGTGGCCGAGGAAGTCCGGGGTGATGACCGAACGACGCGACCAGGTCTTGATGAGGTTCTTGGTGCCCTTCTCGTTCTGGACATCCACCTTCTTCTGAAGGTGGTCGTCCACGAAGGGGCCCTTGGCGATACTGCGAGGCATAGTCTCTGATTCTCCCTATCAGCGCTTCTTGCCGGACCGACGACGGCGCACGATGAGCTTGTCGCTCTCCTTGCCCGGCCGACGGGTACGGCCCTCGGGCTGACCCCAGGGCGACACCGGATGGCGACCACCGGAGGTACGGCCCTCGCCGCCACCATGGGGGTGATCGTGGGGGTTCATGACGACGCCGCGCACGTGAGGGCGCTTGCCCTTCCAGCGCATGCGACCGGCCTTGCCCCAGTTGATGTTGGACTGCTCGGCATTGCCGACCTCGCCGATGGTGGCGCGGCAGCGGGCGTCGACGTTGCGGATCTCGCCGGACGGCATGCGCAGCTGCGCGTACGGTCCTTCCTTGGCGACCAGCTGCACGGAGGCGCCGGCGCTGCGGGCGATCTTGGCGCCGCCACCGGGACGCAGCTCGATGGCGTGCACCACGGTGCCCAGCGGGATGTTCCGCAGCGGCAGGTTGTTGCCGGGCTTGATGTCCGCGCCCGGACCGTTCTCGATCCATTCGCCCTGACGCAGCTTGGCCGGCGCGAGGATGTAGCGCTTCTCGCCGTCCAGGTAGTGCAGCAGCGCGATGCGCGCGGTGCGGTTGGGGTCGTACTCGATGTGAGCGACCTTCGCGTTGATGCCGTCCTTGTCGTGACGGCGGAAGTCGATCACGCGGTAGGCCCGCTTGTGGCCACCGCCCCGGTGACGGGAGGTGATACGACCGTTGTTGTTGCGGCCGCCGGACTTGGACAGCGGACGGACCAGCGACTTCTCCGGCGTGGACCGGGTGACCTCGACGAAGTCGGCGCCACTCGAGAAACGACGACCGGGTGTGGTCGGCTTGCTCTTACGAATTGCCATGTGGGTTTCCCTCAGACTCTCTTCGGCTCCTCGGATATCGATCGCCTCAGGCGACCGACCCTCCGAAGATGTCGATGGCTCCGTCAGTCAGGGTGACGATGGCGCGCTTGGTGTCCTTGCGCTTGCCGGTCCCGAAGCGCGTGCGGCGCGACTTGCCCTGACGGTTGATCGTGTTGACCGAGTTCACCTTGACGTCGAAGACCTTCTCGACGGCGATCTTGATCTCGGTCTTGTTGGCGTCGGCAGCCACCAGGAAGGTGTACTTGCCCTCGTCCATCAGCCCGTAGCTCTTCTCGGAGACGACCGGGGCCAGCAGGACGTCGCGGGGATCCTTGTTCAGCGAGGTCACTTCGACTCCTCCTCAGCGGCGTCTGCGGCCGCGGTGGACTCCTTGACGGCGTTCACGAACCCGGCGGCCTGGGCGGCCTCCTCGGTCGCGAACCAGACCTCGGCCTTGGTACGGCCGTACCACGGGGAGTCCGGGGTGTGGAACTTCATCGAGCCCTGGTTGCCCTTGATCGAGTAGCCCTCGGGGGCGGAACCGTCGGCCAGGGGGGCCGCCGATCCCTCGCCGAAGGGGGCGTCCTGCGCGGCGGCGGGAGCAGCGGCGGCAGCAGCCGGCGCGGCCTTCGCAGCAGCGAAGTTCGAGGTGGGCAGGGCCAGGGTCGCCTGAGCCACGAAGTCCTCGAGCGCGCCGGCGGTGAAGACCACGTCGTCGGAGAGCATGACGTCGTAGGTGTTCACCTGATCGGCGTACAGGACATGGGTGGTCGGCAGGTTGCGCGAGCTGAGCGCGCCCAGATCGTCGTCGCGACGCACGACCACCAGCAGGTGGCGACGCTCGGAGACGTTCGACAGAGTCTGACGCACGGACTTGGTCGATGCGACATCCCCCGCCAGGAGCGAGGACACGACGTGGACGCGGCCGTTGCGGGCCCGATCGGAGAGGGCTCCGCGCAGGGCGGCGGCCTTCATCTTCTTCGGGGTGCGCTGGCTGTAGTCACGCGGGACGGGTCCGTGGACGATACCGCCACCGGCGAACTGCGGGGCGCGCAGGGAGCCCTGACGGGCACGACCGGTGCCCTTCTGCTTCCAGGGCTTCTTGCCGCCGCCACGCACCTCGGCGCGGGTCTTGGTCTTGTGGGTGCCCTGGCGGCCGGCCGCCTGCTGGGCGACGACCACCTGGTGGATCAGGGGCACGTTGGTCTGCACGTCGAAGATCGACGCAGGCAGCTCGACGGAGCCGGACTTCTTGCCGGCCGGATCGAGCACGTCGACAGTCAGGTTCGCTGCCATCGGGCTCAGGCCTCCTTCGCGGGGCTCTTGACAGCCGAGCGGACGAGCACGAGGCCGCCCTTGGGGCCCGGGAGGGCACCCTTGACGAGCACGAGGCCCTTCTCGACGTCGACCGCGTGAACGGTCAGGTTCTGGACACTGGTGCGGTCGCCGCCCATACGGCCAGCCATGCGCTGACCCTTGAACACGCGACCGGGGGTGGAGGCGCCACCGATGGAGCCGGGCTTGCGGTGGTTGCGGTGCTGGCCGTGCGAGGCGCCGACACCGGCGAACCCGTGGCGCTTCATGACGCCCGCGGTGCCCTTGCCCTTGGAGGTGCCGACGACGTCGACCTTCTGGCCGGCCTCGAAGATCGAGGCGTCGATCTCCTGGCCGAGCGAGTAGTCCGCGGCGTCGAGGGTGCGCAGCTCGACGAGGTGGCGGCGCGGGGTCACGCCGGCCTTCTCGAAGTGGCCCTTCAGCGGCAGCGAGACCTTGCGGGGGTCGATCTGCCCGTAGGCGATCTGCACCGCATCGTAGCCGTCCGTCTCGACGGAGCGGATCTGGGTGACGACGTTCGCACCGGTCTGCACGACGGTCACGGGGACGAGCTTTCCAGCCTCGTCCCAGACCTGGGTCATGCCGAGCTTGGTGCCGAGCACGCCGGACACCGGAGCGGCCTTCTGGCCGGTCAGTTCGTTGCTCATCTCCACCACCCTCAGAGCTTGATCTCGATGTTGACGTCCGCCGGCAGGTCGAGACGCATGAGCGAATCCACGGCCTTCGGCGTGGGATCGACGATGTCGATCAGACGCTTGTGCGTGCGCATCTCGAAATGCTCACGGGAGTCCTTGTACTTGTGCGGCGAACGGATCACGCAGAACACGTTCTTCTCCGTCGGCAGCGGCACCGGGCCCACGACAGTCGCGCCAGCGCTGGTGACCGTCTCGACGATCTTGCGCGCCGAGCTGTCGATCACCTCGTGGTCGTACGACTTGAGCCGGATGCGGATCTTCTGTCCCGCCATGGCGTCCTGTCTCTCTTCCTCGTCTGGCATGGATGCAACCGCCTCCCGGTACCCGAGGACGGGCGTGTCGGCCTCCGCGGGGCGCATGAGCCCAGCAGGATGCCGCCGAGAATCGGCTGCGTCTGCGTCGTATCCCTGCGACGATGCGCACTTCGCGCCATGGGGCGCGATTCGCATCCTCGGGACGGGCCTCATCCGGTGATCATTCGCCGAGGGGATCCTCGGAGAACGGAACCGGGCATGTCGGCCCGCGCAGACAACTCGAACAGTCTGTCAGAAGCGGTCCGCCACGACAAGACGGGCCCGGGTGCACCCTGTCACATCCAGGGTCCCGGGCCCGTCGAGAGCGCTCCACGGCGGTCAGCAGGTCCTCACTTGTTCGTGCTGCGCCCGACCCCGCCCTGCAGCTGCCGCTGGAAGAACGCGTAGATGATGAGCACCGGCAGGATCGTGATCGTCACAGCAGCGAACATCGCTCCCCAATCCGACTGGTACCCCTGCTGCGCCTGCATGTTCGCGAGCCCTTGGGCGAGCACGAACTTGCTCTGATCCGTGTTGAGCACGACCGGCAGCAGGAACTGGTTCCACAGACCCAGGAAGTTGAAGATCGTGACGCTCGCGAGACCCGGGAGCGCCATCGGGACCATGACCTGGAAGAAGGTGCGGAAGTCTCCCGCACCGTCGATGGCGGCGGCCTCGGCGATCTCTTCCGGCAGCTGCCGGAAGAACGCATAGAGGAAGAACACCGTGAACGGCAGCGCGAAGCCCGAATAGGCGAGGATGAGGCCGAGATACGTGTTCCTCAGGCTCATCGACTCGAGCACGAAGAACAGCGGCACCACGGCGAGGAACAGCGGGAACGTGAGGCCCGCGATCAGCGCGTAGTAGATCATCCGACGTCCGGGGAACGTGTATCGCGCCAGGATGTACGCGCACATCGAGCCGAGCAGCATCACCAGGAACAGGGCTCCGCCGACCACGATCAGCGTGTTCCCGAAGAACCGGCCGATGCCGGCCTCGGTCCAGGCATTCACGAAGTTGTCGAAGTTCAGCTTCTCCGGGAGGCTGAAGGGGGAGATGAGGATCTCCCGGGAGTTCTTGAACGAGCTGTAGAAGGTCCACAGCAGCGGCAGGATCACCAGCAGCGCCCAGATGCTCAGGACCACGTTGGCGATGACGCCGAACGTCCGGTCACCGCCGGAGGCCTTGGCGTGCGCTCCGCCCCTCCGCCCTGCGGCAGCGCGGGCGCCGTCCCGGGCCGGCACTGCGGTCGCGGAGTCGGGGTTCCTCGTCGCCATCACACGTCCTTCCGTCGGAAGCTGAACAGGACGATCACGGCCATCAGCATGGTCACCAGAGCGAGCACCACACCCATCGCCGAGGCCAGCCCGAAGCGGGAGTCGAAGAAGGCCGTCTGGTAGAGATACCGGGAGATGACCTCCGTGCTCTTGGCGGTCCCGCCGTTGGGGGTCATCACCTGGATGTACACGAACATGTCCAGGGCGACGATCCCCATGTAGACCGCGGCCGTGGAGACGTTCTCCCGGACCATCGGCAGGATCACCTGCACGGACAATCGCAGGCGCCCGGCCCCGTCGAGGCGCGCCGCCTCGACGACCTCGGCGGGGACCGAATGGATCGCCGCGACGAACAGCACCATGTAGAAGCCGAGCAGGTTCCAGACCACGGCCAGACCCACCGCGATCAGCGCGAAGTCCGGGTCCCCCAGCCAGGCGATCCCCGGATCCAGACCGATCAGGCCCAGGGTGCCGTTCAGCAGTCCCCCGTTGGGCGAGTAGATGAAGGCGAACAGGATGCCCACCACGACGGCCGGGATGACGTACGGGAAGAAGCTGACCATGCGGAAGAAGTTCGCGCCGCGCACGCCGCGGATCTCACCTCGCGTGCTGCCGCCGACCGTCACGAGGATCGCCAGCGCGAACGCGAGCACGATCACGACGGTGGGCAGTGCGACCATCAGTATGAGGTTGTTGGTCAGCGCCTTGAGGAACGTGGGGTCCTGGAACAGCCGGGCGTAGTTGGCCAGCCCGATGAACTCCGGGGCGGCCCCCAATCCCCGCCAGTCCGTCAGCGAGTAGTAGATCGCCTGCGCGATCGGCCAGACGACGATCACGACGTACAGCAGCAGGGGCAGCCCGAGGAAGCTGAGGAAGAACAGCACTCGAGACGGCGTGACCCTGCGACGTGCCCCTCGGGTGCGCACCGGCGCACCCGAGGGGGCTGCAGTGGTAGCGCTCGTCATCACTCAGGAACGTCGAACTTCTCGATGCTGTCGTCCTCGCGGACAGCGTCGATCAACGACTGCTCGCGCTCCCGGGCTTCGTCAGCAGTGAGGTCGCCGCTGAGGAACTCGGTCCACAGGGTGACCGTGTCCGGACCGAGACCGTACCAATCTCGGTGGCTGATGTTGAAGGTGTTCTCTCCGGCAGCGGTGATCATCTCGTTGGTGGAGGCGAGCGCAGTGGAGCCGAACGCGTCCTCGGGGATGGTGTCCTTCAGGACCGTCGGGGACGAGGTGATCTTCGAGAAGTTCTGCGCCTGCTCCTTCGAGAGCATCACGCGCAGGAACTCGAGACCGCCGGGCCCGTTGGCGGCATCGCTGGGCACGAAGAAGGGCTCGCCGGCCGTGCCGTGGATGGCCTCCGCCGGCATGGCGCCGCCCGTGCTCAGCTGAGGCGTGGGCACGCCGACCATCTCGTAGTCCTCCGGGGTGATGCCCTTCTGCTCGTTCTCGATCCACGAGCCCGAGGGGTACATCACGGCCTTGCCCGTGACCCACTGGGCCTGGGCCTCGGTGTGCTTGATCCCGGCGCCGCCGGACAGGAAGTACCCGGCCCTGACGGCGTCCTCGATCGCGGCGTACGCGGCGACGACCGACTCCTGCTCGAAGGCGTCGGGCTCGAGCCGGTCGAGATTCTTCTGCACCTCGATGCCGCCCTCCTTGATGGCCATCGACAGAGCGAGCTCGCGGTAGTAGTTCGAGGCGTTCTGTCCGCCCCACGGGAACAGGGCGATGCCCTCGGCCTTCGCGGCCTCGCCGATGGTCATCACGTCGTCCCAGGTGATGGGCAGAGACCAGCCCTTCTCCTCGAACTGCTTGCGCGAGAGCCACACCGCATACACGGTGTAGACGTAGTTCAGCGCATAGAGCTTGCCGGAGTACATGCCCGCATCCAGCGAACCCGGGATCAACGAGTCCCTGATGGTGCCGCCGTCGATCGAGGCCGCCTCGATGAGCGGATCGAGCTCAGCGACGCTGCCCTCACCGACCAGGGCCCCGGCGTTCATCGACTGCGCACCGGAGTTGTCGAAGAGATCCGGCGGGTTCCCGCCGATGAAGCGCGGCTGCAGATCCGGCTGGATGTTGACCGTGGAGGAGACCTGGACGTCGGCGTCCGGGTACATCTCCTCGTACTTGTCCCCGGCGTCCTTCGCGTACTGGTCGCCGTAGCCGCCGTTGAAGATGACGACGTCGACCGGCAGGTCACCGGAGACACCGAAGGGATTGTCCTCGGAGACCTCGCCCTCGCCGGTCCCGACCCCGGCCTCACCGTCGCCCTCGTCGCTCGAGCCACCACCGGCGGCGCAGGCGCTCAGGGCCGCAGCACCGGCACCGGCACCGGCCAGGCCCAGGAACAGTCGTCGTGACGCACCGAGCTTCTCGGCCGGGGTGTCGAGGATGGTGGGGTCCGTGGAATCGTCCATAGCGCCCTCTTTCGTCATTGAAGCGGAGATTCTGCTGTCGAGCGAGCGCGAACCCTGTCCGCACCGTGCAGTGAGAGTACCCGCGAGCTGCTCGAATCTGCATGTCTCGCGGTCGATGTGACCAAAATGTTGCAGAAGTGGCGGAGGGCCGCTCATTCCCGTTCCGGAGGGCTGGACGATCCGCATCGACCTGCTGCGCCGGCCTGTCCTCCCACCGCGTGCTCGGTGCCGATCCAGCCAGTTCGCGAACTCCTGCTCTACGGTGGTCCCATGAGCCAGCCTCCGCAGTCTTCGCGCTCCGCCTCCCCGCTGACGGCACGCCTCTACGATCTCGAATACCCCCGCTCCCTCGGCGTGTACAGCACGTACCAGGAGGTGCAGTCGGTGGTGGACACCCTCGCGGACAAGCAGTTCCCGGTCCAGAGCACGCTGATCGTCGGCACGGACCTGAAGCTGATGGAGCGGGTCACCGGCCGACGCACCTGGCCCAAGGTGATCTTCCAGGGTGCCCTCTCCGGCCTGTGGATGGGACTCTTCCTCGGCCTGCTGCTGCTCCTGCTCTCCCCGGGCAACCTCACGGTCATCCTCACCAGCGTGGTGCTGGGCATCGTGTTCTTCACCGTCTCCTCGGTGATCGGGTACACGATGACGGGAGGCCGTCGGGACTTCACGTCGATGACGGCCACCATCCCGATGCAGTACGAGCTCCTGGTCGAGCACAAGCATGCGGCGCAGGCGCAGCAGATCCTCGCCGAATCCGGTGCCGCGCCGGTCCCGGTCCAGGGCCCGGCGGGCAGCGGCGCCGAGCAGGTCCCGGCGCCGTCCACGCCCTTCGGCCATGCTCCGCACAGCGGCGGCCAGCAGTTCGGGGCAGCGGCCCCGCCTCGCGATGGATCGTCGCCGACGGCTCCCGCGTCCGGGCGCCCGAGCTACGGACAGCCCGCGCAGAACAGGCCGTCTCAGAGCGAGGCACCCACCGCCCGCAGCCCTCGCCCCAGCTTCGGCAGGCCGGCGGGGCGGTCCGAGGACCCCTCGCCGACGCCCCCGAGCGACGATCCCCGCAGCACGGGATCTGAGGGGCGTCCCGGCGGCGACCCCCAGCACTGAGCCGTCCTTCCGGGCGACGGACGGCGCGGTCCGAACCCGGCCGCGCGGAGCACAGCCCCGTCCGCGCCGCGCACGAGGACGCCCCTCCCCCGCACCGACGGCGGCCGGGATGCGAGAAGGCCCCGCACCGGTCGTCCCGGTGCGGGGCCCTCCTCGTGCTGTTCAGCTCTCGCGGAGCGAGCGCCTCACGGCTGCGGGGTCTCCCCCGCGGCGATCACTTGGTGATCTTGGTGACGCGGCCGGAGCCCACGGTGCGGCCACCCTCACGGATGGCGAAGCCGAGGCCCTCCTCCATGGCGATCGGCTGGATCAGCTCGACCGTCATCTCGGTGTTGTCGCCGGGCATGACCATCTCGGTGCCCTCGGGCAGCTCGATGACGCCGGTGACGTCGGTGGTCCGGAAGTAGAACTGCGGACGGTAGTTCGAGTAGAACGGGTTGTGACGGCCGCCCTCGTCCTTGGACAGGATGTAGACCTGCGCCTCGAAGTTGGTGTGCGGGGTGATGGTGCCGGGCTTGGCCACGACCTGGCCGCGCTCGACGTCCTCACGCTTGGTGCCACGCAGCAGCAGACCGCAGTTCTCGCCGGCCCACGCCTCGTCCATCTGCTTGTGGAACATCTCGATGCCGGTGACGATCGTCTTCTGCGGCTTGCGGATGCCGAGGATCTCGACCTCGGAGTTGATCGACAGCTTGCCGCGGTCGACCTTGCCGGTGACGACGGTGCCACGACCCTGGATCGTGAAGACGTCCTCGATCGGCATCAGGAAGGCCTGGTCGAGATCGCGGACCGGGTCCGGGATGGACTCGTCCACGGCGTCCATGAGGTCCTCGACGGACTTGACCCACTTGGGGTCGCCCTCGAGAGCCTTCAGCGCGGACACCTGGATGATCGGCGCGTCCTCGTCGAAGCCCTGCCCGGCCAGCATCTCGCGGACCTCCATCTCGACGAGCTCGAGGATCTCCTCGTCGTCGACCATGTCGGACTTGTTGAGCGCGGCGAGCAGGTAGGGAACGCCGACCTGCTTGGCGAGCAGCACGTGCTCACGGGTCTGTGCCATCGGGCCGTCGGTGGCGGCGACCACGAGGATCGCGCCGTCCATCTGAGCGGCGCCGGTGATCATGTTCTTCACGTAGTCGGCGTGACCGGGAGCGTCGACGTGCGCATAGTGGCGCTTGTCGGTCTCGTACTCGATGTGCGAGACGTTGATCGTGATGCCGCGCTGCTTCTCCTCGGGCGCGTTGTCGATCGTGTCGAAGTCGCGGGCCTGGTTCAGCTCCGGGAACTTGTCGTACAGGACCTTCGAGATCGCAGCGCTCAGCGTGGTCTTGCCGTGGTCGACGTGACCGATGGTGCCGATGTTGACGTGCGGCTTGGTCCGCTCGAACTTGGCCTTCGCCATGATGGTGTCCTCCTAGGACTTCTAATCGTGGTACTTCTGGATCGGGATCGGATCCCGCCTCGGTGAGGCGGAGGCCGATGGGAACGGCGGGGACAGCAGGAGAAGGAGCCTACCTGCTGCCCCCGACGCCTCACTCGCCCCGGGTCTTCGCGACGATCTCCTCAGCGATGCTGGAGGGGACCTCCGAGTAGCTGTCGAACTGCATCGTGTACATCGCCCGACCCTGGGTCTTGGACCGCAGGTCGCCGACGTACCCGAACATCTCGGACAGCGGGACGAGAGCACGGACGATCTTGACCCCGCTCGCGTCCTCCATCGACTGGACCTGACCTCGCCGGGAGTTCAGGTCGCCGATGACATCTCCCATGTACTCCTCCGGAGTACGGACCTCGACGTCCATGAGGGGCTCGAGGAGCACCGGCTGCGCCTTGCGCAGCGCCTCCTTGGCCGCCATGGAGCCGGCGATCTTGAAGGCCATCTCCGAGGAGTCGACGTCGTGGTAGGCGCCGTCCAGGAGCGCGACCTTGACGTTCACCACCGGGTAGCCGGCCATGATGCCGGACTCCAGGGCGCTCTGGATGCCCGCGTCCACGCTCGGGATGTACTCGCGCGGGATGCGACCGCCGGTGACCTTGTTCTCGAACTCGTAGAACACGCCCTCCTCGGCATCGGTCAGCGGGCCGAAGGTCAGCTGGACCTTCGCGAACTGGCCGGAGCCGCCGGTCTGCTTCTTGTGGGTGAAGTCGAACTTCTCCACCGTCCGCTTGATCGTCTCGCGGTAGGCCACCTGCGGCTTGCCGATGTTCGCCTCGACGTTGAACTCACGCCGCATGCGGTCCACGAGGATGTCGAGGTGCAGCTCGCCCATGCCCTTGATGACGGTCTGGCCGGACTCCTCGTCGAGCTCCACCTGGAAGGTCGGGTCCTCCTTGGCGAGCTTCTGGATGGCCACACCCAGCTTCTCCTGGTCGCCCTTGGTCTTCGGCTCGATGGCCACCGAGATGACCGGATCGGGGAAGCTCATGGATTCCAGCTGGATCGGGTTCGCCGAGTCCGTCAGGGTGTCACCGGTGGTGGTGTCCTTCAGACCGATGAAGGCGTAGATGTGGCCCGCGAAGGCCTCCTCCACCGGATTCTCCTTGTTGGAGTGCATCTGGAACAGCTTGCCCACGCGCTCCTTCTTGCCGGTGGTGGCGTTCAGGATCTGATCGCCCTGCTTCACCTGGCCGGAGTAGACGCGCACGTAGGTCAGCGACCCGAAGAACGGGTGCGCGGCGACCTTGAAGGCGAGGCCCGAGAAGGGCTCGTCCCAGTCCGGCTTGCGGGTCAGGACCGTGTCCTCGTCGCCCGGCTTGTGACCCTCCATCGGGGGCACGTCGAGCGGGGAGGGCAGGTAGTCGATGACACCGTTCAGGACGGGCTGGACGCCCTTGTTCTTGAACGCGGTGCCGCAGAAGACCGGGTACGCCTCGGAGGCGATGGTCATCGCGCGGATGCCGGCCTTGAGCTGCTCGACGGTGAGGTCGCCCTTCTCGAGGTAGGCCTCCATGAGCTCCTCGGAGCTCTCGGCGACGTCCTCGACGAGCTTGCCGCGGTACTCCTCGACGGTGTCCGTCAGATCCTCGGGGATCGGGATCTCGCGCTGCCACTGGCCGAGCGAGGGATCACCCTTCTTGGAGTTGATCGCGGCCATGTCCTCCTCGAGCCTGTCCGGCCAGTCATAGGCCTTCATCTCGACCAGGTCGACGATGCCGCGGAAGTCGTTCTCCGCACCGATCGGGACCTGCATGACCAGAGGCTTCGCGCCGAGTCGATCGGTGATGGTGCCGACCGTGAAGAAGAAGTCGGCGCCCAGCTTGTCCATCTTGTTGACGAAGCAGATGCGCGGGACCTCGTACTTGTCGGCCTGACGCCAGACGGTCTCCGACTGGGGCTCCACGCCCTCCTTGCCGTCGAACACTGCGACGGCGCCGTCGAGCACACGCAGCGAGCGCTCCACCTCGACGGTGAAGTCGACGTGACCGGGGGTGTCGATGATGTTGATCTGGCTGTCGTGCCAGTAGCAGGTCGTCGCGGCGGACGTGATGGTGATGCCGCGCTCCTTCTCCTGCTCCATCCAGTCCATCGTGCCGGCGCCGTCGTGGGTCTCGCCCATCTTGTAGTTCACGCCGGTGTAGAAGAGGATGCGCTCGGTCGTGGTGGTCTTGCCGGCATCGATGTGCGCCATGATGCCGATATTGCGGACCTTGTTCAGGTCGCTGAGCACTTCAAGTGCCACGGGCTGTGCCTTTCTGGAGAACGGATGCTGGTGGAGCTGCCGAAGGACAGTCGGTGGGATCCGCCCGGACGGGCGGACCCCACCATGGACTCACCAGCGGTAGTGAGCGAAGGCCCGGTTGGACTCGGCCATCTTGTGGGTGTCCTCGCGACGCTTGACAGCGGCACCGAGGCCGTTGGAGGCGTCCAGGATCTCGTTCATCAGACGCTCGGTCATGGTGTTCTCGCGGCGGGCGCGGGAGTAGCTGACCAGCCAGCGCAGCGCCAGCGTGGTGGAGCGGCCGGGCTTGACCTCGATCGGCACCTGGTAGGTCGCACCGCCGACACGGCGGGAGCGGACCTCGAGGGACGGCCGGATGTTGTCCAGCGCCTTCTTCAGGGTGACGACCGGGTCCTGGCCGTTCTTCTCCCGGGCGCCCTCGAGCGCGCCGTAGACGATGCCCTCGGCGACAGTCTTCTTGCCGTCCAGGAGGATCTTGTTGATGAGCTGCGTGACGATCGGCGACCCGAAGACCGGGTCGACGACGAGGTGGCGCTTGGGAGCGGGGCCCTTACGAGGCATTACTTCTTCTCCTTCTTCGCGCCGTAGAGGGAGCGCGCCTGCTGGCGGCCCTTGACGGACTGGGTGTCCAGGGCGCCGCGCACGATCTTGTAGCGCACGCCGGGCAGGTCCTTCACACGACCACCACGGACGAGCACGATCGAGTGCTCCTGGAGGTTGTGGCCCTCTCCGGGGATGTAGGCGGTGACCTCGACGCCGGTCGAGAGCTTCACACGCACGATCTTGCGCAGCGCGGAGTTCGGCTTCTTGGGGGTCTGGGTGTACACGCGCGTGCAGACACCGCGGCGCTGGGGCGAACCCTGGAGCGCGGGCGTCTTCGAGGAGGACGACCGGGCGTCCCTCCCCTTGCGCACCAACTGCTGAATAGTGGGCACTGCTTCTCTTCCTGTTCGGCCACCGGCGCTGTTCGCACCGGCAGATCGACAACTTCGACCGTTCTCACGGTCGGCGACCCGACGCGCCGCTCCCATGGCCCGGGAGCCTCTGCGGATCGACCCGCCCGTCAGGTGATGGCACCTGCCGGGCGTCCTGGAGGACCGTGATCGGTGCCCGCGGGCGAGAGGCCGGGCATGGCCTCCGACCCGTGTTCGGTCACGCCGCGAGGATCCGCTCCTCGCGGGGGACATCCCCCGCGGCCCCGAAGGGTCCATGGGTCAGTCCCGGGTCACGACCAGAGGGCACTCCGGACGCATCTGCAGTCTACTGAGCGCCGCACGATCGGGTCAAAGCTTCCCCGGGACTCCGATGCAGATCACATGCCGGACACTGCTGCACGGCCTGCCATGCCTACCTCGGCCACGCGGCACGCCCGGGCTCGACCGGGCCGGGCGCGCACCCGCTGGACCGGGCCGGGCGCGCACCCGCTGGCCGTCTCCCAGCACACGCCCTCGATACAGCGGGGCGTGTGCTGGCAGGACGCCAGTGGAGACCAGGCGACGGTCGCGGGACGAGCACCCGCACGCGACGAGCGCGCCGCCGAAGGGCGACGCGCTCGCGGATGGCCGGAGACCGGCCGGAGCCGGCTCGCGGATCAGCGGATGCCGAGCTTCGCGGTGCAGGAGGGCCACGCGCCCCAGCCCTGTGCGGCCTGGGTCTTCTTGGCGATCGCGATCTGCTGCGAACGGCTCGCCTGGTCGGCGGTGGGTGCGTACTGGCCACCGCCGAACGCCTGCCAGGTGGAGCGGGAGAACTGCAGGCCGCCGTGGTAGCCGTTGCCGGTGTTGATCGACCAGTTGCCGCCGGACTCGCACTGGGCCAGGCGATCCCAGACCCCGCCGGAGGGCGCGGTCGGAGCGCTCGCCGAGCGGGAGCTGCTGGAGCTCGAGCCGCTGGAGCTCGAACTGCTGGAGCTGGAGGAGTCGCGCTCGGAGCTGCGCGAGGACTTGCTGGAGGTGGAGCGCGGCTCGGGCTTGGACTCAGGCTCGGGCTTCGGCTCGGGCTTCGGCGCGGGCTTCTCCTTGGTCCCCTCGGCGACGACCTCGGTGACCGGCTCGGTGATGACGTCCTCGGAGACCAGCTCGGACTCGGTGACCTCGCCGTCGACGGTGGTCTCGGCGAAGACCTTCTCGACCGTGCCGGCCTTGCCCTCGGTGGTGGTCTTGGAGGTGCCCTCGTACAGGGAGTCGTCCTCGACGGTCTTCGTCTCGAACGGGATCTTCTCGGTCTCGGTGCGCTCGGTCTCGCGGACGCGCTGGACCGTGTAGGTGGCGCCGTCCTCGAGCAGGGTGTCGCGGGGGACGTCGGCGGTGTCGGAGTCCTCGATATGTCCGAGCACCTTCTCCATCGCGTCGCCGACGGTCAGGGCGGTGACCTCGAAGGTGTCCTGGCCGTACTGGCCCACGAAGGTGACGGTCTTGCGGGTGACGATCTCGACCTCGCCCTCGGTCTCGCCGAGGCTGGTCTCGGGGGCGGGGCTGATCGCCGCGCCCTCGGCCTTGTACTCGGCGTCCTCGAGGACGTCGGCGACGGTGTCACCGGTGGTGAGCAGCTCCTGGGCGACGCCGTCCACGGTCACCATGATCGGGGTGCGCTGGATGACCTGGATCTCCATGCCGTCGCTGACGACCGTCTCGAGGCCCGGGACCACCAGGTCGGTGTCCTTGACCTCGATGCCCTGATCTGCGAGGAGGTTCGCGACGGTGGGCTGGGCGAAGGTGCGCACCGAGGACTGCTCGCCGTACACGTCGATCTGGGCCTCGTTCGACATCGCGAAGGCGGTGCCGCCACCGCCGATGGCGACGACGCAGACGGTCGCCGCGCCGATGATCCACGGAGTCTTCTTCACTGGTGCACCTGTTTCCTGCCGCGAGCCCGCGGCGTAGCGTGTCGTTCCCTGAGCGTCGGACCCCGCGGGGCGGGGCCTGCAGCTCCGGCACGCGCGCGCCGCCTGTCAGGGGCGCAGCAGGAAAGCTTGCGTGGGAACTGCCAGATGCCATCGTTTCGCGGCTGGGACGGTTCCGTAAGGGCCGGGGCGAGACTTTGAGGAAGGGCCCACGAGGGCTTTACCGTCTCGTGAACTTCGGCGTCTGCCAGGTCACTTCTGAGGGCCTGCTCGGTGGTCCGGGCGCGACCTGGCGCACACCGGAGCCGCTCCGCCCGGTCCGCCGGACGGGCGTCGGCAGAGCCGCTCCCCCACGCAGAACGCCGCAGGGCGGCCCCACCGATGTGGGGCCGCCCTGCGGCGTGTCGTCGCCGCCCGCCTCGCGGCGGTGCAGCTCCCGCGCTCAGCGCGAGATCACCGGAAGTCGGTCCGGAACGGGTCGGCGTAGTCGATGTCGTCGAGGTTGACGGCACCGGTCTGGCCGAAGCCGGAGAAGTCCAGCTCGTCGTAGCCGGGCACCTGGTACATCTGCGCCTTGGCCTCCTCGGTGGGCTCGACCGCGATGTGGCGGAACCGCGACAGGCCGGTGCCCGCCGGGATGAGCTTGCCGATGATGACGTTCTCCTTGAGCCCCATGAGCTGATCGCTCTTGCGGTTCAGGGCGGCCTCGGTGAGCACGCGGGTGGTCTCCTGGAAGGAGGCCGCCGAGAGCCACGACTCGGTCGCCAGCGACGCCTTGGTGATGCCCATCAGCTCGGGGCGACCCGAGGCCGGCTGACCGCCCTCGGCCAGGACCCGCCGGTTCTCCCGCTCGAAGGTGACCCGCTCGGCGAAGTCGCCGGGCAGCAGGCCGGTATCACCGGACTCGATGACCGTCACCCGACGGAGCATCTGGCGCACGATGACCTCGATGTGCTTGGCGTGGATGTCCACACCCTGGCTGATGTAGACCTTCTGCACCTCGTCCACCAGGTGCTGCTGCACCTTCCGCGGGCCGAGGATGCGCAGCACCTGCTTCGGGTCGACCGAACCCTGGGTGAGCTGCTGGCCGACGTCGATCTGGTCGCCGTCCGCGATCAGCACGGTCACACGCTTGGAGACCGTGTAGGAGACCGGCTCGGAGCCGTCGTCCGGGGTGACCGTGATCCGACGCTGCTTGTCGTTCTCCTCGATCTCCGCGCGACCGGCGAACTCCGAGATCGGCGCGAAGCCGGCCGGGGTACGGGCCTCGAAGAGCTCCTGGATGCGGGGCAGGCCGTGCGTGATGTCGCCGTCGGCGCTGGCCACACCACCGGAGTGGAAGGTACGCATGGTCAGCTGGGTGCCGGGCTCACCGATCGACTGGGCCGCGACGATGCCGACGGCCTCGCCGATGTCGACCAGCTGGCCGGTCGCGAGCGACTTGCCGTAGCACTGGGCACAGGTGCCCACGGCCGAGTCGCAGGTCAGCACGGAGCGGATCTTCGCCTCGCGCACCCCGGCCTCGACCAGCTGCTCGATGAGCACGTCGCCGAGCTCGGTGCCGGCCGGCGCCGCCTCGGAGCCGTCGGCCCCGATCGCCGCGGTGGCCAGCACGCGCCCGTACACCGTGGACTCCGCGTGCTCGTGGGGGCGCAGCGCGCCGCCCTCCTCGACCCCGATCGGCAGGACCAGGCCCTTGGTGGTGCCGCAGTCGTCCTCGCGGACGATGACGTCCTGCGAGACGTCGACCAGACGACGGGTCAGGTAGCCCGACTGAGCGGTCTTCAGCGCGGTGTCCGCCAGCCCCTTGCGGGAGCCGTGCGAGGCGATGAAGTACTCCAGGACCGAGAGCCCCTCCTTGTAGTTGGAGAGGATCGGGCGGGGGATGATCTCGCCCTTGGGGTTGTTCACCAGACCACGCATACCGGCGATCTGACGGACCTGCATCCAGTTGCCTCGGGCGCCCGAGTCCACCATCCGGTAGATGGTGTTGGTCGGAGCGAAGTTCTCCCGCATCGCCTGGTCGACCTCGTTGGTCGCCTCGGTCCAGATGTCGATGAGCTCCATGTTGCGCTCGTGCTCGGAGATCAGACCCAGGTCACGGTTCTCCTGGATCTGGGCGTTCTTCTCCTCGTACTTCGCGATGATCTCCGCCTTGTTCGGCGGGGTCACCACGTCCGACAGCGCGAAGGACGCACCCGAGCGGGTCGACCACGAGAAGCCGTAGGTCTTCAGCGCATCCAGCGACGCGGCGACCTGGCCCTTGTCGTAGCGCTCGGCGAGAGCGTTGACGATGCCGCCCAGTCGCTTCTTGCCGACCTGGCCCTGCACGAACGGGAAGTCCACGGGCAGCGTCTCGTTGAAGTAGACGGTGCCGAGGGTGGTGGCCAGGATGATGGGATCGCCCTCGGTCCAGCCCTCGGGGGCCTCCCAGTCGCTGGGCGGGGTGATGTCGGTGAACCGGATCGACACCGGGGCGTTCAGGTGCAGCTCACCGCGGTCGAAGGCCATGATGGCCTCGGCCTCGGAGGCGAACTGACGCCCTGCGCCCTCGCCGTCCTCGCGCACTGTGGTGAGGTGGTACAGACCGATGATCATGTCCTGTGCGGGCATGGTCACGGGGCGGCCGTCGGACGGCTTGAGGATGTTGTTGCTGGAGAGCATCAGGATGCGGGCCTCGGCCTGCGCCTCCGCGGACAGCGGCAGGTGCACGGCCATCTGGTCGCCGTCGAAGTCCGCGTTGAACGCGGCGCAGACCAGCGGGTGCAGATGGATGGCCTTGCCCTCCACCAGCTGCGGCTCGAACGCCTGGATGCCCAGACGGTGCAGGGTGGGCGCACGGTTCAGCAGCACCGGGTGCTCGGTGATGACCTCTTCGAGGACGTCCCACACCTCGGGGCGTGCACGCTCGACCATCCGCTTGGCGGCCTTGACGTTCTGGGCGTGGCTGAGCTCGACCAGACGCTTCATGACGAAGGGCTTGAACAGCTCCAGCGCCATGCCCTTGGGCAGACCGCACTGGTGCAGGTTCAGCTGCGGGCCGTTGACGATGACGGAGCGGGCGGAGTAGTCCACACGCTTGCCCAGCAGGTTCTGACGGAATCGTCCCTGCTTTCCCTTGAGCATGTCCGAGAGCGACTTCAGCGGGCGGTTGCCCGGTCCGGTGACCGGACGGCCGCGACGACCGTTGTCGAACAGCGAGTCGACCGACTCCTGCAGCATGCGCTTCTCGTTGTTCACGATGATCTCGGGCGCGCCGAGATCCAGCAGCCGCTTGAGGCGGTTGTTGCGGTTGATCACGCGGCGGTACAGGTCGTTGAGGTCGGAGGTCGCGAAGCGGCCACCGTCCAGCTGCACCATCGGGCGCAGGTCCGGCGGGATCACCGGGACGGCCTCCAGCACCATGCCGACGGGGGAGTTGGTGGTGGTCAGGAACGCGGAGACGACCTTGAGGCGCTTGAGCGCGCGGGCCTTCTTCTGCCCCTTGCCGGTGGCGATGATCTCGCGCAGCAGCACGGACTCGGCCTCGAGGTCGAAGTCCTGGAGCCGGCGCTGGAGCGCCTCGGCGCCCATGCCGCCCTCGAAGTAGGTGCCGTAGCGCAGCTTCATCGCCCGGTAGAGCTGCTCATCGCCCTCGAGGTCCGCGACCTTGAGGGTCTTGAAACGCTCCCAGATGCGGGTGATGCGGTCGATCTCCGCGTCGTACTTCTTGCGGATCTGGGCCTGCTCGCGCTCGCCGGAGTCGCGGACCTTGCGCTTCGCGTCGGCCTTGGCCCCCTCCTCCTCGAGCTGAGCGAGGTCCTTCTCCGCCGACAGCGCACGATCGTTGATCGCGGCGTCCCGCTCGTTCTCGAGCTCCTTGAGCTCGAGGTCGAAGCGGGCCTGCAGATCGGGCATGTCGTCGTGCCGGGCCTGCTCGTCCACGGCGGTGATCATGTACGCGGCGAAGTAGATGATCTTCTCGAGATCCTTCGGCGCGAGGTCCAGCAGGTAGCCGAGACGGCTCGGCACGCCCTTGAAGTACCAGATGTGGGTGACGGGAGCGGCGAGCTCCACGTGCCCCATGCGCTCACGACGCACGGAGGACTTGGTGACCTCCACGCCGCAGCGCTCGCAGATGATGCCCTTGAAGCGCACGCGCTTGTACTTGCCGCAGTAGCACTCCCAGTCCCGGGTGGGGCCGAAGATGCGCTCGCAGAACAGGCCGTCCATCTCGGGCTTCAGGGTGCGGTAGTTGATGGTCTCCGGCTTCTTGACCTCGCCGTGGGACCAGCCGCGGATGTCATCGGCAGTGGCCAGGCCGATGCGCAGCTCGTCGAAGGTGTTGACGTCGATCACAGGTGTCCTTCTCTCGATCGGAAGAGTGGTGTCTGAGGGAACGGGGGTCGAGGGAGGGGCTCAGGGGGCGGCAGCGGCGCGAGACCGCTCCCGGCGCGCCTGAGCCCGCGTCCCTCAGACCTCTTCGATGGAGCCGACGCCCTCGTGGGGCCGGCGGGACAGGTCGATGCCGAGCTCCTCCGCGGCGCGGAAGACCTCCTCGTCGCTCTCCTTGACGTCCTGGGCGGTGCCGTCGCTGGACAGCACCTCGACGTTCAGGCACAGCGACTGCATCTCCTTGAGCAGCACGCGGAAGGACTCCGGGATGCCGGGCTCGGGGATGTTCTCGCCCTTGACGATGGCCTCGTAGACCTTCACGCGGCCGGCGATGTCGTCGGACTTGATGGTCAGCAGCTCCTGCAGCGCGTAGGCGGCGCCGTAGGCCTCCAGGGCCCACACCTCCATCTCGCCGAAGCGCTGACCGCCGAACTGGGCCTTACCGCCCAGCGGCTGCTGCGTGATCATCGAGTACGGGCCCGTGGAGCGTGCGTGCAGCTTGTCGTCCACCAGGTGGTGGAGCTTCAGCATGTACATGTAGCCCACGGAGACCGGCTCCGGGAAGGGCTCGCCGGAGCGGCCGTCGAACAGACGCGCCTTGCCGTTCTCCTTGACCATCCGCTCGCCGTCCCGGTTGGGGCGGTGATTGGCGATCAGGCCGGTGACCTCGTCCGCGGTCAGACCGTCGAAGACGGGGACGGCGACCGGGGTGTCGGGCTCGCCGTGCAGCGCCGCGGCGGGCAGGTCCGCAGCCGTCGGCTCGGAGTCGTCCAGGTCCCAGCCGGCCTTGGCGACCCAGCCCAGGTGGGTCTCCATGACCTGGCCGATGTTCATCCGGCCGGGCACGCCCATCGGGTTGAGGATGATGTCGATCGGGGTGCCGTCCTCCAGGAACGGCATGTCCTCGACCGGCAGGATCTTCGCGATGACGCCCTTGTTGCCGTGTCGCCCGGCGAGCTTGTCGCCGTCGGTGATCTTGCGCTTCTGCGCCACGTAGACGCGGACCATCTCGTTGACGCCGGTGGGCAGGATGTCCCCGTCCTCGTCGTCGTTGAAGACCTGCACGCCGATGACGGTGCCGGTCTCGCCGTGCGGGACGCGCAGCGAGGTGTCGCGCACCTCGCGGGCCTTCTCGCCGAAGATCGCGCGCAGCAGGCGCTCCTCCGGGGTCAGCTCGGTCTCGCCCTTGGGCGTGACCTTGCCGACCAGGATGTCGCCCGGCTCGACCTCGGCACCGATGCGGATGATGCCGCGCTCGTCGAGATCGGCCAGCACGTCGTCGCCGACGTTCGGGATGTCCCGGGTGATCTCCTCCTTGCCGAGCTTGGTGTCACGGGCGTCGACCTCGTGCTCCTCGATGTGGATCGAGGTCAGGACGTCGTCCTGGACCATCCGCGAGGACAGGATGATGCCGTCCTCGTAGTTGTGGCCCTCCCACGACATGAAGGCGACCAGCAGGTTCTTGCCGATGGACAGCTCGCCCTGGTCGGTCGAGGGGCCATCGGCCAGGATCGAGCCGGCCTCGACGCGGTCACCCTCGTCGAAGAGCACGCGCTGGTTGTAGGAGTTGCCGGCGTTGGAGCGCTGGAACTTCCCGATCGGGTAGGTCTGACGGGAGCCGTCGTCGGCCATCACCACGATGAGGTCGGCCGAGAGCTCCTCGATGACGCCGCCCTTCTGCGCGGTGATCACATCACCCGCGTCGACCGCGGCGCGACGCTCCATCCCGGTGCCGACCAGCGGCATCTCGGAACGGAGCAGCGGCACGGCCTGACGCTGCATGTTCGAGCCCATGAGTGCACGGTTGGCGTCGTCGTGCTCGAGGAAGGGGATCATCGCGGTGGCGACGGAGACCATCTGACGCGCGGAGACGTCCATGAAGTCCACCTCCGAGACGCCCACCAGGTCGGGCTCGCCGCCGGGGAGGCGCACCAGGACCTCCTCGTCGAGGAAGCGTCCCTGCTCATCGATCTTGGCGTTCGCCTGGGCGATGATGTGACGGTCCTCGTCATCGGCGGTGAGGTACACGACCTCGTCCGTGACGTGACCGCCCTCGACCTTGCGGTACGGGGTCTCGATGAAGCCGAAGGGGTTGATGCGGGCGAACGTCGCCAGCGAGCCGATCAGACCGATGTTCGGACCCTCGGGGGTCTCGATCGGGCACATGCGGCCGTAGTGCGAGGGGTGGACGTCGCGGACCTCCATGCCGGCGCGGTCGCGGGAGAGGCCGCCCGGGCCCAGCGCCGAGAGACGACGCTTGTGGGTCAGGCCCGACAGCGGGTTGTTCTGGTCCATGAACTGCGAGAGCTGGGAGGTTCCGAAGAACTCCTTGATCGCCGCGGTGACCGGACGGATGTTGATCAGGGTCAGCGGCGTGATCGCCTCGACGTCCTGCGTGGTCATGCGCTCGCGGACGACGCGCTCCATGCGGGACAGGCCGGTGCGGACCTGGTTCTGGATCAGCTCGCCGACCGCGCGGATGCGGCGGTTGCCGAAGTGGTCGATGTCGTCCGTCTCGACGCGGATGTCCCGGCCGTCGGTGCTGGTGTACTCCGAGACGCCGTCGTGCAGCGCCACGATGTACTTGATCGCGGCGACGACGTCCTGCAGGCGCAGGGTGGACTCGGACAGGCTGCCCTCGAGACCGAGCTTCTTGCCGATCTTGTAGCGGCCGACCTTGGCGAGGTCGTAGCGCTTGGCGTTGAAGTAGAGGTTGTTCAGCATCGCCTCGCCGGCATCGCGCGTGGGCGGCTCGCCCGGGCGCTGCTTGCGGTAGATGTCGATGAGCGCCTCGTCCTGGGACGCGATGCGGTCCTTCTCGAGCGTGGAGCGCATCGACTCGAACTCGCCGAACTCCTCGAGGATGTCGCTGTGCGACATGCCGAGCGCCTGCAGCAGGGTGGTGACGGACTGCTTGCGCTTGCGGTCGATGCGCACGCCGACCTGATCGCGCTTGTCGACCTCGAACTCGAGCCATGCGCCGCGGGAAGGGATGACCTTCGCGGAGAAGATGTGCTTGTCGGAGGTCTTGTCGATGGACTCCTCGAAGTACACGCCCGGGGAGCGGACCAGCTGCGAGACGACGACCCGCTCGGTGCCGTTGATGATGAACGTGCCCTTGTCGGTCATGAGCGGGAACTCGCCCATGAAGACCGTCTGGGTCTTGATCTCACCGGTCTCGTTGTTCATGAACTCCGCGATGACGTACAGCGGAGCCGCGTAGGTGAGGTCCTTCTCCTTGCACTCGTCGACCGTGTACTTCGGGTCGTCGAAGGTGTGGTCGCGGAACGACAGCGACATGTTGCCGGCGAAGTCCTCGATCGGGGAGATCTCCTCGAGGATGTCCGCGAGACCGGAGGTCTGCGGGACGTCCTCGCGACCGGCGGCGGAGGCCTCAGCGGCACGCTCCTGCCAGCGCTCGTTGCCGAGCAGCCAGTCGAATGAGGTGGTCTGCAGACTCAGCAGATCCGGAACCTCGATGGGGTCGCCGAGCTTCGCGAAGGTGACGCGAGGCGAGGCGGTGCGAAGTGCGATGTCAGTGGTGCGATCGGTGCTCGAGGCAGCCAAGGGGGGTCCTTCCACAGGCCGATGACGGAATCCCAGGCGCGGTGAACGACCCATCAGGGCAGAGGAGCATGCAATGTGAAGTACAGAGCGGCAGATCCGACAGGAGGCACACGGCGCAAGGAATGAGCATACACAAATGCGCGGATGGACGCAAGGGTCGCGAACACGACCGGTCCATCCGCGTCGGCCGCTATATGCCTGGCGCGGGTGTTCTCCCGGCGCTCTCCTGCCTGTCTGGCTCGACCGGCCCGGCGGTGACATCACACCGGACGCAGGCGGCAGGAACAGCCCCGTACGGGAAAAAGGATGAAGGGAAAACGTGCAGGAGTCAAGCACGCGACGAGACTCACGAAAAGTGCCCGCGAACGGTCTTCGGTGCCTCATATGTTTTTGCCCGCGAAGCGAGGACCGTGG
>NZ_JBHZRO010000022.1:0-48745 GCF_043641765.1 Brachybacterium vulturis | reverse complement strand
CACGCCATCACCTACCGAGCCAGCGTCGTCCTCTGCGCCGTCATCGCCTGGCTACGCAAATAGGAGACACGCCCTAGTGCGCGGTGACGGGCAGCCTCCGCATGCGGACCGTTTCGCACGGGCAGGCCACGATCTGAGCGCATTGCTGGGTCGGAGCGCGGCATGAGCGACGGAGCGTTCCTCGGCCTGATCGCCGGCCTCGGACTGCTGTCGATCTGGTGGTCGCTGTGGGAGCAGGAGGACGCCGCCTCCCGGCGGGGGATCGTCGGGAGGGGGATGGACAGGCTTCGTGACGACCTGATCAAGGTCGGCCTCGACACGGTCCCACCCGCCGCTGTCCCGGCGCTCAGCATCGGACTGGGGTTGGTGGTGGCCGCTGCCCTGTGGGCCATCTCCGGCGCCGTCATCCCGTCACTGGCCATCGGGCTCGTCGCGTCGGTCCTGCCCGTCCTGGTGCTGCGCTCGGCGGCCCGGCGGCGCACCACGGCGATGCGGGAGGTGTGGCCCGAGGCGGTCGATCACATCAATTCCGCGATCCGGGCCGGGCTCTCGCTGCCGGAGGCTCTGGTGCAGCTCAGCCGGAAAGGTCCCGATGAGCTCCGCCCCGCCTTCTCCGAGTACGCCCTGGACTATCAGGCCAGCGGGGACTTCGCGGCATGTCTGGACCGTTTGAAGATCCGACTGGCGGATCCGATCGGAGACCGGATCGTCGAGGCGCTGCGCATCACCCGCGATGTCGGCGGCACGGATCTTGGCAGCTTGCTGCGCACCCTGTCCGCCTTCTTGCGTGAGGACGCCCGCACTCGGGCCGAGCTCGAGGCGCGCCAGTCCTGGACCGTCAACGCGGCCCGGCTGGCCCTGGCGGCCCCGTGGATCGTGCTGGCCCTGATGGCGACGCGGCCCCAGGCCGCTCAGGCCTACGACTCCGCGACCGGTCTGGTGCTGATCGCGGCCGGTGCCGTGGCCTCGCTGATCGCCTATCGCGTGATGCTCCTGATCGCGAGGCTGCCCCAGGACGAGAGGGTGCTGCGATGAGCCTCTCCGGCCCCTTGCTGGCGGGCACCGGCCTCGGTCTCCTGTGCGGAGTGGGGCTCTTTCTGATCCTGGGGCGGCTTCCCTGGCTGCGCTCGCGTGACCTCGGCGCCCGCGTGGATCCTTACCTTCGTCGCTCACGCTCCAGATCGCTGTTCGCGGCACCGCGGAGCACCAGTCAGCTGCGCCGGGTGCTCGAGAACCTGATGGGGCCGGTGGCCGTTCGCGTGCTCGGTCTTCTCGAGAGGCTCACGGGCGGAGCGGACCAGCTCGAACGCCGGCTGCGCCTGGCCGGACGGCGGACGTCCGTGGACTCCTTCCGCGTCGAACAGGTGGTCTTCGGGGCAGCCGGCCTGGTGCTCGGGGTCGTCCTCGCCGTGGCAGCGATCGCCCTGCGTGGCACCAGCCCGCTGATGGGCCTGCTCATCGTCGGTGTCGGTGCTCTGACGGGGGTGCTGCTGCGCGACTATCTCCTCGGGGCGGAGATCAAGCGGAGGGCGGCACGGATGGCACGGGAGTTCCCGACCGTCGCCGATCTGTTGGCGCTGGCCGTCGCGGCCGGGGAGAGTCCGATCGCGGCGATGGAACGCGTCGCCCGGACCTCGTCCGGCGCGCTGCCCGATGAGTTCGCGGCGACCGTCGCGGACATCCGAGCCGGCACCAGCGTGTCCCAGGCGCTCGCATCGCTGGGAGCCAGGACCCCGCTGGGGTCGCTCGGCCGCTTCGGCGAGGGCGTCTCGATCGCGATCGAACGCGGCACGCCGCTCGCGGATGTGCTCCGTGCCCAGGCGCAGGACGCTCGTGAGGAATCCAAGCGCGAACTCATGGAGACCGCTGGCCAGCGCGAGATCATGATGCTCGTCCCGGTCGTGTTCTTCGTCCTGCCCCTGGTGATCGTCTTCGCGATCTTCCCCGGTCTCGCCGTCCTGGAGATCACCCTGTGATCGCCCTCAGCCCGCCCCGTGCCCTCCCGTCCTCCCGTCCGAATCCGACCGACACGACCCGACCACCGGAATCCGATCCGGAACAATCGCCGAGGAGGCAGACATGACCGTCCACCGTTCCCGACTCCATCGCAGCACCCGGCGTCGCAGAGCCCTCCCCGGTCCCGAGCTGGGGCCACAGTTCCCAAAGCGGTCCTCCCTCACGCGGCGACTGCGGGTCCGTCTCGCCTCCGAGCAGGGTGATGTGCCCGGATGGGTCCTGATCACGTTGATGACCGCGGGCATCGTGGTGGCCCTCTGGGCCGTCGCCTCCGATCAGATCGTGCAGATCTTCCAGAATGCGATGGCACCGTTCCTCAACGGCAGCCTCTGAACCGCCAGTCATGCTGACGGGACGTGACCGCAGGCGCACTGTCGCAGGGCCGGCAGCTCGGCCGTCGCGTCCGGAGGACCGACGCCATCGGCGGGGACGGCTCCGTGGCGAGGACGGTTCGGCCGTCGCAGAGTTCCCGATGGTCGCAGTGCTGATCATCCTGATCGCGGTGATGATCGTCCAGGCGGCGCTCATCGTCCACACCCGCAACACGCTCGCGGACGCCGCGATCCAGGGGGCGTACCATGCCTCGCTGGTGGGGGCGTCGCCGCAGGACGGTGCCGCGCGCGCCGAACGGCTGATCGACGAACGCTTCGGAGGGCGGCTGGGTGCCGAGGCCACCTCGGTGCAGGGCCCGGACGGGGTCATCCGCGTCGAGGTGAGTGCCACCTTGCCGCTGGTGGGGCTGTTCGGTCCGGCCGGGGCGATGACGGTGCAGGGACGCGCGATCGACGAGGAGTCGTGGTGAACCGACGACGACCTCGCCCCGCGGAGCAGGCCATGAGCGGGGATCTTCGCGCCGAGAACGGCAACGCGCTCGTCGAATTCGTGGTGCTGTCCGCCGCGCTGCTCATTCCCTCCCTCTACCTCGTGCTCACCCTGGGCAACGTCCAGGCGGCCGTCTTCGCGGCGGACTCCATCTCCCGCGACGTGGCCCGGATCCACGCCACGGAATCTGACCCCGAGCTCGCGGTGGAGCAGATGGCACGGCACACCGACCTGATCCTCGAGGACCACGGCCTGCCGACGGGCGATGTCGTCACGCTCCACTGCACCGAGGATCCCTGCGCCACTCCGGGCGGGACCGTCACGGCTCAGGTGCGCATCCCCGTCCCCGTCCCCGGGCTCGGACCGGTGCTGGGGGAGACCGGCCCGGTGACCGTCGGTGCCGCCCATGCCGTGCAGGTCGACCAGTACCGGGAAGGACCCTGATGCACAGCCTGCTGCGCAGGCTCCGTGACCAGGTGCACGAAGCCCGCGGGTCGATGACGATCCTGACCACCGGAGTGCTGGTGGTCATCCTCATGGTGATCGCTGTCGGCACCGCGATCACCGGGGTGCAGCTCGAACGCAACGGCCTCCAGCACGCCGCGGACAGTGCGTCCCTCGCCGCAGCTCAGGCGGTCGATCCTGCGCGCCTCTACACCGCGGGTGAGGGCACCGCGATCCGCCCGAGGTCCGCCCGCGCCGCCGCCGAGGCGCAGCTGCGCGACTATCCGCACGAGACGACGCGCACCGAGGATATCGCCCTCGCCTCCCTCGCCGTCGACCCCGACGGCACCGTCCACGTGGTCCTCACCGCGCGCACGCACCCGCCCCTGGCAGGATGGTTCACGCGAGGGACGGGCACCGCCATCCCGCTGACCGTCGAAGGAGAGGCCCGCGCCCGATGACCCCCACCGTGCTGCTCGCCCCGGACAAGTTCAAGGGCACCCTCACCGCCGCGCAGGTGGTGGACGCTCTGCGCCGCGGCATCGCGCAGACCGCGCCGCAGCTGCGTGTGCTGTCCTGCCCCATCGCCGACGGCGGCGACGGCACCGTCGATGCTGCGTGCGCCGCTGGATTCGCCACCCGCACCACCACCGTCACCGGGCCCACCGGAGCGCCCCGCCTCGTGCGCTGGGCGCTGCAGGAGGACGTGGCGGTGCTGGAGCTCGCCGAGACCGTCGGCCTTGATGCCCTGCCCGGGGGAGAGCTCGCCCCGCACGCCGCCTCCACCCGGGGGCTCGGCGAACTGATGCATGCCGCGATCGATGCCGGTGCCCGTACTCTCCTGGTGGGTCTCGGCGGCAGCGCCTCCACCGACGCCGGAGCCGGCCTGCTCCAGGGCCTCGGCGCCCAGCTGCGCGCCACCGATGGCACCGACCTCGGCCCTGGCCTGAGCGGACTGGGGGCCCTCGCGACCGCGGACCTCGGCGCCGCGCGCGCCGTCCTCGACGGCGTCACCGTGATCGCGGCCAACGATGTCACCAATCCGCTGCTCGGCCCCGAGGGGGCGGCCGCCGTCTACGGTCCCCAGAAGGGTCTTGCCGCTGCGGAGATCTCGGCAGCCGATGAGGTCCTCGCCGCCGCGGCCCGCATCCTGGACCCCTCCGGCGCCCACCGTGACCGGCCCGGCGCAGGTGCTGCCGGCGGCACCGGGTTCGGTCTCTTCCTGCTCGGCGCCGCACAGCGCTCGGGCGCCGACGCGGTGTTCGAACTGGTCGGTGTCGACGCACTGCTGGCCCAGGCCGATGTGGTGGTCACCGGCGAAGGGAAGCTCGACGCCCAGACCCTGCAGGGCAAGGGGCCTGCAGAGGTGGCCCGTCGGGCCCGGGAGCGCGGACTGCCGGTCGCCGCTGTCGCCGGGGTGATCACCCTCGGAGCGCAAGAGCTGGGGAGCGCCGGGATCGATGACGCGTGGGATCTCACCTCCCGCGCCGGCTCCACGCGTCGCGCGCTCGAGGAGGGCGAGAAGCTGCTGGTCGAGATCGGTCGCGACCTCGGCACCTGGCTGCGGGAGCCAACCGGGAACGACACCGTGACGGGCGGTTGATCCCGTGCGGAGAGCGGCGGGGGCATGCGGCGCGCACCGGGGGCCCAGGGCCCTGCCGTAGACTCTCGCCTCGTGGCTTCCATCGACTTCTCCGCAGAGATCACCCAGCTCCGCTCGACCCTGTCCTCCATCGAACAGGTGACGGACATCGAGGCGCTCGACGCCAAGATCGCCGACCTCGAGCAGCAGGCCTCCGCGCAGAACCTGTGGGACGACGTCGACAACGCCCAGAAGGTCAGCGCCGCGCTCTCGCACGCCCAGTCCGAGCGTCGCCGTATCAGCGAGCTCGCCTCCCGCGTCGAGGACCTCGAGGTGATGGTCGAGCTGGCTGCTGAGGAGGACGATGCAGACACCCTGCAGGAGGCCGAGGAGGAGCTGGTCAGCATCCACAAGACCCTCGACGAGCTCGAGGTGCGCACCCTGCTGGCCGGGGAGTACGACGAGCGGGACGCCGTGGTCACGATCCGCGCCGGTGCCGGCGGCGTCGACGCCGCGGACTTCGCCGAGATGCTGATGCGCATGTACCTGCGCTGGGCCGAGCGGCACGGCTACGCCTCGAAGGTCATGGACACCTCCTACGCGGAGGAGGCCGGGCTGAAGTCGGTCACCTTCCAGATCTCCGCGCCCTACGCCTACGGCACCCTGTCCGTCGAGGGCGGCACCCACCGCCTGGTGCGTATCAGCCCCTTCGACAACCAGGGCCGCCGCCAGACCTCCTTCGCGGCGGTCGAGGTGATCCCGCTGATCGAGACCACCGATGCGATCGAGATCCCGGAGAACGACCTCAAGGTCGACGTGTTCCGCTCCTCGGGCCCCGGCGGCCAGTCGGTCAACACCACCGACTCCGCCGTGCGCATGACCCACCTGCCCTCCGGCACCGTGGTCTCCATGCAGGACGAGAAGTCCCAGATCCAGAACCGTGCCGCGGCGCTCCGCGTGATGCAGTCCCGGCTGCTGCTGCTGAAGAAGGCCGAGGAGGCCGCCGAGCGGAAGGAGCTCGCGGGCGACGTCAAGGCCAGCTGGGGCGATCAGATGCGTTCCTACGTGCTGAACCCGTACCAGATGGTCAAGGACCTGCGCACCGAGCACCAGGAGGGCAACCCCTCCTCGGTGTTCGACGGTGAGATCGACGAGTTCATCGATGCCGGCATCCGCTGGCGCGCCGAACAGGGCAAGTCCGACAGCTGATCAACGTGCTGCGAGCGTGCGAGCGGTAGGCGATCAGGCTCGGAGGGCGCTGCTGATCAACGTGCTGCGAGCCGACGTGACTGGAGGCACGCACCCTTGACCAGGTTTTGACCCGGACGCTGTCCACAGGAGAGTCGATTCCGGTGCCTGCGCCCCTACGCTGGGCGGGAAAGACATCCCCGATGTGACAGGCACCCGTGATCCGTTTCGACGACGTCACCAAGACGTACATGCGTGGACAGCACCCCGCAGTGGAGAATCTCGACATCGAGTTCACCCGCGGGGAGTTCGTGTTCCTGGTGGGGGCCTCCGGCTCGGGCAAGTCGACGCTGATGCGGATGGTCCTCAAGGAGGTCGCTCCCACCCGCGGCACCGTGTACGTGGCCGGCAAGGATCTCTCGCGCATCCCGTCGTGGAAGGTTCCTGCGCTGCGGCGCGACATCGGGATGGTGTTCCAGGACTTCCGCCTGCTGCCCTCGAAGACGGCGTACCAGAACATCGAGTTCGCTCTCGCCGTGATCGGCACCCCGCGCAAGGTGGTGCGCCGCCTGGTGCCCGAGATGCTCGAGATGGTGGGCCTGGAGGACAAGGGCAAGCGGCTCCCGCACGAGCTGTCCGGCGGCGAGCAGCAGCGCGTGGCGATCGCCCGCGCCTACGTCAACCGGCCCTCGATCCTGCTGGCCGACGAACCCACGGGCAACCTCGACCCGGCCACCGCCGGTGGCATCCTCGACCTCCTCGCGGAGATCAACGAGCGCGGCACCACCGTGGTCATGGCCACCCATGACCGCACGGCCGTGGACCGGATGCATCGCCGCGTGGTGGAGATGGTCGCCGGGCTGGTGGTGCGCGACGAGGAGCGCGGAACCTACGCGACCCCGGCCCCGGTGAGCGTCATCTCCGGGAACCTTCCCGACGACTCCGGTCATCGCGAGGAGCATCCGCTGGAGGACCCGCAGGACGGCCCGGGCCCCGACGGGACGACCGCCGAGTCGTCCTCGGCGGCGGACGGCTCCCGGGGGGACCTCGCTGTCGCGGAGGGGGCCGGCTCGGCCTCGTCGCCGGACGACGTGCTCGAGGAGGACCTCATCGACGAGCGCGAGTCCCTCCAGGTCCGGGATGAGGAGTTCTTCGTCGAGGACGCCTTCGCCGAGGAGCCCGTCGTGAACGGCCCCTCCCTGGACGAGCCCGAGGGGGAGCGGCGATGAGGGCGCGGTACATCCTCGGAGAGATCTTCACCGGACTGTGGCGCAACATCGCGATGGTCATCTCCGTCGTGATCGTCACGGCGGTCTCGCTGACCTTCGTCGGCACCGGGGCGGTGATGCAGAAGCAGATCATGGACATGAAGTCGACGCTGGTCGAGCAGTCTCAGGTGACGATCTTCCTGTGTTCCCCGCATTCCACGGCCGCGTCCTGCGCCGGCGGCGCGGCGACCGACGCCACGATCGACTCCGTGCGCGAGGCTCTCGATGACGATGTGCTCGCCCCCTACATCGCCTCCTCCTCGGAGCGCTCCCAGGAGGAGGCGCTGGAGATCTATCAGGAGCAGTTCGAGGGGGAGAGCTTCGTCTCGAACTTCACCGCGGAGGACATGCCGGTCTCCTTCCACATCACGCTCAAGAACGCCGACGACTCCGCCGCAGTGGTCGAGTTCTTCCAGGGCCGGGATGGGGTCGACGAGGTCACCGACCTGCTCAGCACCTTCGCCCCCTTCATCGATGTGCTCAACCAGTCCACGATGTTCGCCCTGGGGCTGGCGGTGCTGATGCTGATCGCCGCCCTGCTGCTGGTGGCGACCACCATCCGCATGTCGGTCGCCGGGCGCCGTCGTGAGATCGCGATCATGCGACTGGTCGGGGCCTCGAACCTGTTCATCCGCCTGCCCTTCCTGCTGGAGGGGGCCGTCGCCGCGATCATCGGGGGCGTCATCGCCTCCGGCATGCTCTGGGTGGGTCTGCACTACATTGTGGAGGGATGGCTCGCGCCCACGCTCGGCGAGCAGCTGATCACGGTGGGCACCGTCGACCTCCTGTGGGCCGCCCCGCTGCTGGTCATCCTCGGAGGCGTCCTGTCCATCGCCTCGTCCGTCATCTCCCTCAACCGCTATCTGAAGGTATGAGCATGGTCCTCAACAGCCTGCGCCGTCCCCTGTGCATCCTCGCCGCCGCCCTGGTGGCGCTGCCGATGCTGGTCGCGCCGATGTCCCCGGCCTCGGCGGACGGCTCCAAGGAGGACAAGATCGCCGAGCGCGAAGAGGTCGATCGACAGCTGGAGGACCTGCGTATCGAGCTGAGCGACGTCAGCGAGGATCTCTCCGAGACCTATCTCGCGCTCGCGGAGACGGAGCTGCTGATCCCGCAGGCTCAGGAGGATCTCGAGGAGGCCCAGCGAGAGCTCGAGGCCGCCCGCGAGGAGGACCGCATCATCGGCGAGCGGCTCGCTGCGGCACAGGCCGAGGAGGAGCGCCTCTCCGGGGAGGTCGAAGAGGGCCAGGAGGAGGTGGACACGAGCAGCGAGGAGCTCGCCTCGGTGGCGCTGAACGCCTACAAGGGCGGCGGGGTCCCGAACCCGTCCACGGTCTACATCGGCAACGCCTCACCGCAGGATGCCGTCGACCGCTCCATGAACTACCGCCTCACGATGGCTTCGCAGGGCACCCGTCTGGACACTCTGCGCATGGATCAGGCGGTCACCGAGAACTCCGCGGAGCGGCTGGTCGCGGTGCGGGAGGAGATCGATCAGCTGAAGATCGATTCCGAGAAGGCGGTCGAGCGCACCGAGAAGGCGGAGCGGGAGGCCTCCGAGGCCAAGCAGGCGCTGGATGCTCTCTATGAGACGCAGAAGACGCAGCGTGAAGCTCTCGAGGCCAAGAAGGCGAAGTACGAGGGCGATGTCTCGACGCTGGAGACCCGCAGCTCCACGCTCGACACCGAGATCCAGGAGCTGGCGCGCCAGGAGCGGGAGCGTGCGGAGCGCGAGGCCCGTGAGCGTGAGGCGCGCGAACGCCAGCAGCGCCAGCAGAACCAGCAGCAGAGCACCGGCGGCGGTGGGTCTTCGAGCGGCTCCTCGAGCTCGTCCAGCGGCTGGGTCCATCCCGTCAACGCCCGGCTCAACTCGAACTTCGGCTGGCGCGTCCACCCCATCTACGGCACCCGCAAGCTCCACGCCGGGGTCGACTTCCCGGCCGCCGGCGGGACGCCGGTGGGAGCCGCCCACTCGGGCCGCGTCATCGCCCGGACCTACAACAGCGGCGCCGGCAACAAGATCATCCTCAGCCACGGCATCATCAACGGGCACCTGGTCACCACGTCGTACCACCACCTGCAGGGATACGCCCTGCCGGTCGGAGCACAGGTCTCGGCCGGCACCACCGTCGGCTACGTGGGCACCACCGGGTCCTCGACGGGCTACCACCTCCACTTCGAGGTCCACGAGGACGGCAACGCCGTCAACCCGGCCAACTACATCTGAGCAGCCTGCCCGCTCCTGACGCCGTCGGCGAAAACAGCTCGCGGCCGATGGTGACCACCGCGTAAGCTGGCCATCCGGTCGCCGGACGCACCTGGACCATGTGCTGACCGCGACGAACACACCGCGACGAACGACAGGAGGGACCCGATGTCGGCGAAGAAGAAGGCCGCGAAGAAGGCCGCCGCGGACGACGGGCCCCCGAAGAAGCTCATCGCCTCGAACAAGCGCGCCCGGCACGACTACTACATCGACCAGACCTGGGAAGCAGGAATCGTCCTCAGCGGGACGGAGGTGAAGTCCCTGCGCGACCGCGGCGCCTCCCTGATCGACGGGTACTGCTACATCGAGGGCGGCGAGGTGTGGATGGACAACGCCCACATCGCCCCGTACGTGAAGGGCACCTGGACGAACCACGCCGCCCGGCGCAAGCGCAAGCTCCTGCTGCACAAGGTCGAGATCGAGAAGCTCGCCAGCAAGTCCCGCGAGAAGGGCTTCACCATCGTGCCGATGGAGATGTACTTCCTGGGCTCCCACGCCAAGGTGGTCATCGGGCTGGGCCGTGGCAAGAAGGAATGGGACAAGCGCCAGACCCTGCGGGAGAAGCAGGATCTCCGCGAGGCACAGCGCGCCATGCGTCGGCGCGAGCTGGCCTGACGGCGCCAGCGGCGCTCAGACCGCGAGATCCTGCCGGGCGAGCCGGGCGAGTGTCTGGCGGCTCGAGGCGAGCACCTGGTCGGCGGCCACGCCGAGGTGCTCACGCATGAACAGCGCCCGACGGGCATCCTCCAGGGCCTCCTGCCAGCGGTGAGCCGCCGCCTCGCGCCGACCGTCCCGGTGCTCGGCCTGTGCGTGCTCGAACCGGCACTTCGCCCGGTGCTGGAACACCGCGGCCAGCACCGACATCGACGAGGGGGAGGTGGGGTCCTCGAGCCCGGTCTCCTCGGCGGCCAGGTCCAGCTGCTCCTCGGCGGCCACGAACGCCCCCTGCCACTGCAGCACGTGGGCGTACCGGGCACGGCGCACCGCGCGCATCACGGGGGAGAGACCCTCCGCGGCGAGGGCCAGCCGCCCGGCGATCGCCGCATCGTCGAGCCGACCGAGCATCCGCAGATAGCCGACCGTCCGTGGATCCTGCGGATGCTGCGCGCACCAGCGGGCCAGGGCCGAGGGGTCCGAGACCTGTTCGCGCAGCGTCTCGTCATCGACGGTGACGTGGATGCCTGCGGCCTCGAAACTGCTCACGGAGCCATCCTCTCCCCTCGGCGGGACCGGGTCCAGGAACTGGCTCTTCGCCGTGAGCTGAGGGATACTCGCTTCAGTTCCTCTGCCGGGAGGGGTAGACTCGAAGCATGACGCCCGGGGAGACCCGCCGTCAGTGGGTGTTTGACAATTGAAGAGTGAGTGCACGGACAGTCCTGAGGGACTGTCGAGAGTCTGTTCTGCATACCCACGCCAGGGGCCGATCGGTTTCGACGGTAGTTGTCCAGCAAGGGGAAGCGGGCCGAGAAGCCAGAGTCATCTCGTAAACGTTCTCTGGAAACCAATAAGTGCCGAACCTAAGCGCACTGACTTCGCTCTCGCTGCCTGATCAGCGTTAGCAGTCTGGAACCCCGGGAGTGCTCCTGACCCGGATCGTTCCATCATCTAAGGAGCCACTGCTGCCGACCCTCGTCATCGGGGAAGGATGAACACCTCAGAGTGACTGAGTCCGTCGACGACGCGTTCGCACGAGCGTCGGGACTGAGAAAACGTTACTGCGAACTGCGCCCGGAGAAGCCCTCGCTCCGCACTATCGGACGCGGGTTCGATTCCCGCCGGCTCCACCACTGCACTCACCATGAGAAGCCCCCTCACCTGCGCTGATGCGTAGGGGAGGGGGCTTCTCGCATTGTCGGCACGGTGCTCCTCCTCGGCGCGCGGGAAGGAACGGGCAGGCCACAGGCCGCATCGCCTCATCGCCGTCATCTCGATGCGGGCCGCACCGGTCCCGTCCTCCGTGTCGTGACGGCGAGCAGGTTTGCCGAGCGGTCCCGCCGCCCGTACGGTAGCCGGATGACCGGCGTGCCGCGTGTCGCTCCTGCCCCACCTCCCGCTGACCTTCCTGTCGACCTGCGTCGCATCGAACTGCTGTGCGCGCGGCTCCGCCCGGAGGACGGGGTCGAGCTGGAGCGCGTCGACTGGGCGATCGGGAAGCTGCCGCGTGCCGAGGGCTGGGACAACGCGCTGTGGCCGGTCGGGCGACTCGGCGGGCATCAGCTCGTGCTGCGCGTCGCACGCCGCGAGGCCTCACGTGCGCTGCTGGCCCGGGAGGTCACGGTGCTGCGGAGACTGCGGGGGCTGGGGACACAGCTGCCGATGAAGGTGCCGACGGTGCTGGCCACCCAGGACGATGCGGTGCTGGTGCCCTGGATCGACGGGGTCACCGCAGCGGAGGCGGGCCCGGAGGTGCGCCTCGGGACCGCGCAGGCGCTCGCCCGCATGCTGGCGACGCTCCACTCCGGGCCGGGGCCCGAGGTGGGCCACAACCCGGTGCGCGGGGTGCCGCTGTCGACGCGGGCCGCGGCCTTCGACGCCGATCTGGATCGCGCCGCCCTGGACCCGGACCTCAAGCACCGGGCCGAGACCCGCTGGCGGACCGGGCTCGCGGCTGCCCTGTGGGACGGGCGGGAGCTGCTGCTGCACGGGGACCCCCACCCGGGCAACGTCGTGGTCCCGGCACCCGGCGCGCACGGAGGGGCCACGCTCATCGATTGGGGGGACACCACCCGGGGCGACCCGGCGAGCGATCTGGGGGGACTGCTGCTCCATGCGCCGTCGGCCCAGCTGCTGACCGCCTACCGGGAGGCGGCCGCGTGGACCGGGATCGACGAGGAGGCGGTCTGGGAAGCGCTGGAAGCCCGGGCCTGGGCCTGGGCGACCCGGCTGGCGCTCCTGCTGATCACCGCCTACCCACCCGAGCACGAGCTGGGGTCGGCCGGCCACCGGCTCCTGACCAGCTGACGCCCGGGCCACGTAGAGTGGGGTCGCCATGACCACGCCCTCCCCGACGCCCGACCCGGCCACCCCCGCCCCGCCCCAGGCCTCCGGCCCGCGCCTCACCTATCCGGGGGATCTGCCCGTCTCCCAGCGCCGGGAGGACATACAGGCCGCGATCCGCGAGCACCAGGTGGTGGTCATCGCCGGCGCCACCGGATCGGGCAAGACCACCCAGATCCCCAAGATGCTGCTCGAGCTCGGCTATGGCCGAGGCGGGAGGCTGATCGGCCACACCCAGCCCCGGCGGATCGCCGCCCGCTCGGTCGCCCAGCGCATCGCCAGCGAGCTCGGCGAGAAGCTGGGGGAGGGAACGGTCGGCTTCCAGGTCCGCTTCACCCGCGAGACCGGCCGCGGCACCCGACTCAAGCTGATGACCGACGGCATCCTGCTGGCCGAGATCGGCCGCGACCGCCTGCTGAAGCGCTACGACGCGATCATCATCGACGAGGCCCACGAACGCTCGCTGAACATCGACGTGATCATGGGGTACCTGCGCCAGATCCTGCCCCAGCGTCCGGACCTGAAGATCATCATCACCTCGGCGACCATCGATCCCGAGCGCTTCGCAGAGCACTTCGGCCGTCACCTTCCCACGGGGGAGCGGGAGCCCGCGCCGATCATCGAGGTCTCCGGCCGCACCTATCCCGTCGAGATCCGCTACCGGCCGCTGGTGCTGGAACCGGAGGTCGATGAGGACGACGAGCTCGAGGACATCCACTCCATCGAGCGCGACCTCACCCAGGCGATCACCGATGCGGTGGACGAGCTCGCGGCCGAGGGCCCCGGGGACATGCTCGTGTTCCTTCCCGGCGAGCGGGAGATCCGCGAGATCTCCGAGGCGCTGACCACCCATCTGGACCGGGGCACGAAGGGCCGCTCCGCCCTGCCGGTCGAGGTGCTGCCACTGTTCGGTCGCCTCTCCGCCCAGGACCAGCAGAAGATCTTCTCGCCGCCGAAGGCCGGCACCTACCGCCGCATCATCCTGTCCACCAACGTCGCCGAGACCTCGCTGACCGTGCCCGGCATCGCCTATGTGATCGATTCCGGGCTGGCCCGCATCTCCCGCTACTCCCAGCGCACCAAGGTGCAGCGACTGCCGATCGAACCCATCTCCCAGGCCAGCGCGAACCAGCGCTCCGGCCGCTCCGGTCGCACCGCCCCGGGCATCGCGATCCGGCTGTACTCCGAGGAGGACTTCGAGGGCCGGCCCGAGTTCACCGAGCCGGAGATCCTGCGCACCGCGCTCGCCTCCGTGGTGCTGCTGATGACCTCGCTGGGGCTCGGGGACGTGGAGTCCTTCCCCTTCGTGCAGCCGCCCGCGAGCCGCGCGATCACCGACGGCGTGCGCCTGCTGGACGAGCTCGGGGCGATCGAGGACGCTCCGCGCGCACCGGGCGGGCGCCGGCTCACCCGCGTGGGCCGCACCCTCGCGCGCTTCCCCCTGGATCCGCGGATGGCGCGCATGCTCATCGAGGCCCATCGCCTGGGCGCCCTGCGCGAGGTGCTGATCATCGTCGCCGCGATGTCGATCCAGGACCCCCGCGAGCGACCGCTGGGCCAGGAGCAGCAGGCCAAGGAGAAGCACAAGCGCTTCGAGGACGAGACCAGCGACTTCCTCGCCTATCTGAACCTCTGGAACCACCTCCAGGCCCGGCGCAAGGCGCTGTCCAACTCGGCGTTCCGCCGCGAGGTGCGCTCCGAGCACCTCCACTACCTGCGGATCCGCGAGTGGTGGGATCTGCACTCGCAGCTGCGGGACATGGCCAAGGACGTGGATCTCTCCCTGGGCGACACCGATGCCTCCCCGCAGGCGATCCACCAGGCACTGCTGGCCGGGCTGCTCTCCCACGTCGGCCTCCAGGACGACCGCACCCGGGAGTACGCCGGTGCCCGCGGGGCCCGCTTCGCGCTGTGGCCCGGCTCGGCACTGGCCAAGAAGCGCCCCGACTACGTGATGGTCGCCGAACTGGTGGAGACCTCCCGGCTGTGGGGCCGCACCGCCGCTCGGATCGACCCGGCCTGGGCGGAGGAGACCGGCTCCCACGTCGTCAAGCGCACCCATTCCGCCCCGCACTGGTCCTCGAAGCAGGCCTCCGCGATGGCGCATCAGAAGGTGACCCTGTACGGGGTGCCGATCGTCGCCGACCGCGTCGTGGGCTACGGACGCATCGATCCCGAGGCCGCCCGCGAGATCTTCCTCCAGCACGCCCTGATCGAAGGGGACTGGCGCACCCGCCACCACTTCTTCCGCGACAACCAGGCGCTGATCACGGAGCTCGAGGAGCTCGAGGCCAAGACCCGGCGCCGCGACCTGCTGATCTCGGACGAGCAGCTGTTCCGCTTCTACGACGAGCGGATCCCCGCCTCCGTCGTCTCCGGTCGCCATTTCGACACCTGGTGGAAGACGCAGCGTCACGAGACCCCGGACCTGCTCACCCTCACCGAACAGGATCTGCTGGCCGCCGACGAGGGGGTCGCCGAGGCGATCGCCGCCGAGTTCCCGGACACCTGGGTGCAGGGGGACATCACGCTGCCGCTGAGCTACTCCTTCGGCACGGTGGGGGCGAAGGGCACCGACGGCGTCACCGCCACCGTCCCCCTCGCAGTGCTGAACCGACTGGAGCCCCGCGGCTTCGACTGGCTCGTCCCCGGTATGCGCGAGGAGCTGGTCACCGAGCTGATCCGCTCCCTGCCCAAGCCGATCAGGCGCCACCTGGTGCCCGCCCCGGAGCGGGCCAAGGCGGTGGCCGCGACGCTGCACGACGATGACCCCGATGCAGGGGAGCTCTTCCTCGAAGCGGTCGCCGATGAGCTGGTCGCCCTGCCGGGCGTCCCGGAGGACCTGCCGCTGTACGGCCCCGAGTTCGACACCGCGAGGCTGCCCGCGCACCTGCGGATGCACTTCCGGGTGGTGGACGACGAGGGACGGGAGATCGGTGCGGGCGACGAGCTGGAGCAGCTCAAGGCCCGGCTGAAGAAGCGGGTGGACGCCTCGGTCTCCACCCGCGCCGATTCCCTCGCCCGCACGGACCTGCCCGGGTTCCCCGCCGAGGGGGTGCCGGCGGTGCACGAGTCCACCGTCGGCGGGCTGAAGGTCACCGGCTATCCGGCCCTGGTCGCGCGCCGGGGTGAGGACGGCCGGCTGACGCAGGTGGACCTGGCGGTGCTCGCCACCGCTGACGAGCAGGCGCTCGCGCACCGCGAGGGCGTCATCGCGCTGCTGGACCGGGATCTCGGTGCCGATCTGGGAGCGGTGCTGAACGCCCTGCCCAACCCCACCAAGCTCGCCGTCGCGGGCTCGGACTACGCCTCCACCGCGGCGCTGCTCGCGGACGCCTCGCGGGCGGCGACCGTGCACCTGGCCGGCACCGCCGAGGTGCGCACCGCGGCGGAGTACGAGGCGCTGCTGGAGCAGGTGCGCAGCGGCCACGACGCCCTCGCCGCCCAGGCGGTGAAGGACGCCGCGGCGGCGCTCGCCACCTCCGCCAAGCTCCACAAGGAGCTCTCCCGGGCACCCTCGCTCTCCGTGCTGTCCCATCTCACGCAGATCCGCGAGCATGCGGCCTCCCTGCTGGGGGACGGGTTCATCTCCCGCACCGGCATCGATCACCTCCCGGACCTGCGCCGCTACCTCGAGGCCGACGCGATCCGCCTGGACAAGCTGCCCGGTTCTCCCCGCCGCGACGAGCAGCTCGCCTGGCAGATCGGGGACATCACCCGGCACTGGGCCACGCAGCGGGCGAAGCTGTCCGCCCGCCGGAGGGCGGAGCCCGACGCGCGCGAGATCGACTGGCTCCTGGAGGAGTTCCGGGTGAGCCTGTTCGCCCAGACCCTGGGCACCAGGCAGACGGTCTCGGACAAGCGGATCCGCTCGGCGATCGCCGCGCTCGGATAGAGACGGTCGGCGCCCGGGTCGTGGCGCACGGCACGACCGCGATGTCTGCGAGGTCACGCGACAGAACTTTTACCTGCCGCGGTGGCAGGCCGGGGCCGAGCCGCGCCGGAGCCGGTCTCCCGGGACTGCCGCGGAGCGACGACCGGCCACGATACGAGGCTCGTGCAGCTCGGCGGCCCGGCGGGGACGGGTCATGGTCGGGGCAAGAGCGGCACCCTGCCCAGCCCCGCAGCGCTGCGGCTGTGACCTGGACCCTTCCCGCGCCGTGACCACTTCGTTACTTTGGCACGGCCCGGGACGACCGGGCAGCTCCCGACGCCCCGGAACCGAAGGAACCTGCCTCATGGCCTCCGTCGCCCCCGCCCGCACCCGCTCCCCGTTCTCCCGTCGCCGGCTGTTGGCCACCGGCGCCCTCGGCCTTGCCGCAGCGGCCACGCTCGGCGCCGTCGCACCGGCCTCCGCCGCCCTGCTCGGCGACGGAGATCTCGATGCCGAGGAGAGCGCGCAGTGGACCGAGGAGTTCCTGACCCGGCCCGAGACCCGAGAGGGCTTCGTGCTGGACGCGATGGACGACTGGCAGGTCGCGAATGCGAAGTTCATCATCGCGGTGGTCAAGGGGCACCGGCTGGGCGAGGAGGTCGCTGTGATCGCGCTGATCACCGCGATCGTCGAAGCGTGGCTGTACAACTACGAGCCGGCCGTGGACGCGGACTCCGGCGGCCTGTTCCAGCAGCGTCCCTCGATGGGCTGGGGCACCTACGACCAGGTGCGGCACAAGAAGCACGCGCTCGACGCCTTCCTCGGCCGCGGGGAGCACTCCCAGGCCCCGGGACTGCTGCAGGCCGTCCCGGACGTCGCCGCCTGGGAGCCCGGCGCCGCCGCGCAGGCCGTGCAGGCCTCCGCACACCCGGAGCGCTACACCGAGCTGGTCGGCGCGGCGCGCGAGATCTGGCAGCGCTTCGCGGACGACGTCGAGCCGTACTCCGCCTGAGCACCGCGGCGGCTGGCGCCTCCCGGGGCCCGGGGGCATCCGCGGAGCCGTCCCCGGGACCGGGGCGCCGGCCGCGTCCTGTGCCCGCAGGCCCTTCCGGATCGTTAAGCTGTGGAGCATGTCACCGATGCCATCCGTGAGTTACTCCATCACGATCCGACTCGAGTTCGCCGCCCGCTCCGCCGCGGTCAGCGACATCACCGCCCGCATCGAGAGCCATGGGGCCACGGTCACCGCGCTCGATGTCTCCGCCTCCGGACCGGAGCGCATGCGTGCGGACATCACGGTCCTCACCGCGGGCCACGATCACGCGATGGAGGTCGTCGACGACATCCGCGAGCTCGACGGCGTCGAGCTCGGCAAGGTCTCGGACCGCACCTTCCTGGCGCACCTCGGGGGAAAGCTCACCGTCGAGTCGAAGCTCCCGATCCGCCACCGCGACGATCTCTCGATGATCTACACGCCGGGCGTGGCCCGGGTGGTGAAGGCGATCGCCGAGAACCCCGAGGACGCCCGCCGCCTGACCATCAAGCGCAATACGGTCGCGGTGGTCTCGGACGGCTCCGCGATCCTGGGTCTGGGCGACCTCGGACCGCTCGCCGCGATGCCGGTGATGGAGGGCAAGGCCGCGCTGTTCAAGCGCTTCGCGAACATCGACGCCTTCCCGATCTGTCTGGACGCGCACTCGGTCGACGACATCGTCGCGCACGTCAAGGCGATCGCCCCGGTCTTCGCGGGCATCAATCTCGAGGACATCTCCGCGCCGCGCTGCTTCGAGATCGAGGACCGGCTGCGCGCCGAGCTCGACATCCCGGTCTTCCACGATGACCAGCACGGCACCGCGATCGTCGTCGTCGCCGCGCTGCGGAATGCTCTGCGCGTGGTCGAGAAGGACATCGAGTCCGCCCGCATCGTGCTCTCCGGCGCAGGGGCCGCCGGCACCGCGATCCTGCGCCTGCTGCGCGCCGCCGGCGCCCGCGACGTGGTCGTCACCGACGTCGACGGCATCGTCCACGAACATCGCGAGCAGCTCGAGGGGCGTCTGCCCTGGATCGCGGAGGTGACCAATTCCCGCGAGCTCACCGGCACCCTGGCCGACGCCGTCGCCGGCGCCGATGTGTTCATCGGGGTCAGCGCCGGCAACATCCTCACCGCCGAGGACGTCGCGACCATGGCGGACCGCTCCGTCGTGTTCGCCATGGCCAATCCGACCCCGGAGATCGATCCCGCCGAGGCGGTCAAGCACGCCGAGGTCGTCGCCACCGGGCGCAGCGACTTCGCCAACCAGATCAACAACGTGCTCGCCTTCCCCGGGGTGTTCCGCGGACTGCTGGATGCCCATGCCACCCGGGTCAGCGACCGGATGCTGCTGGCGGCGGCGAAGGCGCTCGCCGACGTGGTCTCCGCGGACGAGCTCAACCCCACCTACATCGTCCCCAGCGTGTTCCACGAGGGTGTGACCAAGGCCGTCGCGAGCGCGGTCGAGAAGGTCGCCCGGGAGGAGGCCGGGACGGTCGACACCATCACCGGCGCCATGCCCGCCGTCTACGCCGACGAGATCACCCTGGAGGGCTGAGCGGACTCTCGCCTCAGCGAGGACGGCGCGCACCGGAGGGTGGGCGCCGTCCTGGGGCGCGGGTGACGCGTCGGTGCCGGGACCGCGTCGACGAGGCGCCCCTCAGCGGCGACCCTCTGCGACCGATTCCGGATCGGCCTCGGATTCCGGAGCACGAACGGACGAGGCCCGCCGCAGACGCTCCCCGATCCACAACCCGATCCCGAGCGCGATGCCGACCACATCGAACAGGATGTCCACCCCGTCGCCGCTGCGCTGGGGGAGGGCCACCAGCTGCACCAGCTCGATCAGCAGCGCATGCCCGAGCGCGACGACGACGATCCAGCCCATCGGGAACCGTCTCCGCGGCGCCAGCAGCCGGCCGGCGGTGAACACGGTCAGGGCGAACACCAGCAGATGCACGGCCTTGTCGAGGTGGGGCACGCCCGTGCCCGGCATGCTCGCCGGTAGTGAGGGCAGGTAGAAGCCGATGTTCAGCAGCAGCGCGACGGCCAGCAGGCCGGCCCGCCCTGCGAGCGAGCCACCCATCCGGCCGATCTCGTCAGGCAGGCGGCGGAGGAAGTCGACGACAGCGTCCATGGGGAGCATTGTCTCAGCGCCGCGACCCGCAGGGCGGGAGGCAGGGCCGATGACCGACGGGACGGGGGCCGGTAAACTCGAGTCATCACGTCACCGATCCAGGGAGCAGTCATGTCCTCCACGTCCGATCCATCCCGGGTGGACCCCTACAGCGACGATCCGGGCGCCGGCCCCGGCGGCACCGCGGTGCTGGACCGGGAGCTGCAGGAGCAGGAGCAGAAGACCGACGACGGCGACCACGACCGGTTCGCCCACTACGTGCGCAAGGACAAGGTCACCCAGGCCGCCCTCGGCGGCACCCCGGTGATCGCGCTGTGCGGCAAGGTATGGGTGCCCGGACGCGATCCCGAGAAGTATCCGGTCTGCCCGGAGTGCAAGGAGATCTACGAGGGATTCCGCGAACCCAACGACGGCGGGGACGGCGCGGGCGGTTCCGGGCAGGGAGGCTCCGGCAAGGGCGGCGGCTTCCGCGGCTTCTTCGGCGGGCGCCGCTGAGCTCGCGCCGGGCGCCGGCGGCACCTCCGGCGCGCGGGGACTTCCTCACATCGGACCCGCCGGCGGGTCGTCACCCGTCGGCGGTACGGTGGTTCTCGCTGTGAACACGACCCCCTCCCTCTTCTCCACCAGCGACCCCCGCCAGCCCTCCGAGGCGGCCGCGCGGTCGCTGCCCGTCGCGTACCCCGAGCGCGCCGCGTGGGGCACCGTCTCCAAGCTCCGTGCCTGGCAGGCCGAGGCTCTCGAGCTGTACCGTGACCGCGCCCCCAAGGACTTCCTGACGGTCGCGACCCCCGGGGCCGGCAAGACCACCTTCGCGCTGCAGATCGCCGCAGGGCTGCTCGCCGAGGGCACCGTCCGTCGGATCACCGTGGTGGCCCCGACCGAGCATCTGAAGACCCAGTGGGCCGACGCCGCCGCCCGGGTCGGCATCTCCCTGGACCCGAACTTCTCCAATGCCCAGGGCGCTCATGGCTCCCATTTCCAGGGCGTCGCGGTGACCTATACCCAGGTCGGCATGCATCCGGCGCTGCACCGCGCCCGTACCGAGGCCGACCGCACGCTGGTGATCCTCGACGAGATCCACCACGCGGGCGACGCCCGCACCTGGGGCGACGGCGTGCGCGACGCCTTCGACCCGGCCACGCGCCGACTGGCCCTGACCGGCACCCCGTTCCGCTCCGACGATTCACAGATCCCCTTCGTCACCTACGAGGAGGACGGCGAAGGCTTCCTGCGCTCGAAGGCGGACTTCACCTACGGCTATGGCGAGGCGCTGCGCGACCACGTGGTGCGCCCGGTGCTGTTCATGACCTACTCGGGGCGCATGCACTGGCGCACCAAAGCGGGGGACGAGGTCTCCGCGCAGCTCGGTGCGCTGGAGACCAAGGACATCACCCAGCAGGCCTGGCGCACCGCGCTGGATCCCCGGGGGGAGTGGATCCAGTCCGTCCTCTCCGCCGCCGATCGGCGCCTCACCGAGGTGCGCCGCCACGTGCCCGACGCCGGCGGACTGGTCATCGCCACCGATCAGAAGGCTGCCCGCTCCTACGCCGAGACCCTCCAGGACATCACCGGACAGGCGCCCACCGTGGTCCTCTCCGATGATGTCGGGGCCGGCCAGCGGATCGAGGCGTTCGCGGAGTCCGAGGACCGTTGGATGGTGGCGGTGCGCATGGTCTCCGAGGGCGTGGACGTGCCGCGACTGGCCGTGGGCGTCTACGCCACCTCCACCTCCACCCCGATGTTCTTCGCCCAGGCCGTCGGTCGCTTCGTGCGCTCGCGGACCCGCGGCGAGACCGCGAGCGTCTTCCTGCCCACGGTGCCGATCCTGATGGGGCACGCCGCCGAGATGGAGGCCGAGCGCGATCACGTGCTGGATCGCCGTCCGAAGGCGGGCGATGAGGAGACCGGGCTCGACGAGAGCCTCATCGAGCAGGCGAACCGGCCCGAGCAGGCCGCCGATCAGCTGGAGATGAGCTTCGAGGCGCTCGAGTCCGAGGCGTCCTTCGACCGGGTCCTGTTCGACGGCGGCGAGTACGGCGCCGGCGGCACGATCGGCTCCGAGGACGAGCAGGAGTTCCTCGGCATCCCGGGGCTGCTGGACGCCGACCAGATGCGCACCGTGCTGCAGCAGCAGCAGGCCCAGCAGCAGGCCAGGCGCCAGCAGAACAGCCATGCGAACACGCCGGTCACGCCCGGCGTCGTCGATCACCGCCAGCTGATGGACCTGCGCAAGGAGCTCAGCACGCTGGTCTCCGCCTGGGCGAAGAAGTCCGGCGCCCCGCACGGCTCGGTGCACAACACGCTGCGCAGTCGCAGCGGGGGACCGGCCGTCGCCCAGGCCAGCGCCGAGCAGATCCAGGAGCGGATCGGGATCGTGCGCGGCTGGTTCGTCGGCCGCCGCTGACCATTGCGTGCCCGTAGCGGGCGGGCATGGTCGACTGCTGGCGGGTGAGCGGCCTCTATGCCACTGCTGCCGCAGAGGTCGCCCCTGCGCCAGTGACCGACGGACGAGCTGCGGTGCGGACCGCTCGAAGCGACCGCCGAGCTCCCTGCACGTCCGCCGGGAGGACCGCGCGATCGCAGGCCCGACTCGCGCCCAGAGTGCTCAGCTCAGCAGCCGCGCCGCCTCGCCCCCGTCGGTGATGGTGGGGATGGTGACCGGGCCGTCGGGGCCGTCATCAGGGGACAGGCCCAGTTCGGCGACCGAGACGGCATGCTGCGCGCGTGCCGCCTCGACCCGGGCCGGGGCGCGCAGCTCCTCGACGAGCTCTCCGCCGAGGATCAGCGGCTGCTGCAGCGGCCGCAGCGAGGTGCGCGTCCAGTCGGGGCTCGATGCCCCGGAGGTCAGCTCCGCGGTCAGCTCCCGCTCGAACTCGGCCACTTCCTCTTCCCCGGGCAGCACCAGCTCGGCATGGGCGTGCTCGCCCACCCGCATGCGGTAGGCGGCCTTGCCGGCGCCGAGCGTGGCCTTGTCGGTGGAGCGCTTCCCGACGGGCTGCATCCGCCCGTCGGCCCCCTCGCGCTCGACCAGCTTGAAGACGAAGCCGGGGGCGGGGTGGCCGCCGCCGGTGACCAGACGGGTGCCGATCCCGTAGCCGTCCAGCGGGGCGTCCTGCAGCTCCTCGAGGCGGTGCTCGTCCAGATCGCCGGTCGCGGTGATCCGGGTGCCCTTCGCGCCGAGGGAGTCCAGCAGCTCCCGCACCCGCCCCGCCTGGGCGGCGAGATCCCCGGAGTCCAGGCGCACCGCGCCCAGGCCAGGCCCGGCCAGCTCGACCGCGCGGCGCACCGCCGCCTCGACGTCGTAGGTGTCCACCAGCACCGTCGTCCCGCTGCCCTGGGAGGCCAGCTGCGCCCGGAAGGCGTCCTCCTCGGTGTCGAACAGCAGGGTGAAGGCATGCGCGGCGGTGCCCGCCACCGGGATGCGGTAGTGCGCGCCCGCGGCGAGGTTCGAGGTGGAGGCGAAGCCCACGATGTACGCGGCGCGGGCCGCGGCGATCGCGCCGTCCTCGTGGACCCGCCGCCCGCCCATCTCGATGCAGGGCCGGCCGCGCGCGGCGGTGATCATCCGCGATCCCGCGGAGGCGACGCCGCTGTCGTGGTTCAGGATCGACAGCACCACCGTCTCCAGCAGCACCGCGTTCTCGAAGGTCCCCTCGATCCGCAGCACCGGGGAGTTCGGGAAGTACAGCTCACCCTCCGCATAGCCGTGCACATCACCGGCGAAGCGGTACTCGGCCAGGTGCTCGAGGGTCTCCTCCTTCAGCACCCCGGCCCTGCGCAGGTAGCGCAGGTCCGCATCGTCGAAGCGGAAGTCCGCGATCGCGTCGAGCACGCGGCCGGTGCCCGCGAGCGCGCCGTAGCGGCGTCCTTCGGGCAGGGACCGGGTGAACACCTCGAAGACGCAGCGCCGCGAGGCGGTGCCGGCCTCGCGGGCGGCCTCCAGCATCGTCAGCTCGTAGAGGTCGGTGAGCAGGGCAGAAGTCACGGGGTCCACCGTAATGCGTGCTGAGGCGGCGCATGGGCGGGCGCGCCCCGTAGACTCGTCTCCGCCGCATCCCGATCCTGGGGGTGCGGCTGGACTCAGGAGGATGTGCATGCCGGTCGAGCTGGCGCGGGCGGATTCGGGAACCGAGTCGGCCACCGACCCCGCGGGCAGTGCGCAGACGGTCCTGGAGGCTGACGGCGCCTGGTGCACCGTGGTCTGGAACGACCCCGTGAACCTCATGAGCTACGTCGAGTTCGTGTTCCGTCGCTATTTCGGCTACTCGCACCTGGTGGCCGAGCAGCTGATGATGCAGGTCCATGAGGAGGGCCGCGCGGTCGTCTCGCGCGGGTCCCGCGAGCGGGCGGAGACCGACGTGCAGGCGATGCACTCCTTCGGGCTCCAGGCCACGCTCGAGAAGGCCGGGGAGCGCTGATGGCGCACGCATTCCGACGTCGCTCGGACGGGACCATGGCCTGCCGGCTCGACGGCGAGGAGAAGGCGATCATCGCCCAGGTCGCCCAGGAGACGGCGGACCTGATCCGCGCGGACCTGGGGATCGACACCCACGGGGACGGGCTGCGCCGTGCCGCGCAGAGCGAGGACCCGCTGCGCCGCCTCGAGGCCGAGTTCGCCGGTCGCGACGCCCGCGAACCCTCCGACGCCGCTGTGAGGCGCCTGTTCCCCGCGGCCTCGGACGATCCGGACCTCGCGACCGAGTACCGGCGCCTGGCCCAGCAGGATCTCGCCGACGGCAAGCTCACCGACCTCCGCCTGGTGATGAAGATCCTGGACCGCAGCGGCGGCGGCCACGGCGAGGTCGTGATCGACGACGCCGAGTCGATGGCGATGCTGCGAGCCCTGAACGACGTGCGGATCGTGCTGGCGGACAGACTGGGACTCGAGCGCGACGGCGACTTCAACACCGTCCGGATGCTCCAGCAGATCGGGGAGCAGGTCGAGGAGGCAGAGCCCGTGGGTGATGACGAGCACGTCGGCTCCGACATCGTCATCGCCGTCTACGAGCTGCTGTCCTGGCTGCAGGAGAGTCTCCTGCGAGCGCTGGACTAGGCCCTGGCATGCACCGTCGGCCGCCTCCGCGCCGTGCCGGCGGATGTGACCGAACTGTGAAACGGCACGCAGTGAGCGTGCCATCACAGCAGTGGACGGCTGTCGAGATTAGCCTGGGACCGATGAACAGCGCGCCGATCGGGATCTTCGACTCCGGAGTGGGTGGCCTCACGGTCGCCCGCGCCGTCCTCGACCAGCTGCCCCAGGAGGAGCTGGTCTACATCGGCGACACCGCGCACGGACCCTACGGGCCGCGCTCCATCGCCGAGGTGCGGTCGCTGGCGCTGACGATCATGGACGAGCTGGTCGAGCACGGGGTGAAGATGCTCGTCATCGCCTGCAACACCGCCTCGGCGGCCGTGCTGCGCGACGCCCGGGAGCGCTACGAGGTACCGGTGGTCGAGGTGATCCAGCCGGCCGTGCGGCGGGCCGTCGCCGCCACCCGCAATCGGCGGGTCGGCGTGATCGCGACCCAGGGCACGGTCACCTCCCGCGCCTACGAGGACGCCTTCGCCGCCGCCCCCGAGCTGACGCTCACCACCCAGGCCTGCCCGCGCTTCGTCGAGTTCGTCGAGAACGGCGTGGTCAGCGGTCGGGAGGTGGTCGAGGCGGCGACGGAGTACCTGGCGCCGGTGAAGGCGGCAGGAGTGGACACCCTGGTGCTGGGCTGCACCCACTACCCGATGCTGGCGGGCCCCATCAGCTATGTGATGGGACCGGGCGTCACCCTGGTCTCCTCGGCCGAGGAGACCGCACTGGATGTCTACGGCCACCTGCAGGCCGGCGAGCGGCTGCGGGAGACGGAGCGTCCGCCCCACCACGTCTTCGCCCAGACGGCGGTCGGTGCCGGCAGCGAGAACTTCGCCCGCCTCTCCCGCCGCTTCCTGGGACCGACCTTCGACATGACCGGCAGCCTGCCGGTGGTCACGGCATGAGGGTCCACGTCATCGGCTGCAGCGGCAGCTTCGCCGGTCCCACCAGCGCCGCCTCCAGCTACCTCATCGAGCACGAGGATGCGGACGGCCGCCTCTGGCGGGTGCTCATGGATCTCGGCTCCGGCGCCTTCGGCCCCCTGCAGAGCGTGATCGATCCGGCAGAGCTGGACGCGGTGATCATCTCCCACCTCCACCCCGACCACTACCTCGACCTCACCGGTCTCGAGGTGTTCTGGGCCTACCACTCGCGGACCGACCTGGGGAAGCTGTCGATCCACGGCCCGGCCCCGCTGCCCGAACGGGTCTCCGGGGTGCTGGGCCGCGACGGCCACATCCCCGCCGGGGTGAGTGCCGCCCCCTTCGACTACCACACCCTGAGCGACGGCCACCGATTCTCGATCGGGCCGCTGGAGATCGAGACCCGCGCCGTGCTGCACCCGGTCGAGGCCTACGGCTTCCGCCTCACCGCCGACGGGGTCACCGTCGCCTACTCCGGAGACACCGATTCCTGCGAGGCGCTGGACGAGCTCGCGGCCGGCGCCGACCTGTTCCTGTGCGAGGCCGGCTACATCGAGGGGCGCGACGACCGCTTCACCGGGGTCCATCTCACCGGTCGCCGGGCGGGCGAGGTCGCCGCTCGTGCGGGAGTCGGCCGGCTCGCCCTGACCCATATCCCGGCCTGGACCGATCCCGCGATCCCGCTCGCCGAGGCGCGCGCGGTGCACACCGGACCGATCACGATGGTCCAGCCGATGGATATCCTCGACGTGTCCGATCGACGTACTGCGAGGAACGAGCGGTAGGAGATCGGAACGAGAACACCGCCTGATTCCTCCGAGGAAGGAGCTCCGTGAGCTCTTCGACCCAGACCCCCACCGGCGACCGCATCGACGGCCGCACCCCCGACCAGCTGCGCGCGGTGCGCATCACCCGAGGCTGGCTCGACCAGGCCGAAGGCAGCGCGCTGATCGAGTTCGGCCGCACCCGCGTGCTGTGCGCCGCCTCCTTCACCGCCGGGGTGCCGCGCTGGAAGCAGGGCTCCGGCTCCGGCTGGGTGACGGCGGAGTACGCGATGCTTCCGCGCGCCACCAACACCCGGTCCCCGCGCGAGTCGGTCAAGGGGAAGATCGGTGGGCGCACCCATGAGATCTCCCGACTGATCGGTCGCTCCCTGCGCGCGGTCATCGACCTCGACGCGCTCGGCGAGAACACGATCCAGCTCGACTGCGACGTGCTGCAGGCCGACGGCGGCACCCGCACCGCGGCGATCACCGGCGCCTACGTGGCGCTCGCCGACGCCATCAGCTGGGGCAAGCAGCACACCTCGCTGCCGGCCGCCTCGCAGGTGCTCACCGACTCGGTGAGCGCCATCAGCGTCGGCATCGTCGGGGGCCGGCCGCTGCTGGACCTCGAGTACCGCGAGGACGTCGAGGCCGAGACCGACATGAACGTCGTGGTCACCGGCTCCGGCTCCTTCGTCGAGGTGCAGGGCACCGCCGAGGGCGCGCCCTTCGACCGCAGCGAGCTCGGGGCGCTGCTGGACCTGGCCACCGGCGGCTGCGCGGAGCTCGCGCAGATCCAGCGGGACGTCCTCGCCGGGCAGCGATGACCGCGCCGCAGGCCGCAGTTCCGACCGGGGCGAGGGTGATCCTGGCCTCGCACAATGCCAAGAAGCTGACCGAGCTGCAGAGGATCGTCACTGCTGCGGTCCCCGGCCTGGCGCCCGAGCAGATCATCTCCTCGGCCGGGATCGACCTGCCCGACGTGGTCGAGGACGCGGTCACCTTCGAGGGCAATGCCCTGCTGAAGGCGCGGTCGGCCGCCGCCGCCACCGGTCTGCTCGCCGTCGCCGACGACTCCGGTCTGGCGGTCGACGTGCTCGGTGGAGCGCCGGGGATCTTCTCCGCTCGCTGGAGCGGCCGGCACGGCGATGACGAGGCGAACAACGACCTGCTGCTGGCCCAGCTCAGCGACGTGCCGGACGCCCACCGCACCGCGCGATTCGTGTGCGCGGCCGCACTGGTGGCTCCCGACGGTGCCGAGGCCGTCGAGCGCGGGGAGATGGTCGGGATGCTGCTGCGGGAGCGCCGCGGTGCCGGCGGCTTCGGCTACGACCCGCTGTTCCGGCCGGAGGGGGAGAGCCGCTCCGCGGCGGAGCTCAGCCCGGAGGAGAAGGACGCGATCTCTCATCGCGGCAAGGCCTTCCGGGCGCTCGCCGGGCACGTGGCGCAACTGATCGGTGCTGCGGGCTGAGCAGTCGGCACGCTGACGGGAGCGGCCCCGCCCGGAGGAACCTCCGGGCCGGGCCGCCGCCACGAGTCGCGATCAGACAGCGCCGACGTGGGCGAGGGCGCGCCGGACCAGCAGGTCCCGACCACCCTCCATATCCTCCAGCGGCGAGGACTGGGCCAGCAGCTCGTCGATGCCGAACCAGGTCAGCTCCAGCGCATCCTCCTGCGGGGCGGTCTCCCCGTCGATCGGCACCACGTAGGCCATCGAGATCGCATGCTGGCGCGGATCATGGAACGGGGAGACTCCCGGGGTGGGGAAGTACTCGGCGACCGTGAACGGCACCGGGGAGACGGGGATGCGCGGCATCGCCATCGGTCCCAGGTCCTTGTCGATGTGCCGGGCGATCGCTTCGCGGATCGACTCGTGGACCAGCACTCGCCCGGAGACGATCGCGCGCACGATCCGTCCCGCACCGGAAGCGCGCAGCAGCAGTCCGATCTCCTCCACGGAGCCGTCCACGTCCGTGCGCACCGGGACGATGTCCAGATAGGGGATCGGCAGGCGGCGACGCAGCTCGGTCAGGTGCTCGGGCTCGAACCAGGAGCCCTCGGAATCCACGGCGGTGCGGCTGTTCATCGAGCGCCCTCCTCGGTGTCGGCAGGTACGGACTTCTGCGCGCTGCGGCGATCCAGCGGCGTCAGCTCTCCCTTCCGCACGAAGAAGCGGGGGTTCTGCGCACGGGAATCCATCGTGAGGCGATTCTCCACCTTCTGCCCGGCGATCATCGAGACCGACCAGGTGGTTCCCTCGAGCTCGATCAGCGACAGGGTCGCGTTCGGGATCGACGGCAGCGGCTGCTCCATGATCCCGGACAGCAAGAAGCGGATCAGCGTGCCGTGCCCGACCACCAGGACCTTCTGGCCCCGGTACTTCTCCTCGAGCGCCTCGAGGCCGTCGAAGCCGCGGTCGGCGGCCTGCTGGGTGTCCTCGACGCCGGGGAAGTCGCGCTCGGGGTACTGCCTCTCCATCTCGGCGGCGGGCCGCCCCTCGGCCGCGCCCCAGTCGATCTCCCGCAGACGGTCCTCGGTGCCGCCGAAGGGGATGTCGTGGTCCTCGCCGATGATCCGTGCGGTCTGCTCCGCCCGCTGCAGCGGCGAGGAGACCACCACATCCCAATCCACGGCCGGCAGGCCGTCGAAGGCGGCATGCGCCTGGGCGATGCCGGTCTCGTTCAAGGGGATGTCCGAGGAGCCCTGGAAGAGGTCCCGCAGGTTGAAGTCCGTCTGCCCGTGGCGGACCAGTCCGAACAAGGTCATGGAGATTCTCCTGATCGCAGGGATGATGCGTGCGCGAGAAGGGACTCGAACCCTCACGCCCTCGGGCACTGGAACCTAAATCCAGCGCGTCTGCCAATTCCGCCACTCGCGCGCCCCACCAGGGTAATGGCCCAGCGGGCATGCTCCGGTAGGCTCGGAGGGTCTTCCAGATCTCGACCCCTCAGGAGCATCCATGAGCGCCCTCGCAGGCAAGACCGCTGTCGTCACCGGTTCATCCCGAGGAGTCGGGGCCGCCACCGCGAAGCTGCTCGCCGCCGAAGGCGCGAACGTCGTGATCAACTATCGCCAGAAGGCGCCGCGGGCGAACAAGGTGGTCGCGGAGATCGAGGCGGCCGGAGGCAGGGCCGTCGCCGTCGGTGCGGACCTCACCAGCGCGGAGGAGGTGGACACCCTCATGCAGACCGCGGTCGACAGCTTCGGCTCGCTGGACCTGCTGGTCCTGAACGCCTCCGGCGGCATGGAGGCCGATCTCGGTGAGGACTACGCGATGCGCCTGAACCGCGATGCGCAGAACGATGCCCTCACCGCCGGTCTCGCACGCCTGTCCGAGGGCGGCCGGGTGGTCTTCGTGACCAGCCACCAGGCGCACTTCATCGACGAGGTCGAGACCATGCCCGAGTACGAGCTGGTCGCGAGGTCCAAGCGGGCCGGTGAGACCGCACTGACGCAGCGGCTCGGGGAGATGTCCGGGAAGGGGGTCTCCTTCGTGGTCGTCTCCGGCGACATGATCGAGGGCACCGTCACCGCGACCCTGCTCAACCGTGCCCGGCCCGGTGCTCTCGAGGCTCGCCGCGAGGCCGCCGGCAAGCTCTATTCCGTCGAGGAGTTCGCGGCGGAGGTCGCCGCGATGGCGATGGCAGATGTCGAGACCGGCCATATCGAGCTGGTCGGCGGCGCCGAGGACTTCCGCGCCCGCACCGCGAACTGACCCACACCCGGCACAGCGGGGCCTGGCACCCCGCCGGCCGCGATACGATCTGCAACAGCAAGCCCTGACGACCCCCGGAGGCAGTGGTGGCCACAAAGAAGAGCCTGGACGATATGCGCAGCGAGGCCTATCGCCGACAGGACAACCTCGCATCGGACATCGATGAGCTGATCGATCGCGTCCATCCCGTGAACGCGGTGACGCGCTGGAAGAACGAGTTCGTCGGAGCGGTGAAGGGTTTTTCCGCAGCCGGTGACGAGAAGACCCCTGCGACGCTCCCGGTGGCGATCGCAGGCGGCGTCGTCGGCGTGGTCCTGATCGGTGCGGGCATCGCTGCGGCGATCGCCCTGTCCGGTGGGGACGAGAAGAGCGCGAAGAGCGCGAAGAAGTCGGTGAAGGGCGCGAAGCAGACCGCGGCCGAGAAGGCCGAGGCAGCGAAGCACAGGGCGAAGGAGAAGGCCCGCGCCGCGAAGGACTGATCTTCCGCGGGCGATCCGCCGCACTCGCGCCTGTCGGCGCCGGTCACGCGTGTGGCCGGCGCCGAGTGCTGTGCCGACCCTCGCGCAGAGCCGCAGCCCGTCGCGGGGCCGACAGCCCAGCAATGGCGCTGAGCCGGCTCAGACGTCGCCGTCGACGTAGAACCAGCTGCCGTCCACCCGGACGAAGCGCGAGAGCTCATGCTGCTGCCGGCGGCCGTGCGGACCTTTCGACACCGCCGAGAACTCGACCGTGCCGGTATCGTCGAAGGGCCCGCCCGCGCTCGCGGCCAGCACATCCAGCCGCAGCCAGCGCACCTCTGCCGCCAGCGAGGCGGTGAGCTCTGTGCGCCCGGGCCGGGTGCGCGGATGCCAGCTGCGCAGCAGATGGTCGACATCGCGCACCGTGAAGGCGGTGTACCGCGAGCGCATCAGGGCGACCGCCGTGGCGGCGCGCCGCTCCTCGCGCAGCACGGGGCCGCAGCAGGCACCGTAGGTGTCACCGCTCCCGCAGGGGCAGCGGGAGGCGTCGGGCAGGGAGGCGGCGGAAGAACTCACCCCTGCAGTATCTCGCTGCCGCGACGCGAAGGGGACGCGCCCTCGCGGGGAGACGTCGACGCGAGTCCGGGGGCGCGGCCCCGGAGCGTTCAGCCGCTGAGGACCACGCTCAGCGTCGCGACCAGCCCGGCGTGGAGGGGCCCACCGTCGGCCGCCATCCGGTCTCGGACATGAAACGCAGCGAGGAGACCCGCAGCGAGCGCCGCTGCACGTCCAAGCGGGTGCCGACGATCGCCTGGGTGAGCTCCGGGTAGAACTTCGCGGGCTGCGCGGCGCCCGCCTCCATGGCGAGGTCCTTCGCCCAGCGCTTCTTGAGGATCGGCTCGCCGCCGACGTTGTAGAAGCCGCTGCTGGCCCGCAGCGCCGCCACGAAGGCGCGCCCTGCATCGGAGTGGTGCAGCAGGGTGACGTAGTGGTCGGGCTTGCCCAGCAGGATCGGATCTCCGTCGCGGGTGGCCTTCAGCGCATGCGTGGTGTGCTGGTCACGGCCGAAGAGCTGCCCCAGCCGCAGGATCACGCTGCTGCGACCCGAGGTCGCGAAGTCGACCGCCGCCCGCATCTCCTTCACCCGCGGCCGGAAGGCCTGATTGCGCACGCTCAGGGGGAGCTCCTCGCTGATCCACTCGGCGCCGTTGTCCGGGTAGAGGAAGATCGTGGACTCCTGGATGAGCCGCCGTACACCGGCCTGCGCCGCGGCCTTCGCGATCGCCACAGAGGCCTCGAGGTGGAGCCGGTCGTCCTCGCGCCACGCCAGCGGGCGCAGACCCGCCATTCCGACGGGGACGTGAGCGAGCGTGTTGATCACGACGTCGTGGCCGCGGAACGCCCGGGCGAGATCATGCGGATCGAAGACATCGGCGACGATCGCGCTGCCACCGCGCCCCTCGATGATCGGCACCCCGGAGTCACGCCGGGTGATACCGGTGACCTCGTGCCCGGCGGCGACCAGCGCCTCGATGGCTTCCTGCCCGAGCACACCCGTGGCACCGGTGACCGCGATCCTCACGCTGACCTCCTCAGGCGAGCCATCCGTGAGGACCCTCGCGCGCAGACATTCCTGGGGGGATCGAGTCTAGGGGATCGCAGCAGATCCGCGTGCCCGCGGACGTCCTGTGGAATGACGCGGCGCGACCGGGTCGCAGAGAGAGGTCGACCTCCGCGGAGCCCGAGACCGGCGCACCCGGCGGCAGTCCGGACGCTCCCTGCCGGCTATCGATTTCCGCACCTCGCAGGTGCGGAGAGATCAGTATGCTGGCCAGCAGGATGAGCCCGACCCGCACCGTCCCGCTGAGGACCGTGGCGGCGAGAGGAGAAGCCTCATGAGGCAAGAGAACATCGTCCTGGTCGGTGGTGGTCTGGCGGGCGCGCACGCCGCCGCCGAGCTGAGAAAGCGCGGGTTCGACGGCCCGCTGACGCTGCTCAGCGAGGAGGGTGACCGTCCCTATGACCATGTGCCGCTGTCCAAGGAGTACCTCCACGGCGGCCACGGATACCACTCGCTCTTCATCCACGACGAGGACTTCTACGCTGAGCGACGGATCGATCTCCGGCTGAATGCGCACGTCTCGCGAGTGGATCCGCACAGCGACGCCGTCCACCTCGACAGCGGGGAGCGGATTCCCTACTCCGCAGCGCTCCTGGCGACCGGGGCCGCCGCACGGAGGCTGCCGTTGCCCGGCGCCACGGGCGCGACGCCGCTGGGCGGCGTGCACCATCTCCGCACGCTCGGTGAGGCCGACCGGCTGCGCAGCGAGCTCGAGCCGGCCCGGCGCGTCGTGGTCATCGGAGCCGGACTGCTCGGCTGCGAGATCACGGCGAGCGCGGCGGCTCGGGGCAAGGACGTCGCTCTGGTCAGCCGCGGCGCACTGCCGTTGGCCAGCGCGCTGGGAACGGAGATGGCCACGGTCTACCGGGACCTGCACACCGAGCACGGCGTCCGGATCCTGGCGCCTGCCGAGGCCGCTGAGCTGCGCGGGTCCGGATCGGTGGACGAGGTGGTGCTGACCGACGGGCGGACAGTACCCGCCGATCTCGTGGTGATCGCCGTCGGAGCCATCCCGCGCACCGGCCTCGCGGAGGCGACGGGGCTCGCCGTCGACGACGGCATCATCACCGACAGTGCGCTGGCGACCAGCGCCCCGCGGCTGTACGCCGCCGGCGACGTGGCCTCCGTCCGGTATCCGCGGACAGGACGGCACGAACGGCGCGACCACTTCGCCACGGCGCGCACCCAGGGCAAGGCCGCGGCGCGCAGCATGCTGGGCGAGCAGGTCAGCTACGACGAGGTGCCGTTCTTCTTCTCCGATCAGTACGACGTCTGGATGGAGTACACGGGGGCGGTGCTTCCCGGTGCGGAGCTCGTGGTGCACGGCGACCTGGACTCGCGAAGATTCGTCGCGTTCTGGGTGCGCGGCGGGCAGCTCACGGCGGCGATGAACATGGGGCTCAAGGACGTGCCCGACGCGGTCACACCGCTCATCCACGGCGGGGAGCGGGTCAGCGATCGAGATCTGAGGCGGATCGTCGCGGACGCGCGACCGGCGGGGGGCGACTTCGGGGCCAGCCTCGCTGGACGCTCCTCAACCGGCGGCCACCCCGGCGAACATGCCGGTGAGCGATGCCCGTAGACCGCTGAGCTCCAGCAGTGCCACGGACGGTGCATGGTCGCAGCCGCTGCTACCCCTGGTGCCGTTCGCCGGTGAGCATGGTCAGCAGCAGCACGCTGGCCTCCTCCGCAGCGTCGGCCGGGCAGTCCACCCGGTGCATGACGTGCTCCCGCAGGTGGATGACGGTGCCGGGACGGAGCCGTACGATCTCTCCGTCCGAGCTGAAGTCCAGCGTCCCGGACACGCACTGCACGATGATGGGGTGCGCCGCCGTGTGGTCGGGAAGGTCCTGTCCGGGAGCGAAGGTGAAGGCGATGAGGTTGGCGCCGTCGCCCTGCAGGAGTCGCTTGACGGCAGGGCGGGGACGCCGCGGGTTCGGGGCGGGTGCTTGCTCGGTCAGGGGCAGGACGGTCATGGAGTCGGAGTCCCGGGAGGCGGGGGCTCCGAAGCCGTCGGGCCGGTAGACCGGACGGCGAGTGGTGGTCGGGTCGGGCATGGAATCTTCTCTCCTTTGGCACGGGACGATGGTGAGTCTGCCGTGCGGGTCAGGATGATCCCGACTCGGAGCAGGTGGTCGCGGCGGGTGGTGAAGACTCTGCGCATCGCGAGGACACGGCGGCGGACCTCGGGGCGGCGGAGCACGTTCGCGATGATCCGCGCGGTCCCGAGCACGCCCTCGTCGGCGACCATCCGGCGCGGGTCCAGCAGAGCCATCGGGGTTCGGTGGATGTCGGTGATCCGGAACCCGGCCTCCTCGGCCAGCGCGACCCATTCGGGGATCGTCAGCGGCCGGGCGTTGACGCGGAGGGAGCGCGCCAGCGCCGTGCGGATCTCGTCCTTGGTCCCGGGGGAGAGGTCGTCGGGTGTCAGTCCCATCTCGTGGATGGCGTAGACGCCTCCCGGGCGGAGCAGGCGGGCCGCCTCGCGCATGATCTCGAGCTTCCTGCGGTCGGTGTGCATGGTCAGCATCGCTTCGCCGAGCACGGCGTCGGCGCAGCCCGCGGGGAGGCTCGCGTGCTCGGCGGAGGCCTCGATGACCTGATGGTCCCCGGCGGGCAGGAGAGCGGAGACGGCCGTGACGGCCTGCACATCGGAATCCACGCCGACGTACCGGCGGGGGTCTCGGTCGAGGATCTCCCGGGCAGTGATACCGAGGCCGGGGGCGAACTCGACGACCGTGGACCCCGGGATGCCGATGTGGTCGAGCACCCACTGCGTGGTCTCCCGGCCGCCGGGCCGCAGCACCGTCTTGCCGACGCTCGCCAGCAACCAGTGTCCGGCGGTCTTCGCAACGGGCCGGTTCGCACCGGGCAGTGCGGTGGTGCGGTCTCGGATCCGGGACGCCATGGGACACCTCGTGGGTCGCTGCGAAGATGCCTGGTAAGGCCAGGCTAACCTCATGCAGGATATTTTGGCGGGCCGGGAACGCACTGTTCCGGTGCCGGCAGGGGTCATGCTGGTCTGCCGGCCATGCAGCCTGCGGGACCCGGTCCCTGATCGGAAGACGATGCGACGGGACCACCCACATTCGTCGCCTCTGCCCTGCGCGAGACGCGCCCCCCGCTGGCCGACCCCCGGCCGGACACCACCCACCCGTGCAGACGGTGCAGATCGTCGGGCCCGATGTCACATCGTCGCCGCCGTCATCCTCAGAGCGCCCGTCAGCTCTCCAGCAGGTTCCGCAGAACGTAGGGCAGGATCCCGCCATGCAGGAAGTAGGACTCCTCGGCCGGGGTGTCGATCCGCAGCGTCGCGGTGATCTCCCGGGTCTCTCTGCCGGACTCGATGCGCACCGTGACCTCCTCGGGGAGATGGTCCCTGCCCTCGAGCCCGATGATCGAATAGGTCTCCTGGCCGGTCAGCTCCAGCGAGTGCGCCGACTCCCCGTCGCGGAACTGCAGGGGGAGGACGCCCATCCCGATGAGGTTGGAGCGATGGATACGCTCGAAGGAGGTGGCCAGGACGGCCCGGACCGCCAGCAGCGAGGTCCCCTTCGCGGCCCAGTCGCGCGAAGAGCCGGACCCGTAGTCCGATCCGGCGATGATGAGCAGCGGGATCTGGTCCTCGATGTACGCGCTGGAGGCATCGAAGATGCTCATGCGCTCGCCGTCGGGCCAATGCCGCGTGTAGCCGCCCTCGACCCCGGGCACGAGCTGGTTGCGCAGCCTGACGTTCGCGAAGGTGCCGCGGATCATCACGTGGTGGTTGCCGCGACGGGACCCGTAGGAGTTGAAGTCTCCCGGCGCGACCCCGTGGTCGACCAGGTACTGCCCGGCGGGGGAGTCCTGTCGGATGGCCCCGGCCGGGGAGATGTGGTCCGTGGTCACCGAATCGCCAAGCAGCGCCAGGACCCGGGCGCCGGAGATGTCCTGCACCGGTGCGGGGTCGACGCTCATGCCGTCGAAGTACGGTGGCCGCTGGATGTAGGTCGAGGTGTCGTCCCAGGCGAACCGGTCGGTCTCGGGGATGTGCATGCCCCGCCAGTTGTCGTCCCCGGCGTAGACGTCCGAATATCCCTTCGTGAACATCTCGGCCTCGAGGTTCTCGTCCACCACGGCCTTGATCTCCGCCGTCGTCGGCCAGATGTCGCGCAGATGGACCGGAGCTCCGTCGGCGTCGGTGCCCAGGGGGTCGTGGAGCAGGTCGGCATGCATGGTGCCGGCCAGTGCGTAGGCGATCACCAGCGGCGGCGAGGCGAGGAAGTTCATCTTCACCTCGGAGTGGATGCGGCCCTCGAAGTTCCGGTTGCCGGACAGCACCGAAGCGACGGAGAGGTCGTTCTCCGCGACGGCCGCGCTGACCGCCGGGATCAGGGGGCCCGAGTTGCCGATGCAGGTGGTGCACCCGTAGCCGACGAGGTCGAAGCCGAGCTCCTCCAGGTAGGGCGTGAGCCCGGAACGGTCGTAGTAGTCGGTGACGACGCGAGAGCCGGGGGCGAGGGTCGTCTTCACCCACGGCTTGCTGCTCAGGCCGCGTCCCACTGCCTTCTTCGCCAGCAGCGCGGCACCGATCATGACCGTGGGGTTGGAGGTGTTGGTGCACGAGGTGATGGCCGCGACCACCACATCACCATGGTCGATGGTGGCGGTCTTGCCGTCCAGGACGATGTCGGCGGGATCGGATGGCCACGTCAGCGGGTTCCCCTTCTCGTCGTACTGGTGAGGCGGTGCATCTCGAGGGATCGTGGAGCTGATCGCGACGGGGTCGCTGGCCGGGAAGGAGTCGGCGGAGGCGTCGTCGAGGCCGCCGGCGATGGCGCTCTCGTGCGATTCTCCGGCGAGCAGTCCGCGCACGGCGCGCTGGGCGATCGTCAGCGGGATGCGGTCCTGCGGGCGCTTCGGCCCGGCGATGGAAGGCGTCACGGTGGACAGGTCGAGCTCGACGATCTGGCTGTAGTCCGGGACGTGGTCCGGGTCGTGCCACAGACCCTGCTCCCGGGCGTACGCCTCGACCAGTTCGATCTGGTGCTCGTCGCGGCCGGTCAGTCGCAAGTAGTTCAGCGTCTCCTGGTCGATGGGGAAGATCGACCCCGTCGAGCCGTACTCGGGGCTCATATTGCCCAGCGTCGCCCGGGTCGCCAGCGGGACGTTGGCCACTCCGGGGCCGAAGAAGTCGACGAACTTGCCCACGACCCGGACCCGGCGCAGCAGCTCGGCGACGGTCAGGACCAGATCGGTGGCGGTGGTGCCCTCCGGCAGCTCGCCGGTGAGCTTGAGGCCGACGACCTGCGGGATCAGCATGCTCATCGGCTGACCGAGCATCGCCGCCTCCGCCTCGATGCCACCCACACCCCAGCCGAGCACACCCAGACCGTTGACCATGGGGGTGTGCGAATCGGTGCCGACCAGGGTGTCTGGGTAGGCCTGCGGACCATCGGGACTCTCCCGGGTGAAGACCACGCGGGACAGGTACTCCAGGTTGACCTGATGGCAGATGCCCGTGTCCGGAGGGACCACCAGGAAGTCGTCGAAGGACTGCTGAGCCCAGCGCAGGAGCTGGTAGCGCTCCTGGTTCCGCTCGAACTCCAGCTCGGCATTGATCCCGAACGCGTCGGACCGCGCGAAGACGTCGGCGATGACCGAATGGTCGATGACCAGCTCGGCAGGGATCAGCGGGTTGATCTTCCGCGGATCACCGCCCAGCTCCGTCATGGCGTCGCGCATGGCCACCAGGTCCACCACGCAGGGCACCCCGGTGAAGTCCTGCATCAGCACGCGGGCCGGCGTGTACTGGATCTCGGAGTTGGTCCGGGCCTGCGGGTCCCAGGCGCCCAGCGACCGGATCTGCTCGGCGGTGATCAACCGGCCGTCCTCGTTGCGCAGGAGGTTCTCCAACAGCACCTTGAGACTGTAGGGGAGACGGGCGGATCCCTCGATCTGGTCGATCCGATAGATCTCGTACGCCTTCTCGCCCACGCTCAAGTGGTCGCGAGCACCGAAACTGTTGTTCGACATCTCTTCCTCTCCTGGAATGCAGATACTCAGATGGACTGTCAGCGGCCGAAGAACTCGTCGTCGCTATCATCGCGGCCCCCCGCCGTCGCAAGCTGCCCGCCGGAGGGCGCCGGCTGCGCCGCGCAGCGATTCCTTGCCCGAGGCGGAACGCCGGGTCCAGCGGACCTCGCGCGGTCGGCGATGATCATGTCGCTCCTTCGCACCCAGGCCGGGTCCGTGACGAATCGTCCGTCATCCTGTCGACCAGGCCTGGCAGGCGATCTCCCATCCATCGGACGGGTCGACCGACCGCTGTCTGCGGCATCGCGTCGTCAGGATCAGTGAACTACGTCACCAACATAGTTCAACCCTCGATTCCTGACCAGGAACTGCCGGCCGCCGGCCCATCGTCGACTCCATGTGCTCAGCCTCGATGCGCCGAGGCGGTTTCTGGAGTGAATCTCGCTGGTTCCGGTAAGGCGGCGAACGTGGCATCGGTGTGAGGGCGTGCGGGAGCTGCCGGTCTGCCCGGCCCTTTTACTGCGGGTTCCTTCTCGTTGGGACAGGTAACTGCTGGTCAGGTCATCAATAGGCCGCTGGCGGTGGTGTCGAACATCGTCTCCCAGGCGGTTTGCCAGGGCCAGTTTCGGGGTAGGTGCAGTCGCCAGGAGCGAGCACGGTTGGCGATCCGAGCGGGCACCGCGATCAGATGATCGAGGAGGGTTCTCCAGCGGGCGCGGGCATGGAAGCTCGAGGCCAGCACCCCGGCAGCGCGGGTGAGGTTGAACGCGATCGCGGCCAGCACGGTCCAGGCACTGTTGGCGGTGAACACTCCGGAGGGGCAGTGGGCCAGCGGCCCGGCTTTGAGGTCGGCGATGATCTGCTCGATGATCGCGTGGTCACGGTGGGAAGCCTCCGCGTCCAGCATCGGCAGCGGTGAATCGGTGAACACTGCGTGGTGACGGTAGGTATCTAGCAGTCCGCCCTGCTCACTGCCACCTTGGCGGGGGTTCAGCCGCTTGACGCGACGGACGATGAGTCGGGCCGTGACGTGCTCGGCCTGCTTGCGAGAGGTGAAGGCGGTGTAGTCGATCTCGGCGACTTCGGCGTCGGAGATCCACCGCTGTTCGACCTCATCCCAGATCGCCTGTGGATACTTGATCGGCGTCCATTCCTCGTCGGGGATACGGGAGATCGCCCCGACCACGCTGGGGTTCATCCGCGCGGTGATCGAGAAGTGGGCCCCGCCCCGGCGGGCCGCGGCCACCGCGTCGTGCTGGAAGTAGGCCGAGTCGGCACGGACGGTGACCATCCCCGTCACCCCGGCCCGCTTCGCGGTGGCCAGGGCGCTGCCGATCAGCGCCGGGGCTCCGTGGGCCGAGGCCGCTGCGCCCCGGCGCAGCCGGATACCGGCGATCACCGGCGCTGCCTGCAGCGTCGAGACCGCAGCGACCTGCGCGTTCAGGCCCTTGACGCCGCTGTAGCCGTAGCCGGTGCCCTGCTTGGCGTATCCGTGGGTCTCCCGGATGGTGTCATCGATATCGATGAACGCGACCTCCTCGCCGCCGGCCAGCAGGCCCGGCACCCTCGCGGCCAGGCCGGCAAGGACCCGGGAGGCGACCGCGTCCAGCTGCCGCACGTGCCCGAAGGTGTAGCCGCGCAGATGGGTGCCCAGCGTCGTCGGTGCTCGATGCTCGGTAAAGGCCCGGCCCATCCCACCATGACGCAGCAGGTCCATATCCGAGATGCTGTCGGCACCGGCGATCATCCCCGCCACCAGCGATGGGACCTTCACCCCGACGTTCGAGCCGATACTGCCGGGCACCGTCACGTGCTCCTCGACCAGGTCGGACAGCCCCACTGACTGGGCGAGCGCCATCACCGGCACCAGCCCCGCACGAGCGATCAGATTGTCATCGTCGAACTCAGCCCTGAACTTATGGGAGACTCGCACTATCGATGCTCCTGTTGCGTAGCGTTTTGGAACCTTTGAACAGTCCCATTATCGCTGGTCACAGGAGCATCGTGCTGTTACGACCCACCCACTACCCCGGCGGATCCAGGCTCAGCGGGGCATCCCCGATCGTGGAGGCATCGCTGTGGGGTCGTCACCACCCCTCGCCCGCTGGCCGGGGCGCGACGGAATCCAGTAGAAGACTTCACGGGGTGGATCTCGGCTCCTACACGCTGTCGCCGCTCGTCCTGGGCCTCAGAGGGGTATGGCCCGCCGGGCGGATCTGCTGCGAGCCTCCGCTGTTGAGCCCTGGTGAGGATCGTGGAGGCCGGGCGACCGGCTGTCTCCCTGAAATACCCCTGCCGGCAACCCTCTGAGTAGGTCGCGAGCGTGGAGCCCCTCCAATGCCCATGCGGCGGTGGCCGAGGGTCTGACAGGGTTCAGGTCATCGTCTCTGACCCAGGGCGCGTGACGCGTCTCCGTCGTGCGCGGCGTAGAGCTTCCTGCCCGGGTTGGCTGTCACGCCGTACAGGACCACGCTGACAGAGACCGCCAACGTGATCGCCGAGAACAAGGCCGGGTCCTGCACGCCCTCGTGGCGCGCGTGTGCCATGTAGAACAGTGCGCTGACCCCCATCGGTCCGAACCAGCCCATGAACGCGGCCTGGGATCTGCGAACGCCCAACCACCGGGCGACGGCGATGACGATCCCCAGTCGGCGCAGCAGCACGACGCCCACCAGGAACAGGATCACCCTCCAGCTCAGCTCGGACCACGCCGCCCAGGGCAGCACTGCCCCGAGGATCGCGAAGAGCGGGATGACGAGGTACCCGTTGATGCCCTCGTCGACTGCGGCCTGGTGCTGGCGGGGACGGTTCGGCACCATGCGGTTGTAGGCCAAGCCGGCCATGAACACGGCGAGCACCCCGGCCACGTCGAGCAGCCGAGCGACTCCCAGGACGGCGAGGGCCAGCAGCAGGGTGTAGACCAGCTCAGGTCCCTCTCCCAGAATGTGATGGCGCAGCGCCGTTCTCAGGCAGAGCCCTGCCAGCCACCCCATCGCGACGCCGATGGCCACCCCCGCTGAGACCTCCCAGCCGACCAGGGCGAACGCATTCTTGATGTCGGTAGCGGGGAGGGCTACGGCGGTGCTGACCCCCACCAGAACGATCCCGAGCCCATCATTGGCGCCGCTCTCCATCGTCAGCATCGCGCGCACGCGTTCGCTCAGGGTCTTCTCTGCGGCATCTCCTGTCAGCACCGAGGCGGCGAGGACCGGGTCGGTCGGCGCGAGGCAGGCACCGATCACCAGTGCCAGTGCGATCGGAACCCCGAGAGCGAGCGCGGACAGGCCGGTGATCAGGGCGGCGAGCGGCATGACCACGATGAGGAGCACCAGCACCGGTCGGAGCAGCCCCCGCAGGGAGTCGAACCCGAAGCGCACGGCCGCGGCCATCACCGATAGGGCCAGCAGCACGCGGCTGCCTTCCAAGAAGATGACATCGCGTGCGCCCTCGGATATCTCGATGAGTCCGAGCGCGGCCGGCCCCAGCAGAACGCCGAGGAGCAGGGCCACCAACGGCTCTGTCAGGGGAACCCAGCGCTGCATGGGGGTGTTGAACAGCGCGAGCACGATCCCCGTGAGACCGATCCCGGCCAGTGCAAGAGGCAACCAGTTCATCAGCACGTCAATATCCTAGGCGTTCGATCGGCCGCTGTATCCGGTCCGCAGCATCGGGGATCATCACAGTCCCGCCGCCAGGACCGGCAGGGAAGATGTGGTCTGAACAGGCGGTATGGACAGACGATACTGGTGAATACCCCGAGAGAGCGGCTCACCGCAGAGCACTGGCTGGAAACCACCGACCCGGACCTCTCGGCGCTGGACCGCTCGGGCGGCGATGCGGGCGAGTGGATGAGGCGCTCCTCGAGCGGTCCGGCGGCGCCTGCGCTTCGACGCTCATCGCCACGTCCGCGGGGAAGATCGGGTGCTGCCGTCGTGCGGGCTGGATCCGTTCCGCGATGGTGGACCAGGATCCCCGGGCGGTCGCATCCCCTCCAGGCGTGGGTCTGACACAGGGCGAGGTCCGGTCGCGCATCAACTGGGTCCACCACAGCAGCGCACCCCGCCATCGGGACGCATGCGGTTCCGGATAGGGTCCTCGGTCTGCATGTGGCGACACATCTGCTTACCTTCGGCGACTGACCACCCTTGTGCGGCATAGTGGGGTCATGCCCACCACGCAGCGCGTCGCCTAGGGCAGCCGGAGCTGCCTCTCGGGCACGGATCCGTCGGACTGCCCCGCGGTCCCGTACACCGGCGATACCTCGCGCGTGGACATCGTGGAAGTCGTGGTGACATACCAGTGTGTCCAGGACGCCCTGAACTGCTCCAACGCTCGGACCCCCAGCCACCTGGGTGCACTGGCTCTTCGACATCCTCGCACTCGTCACCGCAGCCTGCACGCCCCTCGCACCGCCCCCGCCAACGCGGGCCCTGGAGGCGGCGACGGTCGATGGCGTCGCCGACGACGACGCCATCGACGACACCACCCCGACCGGTGAGACTCAGCACGTCCGGCTGCCTGGTATCAACGCCTCAGAGGTCTCCCACGATAACGAACCAGGCCAGTGCGGGGGAGCGGGCCTGCTGAACAGCTTCGTGCATTGCGCCCCGAGGGGACTGGCGTGCACTTCCAAGCCGACGCGGCGGCAGACGATCAGGACCGCTACGGCAGGCTCCTGCGCTACGTGGAGCTCGAGACCGGCGAGGATGCCGGTCATGAACTGATCAGCGCTGGCTACGCCCACGCCAGGGCGTCAGCCTCTGCCCCGGACCCAGCCTCCTACGGGCCTTCTGGACGCTGAGCTGCCACGTAGCGTCCGACGAGTCGGTCCTGCATCTCACCGCAAGGATAGGCTAGGCTTGCCTAAGATCGAGCGAGAGGGTCGTGCATCGCACCGAGAGGAATCGCGTCATGGAACTGCGCACCACGAAAGACTTTGCCATCCGTCGCTCACCGGGGGAGAACACGCCCACCGTCACTGTGATCGCCGGCGGCGAGGAGAACGGACCAGACGTCGGCGTCGCGCGAGTGCGGGTCCCGGTCGGTGCTTCGATGCCTGCGCATCGGCACAACGGGTCGGACGTGATCATCACAGCCGTCGCCGGGCAGGTGAGCATCTCCGACGGTTCGGCATCCATCGACGTTCCCGCCGGTTCTTCCGCAGTGATCGGCAAAGACGAGAAGGTCTCGCTGCGTAACTCGTCCGATGAATCCGCTGAGCTGATCGTCTCAGCCGGGCCCGCCGACTTCCTCGCCGGGATCCGACAGTGGCCGGACCCTACCCATAGCTGAGCCCAACCCCATCCGCAACACTCATCGATACCGAATGGAGAACACCCATGATCGATCCGAAGTCTCTTCCCGAGAGCGACCCGCGCCGGCACACCATGCAGGTCCGCGCCCGCTTGACGGAGCTCGCCGAGCATCTGCGCGAGGACGTCCAGAAGGTGGACGACCCCAGCTTCAAGGCCCTGTTCGAGACCACCGCATCGGTCCTCGTCGGCCTAGAAAGCGCGGTCGCCGGCTACGAGGACAAAACCGACAACGCATGGCGGTAAAGGTGCCACAGCTGTCAATGGACGTAACCCGTAGAACAGCCAGATTGATGGCCGTTCGATAGACGTCACCGTCACCCTCGTGCGAAATATGATCCGGGAGCGACAGGCCGAGGGCACCGCGCTCGCGAAGAAGATCCCGGCAAGCACCCAGGGCGCAGGCGCCGGCTCGACAGCGACCGGATCCGCGAGACCGCAACGCCGTCGCAAGTGGCATCCCTGAAGCGCAGATCGCACGCACCTGCGGGGTCAGCCGAAACACGCTTTACCGCTGCCTTGGGCAGCTGGACCCCCATCTCCCCGAGACGCTCCCGGCGATGACGAAGTCGGTGAACGCGTCGAAGGCGTCCGGGGCGGTGCGGTGGCGCATGCCCGGTTCGCGGTCCCCGCGCAGGTAGGAAAGGATGATCATGCGGTCGTGGCCGGTGCGCCGGGCGATCTCGCTGATCGTGATCCCCTGCGACGGAGCGACCCGGACCGGGTGAGCTCGCCAGCACAACTGGGGAATCTCAGCGAGCATCGCCAAGCCGGTGCGACAGCCGGGGTTCTCCACTCCGGAGGCGTCCCCTCGGGACCGCCTCGGTCATGCTGAGGATGTCGGCACGTCCAGCCCGCCGGCCAGCACCTCGGCGAGGTGGACAGCCGTACGCCGTGTGTTGCCCTGCGCGATCTGCGTGCGGCAGCTGAATCCGTCGGCGATGACCAAGGTCTCGGGGGAGGCGTCACGCACTGCCGGGAGCAGCACTCGTTCGGCACACGCCATCGACACGTCGTAGTGGCCCTGCTCGAATCCGAAGTTCCCGGCGAGACCGCAGCAGCCCGAGTCCGGCACCTCGGCGTCGATGCCCGCGCGATGCATCAGCTCCAGATCAGCGTCGAAGCCCATCACGGCGTGCTGGTGGCAGTGGGTATGCACGAGCGCCGCGCGACGCACCTGTGGGGGTTCCCAATCCTGGGGCGCGTGCTCGAGAAGGAACTCTGCCATGGTGCGCGTCTGGGCGGAGAGGCGTTGGACCATCTTGTCGTCGGGGAGCATCTCCGGCATATCGGTGCGGAAGACCGCTGTGCAGGAAGGTTCCAGACCGATGATCGGGGTACCGGCCTCGAGCCACGGACGAAGCACCGCCAGGGTATGTCGGAAGACTCTCTCGGCCACGGAGAGCTGGCCGGTCGAGACCCAGGTCAATCCGCAGCAGACCGACCCGTCGGGGATCGTGACGTCGAATCCCGCGGATTCCAGCAGAACGACGGCGGCGCGTCCGATGTGGGGATCGAAGCGATTGGTGAAGGTGTCGGGCCAGACCACGACGGTGGTCTCGGCGCGCGGATCCGGTTCCGGTCGCCCCACGCTATGCTCGGACCACCATGCGAGGAATGTCTGGTGGGCGAAGGCGGGGGTCTCCCGCTCGATCGCGATGCCGGCGAGCCGCTTGCAGATCGTGGACAGGACGGGCGCGCTGAGCACCCGGTTGACCAGTCGTGGAGCCTGTGAGGCGATCCGTGCCAGCAAGGGCAGCCAGCCCATGGAGTAGTGCGCGACGGGGCGGACCCTGCCCTTGTAGTGCTGGTGTAGGAACTCGGCCTTGTAGGTGGCCATGTCGACGTTGACGGGACAGTCGGTCTTGCAGCCCTTGCAGGAGAGGCAGAGGTCGAGGGCGTCGCGCACCTCCGTGGAGCGCCAGCCGTCCTTGATGGGGGAGTCCTCGTGCGGACTCAGCATCTCAAAGAGCAGTCGCGCGCGACCTCGGGTGGAGTTCTCCTCCTCTTTCGTCACCATGTACGAGGGGCACATCACCCCGCCGTCCTGGCTGCGGCAGTTGCCGATGCCGACGCATCGCATGGTGGCCCGCGTGAAGCTCCCGTCGTCGCCGGGGTACTGGAATGTGGTGCGGTAGTGGGTGGGGTCCCACTCCGAGCCCAGACGCAGGTCCTCGTCCAGGCGGTTCGGCTGCACGACCTTGCCGGGGTTCATCAGGTTGCGAGGATCGAACAGAGCCTTGACCTCCCCGAAGGCATGGACGATCTCGGCACCGAACATCGTCTCGAGCAGCTCGCCCCGAGCCTGCCCGTCGCCGTGCTCGCCGGACAGCGAGCCGCCGTAGGACGTCACCAGTTTCGCGGCCCTCTCGAGGAAGCAACGGAAATCGGACACCCCGTTGGCGGTGACCATGCCGAACGGGATCCGGATGTGCACGCAGCCCTGCCCGAAATGGCCATACATCGCGGGCTCGCCGAGGTCGAACTCATGGAAGAGCGACTTCAGATCCCGCAGGTAGTCACCGAGCCGCTCCGGCGGTACGGCGGAGTCCTCCCAGCCCGGCCAGGTGTCGGGCATCCCCGGTGGCCGGGCGGTGGCTCCCAGGCCTGCCTCCCGCGCCTTCCACAACTTCTCCTCCTTGGCCGGGTCGTCGGAGAAGTTGACCCGGGCGTCGTGCTCGCTGCGGCCGAGCGCTTCGAGCAGCTCCTCGACCCGGCGATCCGCTTCCTCGGCGGTCTCGCCGCCGAACTGGACGAGGAGCCAACCGGTGCCGTCGGGCAGCATCGACCGGGCGTCCTCGCCGATGTGCTCAGCGGCCTCGAAATCGATGAGCTGGCTGTCGACACCCTCGAGCACGATCGGATCCGAATGCTCCAAGATGGTCGGGACGGCGTCCGCGGCCGCAGTGATGTCGTCGTAGCCGAGCACCACCATCGACGTGTGCGCCACCGTGGGCATGAGCTTCAGCTCTGCCCTGAGGATGGTGGCGAGGGTCCCCTCGCTGCCCACGATCAGGCGTCCCACGTCGAAGGAGGACTCCGGCAGCAGCGCATTGAGGTTGTACCCGGAGACGCGACGGGGGATGTCGGGGAAGCGGGCGCGGATCAGCTCGCCGTAGCGCTCGGCGACCTCGTGCAGACCGCGATGGACATCGGCCTTCGGACCACCGTCGGCGAGGATGCGCTCGAGCTCCTCGTCGCTGGTGGGACCGGCCCACCAGCGGTCGCCGGCGTGGGTGAGGATCTCCAGCGCGACGATGTTCTCGTCCGTCTTGCCCGAACGCTGTGCGGTGGCCCCGCAGGCGTTGTTGCCGAGCATGCCGCCCAGTGCGCAGTGGCTGTGGGTGGACGGGCGGGGACCGAACTGCAGGCCGTACGGCGCGAGCTGCTCGTTGAGCTCGTCCAGGACGATTCCCGGCTCGACCACGCACGTCTGCGCCTCCGCGTCGACCGAGATCAGCCGGTGGCAGTACTTGCTCCAATCGATGACCACGGCCACGTTGGTGCACTGCCCACCGAGGCTGGTGCCCCCGCCCCGGGACAGCACAGGAGCCCCGTGCCGTGCGCACACGGTGATGGCCGCCACCCCCGCCTCCACGCTGTGGGGGACGACGACCCCGATCGGCACCTGCCGGTAGTTGGAGGCGTCGGTGGCATAGGCGCCACGGCTGCCAGGGTCGAAGCGCACCTCGCCGTCCACCTCCGCACTGAGGTCCTGCCCCAGAGCTCGGGTATCGATGTCGGGGAATCCTCGGGGTGCCGGTCGGGGGATCTGGAGGAGCTCGCTACTGTTCACTGGCGGTTCACCTTCCGATGGTCACGGTCGAGGCCCGGTCCCACACGGACCCGAACTCCTCGGCATCGTCGTCGAAACCCAGCCTTCCCAGCAGGCCGGTGCGCGTCAGCGTGAGGTGTCGTCGTGCGCTGGTCCCGCCGGCACCGCTGTGTGCTTCGTGCAGGTTCAACATGTCTACTCCCTCCCGTCCGGACCCGCAAGGATCGCTGCACCAGCATCGGAGCTCGGCACACCGCGGTCAGCTGAGGCCGGGTGCACTGACTACTGATCGCGCCAGTTCAGACCGATCAGCCTCCGCCGGCTCGTGAACGCGGTGCGGAGGCCTTCGTCGTCGCGTCGAGCAACCTTCCGGTCGGTCCTCATTGCGCTCCCATGGCAGCAGGCCTAGATCAGCCCCGCCGCGCCCTCGAACCGATTTCGCTCACGGCATGCCCTCACCCGAACGGCCACAGGTGTGCTCCGTCGGTCGTGGACCGACGGAGCACACCGATCGGTGCGGTGGGGTTCGCCCGGCTACCGATTGCCGTGATCCGGGGCAGGCGTGTGTCGGAGCTGACTGTCCATGTCCTCGAGCTCGATGCCCGCCGTCTCCTTGACGAGGTGCTTCACGAGGAAGAACGACGCGAGGGCGCTGAGTGCGTAGAAACTGTACGAGCCGGTCAACGAGATCGCCGCCATCACGGGGAAGGTGGTCGAGATGGCGAAGTTCGACAGCCAGTTCACGGCGGTCGAGACGGCCATCGCCCCGGCACGGATTCGGTTGGGGAACATCTCGCCGAGCAGCACCCACATGATCGAGCCCCAGGCCACGCCGAAGAAGGCGACGAACAGGTTGGCGCTGACGAGGGCGACCACACCCCAGACGCCCGGCAGCAGGACCTCACCAGCGACGGTGGTGATCGCCTGCGAGAACGCGAGTGCCATGACCCCGAGGGTCACCGCCATGCCGAGTGACCCGGAGAGCATGAGCAGGCGCCTGCCAACCTTGTCGATGAGCAGGAGCGAGAGCACCGTCGCGCCAATGTTGATGAGGGAGGTGATCGCGGTGATGAGCAGTGCGTTCGACTCACCGAATCCGACCGAGCGCCAGAGGGTGGTCGAGTAGTAGAAGATGACGTTGATACCGACGAACTGCTGGGCGGCCGCGACGAGGATGCCTACCCACACGATCGGCTTGAGCCCGAACGCCCGACCCGCGAGATCGCGTAGCGATGCGCGGCGGTCCGTCTGCAGCGAGCCACGGATCTCCTCGATCTTCGCGCGTGGGTCGGCCAGGCCCGTGCAGGTCCTCAGCACGTGCTCGGCGTCCGCGTCGCGCCCGAGGCCGACGAGGTATCGCGGTGACTCCGGCACCCTCAGCCTGGATCCGCCGGCCGATTGGGCGGGTCGTGACAGCCGAATGCCCCTGTGACCAGCGATAATGGGACTTGTAGA
>NZ_JBHZRO010000021.1:0-50915 GCF_043641765.1 Brachybacterium vulturis | reverse complement strand
TCCTGGCCATGGTTCATGATCTCGCTTCCCCAGCAAATGCTGGAATCAGCGTGTCCACGAACAAGGGTCAGGCCCCGTCCGAGAAGTCATCCTCGTGGTCACTCATCCCAACACCCACCTTTCGTACGTCTGCCACGACGGGGCTCCACCCAACGATGCGCCCATCATGACCAGTTCCGGTCTCTTCGTCACTGCCTGTACAAGCCGCTCCACCACGACCTCATGCGCGGGGAACCGTGCCCCGAGCGCATCGACCTCCGGCGCCGGGGAGGAATCGGCAGCGAGCGTCAGATACGCGCGCACCACCGCTTCCTCATCGAGGGACCCCTCGACGGCGCGAGCCGCGCGTACTGCCTCCGCCTGCTTCAGCAGTCCCGGCAGCTCAGCGCAGACTTCCAGTGCTTCGCCCTGCTCGACCTGAGCGCGCAGCAACCGCCGCAGCAGCGCCGACAGCGCCGCTTGGCTCACCGCACCTCCGTCGTGCAGAACCCCCATCATGCTGTCCAACCGCCAGGTGTCCACGTCGCGCACGATCAAGCAGCGCCACTGTTCATCAACAGCAGCCACACGCTGTACGAAGGGGTACACCTTCTCCAGGTGGTTGAAGTTGGCTCGGGCGGCTAGCTCCCGGTGCCGCTGTCCCGAACGGGTGCCGGGAACCTCTAGCCATGACTGCGCATCGGCCATGTCGCTGGAAGGGTGCAGCGCATGGAACGGGACAGCGGGACGGCCCTGGTCCTCGACCAGACCCGCCCCCTCGCGCATCCACCATCGCGTCATGCTGTCCGCCGTTCGTGGTCCTCGCGCGCAAGTCGCAGCAGGCGCCGCATCACCGCGTCGTAGCTCATGTGTCGCCACCGGCCAGCGTCGTAGGCCCGGTGCATGTAGTCATGGTGAGGCCGGCACAGCGCCACCATGTCCCCATGGCGCTCCTGGCCCATTCGGTCGTAGGTCAGGTGGTGCAAGTCGTCCCACTCCTCGCTGTCGCACACGGCGCAGCGCACCGGCTCTCCGGTGCGCTGCTCCTCCTCCTCGATCCAGCGCCGCCGCCGCTTGTGCCATGCCCCCGAGGCCATGTACTCGGCGTACTGGGTACGGCGCCGTGCCCGCTGTCGGCCCACCACGGCGTGAGCTCGAACTCTCCTCATCGGTTCACGCGCCGCCCGGTGGGGCGCAGCGCCGTTAGCGACCATGCCGCTGATCTGGCCGCCCGCGATCCCGATTCCGTGCACCCTCGCGCGGTTGAAGGTCCGCCGCGACTGCTCTGCGATCTCATGGAGCCCGATACCGCGCAACCGCGTGTTGAGCTGTTCTTCCAGTTCTTCGCGCTCGTTCGATCGTTCCCACGGGTTCCCGGTCAGAACCTCGACAGCCACCATCAAGTCCTCGGCCTCGTCACCGCGCGCCAGGACGGCAGCCGCATTGGCCGTCGCGCTACGTCCGAGCACAGCAAACCGTTGCACCGCGTCATCAGAGAGGGACAGTTGGGAGTCTGGCCGCACTGCGTCCGCGTTGATGCCCTCGTCCGCCAGGGTCTTCGTGGCCGTGATGTACCCCGACTCCAGCGCATACAGATAGCGATCGAACTTCCGCAGGTCCACCCAGTCAGTCAACACGGGATCGGCAGGGGATCGGCCAGCGATCCGCTCTGATTGCTCCAGCCCGTCAAGTATCGCCGCCGCCGCCCGATCCATCTCGACACGACCAACTCCAAGGGCGCGGGCAGCGCTCGGGAGCGTCAGGTTCCGCCCTCCCTCAGTGCGGATGAACTTCAGCGCAGAGTCGCTCCTTCCCAGCGCTACCGTGATGTTCTCCTCCGACCCCTCCCGGCCGACCACAGCGAAAGGTGGCTCACGATCCAGCTGTGCCCACTGGACCTCCAGCGGCCCCGACACTGCTTCGCTGTGGTCGTTCCAACGAGCTTTGAACCCCTCCCACTGCTCCTGATGCTCGGCCTCAAAGCGTGCCGGCCAGCGCTGCCCTACGCTCTCGGCGGTATCGGCAGGCTTCTCTGTTGGAATCCTCATCGTCCGGTCTCCTCACTTTCATCGCCGGGCGCGCAGCGTGGGCCGCGGCCCCTCATCCACCGGTGACTCCTCGCGGATCTTCGCCGGCACCTGTGCTTCCATACGCAACGCATTACGCACCCGCCGCTGGTCGCTGGTGGGTGCTTCCTTCCCTTCCGGCTTCGGCGGGGCTCCGGTGCCCAGGTCGCCGCCTACCGGCATTCGATCCACAGTGCCGTTGACCGCCTTCATCACGCGGTCTGCTGCATTGACCGTCATCTCTGCCGTGAGGCTCGGATCGGCGCGGTTCTGGCCGAACGTCCAGCCCGCGGCATACGCATCGGAGGAGGTTGAGGTGTCCATGCCGTGCAGGCCCGCGATGACGTGCGCGAAGGTCTCCGCCTCGAACTCGATCTGCCCTCGATGCGCGGAGCTGTCGAGCATGTCGGACCCCGCCTCGGGGGAGTGGAGCTTGATGTGGCCCAGCTCGTGCAGCAACGTCGCCACCTGTTCGTTCTCGCCACGGCTCGCATCGAAGGTCACTACCTTGGTGCGGAAGTTCGTCGCCCCTTCCTCTCCGGTCTGCCCATCAGCCGTGCCCGCGAGGGTGTATCCCTCCTCAGCGATTTCTGCCTCCACTGCCTCGCGCAGTCCTTCTGGGACAAGACCGGGAGCCAATGGCTCCCACGAGGGCAGCGCCGGGATCTCCGGCCCGTCCGTCTGGGCAATGTCAAAGACGGTCGCGGGCTTCACCCCGACCATCTTTGACTCCACCCGCTCTCCCGGATTTGGCTTCTCACGGGGAGCCAGGCGCCGCCACGAGTCCGCGTCCTTCGGCGTTGACGAGGCGAACTTTGCCGTGACGGGGGAGAGGATCTGATAGCCCTTCTCGCCCTTGCGGACCTGCCGGCCCATCTCCTGGAACTGCTTGTATCCCGCGATCATGCTGGGGCGCTCCGGCCGCTGTTCCGGGTCCTCCTGTGCCTGACAGCGCGCCCCCCACTGCTGGTAGATCAGCATCGCGTTTCGGGGAGACCGGGAGCGGAACTGCGCCACGAACTCCACCAGTTCGCGCGCCTCGGACCCGGTAGCGATCGCAGATACGCGATCGGCCATAGCCTCGGTCAGCTGCTCGACCCGCTGGGCTCTGTCTGCGAGATAGTCCTCGCGTGATTGCTTCGGCATCACTGCTCACCCTTCGCGGTCTCGGTAGCGGTCTTGGTAGGTTCCGGCACTGCTGCCGCCCCCACCGATCCAGTGGCCCGCTTCTGTTGATCCTTCTGCTTCGCGTATCTGCGGAAGGCCGGCTCCATCTCCACCACGATCAGATGCTTCGTTGCTTCCACGACGCAGGCCAGGCCGCGCCGCATGGTCTCGATCTGGCTTTTCTCCAGCACGTTCTCCTCGCGCTCGGAGTAGGACCGGCCAGCCTTCTCGCCCCGCCGACCACTGCTCACCGACTCCTGCACGATCGTCCGAGTCCCGGCGATGCGGGACAGGGAGCTGAGTACCGAGTCATCGACCACGCCACCGAGCACGAAACGCTGCGTGGATGCTTCCCACAGTGCCCGCGCGCCGGCGGCGCCGTAGCGCAGCTCCGCTTGGGCGAGGGACTGGAACCCGGCCGTGGTCTGCACACCGATTCCGCCGCCCTCGCTCATCATCCGCGGCAGCACCGGCAGCGTGCCGATGTTCCCGATCTCGTCGAGGCTGAGGTGCATGGGAGGTTCGATCCTTCCGCCCGGAGCGCTGTTGGCCTGGACAACCGCCCGCCGCCACACTGCATCCACCAGGGTCAGCACCAGCGCAGAAGCGTTGCCGTTCTCCTGCGCAATCAGGTAGATCGTGCCGGAGCGGCGCAGGAAGTCATCAATGTTCAGCTGCTCGCCGGTAGGACCGAACGTGTCTCGGATGCGCGGATCGACTAGGGCGGTGCCGAGGTTCGCGGCCGGAGCCCACATATTCGCGCGGGTCTCCAGATCATCCATCTTCACCACGGACTCCAGCATCGCCGCTAGATCCTCCGCGCCCGCCCGGTCTTGGAGGATCGTCAGCGCGTCCTCGGCGAACTTCGGATCGAAGCACCACCGCTGGAAATCGGTCATGCTCACTTCACCGTCAACGGCCGCGGCGTGCAGCAGCGGTGTGAATACGCGCTTGGTGACGTTCTCCCAGAAATCACCGTTTTGGACACCACTGGCCCCACCGGCAGCGAGCACCTTCGCCCGCGACAGAGCCTCGGTCACTTCCTCGCACCCCGACCACAGGCACCAACGCACCGTGCCCGGGAGGCCGGCTTCTGCTCCCACCCCCTCCGGGTCACAGATCAGCATGGGACCACCCAGCTCCGCTCGCTGGGCCCACGTCAATCGCACCAGCTCCGTCTTGGTGGAGGTGGACAGCACGGCGCCGGGAGCCTCGATCGCTCGCGGCGCGATGACGTTCTGGGTCTTACCCACGCGGCTCGGAGCCAGCAGCATCGTCGGCGTCTCAAACGTGGTGTACACCTTCACGCCCTGGCACCGCCCGTCGTAGAAGGCGTAGTCGGTGACCTGGGGGCGCCGCCCCTCGGCCACGAAGTCCGGCCGAATCTGCTTCCGGCGCGCCATGACCGACCGCTGCCCGTACTCCCGCGCGACCACGCGCTTGTCAGGTAGCCCCTTTTCCTTCTGGATCTCCTGCCGCTGTTGCTCGCGCTGGCCCCGCACGGTGCGGAACATCGCCACCGCCAGGAACCCCACAACGACCAGCAGCACGACAAATACCGTCCACACGGCCGCAGTGGAGCCGGCACCGAGAGCGGCGCCGGCTCCACCGGGACCGGTGACCGCTGCCCACAGCTCACCGGGGCCGGCACTGTACGCACGCCCCGAGAGCGTGGCGACGATCCAGCCGGCCACCCACAGCAGGACCGGCGGCACCAGCACCACCAGCAGCAGATACGGCAGTGCGGCCTCGAGCCCTCCAGCTCGACGCCGCATCTCTTCTCTCGTGTCACGCCGCGCCATGGGCCACCATCCGCTCATCGGTATCGAACAGGGCCGCTTCTCGCTCGGTACGAGTGACCTGAACCAGGCTCATCCGCTGCCCGACCCGCCACAACGACTGCCCCCGCCGCAGCCGGGTCAGCAGGCTCGACGCCGTATCGGTCAGATCCAGCATCTCCTGAGCAGCCGCTACCGCCTTGCCGGACTGCCGAAACGAGATGACCGTGGAGGAGTCATTGACCAGGTTCGCGGCCATGGCGCGGGAGGCTTCCCCGCCGTCGCCCGCGGTCTGGAGGTCTCCGAAGCCGTGCATCACCAGGACGTTGGAGATGCCCCAGTTGCGAGCAACCTTCCAGTGCTCCTGCATCCGCCGCAGCAGTGGGGGCCGAGCGAACACCCTCCAGCCCTCGTCATAGATCATGTACCGCTGCGAATCGGTGCCGTCCATCAGCGCCGATTCCATCCACGACGAGGTACACGTCATCACCACGTCCAGCAGCTCACTGCCCCGCAGCCGCGACACATCGACAGAGACCATCGGGTCGGACGGATTGAACTGCACCCCCTCGGAGCGACGATCCAGCACACCGCCCAGCGCCCCGGTGGTCAGCCGCGCCAACGAATGGCCGACCTCGCGTGAATGCGCGGCGACCTCCGTCATGCGGCCGAACCCCTCCGGCACGCGACCGTGGCTGTTCTTCTCCGGGTTGAACAGCTCGTGCACGACCTCAGCGAGAGTCGGCTCCTCCTGCTCGCGCCGCTCGACCTGTTCCAGCGCGAAGGACAGAGCGCTGCGCTCCATCGCCCACAGCTCCCGATTCAGCAGCCGCTCCGCGATGGACTCCAGCAGCACCGCGCGCCGGTTCCGGGAGGTGACCACCCACTCCTGCTCGCTGATCGACGCGGGCCGGCGGATCGGGTTGGCCAGCGGATTGATCCTCGCCAACATTCCCGGACCGATCTCGAACGCCGATCCCCCGATCGCACGGCACGGGCCGGTCCACTCGCCCTTCACATCAGCCGGGACATAGGAGCGATTGTTGAACGCTGCCCCGCGCGAGGTCAGCACCTTGACCAGCGTGGACTTTCCCTCCCCGACCTTACCGCTGATGATGATGTTCGGATCAGAGATGATCCCTTCCTTGTACAGTTCAAACGGCCCATACACGAACGCGCTGCCACCCAGCAGGTTCCGACCCACCATCGTCCCCTTGGTCCCCAGGCCCGGGTCCGCGAGGAACGGATACGCCAGCCCCAGAATCCCCGAATCCGCGCGATGCGACGGAGCGATGAACGACCGCGGTGTGTGCAGTGCAGCCGGCCCCGCCTCACCCGCCGCCGGCAGGAAGTCACGCGACCTCCACGCGGCCTTCTCCTGCTCCGCCACCCGAGACCGCTGCGCCGCTTCTTCCTTGTACGCATCGGTGACCAGGCGCCGCTCAGCCTTGCGCAGCTCGCGCAGCTCCGGCTTCGACAGCTCCCCGAACCGGGATCGCATCACCCGGCGCTTCGTGCGTTCCTCCACCATCACAGACCCCTTCCAAACGGCAGCGCCCCGGCGATGAACGCCGACGCCTGCTCTCCACCAATGACTCGCAGCTCGCACCCCGACCGCAGCGCCGCCGTGCGCACCTGCTCAGTCGCCATACGTAACTCATCGAGCGTGTTCCCCGAGACCGTCACCAGGCCCGCGAAGTTCAGCGCCCCGTGCCCGGACTCCAACGCCTCCTCCTCACGAGCCAGAGCGGAACGCTCACGCTTGCGCTCCACCGAGTCCACAGCTCCCGACTTCCGCTCCCACATCCGGGAGGTCTCCGCCGAGGTCGAGGCACGCCGCGCCTGCGCCATGGCCTTCCTCGTCGGGATCGGCTCACAGATCAGAGCGAACGTATGACGCACCTGCGCGACCACGAGGTGCTGGAGGAACCCGGCCGTGGTCGCCTTCCGCGGCCACTCCACCACCAGCAGCACTCGCTGATACCCCGCCTCGGTCCGCAGATAGGTGAAGGACTCATCCAGCCCCATCGGGCCGGCGCCGGCCAGGGACCGGCCGACCTCCCGGTGAGCCTCCAGCTCCGGCTGCACGTCCGGGTCATAGGCACTGCGCGCCAGAACCGCCACATCATCAGAGGCCACCCAGGACACGAACGACAGCGACGCCTCCGAGAACTGGCTCCGCACGTACTCCATGCGACTGCGCAGCACCTCAGCACCACCGCTCACGCCGCCACCGGCCTGCCGAATCAACGCCGCCACACCACCAGCCTTCATGTCCAGCGTGATCGAGATGAACGACTCGTGCCGGATCGAATCGGTGCGCGAGCGCGAAAGATAGTCCGCGTACGCCTCGTACGCGGCCGGGGAGACCTGATCGCTGCCGTGCTCCTGGAACCACGCATTGATCTCCTCGCCGCCGTCGCTGACGGCCCGCAGCAACACCCCGACCCGGGTCACGCCGTTGGAGGAGTCGGTGCAGAAGCTCGACAGCAACGACCCCCACGCCCCAGCCACCACGTCCTGCCGGGTCCCCTCCGCCAGAGCGAACGAATCCATCGGCTCGACCTTGGCGATCGCCGTCAGCGACCGCGTACTCGGGTCATGCAGCAGCCCCGCCCCGGTGCGCTCATCGACCAGCACCCGCAGCCGCGCCGCATCACCCGGCAGGCCCAGCGTCCCCGCAGGACGAGGAGCCAGCGGCCGCACTCGGTACGACGCCTGACCCCGCACATTGCGACGGACCCACTGACCCAGCAGCGGCACCCACTGGACCAGCGGCCGACCCGTGAACCAGGTGGGCACCAGCGCCAACGACACGACGATGACGGCCGCAAAGAACAGCCAGTACCCGGTCATGAACGCCGCGATCAGACTCACGAACGCCACACCGACCAAGGCGAGCTGCGCCCTGCCAAGGCCCATGATGATGCCGCGGCCCGACAACCTCGGGAACCGCGCAGTGACCCGGTGTTCCTCGCTAGTATCCACAGCCATACCGGTCTCCTCCTCCTCCTTCTTCTTCTGCTCTCCCGGTCAGGAGAAGACCGCCGCGCCCTGGCCCGCGAAAAACCCGATCAGGGCGTTGGCACCCGCGCAGATGATCGCGACGGCCGCAGCCACAGCGAGGATCTTCACGCCGACGCTGCCGACGCCAGGACGATTGCTCAGCGAACCGAAGCCCCACACGATCGCTCCGGCGATCACCACGGCCACGGCCGCGAGGATGCCGATGTTCATCAGCGTTCCCACCACATCGACCAGGAACGTCCGCACCCCAGGGGGCAGCGCGTCCCACGTTGGCCTGACACCCGGGTCGGTTCCTGCCATCAGCTCGTCCAACATCTCCGGCTCCTTCACGACTCAACAGCGGTGCCTCTCACCGCTCATGAAGGGACAAGCCAGCCCGTCACGACACGCAACGAGGGGGGCCCGGCTTCCGCCGAGACACCCCCGTTGCTCCTCGGATAGCCAATCGAATATGGAGCCCAGGATTGGGGAGCTCCTTGCTTGCCGGGTCCGCAGGAGATCACCAGCGGCAGACCATGGCCGTCGACCAGCTGGCTGGCCCTTGCCGAGAGCCCGCCGAGGGAGAGCTGCTCAGTGCGAGTCCAGGCGGCTCGCGGCCCAGATTCTTGGGCTCCACAGTGCCCCCTGTGCCTTAGACGGGAGATCAGACGCCGCGCCCCTGCGGGGCGCGCTATTTCTGTCCTGCATCGCTTGACACCGCTCCTGTTCCTCTTTATTGTATAGCTAAATTTAGTCCAAAAATAAGGAGGAGCGGATGTCCACGAACACTGGTCGTACCGCCTCCGGCGCCGCCGCAGCACTGGCGCTGCTGGGAGCTCGCGGCTCGATGAGCCGCACAATGATCGCCCGGGAGCTGGGCATCAGCCCCGCGACGGTCACGCAGATCATCAAGGGCCTCGTGGAGCGAGGACTTGTCGTCGAGCTTGAGTCAGTGCCCAGCGGTGGTGGTCGCCCTTCCCGCATGCTCGGGTTGCGCAAACCCGCCGCCGTGCGCGCGATCGGCGCGAAAGTCACTGCGGCGCACGTCGCGATAGTGTCCGTCGGTCTCGACGGTGTCGAGCATGTCCAGTCCGCGCGCCCCTTCGACCCGTTTAGGCCGGACAGCCTCGATACCCTCGGCCGCATCCTCCGAGACGCCGTCGACGCGGAGGACGGGCTGGTGCTCGGCGTGGGCGTGGGCATCCCCGGCTCCGTGGACGACCAGGCCTCGGGCGTGGTCACCGCCCCGACGCTGGGCTGGATCTCAGTGCCTGTCGGCGACTCGTTGCGCCGCGCCCTCGGGGTGCCCGTGCTGGTGGAGAACGACGTCAACACCCTCGCCACCGCGGAGCACCTCTACGGCGTGGGCGGCGGCCACTCATCGTTCCTGGTCCTGACCATCGGCCGCGGCATCGGCGCTGGGCTGGTCGTGGACGGGGGGATCCGTCGTGGCGCCACCGGCGGCGCCGGCGAGATCGGCCACGTCCCGGTGGTGGACGACGGCCCGCTGTGCGAGTGCGGCAACCACGGCTGCCTCGAGTCGCTGATCGGCGAGGCAGCCCTGCGCGACCGCGCGATCGCCGCAGGGATCCTCGGGGCGGATGGCACCGTCGCGGACCTGCTCGCCCTCGCCGACTGCGGCGATACCTCCGCTCAGGAGCTCTACGCCGCGGCCGGCCGCACCCTCGGCCGCACCCTCGCCGGCGTGGTCCACGTCGTGGACCCTGAGCTCGTGGTCCTGCTCGGCGAGGGCACTCCTGCCTGGCCGCACTGGCGCGTCGGGTTCGAGGCTGCATTCCGGGGGCATCTGCTGCCCTCGCGCCGCGCGATCCCCTTCGAAGTCGAGTCATGGGACGAGGGCCGCTGGGCCCTCGGAGCGGCCGCTCTCGTCCTCGCGGCGCCGTTCGGCTCCGGCGACAGGTCGGGGGAGCAGGGCCGCCAGATCATGGCCCGGATGCAGAACGAGGCCGGCTCCGCACCGACAACGGGGAGGACTCGCTGATGTCACTAACCGCCACGGCACCCGTCAGCCACGCAGACGTCCCCCGCACCGGCACCGGCGCGTCGCGCCGCACCTCCGCCCGAAAGCGCTGGAGCAACCGCGGCTGGGTGCTGCTCTTCCTGCTGCCCAGCGCGCTCCCGCTGCTCGTGTTCACGCTCGTGCCGATGGTGAGCTCGCTGTGGGTGAGCCTGCACGACTGGAACCTCGTCTCGCCCATGACGTGGGTGGGACTCGGGAACTACACCGACCTGCTCACCTCCCCGGACACCCTGCGCGTGCTCGGCAACACCCTGTGGTACATCGCGGGCTACCTGCCGCTGGCGTACCTCGGCGGGCTCGGTCTGGCGCTGCTGTTGAACCGCTCCCTCAAAGGCCGCACCTTCTTCCGTGCCGCCTACTTCCTGCCCGTCGTGACCTCGTGGGTCGTGGTGGCCGTCGTGTGGCAGTGGCTGCTGAACCCCTCCCAGGGCCTGGTCAACGAGCTGCTCACACCCGTCCTGACCGCACTGAACGGGATCCTCGGCACCGAGATGACGGCGCCGGGCTGGTGGACCGACCCGCAGTGGGCGATGCCCTCGATCATCCTCGCCTCGGCGTGGAAGGACCTCGGCTTCATCATGATCATCCTGCTCGCCGGGCTGCAGTCGATCCCAGGAGATGTCCTCGAGGCCGCACGGGTGGACGGTGCGGGCCCATGGAAGTGCTTCTGGCGGATCACCTTCCCGCTGCTGTCCCCCTCGACCTTCTTCGTCCTGGTCATCTCGCTGATCAACGGCTTTCAAGTGTTCGACCAGGTGTACGTCATGACCGGCGGCGGGCCGTCCGGGTCCAGCCAGGTGGTGGTGGGCCAGATCTACGACCTCACCTTCCGCTTCGGCCGCGCCGGGGACGCCTCCGCCCTGTCCTGGATCCTGTTCATCCTGATCCTCCTCGTCACCGCCGTGCAGATGCGCGGCCAGAGCAAGTGGGTGAACCATGCCTGAGATGACCACCGAGACCCCCGTCGAGCCCCGCACTCCATCGCCGACCAAGCGCCGCCTTCTGGGACGGATCGCGTTGTACGCCGGCGTCGGCATCGGCGCGTTCCTCATGCTGTTCCCGTTCCTCTGGACCGTGATCACCTCGATCACTCCCAGCGGATCGCTCTCGGGCGGGCCTTCGCTGATCGTCGAGGACCCGACGCTGGACGCGTACCGGGTGCTCATGGAGTCCCTGCCGATGTGGCGCATCATCGCCAACTCCTTCGGCATCGCGATAGTGGCGACCGTGCTGCAGATGATCACCGGTTCGATGGCCGCCTACGGCTTCAGCCGCCTGGTGTTCCGCGGCCGCGGAGTCCTCTTCGCCGCGTACCTCGCCACGCTCATGATCCCGCTCCAGGTGCTCGTGGTGCCGCTGTTCATCCAGATGACCTGGCTGAACCTGAACGACACCTACCTCGCGTTGCTGGCACCGTCGATCGCCTCCGCCTTCGGCATCTTCCTGCTGCGCCAGGCGGTGGACGGGGTGCCGCGCGAGCTCGATGAGGCGGCGACCCTCGACGGCGCCTCGCACCTGCGGATCTTCGGCCTGGTCATCATGCCGCTGGTGAGGCCCGCTCTCGCGACCCTCGCAGTGTTCGCATTCATGAACTCGTGGAACGGCTTCCTGTGGCCGCTGGTGGTGATCCGCTCCCCGGAGCTGATGACCCTCCCGCTGGGGCTGGCCACCCTGAAGGGGCAGTTCACCACCCAGTGGGACGTGGTGATGGCCGGATCCGTCGTCTCCATCCTGCCCATCGCCATCGTCTACATGCTCGCCCAGCGGCACATCATCGCCGGCATGTCCCACACCGGCCTCAAGTAGCCCTCACCCCCCTCACACCGAAGGAACACACTCATGACCAAGCAGCTCAGCAGGCGCACAGTGGCGCTCGCCCCCCTCGCCCTCATCGGTGCCGCCGGACTCGCGGGGTGCAGCCAGGGCTCGGCGACCCGGACGGAGAGCACCGACGGCCGCACCATCGTGCGATACATGAACTTCACCGCGAACGACGGCCACGAGCAGGACCTCGAGACGATCGTCGCCGCCTTCGAGGAGGAGCACCCGGACATCGACGTCCAGGTCGAGACCCTCCCCTTCGACGACTACTTCACCAAGCTCCAGACCTCGCTCGCCGGGAACACAGCCGCGGACGTCGTGGACCTGAACTACGAGAACTTCGTCTCCTACGCCTCGTCCGGTGCGCTCGCTCCGCTCGAGGGGCTGGACACCTCGGCGTACAAGGAGTCGCTCGTGGAGTCCTTCAGCTACGAGGGCACCCAGTACGGCCTGCCGTCCTCCTTCTCCAACGTCGTGCTGTTCTACAACAAGGCCCTGTTCGACGCTGCCGGCCTCGACTACCCCGCCGCTGACTGGACCTGGGAGGACGAGCAGAAGGCCGCGACCGCGCTCACCGACACAGGCGCAGGCGTGTTCGGCGACTTCCAGCCCATCACCTTCCACGAGTTCTACAAGGTGCTCCAGCAGGCCGGTGGCTCCTTCTTCACCGAGGACGGCACCGCCCTAGCGTTCAACAGCCCCGAGGGAATCGCCGCGGCGACCTGGCTCGTCGAGAAGCCCGGCACCGTCATGCCCACCGAGGCCGACGGCGCGAGCACCCCGGACTTCGACAAGGACCTCTTCGCCTCCGGCAAGCTCGCCATGTGGCACTCCGGGATCTGGATGTTCGACGTGCTCTCGCAGACCGAGGGTTTGGACTGGGACATCGCTGTCGAGCCCGGCGACGTCGCCAAGAGCTCCGCGCTCTTCGCCAACGGCGTCGCCGTCACCGCGAAGTCCGCTCAACCCGAGGCCGCGCAGCTGTTCGCCCAGTTCCTCACCTCCTCGGACGTCACCGTCGAGACGCGTCTCGCAACCTCCTGGGAGCTGCCGCCCGTCGCCGATGAGGAGGCGCTCGCCCCCTACATCGACCAGCCGCTGCCGGCGAACCGCCAGGCCGTCTTCGACGCGCTCGAGGACGTCGCCCTCCCGCCCGTCATCTCCTCCCAGCAGGAGATGCAGGACGCGATCAACGAGGAGCTCGCCAATGCCGCAGACGGCCGCAAGACCGTCGAGCAGGCGCTCGCCGACGCCGCTGACCGGGTCGGTGCGCTGCTCGGCTGAGCAGCCCTCTGTCCCTCTGTGCGGCGGCGGCACCCTGCCGCCGCCGCATCCGCCCCCACCCACAGGACGCCATGACCACCACCTCCACGACCCCCGCCGATCTAGACCATCTGCTCTCCCTGGTCCGCACCTCGGTGGAGGTGATCGCCCGCCACCAGGATGAGGGAGGGGCCTACCCGGCCTCGCCCACCTTCAGCGCCTACAAGGGCTACGCGTGGTTCCGCGACGGCTCCTTCATCGCCGAAGGGATGTCCCGCGCCGGTCAGGTGGAGTCCGTGGACCGCTTCCACCGCTGGGCGGGGGACCTCCTGCTCTCGCGCGCCGAACAGGTGGCGGCCCTGCTGCGCCGCGCCGACGCCGGGGAGGAGCTCCCGGTGGAGGACATGCTCCCCACCCGCTTCCGCTTCGACGGCAGCGACGGCCAGGACCCGTGGTGGGACTTCCAGACCGATGGCTACGGCATGTGGCTGTGGCAGCTGGTCGAACATACGAGCCGCCACGGCCTGCCCTTGGAGCCCCACTGCGAAGCGATCGCGGTGGCCGTGGACTACCTGCTGGCCACCTGGTCGAAGCCCTGCTACGACTGGTGGGAGGAGCACGTCGAGGAACGCCATCCCTCGACCCTCGCCCCCGTGCGCGCTGGCCTGCTCGCGGTCGCCGCGGCGCACGGCACCGACGGGACCGCCCTGCTCGACGGGGAGCGCGTCGAGCGCTCCCGGGCCGTCGCCGAGCAGATCAGCGCTCTCGTCGCCGAGGAGGCCATGACCTCCGGCCGCGCCTCCGACCCGTCGGCCGCGCACCTGGCGAAGTGGTTCGGCTCCGAGATGGTCGACGCCTCCCTTGCCGCGTGCGTGGTCCCCTTCGGGCTAGTCGAGCCCGGTTCCGCGGTCGCCGAGGCGACCCTCGAGGCGGTCGCGCGGGACCTCGAGGTGGACGGCGGCGTGCACCGCTTCCAGGCAGACGTGTTCTACGGGGGCGGTCAGTGGTTGCTGCTGTCCGCGCTGCTCGGCTGGAACCATGCCCGCGCCGGCCGCGAGGCCGAGGCCTGGCGGCACCTGCGCTGGATCGCCGCGCACGCCACGGATGACGGGGAGATGCCCGAGCAGGTCCCGGACCACCTGCGACATCCCGACTTCCGCCAGGAGTGGCTTGATCGTTGGGGCCCGGTCGCCGAGCCCCTGCTCTGGTCCCACGGCATGTATCTGATCCTCGCCGACGAGCTCGGCCTCATCCCTGACACCTCGGAGACGCTCTCATGACCCGCCTTATCCACCGTCCCTCCGGCATCGGCCACCCCTACGCCGCCTCCGCGGACCAGCGGGTGCCCGTGCACCCCGCTATCGGAACCTCCGTGACGCTGGGCGTCGTGCTCGAAGACGCTCCGGAGACCGCCCGCGTCACCTGTGAATGGGACGACGGCGCAGAGACAGTCGTGCTCGAGGCCACCCCAGGCTCGGCCTCTCCCGCGGACGCCGCCGCGCTCGCCGGCGGCGACGGTCACCTCGCCGAGGCCCAGGCTGGCCAGCTCGAGGCCGACGGTGCCTGGCATGTCCAGAGCCCCGTTCTCGAGGCAGGGCGCCGCGTCCGCTATCGGTTCCTCGCCGAGGACGCCTCTACCGAGTGGTTCGAGGTCAGCGCGGGGGAATGGACCACGACCGCCCCGTCTGCCGGCGCCGACATCACCGTCGGCGGCGTCCCTGCGAGTGAGCACCCGCTGGTCGACGCGGAGTCAGTCCAGTGGTGGACCGACGCCGACGCCGCGCGTCGCGTGCGCTTCTCCTTCGTACTTGACGCCTCCGAGCACGTGGTGGGCTTCGGTGAGCGTTTCGACGCGGTCGACCAGCGCGGTCGACGCCTCGACGCGGTCGTTTTCGAGCAGTACAAGTCTCAGGGTGCGACCGGCCGCACCTACCTGCCGATGCCCTTCGCGCACGTCGTAGGCGGGGAGGGTTGGGGCTTCCACGTGCGCACCTCGCGCCGCACCTGGTATGACGTCGGAGCCTCGACCCCGGACCGGCTTGTGATCGAGGCACTCTTAGGTAAGCAGCCGGCGCTCGATGTTGCCGTCTACTCGGGCACCCCCGCCGAGGTGCTGCGCGCTTTCGGTGACGAGGTGGGCCGGGCCGAAGAACTGCCCGACTGGGTGCTGCGCCTTTGGGCCTCGGGCAACGAATGGAACAGCCAGCAGCTCGTTATGGAGCAGATGGACGCGCATCGGGACCTCGAGGTACCCGTGGGTGCCGTTGTCATCGAGGCGTGGAGCGACGAGGAAGGCATCACGATCTTCCGCGACGCCCAGTACGAGATCACCGCCGATGGCGCCCCGCACACCGGCGCCGACTTCACCTACCCCGCGGACGGCGCCTGGCCGGATCCCAAGGGCATGATCGACGAACTCCACGCCCGCGGCGTGAAGGTGATCCTATGGCAAATTCCGCTGCTGAAGACCGAACACGACCTCGGCACCTCGGTGCCTTCGGACGCCCAGGTACTCCAAGACGGACGCGCCATGGCCGCCGCAGGTCACGCGGTGCGCGAGGCCGACGGCAGCCCTTACCACAACCGCGGTTGGTGGTTCCCGCAATCGCTCATGGCCGACCTTTCCACCGAGGAGGGTCGGGAGTGGTGGACCGCGCACCGCCAATACCTCGTCGAGGACCTCGACGTGGACGGTTTCAAGACCGACGGTGGCGAGCACGCCTGGGGCGATGAGCTGCGCTACGCCGACGGCCGCCGCGGCGACGAGGGCAACAATCTCAACGCCGTCCACTACGCGCGCGCCTTCGGCGACCTGCTGCGCCGCAACGGGAAGGCCCCGGTGACCTTCTCCCGTGCGGGCTTCACCGGCTCGCAGGCTCACGGCATCCACTGGGCCGGGGACGAGAACTCCACCTGGGAGGCATTCCGCTGGTCGATGAACGCCGGCATCACCGCCTCGGCGTGCGGCATCGTCTACTGGGGCTGGGACCTGGCGGGCTTCTCCGGCCCCGTCCCGGGCCCGGAGCTGTACCTGCGCGGCGTCGCCGCGGCGACGTTCTGCCCGATCATGCAGTACCACTCCGAGTTCAACCACCACAAGCGCCCGCTGCGTGACCGCACACCGTGGTATGTCGCCGAAGCTCACGACGACCCGCATGTCGTCGAGGTGTTCCGCGAGTACGTGCAGCTGCGCGAGCGGCTCGTCCCATACCTCGCCGAGCAGGCAGGTCGTGCAATCGCCACGGGCACGCCGCTCATGCGCGGCCTGTTCGTCGACCACGCGCACGACGAGACGATTTGGGAGCACGCCGACCAGTACCAGCTGGGCGACGACTTGCTAATCCACCCCGTCACGGAGGAGGGCGCGAGCACCTGGACCACCTACCTCCCGGCTGGGGACTGGGTGGACGCGTGGACCGGCGAGCTAGCCGCGGGCACCGTGCATGGTGAGGGCCTGCTGGTCACGCGCGAGGTTCCGCGGGAAGTAATCCCAGTTTACGTCCGCGCCGCGGCATGGCCGGAGCTGGCCTCCGTTTTCGCGCCGGCGCAGGCGAGCTGAGGCGCGACCCTAGCGGACGCTGAAGGCTTGGGCTGCGCGGGCCGTCATCGGCGGGTACCGTCGACACCGTCGCCGACGGTGCCCGCTACCCGCGCGCCGTGGCGCTTCCTCACCAGGTTCGACCCCTCCCGAGTAGATGCCATAGCGTCCCCATCAGCTGGACGACGTCGTCATTGCCGGCCCCGACCTGGCCGAAGCCGTAGACACCGCCGCTCTCGGCGGTACCCACCCCGCTGGCACCGCCAGCGCGCTGGTGGCTGTCGACGTGAACGGGCCGCGCCAGCACTACCTTTAGCTGATCGGGGCCGACCCGGAGCGGAAGCAGGAGGATCTGCCGAAGCCCTTCAGCATCAACCGGCTGACGAGGCTCACGCTCATCACCTATGCCGTGCATCCCCGGGGCACTCACCAGGTCGTCGAGCATACCCGCGCGGAGGGCTTAGGCGTTGGTGACGTGCGGGAGTTCCGCCTCCGCACCCCAGGCGGTGCGTAGCTGCGTTGGCCGTTCACCAGGTGCTCGGGCCGCGCTACTACGGTGTTCCGTCTTTCATTGGCTGCGGGGAGACCATCCAGGTCGGTCCGGGTGGCCTGTCCTCGATCGTGCTGGTCTACTTCGAGCGAATCGAGGTCGACCCCGGCGCGGACGGAAGACCGATGCGCTCGGTCTTGGGCCCGGGGTCGCGGGGCTCCCTGAGGCCCAGCAATCCTGTTTCGGGCTGCATTAGTTCCAGACGGAGATCGACTGCTGCCCGAACCACGCGATCCAGGTGTTCAAGCCCGTCGCGACGATCGCACACACCACCGCCCCGACAAGAGTCTGCACCCCTTTCTGGCTCACTCCGGGACGCTGCACCGCAATCCCAAAACCCCACAGAACCGCACCGACGATTACCCCCGCGACCGTCGCCAGGATCGCCGCGTTGGCGATCGTCCCGGCGACGGACACCAGCAGCTCGCGCGCTGAGTCCATCCCGTCACTGATAGGAACCAGTGGCCTCGCCGGTCCCGTCTCGTTGTGGTCCATCGTCACTTACCCCCGTCCGCGTTCTCCCCAGTCACCGGAACCTCCAGCGGCGCGTTCACCGGAGCAGGAGGAGCCTCGCCCACCGGCACCTCCGGCGCAGCTCCCGTGTCCGAAGGGACCGGCGCCGGCTCAGGCACGGGCATCTGATCCGCCGCCGGCGTCGCATCGACCGGCGCGGGTTCTGCCGCGGCCGGCCCGTGACCGTTGATCGACTCATCGGCGACCGCGGAAGCGGCGCTACCACCGTCCCCAGGGTTCTCGCCCGGGGCGGGCTGCTCCCAGGAGTAGGGCTGCTCACGAGCCGAGTCGGTCGTCTCCGAGACCGCGCCGGCGATGTTGCCCTTGACCTCTTCCCCGACAGCTTCTCCAGCGTCCTTGGCTTTGCTTCCTACCTCGGCAGTCGCTACAGCGCCGGCGGCGATCCCACCGGTCGCAGCCGCCGCACCGGTGGCCGCGCCGGTCTCTGTCCCTGTAGCAGCTTCGGCAGCGCCACCGGTGCCGCCGGTCTCCGCCGCTGTGGATGCTTCGGTAGCGCCACCAGTACCGCCTGGCTCCGCGTTGGCCAGCCCCGCATCGCCGCCCTTACCCGAGCCGCTGCCGCCCTCCCCGGCCCCCAGCAGTGAGGACAGTCGTCCGCCCGCGGTCTGCGAGGCGGACAGCGCCGCGGCAGGAGTCGAGGTCAGCATCCCCTGTGCACCATCGGCAGCGCCCTGGAGCTCTCGCACGCCGGCCTCGCCCATCCACCCGAACAGAGCGAAGCAGGCCACAGGCATGAAGGCCGCCAGAATCAGCATCAAGATCCCGGACAGGACCGTGGTAAACCCAGGCAGTGGATCGGAAACGATCTCACCGGATTGGATCGTCGCCGTGACCGCGAGGACTCCCAGGCCCATCACGACCACGATCGCTAGCTTCGTGAAGATCAGCGCCACCATCCAGCCCATCCAGATCGACGCCCACCGCCGAGTGGGACCCCATGCCAGCCCCGACAGGCACAGCGACCCGACCACGATCACGATGTACAGCAGCATGTTCCGCGCCACCAACGCCAGGCCGATGACAGCGCACGCGACCAGCAACAACAAGCCCGCGGCAATACAGATCAGTGCAGTGGCGATGACCCCACCAGCAGCCACGTCCCACGGAGCGATCGGGCCAGATACTTCCTCCCCACTGGCGCGATTCCCGATGATCGTCCCCAGTTGGACGACCGCTGCCATGACGTCATCAACGAACTTGTCACCGTCGCTTAGCGTCGCTCTGATCATTCCGTCCGCTACCGCATCTACTGCTCGTACCGCGACTGCCGTCAAGGGCACCAGCGCCACGGTCCCCAGCACCGACGCCGCTGCGCCGACAAAGGCGTCTCGTGCTCCGGTGAGTGCCTGGGCTCGAAGTGATGCCGCGATGATGCGTACCGCCGCGAATGCGACGATCAGCGGAAGGCTGATGAAGAAGATCCTCCCGCCCATCGTGTAGATGAACTCACCCGTCACCTGGGGCTCTGTCATCTGGAGCAGCAGGTCGATGACCAGGTGGAAGATCATCTGTGTTCCATCCACGACGCTCTGCGCGAAGTTCCACAGGAACTCCTCGGCCTGTGACTCGATCGCGTCTCCCACCGCGTCCTTGGCGGCATCCCCCACCAGGCTCATCCCTGCACTGCCAGCAGTCACCCCGGCGGACGCCGGGCCGGTTCCAACCTTCCAGGTCGTTTCTGCGAGGTCCGTTAGCAGATCACCCATCGCTCAGCCCTCCTCCGCAGCTTCGTCAAGAGAGCCGGGGACCGCGAGGAACACCTTGCAGTCCTCTCCTTCGTCGCACAGCATCGCCACTGTCCAGCTCACGGTGCCCATGACCTTCTGCTTGCGCAGCCCATCCTCCGGGTCGGTCAGCTCACGCAGGAGGGTTCCCTCGACCTCCATCACCACCAGACCCTCACTGGTCAGGTACTCCCGCGCCTCCGCCGAGCCCTCTGCTGAGGCCGGCGCGAAGTACTCCAGGAACTTCCCGGCATCGACCGTGGTCACTTTCTGCGCCGTGAACGTGTCTGTCGTCGTGTATTGCGCTCGATCCGCCCACGGGTCCGACTTCCATGCGGTGGCGACGATCTGCTGCGCCCACTGCTTCGGCGTGGTCGCGGCCTTTCCCTCGTTCGGGATCTCTGGCGCAGCCGACGCGATGGTCGCCACGTAGTACGCCTCCTGGAACCGGGCCGTATCCGCGCTGCCCAGCACTTCCGCGACCGCCGGCGCCAACTCTTGCGGCTCGCTCGTGCTCGGCAGCGGCAGCACCACTGGGTTCGCCTCCTGTGTCGGACCCTCCACACCAGCCGCGCTGGGTTCCTCGCTCGTGGGTTGCACTTCGATCCTCTCCTCCTCCGGCACGGTGGAGAACTGCCCCACCACCGCGAGTCCGGCGACGACGAGAACGAGCACCCCCGCGGCAGCCAAGGCGATCTGCACCTTGCGCACCCTGAAAATCCACATGGCAGCTCCTTCGTCTCTCTGTCCCCATCGACAAGCGCGCGCACCACGACATGGCGCTACGCGACGCTCACCAGCTCCGGTTCAAGGCCCACATCAGCCGGCGGACCATCCCGCATGACCGCGGCCCACCACTCACCCGACACGGCATGTCGGGCCAGGTGCTCGATCCATGCGCGTCGCTCCGTACGGAACCGCTCGACCAGCAGCCCGACGACGAGGGCCGCGCCCACACGCTCGGCCACCTCCCCGAGGCGGGACGGCACCGCGACCAGCCGGCCCCCGTCGTCGCGCTCGATCAATCCCCACGCCTCCAGCAGTTCCAGTGCCTCGTAGGCCGCTGACCTCGACACCGCAGCTCGCACCCGGGCGGTCTCGATCGAGGGTGCCCCCAGCTCGATCGCCTCGAACACCAGCGCCGCCACCACGCCAAGCTCGCGGAACACCGGACGCAGGGCGTGGATCTTCCCGCCCGGCAGCTCCACTCGCTGCGCTCGCTCAATGTGGCGTTCCGGGATGCGCAGCTCGTACAGGTCAGCCCTGGTTCCTTCTCCCTCCCGGACCAGCGCGATCCACGGGTCCTCCGCCGATCGCAGCTCCGCAAGAACCCGAGAGACGGTTGAAGGCTGGACGGGCAGAGACAGGGACAGGGACCGCACGCCGAACTCGATGTGTCGTGAGCCCTTCTGATGCGCAGCAGCCGCCAGAGCCCGCAGCAGGAACCGTGCGTGCATCCCCCGAGGCCCCGACAGCTCCAGTCCCTCAGCCTCTCCCAGGACAGCTCTCCAGCGGCGGATGAAGCGATGCTCGTCAATCGTGATTTCTTCGTTCGTGCGCGCCTGGGGTGCCCCCCTCGTGACTTCAACTGCCTCGCTTGTGTTGCAGTGACGGACAGACTTCTTCATGCGCTGACTGTTCGCCACGAAGGCGACCGCCTTGCGCCACTCCTTCCCGAGCAGCTGCCCCGGCTTGTTCGCGTTCTGGAACAGCTCGACCACTCCCGCCCAGCGGCCGTCCTCCACGCGCGCCGCTACATCCTCGAACCGCATACCAGCCCGTGCAGCAGCGCACAGCATCGCCATGCGGGCCGTGGACCGGTCCCCGTAGCCCGCCTCCAGGTACAGCCCTTCCTGCGCGAGGTTCACCCAGCGCGGCGCCATGACGCGCCCGGCGAACGGGGCATTGAGCACCGCTGCTTCCCCTTCCAGCTCCTCCAGAGGCCGCGCCAGCGTCATCGCCTCCCGCGCCCCGGTGGCCAGCTCCTCGCTCAGCTCCCGCCGTAGCGCTCCGATCACCTCGGAGCCGTTGCGCATCATCAGCACCCGCCGCGCGGTGTCCAGCGGCGTGACCAGCTCTTGATAGCCGCTCCCGTCCTTGTAGGGAGAGCCCGGCGTGCGGATGCAGCCCGAGGTCGCACCCGTGGTGTGGGGGAGCGGATCAACGCCCGGGAACCGGCGCGCCAGCGCCTTCGCCAGCGCCCCCGACTCCTCAACGCTCAGCCCGTCGCGCACGGGCACGTAGACGTGGTGCTTGCCTGCCGGGGAGCGATCGACAACGACCCGCGCCCCGCAGCGCTCCAGCAGGGCCACCACTCGGTGCACCAGCTCGCGGCCGGGAGCGCCGGGCACGTCCACATCGACCACCAGCGTCCGGCACAGCGCCTGTGAGTTGTACAGCAGCACCGCGGCAGGCTTGCTCGGGACCTCAGTCGTCAGATCCCGCTCGTCGCGCGTGGAGTACTGCCACTTGCTCTTACGGCCGTCCCAGCGCCCGATACGAACGCGGGACCGGCCCGCGATCAACACACCCAGCACCCACTGGCATTCTTGATCCTCTGTCACCGTTCGACGTATCATGAGCAAGTACCTCTCATTGGTTGATGGGGGTTCAGGACTCGGAACAGGCCGCCAAAACCTTGAAGTTCCGAATCCGCTTTTCCGGAGCGCCGGCCCTCGGGCCGGCGCTCCGTTTGTCTATGCCGATAAGCGCCGGGGCTTCTCCGCCGGGGGAGGGGCGGGGAATAGGGCAGGTTGACGACCGGGTTCGCGCCGGACCTGGCCCGGACGCGTCGCTACGGTGCGCGCGTGCCGGGCTTGCCACGGAGAGACCTTCACCGCGTCCCCTTCGCGAACGGCGCGAGCACACTCCGCCAACATCGACCACTCCGGATGCCTCTCCGTCCCAAAGAGCAGCCATGCGAACGCCTGCGCCTGCGTCCGATCGAATGTCCCCCGCAGCGCAGGCATCTCCTTCATGAAGAGCCCGACCCTGCGCCGCGCCGTCGCCGGCGTTATGCCGACTCCGGAATCTCCCGCCACCGCAGCCGTCGCAGCCACCTCGAGTCCTCGCCGGACCCTTTCGGGCCGCACCTGGAACCTCTGCGCGAGAACACCGACGAATGCGCTCACGACAAGGCGCGCTTCCGCGGAGCCCTCGCACTGTTCGCGCGCCCATGCAGGCCGAGCTGCCAACCGGTCCAACGGGTCGTTCTCCGGCAAGCGAGCCAGATCATCGAAATGCAGCACCCGAGTTGATCCGCGAGTGACCTGCCTCGAGCCGGCACCCATGCGACCCGCCAGCTCGGCTCGCGAGAGGTTCGCGGCCACTGCGCCGACGACATAGCCGAGCGGCTTCTCCATCTCCAGGATCCGGTGCACGTTCTGTGACAGAGACAACCGGGCAGGCCCTTCGACCACCAGCACGGCTTCAGAGGCGGCGTCTGATCCATCCAACAGAACGGCGCCGCCACGCGATCCTCGGTGTCTGCCCGCGATCTTGCGAGCGAACACACGCTTCATCAGAGCAACGAACTCGTCTCCAGCCGGGCCGCTCCACCCTTGGGGATCGGAGGCCAGGGCATGCATCACCTGGCGGAACTCCGCCGCCTCGGTCCCTGAAGGGGCGGTCATGATCTCGCCCCATGCCGGCGCAAATTCTCGTGCGCGTCAGTTCGGGCGTCCTCAGCGGTGAGCAGCCACTTTCGGAGCATCTCGCCTTTGACGATCACTGCACCATCGGTCTCTGCAGCAAGCCGCTCTGCGAGCTCGGCCCAGTTCGGCGGCCGGACAGAGCGACGCTGCTCCATCGCCCACTCCCACAGACCCCCGTGACCCAACTGGTGTAGGAGGAGGTCTGCGTACGGCGCCTGGCTTCTCATGGCATGTGACTGTAGTCGTGTTTTCACGACCTAACAACCACTGAGGACGACTGATGTGGATGTGAGCGGTCCTGAGAGGTAGCATCTATGCATGAGTGCTACCAATGATCGACCCCAGGCGCATGAGGCTGCCAACGACGATGCCCGAATCTCGGCCGCGGTGCGGGCGTTGGCCGCCGGCACCGGTTTGAAGAACGCCGAGCTGGCACCTGTATTAGGTGTCCACCGCGCGTCCGTGTTCGCAAAGCTGAAGGGGGAGACCTCGTGGAAAGCCAGTGAGGTCGCGACCCTTGCCCGGTACTTCGATGTACCGGTGGGCGACCTCTTCGATGGCCTCGGCCTGTTCCGGGACACGAAGAAGCCCCACCGGGTGACCGGTGGGGCTTCGACTGCTGGTGCGCCATCAGGGACTCGAACCCCGGACCTACTGATTAAGAGTCAGCCGCTCTAACCAACTGAGCTAATGGCGCCGAACAGAAAAGAACTTTACCCCCAAGTCCTCTCGCGTCCAACTCGAGGAGCCGTGCTGTGAGCGAGCGAACAACGGGAGGGTCCTGCAGGGCGCTCGAGCGCTTCCCCGGGCCGGACCTGGCAGTTCCTCGAGCTTCACGCCGATCGACTCACGTGAGCCGTACAGGCCTGCCCAGCACCCTGTCTCAGCGGTAGTGCTGCACGGCCACCGCGGCGTTCTCCGAGAGATCGCGGATCTCCTCGTGCTCGGTGTGCGAGAGGATCTCCTCGAGCCTCCCGCGGGCGAGGATCCGTCCCTCGCCGAGGAACAGGATCTGCGGGCACAGCCGCCGCAGCAGCTCCACGTCATGGGAGGCGATGAGGGTGCCGATCCCCAGGTGTCGGATCGTCGCGGCGAGGGTGTCGCTGATCCGTCGTCGGGTGTTCGGGTCCACAGCGGTCATCGGCTCGTCCAGCACCAGGATCTCCGGCCGGGTGGCGAGCGCGGTCGCGAGCGCCACGCGCTGGGTCTCGCCGCCGGAGAGGGTGCGCATGGTGCGCGCGAGGTGATGCTCAGCCAGCCCCACGGAGTCGAGCATCTCCGTCGCCGAGACGGCATGCGTGCGCCCACCCTTGCGTGCGACCTTCGCCGCCTGCTCCAGACGCGAGCGGACGGTCTCGCGCGGATCGGAGATAGTCATCGCGTACTGCGAGACGAAGCGGACGGCCGCCCGGAAGCGACGTCTCTCCGTGCCTCGCAGCTTCCTCACATCCCGGCCGTCCCAGGTGACCCCGCCCGCATCCGGCCGGTGCTCACCGCTGAGCGTCGCCAGCAAGGTCGTCTTGCCGGCCCCGGAGGGGCCGAGCAGCCCCAGTGGCGGGTCGCCGGCGCGGACGGAGAGGTCGATCCCGCGGAGCACGTCCTCGCCGGGATACCCGGCATGCAGGGAGTTGGCGGTGAGCTGGGAAGAAGCAGGCATCAGGGGCTTTCTCGCGGGGGACGGACCGGATGCACTCTAGCCAGTCCAGCTGAGGTGCTGCTGCGAGGGGAGCTCAGGAGCGCACCAGGCGGGCGATGGCGTCCGAGGCCTCCTGGAGCTTCTCCGCACCCTCCTCGCCGCTGGCACGGGCGGCATCGAGCACGCAGTGCTGCATGTGGTCCTCGAGCAGTCCCAGGGCGACGCCGTTCAGCGCGCTCTTCAGGGCGCTGACCTGGGTGAGGATGTCTATGCAGTACTTCTCCTCATCGACCATCCGGTGCAGGCCACGAGCCTGGCCCTCGATGCGCTTCAAGCGTGCGAGATAGCGGGACTTGTCGGAGATGTAGCCGTGGTGGTGCTCTGTGTCCATCTCGGTGGGCGCTGCGCTCTCGGGTGCGGCCGAGGGAGCGGTGGCCGCCGGTGCGGTGCTGGTCGGATCGGTGCTCGTCATGAGTGGTCACTCCTGGGGACGGTGCGGTCAGGCTGTCGGGACGGGCTGCGGGGCGGGTGCGTCCGACGGAGGGACCTCGTGCGCGCGGGAGCGGAAGGATCGCAGGCGGAGGCTGTTGCCCACCACGAACACGCTGGAGAAGGCCATGGCGGCGCCGGCGAGCATCGGGTTCAGCAGCCCGAGCGCGGCCAGTGGGATGGCGGCGATGTTGTAGGCGAAGGCCCAGAACAGATTGCCCTTGATGATGGCCAGGGTGCGACGCGACAGCCGGATCGCATCGGCCGCGCTGCGCAGGTCGCCGCGCACCAGGGTGATGTCCGAGGCCTCGATCGCGACGTCGGTGCCGGTGCCCATGGCGAGGCCGAGGTCCGCCTGGGCGAGGGCCGCGGCGTCGTTGACGCCGTCACCGATCATCGCGACCACCTTTCCCTCCCCCTGCAACCGTGTGACGACGTCGATCTTGTCCTGCGGGAGGACCTCGGCGATGACCTCCTCGATGCCGACCTCGCCGGCGATCTGCTCGGCGACGGCGCGGTGGTCGCCGGTGAGCAGGATCGGGGTGAGCCCGAGAGCCTGCAGCTGCGAGATCGCCTCGGCGCTGGTGGGCTTGACCGCGTCGGCGACCACGAGCACGCCGTGGGCGGCGCCGTCGCGCACCACCACGACGGCGGTCTCGCCGCGGGATTCCGCCGCCGCCTTCGGTGCGGCCAGCTCCTCGGGCAGCGCCCCGCCCTCGAGCAGGGTGGAACGGCCGACGAGGACCGTGCGGCCCTGGACCGTTCCCCGCACTCCGCGGCCCTCGAGGTTCGCGAACTCCTCGACGGCGGGCAGAGGGCCGGCCTCCGCGACGGCGCCGCGCGCGATGGCCTGGGCGATGGGATGCTCGGAGGCGTCCTCGACGGCGCCGGCCGCGCGCAGCAGCTCGGTGCGATCCACGCCCCGGGCCGGGATGACGTCGCTCAGGGTCATCCTCCCGGTGGTGACGGTGCCGGTCTTGTCCAGCACCACGGTGTCGACCGCACGGGTGGATTCCAGGACCTCGGGGCCCTTGAGGAGGATGCCCAGCTGGGCACCGCGGCCGGTGCCCACCAGCAGTGCGGTGGGGGTCGCGAGACCGAGGGCGCAGGGGCAGGCGATGATCAGCACCGCGACAGCGGCCGTGAACGCGGCATCGAGCGGGAAGCCGGCCCCGATCCAGGCGCCGAGGACGACCACGGCGATCGCGATGACGATCGGCACGAAGATGCCGGAGACGCGGTCGGCCAGGCGCTGGATCTCGGCCTTGCCCGATTGGGCGTCCTCGACCATCCTCGCCATCTGCGCCAGCTGAGTGTCGCCGCCCACCCGGGTCGCACGCACCAGCAGGCGACCGCCTGCATTGACGGTCGCACCGGTGACGGCATCGCCCTCACCGACCTCGACCGGCACCGACTCTCCGGTGAGCATCGAGGCATCCACCGCCGAGGTGCCGGAGACGATCACGCCGTCGGTCGCGATCTTCTCCCCCGGTCGGACCACGAACTCATCGCCGACGACGAGATCTCCGGCGGGGATCCGCGTCTCGGTGCCGTCGCGGAGGGCGGCCACGTCCTTCGCGCCCATGTCCAGCAGGGTGCGCAGAGCAGCCCCGGCCTGCCGCTTCGAGCGCTTCTCGAAGTAGCGGCCCAGCAGGATGAACATGGTCACCCCGGCGGCGACCTCGAGATAGATGTTGGCCGCACCGTCGGACGGGCCGACGGCCAGGGAGAACTCGTGGGTCATGCCGGGCTGCCCCGCCGTGCCCAGGAACAGGGCGTACAGGGACCACAGGAAGGCGGCGAGGGTGCCCACGGAGATCAGGGTGTCCATGGTCGCCGCCCCTTGGCGCAGGTTCAGCGCCGCCGCCCGGTGGAAGGGCCAGGCCGCCCAGACGATGACCGGTGCGGTCAGGGTGAGGGCCGCCCACTGCCAGTAGGTGAACTGCAGCACCGGGATCATCGAGAGCAGGATGACCGGCACCGACAGCACCACCGCGCCGAGCAGCCGCTGGCGCAGCGAGGTCAGCTCCGGGTCCTCCGGCTCGGTCCCCTCGTGCGCGACGGCGGGTTCCTTCCGGGACGCGGGCAGGGTGGCGCTGTAGCCGGACTGCTCCACCACCGTGACCAGGTCCTGCGGGTCGTAGCCGGTGGGTGCGGAGACCCGCGCCTTCTCGGTGGCGTAGTTCACCGCGGCGGTGACGCCGTCGAGCTTGTTGAGTTTGCGTTCGATCCGATTCGCGCACGAAGCACAGGTCATCCCGCTGATCTCGAGCTCGATATCGACGCCCGAGGGATGCTGGGGCGCGGCCGGGGGAGTGGTCATCGTGCGGACTTCTCTCTCGTGAGCGGAATGCTCGCGGTGACGAGGGGGAGGGTCAGTGGTTCGACGCGGTGGCGCTGGACCACGCCTCCACCCAGGAGGCGGGGACGAGCAGGTCGCCCAGCACCAGGGAGGCGACGAACAGCGCCGCCAGCAGCAGCCCGTACAGAGCCACCCGGGAGGCGGCACTCATCAGGCCGGGACCGCCGAGTAGCCGGCCTCGGACACGGCGGCGAGCACCGCCGCCTCGTCGACGCCCTGCTCTGCAGAGACGCTGAGCAGACCGGTCTCGTGGCTGACCTCGACGGCCTGGACGCCGGAGACCTCGCTGACCTCCTCGCGCACCGACATCTCGCAGTGGCCGCAGGTCATGCCGGTCACCTGGAACTGGGTGGTGGTCGTGCTCATCGGGGCTCCTTCGTCGCAGGCGCGATACCCTAACAGGGTATCCTTTACCCTCATTTATACCCCCGAGGGGTATGGAGTGCAAGGGGTGGCGGCATCCGGTCGATAGGTGTTGCTCGTCACAGGAAAGTGCTTCCATGGGGTATGGACATCGACGCGATCACCACCATTCGGCATGAGGCGGAACGGCTGGCCACCGCACTGACACTCGTCGACCCCGGCCAGCGGGTTCCCACCTGCCCGGAGTGGACCGCCGACGATCTGCTGTGGCACCTCACCGAGGTCCACGAGTTCTGGGCCGAGATCCTGGCCACCGGTGCCACCACCGAGGACGAGGTGAGGGCGATCAGGGCGGCGAGGGCGGCGCGTCCCGGCGAGCGCGAGGCCCTGCTGCAGAGGCGGGCCACCGCGACCGGGGCACTGCTCGCCCAGCTCGAGGCGAGGGCCGATGAGGAGCCCGCCTGGTTCTGGTTCGCCGAGCAGCAGGGCGTCGGCATCACCCGACGCATGCAGACCCACGAGGCGACCATCCATCGGGTGGACGCCGAGCTGACGGCGGGCCACTCCGTCAGTGCGATCGACTCCCGTATCGCCGCTGCCGGCCTCGACCACGTGCTGGAGGTGATGTGGCCGGCCGCCTATGAATGGATCCCCGACTGGGCGGTCCTCACCCCGGTGGCCGCGGTCGAGGTGCGTCCCCAGGGCGGCTCGGCGCGGTGGCTCGGCATCAGTCGCTGGACGGGCACGCGGCCGCGAGACGGCCAGGAGTTCGACGTCCCCGTCGGCCGCCTGCTGGACGGTCCGCCCGCGGAGGAGCTGCCGAGAGCCGGTGTCGGTGGCTCCGCCCGCGCCCTGTGCCTGTGGGCGTGGGGGCGCGAGCAGGCTCTCGAGCACCTCGCCGATGGCGCGCAGTCGGTCCGCATCCAGGGGGACCCGGAGGCGATCGCGGCGCTGGAGGCGCTGATCGCCGAAGGCCACGACTGATCGCGCCGCGGGCAGGGGGTGAGCCCGGGGAGCCCGGTCGGACGTCGGCCGTGGCGGTGGCCCTCACCGGCGCGGGACCAGCACCACCGGGGCATGGGCCCAGCCGCCCACCGGGGCGACCTCCCGCTCGCCGGGCGTCGGCGCCGGGTGCACCTCTGCCGCGGCGAGCAGCTCCTGCATCGCGACCACCAGCTCCAGGGTCGCCAGAGGCCGTCCGGGGCACACGTGCTCGCCGATGCCGTAGACCAGGTTCTGCGGGGCATTGCCCTCGGGGTCGACATCGTCGGGGTCGGGGACGACACGCTCGTCGCGATTGGCCGAGGTCCAATGGATCAGCACCCGTTCACCCGCGCCGATCTCCTGCCCTGCGAGGGTGACCGGGCAGGTGGTGACCCGCCGGTTCGACACGAAGGGATCATCGATCCGCAGCAGCTCGTCGACGATCGCCGCGGCTTCGGCGAACGACCCCTGACGCAGCCGCTCGGCGAGCTCGGGAGCACGGGCCACCGCCGTCAGCAGCACGCCGACGCACAGTGCGATGGAACCCAGATCCCCACCGGTCCAGTTGCGCAGGATCGAGACGATCTCCTCGTCGCTCAGCGCGCGTTCCCGTGACCCGGGGATCTCGGGATCGGGCAGCGGCACCCGCACCTGCATCACCTCGGTGGTCAGATCCGCGGGGGCGTCAGCGCCGAGCGCCCGGCGCGGTGCCACGACCGAACGGATCATCGCGTCGAAGCGCTCGGCGACCTCCGCGGTCCGGGCGAGATCCCCGGAGCGGGAGGCCTGATGGTTGTCGACCATCCACTGCAGCAGCTCCGGCTCGAGCCGCGCGGGCCAGCCGAGCCAGGCAGTCTGGGCGCGGACCGCGAACACGGCACCCAGCGCCGAGACCGCATCGATCTCCGTCCCCGCTGCGCCGACATCGGCGAGCAGCTCCTCGAGCAGCTCTGCGGCAACCCCTCGGACGGTCGGCTCGAGGGCCTGCATCCGCTCCGCGCTGAAGAAGGGGTCCGTCGCCGCACGGAACGCGGCATGCTCCTGGCCGTCCAGACCGTTGGGGACCTGCAGGAACCTCGAGACGGCGGAGGAGAACGTCTGGTGGTCGGTCGCGACCGCCACCGCCTCCTCGTGCCCGAGCACCACCCAGGTCCCCTGCGGGGTCCTGGCCAGTGGCGCCTCGGCGCGCTGCTCGTCGGTCGCGGTGCGGGGCTCGAGGCCCGTGGGGTCGAAGATCGCAGTGCTCATCCCCTCACCGTAGGACGGGCCGCGCCTCGATGGCCGGGACCTCCCGCGACCGGCAGGTCGAGACGGCCGTCCGGCTCACGACCCGAGAGGCCAGCTGTCCCGCACGTCGGCGCCGCCCTCGACCACGTGCTCCCTGGCACCGGGCAGGCGGGTCCAGGAGTCCTGCGGCCGGTAGCCCAGCTCGAGCTGGGTGTTGGTCATCGCCCAGCGACGGTTGGGGTTGTCGGAGATCGCGTAGTACCGCCCGAAGGTCACCTCGGCCTCGATCGCGGACCGCACCACCCGGGTGCAGTCGCCGGGGCTGAGCCACATGGCGCGCAGGATGTCCTCCTGCGCCGCGAGCGGATCATCGGTGAACCAGCCGATGCGCAGGTTGATCACGTCCAGGCCGTGCTCGTCGTGGTAGAACTGCCCGAGCGCCTCCCCGAAGATCTTCGAGACGCCGTACAGGGAGTCCGCCCGCGGCAGCTGGTCGGGGTAGACCGGCCACTGCTCGTAGCGGTCGTACATCCCCATCGCATGGTTGGAGGAGGCGAGCACCACGCGGCGCACCCCGGCGTCGCGGGCGGCCTCCAGCACGTTGCGCACCCCGATGAGATTCGCGTCCAGAACGGCGTCCCAGGGCGACTCCGGGGAGGCGGCGCCGGCCATGTGGACGATGGTGTCGATGCCGTCCATCAGGGCGCGCACCTCGTCGTACACCCCGAGCTCGGCGGTCCTCAGCTGAACGCCCGGCGGGGCGAGGTCCTGGCTGCGGTCGTGGAGCACCAGGTCATAGTGGCCGGCCAGGGTCTCGGCGAGGTGGGAGCCGACGCCTCCGGCGGCTCCGGTGATCAGTACGCGTCGGGTCATGGTCGAGTCCGTCATGACTCCATTATGTGCCCGCGGTCACTGTGTGCGAGACGTGGGCGCGCTCCGCCGGCGAGATCGAGCGGCGGGGCTGCGAGCGGGTCGCGGTGATGCCCTCAGGAGGTGGGATCCTCGACCGTCGGGGTGCCCGGGGAGCGGGGGCGGATCTCATCACGCAGCCGCTCCATCCGCTGATCGAGCTCCGCGGCCACGCGCGCGGCGTCGTCGAGCTCGCCGCGCAGCGGCGCCGGGAGGTTCTTGCGGTACTTGTACGACAGCTTGTGCTCGGTGCTGGCCCAGAAGTCCATCGCGATCGTGCGCAGCTGCAGCTCCACGGGTACCAGCTCGGTGTGCTCCGAGAGGTAGACCGGCACCTGCACGATCACATGCAGCGAGCGGTACCCGTTGGGCTTCGGTGCGGCGATGTAGTCCTTGACCGTGAGCACTTCGAGGTCCCGCTGGCGGCCGAGCATGTCCGCTATCCAGTAGACGTCGGAGACGAAGCTGCAGGTGATCCGGATCCCGGCGATGTCCTTGACCCGCTCGCGGATGGCAGGGATGGTCATGTCGCCACCGGTGCGCACCGCCTTCTCGATGAGGCTCTCGGTGGACTTCAGTCGGGTGCGGACGTGCTCGATCGGGCTGTACTCGTGGAGCAGCTCGAACTCGCGTCGCAGGATGTCGACCTTCGTGCGCACCTCGTCGATACCGAACTGGTAGTGCATCAGCAGCGTGGTGAGCTCGTGATGGACCCTGCGCATCCGCGCGGCCAGCTCCTCCGGGTCGGCATCGGGGCGGATGAGCTGCTCCTGCTGCGCGGCCACGAGGGCCGTGACCACCTCCGCGGTGCCGGTGTCCGTCGGGGCGGACTCCTCCGATGCCGTGTCGTCCATGTCGCGGGGTTCCTTCCGAGAAGGGCAGGACCCCACACGATGCCAGAGACGGCTGGGGAGACGGTGGGGCCGCCGTGGACCGCAGGCACGGAGGCGAGGACCGGCAGGTCAGAGTCCTGCGGCGCACTCGCGGGCCACCCGCACGGCATTGAAGGTGTAGAGGTGAGGGCCGTGCAGACCCAGCTCGGGCTGCGCGGCACGTGCCCTCTCCAGCTCCTCGAGCAGGGGGCCCGGGGACCAGTGTCCCGGCCCCAGCAGGCGCCGCACGCCGGCATCCTCGCCGCTGAGCATGCGCAGCGAGCGGCCCACCCCGATCCTGGTGCCGATCCGGAGCAGGCGGGCGGTGCCGGCAGGGACCGCGATCCCGGGGCGCACCGGCAGGGAGATGCCGCCCTCTCGCAGCCGACGCACCCAGGCCAGCAGCGGGGCGGCCTCGAAGCACATCTGGGTGACCGCGTAGGAGGCGTGCTCCGCCTTCGCTCGCAGCAGCCGCATCGCCTCGGACTCGCTGACGAAGGGATGCCCCTCGGGGTGCACACCGACCCCCACCGTGATCCCGGATCCGCTCGCACTGATGGCCTCGAGCAGCTCGAGAGCGCCCGGGAGATCACCGGCCGGGTGCGGGGCGTCGCCGGCGATGACGAAGGCCTCCTGCACGCCCGTCGCAGTGAGACGGGCCAGCACCTCCTCCACCTCGCCCGCGCCATGGAACATGCGGGCGGCCAGGTGCGGGATCGCCTGGAAACCACGCTGTGCCAGCTCCCCGACGACCTCGAGCGTCGCCGGGAGTCCCAGGGCGGGGGAGGCCGTCACGGTCACCCTCGCCCCCGGGGGCAGGTGCGTGCTCACCTCGTCGATGATGCCGCGCAGCGGGATCACCTCGAACTGGACCTCGCGGCCCTGCGCCGCGGCATGCGGCACAGGGCCAGGGGGCGGGGACTCCGTCATCTCAGGACCCGGCACCGCCGCTCGCGACCGGGGCGCCCGCGCCGAGGGCCGCGACATCTCCCTTGGGCTGCTCCTTCGTGGGATCGATGAACGGTTTGGGCACCACCACCGCGTCGACCGGCTCCGTGCCCGAGGGCAGCTGCGCCCCCAGTCGCTCGCCGACGTCGACCGTGAAGCGGGTCCCGATCTCCGAGAGCGCGGCCGGCACCAGCGCGAGGGCGATGTTCTTCTCCAGCCGGGGCGAGTAGCAGGCGGAGGTGACCTCGCCGACCACCTCGCCTGCGTGGCGGACGGGGAAGGCATCGATCATCGAGCCGTCGTTGTAGCTGCCCAGGCGCTCGCCGCCGAGCTCGAGACCGACGAGCCGGCGGGCTGGTCCCTCCGCCTTGATGCGGCGCAGCGCCTCCTTGCCGATGAAGTCCGCCTCCTGCTCGAGATCGACCATCCAGTCGTAGCCCATCCCCACCTCGAAGGGGTTGGTCTCCACCGTGATGTCAGCGCCGTGGGCGAGCATGCCGCCCTCGATGCGACGGATGTGGCAGGGACCGATGACCCTCAGGCCATGGGGCTTCCCGGCCTCGAGCACGAGGTTCCACAGCCGTTCGGCATCGCGGGAGGCGTGATGGACGTAGATCTCGTAGCCGATCTCGCCGGTGTACCCGGTGCGGGAGACGGTCACCTCGATCCCGTCGATCGTGAAGTCGTGCAGATAGTAGTAGCGCAGGTCCGCCACCTCCGCGCCCAGGAGATCGCGCATCACGGCGAAGGACTTCGGGCCCTGCACCTGCACGGGGCCGACGTCGACCTCCTCGATCCGCACATCCATCCCTGCGTGGCTGGCGACCCCTCGGGCCCACAGCAGCACGTCGCTGTCGGCGAGGGAGAGCCAGAAGCGGTTCTCCTCCAGGCGCAGCAGCACCGGGTCGTTGATGATCCCGCCGTGCTGATCGGTGAGGAAGACGTACTTGCACTGCCCTACCGCGCACTTCGAGAGGTCACGGGTGATGAGCAGGTTGGTGAAGTCGAAGGCGTCGGGACCGGAGATCTCGATCTGTCGTTCGACGCCGACGTCCCAGAGGGTGACGCCCTCCAGCAGCGCCCAGTACTCCGCGACCGGGTCGCCGTAGTGCCGGGGGTGGTAGGTGTGGTTGTAGACGCTGTACATCTGCACGCCGTGTTGCCGTGAGGCGTAGAAGAACGGCGACTTGCGGATGCGGGGGTAGAGGAGAACGCGGGGTTCCTGGTGCACGGTCATCATTGGCCTCCCTGGGCGGGTCCGTACCCCACTCTCCCACCCCTGCGCGTTATACGCAATGGTCTGCGTATAGCGCAAACTAGCTGGTGATGTGGTTACCATGGGGGATGGTCGAGAACGGGACGGTGCAGTCGGTCGAACGGGCCGCGCAGGTGATGGAGATCCTCGCGCGGGAGGGGACGGCAGGGGTCGGGGAGATCGCCCGGGAGCTGGGGGTGCACGGGTCCACCGCGTCTCGCCTGCTCACCGCCCTGGAGGCCTACGACCTGGTGGAACGCGACGGGGACGGCGGCAGGTCGCGTCTCGGGGTGGGGGTGCTGAGGCTCGCGGCGGCAGCTCGGAGCGGGATGGATCTGACCGCCCAGGCGGGACCGGTGTGCGAGGCGCTCGCCGAGGAGCTCGGGGAGACGGTCAACGTCGCGGTGCTGCGGGGCGGCGCCGCCGTCAACGTCCACCAGGCGCAGGGTGGGAGAACCGTCGCCCTGCACAACTGGGTGGGGTACCGGACGGTTCTGCACGCCACCTCGAGCGGGAAGATGCTCATGGCGCACCTGCCGGCCGCGACTCTGGAGGCCGCGCTCGAGGCGCCTCGGGAGTCCTTCACCGAAGCCACCATCACCTCCGCCGAGACCCTGCGGAGGCAGTTCGCCGAGGCACGCGAGCGGGGATGGGCCGAGGCGGTGGAGGAGTTCGAGGACGGCCTGAACGCCGCAGCGGTCCCGATCCGCGGCCCGGAGGGGGAGGTCGTCGCGGCGGTCTCCGTCGCGGGACCCGCCTACCGGCTGGCGCCCGAGGATCTGCCGCGGGCGGCCGAGGTGCTGCGGCGCGGGGCGGAGCAGATCTCGCGCCGGCTCGGCTATCGCGCCGAGGTCAACGGCTGACGTTCCCGGCTCCCCCTGCCCACGTGACAGGAAGACCTACATATCAGCCCTTCATCCGCGCGTCCTGCGGGTCGAAGGCGGGAGTGCGGCCGACAGTCAGCACCGTGACCCGATGGCGATGGCCGAGGTACTCGACCTGGAGCGCGGTGCCCGCGACGGCATGCTGCGGCGGCAGGTACGCCATCAGCAGGTAGCGGCCGAGGGACGGACCGGGCCCGGCGGAGGTGACGGCGGAACGCCGCCCCTTCGCATCCACCAGCGATGCGCCCTCCCGGGACAGGACCGGTTCGCCGCCGGTCATGCAGCGGGCGATCCCACGCTCGGAGCCCGCATCGACCGCCAACGTGCACAGCAGGGCCGCCGGGTCGCCCCGCCGGGCGGCGAGATAGGCGTCCCGGCCGACGAAGTCATGGGCCTTGACCTTCGGCAGCGCGAGGTCCGCCTCCACGGGGTCGTACTCCCCGGTGAGCTCCGCACCCATCAGGCGGTAGCCCTTCTCGAGACGCCCGGTGGTGCCGTACACCCCGATCCCGGCGGCGAGCAGCCCGAGATCCTGGCCCGTCGTCCAGAGCTGGTCCCATACCCGCAGTCCGTGCTCGGCGGGCAGATGGATCTCCCACCCGAGCTCGCCCACGTAGGAGATCCGCAGCAGTGAGGCGGGCACGGAGCCGAGCTGCACGTCCTGAGCAGTGCCGAAGCCGAACGCCGCGTCCGAGAGGTCATGGTCGGTCACCCGGGCCAGCACCTCCCGCGCCCGCGGGCCCCACAGCCCGAGGGAGGTGACGGCCGAGGAGACCTCCGTCAGCTGGGCCGAGCCGTCGCCGGGCAGGTGGGCGCGCAACCAGGCCAGGTCACGGCCTCCTTCCGCGCCGCCGGTGATGACCCGGAAGTCCTCCGGACCGCGGCGCACGATCGTCAGGTCGGAGCGGAAGGTGCCCCGCGGGGTGAGCAGCGGGGTGTAGACCACGCGGCCCACGGGGACATCCACCCGGGCCACGGCCAGCTGCTCGAGGAACTCCCGCGCCCCGGGCCCTCGGATGTCGAAGATCGCGAAGGCGCCCAGATCGATCAGCGCCGCCCGCTCCCGCATCGCCAGGTGCTCGGCCTCGATGATCGGCGACCACCAGCGGCGGTCCCATTCGGCCTCGCGGGCAGGGATGCGGTCGCCGTGCTCCGGGAGCAGTCCGGCGTTGGACTCGTACCACTGCGGGCGCTCCCACCCGGCGGCCTCGAAGAACTGCGCTCCGAGCGCCTCGGTGCGGGGATGGAACGGGCTGGTGCGCAGGGGCCGGTCGGAGAGCCATTGTTCCCGCGGGTGGGTGATCCCGTAGGTCTTCGGGAAGCCCTCGGTGGCGCGCGCCCGCACATGCTCGGCGCTGCGCTGCGCCGGGGTGAAGCGCGCGATGTCCGCGCCGTGATGGTCGATCTCGCTGGCACCGTCGGTGAGCAGCTCGGCGAGCATGCGGCCCACCCCGGGGGCCTCCTTGATCCACACCGCCGCAGCGGCCCACAGTCCGCCCACCTCGGGTGTCTCGCCCACCAGCGCCCCGCCGTCGGGGGTGAGCGCGAGCAGGCCGTTGATCGCCGCGCGCCGAGGCGGCTGGGGGTCGGTGAGCAGTGCGGGGAACATCTGCTTCGCCTGCTCCCACTGCGGGGCGAAGTCCTCCTCGGTGAAGGGGAAGCTGGTGGGGGTGGCCTGCCCGGGGTGGTCGCCGACCGGCGGGATCTCCTCCGGCAGGTGCAGGAGCGGGCGGTGGGCGTAGGAGCCGATCTCCAGATCGGGCCCGCGCTGGCGCTCGTACATCAGGCAGTCCATGTCGCGCAGCAGCGGGAAGCTGATCCACTCCGCGGTCTGTGCGAGCTGGGGGATGGGTCCGACGTCGACCATCTGGTGCACCGCGGCGGCCAGCGGGATCCGCGCCCCGGCCAGGGCGGCGACGCGGGGGCTCCACACCCCGCAGGCGATGACCACGCGCTCGGTCTCGATCTCGCCGCGGTCGGTGACCACTGCCCGGATGCGACCCCCTTCGACGCGGAGATCGAGCACCTCGGTCCCGGCGACGGTGCGCAGGGCGCCGAGCCGCTGGGCGTGCTCCCGCATCAGCTCCCCGGCGCGCAGGGCATCGACGATCGCGCCGGTGGGGGTGTGGAATCCGCCCCGCAGCAGGCTCGCGTCGCAGTAGGGCACGAGCTGTTGGATCTCGGCGGGGGAGACCAGGTGGGCCTCCACGCCCCAGGCCCGCGCCGAGCTCATCCGGCGCGTCAGCTCCTGCATCCGCTCCGCACTGCGCGCCACCTCGACGCCGCCGCAGACGGACAGCACCCCGAGCTCTTCGTACTGCCGCAGCGAGTCGACCGTGAGATCGGTGATCTCCTTGGAGTGGTCCACGGGGAACACGAAGTTCGAGGCATGGCCGGTCGAGCCGCCGGGGTCCGGCAGCGGTCCCTTGTCGAGCTGGACGATGTCGCGCCATCCCAGCTCCGCCAGGTGGTGGACGGCGGCGCTGCCGACCACCCCGGCTCCGATGACGACGATCTCTGCACGATCAGGCAACTGTGCCATGGGGTCCTCCCGCTTCACCGTGGGCCGCTCACGCTAGACCTCCACGGGGTGTTTGACCAGGGGTGGAGCATCAGGCCCACGCGGTGCTCCCGGCCGGCTCCGCCCGGACGGCCATTCCGCCGATGGCGCGACGCATGGTGAGCATCCGCTGCTCGCTCCTTGCTGCAGGGGCGTGCCACCCCGCGGGCACCGTGGACCACCTGGGCCCGGTGGCGGAGTACGTCTTCGGCGAGCCCGGCGGTGCCGCCCGCTGGGCCGCCGGTCCTGCTCAGTAGAGCTTGTGCGCGCCGCCGTCGGCCATCAGCGTCTGTCCGGTCATGTATGCCGAGTCGTCCGAGAGCAGGAACGCGACGACCGGCGCCACATCGGTCTCCGGATCGCCGAAACGGCCCATGGGGACGTTGGCGAGTGATTTCTGGTAGAGCTCCGGGGCGGCCTTGCTCCATGACTCGACCCCGGCGGTCAGCGCCATCGGGCTCACGACGTTCACGCGGATGGCCTCCGGCGCCCACTCGTTCGCGACGACCCGGGAGAGTCCTCGGATCGCCTCCTTCGAGGCCGCGTACGCCGCTTGGGTCGGCTGTCCGTCCAGCGCGGCTCCCGAGCCGAAGTTGACGATCGATCCGCCGGAGCGCGCCAGCTGCCGATGGGCTGCGAGCATGAAGTTCCGGGTGGCGGTGAAGCCGGTCGAGAACGAGAGGTCCCACATGTCCGGCGTGAGCTCGAGGAACGGCGCCTGACGGGAGGCATGGGCGTTGTTCACCAGTCCGGTCAGTCCCCCGAACCGTTCGGTGGCGGTGCTGACGGCGGACTGCGCGGTCTCCTCGCGGGAGACGTCGCCGTCGAGGAAGATCACCTGTTCTCCGAGCTCGGTCTCGAGCTGAGCACCTGCCTCGGCGTCGATGTCCACCGCGACGACCTTCGCGCCGCGACGGACGAGAACCCGTGAGATCGCTCCGCCGATCCCCGCGGCGCCTCCGGTGACGATCACGATCTTGTTCTCCAGCTGCATGGCCACGTCCTCCTTCGCCCGGTGTGTCGACCCCAGTATCCACGTCCCGGCTCAGCGGGGACTGGGCACCGTGCTCGCGGCGGGGTGCGCCGGCCTCCCGACGGAGCGCGACGACGACCTCGCACGCGGTTCGAGATCCTCGACGAGGAGGCCTGCTGCGCACCGGGCGTCGACGAGCACATCGTCGCCCCGGCCGAGGACCGCCGGCACCTCGACCCCGACCGCGGGTACCCACCACAACGAAGAAGACCCCGGTGAACACTCACCGAGGCCTTCTTCTCACGAACGATGTCCCAAGACATCCGCGAACGATGTCCTGAGACACCACAAGGGGTGATCGACGGGATTTGAACCCGCGACCGCCTGGACCACAACCAGGAGCTCTACCAACTGAGCTACGACCACCATGTGCGGGGCGAAACCCGCAACGAGAGAACAATATACCGGTTCGCCAGGGCACATCCCAGTCCGAACCGGCTCCCGACGGTGTGAGACACGTTGCATCGAGCGCCGGGACCGGGCCGGTTCCTCGCGGGCCCTCAGCGGGCTCTCGGGGCGCAGGCGCTCACAGCAGCTCGGCGCGCAGCTGCTCGGGGGACTTCGGGGACAGCAGGCCCGGGGCCACATCGAACGGCGTCCATGCGCCGTGCTGACCCGCAGCGGCCATCCGCGCAGCGGCGCGGGCGTAGGCGACCACCACGCTCGCGGTGAACTCGGGATTCGAGTCCTCCTGCAGGTGGTACTCGATGGTCTGCGTGGTGCCGGGGGAGGACTCCGCCGAGCGGATCACGAAACCGCCGTGAGGCATGCTCTGGTGATCCTGCGCCAGCTCGTCGGCGCTGAGGAAGGTCACCGTGGTCTCGAAGGGCTCGAAGTAGTGCGGCATCGTCACGATCGATTGGCGCACCGCCTCGGCGTCGGCGCCGTCCTGGAGCACCACGAAGCACTCCCGCGTGTGCTTGTCCCGATTGGTCAGCTCGGGTCGCTCGCCGGCGCGCACGCGGTCGATCGCCTCCTGGGAGGGGATCGTGTACTGGACGGCGGCGGCGACCCCGTTGATCCGGCGCAGCGCATCGGAGTGCCCCTGGGACAGGCCGCGGCCCCAGAAGGTGTAGGTGGACCCGGCAGGGAGGATCGACTCCCCGTAGACCCGGTTGATCGAGAACAGGCCCGGATCCCATCCGGTGGAGATGATCGCCGTCGTGCCGGCTCTGCGGGCGACGGTGTCGACCTTCGCGAAGTGTTCGGGGATCCGGGCGTGCGTGTCGAAGCTGTCCACGACCGTGAAGTGCTCCGCGAGCAGCGGAGTCTGCTCGGGCAGGTCGGTCTTGGACCCTCCGCACAGCACGAGCACGTCGAGCTCGCCCCGCATCGACTCGAGAGCATCCATCGGATGCACGGGGGTCTGTGCGTGCACGGTGTCCACGGCGGCCGGATCACGGCGTGTGAACACGCCCACCAGCTCCATGTCCTCCTGGAGGGAGACGGCGATCTCGACGCCGCGTCCCAGGTTCCCGTAGCCGACGATGCCGATCCGGAGCGCAGTCATGGCCCTCATTCTGGTCGATGGTGACAGCGGCCCGAGTCCGGGCCACCGGGGCCGATCCTACGGAAGATCCTCGCTGCGAGCCTGCGCACGGGTCGGTGCCTCCCGGCGCGTGCAGGACCGGGCCATCGACGGGGTGCACAGCGCGTTGCGCCGTCCGTGGCACCGGGGGAGACTGACCGCATGATCATCGCCTTCTCCGTCCAGCCCACCGGTGAGCCCTCGGATCCCGCTGTCGTACGAGACCTCGCGGAGGGCTCGGACGATGCGAGTGTGCATGACGCGGTCGCCGCTGCGGTGCGCATCGTGCGCGACTCCGGCCTGCCCACCCGCACCTCGGCGATGTTCACCGAGGTCGAGGGGGAGTGGGACGAGGTGATGGAGGTTCTCGGGCGCGCCACGGCCGAGGCCGGCCGCTACGGCTCGCGACTCTCCCTCGTGCTGAAGGCCGACATCCGGCCCGGTCGCGCCGGCGAGCTCGACGGCAAGGTCGAGCGCATGGAATCCGCGATCGACCGGATGGAGGGCCGCTGAGCCGGCCGGTGCGGACCTCTCAGAGGTCCCGGTCCAGCCTCCCGTCGCGCAGCGCGGCGGCGAGGGCCGGCGTCACCGGCAGGCGCGGGATGAGCGTGGCCTGCAGGGCGTGGTAGATGTCCGGCTTGCCCGGCCAGGTCACGCCCTGCGGCGCACCGGTGGCATCGAGCTCGTGGAACCAGGAGCCGTCCTCGGCGTCGAGCAGGTCGGTGGCGATGTACTCCCACCACTGCTCATAGCGCTCGGCCCAGATCCGGTCCCCGGTCACCTGATGCATCACCGCAGCGGCGCCGACGGCCTCGGCGGCCACCCAGTGCATCCGCTCCGTGGAGACCGGGGTGCCGTCCCAGTCCACGGTGTAGACCCAGCCCGGGTTGCCGTCGGCGCCGAATGCCGCGGCGGACTTCTCCATCAGCGCGGTTGCCGCCTCCAGCATCCACTCGGGCGCCTCGCCATCCGCCGCGATCAGCGCGGCCCGGGCATGCAGCACCAGGCGCGCCCACTCGATCCAGTGCCCGATCGTCGCCCCGTAGGGACGGAACGGGTGTGCGGGCTGATCCCGGTTGAAGTCCAGCAGCGGATTCCAGTCGGTGTCGAAGTGCTCCGGCAGCGCCCAGTCGTTGGCGCGGGCGAACTCATCGATCCCGCGGGTCGCGATGCCGACGGCGCGGTCCAGCCAGCGGCGCTCGCCGGTGACATCGGCCGCCGCCAGCAGTGCTTCGACGGTGTGCATGTTCGCGTTGATCCCGCGGTACTCCTCGCAGGTGGAGAAGGTGCGGTCGAAGGTGTCCACGCTCATGCCCGCGGACTCCTCGAAGAACCTGGTATCGAGCACCGAGAGCGCCTCGTCCAGCAGCTCCTCCGCCCCGGGGCGCCCGGCGGCCAGGGCCGAAGAGGCCGCGAGCACCACGAAGGCGTGGGCGTAGGCCTGCTTGGAGTCGTCGACCGGGGCGCCGCCGGCGACGGCGGAGAACCAGCCGCCGTGCTCGTCGTCGTGGAAGACGCCGCGCAGGGAGTCCACGCCGTGATCGACCAGGTGGCCGAGACCCGGGCGGCCCAGCAGATGGCCGAGCGCGAAGCTGTGCGTCATCCGGGAGGTGATCCACAGCTCCGAGGGCCGGGCGAGGTCGGGCGCGCCCACCTCGTCCAGCCAGGCGAAGCCGCCGTCCTCGCGGGCGGAGGCGGAGCCGAACTCGAGCAGCGCGTCGGACTCGCCCTCGAGCCAGGAGCGGTGGGAGGCGCGCTGCAGCCAGGGCTGGTGCGGGCCGGGGGCCGGGACGGCGACCGGCTCCTCGCGCAGCTCGAAGGTCCTCGAGGCGACCTGGGCCTGCGCGGTGGTGGGGCCGGGCTCGTCCACCAGCAGCACCTCGCGGTAGTACTTCAGCTCCTGGATCGACTCGCGGATGTCCGCGAGTGCCCGGTGACCGCCGTGCTTGGCGGGGATGTTGTAGTACACCCGCGGGAACCAGCGCTTGGCGAGCTCCTTCAGGCTGGAGACGTCGATGGTGCGGTAGGACAGCCACTGGGCGAACTCGGGCACGTCGCGGTCCAGGAACACGCGGTCGGTGCCGACGCTGTTGCCCGCCAGCGGCGCCTTGCCGGGTTCGGGGCAGTGCCGGCGCACGTAGGCCAGGCACTGCGCCTGCGCCTGCTCGAGCGTCATCCCGCCGTCGAGCTCCTCGAGCAGGCCGGAGGCGGTGTGCATGTTCACCACGAAGGGATCCATGCCCTGCAGCGACTCCGCCGGCGGCTTGATGACGAGATCGACACCCTCCCCGAGGATGTTCAGATCGGCGTCGGTCACGAGCACCGCGATCTCGACGAGCGCGTCGCGCTGCTTGTCGAGGCCGGTCATCTCGCAGTCGACCCAGATGATGCGGTCGTTGATGGCACGTGTGGAGCTGGAAGTCACCGGACCACAGTAGCGCGGGGGCGGGGGAAGAGCCCGATCGAGAGCGGCGCCACCGGTTACCCTTCAGTCACCAGAGCTCTTCGACGAGCCGACGCGAGCCCCCGGAGGACCTTCAGTGAATCTCTACTTCCGCCTGCTGCTGCTCATGGTCCGGGTACGGTTCCGCAGCCGCCTCAGCCTCTGGGGCACCTCGCACGTGCGCTTCCGGGTCAACCCCGGGGACCTCGACGTGCAGCGGCACATGAACAACGGCCGCTACCTCACCCTGATGGATCTGGGGCGCATGGATCTCATGATCCGGTCGGGGTTCTGGCAGCGCATCACCGATCAGGGCTGGTACCCGGTGGTGGCGGGGCAGAGCATCACCTATCGCAGGTCCCTCCAGCTGTGGGAGTCGTTCGATCTCGCCTCCCGCGTGATCGGGAACGACGAGCGCTGGATCTACCTGGAGCAGGTCTTCCGCCGCGACGGGACGGTGGTGGCCGACGCGATCGTGCGCGCCCGCTTCCTGCGTCGGACCGGCGGTTCAGTGCCGATGGAGGAGGTGCTGGACCTGGTGGGGCCGCTGCCCGACCATCTCGAGGTGCCTCGGTGGGTCACCGAGTGGAACGAGGGCTCCTCGCGCCACGGCCGCGAGCTCTGAGGCCGAGGAGCGGACCCTCTTGCCCGATGCGCGCTCCCGGGCGCCTCAACCGCCCCGCTGCGCACGCGCGGACCGTCCGCCTCCTCCTCGACCGTTCCGCTTCCCTGGACGACGCAGCTCCTCGATGATGCTGAGGGCCAGCAGGATGATCACGACGCCCAACAGGAACCACTGCTCCACGAGCACGGCGAGGGTCCCGGCGACCACGAGGACGACCAGGAGCGTGATGTCCAGCACGCGCAGCGGGACTCCGAGCAGGCGGGCACCGAACCCGGTCCGGGCCATGCGCAGCAGGATCAGCAGGGCGATCCCTGCGAACGACAGCACCTTCAGCATCGCGGGGCTCTCCTCGCACGAGGTCGGGTTGTGCGCGACCTGCGGCCGCGCAGCTCGGAACGGGCTTCCCCGCTCAGAACGCGACCACGAACTTGCCCTTGCGGCTCTTGTCGGCCAGGCCGGAGAAGATGTCGGGGACCTCGTCGAGGGTGATCGACTCGAACGACAGCGTGATCTTGCCCTGCGCGGTCAGTTCGGCGATGCCGCGATAGGCCTCGGCAGCCTCCTGCGCGGTGAGCAGGAAGTTGGTGTGACCGATGAAGCTGATGCGCTTGTTGCGGAACAGGGGAGCGGTGATCGAGGCGGCGTTGCCTGCGCTCGAGCCCACCTGCACCCAGCGGGCACGGTGGTTCAGCGCCGGCACGAACCGGTCGGGATGGTCGCCCCAGAGGCTGTCCACGACCACGTCGACACCGTCGGGCGCCACCCGGCCCATGGCGCCGGGGACATCCTCCTCCTGTGCGTCCAGCAGCAGGGGGACCATGCCGACGGCTTCGACCGCCTGGCGCTGGCGCTCATCGACCACCAGCCCCACTGCTCGCGCACCGCGCGCCAGGGCGGCCTGTCCCGCGATCATGCCGACCGATCCTGCGGCGCCCGTCACCAGGACGGTCTCCCCTGCGGTGACCTTCCCCTCGCTGAACGTCGCGCTGTACGCGGCGATGCCCGGAACGCCGAGCACCGCCCCGAGCTGCGGATCCAGCCCTGCGGGCAGGTCGATGGTCCGTGCGGCATCGAGGTCCACCTGCTCCGACAGGGAGCCGGCCGGGGGGTGCGGATCGTAGAAGTAGGCCCGGGTGCCGTCGGCGCGCTCGGCCACGCCGCCGTAGCCGAGGGCATCGCCGGGCGAGAAGCTGCGCAGCGGGAAGTTCCCCGTCGCGACGATGAGGTCGATGGGATTGATGGAGGCGGCGAGCACGGTGGCCGCATTCCTCGGCGCGGGCCGCTCCTCGATGACTGCTCTGCCGGTATCGGCGTCGATGGTCGCGATCCTCATGGTGTCTCCTCCAGGTCCTCCTGCGGTGATGTGCGGTCGGCGAAGGCGAGTGCACGGGTCCCTGCTCAGCGTCCGACGACGCCGGTGGTCGTCGATGTCGTCCGGGCATGCGGGCGCGGCAGCATCCTTGACCTGAGCGCTGATTTTACGCTGAAGCGAGGCCACGGGGTGGGGTTCTGTCCCGCTGAGCGTTCACACTGCCGCCAGCGGCCCTCCGAGATGCTCCCCGCCCCGGCCCTGGCCGCCGCACACCATGGGCGCTCTCCTCTGTCGCGAGACGTGCACGAGGTGCACGGTGGAACGACCAGGCAAGTGCCCCCAGCAGGACTCGAACCTGCAACCTACGGATTAGAAGGCCGTTGCTCTATCCATTGAGCTATGGAGGCTGACGGGCCAGAAGTCTACCGAGGATCCGTGGAGGGTCGGTGCAGGGGACGGTTCCGCGCCGCGCTGCGGCCGTCCCCTGGAGGCACGGGCTTCGATGGAGCAGCCCCCGGGCCCGCCTGGCAGCGCGGACAGAACCACAGCGCCCGCGGCTCACTGCCCTCGAGGCGCGGCTCGGTGAGCTCATCGCGCGCGATCCGGCTGCGGCAGCGGCGGCATGGGCGCCCACCGCGGCCGTAGACCCACAGCTCTCCGTCCCGGCCGAGCATGCCACCGGTGGTGACCCGGACGGGGCGCTGCGAGTTCAGCACCAGCAGTCGGTGTGCGAGGTCGACGAGCTCCGCGAGGTCCCCCGCGGCGCGGACCGGGGCGGCGGGGTGGATCCGGTGCAGGAAGCACAGCTCGCTGCGGTAGATGTTCCCGATCCCGGCGAGGTTGCGCTGGTCCGGCAGGGCCAGGCCGAGCGGCCGCTCCGGGGCCCCGGCGAGGTTCCGCACCGCCTGCGCGCGATGCGTCTCGCCCCACTCGGGATCGAGCAGGTCCGGACCGAGGTGCCCCACGAGCGCGTCCTCGTCCGTGGTGCGCACCAGCCGCACCTGCTTCACGTCATAGGCGATCGCCCGGGTCTCCTGCCCGTCATGGTGGCGGGCGGTCAGGGCGACGCGGATCGTGTGGGCCGGGCGAGGCCCGGCGCTGGTGTCGCTGGAGCGCAGGGGCGTCCCGTCCACATGCCAGATCCCGTCCATCATGAGATGTGAGTGGAGGGTCAGCGGTTCCGGTCCGGGGACGGGCGGGTCCAGCCGCATCAGCAGATGCTTCCCGCGCGGACGCACCTCGCGCACGGTCCAGCCGCGGAGGTCCGCGGTCGCGGCGCGCGGCACCCGCAGCTCGCAGGCGGTGAGCACGGCGCCGGCGAGGGCGTCGTCCAGGACCCGGCACTGCCGGGCGACGGTGTCCCCTTCCGGCATCAGCGATCTCCTGCGCGCAGCCGGAGCGATCGCGGGGAGCGGTAGCAGCCGGCCGCCTCCAGGGCCTCTCCGACGGCGGCGACCGGGGCGCTGTCGATCGGGTGGCCGTTGATCCTCGCGATCCGCAGCTGGGGCAGGCGGGAGTCCTCGGCGATGGCCCGCACCAGCTGAGCGGCGAGGGCGGGCGTCGCCGACTCCTCGGCCCACCACAGCAGCTGCTTGGCGCCCTTGTCCACGAACGCCCCGGGCTGCCCGCCTGTGAGCAGGACGAGCGCACCGGCACGCCGCGCCGGCCGGACCGCGGCCCCCTCGGGAGGTGGGATCGTCAGCGGAGGCCAGGACAGCGCCGCACCGTAGGGGTTGGCAGGATCGGTCGCGGCCAGCGCGATGGTCGCGGTGCCGGTCGACGCGCCGTTCGCAGCTCGCTCCGTGAGCTGTGAGGACTGCGCCTCCTGGGCCTGGTCCTGGTCCCGGTCCCGCAACCGGTCCACCGCCTCGACCGGAGCGAACTGGGAGGCCCCCAGCCCGTCGACGAAGTAGCCGCGGCGGCAGGCGCCGTTCTCCTCGAGCGTCGCGAGCACGCGGTAGACCGCGGCGAAGCCGCCGGGGACCTCCTCGATATCCATCGCACCGCGCGTGACCACCCCGTGCCGGTCCAGCAGCAGGGTCGCCAGTGCCGCTGCCCGCGCCGCCGGGTCGACGCCCTCCACCCGCACTGCGGACCAGCGTCCCGCGCCGACGGGGCCGGGCACGAGGTCGGAGACCGAGGACGCTCCCTGGCGCATCATCGCCGCCGACAGTCGTGCCGCGCCCCGACGGGTCAGCGGACGGGAACGGGCGCCTGCCCGTGACCTCCTGCTCGGAGCCGGGCTGCGGCCAAAGCTGCGCAGTGCCTCGAAGGAGTCGTTGGTGACCAGCGCGCGGAACGCGAGATCCCACAGGGCGTCATGCATCTCGGACGGGGCGACCGCGTCGCCGTCGGCCACGAGCGCTGCGAGGATCTCCCCGTGCCGCAGCGCACCGGGGGTGCCGCGCAGCAGCGTGAGGATGCGGGCGGCGGGGGACTCCGGTGGCAGCTCGGCCGCGGCCTCCTCGAGCACATCGGCGTCCAGCCCCAGCGGCAGGGCGTCGGCGAGGTGGAGACGGATCCAGGCGTCGTCACGGCCCAGGCGGCCGTGCCCGGTCCACACCAGCTCCCCGGCGGCGAAGGCCGCGTCCAGCAGGGCAGGGGTCGTCTCCGGCAGTCGCGCGGGCAGCACCTGGGTCTCCCACGCCGACAGCGGCAGGGAGACGCCGGTGAGCTGGTCCACGACCGAGAGCAGTCCGTCGCCGCTCCGCCAGTGCGCGCTCTCCCGTCGGCCGTCCGGACGGCGGGGGACGAGGTGCTGCCACTGTCCGAGGAACTGGGCGTACACCGGGCCCGCCACCGGCGCGATCTCGCGCCGGGAGGCGGTCAGGCTCGCCCGACGGATGCGCCGCAGCACCTCCGCGTCCACCCACTCCTCGCCCTCGCGGCCCGGGGTGAACTCGCCCTGGGCCAGCACCCGCTCGGCGGTGAGCTGCTCGAGGGCGGTTCGTGCGACGCCGGGGGCCAGTCCGAAGGCCTCCACCGGTGCCGCGGCCGGGAACGGGCCCCGGCCCCGCGCCCAGCGCGAGAGCAGCTGGGCCACCGCCCGGTCCACGGGCTCCAGATGCGGCTGCGGGATGCCCGGCGGCAGGGCGGTGCCCAGCGCATCGCGCAGCAGGCCCGCGTCCTCGATCGCGGCGAGATGCTCCTGCCCTGCCAGGCGCACGGGGATGATCCGACGCGCCCCGTGCAACTGGTCGAGCTCTGCCCCGAGGTCGAGATCCTCGGCGCCGCGAGCGGCCAGCTGGTCCCGGGTGAGCGGGCCGAGCCGGCGCAGCGCGTCGGCGATCTGCTCGGCGCTGCGCAGTGCCCGCTCGGCGGTGAGACCCTGCAGCCGCTGCTCGACCTCGGTGATGACGCCGGCGTCCAGCAGCTCGCGCAGGCTCACCGAGCCCAGCAGCTCGGCCAGCAGGGCCTGGTCCAGCGCGAGCGCGGCGGTGCGCCGTTCGGCCAGCGGTGCGTCGGCGTCGTAGATGAACTGGGCGAGATACCCGAACAGCAGAGAGCGCGCGAAGGGGGAGGGGGAGCGGGTCTCGACCTCCCGCACCTCGACGCGGCGGCGCCCCACCTGCTCCATCAGCTCGATCAGGGCGGGCAGGTCGTAGACGTCCTGGAGACACTCGCGCGCCGCCTCGAGCATGATCGGGAAATCGGGGTGGGGGCGGGCCACCTCGAGCAGGTGCGCGGAGCGCTGACGCTGCTGCCACAGCGGCGCGCGCTGGGTCGGGTCCCGTCTCGGCAGCAGCAGGGCGCGCGCCGCGCACTCGCGGAAGCGCGCCGCGAACAGAGCCGAGGAGCCGACCAGGCGCCGCACCTCCTGCTCGATCTCCTCCGGGGTGAAGACGAACAGGTCCGCGCCGGGAGGCTCCTCGCCGTGGGGGATGCGCAGCACGATGCCGTCGTCGGCGGCCATCACCTGGCCGTCCAGGCCGTACCGCTCCTCCACCCGGGCCCCTACCGCGAGTGCCCAGGGCCCGGTGATCCGCGGTCCGTAGGCGCAGTGGAGCACCACCCGCCAGTCGCCGAGCTCGTCGAGGAACCGCTCGACCACCAGCTGCTGCGGTCCGGGGACCGTGCCGGTGGCCGCCAGCTGCTCGGCCAGGTGGTCCAGCAGCACGGCGGATGCGTTGTCGTCGAGCCCGAGTGCGGCCAGCTGCGCAGTGGCCTCGGAGCGATCGGCGGAGGCGAGCTGCGCCTGCGCGGCGGCGATCGCCCGGCCCAGGCTCGCCGGGCGCCCGTCCCCGTCCCCGTGCCAGAACGGGACCCGCCCGCTCATGCCGAAGGCGGGGGAGACGGTGACCCGGGAGGCGGTGATCTCCTCGATCCGCCAGCTGGTGGTGCCCAGCGTGATCACGTCCCCGCGGCGGGACTCGTAGACCATCTCCTCGTCGAGCTCGCCCACCCGCCGCGGCTGGGAGTCGTCCTCCCCCGCGACCAGATGCACCGGGTAGAGCCCGCGATCGGGGATGGTGCCGCCGCTGGTGACCGCGAGGTGCTGGGCACCCGGCCGGCCCGACAGCAGCCCGGTCTCATGGTCGTGCACCAGCCGTGGTCGCAGCTCGGAGAAGGCGGTGGAGGGATACCTCCCGGCGAGCAGGTCGACGGTCTGGTCGAAGGCGGAGCGGGGCAGCGCCCGGTAGGGATGCGCGGTGCGGACCAGAGCGAACCAGTCGTCGATCTGCAGATCATCCATCGCCGCGGCGGAGACGGTGTGCTGGGCGAGCACGTCCAGGGCGTTGCGCGGCACCGAGAGCGGTTCGATCCGGCCCGCCATCGCCTCCTGCACCGCGACTGCACTGCGCAGCACGTCCGCGGCGTGCAGCGGATGCAGCGAGCCGTGGGAGATCGCGCCGACGTCATGCCCGGCGCGGCCCACCCGCTGCAGCAGGCTGGAGACGGACATCGGTGCGGCGACCTGCAGCACCAGGTCCACCGCGCCCATGTCGATCCCCAGCTCGAGGGAGGAGGTCGCCACCACGCAGCGCAGGGTCCCGGACTTCAGCTGGTCCTCGATCTTGGCGCGCACCTCCTTGGACATCGAGCCGTGGTGGGCGCGGGCGATGTCCTCGAGCTCGGGCTCCGCCGGGTCCGTGGCCGGATCCGTGACCGGGGACTCGATGCCGGACGGCGGCTCGGCGGCGAGGCGCCGTGCATGGAGCCGGTTGAGCTTGCCGGTCAGACGCTCGGCCTGGCTGCGGGAATTGGTGAACACGATCGTCGAACGGTGCGCGAGCACCCTGTCCAGCACGGCTCGCTCGACGTGCGGCCAGATCGTGCCGGAGACGTCCTCGTCGTCCACCGCGTCGGGAGGCGGCTCGATCGCCTGCAGATCGGCGACCGGTAGCGTCACCGTGAGATCCCACCGCTTGGTCGATTCCTGTCTCACCACCGTCGCCCCGCGGGACCCGCCGGAGCCGGCGAGGAAAGCGGCCACCTCCTGGACCGGTTCGACGGTCGCCGAGAGCCCGATCCTCTGCGCCGGTGCCTCCAGCAGCGCATCGAGACGGGCCAGCGACAGCGCCAGGTGCACGCCCCGCTTCGTCCCCGCCACCGCGTGGACCTCGTCGAGGATGACGGTGTCCACGTCGCGGAGCGTCTCGCGCGCCCGGGAGGTGAGCATCAGGAACAGCGACTCGGGGGTCGTGATGAGGATGTCCGGCGGATGGGAGACCAGACGCCTGCGCTCGGCGGCCGGGGTGTCGCCGGTGCGCACCCCCACGCTGAGCGTGGTGGCCGAGATCCCCAGCCTCTGGGCAGTGCGTGCCGTCCCCACCAGGGGAGAGGTCAGGTTCCGCTCCACGTCGACGCCCAGCGCCTTCAGCGGTGAGAGGTAGAGGACGCGCGTGCCCGCCCGCCGAGCCTCCGGGGCGGGGACCGTCCGACCGGTCGGCCCGGCGGGGTGCGGCAGTGCCAGACGGTCGATCGCGCTGAGGAACGCGGCGAGGGTCTTGCCCGAGCCGGTCGGGGCGACCACCAGCGTGTCCTCGCCCCGCCCGATCGCCTCCCACGCCGCGACCTGCGCGGAGGTGGGAGCGGCGAACGACTCCGCGAACCAGGCCTGGGTGGCGGGGGAGAAGGGCGACGGGAGCGACCGGAGGGACTGGTCCATCGCCCCATTGTGGACCGCACCGCCCACCTCCCCGTCCTGCCACCACGCGCTCCGTCGTGGCAGGATGGATGGCACGGCAGGTCACGCATCGGCTGGGCCTGCGTCCACCACGACGAAGGGATGATCCACATGGCTGAGTACACGCTTCCTGAGCTCGATTACGACTACGGGGCGCTGGATCCTTCGATCTCCGGCAAGATCATGGAGCTGCACCACTCCAAGCACCACGCGACCTATGTCAAGGGCGCGAACACGG
>NZ_JBHZRO010000020.1:0-60986 GCF_043641765.1 Brachybacterium vulturis | reverse complement strand
CCGGGCCGTTCGCGGGCATTCTTAGCTGAGGCACGGCAAGGATTTCGCGGGCATCTTGACATGAGGCACTACGGCACCCGACGAGACTCACGAAAAGTGCCCGCGAACGGTCTTCGGTGCCTCACGGAGGAATGCCCTCGACATGCGGTGACGCCGCGGACGACGCACCGGTCAGCGGTCGGGGCCACCGACCCCGGGTCGGCGCGGAGGCCAGAGGCCGGGGCGCTCCCGTGGGGCCGCCCCGGCCCGCTCGCTCCCTCAGGTCATGCTCAGCGCAGCTTCACGATCGACCAGCCGAGCACGGAGCCGTCCGCCGCATGCACCGCGAAGGTGTCGGCGCCGCCACGGGTCCCCGGAAGGGTGACGGTGAGGGTGCCCTCGGCATCCGCCTGCTGCCAATCGCCCAGCTGGGTGCCGTCGAAGGTGGTGCCGTACCAGGTCCCGGCCTCCAGGCCGGTCACCTCCAGCTCGGAGCCCCGCGCGATCTTGCCGCTGGGCAGGTCCAGGTCCCCCTGGTCCGTGCCACGGATCGACGGGTGGACGGTGCCGGTCAGGGACAGCTCCGGCTTCGGTGCGGCCGGCGGCGCGACGTCCAGCTCCACGGACTGCTCCGCGAGGGAAGCGCTCGCATCCAGGCCGCCGTTGGCGGCCGTCACGGTGGGCGCAGGGAGCGTCGCCGTCCCTGCGGCCACATCGGCCGCGGTGAGGGTGTAGGTCGCCGCGGCGGTGAGGGTCTCGCCCACGGCCAGCCGCTCGGCCTCCACCGCACCGGCCAGCCCGGTCAGGCGCACATTCCCGGTGTTGGTGACGACCATCGCGTACTCGATGGTGTCGCCGGCGGAGTCGTACCCGTCGCCGTCCACATCAGTGGTGCCCTCGACGGTGCGCTCCAGGTCCAGCTGCGGAGCGCGGACCCGCAGATCCACCTCGTCACCGACCACGTCCACGGTCTCGGCGGCGAGCTGCTCGCCGGTGAGCTCCCAGGTGGTGTCGGGGACGAAGAAGCCGTCGGCCGCCTCCTCGGCCGTCACCGTGTGCCGCGGGGTGGTGCAGTTGTAGGCATCACCGGCAGGCAGGTTCCGCCAGCGGCAGTTGCCGCCGGCCGGCGGCAGCAGCGGGGAGAAGTTGCCGGCCACCGGGGTGACCGTCTGGGCCACGTTGGCGGTGGACTGCACCCGGAATCGGTACGGCACCTGGTCGCCCTCGGCGTACGGGTCCACGGCCAGGTCGCGGTCCACGTCGCTGCGCTCACCGGTGATCTGTGCGCCCAGCATCGCGGGCGCGCCCTGCTCCACCGTGATCTCCGCGTCGCCGCGCAGCGCGTAGCTGCCGGCCTGCACCCGCACCTCGCCGCGCGTCACTCCGGCCTGGGCGGAGGCGGGAGCGGTGACCGGCACGCGCACCTCGGTGGACTCGCCCGGGGCCAGGGCCGGCACCTCGAGGGTGTCCGCGGTCCACCCGTCGGGCAGGACGGCGGTCGCGGTGCCCGCGGGGAGCGTGTCCGCGTCGTCGTTGCGCACGGTGAAGGTCAGCTCGGACTCCTGCCCGGCGTCGAGGGTGGCGGTGGCGGGGGAGAAGGCGGCGCAGAAGGGCTGCAGCCACTCCTCGTCGAACGCGCCGTAGCGGATCTCGCTGCTCGCCCCCTCGTACAGGACGCCGAAGGTGCCGTCCTGCAGGGCCACGAGATCGGAGTACGACGTGGCTCCCGGCTGGAACGTCGTCGCGACCGGCCAGGTGGCGCCGTCGTCGCAGGAGTACCGCACGGTGCCGTTCTGCCGGCCGGCGGCGCTGTTCGCGTTGGAGAACAGCAGCTCCTCCGCCTCGGCCGATCCGGCGGCGGCCTCGGGATTCATGGGGATGATCGAGGCGTTGTTGCGCGGATCGGTCAGGGTGTGGTCGATCTCGGGCTCGGACCAGGTCTCTCCGCCGTCGGTGGAGGTGGCCACGTACCGGGCCGTGCCCCCCGAATGCATGCGCGAGTTCAGCATCAGGGTGCCGTCGGACAGCTCCACGACCTTGTTCTCGTCCATGTTCGTCCCCACCGGCGTGCCCATCTGCCAGGTCTCGCCGTGGTCATCGGAGTACACCGAGTAGGCGCGCACCGAACCGTCGGAGAAGGCGCCGGCGTACTGCAGGACCAGGCGCCCCGCGTACGGTCCGCGCCGGATCTGGATGCCGTGCCCGGAGGAGGCGAAGGTGGCGCGCACCTCGTCGGGCTTGACGATCTCGGTGACGGACCTCTGGGTCCAGGTGCGGCCGTCGTCGGTGGAGACCGAGACCGAGGCGCTCAGCACGGACCGGTCGGCGTCGTCGTTGCCGTAGGCGCCGTTCCAGAAGCCGGTGTCCTTGGAGAACACATGGAAGTTGAACAGCGTCCCGGTCTCCCGGTCGTACACGTAGGACGGGTCCGAGTAGCCGAGCTTCTCCGTGCCGGCCACACCCTCGGCGACCACGGTCTGCTCACCCCAGGTGCTGCCGCCGTCGGTGGAGCGGCGCTGCAGGATCGAGTTCGGGCCGGGGGCGTCGGTGCCGGTGGGGCGGCCGTCGTAGGAGGCGAGCAGGTCGCCGTTCTCCAGCTGGACGAGGGCGGGGATGCGGTAGTTCGGGAACTCTCCGTCGCCGCCGAGGGCGATGCGCTGCTCCTCGAACTCTCCGGGTTGCTCGGCGTGGGCGAGGGCTGCCCCTCCCATGAGGAGGGCGGACGTCAGGACGAGGCCGCCGAGGGCGGCGCTGGTACGGCGTGCTGGGGTCACGGGTTTCCACTTCCGGTCGCGTCTGCTGCCCACCCGTGGGCTCCGGCGCCCACGGGGCGGCGGATCGGCCTCGACCCGCCAGGACAACAGATGTCGGACGTCTGACCTTACGGGGGTGTCCGACATCACGCAAGCCCGCGCCGAACGAGGCGTCACGCGGGTCCGACCGGCCGACCATCCCTCCACAACGTCCGGTTGTCCACCGCCTGGGAGGGCTGCTGTCGCACAGCCCTGCGGACGGCCACGATGACTGCATGACCAGGACGATCTCCACCTCCCCCGCTGCGCGGGTCGCCGTGCCCGGGCTCGTCGACGCCGCTGTTCCCACCGAGCCCTCGCATCGCCCCGACGGGACGCCGCAGCGTCGACGCTCCTCCTTCCCTGCTCCGGAGCGGGCCGCTGCCGCCCCCGCCGCCGCGGGCCGCCCGGCGGCCTGGTGGGCGGGCACCGACGAGATGCTCAGAGAACTGGTCCTGGACCACGCCACGGCCGTCGGCCTCGACCTGCTCGACGGGCCGGGTGAGGCGGCGACGGTCTGCACGGTGACCGATGCTGCCGGGCTCGCCGCCGGGTACCGTTCTTCCGGCCGCGACGGCAGCCCGCTCCTGGTGGTGGCCGATGCCCCGGACGTCCCCACCGCGGTCTGGTCGGCGGCGCTCACCGCCGGTGCCCGAGCGGTGCTCCCACTGCCCGCCGGTTCGGACGAGTTCCTGTCCCGGCTCGCCGAGCTGGCCCGGCCGCGCTCGACCGCGCTGCTGCTGGGAGTGGTCGGCGGCTGCGGCGGGGCGGGCGCCTCGAGCTTCGCAGCCCGTCTGGCGGCGGCGGCGCGCGCTCAGGGACCGAGCACCCTGGTCGATGCCGACCCGCTGGGAGGCGGCACGGATCTGCTGGTCGAGGCTCCCGCGCTGGAGGGGATCAGATGGCGGGAGGCCGCGGACCTGGGGCCCGGCGACGGGGAGGCGCTGCATGCGGGCCTGCCCCGGGTGGACGAGGTGCGGCTGCTGGTCGCCGGCGAGGACCCCGGCCCCACGGAGCAGACGCTGCCGCCGGTGCTCTCGGCGCTGTCCGCGCTCGGCGGGACGGTGGTGGTGGATCTCGGCCCGGCGCTGGTCCCTGCGGCGGCGGAGCATCTCGATCAGCTGCTGGTGGTCGTCCCCGCCACCGATCACGCGGTGCGCGCGACGGCGCGCAGACTGCGCAGCTGGCAGCTGCCCAGCGGGCTCGCGCACGCCGCCGTGCGGCGCAGCGGCCCGCTCGGCGCCGGTGAGGTCTGCGAGGATCTCGGCCTCCCCCTCGCCGCCTCCTTCCGCGACTGCCCGCGCGGCACCGTGCCGCTGCTGGACGTGCGCCGGCGCGGCGCCGACCGCGCCGCGCGCGAGCTGATGGCGCGGCTCGGGGCCGGGGCGCGGTCATGAGCAGCGCCGGGGCCCCGGCCCCGCAGGAGGATCTCGCCGGGCTGCTCGAACTGGTGCGCGAGGACCTGGTGCGCTTCCCCGGCACCGTGGACGTCCCTCGCATCGTACGGGTGCTGCGGCGGCAGGGCCGGGTGCTGGGCGCGGCGGCGACGCTCGAGCTGACCACCCGGATCCGCGATCACGTGGACGGGCTCGGCCCCCTGCAGGAGCTCGTCGCCCCCGGCGTCACCGACCTGCTGGTCAACGACGACGGCACGGTGTGGGTGGACGACGCCGACGGCCTGCACCGCACCGCGCACCGGATCGGGCCCGCCCAGGCACGGGACCTGGCGGTCCGCCTCGCCATCGTCGGCGGCCGCCGCCTGGATGACGCGATGCCGTGGGCCGATGCGCACCTGCCCTCCGGCATCCGCTTCCATGCCGTGCTCCCGCCGCTGTCCCCGGGCGGGGCGATCCTCTCCCTGCGCCTGCCCGCAGCCCGGCACCTCGGCCTGGAGGACCTCGAACAGCTCGGCGCCCTGGGCCGCGACGCCCGCGCGGCACTGCTGGCGATCGTCACCGCGCGGGTGCCGTTCCTGGTCACCGGGGGCACCGGCACCGGGAAGTCGACCCTGCTGGCGGCGATGCTCGGCCAGGCCCCTCCCGCCGAGCGGATCGTCGTGGTCGAGGACGTGCTGGAGCTGTCCGTGGACCACCCTCACGTCGTCCACCTGCAGTCACGGCACCCGAACAGCGAGGGGGCCGGCGCCGTGGACCTCACCGCCCTGGTGCGCCAGAGCCTGCGGATGCGCCCGGACCGGATCGTCCTGGGCGAATGCCGCGGCGGAGAGCTGCGGGAGCTGCTGCAGGCGCTGAACACCGGTCACGAGGGTGGCTGCGGCACCGTCCATGCGAACGCTGCGGGCGATGTCCCCGCTCGGCTCGAGGCCCTCGGTGCCCTCGGCGGTCTCGACCGGGCGGCACTGGCCTCCCAGGTCGCGAGCGCACTCGAGGTGGTGGTCCACCTGGGTCGTCGCGGCGGGGTGCGGGCCCTCGAGGAGATCGCACTGCTGCGGCGGGGCGAGGCCGGCCTGCTGGAGGCGGTGACGGCCCTGCGGGTGCGGGAGGGTCGCCTCGAGGAGGGTCCGGCCGCTGCGGCGCTCGCGGGCCGGCTCTCCGCCCGGTCCGCGCCCGTCACCGCAGGCCCCTCCGCTCCGGGCCGATCCAGCGCACCCCGCGCAGAACGCCGGAGAGCGGCATGATCACCGTCGCGATCGCCGTGCTGCTGGTGGTGCTGTGGGTGCTCGCCCCACCGCCCGTCCGCTCCCCCGCACCTGCACCGGGGCGCCGTGCCCGCCGCGAGGCCGCCGGTCCGCTGGAGATGGCGCACCTGGTGGAGCAGCTGGCCACGGTGATCAGCTCCGGGGCCGGTCCGCGCCAGGCCTGGGCTGCGCTCGGCCGGTCGCTCCCCGCCGGCGAGCTGCAGGACCTCGCCCGGGCCGCCGCCGCAGGCGCGGACCTCCGCCGTGCCGCCGGTGAACGTCTTCGCCGCACCGACATGGTCGCCTCGCTCAGCACCGCCCTGACGGTGTGCCAGCGGACGGGGGCACCGACCACCGTGATGCTGCAGCACCTGGCCGAGGCGCTGCGCGATCTGCACGACGCCGCACAGGCGCGGCGCAGCGCCTTCGCCGGGCCGCGCTCCACCGCCCGGATCCTGCTGGTGCTGCCCCTGGCCGGGCTCGGGCTGGGGATGCTGCTGGGCGGGGACCCGCTGCGGCTGCTGCTGACCTCCCCGACCGGGAACCTGCTCGGCATCGCGGGCCTCGCCCTGACCGGATGCGGCTGGTGGTGGATGCATCGGCTCATCCACCGCGCCGATCCTCCCCGGCACCACCGGGTGGACCCCTCGGTGCAGCTCGAGCTGATCGCCGGCGCCCTGGAGTCCGGACTCCCCTTGGCCGGTGCGGTCGCCGCCGTCGGGCAGGCCCTGCCCGACGGGGACGCGGCCAGGGGGCTGCAGCGGGCCGCCACCGCCCTCCAGGCCGGGGTGCCGGCCTCTCTCGCCGGCCGGGCGCTGCCCGCCGAACTGGGGGCGCTGGAGCGTTCCGTGGTGCTCGCCGAGGGCACCGGCGCCGATCTGTCCCGCGTGCTGCGCGCGGCCGCCCGCGACGCCCGGCGGGGTCGGGCCCGGGCCGCCGAGGTGCTCGCCGCCCAGCTGGCGGTCCGCCTGGTGCTGCCCACCGGCCTCGCCCTGCTGCCCGCGTTCGTCGCCCTCGGGATCACCCCCACCGTGATGTCCCTGCTCGGCGGCACCCTCGCCCCGGGCACGGGGTGAGACCCAGGACAGCCGGGCCCTGCCCGGCGCACCTGCCCTTCCGGGCGGGTGCACGGCGGCCACGGCCGCCACCGCGGCGGCGACCGCCGTCGCGGCCCGGCCGGCTCCGGCCGCGCCCCGGGCGGGGACCTCTCCGCCCACGATGAGAAGGAGGACCCCATGTCCCACACCCTGCACCGGATGCGCCGCACCCTGGACCGCGCGATGCGCGACGAGACCGGCGCCTCGACCGCCGAGTACGCCATCACGGTGCTCGCCGCCTGCGGCTTCGCCGCCGTCCTGGTCGCCCTGCTGGCGTCCGGGGAGGTGCGCGACCTGCTGATGGCCATCATCACCTCGGCCCTGTCCAAGGGGCTGTGATGCCGCGGTCCGCCCGGTCGTCCCCGCTCGGGGGCGACCGGGGGTCCGCCACCGCGGAGACCGCGATCGTGCTGCCCGTGGTGGTGGTGATGGTGGTCGTGGTGCTGCTGACCGGGATGGGCCTCGGCACCCAGCTGCGGCTCGAGAGCGCGGCCCGCGGCGCCGCCCGGGAGCTCGCCCGCGGTGAGGACACCGCGGCGGCCGTCGCCGTCGCCCAGCAGATCGGCGGTGAGGGCACCGAGGTGACCACGTCGGTCGCCGGGCCGTGGGTGCGGGTCGAGGTGCGCCGCACCCTGGAGGCTCCGGCCGGCCCGCTCCTCGGAGCCCGCTGGACGCTCAGCGCCGAGGCGGAGGCACGGCGCGAACCCCAGCTGCTGCAGGGCGGTGCGCCGTGAGCACCGGGGCCGCCTCGGTGCTGGCCTGGACCGGGGCGGCCACCACGATGGTGGCGGGCCTGTCCCTGCTGGGCACCGGGCTGATCGCCCAGTCCCGGGCCGCGACCGCCGCCGATCTGGCGTCGCTGGCCGCGGCAGATGCGGTGGCGGTGGCCCGTCCCCACCCCTGCGACCTCGCCGCCGAGGTCGCCACTCGCAACGGTGCCCGACTGCTGCTGTGCGAGCAGCGCGGCTGGGACGTGCTGGTCACCGTCGAGGTCGAGGCCTCCCCGCTGCCGGCGATGACGGCGCGTTCTCGGGCCGGACCGGGCCCGGCGGAGCTGCCCTGAGGGCTCTCGCCGCGCGGAGGCGTCACCGCTCAGGGCCGCAGCAGCCCCAGCAGGGCCACCGCCTGCGCCTTGGACAGCGGCTCGTTGCCGTTGCCGCACTTCGGGGAGACCACACAGGCGGGGCAGCCCGCCTCGCAGCCGCATTCGCCGATCATGTCGGCGGTGGCCCGCACCCAGGCCGCGGCGTCGTCGGCCCCGCGCTCGGCGAAGCCGGCCCCGCCCGGCGCCCCGTCGTAGACGAAGATCGTCGGCGCCCCGGTGTCCTCGTGCTGGGCGGCCGAGAGCCCGCCGATGTCCCAGCGGTCGCAGGTCGCCAGCAGCGGCAGCATCGAGATCGCGGCATGCTCGGCGGCGTGCAGCGCCCCGGGCAGCTCCTCCCCGGGGATCTCCGCACCCTCGGTGGTCGCCTGCGGGATCACCCACCACACGGCCTTGGTGGTCAGGGTGCGCGGCGGCAGGTCCAGCGGATGCTGGGCCAGGACGGCCTGGGTGAACACGTCGCGGACCTGGTAGCCGGTGACCTGGTCGGTGACGTCCACGGTGCCGAAGCACAGCTGGACGCCACCCTCCCAGTCCACCTGGCGGTCGATCTGCCGGATCCGCAGCGTCGAGGCGGTCTGCGGATGGGTGCTGTGCAGCGGGTCCTCCCGGTGCACGAAGGCGACCGCCTGGTCGACGTCGAGATGGTCCACCACATAGTTCGTGCCCTGGTGGAGGTAGACGGCGCCGTCATGGACCTGGGTGTGGGCGCTCGCGGCGTCCACGGTGCCCAGCAGCACGCCGCTGGTCTGCTCGACGATCCGCACCGGCTCCCCTCCGCTGCCGCGCAGGTCGGTGAGCTGGTGCGCGGAGTCGCTCAGCGTCCAGTACCAGCCGCTGGCCCGCGAACGCAGCACCCCACGGGCGGCCAGGGTCTCCAGCAGCTCCCGTGCGGTGGGCCCGAAGAGCTCCTCCTCGCCGTCCCGGATCGCCAGCTCGGAGGCGGCGGCGCACAGGTGCGGGGTCATCACGTACGGGTTCCCGGGGTCGAAGACGGACGCCTCGACCTCGGCGCCGAAGATCGTCTCGGGGTGGTGGACCACATAGGTGTCCAGCGGATCCTCCCTCGCCACGAAGAGCGCGAGCGCTCCGCCGTGCGCGTCCTGGCGCCGCCCGGCCCGGCCGAACTGCTGCCACAGCGAGGCGCGGGTGCCGGGCCACCCGGCGACCACCACCGCATCCAGCCCGGCGATGTCGATCCCCAGCTCGAGGGCGTTGGTCGAGGCCAGCGCCTGCAGCTCCCCGGAACGCAGCGCATCCTCCAGCTGCCGCCGCTCGCGGGCCAGGTAGCCGCCGCGGTAGGCGGCGATCCGGCTCGCCCGGTCGGCGAGCTGCGGGGAGACCGTCTGCTCGGCCTTCTGCTCCAGCAGCCGGCGCGCCCCGCCGGCGACCAGCTCGGCGCCGCGCCGGGAGCGGGCGAAGACGAGCGTCTGCACGTCCCGTTCGACGAGATCCGCGAGCAGCGCCCCCGCCTCGCTGGTCGCGGAGCGGCGCAGCGGGTCCTCGGTGCGCCGCGGGGAGGCGCCCTCACCGTCCGCCCCGTCCTCGTCGACAGCGCTCTCGCCGGAGCCGTCGCTGTCGACCCACCGGGCGGGATCCCCGCGGCCGTCGACCCGGGTGCGGGTGCCCGGCTCCCACAGCCCGATGGTCAGCCCGGCGCGCGGGGAGCCGTCCTCGGTGACCGCCTCGACGTCCCGCCCGATCAGCCGGGAAGCCGAGAGCTCCGGGTTCGCGGTGGTGGCGGAGGCGAGGATGAACGTGGGCTCGGCGCGGTAGTGCGCCGCGATCCGTCGCAGGCGCCGGATCACCATCGAGACGTGGCTGCCGAAGACGCCCCGGTAGCTGTGGCACTCGTCGATCACCACGAAGCGCAGGGCACGGAAGAAGTGGGCCCACTGCTCGTGACCGGGCAGGATCCCGAAGTGGAGCATGTCGGGATTGGTGAGCACCACGGTGCCGTGGCGGCGCACCCAGCGACGCTGCTCCGTGGGGGTGTCCCCGTCATAGACCGCGATGCGGGCATCGCGGATCCCGGCGCCGTCGGCCATCGTGGTGATGTTGGTCAGCTGGTCCGCGGCCAGCGCCTTCGTCGGCGACAGGTACAGCGCGGTCGCCCGGCGCGCCTCGGGATCGTGCTCCCGTGCACCGATGGCGGTGAGCACGGGCAGCAGATAGGCCAGGGACTTCCCCGAGGCGGTGGCGGTGGCGAGCACCACGTCCTGCCCCTCATGGGCGCGCTGCGCCGCCTGCTCCTGATGGGTCCAGGGGGCGGTGATGCCCTGCTGCGCGAGATGCGTCACCAGGCGCGGATCGGTCCACTCCGGGAAGCTGCCGCGACGGCCGGCCCGGGCGGGCCGCTGCTCGATATGGGTCAGGCAGGTGCGACGGGTCAGCGGTGCGGTGAGGTCGGCGAGGAGCTCTGGTGCCCGGCCTGCTCGCATCCTCTCCCGCCTCTCCTCCCTGCCGACCCCGCCCACCGGGCCTGCACATGTGCTCCACCTGATCTCCGGTTTCGGCCCAGATGGCTGATGCACAATCGTAGCCATGTCCACCGACAGCCCGCCCGGGCCCCCACAGGTGCTGCCCGCGGAGATCGCCGCTCTGCGCGCGGACCTCGCGGCGGCGTCCTATCTGACAGCGACGATCGAGCAGCTGCTCGGCCCGGTCGCGGCCGACGCGCTGCGCCGCATGAACCCGGTGCCTGCCGATCGCGTGCTGGCGGCTCGCCACGAGCCGGCGGCCGGGCTGCTGCGCCTGTTCACCCTCGGGGCGGTGGTGCCGCGCGCCCGGGTCGAGGCCGCGCTGCCCTCGCTCGGCGTCGACGGTGCGATGCGGCTGGGCCTGGTGGAGCTCGCCCCCACGGCGGACGCCGACGGCGCGGTGCGGGCGCTGCTGGAGCTCGCGCCGTACTCGGCCAGCGACGACGCCGGGCAGATCGACTGGTGGATCGCCTCGGACCTCTCGGAGCTCGCGACCGGACGGCCGCTGGGACCCGAGCACGTGCTCGGGGTGGGCGGCGCCTCCCTCACCCTGGCCCGGATCACCCCCCGCGCCCACGTCGACAAGGTGCTGGACCTGGGCTGCGGCGGCGGCATCCAGGCACTGCACGCCTCCCGCCACGCCGCGCACGTGGTCGCCACCGACCTCTCCGCGCGCGCCCTCGCCGTCGCCGCCTTCAACGCGGCGCTGAACGGCATCGAGATCGAGCTGCGGCAGGGCTCGCTGCTCGTACCGGTGGCCGGGGAGGAATTCGACCTGATCGTCTCCAACCCCCCGTTCGTCATCACCCCCCGCGATACGGCCGAGGGGGCGACCACCTGGACCTACCGCGACGGCCGCCGCGCCGGCGACACGCTGCTGGCCGAGCTGGCCCGCGCTCTGCCCGCCCACCTCTCCCCCGGCGGCAGCGCGGTGATGCTCGGGAACTGGGAGATCACGGACCCCGCCGAGTGGGACGCCCACCCCCGCGCCTGGCTGCGGGACGCCGCGGCCGACGGGGTGGATGCCTGGGTGCTGCAGCGCGCGCAGGAGGACCCGGCGCAGTACGCGGAGACCTGGGTGCGCGACGGCGGGATCACCGACCGCGACCCGGACTGGGCTCCCCTGGTGGGGGCCTGGCTCGACGACTTCGACCGTCGCGGGGTGGAGCAGCTCGGCTTCGGATACCTGCTGCTGCGCCGGCCCGTCACGGCGGCGCCGCGCCCCGGGGTGCTGCGCACCGAGCAGGTGCCCGGCACCGGCAGCGGCACCCTCGCCGAGCATCTCGCCGCGTCGCTGCGCGCGATCGGGACGCTCGCGACCCTGGACGACGCCGCCCTGGCCGCGGCCCGCCCGGTGCGGGCCGCGGATGTGGTCGAGCGCCGCCATCTCACCCCCGGCCAGTGGGACCCGATGCTGATCGAGCTGGTCCAGGGCGCGGGGTTCGCACGGAGCGTGCGCGCCGATCAGCAGCTGGCGGCCACCGTCGGCGCACTGGACGGCACCCTCACCCTCGCCCAGGTGGTCGGTGCGGTGTGCGCCCTCACCGAGGCGGAGGAGGACGAGACCCTCGAGCGGGTGCTGGCGGCCGTGCGCGAGCTGGTCCTCACCGGGATGGTGACGCTGTGAACACCGACCCCACCACCCGCCTCGGGGGGTTCGGCCGCCCGCTGCTGTCCCTGCTCGCCGCGGGGGTGAGCGTGCTCGCGGTCGTGGCCCTGGCCCGCACGGCCGTCGGCACCGCGAGCGGACAGCGCCTGGACCAGCTGGTCTCCTCCGGGGCGAAGGGCGATGACGGGCGACTGTCCCACTATGCCGAGATCGCGGTGGGGACCGTCAGCCTCCCCGTGATCACGGCGCTGCTCGTGCTCGCCGTGCTGCTGGTGCTGCTGCGGCGCCGCCCGGGGCTGCTGCTGCCGATCGGGACGCTCGTGCTCGGCGCCAACCTCACCACCCAGGTGATCAAACGCGTGCTGCTCACCCGGGAGGTGCTGGGGCCGGGGATCGAGATCACCCCCAACTCCTTCCCCTCCGGGCACACCACCCTCGCCGCGACCGCGATGATCGCGCTGGTGCTGGCCGGGGGCCGGGCCCGGGCGGTGCTCGCCCCGCTGGGGGCGGCGTGGACCACCGCCGCCGGCATCGGCACGCTGGTGGTCGGCTGGCACCGGCCCAGCGACGTGATCGGCGCGATCACCGTCGTCGCGGCCTGGACCTTCCTGACCCTCGCCCTGGACGGGCTGGACACCCGGCGCCGGCGCGCCCGGGCCGCGGCCCGGCCCGACCGCGGTCGTCGGCGGCGCGGCACCCGGAGGTCCGCTCCGCTGGCCCCGCCCCGCCCTCACCCCGTCGAGAAGGTGATGGCCTTCCTGCTCGGCCTCGTCGGCGCGGCCGGGCTCGCCTGGGGAGGGTTCGGGCTGTTCTCCCTGCCGCGCCCGCTGGACCTCCACGACCCCGCCCAGCAGCTGCCCGCCTTCCTCGTCACCGCCGCCCTGATCGGCGGGGTCACCGCCTCCTGGCTCGCGCTGACGCTCCTGCTGCGCGTGCCGACGTCACACCGGACCCGCTCTGCGAACCGTGTACCGTGAACACTCGCCGAGCGCCCTGACGCGTCCGGTTCACCCCGGACCCTGGCATTCGGCCACGGCAGACGGGCCGCGAGACGACGCGGCGAGGAAGGACACAGCAACGTGACAGGCGGACGACATCTGGTGATCGTCGAGTCCCCGGCGAAGGCGCGGACCATCGGTCGGTATCTCGGGGACGAGTACGAGGTCATGGCGTCGGTGGGCCACATCCGCGACATCCCGGTGCCTCGTGACCTGCCCGCCGAGATGAAGAAGGGGCCGTACGGTCGGTTCGGCGTCGACGTCGAGAACGGCTTCGACCCCTACTACATCGTCAGTCCCGACAAGAAGAAGACCGTCGCGGAGCTGAAGAAGGCCCTCAAGGACGCCGACACCCTCTACCTCGCCACCGATGAGGACCGCGAGGGCGAGGCCATCGCCTGGCACCTGCTGGAGACCCTCAAGCCCAAGAAGTCCCTGCCGGTCAAGCGCATGGTGTTCCACGAGATCACCAAGGACGCGATCCGGGCCGCGCTGGAGAACACCCGCGACATCGACGCGAGCCTGGTCGATGCGCAGGAGACCCGCCGCATCCTGGACCGTCTGGTGGGCTTCGAGCTCTCCCCGGTGCTGTGGCGCAAGATCAAGCCCTCGCTGTCGGCCGGTCGCGTGCAGTCCGTCGCCACCCGCCTGGTGGTCGAGCGCGAACGCGAGCGGATGGCCTTCGTCCCCGCCGACTACTGGAACATCACCGGCACCTTCGCCGCCGAGGGCGGGGCCGACGCCACCCAGTTCGCCGCGAAGATCGCCACCGTCGACGGCGCCCGCGTCGCGACCGGCTCCGACTTCGCCGATGACGGCACCCTGAAGCCGCGTGCGAAGAACGCCACCGTCCTCACCGGGGAGTCCACGCAGACCCTGGTCGAGGTGCTCGGCGACGTCCCGGCGACGGTGACCTCGCTCGACTCCAAGCCGTACACCCGGCGGCCCGCGGCCCCGTTCACCACCTCCTCGCTGCAGCAGGAGGCCTCGCGCAAGCTGCGCCTCGGCGCCCGCCAGGCGATGCGGGTGGCGCAGTCGCTGTACGAGAACGGCTTCATCACGTACATGCGTACCGACTCGGTCACGCTCTCCGGTGAGGCGATCCGTGCCTCCCGCGCCCAGGCCGCCGAGCTCTACGGCAGCCAGTACGTGCCGGACAATCCCCGGTACTACCAGAACACGTCGCAGGCCGCGCAGGAGGCGCACGAGGCGATCCGCCCCGCGGGCGACCACTTCCGCACTCCCGCCGAGGTGGCCGGCCAGCTCGCGGGCGACGAGTTCCGTCTCTACGAGCTGATCTGGAAGCGCACCATCGCCTCCCAGATGGCCGATGCCAAGGGCACCACCTCCACCGTCGAGCTGCTGCTGGAGGCCGCCGGACGCGCCGCGACGTTCCGCGCCGCCGGCACCGTGATCACCTTCCGCGGCTTCCTCGCCGCGTACGAGGAGGGTCGGGACGCCGCCCGCTACAAGGACGACGACGACAAGGGCTCCGACAAGCGCCTGCCGCAGATGCAGGAGGGCCAGCGGCTCGAGACCCGCGAGCTGGCCCCGGACGGCCATTCCACCACCCCTCCCCCGCGCTTCACGGAGGCCTCGCTGGTGCGAGCGCTGGAGGACCGCGGCATCGGCCGCCCCTCCACCTATGCCTCGACGGTCGCGACCGTGCAGGATCGCGGGTACGTGCTGCGACGCGGCACCGCGCTGGTGCCCAGCTGGACCGCCTTCGCCGTGGTGCGCCTGCTCGAGGAGCACTTCGGGCCGTTCATCGACTACGACTTCACCGCGCAGATGGAGCAGCAGCTGGACCGCATGGCCCAGGGCGATCTCTCGCGTGCGGAGTACCTGAAGAACTTCTACCTCTCCGACGGCACCGACGGCCCCATCGGGCTGAAGCCCATGGTCGACGACCTCGGCGAGATCGATGCCCGGGCGATCAACTCGATCGAGATCGGTGAGGGCATCACCCTGCGGGTGGGCCGCTACGGCGCCTACGTCGAGCTGATCGACCGGAACGAGGACGGCACCCCGGTCGAGGGCGCCGATCCGCGCCGCGCGAACGTCTCCGACGAGGTCGCCCCCGATGAGCTGACCGTCGAGAAGGCGAAGGAGATGCTCGAGCGCGCCAAGGACGACGGCCGCGTGCTGGGCACCGATCCCGACTCCGGGCACGAGATCGTCGCCAAGGACGGCCGCTACGGCCCCTACGTCACCGAGGTGCTGCCCGCCCCCGAGGAGACCGGCGGCAAGAAGGTCCCCAAGTCCAAGCAGCCGAAGCCCCGCACCGGCTCGCTGCTGCAGTCGATGGATCTGGCCACCGTCACGCTCGAGGACGCGCTGAAGCTGCTGAGTTTGCCGCGCGTGGTCGGCACCACCGAGGACGGCACCGAGATCACCGCCCAGAACGGCCGCTACGGTCCGTACATGAAGAAGGGCACCGACTCGCGCTCCCTGGAGACCGAGGAGCAGATCTTCTCGATCACCATGGAGGAGGCCGAGAAGATCTACGCTCAGCCCAAGACCCGGGGCCGGGCCGCCGCCAAGCCCCCGCTGAAGGAGCTCGGCACCGATCCGACCAGCGAGAAGCCGATCGTGATCAAGGACGGCCGCTTCGGTCCGTACATCACCGACGGCGCCACCAACGTCTCGCTGCGGGCGACGGAGAAGGTCGAGGAGATCTCCGAGCAGATCGCCATCGAGAAGCTCGCGGAGAAGCGCGCGAAGGGGCCGGCCAAGAAGAAGGCCCCCGCCAAGCGCGCCCCCGCGAAGAAGGCCACCACGACGAAGAAGAGCAGCACCGCGAAGAAGTAGGACCCCGGCGTCGCGGGCACCCGCGAGGCCCCGCACCCCGGGGCTCACAGGACAGGGCACGGATCATGCGGTCCGTGCCCTGTCCCGTGCCCGGGGGCGAGGAGGCCGGACCGAACTGGACAGGAAAGCGCTTATTCGATCACGACACGGCATCAACTGCGACACCAGCAGGCACGACGGGAGAACGCGCCTACAGTGTGACGTGACGTACATCGTCGACTCACAAAGGAGTGATCATGGCTCGACGTCCCAGTCGGCGCATGGTCATGTCCGGGGCCGCGGCCACCGCGGCGCTGGGGATGACCGGATGCCTGCAGAATCCCGACCCGGCCGGCAGCGCAGGCGGCGGCACGGTCGAGCGGTACACCCCCGGCGACACCCCGGGCACGGGCACGGTCACCATCCTGGGCGCCTTCGGCGGCCAGGAGATGGACGCCTTCATGGCCTCCCTCGAGGACTTCCAGTCCGACTCCGGCATCACCATCCAGTACACCCCGGACTCGGACTTCACCAACACCATCCGGCAGCGGGCCGGCGCCGGTGACGCCCCCGACATCGCCCTGTTCCCGCAGCCCGGCGGCATGTTCGACCTCGCCGGGGAGGGCCTGATCACCCCGATCGACGTGTTCCTGGACTACGACCAGCTGAACTCGACGCTGATCCCCGGGTTCCTGGACTCGGCGCGCCTGGAGGGGCGCGTCTTCGGCGCTCCGATGCGCATGGCCTGCAAGTCGCTGATCTGGTTCCCGAAGCAGGCGTACGAGGAGGGCGGCTACGGCGAGGCGCCCGCCACGATGCAGGAGCTCTACGAGATCACCGATCAGATGAAGGCCGACGGCATCACGCCGTGGTCCGACGGCTGGGGCGCCGATCAGGCGACCGGCTGGGTGGGCACCGACTGGATCGAGGAGTTCATGCTCCGTGTCCACGGTCCCGTGCTCTACGACGACTGGGTCAAGCACCGCATACCCTTCAATGCTCCCGAGGTGGTGGAGGTCTTCGACCTCGTCGGTGACCTGCTGAAGGGGGAGGGCAACGTGCTCGGCGGCACCGACGCGATCATCTCCACGCCCTTCTCCGAGGCGCCGCTGCCGCTGTTCGAGGAGCCGCCGCGCGCGATGCTCGTGCGCCAGGGCAACTTCGTCACCGGCTTCTTCCCCGAGGACATCCAGGAGAACATGGACGCGGAGGTCGGGGTGTACGCGATGCCCACCTGGGAGGGCGGATTCGACGGTCAGCCGATCCTGGGCGGCGGTGACCTCGCCACCCTGTTCACCCTCAACGACGACACGGTGAAGGTCATGGAGTTCCTGACCTCCGACCAGTTCGGCGGCGAGTGGGCGGAGGCGGGCGGCTGGCTCAGCCCCCACCGCACCTTCGACCAGTCGCTGTACTCCTCGGAGATCACCCGGCAGATCGCGGAGATCGCCTCAGAGGCCGCGGCCTTCCGCTACGACGGCTCCGACCTGATGCCGACCGCCGTCGGCGCCGGCTCCTTCTGGAAGGGCATGGTCGAGTGGCTGCAGGGCGCGAAGACCTCCCAGCAGGTCTGCGACGAGATCGAGAACGGGTGGCCGGCGTGACCACCGCGACGCAGACCCGCCCCGGACCGGAGAGTCCGTCCTCCACGGAGAGCGAGGACCGCAAGCACGGCTCCGCACGCCCGGTGCGCGTGATCATCGGGGTCGTGGGCATGGCGGTCGTCGCCTGGTTCATCTGCAACGCCTTCCTGGCCTTCGCGTACTACCCGCAGTGGTTCGCGGGCTCGGGCCTGCTGATCGGGCTCCTGGGCCTGATCATCGGCATCGGCGGCTCGGTGGTGTTCTTCTACTTCCTCAACGTCTGCGTCGAAGGCTTCCCCGCGCGGTTCTCCCGCGGGCTCATCCCCTATGCCTTCCTGCTGCCGGGATTCAGCCTGATCTCGATCTTCCTGCTGTACCCGACGGTGCAGACGATCATCTACTCCTTCGCGAACGATGACTCCACCGCATGGGTGGGGCTGGAGAACTATCGGGCGATCTTCTCCGACAGCCACTTCTGGTCCACCCTGCTGAACAACTTCCTGTGGATCCTCATCGTGCCCGTGCTGACCGTCGCCTTCGGTCTGGCGGTGGCGGTGCTGGCCGATAAGCTCTCCCCCGGCGGGGAGAACGTCGCGAAGTCGATGATCTTCCTGCCGATGGCGATCAGCTTCGTCGGTGCCGCGACCATCTGGGGGTTGGTCTACGCCTATAACTCCCCCGACACGGCCCAGACCGGTCTGCTCAACGCCATCGTGGTGGCCCTGGGCGGCGATCCGCAGCCCTGGTACCAGATCGAGACCGCGCGGCTGAACTCGATGGCCCTGATGGTGATCCTGATCTGGCTGCAGACGGGCTTCGCCATGGTGCTGATCAGCTCGGCGATCAAGGGGGTCCCCGAGGACACCGTCGAGGCCGGGCGCGTGGACGGTGCCAGCGAGCTGCGCATCTTCTGGCAGATCATCTTCCCGCAGGTGCGGGCCACGCTCCTGGCAGTGCTGATCACCGTGCTGATCCTGGTGCTGAAGGTCTTCGACCTCGTCTACGTCACCACCAACGGTCTGTACGACTCCGACGTGATCGCGAACCTCTTCTTCCGGAAGCTGTTCACCTCGCAGCAGGCCGGTCAGGCCTCGGCCATCGTGGTCGTGCTCCTGATCCTGGTGATTCCGGTGCTGATCTACCAGGTCAAGAGCTTCAGGCAGCAGGAGGCGAACCGATGAACGGCATCATGAAGGACGGGCGCAAGCGGTCGCCGCTGGCGATGATCACGATGCCGCTCCTGGTCGTCCTGTGGACGATCCCCACGATCGGCCTGCTGGTCACCAGCCTGCGCACCCGCGAGGCGGCGGCCACCACCGGCTGGTGGACGGCGCTGTGGGAGGGCGGCTGGACCGGGGACAACTACGTCCAGGTGCTCACCGATCCCTCGGTGACCAGCTCGCTGATCAACTCGGTGGTGGTGGCGGTGCCGGCGACGGTGCTGCCGATCATGTTCGCGGCCTTCGCCGCGTACGCGTTCACGTTCATCAGCTTCCCCGGCAAGGATGCGCTGTTCATCATCATCGTGGCGCTGATGGTGGTCCCCATCCAGGTGGCGTTCCAGCCGATGCTGGACCTACTGGGCCCGCGGGGGCTGGGGATCAACGGCCAGTTCCTCGCGGTGTGGATGCTGCACACCGGCTTCGGCATGCCGCTGGCGGTGTACATCCTGCGCAACTACATGACCACCCTGCCGGGTTCGGTCGTGGAGAGCGCGAAGATCGACGGGGCCTCGCACTTCCAGACGTTCTGGCGCCTGGTCGCTCCGATGTCCTCCCCGGCGATCGCCGCCTTCGCCACCCTGCAGTTCCTGTGGGTGTGGAACGACCTGCTGATCGCCAAGCTGTTCCTGGGCGGCGGGGCGAACAAGACGATCATCGTGACCCTGCAGCAGATGCTGGGCACCCAGGGCCAGGGCGCCGAGCTGCTGACCGCCGGCGCCTTCATCTCGATGGTGATCCCGATGATCGTGTTCTTCAGCCTCCAGCGCTTCCTGGTGCGCGGCATGACCGCGGGCTCGGTCAAGGGCTGAGGGCACCCCTCGGCCGGTTCCCGCGCAACGGGCGCCGACCGACGGGCCCTCCAGGATTCAGCCGAGGGCTGAGCCTCCTCCACAGCGCCTCCGACGCCACCTCGGTGTCGGGGGCGCTGGGTAGATTGGACCCATGAGCGACACCGACGACCCCCGAGGCGGCGCCGAGCCCGTGCTCGCCCTCCCCACCTCCACCGTCCCCGACCCGTCGACCGCCCCCGGGCTGCGCTGGGGGGTGATCTCGCCCGGCCACATCGCCGACCAGTTCACCGCGACCGCGCACCGGGCGACGACCTCGCGCATCGTCTCGGTGGTCTCGCGCTCGGCGCGGCGCGCCGAGGAGTTCGCCGCGAGGCACGGCATCGAGGCCTCGGGCGACTCGGTGGAGCAGATGCTGGCCCAGGGCGGCCTCGACGCGGTCTACATCGCCTCCCCGCACGCGCAGCACCATGCACTGGCCCGCCCGGTCCTCGAGGCCGGGATCCCGGTGCTGGTGGAGAAGGCCTTCACGCTGAACACCGCCCAGGCGCGCGAGCTGCTGGAGCTGGCCCACGAGCGCGGCGTGTTCGCGATGGAGGCGATGTGGGCGCGCTTCCTGCCCCAGTACGACGTGCTGCGGCAGCTGCTCGCCGAGGGGATGCTCGGTGAGGTCGTGGAGGTCGCCGCCGATCACGGGCAGTCCTTCCCCGTCGATCCGCGCCACCGCATGTACGCCCCCGAGCTGGGCGGAGGAGCGCTGCTCGACCTCGGGGTCTATCCCGTCTCCTTCGCGCAGATGGTGCTCGGCAGCCTCGGGGAGCTCGCGGTGCGCGGAGAGCTCACCGAGACCGGGGTCGACGCCTATGTGGGTCTGCTGGCGCGCGGCGAGCTGGGCGGCCGGGCGCGGCTGTCCGCCACCCTGCGCGCCCGCACTCCCACCGAGGCCGTGGTCAGCGGGACCCGCGGCAGCGCCCGGCTGTCCGGGCCCTTCTTCGCCCCGGGCACCCTCACCGTGTCGCTGCTGGACGGCCGCTCGGCGACCTTCGAGCACCCCGGGGACCGCGGGGACGGGATGGCCTACGAGATCGCCGAGGCCGCGCGGCGGATCACCGCCGGAGACCGAGAATCTCCGCTGATGAGCTGGAAGGACACCCTTGACGTGATGGGCACGATGGACGCGATGCGGGCAGAGCTCGGTGTGGTCTACCCCGGGGAGGAGTTCGCATGAGCATCCTGGATCCCGTGCGCGGACTGCGCATCCCGTCTCCGCATCCGCCCGCGCGGGGCGTGTTCATCTCCTTCGAGGGCGGCGACGGGGCCGGGAAGTCCACGCAGATGCAGCTGCTGCGGGACCACCTGGTCACCGACCGCTCGGTCGCCGAGGATCTCATCCTCACCACCCGCGAGCCCGGCGGGACCCCGCTCGGCCGGAGCATCCGCGGCCTGCTGCTGCACGGCGAGGACGTGGACCCGCGGGCGGAGGCGCTGCTCTACGCGGCGGACCGTGCCCACCACGTCGCCTCCGTGGTGCGGCCGCATCTCGCCCGCGGCGGCCTGGTGCTCGGCGACCGGTACCTCGACTCCTCGGTCGCCTACCAGGGAGCGGGGCGGGAGCTGGATGGCGAGGAGATCGCCTCCCTCTCGCTGTGGGCGGTGGACGGGCTGCTCCCCCACCGCACGATCCTGCTGGACGTCCCGCCGCAGACGCTGGACGAGCGCCGCGACTCCTCCGCACGGGACCGTCTGGAGTCCGCCGGGCTCGGCTTCCACGAGGCGGTGCGCCAGGAGTTCCTCGACCTCGCCGCCGCCGAGCCGGAGCGCTACGCGGTGATCGACGGGACCCTCCGCCGCGAGGAGGTCCACGCGCAGGTGCTCGACGCCGTCGCCGAGGTGCTGAGCCTGTTCGACCCCACCTTCGAACCGGCACCGCCCACCCGGCACCGGGACGAGCAGTGACGGTGACCGAGGCTCTGAGCGGCGGCCGGGCGCCGGCCGGCGGGGTATGGGCGGACGTGGTGGGCCAGGACGCGGCCGTCGCCCAGTTCCGCCGCGCCGCCTCTCCGCAGGGCTCGCTGGCCCAGGCCTGGCTGATCACCGGCCCGCCCGGGTCCGGACGCTCCACCGCCGCCCGGGCCTTCGCCGCCACCCTGCAGTGCGAGCAGGGGCTCGGATGCGGGCAGTGCCGGGCGTGCCGGACCACCCTCGCGGGCACCCACCCCGATGTCACCGTGGTCGCGACCGACAAGCTCTCGATCGCGAAGGAGGAGGTGCGCGCGCTGGTGATGACCGCGCAGCGCGCTCCGGCCACCGGCAATCGGCGGGTGCTGATCGTGGAGGATGCGGACCGCATGAGCGCCGGCACCTTCAACGTGCTGCTGAAGTCGATCGAGGAGCCCCCGCCGTCGACGGTGTGGATGCTGTGCGCGCCCTCCGCGGAGGATCTGGCGCCCACCATCCGTTCCCGCTGCCGCTCGGTGACGCTGGCGGTGCCCTCCTCCGCCGTGGTGGCGGACCTGCTGTGTCGCCGCGACGGGATCGACGAGCAGCTCGCGGTGCGGGCGGCCCGCGCCGCCCAGGGGCACATCGGCCTGGCGCTGCGCTACGCCACGCAGGACGGCGCGCTGGCGGCCCGCGAGGAATCGGCCCGCACCCTGCTCTCGCTGCGGGGTGCCGGGGAGGCGGTGCTCGCCGCCCAGGGCCTGGTGGATCGCGCCACCGCCGAGGCGAAGGAGCATGCGGACGTGGTCGCGGCCGAGGAGAAGGAGCGCTTCCTGCGCTCGGCCGGGATCGACGACGGCAAGGTGCCGCCGTCCCTGCGCTCCCAGGTGCGCCAGCTCGAGGAGGATGCCAAGCGCCGGCAGACCCGGCTGGTCCGTGACGTGCTGGATCGGTACCTGCTCGATGCGCACTCCGTGCTCCGCGATGTGCTGAGCCGTCAGCTCGGCACGGCGGCGGAGCTGGTCAACGTCGAGGTGACCCAGGAGATCGAGCAGGCCGCCGGCCGGGGCTCGGGGACGATCACGCTGGGGCTGCTGGAGGCGGTGCAGGAGGCGAGGGACCGCATCCGCGGGAACGTGCCGCCGCTGCTGGCGATCGAGGCCCTGCTGGCCCGCATCGCCGTCTCCCTGCGCTGAGCGGGGGGCGCTCAGCACAGGCCGGTCGATGTCAGGCGTCGGCGCCGGGCGTCTCGTCCTCGGGCGAATCGGCCTCCGGGGCCTCAGCGGCCCGGTCCTGGACGGCGGTCCGGTCCTGAGCGGAGTCATCCTGCGGAGAATCCGCCTCGGGGACCTCGGCGACCGGGGTCGGAGCGGTCTCGGCCGGGTCCTGTGCGGCAGGGGCCTTCTCGACCTCGACGTCGAGCTCGTCGACGATCACGCCGCTGCTGCGCGGGATCTCGCGATCATCGCCCTGCTGACCGGTCTCGGAATGGGCGCCGCAGCCGAAGTTCAGGTGCACCACGCGACCGTCGGCCGGGGACCACTCGTTGGTGCACACCCCGAACTCGCGGCGCAGGGACCCGGAGAGCTGGGTGAAGAAGCCACAGCTGGTGCAGTTGGCCGCGACGGTGCCGCGACGGCCGCGGCCAGAGGTCTGGCGGGGACCGAAATCGCCCTCGAGCCAGCGCTCGGCGGCCTCGCTGCGACCCTCCGGGGAGAGCACCCGGGGACGCCCCAGGCCCAGCTCCCACAGCGCCACCCGGTCCGCGTCCTCGTCGCCGGTCGCTTCGTATCCCTGCTCGAGCCGTGCGTCCTGCTCGCGGTAGGGCAGCAGGTCGTCGGCGCCGATGTCCGAGGGCTTCAGCCGCTCGGACCAGGGCTCCCACTCGGGGGCGAGGATCGCATCCTCCCCGGGCAGCAGCGCGGTCTCGGCGACCGTGGCGGCTTTGGCGCGCGAGGCACGGGCGAGGACGACCACCCAGGACCAGCCGCGGTACCCGGGCATGGTGCAGTCGAAGACATGGGTGGCCAGCCGCTCCCCGCTCGCCTCGACGCGGAGGTGCTCACCGACCTGACCCGGCTCGGTGACCTCGAGCAGCGCCTCGCGGGCGAGCTCGACGGCCTCGGCCGCGATCGCGTCGAGCTTGGGCCGCGCGGTGCGGGCGCGGCGGGGGGAGGTGGTCGGTGACGTCATGGCTTCAGGCCTCGAAATTGTCGGCGACGGCGCGGAGGACGGTGGCGATCTTCTGCGAGTGGCCGCGGTCGGGATAGCGCCCCTGACGCAGGCCGTTGGAGGCGTCATCGAGCAGCCGGATCAGGTCCTCGACCATCCCCGCCATCTCCTCGGGCTTCTGCCGCCGGGCGCGGCTGACCGAGGGAGCGGGCTCCAGCAGCTGCAGCGAGAGCACCTGGGGGCCGCGACGACCGTCGACCATGTCGAAGTCCACGCGTGCGCCCGGCCGGAGGGAGTCGACCCCCTCGGGCAGGTTCGAGGCGTGCACGTAGACGCTCTGTCCGTCCTCGTCATCGAGGATGAAGCCGAAGCCCTTCTCGGCGTCGTAGAACTTCACCTTGCCGCGTGGCACCTGGATCCCATTCCTTGTCTGCTGTTCATCGGTCTGCGAGTACTGGTTCCCGGGGCGCGGCCGGAGCGTCCAGGCCGGCCGCTCCGTATGCGCCCCGCAGGGCTGCCGGAGACCGTCCGGCAACACCCGAGTCTAACGTGCCCGGGCTTCCTCGGGCGAGCGGGAACTGCCGAGGTGACCACGGCCACCGCGGAGCGGATCAGCGGCGGCGGGGAGCTGAGGCGATCCGCGGTGGCCGTGGTCAGCGGCGACGCTCGGGCGGGATCTCGCGCACCGGCGCGGTGGACGGCACCGGATCCAGGCCCAGGCCGGTGAGCACCTTCTCCAGGATCATCGCGGTGAAGCCCCAGACGAAGGCGTCGCCCGGGAGGTCGAAGGCGGGCCCCACACCGTAGCCGCGGAGCATCCCGCGCTGCTGGTGGGCGGGATCGGTGAGGGAACCGGGCCCCGCCAGCGGCGCCCACACCACGCGCTCCACCTCGAACGGGTCCTGCACGTCCAGCGGCGGCATGACCGGTGACCAGCTCAGCACCGGCGTCACCGCCTGGGACCGCCAGGGCATCGGGATCGGGGCGAAGGCGCCGAGCACCAGCACGTCGGCGGGGTCCAGGCCGGTCTCCTCCGCGGCCTCCCGCAGGGCGGTGTGCACGTCGTCGCGGTCCCCCGGGTCGCGGCCGCCGCCGGGGAGGGAGAACTGGCCGGGCTGGGAGCGCATGGAGTGACCGCGCTCCTCGAGCACCAGCTGCGCGTCGTGCAGGCCGGTGCCGGCCAGATGGATGAGCACCGCGCTGCGCCGCACCACCCGGCCGTCCCCCCGGCGCGGATCCCGCGGATCGACGTCGCGGCGCACCAGCACGTCCCCGCGCCGCGCCCGCTCGGCCAAGGGAGCGAGGAAGGCGGCCTCGGCCGGCAGGCCGGGCCCATGGGCCGTCGCGGCGCTCACGCCACGCCCACCTGCGGGCAGATATCGGCCAGGACGCACTGGTCGCAGCGGGGCGCCCGCGCGGTGCACACCCGCCGTCCGTGGAGGATCAGCCGCAGCCCCAGCACGGTGAGCTCCTCGGCCTCGGCGCCGGTGCCGTCGGCCTCCAGCCGCGCGACCACGTCCTCCTCGACCGCGCGGGGGTCGGTCCGGGTGGTCCAGCCGAGACGGCGGGACACCCGGCCGACGTGCGTGTCCACCGCCAGCAGCGAGTGCCCGAACCAGGCACCGCGCACCACGTGCGCGGTCTTGCGCCCCACCCCGGGCAGCGCCTCCAGAGCGCCCTGGTCGTCAGGGACCCGGCCACCGTGGTCGACGAGCAGCCCGCGGGCCAGGGCGATGATGCGACGCGCCCTGGTCGGCCCCATCCCCAGCGGCCGCACCACCTCGGCGACGTCGGTCTCCTCGGCCCCGGCGAGCGCTGCCGCATCCGGCCAGCGGGAGAACAGCTCCGGGGTGACCTGATTGACGCGCACGTCGGTGGTCTGCGCCGAGAGCACCGTCGCGACCAGGAGTTCGACGGCATCACGATGGTCGAGCTCGGTGCGCGCCTCGAGGTGGAGATCCTCCAGCCGGGAGGCGACCGCGGCGGCGTCGGCCGGCCGCTCGGCACCGGGCCCGGCCACGGCCTCGGGGGTCGACCTCGGGATCTGCACTGGTTCTCCTTCGGCGAGTGGCGGGACCGGACGGCGTCGGCACGGTAGTGTTTGACCATCATGTGACGGTGGCCACCGCAGTTCGTGGCCCACGACACATCGAGTAGCACAGCACGGTCCCGAGACTCGGGGCCCCACACTCAGGAGGTTCCGTGGACGAGAACATCGTACGGTCATCACCGCTGTTCGCTGCGCTCGACGAGGACGGCAAGCAGGCCGTGCTGGCGTCGATGAAGCAGGAGGACTACCACCGCAGCGCCATCATCTTCCGGGAGGGGGATCCGGGCGATCGGCTGTTCATCCTCGGCTCCGGCAAGGTGAAGGTCGGCCACGCCTCGGGCGACGGCCGCGAGAACCTGCTGGCCGTGCTCGGCCCCGGAGAGACCCTCGGTGAGCTGTCCCTGTTCGATCCCGCGCCGCGCAACGCGACCGCCACGGTGGTCGCCGAGTCGACGCTCTACTCGCTGTCCCAGCAGGATCTCTACCGAGTCCTGGCGCAGCGCCCCGAGGTGGGGCGGCACCTGCTCGCCTCCCTCGCCCGCCGCCTGCGCAAGACCAACGAGTCCCTCGCGGATCTGGTCTTCGCCGATGTGCCCGGCCGCGTCGCCAAGAACGTCCTCGACCTCGCGCAGCGCTTCGGCCGCCAGACCGATGACGGCGTGATGGTCGCCCACGGCCTCACCCAGGAGGAGCTCGCCCAGCTGGTCGGCGCCTCCCGCGAGACCGTCAACAAGGCGCTGGCGGACTTCGCCTCCCGCGGCTGGATCCGGCTCGAGGCCCGTGCGGTCCTGATCTCCGACGTCGAGCGACTGCGCCGCCGCGCTCGCTGACAGCTGCCGGCCGCGGCCTCTGCGCCGGGGCACGCACGCCGGGACCACCGTTCTCGTTCGCCGCCGGACGAGGTCGGCGGTTCCGCCGTGTCCGGCCGGTGCGCGTCGGGCGCGCCCGCCGCGCCGGCATGCCGCCGGCCTCGGCATCGCGGTCCGCGGCCTCAGCGCTCCTCGGCGAGATGAGCGAGCGTGGCCCGGAGGTTCCAGCGCGCGGCACCCTCGAGCTGCTCGGGAAGATCCGGACCGTAGACCACTCGCAGCAGCCGGTCCATGGTCAGCACGCCCGCCGTCCGCGCCCGACGCACCTCCTCGATGCGTTCGCGACGATGCGCGATCGCCTGCTCGATCGCCTCGAGGGCGTCCAGCGGCGTCTCGAGGGCGGGACCGTGCCCGGGATGGATCGACCCGATACGACCATCCACCGTCATCGCCCGCAGGATCGCCAGCGACTGCAGGTAGTCGGCCAGCGAGCCGCCGTCGTCCGGCACGATCACCGTGGAGGAGCCGCCCAGCAGGGTGTCGCCGCTGAGCAGGCGACCGCCGTCGACCAGCACCGCGATCGAGTCGGAGGTGTGGCCGGGCAGGTGGATGAGGTGGCCGACGGTGCCGTGATCGCCCGCCAGCGTCGCCGGGAGCGGGCGTGAGCCGGGGACCGCGGACTGGTCCGCCGCCCACAGCGGCACCTCGTCCCCGCTGCGGGCGGCGAGCTGCCGTGCCAGGGTGGCGGCCCCGGCGGTGTGGTCGAGGTGCCGGTGGGTGACCAGCACCCCCTGGGGCCGGGACTCCGCCCCGCACTGCAGCAGCAGCTCGGCGAGGTGCTCCGGGTCGCGGGGACCGGGATCGACGACCCAGACCTGGTCCCCGTCGCGCAGCACATAGCTGTTGGTGCCGCTCAGCGTCATCGGACCCGGGTTCTCGGCCCGGACCGCGATCAGCTCGACGGCGGGCCCGCCGGGGGCCCGCTGCGGGGCGTGCTCGTCCACCTCGTCGCCCTCAGTCGGTCGGGACGGCCGGGCCGTCGAGCTCCACCAGCAGGTCGAGCTCCACCGGGGCGTCCAGCGGGAGCACCGCGACGCCGACCGCGGCGCGGGCGTGCGAGCCGGCATCGCCGAAGATCTCGCCGAGCAGCTCGCTGGCCCCGTTGATCACGGTGGGCTGCGCGGTGAAGGAGGGGTCGGAGGCGACGTACCCGGTGAGCTTGACGACCCGGATGATGCGATCCAGGTCCCCCACCAGCGCCTCGATGGCCGCCAGGGCGTTGAGGCAGCAGGCGGCGGCCAGCTCCGCGGCCTGCTCCGGGGCGACCTCCGCGCCGACCTTGCCGGTCGCAGGCAGGGCACCGTCCACGAAGGGCAGCTGACCGGAGGTGTGCACATGGTGCCCGCTGGCGACGGCCGGCACATAGGCGGCCACGGGCGCGGCGACGGCGGGCAGGGCGAGCCCGCGCTCGGCGAGCCGGGCGCGGATGCGGGTGCTGTGCGGCGCGGCGCTCACCGGCTCAGCCCTCACCCAGCGGACGCTTGAGGTAGGCGACCAGGTTCTCCGGATTGGGCCCCGGCACCACCTGGACCAGCTCCCAGCCCTCCTCGCCGTAGTTGTCGAGGATCTGCTTGGTCGCGTGGATCAGCAGCGGAACGGTCAGGTACTCCCAGCGGGTCACAGTGCTCATGGCGGGAGCCTACCGGGGATATCGGGGCCGCGCGGGGACCCTCAGCCGCCCACCGCTCCCTTCTCCGCGCGGCGCAGCACGGCCCACCAGCTGCTCACCTCGGGATGGCGGCGCAGCAGGCGCCGACGCTCCCGTTCGGTCATCCCGCCCCAGACGCCGAAGTCGACGCGGTTGTCCAGGGCGTCGGCCAGACATTCCGTCTTCACCGGACACGCCCCGCAGGCGACCTTCACCGCATGCTGCTCGGCACCTTGCACGAAGAAGCCGTCGGGCTCCATGGTCACGCAGGCGCCTCGCGTCGCCCAGCTCGAGTCGGTGGTCGTGGGAGATTCCCCGATGGTCATGCGCAACCCCTTCCCAGGTGGCGGATCGACATTGATCCGTTCATGGCTCTCACTGTAAGGAGACTCACGCCACATGGCAAAAAATTCCGGTCCCCGCCCTCTGCTCAGCGGACCGGGAGTGCGGGCGACCTCCGTACCCGCCGGCCTCACCGGCCGTGGGACCCGCCCACCGGCGGAGCACGGCACGATTCAGTGAAGATTCGGCGCGCGTGGCCTGCCGCCTGGTCCCGAGTCCACGACTGCCCGTACTGTGTGACCATGGCCCGCACCACGTCCGCGCCCGCCTCCGGCCGCTCCCTCCCCGTCGCCCTGCTGCAGACCGTCTACCTGCTGCTGGGGCTGCTCGCCGTCTCCGCGCTCGCCGGCGTGCTGCTGGCCGCGTTCTTCCTGCCGATGGTCTCGGCCGGTTCGGCCGTCGCCAAGGACGGCGTCGCGCTGTTCGACTCGTACCCGACCGAGCTCGAGGTGGAGCCGCTGAACGAGGCGAGCCGGATCGAGGCCGCGGACGGCTCGCTGCTGGCGACCTTCTACTCGGAGAACCGCATCATGGTGCCGCTGGAGGAGATCTCCCCGCACATGCAGCACGCGGTGATCGCGGTCGAGGACCGTCGCTTCTACGAGCACGGCGGCGTGGATCCCAGGGGGATGGTCCGCGCCTTCGCCTCCAACGCCGCCGGCGGCGCCACCCAGGGCGGCTCAACGCTCACCCAGCAGTACGTGAAGAACGCCCTCCTGATGGACGCCGTCCAGCGCGGCGACCAGGAGGACCAGATCGCGGCCACCGCGCAGACCTACAGCCGCAAGCTGCGGGAGGCGAAGCTCGCCCTCTCCCTCGAGAAGAGGTGGACGAAGGACCAGATCCTCAACGCCTATCTGAACGTGGCCCAGTTCGGGCCCTCGCAGTACGGCGTGGAGACCGGCTCCCGGCACTACTTCAACAAGAGCGCCGCGGACCTGAATCCCGGTGAGGCGGCGCTGCTGGCGGGCATCACCAACGGCCCCAACGCGTACGACCCGGTCTCCCATCCCGAGGCGGGCGAGGCGCGCCGCAACGAGGTCCTCTACGACATGCACAACGAGGGGTATGTCAGCGACGAGGAGTACGAGGAGTTCACCTCGATCCCGGTCGAGGACATGCTGGACATCCAGAACGTGCGGGCCGGCTGCGCCTCGGCCGGGACCAGCGGCTTCTTCTGCGATTACGTCACGCGCTCGCTGCTGAACGACCCGGCCTTCGCCGCGACCTACGACGAGCGCCGTGAACTGCTCTACGGCGGCGGCCTCACCATCCGCACCACCCTGGATCCGGAGACCCAGGCGGCGGCCATGGACGTCCTGCAGCGCAAGCTCCCCGGCGATTCCGCGAGCGGCTTCGGCCACTCGATCGTCACCGTCGAGCCCGGCACCGGCAACATCCTCACGATGGCGCAGAACCGCACGTTCAACCCGTACGCGGAGGTCGGTCCGGGCGAGACGGCGATCAACTACAACGTGCCCAAGTCCCTCGGCGGCGGCAGCGGCTTCCCCGTCGGCTCGACCTTCAAGCCCTTCGTGCTGCAGGACTGGCTCGAGAACGACCGGACGATCTACGACAAGGTCAGCACCGAGCGGCGCCCGATCTCGCGCTCGCCGGCGCAGTGCCTGCCCCGGGGCGCCTGGCGTTCCGCGGAAGCCTGGAATCCGGACAACGCGGTCTCGGTGCGGATCAGCCCGATGGAGACGGTCCTGAACGCCACCAAGTTCTCGATCAACACCGCCTACACGGACATGGCGCGTCAGCTCGACCTCTGCGAGATCGCGAACACCGCGCGCAACATCGGCGTGGTCCCGGCCGGCTACGACCCCTACGACCAGTCCACCTGGGAGATGCCGATCGAGGACATGTACAGCGTCGAGCTGGCCCCGGCCGTGCTGGTGCTCGGCGAGGTGCGCATCTCCGCCCTGACCATGGCGGCCGCCTACGCCACCTGGGCGGCGGGCGGCACCTACTGCTCGCCGCAGGGCATCACCGAGGTGCTCGATCGCCACGGCGAGCCGATGGAGATCTCCGGCGCCGACTGCCATCAGGCCGTGGAGAAGGAGGTCGCAGACGTCATGGCGTGGACCCTCCAGCAGGACCTCGAGGACCCGCGGGCCACCGGCAAGGGCAAGATCATCGAGGGCCACCCCGCGGGCGGCAAGACCGGCACCTCGGGCTCCCAGTACCACACCTGGTACGTCGGCTTCACCCGACAGATGTCCACCGCGGTGTGGTTCGGCCACCCGAACGCGAACATCCGCCCCGGCGGCTTCTCGGTCGACGGCGAGATGCTCCGCGGCGGGCACGTCTGGGGCAACACCATCTCCCTGCCCACCTGGCAGGAGTACATGAGCCGCGCACACGAGGGACTGCCCAGCAAGGCGTTCCCGGCGGCGCCGGAGAAGCCCGTCATACCCTCCTCCGACGTGGCCCAGAAGGGCGTGGTCCCCGACGTCTCGGGGATGGTGCTCAGCCAGGCGACGAGCGCGGTGGAGTCGGCCGGCTTCCAGGTCGAGGTGCGCAACGAGTCGAACAGCTCCGTAGGCAAGTGGTACGTGATCGGCACGAATCCGACCGCCGGCACCCGCCTGCCCGAGGGCGAGACCGTGGTCATCCGTCAGTCCTCCGGAGGGAACTGAGGTGCGGCCGACCCTCGCGGCCGCCGGGATCGTGGGCGGCCTCGGCCTGGGCGCCGCCGCCGCGACCCACGTCTGGGCGCGCCACATCGAGATCCACCGCTTCACGCTGCGCGAGGTCGAGCTGCGGATCCTGCCGCCGGGCACGCGCTCGTTCCGGGTGCTGCACATCAGCGACATCCACCTGATGCCCGACCAGCAGCGCAAGCTCGACTTCCTCGAGTACCTCTCGCTGCTGCGGCCGCATCTCGTGATCGATACCGGCGACAACATCGCCTCCGCCGCCTCGATCCCGGTGCTGGCCGAGGCGCTGGCGCCGCTGCTGCAGAGCCCCGGCGCCTTCGTGCGAGGCTCCAACGACATGTTCGAGCCGGTGCCGAAGAACCCCGTGCGGTACCTGCTGCCCGACGCACGGCCCGCCGAGCTGCCCGACCCCCGGGAGCCCACGCTGCCGGTCGGCGAGCTCACCGACCGGCTCTCCGAGCACGGCTGGAAGGATCTCACCAACACCAGGGCGAGCATCGAGCTGGGCGGGCTCGAGGTGCGTCTGGTCGGTGTCGATGACCCGCACCTGGAGCTCGACGAGATGCCGGCGCCGCCGCCCCTGTCGCCGCCGCTGCCCGCCCACGGGAACGTGCTCCGGCTGGGGGTGGCGCATGCGCCCTATCGGCGGGTGCTGGACTCCTTCGTCGCCGACGGCGCGGACCTCGTGCTGGCCGGCCACACCCATGGCGGTCAGCTGCGGGTGCCGGGCATCGGCGCGCTGGTGACCAACTGCGACCTCCCCCGTCGACAGGCCCGTGGCCTGTCCACCTGGCAGGGAGTGCCTCTGCACGTCAGCGCGGGCATGGGCGCGAGCCCCTATTCGGACTACCGCCTGTTCACGCCCCCGGAGGCGACCTTGCTCACCTTGCGCGCCCCGAAGCCCTCGCCGGTGCGGTGAGCACTCCCCGAGCCTGCTAGAGTTTCTCCTCGGTGACCCGCTCGGGCGAGGCATCACCGGGGTGTGGCGCAGCTTGGTAGCGCGTGCCGTTCGGGACGGCAAGGTCGCAGGTTCAAATCCTGTCACCCCGACCATCGAGAAGGGCCGAGGGATCGCATGACGATCCCCGGCCCTTCACTCATTCCCGAATGCTCCCGCCGGTGCGCCCCCAGTGCCGGGCCGGTTCTTGCACACCGCTTCCCACGAACCGCTCCGGCGCATTCTGGAGGATATTCCGAAACGGACATTCGCGACAAAGAAGGCCGTCCTGACCTGCTGGTCGTCGCGGAGGTCGGTGAGCGCGCCCGCCGCCTCCGCTTGAATGACAATGGCGTAACTACCATAGTGCAATTCAATTTCCGAAGACCACACGGGCAAATTCCGCCCTTTGAGGCAAAATCTTCGCAAAGACCTGTGGGGCGGAACGCAAACTCCCCTGTGGCCTCCCCTTCACCTGCACATACAGTGGCCAGCGGTGCCGACTCTGCTCAGGCGGCGCTCACCGGGCTGCCGCCTCCCCGTCACCGGCCCGGTCGCTTCCTCCTCTTCCCTGGGTGACGGGCGTTTCTCGCGTGCGCGTCGCCCTCGGCGCCGTGCAGCACGGGCGTGGCGACGGAGAAAGAGATCACCCACGATGTTCCCCACCGCTCCACGAGGCACGCACCGGGCATCCGGCCGTGCCGTGATCGACTACCGAGGGTTCACCGCCCCCGTGGGTCGAGGCGTCGGAGGCGCCGCCATGGTCGGCGCCGTCTCCGCGGCCGCCGTCCTCACCGGCGGCGCCGCAGCCACGGCCCAGGCGCCCGTCGCCTCGACCGTCGGCACCGTCCGCGGCATCGCTCCCAGCGTCGCCCCGGCCACCCAGTCCCAGTTCACCTCGGTCACGCTCCGGCTGGGGGCACGCGGCGCCGCCGTCTCCCACCTCCAGCAGCAGCTGAACGCGCATGGTGCCTCGCTCACGGTCGACGGGGTCTTCGGCTCCGCGACCCTGCGGGCGGTCCGGAGCCAGCAGTCGGGGGCCGGTATCGGCGTCGACGGCGTGGTGGGCCCCAAGACCTGGGGCTCTCTGACCGGCGCGGTCGCCACGGCACCGTCCACGGGCACCTCGCAGCCCACGCTTCGCTTCGGGTCCCGCGGCTCTGCCGTGACCACCCTGCAGAAGCAGCTCAACGCCTCCGGCGCCTCGATCTCCGTCGACGGCGTGTTCGGCCGCGGCACCGCGGGCGCCGTGCGCGCCCTGCAGTCCGCGGCCGGGATCGGTGTGGACGGCGTCGTCGGCCCCAAGACGCGGGCCGCGCTGAGCGGCGGTGTGGCCGTCGGCGGTGGGACCTCCGCTCCGTCGGCGCCGTCCGCCCCCGCCACCCAGCCGAAGCTCCGCCACGGCGACCGCGGAGCCGCGGTGACGTCGCTCCAGAAGTCGCTCAACGCCTCCGGCGCCTCGATCTCCGTCGACGGCGTGTTCGGCCGCGGCACCGCGGGCGCCGTGCGCGCCCTGCAGTCCGCGGCCGGCATCGGCGTGGACGGCATCGTCGGCCCCCGCACCTGGAACGCCCTGGGCAGCGATGTCCGCATCTCCGCGGACACCGGCGGCCGCGACGAGGACCGGACGCCGGTCAGCGGTGTCTCCGTGCGCGGACAGGCGATCATCGACGCGGCCCGCTCGCAGCTCGGCGCCCGGTACCACTGGGGCGGCGAGTCGCCCTCGACCGGCTTTGACTGCTCGGGACTGGTGCACTACGCGTACAACCAGGCGGGGGTGAACCTCTCGCGCAAGACGGCCAAGGGCTACGTCTACGGCGGGCGGATCATCTCCCGGTCCGAGGCGAAGCCCGGCGACCTGGTCGCCTACACCGGCAACGACTACGGCCACATGGGCATCTATGTGGGCAACGGCAAGATCATCGACGCCTCCGGTTCGCGCCAACAGGTCGTCGAGCGCTCCATGTGGAACGCACCGCACGTGTTCGTCACCTACCGCTGAGGATCCCTGCGGTCCGCAGGAGACGGATATAGGGCCACGACGGCCTGCTCGACGCGAGAGCGTCAACGGGAAGGAGCAGGGCGGCGTGAGGGAGCCCGGTCGGCCATGCCGACCGGGCTCCCGTGCGTCCGGTCCGGCGGCACGGCCCCGACGGTGCGGCCGACGAACTGCGGGCGACGGCGGACGGCTCCGGGCGCAGGGAGCCGCCTCCCCGTGGCAAACTGGAGCTGATCATGGTCGACGTCGTCCTCCCAGGAGAAGCAATGCCCGATCCACTCGCCCTCGTCCCGCTGCCCCAGTCCGTCGTGTGGTCGGACGGGACCTGGGAGACGAGCGATCCGTGGGAGGGACTCTCCGTCGGCCTCAACGACGCCCTCCCGGCCACCGAGTACGCCCTGTCGATCTCGCCCACCGGCGCCTCCCTCAGCGCCGGCAGCGAGGCCGCGCTGGCCGACGGCCGCAACACCTTCGCCCAGATCGTCACCGGCACGAACGGCTCGATCCCGTGCGTGACCATCTCGGACCGGCCGAAGCACGCCTGGCGCGGCATGCACCTCGACGTCTCCCGCCATTTCCTCCCAGCGGCGGAGATCGAGACCCTCCTCGATGCGATGGCGCTGCACCGGCTGAACGTCCTGCACCTCCACCTCACCGACGACCAGGGCTGGCGGATCGAGATCAAGGGATACCCGCGACTGACCGAGGTCGGGGCCTGGCGCGAGCAGACCCTGGTCGGCCACATGGGCGAGGACGAGGAGTCCTGGACCTTCGACGGCGTCCCGCACGGCGGCTCCTACACCCAGGAGGAACTGGCGGGGCTGGTCGAGTACGCCCGCCGCCGCGGCATCATGATCGTGCCCGAGGTGGACCTGCCCGGCCACATGCAGGCGGCGATCTCCGCCTACCCCGAGCTGGGGAACTTCCCCGAGCAGCAGCTCGGAGTGCGCGAGGTCTGGGGGATCTCCGACCACGTCCTGGGGGTCTCCGACACGGTCTTCGACTTCCTGCGCGATGTGCTCACCCAGGTCGCGGACCTCTTCCCCGCCCCCTACGTGCACATCGGCGGGGACGAGTGCCCGCGCGTGGAGTGGGAGCGCTCTCCCGCCGCCCGCAGCCGGATGAACGAATGGGGCCTGACCCGGGTCTCCGAGATCCAGGGTCGTTTCACCCAGTTCGCCGCCGACGTCCTCGCCGAGAAGGGCAAGCGGGTGATCGCCTGGGACGAGGTCCTCGAGAGCCATCTGCCCGATGACACCGTGATCATGAACTGGCGTCACGGGAACGGGCTGAAGGACTCGACCTCCCGCGGCTTCCGCACCATCATCGCGAACAACGAGCACACCTACTTCGACCACTATCAGGCGAACCCGAAGGACGAGCCGCTCGCGATCGGCGGCCTCACCACCGTCAAGGACGTCTTCACCGCGAAGTTCTCGCCCCACAAGCTCGGCGAGGACCAGCAGACGCTGATCATGGGCATCCAGGGCCAGCTGTGGACCGAGTACATGCCCACCGCCGAGCAGGTCCAGTACATGGCCTTCCCCCGTATGTGCGCTCTCGCCGAGCGGGCCTGGGGCTCTCCGGAGCAGAGCTGGGAGGAGTTCGAGGAGCGCCTGCGCGCCCATCTGCCGCGCTTGGACGCATTCGGCATCCGCTACCGCCCCCTGGACTGAGATGAGCCGCTCCCACCACGACGCGCACCCGTACGGCCGCTCCGCGGACGACGTCCGCCGACGGGACCAGCGGCTGCGCCGCACCCGGCGCCTGCGGGTCACGCAGCTGACGATCTTCGCGATCCTCGCCGTCGCTCTGATCGCGATCGGCGTCTACGCGGTGGGCGAGCTCCGCGAACCGGTGGCCGATCCCGGGGTGATCGAGCAGAAGTCCTTCGGGGACGAGCCCGTGGAGCTCTCCTGCCCGGAACCCGATGCCGTGCCGCTGCCGCCCGGCGAGGTCACGGTGACCGTGCTGAACGGCACCAGCCGCAGCGGCCTGGCCGGTGACGTCTCCGAGCAGCTCGCCGAGCGGGGCTATGGGGTTCAGAGCCCCGGCAACACCCGCGCGGCCACGGGCCCCGCCACCATCGTCCACGGCCCCCAGGGCTACCTGGCGGCGCAGTCCGTGCGGGTGCAGATCCAGGGAGCGCAGCTGAGCTTGGACGAGCAGCAGGAGGGGAACGCGGTGACAGTGCTGATCGGTGACGGTTTCGTCGGGCTCGAGGAGGCGGCGGCGGCCTCTGCCGCGCTCGAGGAGCCGGTGGACGCGCCCGAGGGCTGCTGAGACTCAGTCCAGCGTGTCATCGACTGCTCTCCTGCCGCTCGTACCTCGCAGCACGCCGATCAGTCCTCCCACGCGCGGCGGTCGGTCTCCATGCGCAGACCGATCCCCAGCGAGACCCCGCCGCCGAAGAGCAGCAGCAGCACGAGGGTGCCGAAGAGGACCGAGGTGCCGGGGGTGCCGGGCATCAGCCCCACCAGCAGGCTGTTGATGCCGCTGACCTCGGCCCCCGGCTCCTCGGCCGCGCTGAGGCTGGGGTCCACGTCGACCACCAGGGAGGCCCGGACCGGGACGCCCGCGCTGTCGCGGACGTGATAGGTGATCGGTGTGGTGCGGCCGGTGAAGCCCTCGACGGGCGTGAAGGTCACCGTGCCGTTGTCCCCCGCCGAGTAGGTCCCTTCCTCCGGGATGAGCAGCCGGGTGCCGCGACCGTTCTCGAGCTCGGACAGGTTGGTCGCCGCGAGGGAGCTGATCCGGAGCGTCTCGGGTTCCAGCGGCTGGTCGCCGCTGCCGGCCGTGTCGTTGCTGAGCACGTCCACGGTGACCGGGGTCTGCGGCGCGGTGCGTCCCTCGTCCTGACGCGGCGTGGCGATGATCGGGGAGACGACCACCGTCACGGTGGCCTGGGCGAGATTGTCGGCGTAGACGCCCCGGGCGATGACCCCCACCGGGGTGGAGGTGCCGGTGAACCCATCGGCAGGGGTCATCTCCACCGCGCCGGTCGCATCGTCGATCCGCCAGGTCCCCTCCCCCGCGACGGTCAGCTCGGAGCCGTCCTCGGCCAGGGTCGCGTCCTCCGGTGCCGTCGCCGGATCGAAGCGCAGCGAGTCCGAGCTGACGTCCTGGCTGCCGGTGCTCATGTCGATGCTGATCTCGGTGCCGGGCGCTGCGGCCACCGTCCGGGACCGCAGGATCGGGTACGCCGTGCTGAGCTGCGCGGTCGCAGCGGCATGGCCCTCCCCGTCGCCGCCGGTGATGCCCATGGGGGCCGTCTCGTGCACCTCGGCGCTCTCCGGGGAGAAGCGCACGGTGGCCGCCGCGCGGTCCAGCACCCAGGTGCCCTGGCCCTCGACCACCACCTCGGTGCCGTCCTCGGAGGCCCGGTGGGACTCCGGCGGTCCCAACGGCTGCAGACGCAGGGTCCCGGGGTCGACGTACTGCTGTCCCTCGCCGACCACGAAGAGGATGTCCTGGCCATAGGGAGCGGACCAGTCCAGATCCGAGATGATCGGGACCGAGAGCGTGACCCGGCCGGCCCGTTCCGCCGCGCCCTCGTCGTCCTCGATCACGAAGCGGACCGGGTCGAGCTGCCGGCCGAGCCCGGGGCCGACGGGGGTGTGGGTGAGGGACCCGCCGTCGGCCGTGAGCTGCCAGGTGCCCTGGTCGGGGACGGTGACCCGGCTGCCGTCGGTGAGCACCGTGGAACCGGACGGCAGGCCTCCCAGCTCCAGGCGAGCGGAGCCCTCGGCGGGCACGTCGCCAGGGAGCTCGATGCTCTTCGCCTCACCGGCCGAGCCGCGCGCGGCGATCTCCTCGAGCTCCAGCAGCTCAGGGGTGAGCCGGACCGGCTGCGAGCGACCCTCGTGCAGCCCGCCGATGGTCAGCTCGATCGGTGCGCTCGGTCCCTCCACCCCGACCAGCGGAGTGAAGACGAGCTGCTCACCGAGCAGCGACCAGGTCCCCTCCCCCCTCACCTCGAGGCTGCGGAGATCCTCCCCCAGACTCATCCGCGAGCGGGTGCTCGCCCCCGCCCCCTCGGGCAGGGCCAGGCGGGCCGACTCCAGATCGACCTCGTCCTCGAGATCGTCCTCGATCAGTGCGCCGAGCGGGATGCGGGTGATCGAGCCGGGCACCATGTGCAGGGTCTGCGTCTCCGCCGGGAACTCGAAGGGGCCGTCCTCCCCCAGCGCTGCGGCGGGGAGCGCCGTGGACAGTGCCAGCAGACCGGCCGCGCACAGCGCCGCCGCACGCGCGGCCAGGCTCCCCGGACGTGCGCGCGAGGGGCGACGCGGCGACGGCTCGAGCATCCGGCCAGGGTAGCAACGCGGGCCGGGGACTCGATGCACGGAGTCGACGCCCGGGCGCCGGTGGCCACCCTCCGCTCGGGGCCGCCGCCGGCACCGGGGCGGATCAGCGCAGCGGGCGCGGTGGCGGGGTCAGCGGGCTGAGTGCCGAGGCCGGGCTGGTGGTCGTCCTCGGGGTCAGCGAGCCCGGCAGGAACGGGGCGCTGATCGCGCGCACCGCGACCCGGACGCCGACGATCATCTCGAGCAGGTCGCCGGCCGCGTTCGTCCAGCTGGCGGTGACCACCCCTGCCCCGCTCCGCTCCGACCGGCGGTGCAGCCCCCAGGAGGCCGCGGACCCGTGGGCCGCCTCCAGCAGTCGTGCGGCGGCGCTCTCGGAGCTCGTGGGCCGGCCGCTGCTGGCCAGCAGCGCGCTGACGTGGCACAGGGTCTGCAGCCCGCGCCAGGAGTCACCGGAGGAGCGGTCCCGCTGGGGACGGTGGTCGTGGAAGTCGAGCAGGCCCGGCTGCTCCTCGAGCACCGCAGTGGTGACCGAGGTCAGCAGGTCGTGCATGCGCTGGTGGGTCTCGTCCTGCCCGGGGATCGCCTCGGGTGCGCCGGAGGGGAGAGCTGACATCGCCGTTCACCTTCCACCCTCGTGCCGCACGCGGGGGCGGCGGCATCACGCTGCACCGCTCGGCCGACGCGGTGGGCGTCCAGAGTATCGAGTCCGGGGGCCGCTGCCGATGGGGAGAACTCCCCATCGGCGCCGCGCCCTACTCCTCGGCAGCGGTCGCCACGAACTCCACCGGCGCGACCGAGGAATAGCGGTCCTGCCGGATCGAGACCACTCCCACGCCCCCGATGAACGGGGCCAGGGCCTGCGGGTTCTTGCCGGGGTTGGCGAGGATCACCTGGAAGCCGAAGTGGCGGAAGGACTCCATGGCGGCGGTGATGAACTTGCCCGCACCTTTGGAGAACGCCTCGTCGATGATGATCGGCGCGTACCGGGGCACCTCCTGGCCGGTGCCCGCCAGCTGGTAGCGCAGGGCCGCGGCGAGGCAGAAGGTGGCGAGCCTCTCGTTCTGGCCGCCGGAGAGCGGGCCGCCGGATTCGTGGGCGTGGACCACGGTCCCCTCGGCGTCGACCTCCTCGGCGTGGAAGTGCACGTGGCGGCGCACGTCCAGGATCACCCGGGAGACCTGGTCGTCGCGGGTGCGGGCCGCGCCGATCATGTCCATCAGGTGCCGCAGCGAGAGGAACCGCTCCTCGGCCAGGTCGCGATCCCGGGAGATGTCGTTCAGCGCGGTGTCCGCCACCGCCTCTTCCAGCGCCCGCTTGAACTCGTCCAGCGCCGCCAGGTGCACCGGCCGCATCGACAGCTGCAGGAAGCGTCCGGAGTGGAACTCGATCTGCGCCAGGAGGGTGTTGATCCGCTGCAGGCGCTTGCGGATCTCCGCCGGCTCCCGGGCGATGGCGGTGGCCAGCGCCTGCACGTCACCGAGGGTGTTGCCGGTGAAGAACTCGAAGAAGCGGTCCTCGACCTCGGGCAGCTTCTCCTCCTCGATGCGCAGCAGGATCGCGAGGTAGTCGTCCACCCCCTCCAGCGTCGGGGCGGTGTCCCCCGCCTGGGCGGGCCAGCGCCGGGAGAACTCGCGCATCGCGGTGCGCATGTCCTCCTCGGCGCGGGAGGTGCGACGGGTCAGGCCCATCAGCTCCGCGTCCAGGGTCGCCGAGGCGTCCTTGGTGACCTGGTCGATGGTGGACAGCACCAGGGTGGGCGCGATCGCGGCGAAGCGCTCGGCCAGCTCCGTCTCGACCTCGGGATCGAGCGTCGACTCGGCGACCCGCTCCCGGGCCTCGACGAGGCGCTCCTCGGCGCGTTCGGCCTGCTCGGCGAGCTTGCCGGCGCTGCGCACCACCTCGAGCAGCTCTTCGTCGCTGCCGGCGATGGACTGCTCGACATCGTCGATCTGGCGGGCCAGCTCGGCCAGTGCGGCGGAGCCGTCCTCCGCGGCGCGCACCATGTCGCGCAGGTTCGCCACCCGTCGCGCGACCGAGGCGGCGTCGATGTCGTCCCAGGTGACTGCGCTGATCAGCTGCAGCGCGTAGAGACGTTCGCGGCGGCGGTCGCGATCGGTCTCGACGTCCTTGCGCCGGGCCTGGGCCTCGAACAGCGCCTGCTCGGCGCGGGTGCGCTCGGCCTCGAACACGGCCCGCTTGGCGCGGTTGTCGAATCCCAGCACCCACTGGGAGCGGTCGTTGATCTGCCGGTCGGCGTTCTTCTCGTGCCGGGCGGCGGAGTGCTTGATCTGTCCCGAGCGCAGCACGGCCCGGTGCAGCCGGGTGAACTCCTCCAGGCTCTCCGCGCAGGTGTAGTCCATGCGGGAGGCGATCTCGTGGGACAGCCAGACGTGGAACTCGCCGTCCTTGACCTCGAGCTTCGCGGCCAGGGAGCGCGCGTCGATGGTCTTCGCAGGGCGACGCAGATCGGTGTTGACCCGGTTGTAGGAGATCCGGCGGCGCAGCTTGGTGCGGTCGATGACGGCGGCGACCTCGCGGTAGATCCGGTCCGGGACCAGGATCGAGCGAGCCAGTCCCCGCAGCGCCTGCTCGGCCGCGGCGGTCCATTCCTCCTCGCCGGTGCGCACCTGCAGCAGCTCGGCGGCGAAGGGCAGCTCGGTGGGGGCGATGCCCACCTCGGCGGCGATGTGGTCGCGCAGGGCGACGTCCTCGGAGTGGAGGTTCGAGGCGCGGCTGGTGAGGGAGGTGAGCTCCTCCCGGGTACGGGCGAGGGTCTGGCCCAGTTCCCGGACGGCCGCCTCGGCCTCCCAGCGGGCGGCGTCGGCCCCCTTCTCCTCGTCCTCCAGGGTCTCCCGCAGCGCCGTCACCTCGCGCTGCAGCGCGAGGAACATGTCCTCCCCCGCCGGGGTGCGCAGCTCGACGGTGGCCAGCTGGGCGGCGAACTCGGCGCCGCGCTCGCGGCGCCGCTCCCGCTCCACCTCGAGGCCGGCGATCTGCTGCTTCCAGTCGTCGATCTCCCCGCCGCCGGCGCGCTTGCGCTGCTCCTTGAGCTGGGCGAGATCGGAGCGGGCCTCGGCCACGTCCTGGGTGAGCCGGCGCTGCTGGGCCGCGAGCCGGTCCCGCTCGAGCCGGAGCCGGTCGGTCTCGTCCCCCAGCAGCCGCACCAGGTGCTGGGCGGCGAAGACGTCGATATCCGCCCGACGGTCCACCAGCGCGCCGCCGCGCTCGCGCATGGCCGTCCAGTCCTCGTGCGAGCCGCGCAGGGTGCGCAGCAGCTCCCGCTGCTCGCGGGCGGTCACCAGCGCCTCGTACACCTCGGAGAGGTTCTGGAAGTTCGCCAGCGCCTGGTCGGCCAGGTCGAAGGTGCGCGGGGCGTCGAGCATGTAGTCGCGCAGCAGCGCGTTGACGTCGCCGAGCTCCTTGGCGGACTGGATCTTGTGCAGCAGTCCCAGCGCCTTCTCGTCCGGGATGCCCAGCAGCTGGCTGAACGCAGCCCGGTACTCCCGGAACTGGCGGAAGGTCTGGGTGCCCGGATGCGCGGCCTCGAGCGCCTTGCCCTCGATCTGGGTGGAGACGAACTGGCGCAGGTCGGTGACGTCCAGGGGCGTCCTGGCGATGACGTACAGGCTCTTGACGTCGGAGTCCGCGGAGTGGCCGGCATGCAGCAGCAGCAGCCGGGAGAGCTGGACGGTGCCGCCCTTGCCGTCGCTGTAGCGCAGGGTCAGCACCGACAGGGTGGTCTTCTCCCGCAGCACCTCCTGGCTGAACTCACCGGTCGCCTGGTCGTAGTGCATCGCCCAGGCGCCGCGCACGTAGCTGGCCACGGTGCGGCGGTACTTCGAGCGGTTCGGGCCGGCGTCGGAGGCCGCGGCGTTGAACTGCAGGGTGCGCGGCGGGGTCAGCAGTGCGCTGATCGCATCCAGCAGGGTGGACTTGCCGGTGCCCGGGCCGCCGGTGAGGAAGTACCCTTTGGAGGAGATCGCCAGGTCGTGGGTGCCGTGGAAGGTCCCCCAGTTGGAGACCTGCACGGCGTTCAGCCGCCACTGTCCGGGATGGGGGTGGTCGGGGTCCGTCACCGTCCCCGCTTCGGCGAGGTCGGTCACGACGCCGGGCAGGTCCAGCCCGTCCTGCCGCTGCGGGGTCACGGTCTCAGTCGTCGAAGGCACCCCGCCAGAGTACCGAGTCCGGGGGCCTCGCCGTGTCAATCAACCTCAAGAGACCCTCCGCTCAACGGCGCTCCCACGGGGACGGGATCGGGAACTTCCCCCTCATGAAGTTCAGTGCCATCTCCTGGGTGTATTCGGGATCGGCGTCTTCCTCCGCCTCGCCGAAGCTGAGGAAGTCGACCGAACCCGCTCCGATCTGCGCGAGACGGACATCGGACTGGGGAGCCCCGAGCGAGATGAAGGAGACCCGGAGCGCCCCCAGCTCGTACTCGCCCTCGAGATAGCCCGAGTACTGGGTCAGCGAAGACAGTAGGGAGACATCGCTGTCACTGCGAAATTTCGCTCGCCGTGTCGCTTCGACCTTCGCAGAGTACCGTTCTGCCACCGACGCGACGTAGGAACGTCGATGAGGCAGCGGAGTGTGCAGCATCCCTTGGGTAATGCTCACCCCAAGTTTCTCCTCGAGCAGCCGACGGTTGTTCGCGCCGGAGGCCTCATGAGGCTCGGCGGCGTCTCCGAGATCGTTGATCTTGGTCGGTGACGGGAAGAACTTGGGTCGCCCGGTCGGGGAGAAGTACTGGATGGGCTGCTGTTCACGCAGGAAGAAACCATCGTCGTTCATAACGAGGAACTGCTCGGCCAGGTCAGGGATGCGGTGCAGGACGGATTCGATCGCTTGCGAGTTGAACACCGGCAGTACTTCCGGGTCTGGAAATAGTTCCCGATGGTCGATGACCCGCAGGCGATCATCCTCGACGAGCCACTCAGGGCGCTGGGAGTCCGTGACCAGGTAGATGCGGCGGATCCACGGGGCATGCATCTGCACCGAGCGGAGCGAGTATCGCAATTCGTCACGATTGCGGAACCGGATGTCACCGGCCGAGAGGTCCGGCACCTGTATCCCGGTGCCGGAGTATTCAGCTTTGCGCGCCCTCCAGGCGGGATCTGCTCCGTCGACCCACATGTACACCGCATCGACCGGGAAATCGGGGACGGACCAGAGCGGCCTCCCCCGCATCGGCTGCCACCTGCTGAACAGAGGCCGATCGAACTGCTCTCCACGTAGCAGATCGACCTCCAGATTCCGCCGCGGCGCACTCCACAGACCTTCCCGACTCTCGTGCTCGTCCCAGAACTCGATGAACAGCCCGGCGGCGTACCCGATGTGCGCTCCGCCCTCTGTCGCGTGGTGACGGAAGGCGTAGATTCGCGTGACGTCGTCCCGATCTACCTGCGCCGGCTCACGACACCAGCTGCTGCCGTCGCTGTCCAGCCTCGCCGAGCTGGCGTACAGACGCGCCTCAAGACTCGGGTCCTCGAGCTCGGCGAACCTGTCCAGCACCCGCTCTCGGTCGCGCGTGCGGACCGCCCAGGCCCATCGATCAGGCGCGGACTGCAGGGGTCGGCTGCACACATCTAGGTCACGGAACATGTCCTCTAGGGCCTCCCGGTTACGCTCGCGCAGCAGACTGGGGACCAGGTCCTGGGCGGCTACCACTCTGACCGCGAACGTCTCCTCGACTTCCTGTGCACCCGTTGTACGAGCGCCCGACTCCTCTTCACCCTGGGTCCGCGACGCGACCTGCCCTTCCACTGCCTCCGCAGCCGGGCCCGGCGCTGCCGAGGCCACTGCCCGCTGCTGCCGGGCAGTCAGCGGTTCGCGCATCACCTCATCGAAGAACTCCGACCACTGATCGGCCACCTTCGACGGACGGAATCGCTCGAGCGAGATGGAGGCGTGCGCCCCCATCTCATCCCGTCTCGCCTCGTCCCCCATAAGCAGACGCAGGCAGTCGGCGAATCCGTTGACGTCGCCGACGTCGACGAGGTAGCCGTCCTTGCCGTGCTCAATGATCTCCCGTGGCCCGGTCTCACAGTCGTTGGCAACCACCGGTATCCCCGCTCCACGCGCCTCGAGCAGGACCAATGGCAGCCCTTCGACACGAGAGCTCAGGGCGCCGATGCTGGCCCGGGCCCACTCCCTCTCGATATCCTTGGTGGGCCCCATGAATTCCACCTTGTCGGCGATCCCCAGGTTCCGCGCGGTGGTGACCAGCCGCGAACGCTGCTGGCCGTCGCCGAAGAGTCGGAGTCTCCAGTCCGGAAACTCGCCGGAGACTCTGGCGAATGCCCGGATCAGATCCCCGAATCCCTTGGACGGGACGAACCTTCCCGCCCCCATCACGATCTTCTGGCGCCCGCCGCTCGCGGGCCGCCCGGTCGCGGGCAGCGAATTGGGGATCACCTCGAGCCGCGGGGCTCGCTCGCCCCACTGCTCGTGCAGCCACTGCGCATTGCGTTCGGTCAGCGTCACCACGGCGTCCGCGTCCATCCCATGGCGCATGAGCGGTTCCGCGAGGATCCCTCTGGTCTGCGTCGCACGATGCTCCTGCGTCACAACCTTGACTTGCGGGGGAAGCCCGAGCATCGCGTACACCATCAAGGCTGGTGTGGAGGTCACCACGATGTCGGCAGTGCAGGTCCGGAAATACTCGAGCAGAGCGTCATCAGCGCGTCTGCAGAACTGGCTCTCCCACTCCTCGGGTATCACCAGGCTGGGGATATCGTCCGGGCCCTCGAGGTCCGTGAGGTGCACGATCTCGGTGCGGGGTCCGAAATCGAATCCTTCCTCGGCAGTGCGATAAACGCTCACCATCGTCACGTCGTGGCCGCGCTCGGACATCGCGGCGGTCTGATCCGCGAACGTCTTCTCGGTGCCGGCGAGCCCACCACCAGTGGTGAGGACATAGACGAGTTTCATACGAGCTCTCCTTCAATCGATGCCGTCACGTGTACTTCGAGTGCCAGGTATTGGTCCGCCGTCCAATAGGGACGGATCTCGACCTTCTTCCCGCGAATCATGAGCGAGGCGGTCGCTCGGTACCGCAGGGCCTGGCGCGGGTTCCCGATATTGCTGCCTGCCCAGCGCAGGCGCTCGCGCCGGTCCCGAGAGGAGAGGTCCACAAGGTAGAGGTTCCATACGGAATCCGGACGGCCCTTTACCGCCGAGAGCCGAGCCACTTTCGCCCATTGCTCCGCACCAATGCGGAACTGCGCAATCCCCTCTTCGTCACGAGACATCGGCAGGATCTCCAGCCGCTCTTTCGTGGAACGCCGCTCAAGCTGGAGCAATACGTCATCTCCGCTCGGTCCCGCCGCCAAGGTCACCATCCCGTGAGCCGCTCTCAAGGATCTGACACCGCGGAGCGCCTCGACCTGATCCCTGCTCCGGAGCACAGCGCCTTGTGCCGGATCGGGCACGATGTCCCAGACACGCCCATCGGGCGTCACCGCGACATTCCGGGTGCCATCCGTCGACTCGTCCGCCGGCAGCGAGATCCTCCGAGACCGCCCACCGCGCAACGCCAGCACTACGTAGTGCTGGTGCTCAAGAACGCCGAGCCGGATCACCCCATGGGGTGGACCGTCCGCCTGCCGTCGCGAGAAGTCGACCGGCGCTCCCACCGCAGCTCCCGGGTGCAGCCGGATCGCGTCGATGCCCTCGTGGCTGCGCCAGTTCAGCAGGTCAGCACCGTCCAACACCAGGTGCACCCTGAGCGCGGGCCGCCGTGCGGATCCACGCAGCCGTGCCCTCACCCGGTGTGCGGTTCCTTTGACGAGTTGTTCGACACCTCGGAGACGCGGTGTTCTATTCACTGTTGTCATCTCTCCTCCCACGGAGCGGGGGTGGGCAGATAGCGGTTTAGGAACGTGCGTAGCTCACCGCGTGCTTCAGCGCTAACTGCGGACTGCTCCTGGTTGAGGCAGAAGGTGTCGTAGCGCCGCAGCGATTCCAGAGCGTCCAGCGTATGTCCTAGCCGCGGGGAGGCCAGGTCGACGTACAGGTAGTTCGGAAGCGCGGGCGCCGCACGGCCCAGGGCATAGGCGTACCAGTGATGCAGGGAGGACGCGAGCGAGAGATCGGTTCCTGCGCGGAACCTAGCCTCACGGGTCCGAGCTATCTCGCCCGGGTGCTCGGCCTCGATCTGCTCGTTCACGCTGCGCAGCTGAGGGTGCACCGTGTGTCGAATCTTCGTGCGCACCGCGAGGCCGAACTGCGCCGCCATCAGATCGCGGCCATTCTTGGCCGCCGCCATGATCGGCAGATCTTCACGTTGCACCGGGCCCGGATCGAGCGGGAGGTCGGACGGAAAGAATCGGGAGATCCCAGGGGCAGCGAAGAAGTCTCCGGGATACGCGAGGCGGCCGAAGAAGACGTCGTCGTTGAGGTAGAGGTAATGCTCGGCGAGGTCAGGAATACGGTGCAGCGCAGACTCGATCGCATGCGAGTTGAAGCGACTGCCACCGAGCAGATCGCGATGATCCACCAGGTTGATGCGCGGGTCGTCCCTCAGCCAAGAAGGACGCTGAGAGTCCGTGACGAGATGGATTCGTCGTACCCAACTCGCATACCGGAGCACTGACCTCAGCGAATAGCGCAGCTCACCGGAGTCCAGGAATCGACTCTCTTCGACCGCAGAAGGATGGGGCTGCGGCTGTTCACCGCGGCTCTTCGCGAGTGCCGCATCCCGTCGCCGACGCCACTGCGGGTCTCCCCCGTCCACCCAGGTATAGACGACGTCGATCGGCACTGCGGGCTCTGGGCTGGCCATCCTCCGTCCTGCTTGACCGAGGCTCTCGGCAGAGCTCCGCTCCCACTCATCCGCGGCGATCCGTCGCATCGATCCCAACGTCCCGCCCCGATAGTGAGAGCCTTCCCGCTGGAACACGTCGATCACGACCTCAAGTTCCGAGAGCTGCGGAAGCGGCCGCCCGCCGGCCGACAGCCGCGGACTGACGATGAGCCGCCTCAGCTCGGGTTCGGCACGGGACTCCCAATGCGCGGGCAGCACAGCGAGCGCGCGGTGAGCAGCAGCGGCATCCTCGGCGCGCACCGCAAGCCGCCAGGGCCGACGAGGTGTGGGCGGTGCCAAGACGCACTTCACCGGGGCCACCGCCCGCAGTACCTCCGCCAATGCATCGGCGCGCTCAGCATGCAGATCGTCATGCTCGAGCTTTCGAGCCTGCTGGGGCCTGATCTGAAGGCCGGACCAGATGTTTCCGGGCTGCGGCGCAGGTAGCAGCGAGCGACCCGCCAGGCTCAGCTGACGAGTAACGTCTCCTCTGTACAGCTTGGCTGCAGTCCGCCGAATCTTACTCACGGTCGCCGAGTGTACGGTCAGACGCGCCCATTGCAGGACACTTCGCGTCCATCGGCGGTTCACATTGCTATAGTCCGGACGCCCGCCAATCTCGGACTCTGACCCTTGAAAGGCGCCGTCGTCCGAAAAATCTGCCTATGCGCTGATGACGAGATCGTTTCTGTCCCCGTCTTGGAGGGAGCTCATCAGATCATGACGATGCGTACCGCCTGGCGTCGCCTACGCCACTTGGAGAGTCTGGCGGTCCGTACCGTGAGCCGTGATATCGCGAAGAGACGGATGCGCCGGAGTGACACGGCACTCGACCGGACCGCGACTGCCGTCACGACGCGGTTCGACGCTCCTCTGCCCTACCGCGTGCGCGAGCTCCCCGCTCGCTCCGTGGAGCTGAGCTCACCGCGGGACCACGCGCTGAAGCTCCTCGAGCGAGTGAGGACGGTACTGCAGAACAATGATGTGCCGCGCGCGGAGGCGCGCGTATCGACGGCTGCCCCGAACACGATCGCTCTCCGCGCACACGACTGGGTTGCAGCAGCGAACCTCTTGTCACGGGAAATCCAGACGCTACTGATCGGTATCGGCGGTATTACTGCAGGCGCCTCAGAATTCGTCAGACAACCCTCCGTTCAGGCGCTCGAGGGTGCTGCGGTTCTTCACCTCCTGGACCCCGCGGTCACGCTTCACGCGGGCCGGGTTATCTCCCGGTACGGCTTCGAATCCGCCGTCCGCCTCGAGCGCTGGGATCCGACGGAGGAAGGGCGCTACACGGCGGCCATCTGGAACCCGCGCACCGAGCTCCTCGCACCGGAGGCCTTCCGAATCGTTCTCGACGTCAACGCTGAGCCGACGGCCTCCTCCACAGCGGCAGAGGATGCCGCCGCCGCACTGCAGCAGACCGCTCTGCTCGACGTCGATTTCCCGATCGACGTGGTCTACACGTGGGTGGACGGCACCGACCCGGTCTGGCTGGCGCGAAAGCGCGACGCCCTCGAGACGGACGCCGGCGAACGGATGACCGAGGATGCCGCCGCCGATTTGCGCTTCGTGGCGCATGACGAGCTGCGCCATTCTCTTCGTTCCCTCGAGCAGTACGCACCGTGGGTGCGGCACGTCTACCTGGTCACGGACCGTCAGCGCCCTGCCTGGCTGCGGGAGGACCACCCTCGGCTGACGATCGTCGACCACAAGGACATAGCCCCCGCCGGCACCCGCCTGCCCAGCTTCAACTCCCAGGCGATCGAGGCGAATCTGCATCGGATCGAGGGGCTCAGCGAGCACTTCCTGTACTTCAACGACGATGTCTTCCTCTCCTCTCCCGTCACTCCCGATCTCTTTTTCAACCCCAACGGCATCGCCTCGATGTACATGTCGCGTGCTCACGTCGGTCCGGGCGCGCCGGTCCAGGGTGAGCCAGCCTCGGACTCTGCGGGGAAGAATGCCCGCGCGCTGGTGCGCGAAGCCACCGGTCGTCGGGTCTCGCGGAAGCTCTTCCATGCCCCGTTCGCGTTGCGCCGCTCGGTGTCCTACGAGATCGAGGAGCGGTGGCCCGATGTCGTCGCTGCCACGCGTGACGCACAGTTCCGTCGCATCGACGATGTGACTCTCTCGGGTGCACTGCACATGAACTACGCCTTTGCCACCGGTCGTGCCGTCACCCGCGGCATCCGCTATCGCTACGCGAACGTGGGCGCCCACGACGCAGCCGCGCGCCTTTCCGGCCTCGAGCGGGATCGGGACGTCCTGCAGACGTTCTGCCTCAACGAGTCGACCCATGAGATCGATCCCGTCACGCTCGACCACCAGGTGCGCAGCTTCCTTCATCGTCGTTTCCCCGACACCAGCTCGTTCGAGATTCCGGGGGCATGATGAGCGACGCTCACCATGCCGGTGATGACGGGCCCGACCGCTCCGCCGAATTCCCGGAACCGGTTCTCTCCGTACAGGCAGACGCCTCCTGCACCGATGGGTCGCCGCCGTCCCCGCTCCTCCTGGGCGCCTGGTCTGCGCATTCTCACACCGAATTGTGGGGACAGGCTCTTCCGGCGTCGGCCTGGCACGCAGTGCTCGGGGAGGTCGCCGTGACCCTAGAGATCGAGGGTGGCCCTGCGCGAGTCTGGAGTGCACGCTCAGGCAAGCGGCAACTGGTGGCCGGTGGCAACATCAAGACACTGCAGCTGCGGCTGGAGGCCGACGGTCCAGAATGGTTCTGGGTCGAGGGCACGGTGCGCTCCGTGGCCTGGAGCACGGAGGCCTCTGTCGAACTACCACCAGTCACGGTGGTGATGCCGACAAGACTCCGTGAACAGGACGCGGTCGCTCAGACTGAACGATTCGCACAGATGGGAATCGTGCACGAGGTGCTCGTGATCGATCAGGGCGGTACTCTCGCAGCTTTGCCCGCGTTCTCCCGGCTGCTCGCCAAGCGCCCCAAGATCCGGCTGATCACCCAACCGAATCTCGGAGGATCCGGAGGGTATGCCCGGGGAATGCTCGAGGCCTCCCGGAACCATGCTGCGGCTGTGCTGCTCTCGGACGATGACGCAGTCCTGTCCGAGGAGTCGTTGCACAGGATGCTCACCTACCAGGCACTGGCGACGCGCCCGACGATCATCGGCGCTCCGCTGTTCTCTGCGGCACAGCCCACTCGCCTGATCACCCACACCGAAATGGTCGACGCCCGCGCCTTCCAATGGCGATCCACCAACCGGATGCGCGACACGATGGATCTCGCCGGCACCTCGCCTCCCGACTGGACATTCATCACCGCCGGAAGCCGAGCGAACTACACGGGCTGGTGGGGCACCCTCTTCCCCCCGGGGACCATCTCGGACTTGGGCCTGCCCGCGCCTCTGTTCCTGAAATGGGACGATGCCGAATACGGGCTGCGCGCCACGGCCCATGGTTACGATCACGCGGTACTGCCGGGCACCGCGGTCCATCATCCGCCATGGACCGCCTACCGCACCCAGATGACCTGGACTGCACGAGTCCTGCACCGGAATCGATTGGTCATCGCCGCCGCCTACGGCTCCGGGCGCGGGGTGATCCTCTCCTCGCTCCTCCACCAGGTCAAACACGTGCTCTCCGGGCATCTGCTCACCGCCGAGCTCTGGGAGGACGGCATCGAAGCGATGTGCGCCGGTCCCGAGACGTGGATGGGTGACGACCTGCAGCACGCCCGCACCGACGGCGACCAGCTCGTGCGCGCCTGGCACCACGACCATGACTTGCCCATATCGACCTCTCCGACCAGGCGCACGCCGTTCGCCCTGCCCTCGGCCTTGCTACGTGCGGTGCTCCGGATGCTCCGCAGCGACCACGCGCCCCGCGCGATCCTCGCCGTGCACGCTGACGACGTCCACTGGCGCACCACCCTCGGCGCCGATGCCGTCCTCGTCACCGATGACGAGGGCTCGACGGTGTCGGCGTTCAGCGTGCGCGGATCCGACATGCGCCGTGCGCTCCGCCGGTCGCTGCGTTCCCACCTAGGCCTCGCCGTGCAATGGCGGTCCCTCTGCCGGCGGTACCGCACCGCGCTGCCTCGCCACATCACCCCCGACGCCTGGAACGCGCTGTTCGCGGCGGCGTCCGCCGAGAGGACCTGATCATGCCCGCACGCGGGAACGCCTTGAAGCGCACGGTGCGCAGCACGGGCGGCAAGCTGCTGCGCCGTTTCGGACTGCTGCCCGGAGGCATGCCCGACGGCCTCGGCGACGACGCCACCCTGACCGATGCGACTCTGAACGGCGAGGTGATCGTCTACTTCCCGGACACGATGGACAGCCTCTACCAGCTGCGCAGCTGGTACGGACCCCTCCAGGAGCTGCACCGCGCCCAGGGCGTGACCATCGTGTGCATGGACTCCCGCACCGCTGCGGCTGTACGGACGGAGGCGGAGCTGCCCGTGGTCACCATCGCCCTGGACGCCACCCTGGACGCGATCATTCTGCGCAGCGACACCAAACTGGTGCTGTACGTGAACTACAACCCGCTGAACACCGCGGCCCTGCGATCGCGCTCTGCCATCCACGTCTCCCTGCTGCACGGCGACTCGGACAAGGTGGTCTCAGTCTCCAACCAGATCAAGGCCTACGACTACTCCTTCGTCGCCGGGCAGGCGGCGATCGATCGGCTCGAGCGATATACGACCCTGTTCGACGCCCCCGCCCGCTGCATCCCGGTGGGCAGGCCGTCGCTGGACACTGATCGGACCGAGGTGACGGTCCGCACTGATGACCGCCCGACCGTGTTGTATGCACCGACCTGGGAGGGCGGCCAGGCCTCCGCGGCCTACAGCTCGCTGAGCACCCACGGAGCGGCCGCCGTGCGCTCCCTGTTCGACGAGGGTCTCCAGGTGATCTACCGCCCTCACCCCCTCACCGGAGTGCGCGTGGCGGAGCTCGGGGAGGCCGATCGGGAGCTGCGCACGCTGGTGGAGTCCTCGAAGGGCCTGGTCAGCACCGACCGTCCGCTGCAGCAGGACTTCATCGACGCGGACCTCATGCTCTGTGACATCTCCGCTGTCGCCGGGGACTGGCTCACCACCGGCAAGCCGCTGATCATCACCCGCCCCGCGGACCCGCAGTCTCGGGACGCGGGGACCGCGTTGCTGAGCGTGTCCCCGCGGCTCGCGGTTGCCGAGGCGGAGAACACGGGGCGCCTCGCGCGTGAGCTGATCGAGCACGATCCACTCCACGAAGAGCGGCTCGAGCTGATCGAGTACTACCTCGGCGACATCACCCCCGGCACCTCCCTGGCACGTTTCCTGGAGGCGTGCCGTCGGCTGGCCGCGCGCCGCGACGAGCTGTGGGCCCGGATCCAGGAGCAGGAGCGCTCCGGTGACGCCGACTCCTCCTGAGCACAGCTCCCGTACGCGGATGACGTGCGGGGCTCGGTCTCCTGATCCCGCAGGCCGCAGGCCGCAGGCCGCAGGCCGCAGGTGCCAAGGACAGCCGACTTGTACAGTGACCAGCACGTGCCATCCCGAGGACGTCCCGACGATCTCGATGGACGCGGATAGACTCTGCGGCTCGTCAGGGAGCACCGCCGACCGGAACGAAGGACATTCCCCATGTACTCATTGATCCTTCTCAACGGAGGGATAGGCAGCCGCACCGGCGCGGACTCGCCCAAGCAGCTGCTCAAGCTCCGCGGGATCCCGATCCTCGTCTATGCACTGGTCACCGCTGACCGAGTGGAGCAGATCTCCCAGATCGTGCTGAACTATCCGCGCCAGTGGCGCGAGGACGTCGAGGCGATCCTGGCGGCCTACGCGATCTCGACACCGGTCACCCTCGTGGAGGCCGGATCCTCCCGGCACTCCTCGGTCGCCGCGATGATCTCGCACTGCACCAATGACGACGTGATCATCCATGAGACGGCGCGCCCGCTGGTACGCACCAGCGACTTCCAGCGCCTGATCGACTCCGGGCACCGCAACGTCTCGCTGATGTCGGAGATCTCCTACACCGTGGCGCCGGTGGACCCGGAGTCCTCGGCGGTGGTCGGTTCGCTGGACCGCTCGCGATTGCGCAACGTGCAGTTGCCGCAGAAGTTCGCGAAAGCCGATCTCCAGGACGCGCACGCGCGTGCCCTCGAGCGGAACGTCGAGTTCACCGAGGACGCGACCCTCGTCGCGGAGTTCGGACACCCCGTCCATTTCATCGAAGGAACGGACGAGAACCTCAAGGTGACCACCCAGACCGATCTGAAGATGGCAGGGTTCCTCCTGCGACCGGAGGAGGACGACGATGAGTAAGACCGCGCTCGTCACCGGAGCATCCCGCGGCATCGGCCTTGAGACCACTCGGCGCTTCATCCTCAACAACGACGACATCACCACCGTGGTGATGTTCGCTCGCGCTTCGGAGGACTTCGACCGCAGCGTCGCCGCACTCGAGAAGGAGCTGCAGGTCGGCCGCAAGCTGATGCCGATCGCCGTCGACGTCGGTGATCGCGAGGCGCTGAAAGCGGCCGTCAGCCAGGCTCACGAACAGGCCGGGGCGACCGACATCCTGGTCAACAATGCTGGGTACACCAATCCGGTGCCGCTCCAGCAGGTCGACATGGCCGACTTCGAGAAGACGATCAACGTCAATCTCTACGGTCCGTTCACGATCGTCCAGACCCTGCTGAATCTGGGCAACCGCTTCGATCTCATCGTCAACATCGCTTCCACGGCCGGGATCAGCGGTCGCTCCGGCTGGCTCACCTACTCCGCCTCAAAGGCGGCGGTGATCAACATGAGCCAGGTGATGCGCGAGGAGCTGTCGATCTACGGCACCCGCGTGGTGTGCCTCTCTCCCGGTCGCACGGCGACGGCGCTGCGTCGGACGCTCGCACCGGAGGAGGACCCCACGACGATCATGCAACCCGGGCACGTCGCTCAGGTCATCAGCACCCTGTGCTCCCCCGTGGGACGATTCATCGATTCGGAGAACCTCGTCGTCCGGCAATGACCCATGCGGAGCCCGTCCTGGCGGCGTCTACGCGCCGCCGCTCGTCGCGGCCCGGCGTGAATCGGTGTACCTCTTGTACGCGGCACAGACCTCCTTGGACCCGCCGTCCATGACGAGCTTCCCCTCGTGCACCCACAGGACCCGCGTGCACATGCTCACGATGGTGTTCAGCGAATGGCTGACCAGGAAGACGGTGCCGGCTCCCTCACGGACCTCGTCCATCTTCTCCTTCGACTTCGCGCGGAAGGCCGCATCTCCGGTGGCCAACGCCTCGTCGATCATGAGGATGTCCGGTATCGCAGAGGCAGAGATCGCGAAACGCAGCCGCGCACCCATGCCGGAGGAGTAGGTCTTCATCGGCAGGTTGACGAAGTCGCCGATCTCCGCGAAATCGACGATCTCCTGGAACCTCTCGTTGACCTGCTTCTTCGTCAGGCCGAGGGCGAGCGCACCGATCGTGATGTTGCGCTCTCCGGTGAGGTCCTTCATCAGCACGGCGTTGACGCCGAGCAGAGCCGGGTTGCCGGCGACGTGGACGCTCCCGCCCGCCGGCGGGATGAGGCCGGCGATGGCACGCAGCAGAGTCGATTTGCCCGAGCCGTTGACCCCGATGATGCCGATAGCCTCGCCGTGCTTCGCGGCGAACGTGATACCTCGGACCGCCTTGATCTCGCGAACCGTCGGCTGTTTGGCACCCCTGCGCACGAGCCGCCCCAGGACACCCCAATCGCGCCCGGCCCCGTGCCCCACCTTCTTCGCCCCGAACACACGGTAGGAGACGTGCAGGTCGTTCACCAGCAGGGAGAGCTGGTCGGAAGGCACCTCGAGCACGGGCGTAGTGTCGAGTTCGTCCTGGTCGACCTCGAAGTCGACCTCCTCGGTGTCAGTCACGTCCGTACTTCTCCTCTCCGCTCCAGAAGATCAGGAAACCGACGACGGCGAACAGCACCGCCCAGATCACGCCGAACAGCCACATGGTGAGGTCCGGCTGATAGGCGGGTTCGTTCAGAAGGCAGGAGCGCACCAGGTAGAGGTACACCGCCACCGGTTGGTACTCCAGCAGCCATCCCCAGCTGTACTTGCCGAGGTACTGCTCCACCGAGAAGATCACGCCCGAGGCGTACATGAGGATGCGCAGGAAATGCGGCAGCAGGTTGTCCAGGTCGGGGGTCATGGCGACCCAGCGCGCCACCATGAAGGCGCACCCGGTGGAGAACAGCCACAGTAGGAAGATCGCGGGGACCAGCAGCAACCAGTAGGCGTCGATCGTGACCTTCCCGGCGACGGGCAGGAAGCCTGAGGCGTACGAGATCACGCACATGACCACGAGCGCCGGACCGAGCATCAGCAGCTCGGCGAGGACGCCGGCAGTGGGAAGCACCGCGCGGGGGAAGTCCACCGATCGCACCAGGTTCATGTTCTTGTTCAAGGAGTGCGCACCGGCCATCACGGAGCGCTCGAAGAAGCGGAACATGAATACACCCACGACGATGAAGGCGATGGTGTTCTCGATGCCCGCCCGGCCCACGTTCAGCAGGAATCCGAAGATCAGCACATACACCGAGGCATTGATGATCGGCGAGAAGAGCGCCCAGATCTGACCGAGGTAGGTGTTCTGGTTCTCGGCCTCCGCCTTCGAGGAAGCGAGCACCTGGATGAAGGCGCGGCGCTGCCACAGCTCCCTGAAGTACGGAAGAAGTCGCGGACGGATGCCGATCTGTTCGAGATCGTTCTCCTTCACCGCAGCGTCGACCGAGGCTTGGCTGAAGGTTCTCTCCAGCGGCGGTGGCACCAAGGGCGCGACCACCTGCTCCGTCTCACCTGCACTCACTACGACTGCTCCCCTCTCGGGCGTCGCGGTCACGACGCCCGACCACTCCGCGTGACGGTCCACTCTACGGCGTGGGTCCCGCTCGCCCCAGCCCCGGTGACGCAGCTCGCTGGCACCTCGGCTGGGCTCAGTGCTCGGCGCGCCCCTGCCGCCAGTACCCCATGAACGACACCTGCGTGCGGTCCAGTCCCAGCTCGCTGACCAGGTGACGGCGCAGGGTCTTGATCACTCCGGCCTCCCCCGCGAGCCAGGCGTAGAACGCGCCGTGGCCCGTGATGGTCTCCCACAGGATGGTCTCGTCGACGTCGACGTCCTCGAGCTCCTCCGGCGTCGTCGCAGGGCCATCATCCGCAGGCGCGCCGGCCGCGGCGTCGCGGAACGCCTGGGCATTGTTCTCGCTCATCACCCGCCGCACGGCGGCGTCGAGCAGCTCCCCGTGCGGCCGGCCCTCGCGCGGCAGCCAGGTCACCTGCACCCCGGAGCGGCTCAGCAGCTGCTGGGCGTCACCGGCCTCCGGCACCTCCAGCAGGGCATGGCCGCTGATCGAGGCGGGCAGCGCTTCGAGGATGGAGCCGACGGCGGGCACCGCCGTCTCGTCGCCCACCAGCAGCACCGTGCGGGCGGTGCCGGGGCGGAACTCGATGCCGCCGTAGTCGGGGCCCACCAGATGCCGGTTGGGGCCGAGCAGGGAGATGGTGTCCCCCACCTGCGCGTCACGGGCCCAGCGGGCGGCGACGCCCTGGCCGGGCTGCTCGACCGGGTCCAGGTGCAGCACCACGTCGATATCGATCTCCGGCTGTGCGGAGCAGTTGCCGGGATGTCCGGCCGCGCGGTGCTCGCGCACGGTGTAGGTGCGCATCCAGCCCCGATCGGTCGGAGCGATCTGCAGCCAGCTGCGGTACCACTCGGCGTGGGTGGCGGGATCCAGCAGCCCGCCCGGGCGCACCGGGGCGAAGTGGTCCGCGCTCGCCTCCGGTCCGGGGATGACCAGCTTCACCCGCAGATCCAGTGGATGGGAATTGGTGCCGAAGTGCTCCAGATCGGCGCTGGTGAAGGTGAATCGCACCAGGGAGGGGCCCAGTGGCCGACGGGCGGCGACGGTGAGCTCGAAGGCGAGCATGGCGGAGTGCTCGAGGGCGGGCACCAGCGCGGTCTCGCGGCTCGTGACGGTCTCGGTGGTGGTGGACACGGGGTCCTCCTCGTGGTGGTGGGGTGAGGGTGTGCGGTCCCGTCCGCGGGGCAGCACCATCGGGCTGCCGGTGACGGGGTCGGGGGCGATGTGGGCGTCCAGGGCGAAGACCTCATGGGCCATCTGCGCGGTGATGACCTCGGCCGGAGTGCCCTGGGAGTGGATCTCGCCGGCACGGACGGCGACCAGATGGTCGGCGTAGCGGGCGGCGAGATTGAGGTCGTGCAGCACGATGCCGACGGTGGTGCCGCGCTCGCGGTTCAGGTCGCGGACCACGTCGAGCACCTCCAGCTGATGGGTGACGTCGAGGAACGTGGTGGGCTCGTCCAGCAGCAGCACCTCGGTCTGCTGGGCGAGCGCCATCGCGATCCACACCCGTTGCCGCTGCCCGCCGGAGAGCTCCTCGAGCAGCCGTTCCTGCAGGGCGTCGGTGCGGGTGGCGGCGAGCGCCTCTGCCACCGCCCGCTCGTCCTGCTCGGTCCACTGGGGGATCAGCCCCTGGTGGGGGAAGCGGCCGCGCGAGACCAGCTCGCGCACGCTCACCCCGTCGGGCGCGATCGGGGACTGCGGCAGCAGCCCGAGGCGCCGGGCGAGCTGCTTCCCCCGCAGCGAGTGCAGCTCGCGGCCATCCAGCAGCACTCCGCCGGCGGCCGGGGTGAGCAGGCGGGACATGCCGCGCAGCAGGGTGGACTTGCCGCTGCCGTTGGCGCCCACGATGATCGTCACCCGCCCCTCGGGCAGCGACAGGCTGAGGTCGTGGACGACCTCCCGACGGCCGTACGCCAGGTGCAGGTGCTGGGCTTCGATCAGTGCCATGGTCGTACGGTCACCTTCCGGATCCGGAGGTCGGGGTGCGGGTGAGCATCCACATCAGGAACGGGGCGCCGAGTGCGCCGGTGACCACTCCGGCCGGCAGCTCGGTGCCGCCGAAGAGGTTCTGCCCGGCGATGTCGGCCAGCAGCACGATCACGGCGCCGACCGCGGCGGAGAGCAGGAAGCTGGGACGGCCCGCGAGCCGCTGCGCGATCGGCCCGGCGAGGAACGCCACGAAGGAGAGCGGCCCGGTGACGGCGACGGTGAGCGCGCTCAGCGTCACCGCCACCAGGATCAGCGCGACCCGGGTGCGGGGCACGGTCAGTCCCAGGCTGGTGGCGGTGTCGTCGCCCAGCTGCAGGATCCGCAGCCGCGTGACCAGCAGGGCGAGGAGCGGGATCAGCACCACCAGCGCGCCGGCCAGCACCGCCGCCCGGTCCCAGGTGGAGGCGGAGAGCGAGCCGATCATCCAGTGCAGCGCGTCGCCCGCCGACTGCAGCGTCAGCCGGGTCAGCAGGTAGGAGATGAGCGCACCGAGGGCGGCGGCGACCCCGATCCCGACCAGCACGAAACGGTTGTCCGCACCGCCGGAGGATCCCGGTCCTCCCCTGCCGGCCACGGCCAGCAGGAGCACGGCGGTGGCCAGGCCGCCCAGCAGCGCGAACCAGAACAGGGCACGGCCGTCGGCCTGGAAGAACGCCATCGCGATCACCGCCCCGGCCGAGGAGCCGAGGGTCACGCCGATCACATCGGGGCTGGCCAGCGGGTTGCGCAGCAGGGTCTGGAAGACCGTGCCGGAGAGCCCGAAGGCGATGCCGGCCAGCAGTGCGACCACCGCGGTGGGCAGGCGGTGGTCCACCACGATGAAGGAGTACCCGGGGACGTCCTCGCCGCTGATCGCCCGCAGGGCCAGGTCGAGCGGGACCATCGGGGTGCCCACCAGCACCCGCACCGCGACGAGCGCGAGCAGCAGCAGCCCGGCGACAGTCGCCACCAGGAGGATGCGGCGGCTGCGCTGCGCGCGCGCTCGCGACGCAGGAGCGGGAGCAGCAGCGGCGCTCACAGTCCCACCTGCCGTCGGCTGCGGATGAGCACGATGAACACGGGCACGCCCACCAGGGCGGTCATCACGCCCACCTGCACCTCGGCGGGCGGGGCGATCACCCGGCCCACGGTGTCGGCGAGCAGGAGCAACACCGGGCCGCCCAGCAGGCACAGCGGCACGATCCGACGGTAGTCGCCGCCCACCAGCAGCCGAGCCGCGTGCGGGACCACCAGGCCCAGGAAGCCGATGGGGCCGGCGAGCGCGACGGCCGCGCCGCACAGCAGGATGACCGCCGTGCCCAGCAGCGCCCGGGCCCGGCCCACCGTCACCCCGAGCCCCACCGCGGCATCGTCCCCCAGCGCCAGGGCGTTGAGCATCCCGGTGGTCAGCAGGATCGTCACCGCGCCGATCATCATCAGCACCCCCACCCCGGTGATGTCCGCGAGGCTGCGGGCGCCGAGGGTGCCGACCTGCCAGAAGCGCAGCCGGTCCAGGGAGGAGTCATCGATCATCACCAGGGCGTTGACCACCGAGCCGAGGCCGGCGGTGAGGGCGGCCCCGGTCAGGGCCAGCTTGAGAGGGGTGGCGCCCTCGCGGCCGAGGGAGGCGACGGCATAGACCGCGACGGTGCCGAGCGCGGCGCCGAGCAGGGCGAGCCCCATGAGCTCGACGACCCGGGAGGCGTCGGCGAGGTAGACCCCGAGCACCACGGCGGTGGTGGCCCCGGCGTTGATCCCGAGGATCCCGGGATCGGCGAGCGGATTCCGGGTCATCCCCTGCATCGCGGCACCCGCCACGGCCAGTGCCGCACCGACGGCGATCCCGGCGAGGGTGCGCAGCAGTCGCGAGTGGACCACCACGTGGTCCGTGAGGGCGTCGTCATAGGCGCGCAGCGCCTCCACCACGGTGCTCGGGGAGACGGTGCGGGCACCGACCATCAGGGAGAGCAGGCAGGTGAGCCCGAGGGCCAGCAGGGCCCCGGTGAGCACGAGCGGGGTGGAACGGCGCACCGTGGCCGGTCAGCCGCGGACGCTCTGCGCGACCTCGACGACGGTGGGCACGAAGTGCTCCAGCGCCCAGGGCAGGCTGAGGGCGTTGGCCGCTGAGATCGACAGGGTGAGGTGGTCGTCGTCGGTGAGCACGACGCCGCCGGAGGCGACGGCCGGGATCTGCGCGAACAGCTCGTTGGCCTGGAAGTCCTCGACGGTGGTGCCGGGTGCCGCCCAGGAGTAGAAGAGATCCGAGACCAGTTCGTCGGCCCGCTCCGCGGACCACTCGAGGTAGAAGGTCTCGGAGTCGGGGGTGTTCTCGGTGACCACCTCGGCCAGCGTCATCCCCAGCGAGGTGAAGAACCGCGAACGGGTGTCCCCGCCGAGGTAGAGGGCGATGGAGTTGTCGGCCAGGCCCAGGGTGCCGGCGATGAAGGTGGCGTCGGCGACCGCGGGGTTCTCCTCCCCGACGGCGGCCAGGTCCTCGGTGATCTGCGCGGTCAGGGTCGCCGCCTGCTCGGAGAGTCCGGTCGCGGTGCCGACCGCGGCCAGCACGTCCTCCCAGGAGGCGGTGTAGTTCGGGGCCAGCGGACCGATGGTGGGGGCGATCCTGCTCAGCTGGTCGTACTCCTCCTCGGTGATGCCGGAGTACGCGGCGATGATGAGGTCCGGCACCAGCGCCGCCATCTCGTCGTAGTTGATGCCGTCGGTCTCGTCGTAGGTCACGGGCGCCGCGTCGGTGTCCCAGCCGGCGCCGAGCTCCTCGAGCTTCGCATCGATCCAGTCGGTCGAGCCGTTCTCGTTGCCGCCCCAGGTCACGACGGGCATGCCGGCCGGGACCAGGCCGAGCGCGAGGACCGTGTCCGCGTTGACCCAGGAGACGGTCGCGATCCTCGTCGGCGTCGCCTCGAGCACGGTCTCCCCGTACAGATGCGAGATCGTGGCCTGGAATCCGCCCTCCGTCCCCTCGTCCCGAGCGGCATCCGCGTCACCGCCGGAACAGGAGGCGAGGGCGGGCACGGCGAGCACGGACAGGGCGACGAGCGCACGGCGGGAGAGCGTCACAACGGTTCCTCCAGAGGTCGGGGCCGCCGGATCTCAGCGGTTAGGCGAGCCTGACCTTATTCCGTGACGCCGATGGTGCGCAATTGCCGACCGTGCAGGAATCTCGGATCCGGGCACCCCGCAGGCACGCGACAGGCACCGGACAGCGCGCAGAAAGCGACCCGGATCACCCGCGGGGCGAGCTCGTCTCAGACGCTATGGGGGTGGCGGAGTCGCTGGGTCGGGTCTTGTGGCCCAGGGCCCCGCTATGAAGACTCGTGGATC
>NZ_JBHZRO010000001.1:0-325243 GCF_043641765.1 Brachybacterium vulturis | reverse complement strand
TGATCCACGAGTCTTCATAGCGGGGCCCTGGGCCACAAGACCCGACCCAGCGACTCCGCCACCCCCATAGCGTCTGAGGCTCGCGCACGCAGCTCGAGGGGCTCGCCGGGATCTGTTCCGGCGAGCCCCTCACACGCTGCGAAGAGTCAGCAGGACCGGCGCGGAGACGCACTTCCGGCTGCTTCCGCGCAACCTCCTCGAGCCGGTCTCGGCATGGCTGCGTCTGCCACTGAGGATGCGCCGTGCCGCCCGAGGCTGCACGCACCTACCGATCGGAAGGCACCCACTTCCACGGTCCTCGGGCACTCCTGAGCCACCGCCTCGAGGCAACAGGTGCCCCCGTGCCCTCAGGAGAGTCAAGGAATCCTGCGTCGGAAAAACTACTTAGCCTATCTAAGGATTCGTGACAGTGTGCTCCGAACCACATGTGGGCCATCGTCCCCGACGGCTGCTCGGCCGTCCGGTGCCCCTGAAGGAGTCACCATGCGCATGAGAACGAAGCAGGTTCTGCCCCTGTTCGCGGCCACGGCCATGCTCGGCACGTTCGGAGCATCCGGTGCCGCACTGGCGGACGATCACGACGGCGAGGGCGCCACCACTCTCGAGGCCAGCCTGAGCGAGTTGAACGACTCGGGAGCGTCCGGCTCTGCGTGGATCTCGCTCGAGGGCAACGAGGTCACGGTGACGCTCGAGACCGCGGGACTGCTCGCAGAGGCGCCGCACGCCCAGCACATCCATATCGGCGGGGCGAATGAGTGCCCCGATCCGGGCATGGAGGGCTCCGGCTTCGAGGGGGCGATCCGCACCACCGACGCCGCCGATTCCTACGGTGCGGTCGCGGTGTCGCTGACCACCGAGGGCGGCGTGGAGACCGGTGACGGCTCCACTGCCGGCATCGAGTCCGCCGGGGCCCTGTTCGCCGGTGGCGGCCTGATCGCCGCGGCGGCTGCCGGCATGGTCGCACTGCGCAAGCGCGCGCTCCAGAAGTGAGATGACCCCACCGGGATCACCCCGCCAGGGCGGCGGCCGTCGCACGACGGTCGTCGCCCTCGGCGTTCTCGCGCTCGTGGGTGCGGCGCTCGTGGTGTTCGCCCTGACGAACCAGGTCGGCGCCCCACCGCAGCCCGAACGGCAAGCGTCCACGGGTGCCTCTGATGCAGGCGGCAGCGCGTCCACCTCCGGCACGCCGCTCGCAGGACCGTCGCCGGCCCCGAGCACTGACGCGACCGGCTCCGAGGAAGGACCCGGGGCGGCCGCAATGTCGACCCCGCCGGTGGAAGCACTCGCGGAGTCCGCACCGACGTCCCTGACCATCTCCTCGATCGGTGTCGAGGAGAGGGTCTTCCCGATCGGTCTCGGCCCGGACGGGGAGCTGCTCGCGCCCAGCGGTGACCGCGCGCACCTGCCGGCCTGGTTCGAGGGCTCTCCCACCCCCGGCGAACTCGGTCCGTCCGTCATCGAGGGGCACGTGACCTGGGGCGGGGAGCCGTCGGTGTTCTTCGAGCTGGGCCGTCTCGCGCCCGGCGACCGGATCGACATCGAGCGCGAGGACGGGACCACCGCCGGCTTCGAGGTCTACGACTCCGTCCGCTATCCCAAGGACGAGTTCCCCACCCTGACCGTCTACGGACGCACCGAGGGGCCCGAGCTGCGACTGATCACCTGCAGCGGGGACGTCGACGAGGACGGTCACCACCTCGACAACACCGTGATCTCCGCCCGGCTCATCGAGACCTGACGCGAAGAGATCCTCTCCCTGCCCCCGTGCGGCGAGCACAAGGGCGGGCTCGCACCGGCCGCGAGCCACAGCGCGTCACGAACCTGGGCTGCTCGACCTGGGCGTGCTCGGGGCTCAGAGGAAGACGAGGCAGCCGACGCCGAAGATGATGAGGAACCCGAACAGGGCGAAGCTCATGAAGTTGTTCTCCGCCGCACTCGGCGCTCGGTCTTCGGGGGTCCAGCCCTCGGTCGTCGGCGGGGTGCTGCGCAGGGCCTCGCCCTGTGCGTGCTCCGCCCGAGGGGAATCGGTTCGTGCATCGTGCGTCATGCTCATAGCGCCACTCCCAATCGGCTCAGTTCGGTGATCGTGGAAACGGTGAGGATCGCGAACACGATCACGATGAAGACGGTGTATGTCCACCGGTGCCGGTGATCTGCCCGCCAGAACCGGCGCACGCTGACCACTCCGTTGATGGCAGCAACCACACAGAGCGCGATCCCGACCGGTCCGGCGACCCAGCCGGAGAGGCTCAGGATCGGGATGATGATCGGAATCGCGACGTAGGTGATGAGGCAGCGGAGAGCCGAGAGGACGACGGAGATCCGGAAGGCACGATGCGCCCCCTCGCCGGACCTCCTGTCGAGCTCCGTGACCCCGGTCAGCCGTCGCATGATCCGGTCCGGAGCCCTGTCGGACCGGAAACCGCTGCTGCTCCGAGCCGGAGCGGCGATGCCCGGGCGCTGCGTGGGGTCGGCCGGTGCGTGCACGTGAGGCGCACTCACGAGGGCTCCTCCGCCGTCGTCGTCCGCGAGTGCCGTATCAGCGACGCGGCACCGAACACCGCCGATACCAGGCCGAGCAATCCGAGCAGCCCACCGAGGAAGAATCCCCAGTACAGAGGATCCATGGCGCCTCCGCTGGCCGGGGCTCCCACGCTGGTGCCCACCAAGATGCCGAACAGGGGCGCGAGCACGGTAACGATGGCCCCCAGCAGCACTCGCCAGAATCCTGGGGGAGTGGGCTCCAGACGCACCGGACGGCCGGGCGGGACCGGAATGTCGCCGTCGAGGATCCCGACGCGGTCACCGCCCGTCGGCCGGGCCCCGGAGGCCTGAGTGGGACCGACGGCGGAGGCCTGCCCAGGGACAGGGCTGGTGTCATTCATGATGATCGCCCTTCTGCAAGGTTGTCGGGAGCTGCGGGGGCGTACGAGTCGGGCGAGTCCCGGGCAGTCGCGGTCGCGTGGGGAGCGTGGTCGCCGCTGTGGGGAGAGAGCTGCTCCAGCGCGCCCATCAGCGGGCCGACGATATCCATCGGCAGTGGGAACACCACGGTGGAGTTCTGGTCCGCACCGAGCTCGAGCAGGGTCTGGAGATAGCGCAGCTGCAGCGATCCGGGTGCCTCGCCGAGGATCCGGGCCGCGTCGCGCAGCTCCTCCGCCGCCTCCAGCTCGCCGTGGGCGCTGATCACCTTGGCCCGACGCTCGCGCTCGGCCTCCGCCTGGCGAGCCATGGCCCGTTGCATCATCTCGGGGATCTCGACGTCCTTGATCTCGACGACCGAGACCTCCACGCCCCACGGCACGGCCTGCTGCGCAATCGACTGGGCGAGGTCCTCGTTGAGGTCGGCCCGATGGGCCAGGAGCGTGTCCAGGTCCGCACGTCCCACGACGGAGCGCAGGGTGGTCTGAGCGAACTGGGAGGTGGCGACGACGTGGTTCTCCACCGACATCACCGACCGCACCGGTTCCGCCACCTTGAACATGACCACGGCGTTCACGCGGGCGGTGACGTTGTCGCGGGTGATCACCTCCTGCGGAGGGATGGTCAGCGTGACCACTCGCAGATCGATCCGTACGGATCGGTCCAGGAAGGGCAGCATGAGCACGAGGCCTGGCCCGAGTGAGCCGCGCAGGCGGCCGAGGCGGAAGACGACCATCCGCTCGTACTCGCGCACCACTCTCAGCGACGTGATGAGCACGACGAGCAGGATCACGATCACGATGATCGCGAGGAGCAGTGGGCTAGGCATTCTCGGTCGTGCTCCTTCGTTCGGAGGCGTAACGGGTGCGTCCCAGATCCAGGGGGACAGGAACCGCGGCGGGGCGTCGATCGGAGGCATAGCTGGTGCGGCGACGGTCGAGGGTCTCGACGGCGCGGGCGCGATCCTCCAGGTTCTCATCCAACGATTTGAACAGCACTCCCTCGGGGTCGACCGGGGACCGGCGCAGGTGGGACCAGAGCGGCAGGGCGGCGATCGCCATGACAAGGGCAGTGCCCAACAGCAGGATCTGACTGGCCAGGTGCTCGACCGTGACACTGGAGACCACCGGCCAGAGAACGGCGAGCACGGTCACGGAGCAGGCGATACCGCGGTGGAACCGAGCAGATTCGGAGGACGGCCAGGAATCGACCGTCCGCCCCAGTTCACGGCCGTCATCGGACGAGGTGCAGGAGTCCTTGACGGGGCAGGCGTTGCAGACCGAGGGCTTGCCGCGGTACCGCATCACGCGATTGTCGGGGTCGAAGGACTGGGGCCACAGCCACTGGTCCTCGGGGCAGAGCCAGGCGTCGTGGTCCTCATGGAACACGAAACCCTGGGTCTGCTGCTCGTCGTTCGCGGTGTGGGCACGCCGGGCGAGCAGGTCGATCCCGTAGGCGCACAGCAGGAGGACCACGGCGTACCCCGCAGAGAGCCACGCAGTGAGCTCGATCGCACTCATGGTGTGGTCTCCTCCCCCTCCTCATCCCGGCGGCGATCCGAGGCATACCGACTGGAGGGGACCGTGCCCGAGACGCTCGTGGAGACTGCGAGGGCCGCTTCGGGATTCCCGGTCCGGTCCTCCCGGGCCTCTGGATGCTCCTCGACGAAGAGGGTCTCGGGTTCCATGCGGTTAACGGTGGCCTTCACCCCGTACCGAACCCCCAACCAGGTGATATAGACGAAGGGCAGAACCCCTCCGACCAGGAACACCACGTCTCCGGGCAGGCGCATCCACTCCAGCGCCACGTTCCCCGGCTGCGTGATGTAGCCCAGCGCGCGGGCCTCGAAATAGCCCTCGTTGACGGAGGCCCACAGCTGCAGCACTCCCAGCGGAAGCAGCGTCGCGAACATCATCCAGGCGAGTCCGATGTTCAGCGACCAGAAGGAGAGCTTGGCCAGTCGTTCCGGCCACTTCTGGGGCGGGATGACGTACCGCAGCGCGAACAGCGTCAGGCCGACGGCCAACATCCCGTAAACACCCATCATCGACCCGTGTGCATGGTTCGCGGTCAGCGAGGTGCCGATCTGGTAATAGGAGACGATGGGGAGGTTCACCAGGAAGCCGAACACGCCCGCGCCCAGGAAGTTCCAGAAGCCGACAGCGACCAGGAACATGACCGCCCAGCGGTGCGGGAAGGGGGCCTTGGTGCGCGACTCCTGCCGGGCGCCCAGCTGCAGGAACGTCCACGCCTCGACGGTCAGGAAGGTGAGCGGGATCACCTCCAGCGCCGAGAAGACCGCACCGAGCGCCATGTGCTCCACCGGGGTGCCCGAGAAGTACAGGTGGTGCATGGTGCCGATGACGCCGCCGGAGGAGTAGAGGATGACGTCGAGCAGAATGATCTGGATCGCGATCCGGCGTCGCACCACGCCCAGCATCACGAAGATATAGGCCACCATCACCGTGGTGAACAGCTCCAGGAAGTCCTCGACCCACAGGTGCACCACCCAGAAGCGCCAGAACTCGGCGACGGTCAGATGCGTCTCGTTGGTCGCCAGGAGGCCCACCGCGTAGAAGGCGGGGATGGCGAGTGCCGCATAGACGAAGAGCCACGGCATGTTGAACTTGGATTCGGTGCGCAACCTCGAACGGATCGCGCGGAAGATGATCAGGAACCACAGGAACAGCCCGATAGCCAGCAAGACCTGGAAGAAGCGGGGCAGGTCCAGGTATTCCCACTGCTGGGAGAAGAAGGGCGACCCGTCGGCCCACTCGGGGCCGTAGATGCTGATGGCGGTACCGCCGAACATGCCGACGACCACGAGCGCAAGGGCGCCCAGCAGACCATAGGACAGCAGGTGCTGCCCGCGCGGTTCCCGGCCCGAGATGATCGGGGCCAGGAAGATCGCGGCAGCCAGGAACGCGGCAGAGGTCCACAGCAACGAGAGCTGCACGTGCCAGGTGCGCGCGAGGTTGAAGGGGAAGATCTGCGCGAGGTCGAAGCCGAAGAAACCTTGGAGCTCGACCCGGTAGTGCTCGACGGACGCGCCCACGGTGGCCTGGATGAGGAACAGCAGGGCCACCACGAGGAAGAACCAGGCGGTGGAGCGCTGGGCCTTCGTGATCCCCACCTCTCCGGGCTGGAGGAACTTCAGGGACGTGGTGTCGTTGCCCTTCCAGCCGAGCTTGGCGCTCCAGCGCCCGTAGATCGCGAACAGGATGCCCAGGCCCACCAGCAGCGCGACCAAGGAGATCGCAGACCAGACGAGGATGTCTGCAGTCGGATGGTTGTCGACGCGCTGCTCGGCCGGCCAGTTGTTGGTGTAGGAGTAGTTCTGGTTCGGGCGCTCCGCCGCGCTCGCCCATGCCGTCCAGGCGTAGAACGCGGTCAGGTCGTGGATGTCCTGCGGGTCGGTGATCGCGTTGGGGATCAGCCCGTTCGCGGTCGTCGGATCGCCGAAGAAGTCTGCGTAATAGCCCTGGAGCTCCTGGTACGCACTGATCTGTTCGTCGGTGAGGACGAGGGTGCCGGATTCTTCGTCATAACGGTTGGTCCGCTGCATCTCCGAGGTCGCGGCCGCCGGCTCCTGCACGCCCTGCTGCTCGAGCAGGTCAGTGATGTGCTCGCTGCTCAGACGCAGGTACTCGGCGGTGAAGTCCGGCCCGAGGTAGGCGCCATGGCCCAGGATCGAGCCGTACTGCTGGATACCTCGGGTCAGGAAGATGTTCTGACCGCGGGTGATCTCCTCCTGCGTGAAGACGGCCTCCCCATCCTCACTGACCACCTGCTGGGGCATCGGCATCGAATCGGTGTACGTGCGGTATGCGAGCACCCCCATGACCATGAACCCGAAGACGAGCACGAGCGCGACGCCCTGCACCCATCCTTTGGAGATCGAGATCTCCGACTTCGAACGCTGGCGAGAACTCTGCTCAGTCATGCTCACGCGGATGGCCCCGTTCTGTGTGGACGCGTCACGACCGATCAACGGTCAGCAAGTGCTCGAACACTATGTGCTAGGCCCAGGGTCGTCAACTCGTCTGCCGAGGTCAGCGGCGTGCGTAGCAGGAACCTTCCTCTCTCACAGTGTTCGCCCCATTTCCATGACGGTCATCAATCAACCGCATATTTCTGGGCCAGAATCTACGCACTTCCGTCTTTTCGCCGTTGCGAGCCAGCTGGGGAGCCTGGCAGCGGTCGCACCGGTGCCGGATGGGCCGACCTGCTGGTCTCGGACAGGGAAGGGCCGGCTTCCGGAAACGGCCACGGCTGAGCTGCGAAACCCGGTTCCTGTCGGCGGAGGCACTCTTCGGCAAGGCCTGGCACCGTGCAGAGCTGAAGGCCACGCGGGGCGCCGGAACGGAGATGACCATCCAGCACGGGAACCCGGCGCTGTTCCCTCTCAGCCCCGACGGGTGCACGATGGCCTGATGAGAATCGCAGTGACAGGTGGCTCGGGAAAGCTCGGACGAACGGTGGTCCGACATCTGCAGGACCACGGGCACCAGGTGGTGAACCTGGACCGCTCCGGCGAGCGCGGCCCGGGCTTCGTGCAGATCGACCTCACCGACGCCGGCCAGGTGCACGACGCGCTCACCGGCATCGACGAGCAGGCCCCCGACGGTTTCGAGGCCGTGGTGCACCTCAGCGCCATCCCCGCCCCGGGCCTGGCGACCAACACCGCGACGTTCCACAACAACCTGCTGGGTACCTACACCGTGTTCACGGCCGCGCTCAAGGCAGGCAACAGGAACATCGTCACCGCCTCCAGCGAGACGGTCCTCGGGCTCCCCTTCGACACCCCGCCGCCGTACCTCCCGGCGGACGAGGAGTACGCCGCCCGACCCGAGTCCACCTACTCCCTGTCCAAGCACCTCGAGGAGCAGCTGGCGATCGAACTCACCCGTTGGCATCCGGAGCTGAAGATCATCGCGCTGCGGTTCTCGAACGTCATGGACGAGGAGGACTACGCCGCCTTCCCCTCCTTCGATGCGGACGCGCAGCTGCGCAAGGGGAAACTCTGGGGCTACCTCGACGGCCGCGACGGTGCCCAGGCGGTGCGCCTGGCACTGGAGCACCCGGTGCCCGGTTTCGACCGCTTCATCATCGCCGCCGCCGATACCGTCATGTCACGGGACAACACCGAGCTCGTCACCGAGGTGTTCCCGGACGTGCCGGTGCACGGGAACATCTCCGGCCACGGCACCCTGCTCTCGATCGAGAAGGCTCGCGCCGTGCTGGGCTACGACCCGCAGCACAGCTGGCGCTGAACCGCGCCGACGCGGCCCGCTCGGCTCACTCCCCTGCCAGCGCCCCCAGCGCCGCGCGCAGCCGGGCATCGGCGTCCTCGGCCACGGCGCGGACCTGCTCGCTGTCGCTGAGCTGGACCATGACCATCGGGTCCATCGCCTCGACGATGCTGCGGCCCTCCTCGCCGCGGCGGACGATGACGTTGCACGGCAGGAGCGCGCCGAGCTGCGGTTCGGCGGCGAGGGCCTGGCGGGCGAGGCCGGGGTTGCAGGCGCCGAGGATCACATAGTCGCCGATCTCCTGCGCCGCGGCGGCATCGATCTTGGCCTCGAAGGTGGCACGCATGTCGATCTCGGTGATGATGCCGAAGCCCTGCGCGAACAGCGCCGCGCGCACGCTCTCCACCGCGCGGTGGTAGGGCTGGGCCAGGGTGAGCTGGTGGGCATAGGTCATGTCATGCTCCTTCGGGTCGGGGTACCGGGCATCGTGGCGCTCGATCTGGGCATGGCCAGCAAGGACATCAGGCCAGGCTGAGGAACAGCTTCTCCAGCTCCTTGCGGTCCAGCTCCTGGTTGTCGCTGTTCATGCACTGCTCCATGCCGCTGGCGATGATCGCGAACCCGGCCCGGTCCAGCGCCTTGGACACCGCGGAGAGCTGGGTGACGACGTCCTTGCACTCCTTGCCCTCCTCGAGCATCCGGGTGACGGCGGCAAGCTGGCCCTGGGCGCGCTTGAGACGGTGGATGACGGGGGTCATGCCCGCGGGGTCGAGTTCCATGGTGTCCTCCTGATGACATCGGCTGGCGCCGTCGGCGACACCCTCATCCTATACCCCAGGGGGTGTCTTGCATACCCCCATGGGTATGTGGCAGTCTCGTCGCCGCGGGGTGCTCCCAGAGCGCTCCGCCGGCTCGCCCGCCCTACGACCCCTGCCCCTCGGAGGCCCCCGTGACACCCACCCTCGCCCTGACCCTGCTGCTGGCGGTGCTCATCGGCGTCTCCCTCGGACTGCTGGGCGGGGGCGGCTCGATCCTCACGGTGCCGATCCTGACCTACGTGGCGGGACTCCCGCCGAAGGAGGCGATCGCCGCCTCGCTGTTCGTCGTCGGCACCACCTCCGCCGTCAGCGCCCTCAGCCATGCCCGCGCGGGCCGGGTGCAGTGGCGCACGGGACTGCACTTCGGGACGGCCGGGATGGTCGGCGCCTTCGGGGGCGGGATCCTCGGGGGATACCTCCCGGGCACCGTGCTGATGATCGCCTTCGCCCTGATGATGGTCGCGACCTCGATCGCCATGCTCCGCGGCCGCCGGACGGCGCCCCTCGAGGTCGCCGCCCCCCGCACGCTGCCGACGCTGAAGATCGTGCTCGAGGGCCTCGCCGTCGGGGTCGCCACCGGGCTGGTCGGCGCGGGCGGCGGGTTCCTCGTGGTGCCCGCCCTGGCCCTGCTGGGCGGGCTGCCGATGCCGGTCGCCGTCGGCACCTCGCTCGTGGTGATCGCCCTGAAGTCCTTCGCGGGCCTCGCCGGGTACCTCACCTCCGTCTCGCTGGACTGGGGCCTGATCGGCGGGGTCACCCTCGCCGCGATCCTCGGCTCACTGGGGGGCGCGCGGCTGGCCGGGCACCTCCCGGAAGCCTCGCTGCGCACCGGCTTCGGCGTCTTCGTGCTGGCGATGGGCACCGTCGTGCTGGTCCAGGAGCTGCCGGGGATCGCCGGCGCCGTCGTCGCCCTCGTGGCGGCCCTCCTCCTGGTCGCCGGCGCCGTGTGCCGCTTCGCGCTCCCCTCCTGCCCGCTGCGCCCCTCGGCGGTGGCCTCATGACCGGCCCGGCCCTCGCCGATCCCGCTGGGGTCCTCGCCCTGACCGAAGCCGAATTCGCGGCCGCGATCGAGGGCCACCACCTGGCGGTCGTTGATTTCTGGGCCTCATGGTGCGCCCCCTGTCGACGGTTCGCGCCGGTCTTCGCCGCCGCGTCGGCCGCCCATCCCGACGTGCTGTTCGCGAGCGTCGACACCGAGGCCGAGCCCGGCCTCGCCGCGGCCGCGCAGATCCGCACCCTGCCCACGGTGATGGTCTTCCGGGATGGACGGCTCGTCGAGACCCACCGCGGAGGACTGCGCGCCTCCTCCCTCGCCAGAACCCTCGCCCGGGCGCGAGAATGACACCACCACCGCGCGAGCCCGAGCACCCGGCCCCGACCTTGCATACCCCCCGGGGTACTTGATACCCTCGGGGGTATATGCGGCCTCTCGACCGCACGACCCACCGATCAGGAGGATCCATGCTTCTCGAACGCATCTACGACGAAGACCTCTCCCAGGCCAGCTACTTCATCGGCTGTCAGGCCGAGAACGTGGCGCTGGTGGTCGACCCGCGCCGCGACATCCAGGTCTACCAGGACCTCGCCGCTCACCACGGGATGACCATCTCCACCGTCACCGAGACCCACATCCACGCCGATTTCCTCTCCGGGACCCGGGAGCTGGCCGCCGCGACCGGCGCGACCACGTACGTCTCCGGCGAGGGCGGGGAGGACTGGAGCTACGGTTTCGACGCCGAGCTCCTGCACGACGGTGACACGATCCAGCTGGGCAACATCACGATCACCGCCCGCCACACCCCGGGCCACACCCCCGAGCACCTCTCCTACCTGGTGACCGACGGCGCCTTCACCGAGGAGCCCGGCTACTACCTCACCGGCGACTTCGTCTTCTCCGGAGATCTGGGACGGCCCGACCTGCTGGACGAGGCCGCGGGGATGGAGAACACCCGCTTCGAGGGTGCGAAGCAGCTGTTCGCCTCGCTCCAGAGCGGCTTCCTGACCCTGCCGGACCATGTGCAGGTCTTCCCCGGCCACGGCGCCGGCTCCGCCTGCGGCAAGGCGCTCGGCGCCGTGCCCTCCACCACCGTCGGCTACGAGCGCAAGTTCGCCTGGTGGGGGCCCTACCTCGCGAACGACGACGAGCAGGGCTTCATCGACGAGCTGCTGGATGGTCAGCCCGACGCCCACGCCTACTTCGCTCGCATGAAGCGCCAGAACAAGGAGGGCCCGGCCCTGCTGGGCGAGCGCCCCACCCCCCGCGCCGTGGAGGCCGAGGAAATGAGCCGCGGCCTCGAGGACGGCAGCCTCGCCCTGGTCGATACGCGCCCCGTGGACGAGGTCCACGCCGGGACCGTGCCGGGGGCCCTGAGCATCCCCTCGCCCGGCAAGGCCGCCACCCACATCGCCTGGGCCTTCGACCCCGAGAGCGATGCGGCGCAGCTGGTCGTCCTCGCCGAGGATGCCGAGACGGCCGCCGAATACGGCGACCACTTCGTGCGCGTCGGGGTGGATTCCCTGATCGGCTACCTCCCCTCCCTCGAGGGCCTGCCCAGCACGGTCCCGCCGGTGGTCGCCCCGGCCGATCTCCCGGCCCTGCGCGCGGAGGACTCCACCGCGCTGCTGCTGGACGTCCGCAACCGCAGCGAGCATGCGGAGGGCACCATCTCCGGGGCCGAGCAGCTCTCGGCCGGCAAGGTGCTGTTCCACCAGGACGAGCTGCCCGCACCGGACGCCGGACGGCTGATCACCTTCTGCCAGTCCGGGCTGCGCAACTCCGTGGCCGCCGCCGCGCTGCGCCGCGCCGGGTACGACGTGGTCGAGCTCGAGGGCAGCTATGCCGGATGGTCCCGCTGGACCGCCGAGCAGCACGATCTCGCGACCACCGCGGAGGATGCCCGATGACCGCCACCGTGCAGAACGACGCGCGCTCGATCGCGCCGACCGAGCTCACCCAGCGCCTCGCCGAGGACCCGGAGCTGATGATCATCGACGTCCGCACCCCGGGCGAGTTCGCGACCACCCACATCCGCGGCTCCTACAACGTGCCGCTGGAACTGCTCACCGAGCACACCGCCGACCTGGCCGAGCGCATGGGCGAGCACGTCGTGCTGGTCTGCCAGTCCGGCTCCCGGGCCGGCACGGCCTGCACGGCCCTGCAGCGGGCCGGAGTCGACTCCGCCGCCGTGCTCGCGGGCGGGATCGCCGCCTTCGAGCAGTCGGGCGGCGCCGTGGTGCGGCGCGGGACCCGCTGGGCCATGGACCGCCAGGTGCGGATGACGGCCGGGTCCCTGGTGCTGGTGGGCACACTGGCCGGGCAGCTCCTCCACCCCCGGCTGGGACTGTTCGCCGGAGCCATCGGGGCGGGCCTGACCTACTCGGCGCTCAGCGACTCCTGCGCCATGGCCTCACTGCTCTCGAAGATGCCCTGGAACCGCGTCGCACCGGATCCTTCCCTCGCGGCGCTCTTCGAGCAGACGCCCGCTCCGACCCCCTGACCCACCCCCGAACCTCCAAGGAGAACAGCATGTGCAGAGCCGCCACCTGCCGCACCTGCGGCAAGACCACCTGGGCCGGCTGCGGCCAGCACGTCGATCAGGTGATGCAGAACGTCCCGCAGACCGAGCGCTGCCCGGGCCACGCCGACGCACCCAAGCGCCCCGGCTTCTTCGCCCGGCTCCTCGGGCGCTGACCATGATCCGCCTGGCGTTCCGTCCCCGCCGCTGAGCCGACGTCCCGGCACGGCGCCTGAGCCCGCGCGGTCAGCACCCCAGGTCCGCCAGCATCGCGTCGTATCCGGAGCGGAAGTCCGGATGGCGCAGGGAGCCGAGCAGCTGCGTCCTCAGCGCCCCGCTCAGCACGGTGCCGTGGCCGGGATCGGGCTCGGCGGCGGGCGGCACCGGCAGTGCCAGCCGCTCGGCGATATGGGTGACCACCTCGCCGAGACGGGCAGGGGCATCATCGACGGCGTGCAGCAGTCGTGGCGGCTCCGGGTGCTCGAGCAGGGCGACCAGGAGGCGGGCGAGGTCCTCCTCGTGGATCCGGTTGGTGCGCCGCCGGTGTGCGACGGGTCGTCCCTCGCGCACCGTGCGCAGCATCCGGTCCCGTCCCGGGCCGTAGATCCCGGCCGGCCGCACCACGATCGCGTCGAAGAGCTCCCGCGCCGTCCGCTCACCGGCCAGGAGGCTGCGGGCCCGGTCGCCGAGCGGCTGCGGGGCATCGGCCTCGGTGAGCACGGGGGCGGGGTCCGCACGGTCCGCGTACCCCTCGAACACCCGGGTCGAGGAGACGAAGACGGTGCGCGCCGGCAGCTGCGGCAGGGCAGCGGCCAGGTGGCGCAGCGGGGTCTCGTAGCCGCCCGCGGCGTCCGGTGGCGGCAGGGTGATGACCATCGCGTCGACCTCGGGGAGCATCCTCTCCACGGGGTGCGCCAGATCCGCCGGCAGGGCGCGGAACCCCGCCGGCAGGCCGCTCACGCCGCGGCGCAGCGCGTGCACCTCTCCCCCGGCTCCCACCAGCGCCGCACCGGCTCGCCGGCCGAGCCGGCCGCAGCCCACCCACAGGGTGCGGGCGGGACGGTGCTCGCTGCTCATGCCCGCTCCTCCCTCAGTCCTTCTCCTCGGCGTACATCCGCTGCCGCTCGCGCTGACCGTGGGTGAGGCTGCGCAGATCGGTCTCCTTGTCGAAGCTCGACCCCAGCGCCCCTGCGACGATCCCCATCGCCGCGCTCAGCCACGCGATGTCCAGATACCGCACCACCTCGGCGTCACGCCCGATGATCTCGGACAGATACTCCGGGGCGATCACGATGAGCCCTCCGGCGAAGATCAGCACCACCAGAACGACATACAGCAGGCCGACGATCATCAGCAGCGTGAGCGCGGTGGAGAGGTTGTAGAGCAGCACCACCCGGGCGAGGCCCGCATTCTTCGGGGCATCCCACAGCTTGTTGCCGATGATCAGCCAGGCCGTGATCGCGAGCATCGCGAGCACCCCGATGCCCACCAGGCGCTGGGTGGACAGGTACATCGACATCGACCAGATCGAGCTGTAGAAGATGCCGAACGCCCCGGTCGCGGCGGCGGCGGCCAGGGCGCTGGAGAGCCGCGGCGCGGTGCGCAGCGGCTCATTGCCCATCACCATGCCGGTCACCGTCCGGGCCCCGCCGAGGAACCGTGAGGCCAGCAGGAGCGGATGCGCCTCGCCGCCGTCCCCCTCCCGCCACGTGGTCCACCAGCGCTCATAGCGCGAGGTGTCGCGGGCGTCGTGCAGCGGCTTCATCCGCACCGTGCAGCTCATCATCACATCGATGATCCGGCGCCCGGTGGTGACGACCCCCAGGGTGGGGCAGGAGATCACCGCGATGTTCTGCTCGGGGAAGATCTCGGCGATCAGCGGGTGGCCGTCCTGCACGCGCGGGATCTCGGTCAGCAGCAGCACCGCATCCGGGTCGCCGAAGGATTCCGACAGCTCCACCGCCTGGGAGAGGTCCAGCGTCTCATCCGCCTGCAGGCGCAGCATCGCCGTGCTCACCTCGAGGCTGATCGGTGGACTGTAGGCCTCGTCGAGCAGCTGCTGCAGCTGGCCCTCGATGGCGTGGGCTCTCGTCGTGGGCAGGCCGGGGTCCGCCACCAGCAGCACCCTGGCGCCCGTCGTGGGAACCTGGGAGCTCGGGGTCTCATGAGTGTCGTCCATGGTGCCCACCCTTGCAGGTCCGCCGACCGCGGGCACCTCGGATCACGGAGACTGACCAGACGGTTGCGCGAGCGCCTCCACGGCTGTCCGGCCGTCCACGACGGCCCCACCGTGCAGTGCTCCATGGGGACGCCGAAGGCGCTCCGTGGCTGTAGGAATCTACAAATCCCGCACGGGAATCCTGTCCACCCCTCTGTGGCACCGGTCACCGCGGACCGCATATGGTCGGGGTGACACGCCCTCGATGCGTCCAGCCGGTCGCGGCGCCGCATGGGGTTGACGCACTCGTTAGGAGGGACAGCGATGTCCAAGGTCACGGACGACGCCGCCGCCCAGCTCACCGCGGTGCTGCGCGACGGCATGACCATCGCGGTGGGAGGGTTCGGTCTGTGCGGGATCCCCACCGATCTGATCACCATCGTGCGCGACAGCGGGGTCAAGGACCTCACCGTCGCCTCGAACAATCTCGGGGTGGACGGCAAGGGCCTGGGCCTGCTGCTGGAGAACGGCCAGATCACCAAGGTGCTCTCCAGCTATGTCGGGGAGAACAAGCTGTTCATGAAGCAGTACATCGACGAGGAGCTGGACGTCGAGTTCGTCCCCCAGGGCACCCTCGCCGAACGGATGCGCGCCGGCGGCTCCGGCATCCCCGCCTTCTATACGCCCACCGGGTACGGCACCCCGATCGCCGAGGGCAAGCCCACCGCCGAGTTCGACGGCCGCACCTATGTCCTCGAGCGGGCGATCACCGCCGACCTCGCCCTGGTCCACGCCCACACCGCGGACCACTTCGGCAACCTCCGCTACCGGCTCACCGCCCGCAACTTCAACCCGATGGCGGCGATGTGCGGTGCGGTCACCTTCGCCGAGGCCGAGCACATCGTGGCTCCCGGCCGGATCGAGCCCGACGACATCCACACCCCCGGCGTGTACGTGCACCATCTGATGCAGGCCACCGCCGAGAAGGACATCGAGCAGCGCACCGTGCACCCCCGACCCGATTCGCCGCATTCCCAGACGCAGGAGGTGGCCTGAGATGGCCTGGACCCGTGACGAGATGGCCGCGATCGCCGCGGCCGAACTGCGCGACGGCGACTACGTGAACCTCGGCATCGGCATGCCGACCCTGGTCGCCAACAACCTCCCCGAGGGCGTGAACATCACCCTGCAGTCCGAGAACGGGGTGATGGGGATGGGTCCCTGGCCCTACGAGGGCGAGGAGGACCCGGACCTCATCAACGCCGGCAAGCAGACCATCACCCTGCTGCCCGGGGCGACCATCTTCGACTCCGCCACCAGCTTCGGCATGATCCGCGGCGGGAAGATGAGCTCCGCGATCCTGGGCGCCATGCAGGTCACCGGCAGCGGCGACATCGCCAACTGGCAGATCCCCGGCAAGCTCGTCAAGGGCATGGGCGGGGCGATGGACCTGGTCGCCGGCGCGAAGCGAGTGGTGGTGATGATGCAGCACGCCGCCAAGGACGGCTCGGCGAAGATCGTCCACGAGTGCTCCCTGCCGCTGACCGGCAAGGGCGTGGTGAACCGGATCATCACCGAGCTGGCCGTCTTCGACGTCACCGACCAGGGACTGGTGCTCACCCAGCTCGCGCCCGAGGTCACCCATGAGCAGGTCCGGGAGCTCACCGAGCCCGACTTCACCGTCTCCCTCACCGGCTGACCCGCCACTCCGCGGCCCGGACTCCGCAGCCCGGCCGGCCCGGTCGGCAACACGACCCGGTCGGCCTCGTCGGCGGGCCGGTCCGCACTCCCGCACGCCTGCTTCCGCTCCGAAAGGCTCCCCATGCGCCCCAGCGATGACCCGATCGTCGTCCTCGGCTATGCCCGCACCCCCGTCGGCTCCTACGGGAAGTCCCTCGCCGCCGTGCCCGCGCACGTCCTCGGGGCGACCGCCGCCAGGGCGGCCCTCGAGCGCGCGGGGGTCGCGGCCGAGGAGGTCGAGGAGTGGGTGATCGGCTGCGTCGGCGCGACCGGGCGCGACGCCTACATCTCCCGTCGCGTCGCGATCGAGGCCGGCGCCGCCGTCACCTCGACCGCGATGACCGTGAACCGGCTGTGCGGCTCCGGGATGCAGGCGATCGCGCTCGGCGCCGCGGAGCTGCGCAGCGGCGAGTCCGACCTCGTGGTCGCCGGCGGCACGGAGAACATGTCCGCCCAGCCGTTCCTGGACTACTCCGCGAAGCAGGGCTACTCGCTCGGGGACCGGGTGCTGATGGACGGCACCTCCGCGCTGATCACCGACCCCTTCGACGAGGTGCCGATGGGGGTGACGGCGGAGAACGTCGCCTCCCGGTACGGCGTCACCCGGCAGGAGCAGGATGCCTACGCGCTGGAATCCCAGCGCCGCGCCCAGGAGGCGTTGGCCGCCGGAGCCGTCGCCGCGGAGATCACCCCGGTGACGATCCGCGGCCGACGGGGCGAGACCGTCGTGGACACCGATGAGCACCCCCGCGCGGTGACCCCGGAGCAGCTCGCCGCGATGCGCACCGTGTTCCAGCGGGAGGGCGGCACCGTCACCGCCGGCAACGCCTCGGGCATCAACGACGCCGGCGCCGCGATGGTCCTCACCCGCGCCTCGGTCGCGCAGCGGCGCGGCCTGACCCCGCTCGCGGAGCTGGTGGACTTCACCAAGGTGGGCATCGATCCGGCGGTGATGGGCTACGCCCCCAAGCCCGCGATCGAGAAGATCCTGGACCGCAACCGGCTCAGGAGCAGCGACCTGGGCTGGATCGAGCTGAACGAGGCCTTCGCCGCGCAGGCCGTGCCGATCGTGCGCGACCTGGGCCTGGACCCGGCGCGGGTGAACCCGCTGGGCGGGGCGATCGCCTGGGGCCACCCGATCGGGGCGACCGGCGCGATCATCTCCGCCCGCACCATCGAGAACCTGCGGGTGACCGGTCGCGAGCTGGGCCTGGCGACGATGTGCATCGGCGGCGGGCAGGCCGTGGCGAGCCTCTGGCGGGCGCTGTGAGCGCCGAGCACGTACCGTCTCAGCTGTAGGCACATCCGTCGGACGAAGGAGCACCCGCCGTGACCATCATCGATTTCGAGGGCGCTGCGCCCCAGGTTCCCGAGACCGCCTGGGTGGCGCCGAACGCCACCCTGATCGGGAAGGTGACGCTCTCCGAGAGCTCGAGCGTGTTCTATACCGCCGTGCTGCGCGGGGATATGGACTCGATCAGCATCGGCGCCGGCAGCAACATCCAGGACGGCTGCGTCGTCCACACCGACGAGGGGTTCCCGGCGGTGGTGGGGGCCGGGGTCTCGGTGGGCCACCGGGCCGTGCTGCACGGCTGCACCGTCGAGGACGACTCGCTGATCGGCATGGGGGCCGTGGTGCTCAACGGCGCCGTGGTCGGGGCCGGCAGCCTGGTCGCCGCGGGCGCCGTGGTCACCGAGGGGATGCAGATCCCGCCCGGCTCGCTGGTGGCCGGGGTGCCGGCGAAGGTCCGCAAGCAGCTGGACGAGGATGGTCGCGAGGCGCTGCGGAAGAACGCTCGCGTCTACGTCGACCTCTCCGCGAAGCACCGTGGGACGAGCGCGGGCTGAGTTCCGCCGACTCCACCCCGAACCCACGTCGCATACCGGGCAATCATGCTAGATTCACGCATGCTCACCTTCCGGCGCCGCAGGCAGAGAATTGCTCTTCCAGGCCGCGCCACGCATGGTCTGACGGGCGGAGCTTCCCCCGAATACGTGGACACTCTGAACCAGGCGATGAGCCGGGTATCGGCCGAGATCGCGCGACGGTCCACGACGCAACAGGCAGTGCAGGCTTCGAGTGTTAGTGCGAGCGTGGCATTGGCGGGCGTGACTGTCAGCCACATCGGTGATGCGCGTTTGCTACTCCTCATCCCGATCCTGTCCGCTGCCTTCGGGTACCAATGGCTAGACCACCACAAGGCCATACAGCGCCTCGGGGAGTACATGTGGACCCGACTAGAACCGGAGCTCGCAAGGCATCTGAGCCTGGAGACCTCGCTGTGGGAGACCCACCTACGCGAAAATGGTCGTGACAAAGAAGGCACAAGCAACTGGACGTTCCCGATTCTCACCATCTTCTATGGGACGGCGCTCGTCGCGCTGGTGCTGGCGGGCCCGACCACGTGGACCAGTCTGCAAGGCGGGCCAGACATTTCGTCATGGGTCTCTCGTGTCTGGCCCACCACTCTCTGGGCTATTGGGTTTATCCTCACGACGATCGGAACTCTCAGCATGTCGAAGGAATTGCATGGGCGGCCCCGAAAGTGAATGCATCGTCAGCCCTTTCCATCGATGAAGTGTTCGACTTGTACTCGCCCTGTGTACGAGTGAAGATCCAGTGGTCGGTGCTTCGTGAACAGGGCACCCGCATCTCGCACGCAGCTATCCTCGACCGCGAGCAGCTCGGCGCCCTGTACACCGTCTGGTATCTGTCATCCGACGGCCAACATGAGAGCAGTTACGATCAGGCTGATGATCGCCCACTGACGATTTCCCAGGCGTTTAGTTCGTTCGACCGACTCGACAGCCTTCGCCAGCAGCAGGTGAACCGCTTATCTGCCCTCGATCTCGGGTCCTCGGTATTGTCAGTGCTGTGCTGCGAGGTCCCGGACGGCCTGCTAATCCTCGACGGTAACCACCGGGCATGCGCACTCTACGCCTCGGGTGTACGCGAGCTTCATATCCTCGCCACCATCATTAGTGGCCCTCTCAGCCGCACAGCACTTCCCGATCTTCAGCACTGGAGCTAGTTGGCCGGCGAGCCGGTCAGGTTTCACAGAGGAACTCACCACGTCGATAGCGCCGCAAAGTCCCGAGGGAACCGGCGACTTGGCATCTCCATCTCAGGGTGCTCTACAGACCAGAACGCTCTGCCGCGTATCCTGGGCAGATGGAACTCACTCCTGCCCTCGTCGCGGCGCTGCCGAAGGTCGCGCTCCACGATCACCTCGACGGGGGGCTGCGCCCCGGCACCGTGCTCGAGCTGAGCCGTGAACTGGGGCTCGAAGTGCCTGGACTGGAGGACCCGGCCGGCGCGACCCGTGCGGCCGACGGCTCCGACGAGGCTCAGCCGGCCGGCGATGCCGAGGACGCCCGGAAGGTCGCGGACTGGTTCCACGCCGCCGCCGATTCCGGCTCGCTGCCCGAGTACCTCTCCACCTTCGAGCACACTGTCGCCCTCATGCAGACGGCCCCGCAGCTGCGACGCATCGCGCGCGAGTTCGTCGAGGACATGGCCGCCGACGGAGTGGTCTACGCCGAGACCCGCTGGGGCCCGCACCAGCACACCGCCGGCGGGCTCAGCCTGGACGAGGCCGTGCAGGCGGTCCAGGACGGGCTCGACGAGGGGGTCGCCGCGGCCGCGGAATCCGGGCGACGGATCGTGGTGGGCCAGCTGCTGTGCTATCTGCGTCATCGCGAGCCCACCGAGGACCTGGTCGACATCGCGATCGCCCGCCACGGCACCGGTGTGCTGGGCCTGGACCTGGCCGGTCCGGAGGCCGGGTTCCCGGCCTCCTGGTTCCGTGCCCAGTTCGAGCGCGCCCGCGAGCATGGCGTGCGGGTGACGATCCACGCCGGCGAGGCCGAGGGCCCCTCCTCGATCGCCGACGCCCTGGACTGCGGCGCCGAGCGGATCGGGCACGGCGTACGGCTGCTGGAGGACCTCGAGGAGGAGACGGGCCCGGCCTCCCCGCAGCTCGGGCACACCGCCGCGCGGGTACACGAGGCGCAGATCTGCCTGGAGGTGTGCCCCAGCTCGAATCTGCAGACCGGCGCCGCTGCGGACTACCCCTCCCATCCCGTCGGCCCCTTGCACCGCCTGGGCTTCGCGATCGCGCTCAGCAGCGACAACCGCCTGATGAGCCGCACCCGCACCTCCCGCGAGATGCTGCTGGTGGCGCAGACCTTCGACTGGAGCCTGACGGACCTCGAACAGGTCGTGCTCACCGGGCTCGATGCGGGATTCGCCCCGACGGAGCAGCGCCAGGCGCTACGGGACGAGGTGGTGCTGCCGGCCTTCCGTGCCGTGCACGAGGCGGATCAGCACCAGGCCGAGCACCCGGATCCGGGTGCCGGCCCGAATCCGGACGAGAAGCTGGAGATCTGACCGCGCCCGGGTGCGCCGGCTCGGGCCGGCGCACCCGTCCGGGCGCTCAGACCGTGGCCGGGTCCACCCTCCGGCCCGGCGCTCCCGGCCGGGTCACCAGGGTGCTGGCCGTCTCCGGTGCACCCTCGGTGCGCAAGTAGCGCTCCCGCCAGGCGGCGGCGAAACCGTCCGCGTCGGCCGTCGGGACCAGTGCCCAGACGCTCCCGCCGAAGCCCGCGCCGAAGGCGGAGGCAGTGCGGGCACCGAGCTGCTCGGCGCTGCGCGCCAGCTCGATGGTCTGCGGGACCTGATTGCGCAGGTGCGTCTCGGCCAGGCGCTGCGAGGTGGTCGCCGCGGCGGCGAAGGCCTCGAGGTCCCCGTCCCGCAGCGCCGCCTGGGCGCGCGGCACCAGCACCGCGGATTCGAGCAGGAACTGGTCCAGCCGGTCCCGCTCCACACCCTCGGCGGCGAGGCGGCGCAGCGGCGCGAGCCGCTCATCGCGCGCCAGCGGCGAGGCCTCGCCGCCCGCGGGCAGCGGAGCGGTCAGCTCGACTCCCGGCAGCAGCGGGGAGTCCAGGTCGGATCCGACCAGGCAGCGCAGCGCCGCCTGCAGGGTGGCGTCGCTGCGGCCCGTCTCGCGGTTCCACCGTGCGGTGAGGTCGGCCAGCAGCGCCGGTCCCCGGTTGTAGAGCTCCTGGGCGCCGCCGGTCTTCTCCGCGAGCACGCCGCTGACGGCGACCACGAAGGACCATCCGCTCGGCAGCGCGACCCGGTCGATGACCCGCATCGGATCGAACTCCGCGTAGGAGATCAGCCCCTCCTCGCTCGCGAGCATCCCGGTGTGGTCCAGGGAGCCGCCGCTGGTGCCCACGCCGGGCCGGCCCGCCAGGGTGCCGAAGCTCTTGCCGTTCTCGATCGAGGCGGCATACCCGGCCAGTGCCATCCGATCCGGCAGCTGGGAAGTCCAGGCCGCGGTCTCGGGCAGGCCGTTCAGATCCGCGAGCGCCATCGCGGCGCCGGTGATCATCGCCGAGGAGCTGGACATGCCCGAGGCCGGCGGCAGGTCGGAGGAGACCGTGAGCCGGGCCGGGCGCAGCGGGCCGAAGTTGTCGGTCAGCCGGGCCAGGACGGTGTGGACGTAGCGACCCCAGTGTCCTGCCGGGAGCGTCGGCAGCGCCTCGGCCTCGAGGTGGAGGGCGCCCGGGTAGGCGTCGCTGACCGCTTCGAGGGTGCCGGGAAGGCCCGTGGTCTCCTCCGCGCGGACGGTGATCCCGCGGTCCACCGCGCAGACCAGCACCCGCCCGCCGCCGTAATCGGTGTGCTTGCCGAGCACCTCGATCCGTCCGGGCATCGCCCAGGTGACGGGGGTGGGCGTCACAGGGAGACCTCGACGCCGGCCAGGCGGCGCTGCACCTCATCGATGTCGTCGCGGCGCGAGAGGTCCATGACCCCGCCGGCGAAGGGCAGCACCTGGACCGTCCCCAGCTCCCGGACGGCGTCGACGATCTCCAGCTCCCCGCGGGGCGAGGGTTCGATCCTCGCGCAGGCCTCGAAGATCTCCGAGGTGAAGGCGAAGCAGTTCATGCTCACCAGGGCGTCCGGACCCGCGGCCGCGATGGTCTCGGCGTCGGGCTTCTCCACGATCTGCTCGAGCCGGCCGCCGGTCTGCTCGATGAGGGCGAAGGCGGCGATGCGGTCGGCGGCGATGTTGCTGCCGGTGACCAGGGAGGAGCGCTCGAAGCCGAGCAGGGCGTTGCCCTCGGCCTGCAGCAGGCGGCCGATTCCCTCGCCGGGGTAGAGGTTGTCGCCGTTGACCATGATGAACGGCTCCTCCCCCACGGCCTCGCGGGCGGAGGAGACGGCGTCGGCTGTGCCGAGCGGCTCCTCCTGGACGGCGAGGACCACCTCCAGTCGGGTCGGGGCGAGCTCGGCGAGGTGGCGGGTGAAGTCCTCGTGCTCGGGGGCGACGACGAGCACCGCCCTGCGGATCCCGGCGTCGGCCAGGGCGCTGAGCGAGTAGTCGATCAGACGGTGCTCGCCGATCGGCATCAGCGCCTTGTGGCCCGAGGCCGCGGCGGCGGCCTGCTCGGCGCTCAGGCTGGACTGGCCCTCGGCCCGCATGCGGGTCCCGAGGCCACGGGCGAGGACGACGGCGGTGGTGATGGTGGGGGTCATCATGCTCCCAGGTCGTAGTGGTCGGCGATGGTGCGGGAGAGCTGCTGGGCCTCCTCGGCGGTCTCCGCCTCGGAGAACACCCGGATCACGGGCTCGGTGCCGGAGAAGCGGATGGTCAGCCAGGAGTCGTCGGCGAAGTAGATCTTGCAGCCGTCCTCCCAGGAGATCCGGTCGATCTCGCGGTCGAAGCCCGGCAGCTCGTGCTCGACGAAGATCCGCTTCTGCAGCTCCTCGCGGCGCTCGGGGGTGTAGCCGTAGGCGGCCTCCTCCATCACCAGCGAGCCGTGCCGCTCCACCAGCTCGGCGTAGAGCTGGGAGAGCTTCTTGCCGGAGCGGGCGACCATCTCCACCAGCAGGCCGGCGGCCTGGATGCCGTCCTTGCCGGGGATGTGGCCGCGCACCGTCAGGCCGCCGGAGGACTCGCCGCCGATGACCGCATCGGTCTCGGTCATCTTCGCGCTGATCCACTTGAAGCCGACGGGCACCTCGTGGCAGACCTCGCCGTGCGCGGCCGCGACCCGGTCCAGCAGGTGGGTGGTGGAGAGGTTGCGGACCACCGGACCGGTCCACCCCTTCCCGGTGAGCAGGTACTCGTACAGCAGCACCAGCACCTGGTTGGGGCTGAGGTAGTTCCCCTGGTCGTCGATGATGCCCAGGCGGTCCGCGTCGCCGTCGGTGGCGATGCCGAGGTCCGCGCCCTGCTCGAGGACGGCCTGGCGCAGCGGCGTCATGCTGCCCTCGGCCGGGGAGGGCATGCGGCCGCCGAACAGCGGGTCGTGGCGGGCGTTGATCACCTCGACCTGGCAGCGGGCGCTGACCAGGATGGTCTGCAGGCTGGTCTGGGCCACACCGAACATCGGGTCCAGCACCACGTGCAGGTGCGCGTGGCGGATCGCCTCGAGGTCCAGCTGGTCGATGATCGCATCGAGGTACCAGTTGATCGAGTTCTGCTCGGTGACCAGCTCGCTGTCGTGCACCTCGTGCGGGGCCAGGGAGCGCACGTCGTCCGCGCTCAGGGTCGCCACGTGCTCGGTGAGCTCGTCGGTCACCCCGAGATCGGCGTCGCGCCCGCCCTCGGTGAAGATCTTCAGGCCGTTGTACAGGGCCGGGTTGTGGGAGGCGGTGACGGCGATGCCGTAGGCGGCGCCGGTCTGCTGCACCGTCCACATGCACATCGGGGTGGGCACCGGGCGGGTGATCACCCGCACCGGGATGCCGTTGCCGGCGAGCACCTCGATCGCCCACCAGGCGGAGACGTCGGAGAGGAAGCGGCGGTCGTAGCTGATCACCAGTCCCCGCTCGACGACGTCCTCGGCGTGCATCCGATCGGCGAGCGCCTGGGCGAGCAGGCGCACGTTCTCCCGGGTGAACTCGTCCCCGATGATGGCCCTCCAGCCACCGGTGCCGAACTTGATCATGCTCGCTCCTTCGTCGAGGGCGGCAGGGGTGCGCTGATCGCGCGGGAGCCCCGACACCTAAAACGTTCACGTTCAGAACAAACTAGGGGCCGCGGTGCCCGCTGTCAAGGGATTTCGCGGGCATCTTGACATGAGGCACTACGGGGATCAGGGCGAGGAATCGGTGGGCGGATCAGACCGAGGCGTCGGTGCTCAGGGGCGGGGCGAGGAGGGGGTCCTCGAGCACCCGCTCCAGCGCCGCCGCGGCCCCGCCGCTGGCCGCGGCCTCCAGGCCGAGCACGGACCCGCTGACCTCGACCCGTCCATCGGTGGCGAGCAGGCGCGCATCCAGGGCGGACTGCACCCGGCCCACCAGCAGATCCGCGAAGTACCCGAAGTAGCCGCCGAGCACGATCGCCTGCGGGTTCAGCACGTCCACCAGCACGCCGATGCCGCGCACCAGATCGTCGACCAGGCGCGTGAAGCGCTCGTGCAGGCGCGGATCACCGGCCTCCAGCAGCACCCGCAGATGCTCGAGCCGTTCCAGCATCGGCAGGCGCCCGGAGCGGGCGGGGTCACCCTCGTCGAGGACCGCGAGCACCGTGTCGAAGCCGACCATGGTCTCCCAGCAGCCCCGGCGCCCGCAGCGGCAGGCCACCCCTGCCGGATCCAGGCCGATGTGCCCCACCTCGCCGGAGAAACCGGACCAGCCGCGGATCAGCCGCCCCTCGGCGATGATGCCCGCGCCGACGCCCATGTCACCGGTGAGGTAGACCAGATCCGTGATGCCGCGCCGGGCCAGCCGCGGCGCCTCCGCGAGCGCCGAGAGCTTCGCATCGTTCTCCAGCGAGAGCGCCGGGTGCTCGGGGCCGAGGCGGGCGGCGAGCTCCTCCCCGATCGGCACATCCGTCCAGCCCAGGTTCGCGGCGACGCGCACGCTGACCCCCTCGTAGTCGATGGGGCCGGGCGGGGCGATGGTGACCCCGGCGACCCAGAGCCCCTTGCGGGAGGCGACCTCGAGGCTCTCGGCCAGCTGCTGCGCGACGTGGTCCAGGACCAGGCCGGGCGGGTAGGAGCGACCGTCCGCCACCGTCGCGTCCAGCTCGTAGGGCATGGGGACCGACGAGGTGAAGCGGACCTCCCCCGCGAGGTCCCGCAGGCAGACGGCGAGATAGTCGACGTTGAGCTCGAGCCCGATCCCGGCGACGTGCTGCGGCGAGATGCGCACCTCGGTGCCGGGCCGGCCCACGGTGCCCCGCCGTTCGACCTGGCCTTCCTGCACCAGCCCGAGCTCGGCGAGATCACTGACCAGCGAGGTCACCGAGGCCTTGGACAGTCCCGTCTCCTGGGCGAGGGTCGCGCGGGAGCGACCGCCGCGGGTGTGCAGGTGGCGCAGCAGCAGGCTCAGATTGGCCGAGCGCATCGCGGCGTGGCCCACCGGTGCCGCCCGGCGGCTCCCGCGCCCCGCCCCGCGCGGAGAACTGGGCGAGGACGTCATGGGCTCATCGTAGACGGGGCGCCGACGAGCTCCCGGACCGGAGCCCGCGCGCACGACATCGAACCGATGCCTCGACCGAGGGTGCATCCGGCCCGAACAGTGGCAGGATCGGAGATGTGCCCGAGGACATCTCGCGCTCGCCCCGCGCCGACGAGCCTCACCCCACGCAGGAGGAGCGGCCCCATCCGACCGACGGCCACACGCCCTCGGCCCCTCCCCCGTCGGCCCCGCGAGCCGCTTTGCGGCCGGCCGGATCCTCCTCGACGGTCCCGTCGGCCGCCTCCCCGGCGCACCCACCGGCGCCGGCCGCGCGGCCGCGCCCCCAACGCTCACGCCAGCACCGCCCTCAGCACTCCCGTCAGCACGCCCCCGGGCACCGCCACCTCGACCATCGGGGCGTGCCACGGCCCCATGAGCCGGTGCCGCTGCTGATGCTCGGTGCGCTCGGCGTGGTGTTCGGGGACATCGGCACCAGCCCGCTGTACGCGATGCAGACGGTCTTCAGCTCCCACCACAACGCGGTCGCGCCCACCTACTCCGATGTGCTCGGGGTGGTCTCGATGGTCACCTGGTGCCTGATCACCATCATCACCGTCACCTACATCGGCCTGATCATGACGGCGCACAACCAGGGCGAGGGCGGGATCCTGTCGCTGACCGCGCTGGTGCTGCGCAGGCTGGGCCCGGCGGCGAGCCCGCGGGAGGCGGGGGTCGCGCTGGTGCTGGGGGTCCTCGGCGCCGCCCTGTTCCTCGGCGACTCGCTGATCACGCCCGCGATCTCGGTGCTCTCCGCCTTCGAGGGCATCGAGGTCACCGGCGCCGTCCCGAACGCGGTGATCCTGCCCGGCGCACTGATCGTGCTCACCGCCCTGTTCACCGTGCAGCGCTGGGGCACCGGCCGCATCGGCGGCTCCTTCGGCGTGGTCATGGCGGGGTGGTTCCTGACCCTCGCCGCGATGGGGCTGCCGCACGTGCTGGCCCAGCCCACGATCCTGCGCGCCCTGTCCCCGACCTATGCGATCGCGTTCATGGTGGACCGGCCGCTGATCGCCTTCATCGCGATGGGCGCGGTGGTGCTGACCATCACCGGCGCCGAGGCGCTGTACGCGGACATGGGTCATTTCGGCCATCATCCCATCGCCCTGGCCTGGGGCTGCCTGGTGCTGCCGGCGCTGCTGCTGAACTACTTCGGGCAGGGGGCGCTCATCCTCTCCGACCCGGCCACGATCGCGAACCCCTTCTTCTCGCTGGTGCCCGAGCCGCTGCGGATCCCGCTGGTGGTGCTCGCGACGATGGCCACCGTGATCGCCTCCCAGGCCGTCATCGCCGGGGCGTTCTCCGTGGCCCGCCAGGCCATCCGGCTCAACCTGCTGCCGCGGCTGCAGATCACCCAGACCTCCTCCGTGCACGGCGGGCAGATCTACGTGGGCACCGTGAACCTGCTGCTGTTCCTCGGGGTGGCGACCCTGGTGCTGGTGTTCCAGCACTCCTCCGCCCTCGCCGCCGCCTACGGCGTCGCCGTCACCACGACGATCATCCTGGTGCTGGCGCTGTTCCTGCTCTACGCCCGCCAGATCCTGCACCGGCCGCTGTGGCAGGTGGCGCTGCTCGCGGTGATCGTGGGCGGGCTCGAGCTGGTGCTGCTGGCCGCAACCCTGATCAAGATCCCCGACGGCGGCTGGCTGCCGCTGCTGATCGCCGCGACGCTGACCACGATCATGCTCACCTGGCGGCGCGGCGCCCGCCTGCTGGCCGAGCGGCGCCGGGAGAGGGAGGGCCCGCTGGAGGACTTCATCGCCCGCTGCGCCCGCAGCGTGGCCCGGGTGCCGGGACTGGCCGTCTACCCGCACACCGATCCCACCACGGTGCCGCTCGCGCTGCGCACCGGGGTGCAGATGCACCACGTCCTCCACCAGCACGTGGTGATCCTGACCCTCGAGCACCGGCATGTGCCGCACGTCCACCGCGACGACCGGGTGCACGTGAACGTGCTGGGCGACGGCACCGACGGGCTGGTGCAGATCATCTACCAGGTGGGCTTCCATGACTCGCAGGACGTCCCCGCCGCGCTGCGCGCCGCCGTGGAGCAGCACGGCAGGCGCGGCGGCGACCGCCCCGCAGACGGCCCCGCCTTCATCCCCGAGCTCGAGCTCGACCTCGACGAGGCGATCTACGTGCTCTCGATGCTGCGCCTGGAGAAAGCACCGGGCGGCGGCGCGACCACGCAGGCCGGTGGGATGCCGCACTGGCAGCGGGCACTGTTCCGGCAGCTGAACCGGGCCTCGGCCCAGCGCACCCTGGTGCTGCACCTGCCCACCGATCGCACCGTGGTGATGGGAGCGGAGACCGAGCTGTGAGGGCTCCGCCGGCGGTGCCGCGGGCGCGGCTGCTCGGCCGCCCGGGCCCGGCCGAGGAGCAGCGGTTCAGTCTCGTGTGACCCGCTGGAGGATCTCCAGATAGCGGCGGGCGAGCACCTCATCATCGGCATGGTCCGCGACCCAGGCACGGCCGCTGGCCCGCACCGTCGTGCGGGAGCGCTCCGCCGCCAGCTCCCGCCACAGCTCGGTGAGCGCGCCGACGTCCTCGGGCGGGAGCACGTCCCCCGCCTGCGCCTCCCGCACCACATCCGCCGCCTCCCCCGCCAGCAGCGCGGTGATATGCCGGCCGGTCGCGAGGATCTCGTAGAGCTTCGAGGGCACGGTCCAGGCGAAGGGCTCCCAGTCGCGCAGCGAGACGAGGACGGTGTCCGCCCAGGCGTACTGCGAGCCCACCTCGCGGTGCGGGATCCGCGGGATCACCTCCACCGGGGCGTCGAGCTCATAGGCCAGCGCCGCCAGCGCCGGGGCCTCCACCCCGTGGCCCACCATCCTCACCTGGACGTCCACGCCCTCCCGGTGCAGTGCGGCGGCGGCCCGGACCACCGTGTCCAGCCCCTGTGAGCGGCCCATGTTGCCCAGGTACAGACAGCGCAGCTCGGGATGGTCCCCGCTGGGGTGATCACGCTGGCGCGCCACCAGGGAGAGGTCGGTGCCGTTGCGCACCACTCGCACCGGCTCCACGCCGCGCTCGCGCAGCACCTCGGCGAACCTCCCGGTGGTGGTGACCACGGCGCGGGCTCCGCTCTGCCAGCCGGTCACCCGCTGATGCACCGTGCCCTTCACCCGCGCCACCGCCCAGGACAGCGCCCGCCGCAGCACGCTGCGCCGTGCCGCGTGCACGGCCTCGGGGCCCAGCGCCCCGGCGGGGCCGACATGGGTGACCAGATCCGGCCAGGCGTCGCGCATCTCCACCACCAGCGGCACCTGCCACAGCAGCGAGAGCGCCCGGCCCACCATGAGGGTGGGGATCGCCGGGGCGGTGGCGATGATGACATCCGGCCGGGTGCCGGGCCGGGCGAAGCGCCGCCGCAGCCGTCGCAGGGCATCGGCGGCCGCGACCAGGTGGTCCGCCGTGCGGGAGGCGATGTCCGCGCGGTGCGGCAGGTAGGCGGTGCGCAGGATGACCTCCCCGTGCCGACCCCTCTCGACCGCGCCCACCCGGTGGCTGCGGCGCTGAGTGGGGGTGGGGCGGCCGGCCGGGTAGTGCGGCACCGGTGCGGCGACCGTGACCGGGTGCCCGGCGGCGATGAAGCGCGAGATCAGGGCCGACCAGCGGCGCTGCGGTGCCCCGAACTCGGGGCCGTAGTAGTGGGTGAGCAGCAGCAGTCTCATGCGCGGGCAGACCCCTCCTCGAGGTGCAGCGACTCCGCGGCCGCCCGCAGCTCCTGGGGCGTGGCATGCAGGGTCAGCGGAGGGGGCGTGCCCGCCTTCGCGGTGGCGGCGTCCACCAGCAGGTGCAGGACATGGTCGCCGTCCGGCACGGGCGCGTCATCGAGGGCGGGGCGGGGCGGGGCCGAGGACTCCCCGTGCACCTCCGGCAGGGCGGCGATCGCGATGGCCGGGATCAGCACGCTGCGGGCGCTGAGCTGCCGCGGCGTCACGGCGATCGCGGCCAGCTCACCGGTGGCGTCGCGGAGGTAGACATCCCGCACCCGGCCCACGGTCCTTCCGTCGCTGCCGTGCACGGTCACTCCGGCCAGCGCCTGCAGACGCCGGCGCCGTGCCCGGGCGCGGGGCCCGGGTTCCGACGCCGACGGCGCGGCGGGCTGGTCGCCGGGGGCGGCCTCGGCCGCAGCCTCGTCGGGCACCGACGGCGGCGCGGCGTCACCCGACCCGTCGGGTGCCGTACCGGGGCTCATCGGTCACTTCCGCAGGCGATCACAACCTGGGAGTCTACCGACCGGCCCGTTGCCGGGGGCCGCTGCCCGCGGCGTCCGGCCCTCCACGGCCGCAGGGACGCGAGCTCAGTCGGCGATCAGCTGCTGCACGAACGCCTGCACATCGGCGATCGGGTCGCCGTCGGCCACCTTCTGCAGCTCGCGCACGGTGCGCTCGCGCACCGTCAGGCCCAGCAGCAGCGAGAACAGCGTGCGCGCCAGGAACTTCGGATCCGAGCCCTCGATCAGCCGGCCGTTGGCCCTCAGGCCCGCCAGCACCTGCTCCAGCACATGCTCGTGCACCAGGCGCAGCCGGGCGATGCGGAAACGACCCGGATGATCCGGGTTGACCACCTCGGCGCTGAGCGTGGCCATCAGCGCCATCGAATGCTCGCGCGGGTCCCACGGCCCGGCCAGCGCCGCCACCAGGGACTGCGGGGAGGACTGCAGCACCTCGACGGAGTCCAGCAGCCCTTGGGCATGCGCCTCGAGCCGATCGACCACCGCCCCCAGCAGCGCCTCCTTCGAGGCGAAATGGTGCAGCATCCCCGGATGGGAGATACCCACCCGGCGGGAGATGTCGCGCAGGCTCGCACCGTGGTAGCCGCGCTCGGCGAACAGCGCGGCGGCGGCGTCGAGGATCGCCTCCCGACGGCCGGAGACGGCCGGCTTCCCGGCAGTGCGCTCACCCGGCACCGGATCGGCAGCACCGACGGGCGGGGCCTCGACCACGGTGCGCAGGTCCGGTCCGCCCTCGAGCTCGGCGGCGGAGATCGTGTCCAGGGTGCGCAGCACGCGCGACAGCGGATCCACGCTCGTGGCCGTGGCTCCGCCGTCCGCGTGCTCCTCGCCCACCCGGTCGGAGAACAACGATGACAACGGCGACGGTCCGGTCCCGGGGCCGGGAGGACCACTGGCAGCAGCGAGCGTCATCGGAGGTTCTCCTTCACGGGTCAGTTCTGCGCGATCAGTTCCGCGATCTGGATCGCGTTCAGGGCGGCGCCCTTGCGCAGATTATCCGCCACGACGAAGAACACCAGCCCCTTGTCCCCCGGGACCGACTGATCCTTGCGGATCCGGCCGACGAATGTTCCATCGCGGCCGGCGGCCTCGAGCGGGTTCGGCACCTCCACGACCTGCACGCCCGGCGCCGCTTCGAGCAGCTCCCGGGCGCGCTCGGCGGTGAGCGCCCGATCGAACTCGGCATGGACCACCAGCGCGTGGCCGCTCATCACCGGCACCCGCACGCAGGTGCCCGCCACCGGCAGGTCCGGCAGGCCCAGGATCTTGCGCGACTCGTTGCGGAGCTTCTGCTCCTCGTCGGTCTCGTCGCTGCCGTCGTCCAGCAGATTGCCGGCCACGGCCACCACGTTGAACGCGATCGGCTTGACGTAGACCTCCGGCTCGCCGAGGTCCACGGCCGAACCGTCGATCGCGAGCTTCTCGACATCGTCGACACCCTTGCGAACCTGACCGGCCAGTTCCGCCACCCCGGCGACGCCGGAGCCCGAGACCGCCTGGTAGGTGGCGACCTTCAGCCGCGCCAGCCCTGCCTCGTCGTGGAGGGTCTTCAGCGCCGGCATCGCCGCCATGGTGGTGCAGTTCGGATTCGCGATGATCCCGCGCGGCGGGTTCGCCAGCGCCTCCGGATTCACCTCGGAGACCACCAGCGGCACCTCGCCGTCGCGGCGATAGGCCGAGGAGTTGTCCACCACGGTCGCGCCCGCCTCGGCGAAGCGCGGGGCCAGCGCCTTCGAGGTGGAGCCGCCGGCGGAGAAGATCGCGATGTCGACCTGCTGCCCCTCGGAGGTGATGTCCGCCGTCTCGGCGTTCTCGATGGTCAGCGACAGCCCCGCGTACTGCACGGCCTTCCCGGCGCTGCGGGCCGAGGCGAAGACACGGATCTCCGAGTGCCTGACCGATCGGTCAGCGAGGAGGGTCAGCATCACACGGCCCACCTGACCGGTGGCGCCGACCACCCCGATGACGGGGCCATCGGCCGCATAGCCGGGGGTCTGCGAGAAGTCGATGGTGCTGGGGGTGCTGGTGTTCATCGTCCGGTCCCTCCGTAGACCACGGCCTCGGTCTGCTCGGCGTCGAGGCCGAACGCCGTGTGGATCACGCGCACCGCGTCATCGAGCTTGCTCTGCTCGGTGACCACGGAGATGCGGATCTCCGAAGTGGAGATCATGTCGATGTTGATGCCGGCCTCGCCGAGGGAGCGGAACAGCAGCGCCGAGACGCCCGGATGCGAGCGCATCCCGGCGCCGACGATGCTGACCTTGCCGATCTGGTCGTTGTAGCGGACCTCGGTGTACCCGATCTGCTCGTGCGCGTCCTCGATGGCCTTCAGCGCGGCGGGGACGTCCGCCTCCGGCAGCGTCAGCGAGATCGCGACCGTGTCGTCGACGGTGGAGGAGTTCTGCACGATCATGTCGATGTTCGCGCCGGTGCCGGCGACCACGTCGAACAGCAGTGCGGCGCGGCCGGGGAGGTCCGGCACCTCGACCACGGTGATCTTGCCTTCGCTGCGATCGTGGGCGACGCCCGAGATGATCGGCGCCTCGAGGCCCGGTGCGGTGATGTCCTGCATGGGGAGCTCCTTGCTCGGGTCTGCGGCGTCGCGTCGGACGACGTCCGCGGTGGGAAGGGTGACGTCGGGGTCGAGGGGGATCTCGCGCTGGGGATCGTCGGCGACGATCGTGCCCACGCGGCCCGAGTACGAGGAGCGCACGTGCAGCGGCACCCCGTACCGGCGCGCGTACTCGACGCTGCGCGCCATCAGGATCTTCGAACCGTTCGCGGCCATCTCCAGCATCTCCTCGCTGGAGATCAGCGGCACCCGGCGGGCCGCGGAGGCGATGCGCGGGTCCGCGGTGAACACGCCGTCGACGTCGGAGTAGATCTCGCAGACGTCCGCGTCCAGCGCCGCGGCGAGCGCCACCGCGGTCACGTCCGAGCCGCCGCGGCCCAGCGTGGTGATCTCCTTGGAGTCGTGGGAGACCCCCTGGAAGCCGGCGACGATCGCGACGGCGCCGTCCTCCACGGCCTCCTGGATGCGGCCCGGGGTGACGTCGCGGATCTGCGCGTTGCCGTGGTCGCTGTCCGTGATCAGGCCGGCCTGCGAACCGGTGTAGGCGCGTGCGGTGATGCCGACCTCGTTCAGCGCCATCGACAGCACCGCCATCGAGATGCGCTCGCCGGCCGTGATCAGCATGTCCATCTCGCGCGGCGGCGGGTTCGGGGTCACCTGCTCGGCGAGATCGATCAGATCATCGGTGGTGTCCCCCATCGCGGAGACCACCACGACCACCTGGTGACCGGCCTTCGAGTAGAGGGAGATGCGCTTCGCGACGCGCTTGACGGAGTCGGCGTCAGCGACGGAGGATCCTCCGAATTTCTGGACGACCAGGCTCATGAGGCGGTTTCCTTCGCGGTTGAGGACAGACGGGGTGGTGCGGGGACGTACGGTGCGTCGCACCGTGGACGCCTCGAGGGCGCCGTCCGATGGCGGGACGTCGGGCTGGATCGGCACCGCAGAGCTGCCCTGGATCCACCGCACCGGGAGCGGTCATCCCACTCGCCCGACGCGGCTCCGAGCGCCCTGCAACCGGGCACCAGCCACCGTCCAGTCTACGAAAATGCCTGGTCCTGGCCACAGTGACCTCGGCATGCGAGACAGTCCCCCAGGTCACGGCGATTCCGCCGCGTGACCAGCACAACATCCACCCGGGCGTGGCGGGGTCCGGCCGGGTTGACGCTCGGCGTACCCTGCGCCGGTGCGGGGTGGGCCGCTGGGCGGGCTACGCGGTGGGCCGCAGGTGGGCCGCAGGTGGGCCGCTGGGCGGGCTGCGCGGTGGGCCGCAGGTGGGCCGCAGGAGGGCCGCAGGTGGGCCGCTGGGCGGGCTGCGCGGTGGGCCGCAGGAGGGCCGCAGGAGGGCCGCAGGAGGGCCGCAGGAGGGCCGCAGGAGGGCCGCAGGAGGGCCGCAGGGGGGCCGCTGGTGGGCCGCAGGTGGGCCGCTGCGCAGGAAATGTACCGCCATGACTCATGCCGGCAAGCACATCGGTCTCCCGGCCAGCAAATCTGTGACACCGACACCGATCCCCGGCCTCATCAGAGCGGCATGCGAGCTTCCCAGCCGGCACCTGCGACCCCAGGACCCCGGTCCCAGCACCCCGGTCCCAGCACCGTTCCTCCACAGAGGCCCGCTGTCCCCAACGCGGCCCACCCGGAGCCGACCGCCCCGCACCGCGCCTACCGTCGACCGCTATGCGAGCCACAACGCTACCGCCGAGAGTTCTGCTCTCCAGCGCCGATTGGCGTGCCCGCGGGGTCTCGTCGAAACGTCTCGCGGGCCGCGACCTCACCACGATATTCCGCGGCTTCTCGACGCCGACCGCCGTCCCGGCCACCGTCAACACCATGTGTCATGTCCTCCAACAGGTGGTGGTCCCCGGTGCAGTGATCAGCCACGCGACGGTTGCCGCGCTCATGGGGATCGCGATCCCGTGGTGGATCGATAACGAGATCGGAAAGCTGAGCAGCGCCGCGTACCTCAGCGACTCGGTGCTCACCATCCCGAGCACTCTGCCCGTGACGCCTCGATCCGCCGGTCCCGAGGACGGCCACATGCCACCGCACTGGACCGAGCGGGTCGAATCCGGCCTCCCGCTCCGACGCGACGGCCGTTCGTACGGGCCGCCACGGGCTTCGAACCCACTGGAGACCCCGCCCCTGATGCATTGTCGGGTAGAACCGGGAACTCAGCGCTCGGCCGGACCTCACGTCGTGGTGCACCGGACCTCTGCACGCCCGACCTTCACCTATGGCGGGCTGGAGGTGTCCCATCCGTATGTAGCGCTTCTCGAGCTCGCCGGAGTACTCGAGCACGACGATCTCGTGATCGCGATCGATTCACTGATCGCCCGCCGGCCCCGAGTCACCGGCGCAGCACTCGAGGGGATCGTCGCTGCGGCAGAGTCGTACTCCGGTCTCTGGGGAGCAGTCCCTCTGCGAAGAGCTCTGGCAGACGCGCGCCCGCACACGGACTCCCCCGGAGAGACACGTACGCGGCTGCTGCTGGGACGCGCCGGGTTCCCCGAACCCGTCATCAATCTCCCGGTGCACGATCCGCATTCCGGGCAGATGCGCTACCTGGACATGGCCTACCCGGAGCTGAAGATCGCCGTGGAGTACGACGGCGACTATCACCGGCGCAGCAAGAAGCAGTGGAGGCAGGACCAGGCCCGTAAGGACTCCCTCGCGTCTGCGGGCTGGGACATCCGCACCCTCACCGGTCTGGACATCACGTCTCCGGCGCGGCTGCTGTCCGCTCTGCGTCGAACGTTCCGTCGCCTCGGGGCCTCTGCGCCACCGGAGAGCAACTGGTCCGGCCGCTCTGAGGCACGGCTCGGCCGCTCGCTTGGCCCACCGACCTGATCAAGGACGCCACTCGACGAGCTTCTGCGCCGCCGACGACCGATGTCTGGGCCCAGACCAGTCGCGAGCGGCGCAAAAGATCCATCCATGCTCCCCGTCGGCACGGCCAGCCGGCCAGTCGGCCAGTCGGCCCGTCGACCAGCCAGCCCCGCGACCAGCCCCCGCGACCCGTCCGGTCAGGCCCCCACGGCGAGCTCCTGGAGGAGGGTGCGGGCGCCGTCTGCGCGGAGAGTCTCGAGGGCGTGGAGGTACGGGGCGGTGAATGCCTCCTGCGAGGCGAGATCACCGAAGAGCTCCTCGTCGCGGAGGAAGGCGAGCAGGTCCTCGTCATGGCGAGCCGCGGCGGCCATGACCCGGTCGCGGAGGCGGTCCACGACCGGCCACTCCTCGCCGTTCTCGCCCGAGCCCTCGGCGTAGCGGGCCCAGGAGGCGACGATCGCTGCCGAGGCCGTGACGTCGCGACCGGCGGCGAGGTTCTCCTGGATCACCGGGACCAGCCAGGTGGGGATGCGGTCCGAGGACTCGGCGGCCAGGCGGGCCAGGGTGTCCTTGATCTCCTGGTTCGCGAAGCGCGCCATCAGCTCGTCCTTGTAGGCGGCCAGGTCGATGCCGGGGACCTCGGGCACAGCGGGCGTGCCCTCGCGATCCATATAGAGCACCCTCGTGAAGGGTGCGAGATGCTCATCGACCGCGGCCTCGTCGGCGTAGGTCTGGCCGAGCAGCAGCCCGAAGTAGGCGATGGCCTGGTGCGAGCAGTTCAGCAGGCGCAGCTTCATCAGCTCGTACGGCTCGACGTCCTGGACCATCTGCACCCCGACCTCCTCGTAGGCGGGGCGGCCGGCAGGGAACTCGTCCTCGAGGACCCACTGGACGAAGTCCTCGGCGACCACGGGCCAGTCGTCATCGATGCCGTAGTCGCTGCTGATCATCTCGATGTCCGCGGGCGCGGTGACCGGGGTGATCCGGTCCACCATGCAGTTGGGGAACGCGACGTCGGAGTCGATCCAGTCGGCGATCAAGGCGTCACCGTGCAGGCCGTTCTCGTCGCGACGGCGGGCGTAGGCGAGGATCATCCGCTTGGCGAGGTCGCCGTTGCCGCGCACGTTGTCGCAGGACATCACGGTGAACGGAGCGGTGCCGACCTCGCGGCGTCGGCGCAGCGCCTCGACGACGTAGCCGAACATGGTGCGGGGGTGGCCGGCGCGGTGCGCGGTGTCCGCATCCTCCCCGTCCGCCCCGGCCCGGGCCGCCGCCGGCGCGCCTCCGGCATCGAAGCGGGTGACGAGGTCCGCGGCGACCGCCTCGGTCTCGAACTGGAACTCTCCGGTGGAAGGGTTGTAGTTGTAGCCGCCCTCGGTGACGGTGAGCGAGACGATCCGCACCGCCGGGTCCGTCATCTGCGCGAGCACCGCCTCGGGGTCGTCCGGGGCGAAGAGGTAGCGGGCGATGGAGCCGATCAGCCGCGGGTCGCGGGTGCCGTCGGGAGCCTTCGTGACCAGGGTGTACAGGCCGTCCTGGGAGGTGAGTGCGTCACGCATGCGGGCATCGCCCGGCAGCAGGCCCACGCCGCAGATCGCCCAGTCGCGGTCGCGGCCGGCGTTCATCAGGCGATCCAGGAACATCGCCTGGTGCGCGCGATGGAAGCCGCCGACGCCGAAGTGGACGATGCCGATCGTGCGCTCCTGGAGCGGGTAGGTGGGCACTGCGACCTCGCCGCGACCGGCGACCTCGGGCAGTGCAGAAGCATTCAGATCCGTCATGGCTCATCCTTCATCGGCAAGTGCGGGCAAGGCCGACGATACACAGCTTTACCACAAATGAGCAGGGGCAAACGCTCATCTGTCCCACATCCCGGCCATCGCCTGTGGCATCGCCATAGAACGCGGTCGCGTCAGCCGACGGACGGGCGCGGTCGCGTCAGCCGACGGACGGGCGCGGTCCCGACTGCCGATCGACGCACCCCTGCCGCACCGCCCGCACAGCACACCTGCCCGCCGCGGCAGCACCTCAGGCCAGCCGCGCCGCTACCTGGTCGGCAAGATCAGGGGCGAGCACGAGGTCGTCCACGAGGCCGGAGCGTGCCGCCGCGATGACTGCCTCGGGATGACCGATCGCCGGGGCCGCGGCGATCACGCGCGCCCGTCGCAGCTGGTCGGGGCGCACCCCGATGACCCGATCCTCCATCGCCGAGTGCCACACTGCCCCGTCGCGGTCCAGGAGGATCCCGCTGATCTCGGCGACGACCCCCGCATCCCGGGCCCGCTGCTGCTCATCGGGCCGCAGCCGGGCCCAGAGTGTCGAGGCACCTGCGGACCAGGCTCCGATCGACACCGTGGCCACGTCGAGGGTGTCGGCCGCGTCGAGCGCCGTGCGCACCTCCTCCATCGACCTCAGCGACGCCGCGACCTGCGGGGAGTCCACGATCAGCGGTGTGGGCAGCGCCCAGACCTGCCCGCCGACGTGCCTGCCGAGGGCATGGACCAGCCCGGAGGACTGCGCGGTGGAATAGCCCTTGGCGCTGAGCGGGCCGACGAGCTGGACGATGTCCGCCGACGGCAGCGGGCCGAGGGCGTCCGGGAGATGCATGAGGGTGCGGGACCACGCGACCCCGAGGCGACCGCCCTCCCGCAGGTGGGCGCGCAGCAGGCCGGCGACCTGCCGCGCGATCGCGGCACGCACCGACTCCCCCGGGCGGGACGAGGCGACGGTGACCGAGGCGACCCCGAGCTGCCGGGCGAGCGGCGCGATATCGCGGCCGGCGGCCGTCGGATCCACGATCTCGATGCGCACGATGCCCTCTTCGCGCGCCTCGTCGAGCAGCCGCGCGACTTGGAAACGGGAGAGCCCGTGCCGACGTGCGAGCTCCACCTTGGAGACGCTGTCGAGGTGGTGCTCGGTGGCGAGGACGACCTTGAGCGCCTCGTCGGCCTCACCATCGGCCGGCGGAGCGGGCGACGAGGCCGCCGGGGCGGCCGAGTCCGAGGCGCCCCTCGGCGCGGCCCTGCCCGACGAGCCCGCCGGAGCGGCATCGGTCGGCGCCACGCCCGAGGCGTCCGCCGGCGCCGCGCCGGAGGCGCCCGTCGCAGCCGCGCCCGGCGCCTTCTCGCGCCCGGGCGTCCCGTCGCATCCCATGACGACCCCCTTTCCACCCGCTCCTGCAGTCGACATCTGCGACCCAGAGGTTGCTCAGCTGAGCATATATCGCTAGAGTCACTCTCAGTTGAGAAGCTAGACCCATCAGATGAGAGCGTCGGCGCTGCTGCCGACCACACCCCCGACGGGCCGTCGGCGACACTCGCACCGGGGCCCGCCGAGTCGAAGGGCGCGCCTGCCTCCGGCCACCGGGCCCACCCCTCACCCCGCCGACTCCCCGGACCGCTGATCCCTCCCCGATCAGACCCCCAGACCTCCGACCCCTCTCTGCCGCGACAGCTCAGCTACGGACCGTCCGGCCACACACCGTTCACAGGAGAACAGCCCATGGGATCGCACCGCCAGCGCCCGCCACGCACCTCCGCCTCCTCGCCCCCGCCGCCCCGCCTCACGGCAGGCACACGAGCGTCGACCGCCAGCGCCGCAGGATCGCCCCTGCAGCCGCTGAACGCCGCGCGACCGAGCCGGCGCACGGTCCTCGGAGCGGGCTTCACCGGTCTCGGTGCTGCGGGCCTCGCCGGGTGCGGCGGCTCCGGGGATCGCGAGTCGATCGTCGTCGCGATCATCTCGAACCCGCAGATGCAGGACGCGATCAGCCTCATCGACCACTTCACGCAGCAGCATCCCGATATCGACGTGCGCTTCGTGTCCCTGCCGGAGAACGAGGCACGCGCGAAGATCACCGCCTCGGTCGCCTCCGGGGGCGGCGAGTTCGACGTCGTGATGATCTCCAACTATGAGACCCCGCTGTGGGCCGCCAACGACTGGCTCACCGACCTCGAGCCGTACATCGCGAAGACCGAGGGTTACCAGCCCGATGACTTCATCCCCACCATCAAGGATGCCCTGACCGTCGACGGCTCGATGTACTCGGTGCCGTTCTACGGCGAGAGCGCGTTCCTCGTGTACCGCCAGGACCTCTTCGAACAGGCAGGACTCGAGATGCCCGAGCGCCCCAGCTGGGGCGAGCTGCGCGAGTTCGCCGAAGCCCTCCACGACCCCGACGCCGGCATGACCGGCCTCGCGCTGCGCGGGCTGGCCGGCTGGGGCGAGAACCTCGCACCGATCACCACCACCATCAACACCTTCGGCGGCCGCTGGTTCGACATGGACTGGGCCCCCTCCCTCGACTCCCCCGAGGTGCGGGAGGCGGTGAGCACCTACGTCGACACCGTGCGCTCCTTCGGTCAGCCCGGTGCCGCGACCTCCGGTTTCGGCGACTGCCTGACCCTGGTCAGCCAGGGCAACGCCGCCATGTGGTTCGACGCCACCTCGATGGTCTCCGGGATCGAGGACCCCCGGTCCTCGACCGTCGTCGGCAGGACCGGGTACGCCCTGGGGCCCACCGAGCTCACCGAGTCCACCAGCTGGCTGTACTCCTGGGCGCTGGCCATCCCGGAGACCAGCGAGAAGAAGGATGCAGCCTGGGAGTTCATCGCCTGGATGACCCACCCCGACTACTTCCAGCTGGTGGGCGGGGAGATCGGCTGGGAGGCGCTCCCGCCCGGGTCGCGGCTGTCCACCTATGAGATCCCCGAGTACGCGGAGCTCTCGAAGACCTACGCGGAGCCCACCCTGAACTCGATGGCGGCCGCCACCCAGGAGCAGTCCATGACCGAGGAGGTGCCGTACCCGGGCCTGCAGTTCGTGGGCATCCCCGAGTTCCAGGACCTCGGCACCCGCGTGGGCCAGCAGTTCTCTGCGGCGATCGCCGGGCAGAAGAGCGTCGACGAGGCGCTGGAGCAGGCGCAGGGCTTCGCCGCATCGGTCGCCCGCACCTACGGATGGGAGGACTGAGCGATGGCGCCAGCCACTCGACGAGCAGCGAGCCACCAGCCGAAGGAGACGGACCGATGAGCACAGCCACCGACACCCCCGCCGGGCCCGGAGTCGCCGCGCCGCGCTCCGCGAAGGCCGCTGCCTCGGGCGGCACGCCCGACGGCGGGCGCTCCAAGGCCGAGGCCTGGCGGCGGCGGCTGCCTCTGATGCCCGCGTTCCTCTTCGTGGTCATTTGCACCCAGATCCCGTTCCTGCTGACGATCTGGTACTCGCTGCGCTCCCGCAACCTGCTGCGCCCCGAGGGCGAGGAGTTCGTGGGCCTGCGCAACTACCTCGACATCTTCGTCGACTCCACGTTCCGCACCGCCGCGCTGAACTCCCTCCTGATCACTTTCGGCTGCGTGATGGTCTCGCTGGTGATGGGGCTCGGGCTGGCCATGCTGCTGGACCGGAAGTTCTTCGGTCGCGGCTTCATCCGCACCCTGCTGATCACGCCGTTCCTGATCATGCCGGTGGCCGGGGCGATGCTCTGGGCGATCTCGATGTTCGACCCCACCTACGGCCTGGTGAACTGGCTGATCGGCGCCGTGGGGATCTCTCCCGTGGACTGGACCAGCCAGCTGCCGATGCTCTCGATCATCATCGCGCTGGTATGGCAGTGGACCCCGTTCATGATGCTGCTGCTCCTGGCCGGTCTGCAGTCCCAGACCGGTGACGTGCTCGAGGCCGCCTCGATGGACGGCGCCGGACCGCTGCAGACCTTCGTGCACATCACCCTGCCCCACCTGCGGTTCTACCTCGAGCTGTCGGTGCTGCTGGGGGCGATCTACGTCGTGAACACCTTCGACCAGATCTACCTGATGACGGCGGGCGGGCCCGGCACGGCCAGCGCCAACCTGCCGTTCTACATCTACCAGCGTGCCTTCCTCGGCTTCGACATCGGGCAGTCCTCCGCGATGGGCGTGATCACGGTGATCGCCACGATCATCCTGGCCACGTTCGCGCTGCGCCTGATCTTCACGAGCATCAACTCCAAGGAGCAGTCATGAGCGCCCAGGTCCTCGACGTCCGTCCGGCACCGACGCCGATCCGGTCGCGACGGCCCCGCGGCAGGTCCGGCGGGATCGCCCTGACCGTGCTGGCCTGGGCCGCAGGTCTGCTCTTCTTCGCCCCTGTGGCATGGATGGTGCTGACCAGCTTCAAGCAGGAGAGCCAGGCGGCCTCGAATCCGCCGAGCTTCTTCTTCACTCCGACCCTGGACCAGTACGCCTCGATCATCAGCACCGACGGCGCGGGCAACTATCTGCTGAACTCGGTGACCGCCACCGTCTGCTCGACCCTGCTGGTGCTGGTCCTCGCAGTCCCTGCCGCCTATGCCGTGAGCATTCGGCCGGTGAAGCGGACCCAGGACTTCCTGTTCTTCTTCATCTCCACCAAGATGCTGCCGATCGTCGCGGTGATCATGCCGATCTACGTGATCGCTGGGCAGATCAGGATGCTCGACAACATCCTCACCCTCATCGTGCTGTACACGGCGATGAACCTGCCGATCGCGGTGTGGATGATGCGCTCGTTCTTCCTCGAGGTGCCCGGCGAGGTCCTCGAGGCCGCCTCGATCGACGGCGCCTCACTGGTGCGCACCATGCGCACGGTGCTGCTGCCGATGGTGGCTCCGGGCATCGCGGCGACAGCGCTGATCTGCGTGATCTTCGCGTGGAACGAGTTCTTCTTCGCCCTGAACCTCACCGCCGCGGACGCCGCGACCGTGCCGATCTTCCTGATGTCGACCATGACCTCGGAAGGGCAGTTCCTGGCCCGGCTCTCCGCCGCCTCGGTGCTGGCCTCGCTGCCGGTGGTGCTGGCCGGGTGGATCGCGCAGAAGCAGCTGGTGCGCGGACTGTCGATGGGTGCGGTGAAGTAAGCCGACGAGACGGGGCGCCCGCGGCCGCCGCCGCCGCCACCGGGAACGATTTTGCTGGCCGGAGGACCGATGTCGGGATTGGCATCGGTCCTCCGGCCAGCAGAAGTCTGCCCCGCAGGGTTCCGTCGCCGCAGGGTTCCGTCGCCGCAGGGGGTGGCGGGCGTGACCGGTGGCAGGTGGCCGGCGGGGCCCACGCCGCGGCGCTACTCCCCCGGCACCTCGCGTTCGATCTCGGCGAGCCAGGCCTTCGAGGTGACGTCCGAGGGCATCCGCCAGTCGCCGCGGGGCGAGAGCGACCCTCCGGCCAGCACCTTCGGGGCGTTGGGCATGGCGGAGCGCTTGAACTGGTTGGAGAAGAAGCGCCGGGTGAACACGGTCATCCAGTGCTTGATCTCGGCGCGGGAGTAGCCGCGCTTGTCCGCCTCGACGTATCCGGCGGGCCACTGGCCGGCGGATTCATCGCCCCAGGCCTGGTGGGCGAGGTAGGCGATCTTGGCGGGGCCGTAGCCGCGGCGCAGCTGGTGGTAGAGGGTGAAGTCGTGCAGTGCGTAGGGGCCGATCGAGTCCTCGGTGGACTGCGCCTTCTCCCCCGTCTTCGTGGGGATCAGCTCCGGGGAGATCTCGGTGTCCAGCACCGCCTGCAGCAGGTCCGCGGTCTCCCTATCGAACAGCTGCTCGGCGATCACCCAGCGGATCAGGTGCTGGATCAGGGTCTTCGGCACGCCGGCGTTGACGCCGTAGTGGGCCATCTGGTCGCCCACCCCGTAGGTGCACCAGCCCAGCGCCAGCTCGGAGAGGTCGCCGGTGCCCACCACGATCCCGCCGCGGTGGTTGGCCAGGCGGAACAGGTAGTCGTAGCGCATCCCGGCCTGGACGTTCTCGAAGGTGACGTCGTAGACCTCCTCGCCGCTGCCGGCGGGGTGGCCCAGGTCCTTCAGCATCTGGGTGGAGGCGGGGCGGATGTCGATCGTCTCGAAGCTCGCGCCGATCGCCCGTGAGAGCAGCTCGGCGTGGGAGCGGGTGTGCTCGGTGGTGGCGAAGCCCGGCATCGTGAACGCCAGGATCTCGGAACGGTCGCGGCCCAGCTGATCCATCGCCCGCGCGCAGACCAGCAGCGCATGCGTGGAATCCAGACCGCCGGAGACGCCGAGCACGGGCCGGGTCCCGCCGGGCCGGTCCCCGCCGATCGCGGAGAGCCGCCGCACCAGCCCCGCGACCTGGATGGAGAACGCCTCATAGCTGTCCTGCGCGAGGCGGGTGGGGTCATCGGGCACGAAGGGGAAGCGGTGCAGCGGTCGACGCAGCGGTCCGGTCGCGGGGCGCCTCGCCTCGGTCGGCGATGGCATCTGCTCGGCGTCGTCCTCCGCGGAGGCATCGACCACGTCGTCGTCGAGCACCAGGTAGGGCTCGGGCTCGAACAGCTGCGTGGCGGTCCACGAGCTGTACTTCTCGAGCGAGGCCGCGTGGGTGCGGCGGTTGTCGTCGGCCGTGTTCTGGCGGCGACGCTCGGCGACGATCCGGTCGAGGTCCACGTCCACGATCGTGGCGCGCGGCCCCTGCGGGAAGCGCTCGGACTCGCCCAGCAGGTCACCGCACTCGTACACGAAGGTCTGGCCGTCCCAGGCGAGATCCGTGGTGGATTCCCCCTCCCCTGCGGCGGCATAGAGGTATGCGGCCTGACAACGGGCCGAGGCGGAGCGGGCCATCAGCTTGCGATCCTCCGCGCGGCCGACGGTGATCGGCGAGCCCGAGAGGTTGGCGATAACGGTCGCGCCGGCGAGCGCGGCCTCGGCCGACGGGGGGATCGGCACCCACATGTCCTCGCAGATCTCCACGAACAGCGTCAGCCCTGGCAGGTCCGGCACCGTGATCAGGGAGTGCGGGGTCAGCACGTGCTCACCGCCGAGCACGCTGACCCCCACCCCGTCCGCGTCGTCGCCGGGGGCGTACCAGCGGCGCTCGTAGAACTCGCGGTAGGTGGCGAGGTTCTGCTTGGGGTGGATGCCGAGGATCTCGCCGCGGTGGATGGTGACCGCGCAGTTGAACACCCGGCTGCGGTCGGTGGCGCGCAGCGGGGCGCCGACCACGATCAGCGGCATCAGCTCGCGGCTGGCCGCGACCAGGCGGGCCAGCGCCTGCTCGGCCGCGTCCAGCAGCGGCTCCTGCATCACCAGGTCATCCAGCGAGTATCCGGTCAGCGACAGCTCGGGGAAGACCGCCACGCCGACCTGCTGGTCGTGGAGCTCGGTCAGCATCTCCAGGTGGCGCTCGGCGTTGGTGGCGGGATCGGCGAGCGCGACCGGCAGGGTCACCGCCGCCACGCGCACGAAGCCGTGGTCGTAGATGCTGGCGTGGGGGTCGGTGGCCGCTGCGCCACGGGCTGCGGGATCCGTCGCTGAGCTCATGGGCCGAGCGTAATCGAGCCCCCGTGTGCGAGGGGGACGCGATCCGCTCCGCCCACCGCGCCCGCCTGCTATACCGTGAGCTGGTGACTCCTCCGCCCACACCGCACCGGGACCAGGGCCGATGAACTCGCGCAGACCCCTGCTGGGCTGGCTGCTGATCACCCCCAGCCTGATCGGCGTGAGCGCCTTCCTGATCCTGCCGGTGCTGCTCGCCTTCCTGGTGTCCCTGTTCCGCTGGGACCTGCTGGGCACCCGCAGCTTCATCGGCCTGGAGAACTACCGGAGCCTCCTGACCGACGGCGCGCTGCCCAATTCGCTGCTGGTGACCGGGATCTTCACCCTGATCTCGGTGCCGGTCTCGCTGGCGCTGGGGCTGATCCTGGCCACGCAGCTGGTGCGGGCCCTGCCGGGCTCGGCCGTCGTGCGGGTGATCGTGGTGGTCCCCTGGGTGTGTGCGCCGCTCGCGCTGGGCGTGGTGTGGAAGTGGATCTTCCAGCCGTCCGTCGGCGCGCTGAACCAGATCCTCGGCGCGCGGATCGAGTGGCTCACCGATCCCGCCCTCGCGCTGCCTGCGGTGGCGTTCGTGGCGATCTGGCAGAACGTCGGCTACACCTCGCTGTTCTTCCAGGCGGGTCTGTCCCGCATCCCCGGCTCGATCTACGAGGCGGCGCGGATCGACGGCGCCGGTCCCGCCGAGCAGCTGTGGTTCATGACCGTCCCGCTGCTGCGGCCCACCACGTTCTTCCTCGCGGTCACGCAGGTGGTGGCCAGCTTCCAGGTGTTCGACATGGTCTTCGCCCTCACCGGCGGCGGGCCCCAGCACCGCACCGAGGTGATCGCCTCGCTGATCTACAACGAGGCCTTCGTCTCCAGCCGCCTGGGTCGCGCGAGCGCGGTCGCGGTGATCCTGTTCCTCCTGCTGGTGGCGATCACGGTGGCCCAGCAGCGCTGGTTCTCCCGCCGCATCACCTACGACATGAGCTGAGAGGAGGAGAGACGATGAGCACCGATCCGGCCCCCCGCACTGCCGCCTCAGCTCCGACGGCGCATCCCCCGGGATCCCCGGCCGACGGGCGCAGCCCATCCCGTCGGCCCCGGCGCCTCACCGGCTCGCTGCTGCTGCGGCGGCTGCTCGCCCACCTCGCCACCTATCTGGTGCTCGGCGCGGCCGCGGCGCTGACGCTGGGCCCCTTCCTGTTCTCCGTAATGACGGCGTTCACCTCCACGCAGCAGTTCGCGCAGCAGGGGCCGCTGGCGATCCCGGCGCCGGCGGTGCTGGAGAACTTCCTGGGGCTCTTCACGCCGTCCGCCGGCCAGGACGGCTTCGTGACCCCGGTGGTCGTCACCGTGCAGATGGTCGCGGTGATCCTGGCCGGTCAGATGGTCTTCTCGGTGCTGGCGGCCTATGCCTTCGCCCAGCTCCGCTTCCCCGGTCGTGACCTGCTGTTCTGGGTGTACGTGGCGACGCTGATGGTGCCGCAGGTGGTCGTGGTGGTGCCGCTGTACCTGATGATGAGCGAGGTGGGGCTGCGCAACACCTTCTGGGCGCTGGTGCTGCCCTTCGTGCTCGGCTCCCCCTACGCGATCTTCCTGCTGCGGGAGAACTTCCGCGGCGTGCCCAGCGAGCTGATGGACGCGATGCGGATCGACGGCGCGGGCACCCTGCGCCTGCTGTGGCACCTGGTGGTGCCGCTGAACCGGCCGATCATCGTGACGCTGGTGCTGATCACCGTGGTCACCCACTGGAACAATTTCATGTGGCCGATGGTGATCACCTCGGGCCCCGAGTGGCGGGTGATCACGGTGGCGACCTCCGCCCTGCAGTCGCAGTACAACAACAACTGGACGCTGGTGATGGCGGGGACGACGCTGGCGATGCTGCCGCTGGTGCTGCTGATGATCATGTTCCAGAAGCAGATCACCCGCTCCGTCGGCGAGACCACGCTGCGCTGACCGGTGCCCTCCGGGGCCTTCCGTTCCCCCATCGCCGGGGCCGATGGTTGATGATGGGAGCACACGTCCCCCTGGAAGGAGCACTCCATGCTCAAGCGTCGTACTCTCCTCTCGTCCTTCGCCGCCGCCGGCCTGCTCGGCACCGCCGCGGCCTGCTCCCCCTCCAGCGACGGCGGTGACGATGGTGCGGGCGGCAGCGACGCCGGCGGCTCCGGCGGGGGCAAGGGCACACTGACCTTCCGGCTCTGGGACCAGAACGCGGTGCCCGCCTACGAGGAGTCGTTCGCTGCGTTCACCGAGGCCAGCGGCTGGGACGTGAACATCGACGTGGTGCCGTGGGGTGACTACTGGACGCGGCTGCCGCTGGACGTGGCCAGCGGTGATGCGGCGGACGTGTACTGGATGAACTCCGCGAACTTCGTCCAGTACAAGGACTCCGACGCGCTGCTGGACATCAACCAGGTGATCCCCGACGGCGCCGGCCAGTGGGAGCAGTCCGTGGTGGATCTCTACACCCGCGACGGCGGCCTCTGGGGGGTCCCGCAGATCTGGGACTCCATCGCCCTGTTCTTCAACAAGGCGCTGGTCGAGGAGGCGGGCGTGGACCCCTCGGCCCTCGCCTTCGACCCCACCACGGAGACCGACTCGCTGCGCGAGGCCGGGACCGTGCTGACCGTCGACGGCGCCGGCAAGCATCCGGGCGAGGACGGCTTCGACGTCGACTCCCGCGAGCAGTTCGGTGTCAACTCGCAGGCCGACCGCCAGGCGATCATCGGCCCGCTGCTGGCCTCCAACGGCGCCCAGTGGCAGGAGGACGACGAGTACGTCTTCGCCTCCCCCGAGGGCATCGAAGCCTTCGGATACATGGCCGACCTCATCAACGTCGCGCACGTCGCCCCGAGCGCCGCCGACACCAACGAGAACGGCGACTTCACCCGCGACCTGTTCACCCAGGGCAAGCTCGGCCTGTTCCAGTCCGGCCCGTACAACCTGCTGCCGATCTCCGAGGGCGTGGCAGATTCCTTCGAGTGGGCGCTGGCGGCGCCGGTGGCCGGTCCGGCCGGAGCGAAGTCCCTGGTCCACGGCGTGGTCGCGGTGGGCAACGCGCAGGCCGACGAGACCCAACAGGCCGGCATCACCGAACTGCTGACCTGGCTGGGCTCCAAGGAGGGGCAGCTGCCCCTGGCCGAGAAGGGCGTCGCCTTCCCCGGCCACGTGGAGGCGCAGGACGCGTTCATCTCCTTCTGGGACGAGAAGGGCGTGGACGTCAGCGTGTTCGTCGAGGCCGCGAAGAACGCCGCGGAGGCCGACACCGGCGCTCGCGCGAACGCCGGCCTGATGACGGTGATGCCGATCTTCCAGGAGGTCTTCATCGGCCGGCTCACCGCCGAGGAGGGTATCCCGCAGGCGCAGGAGGAGGGCAACGCCGCCATGGCCGGGTGAGACCGGGGGCTGCACGGGCCCGGGGCCGGCAGGTGCCGGGGGCTGCACGTGACCGGGGCCGGCAGGTGCCGGGCGGCGGGCACGAGCACGGGCACCAGCGGTCGCGGGGCGGCGGGCACCGTCAGGTACTGGCGTCACAGCGACCTCTGCGGAAATATCGCCGTAGTCATCGCTGCCGCGCCAGTACGCGACCACGCACCTCCACCACTTCCCCATAGCTCGTGCACAGACCGTGCGCGCAGGTCCCTCCCGCACCCGGTGTGGGCATGTCACTCTATGCACATGACACAGCACACCTCCCCGAGCGGGGGCCCGCAGGAGGGACGAGGCCCACAGGAGAGCGGGGGCCCGCAGGAGGGAGCTGCCGGGAACGACTACGCCTACCGCGCCCCGGGGAAGGATGACCCCGCACCGCAGCTCGCTTCCCGGCCCGGCCCGTCCGGAGGGCCCGCCCCGGCCGCAGCTCCGGGGAACTCCGCTCCCCCAGGCCCAGCTCGCGCGGGTTCCGCTAACCCAGCCTCGGTCCCCGCGGGCTCCGCGCCCGGCATCGTCGCCGAGCACGTCTCGCGCGCTTTCGGCAGTGTGCAGGCGGTGCTGGACCTGAGCTTCACCGCACCGCGCGGGGCGGTGACGGCGCTGGTGGGGCCCAACGGCTGCGGCAAGTCGACGCTGATGCTGATGCTGGCCTCGCTGCTGTCCCCGGACTCGGGGCGGGTGCTGATCGGCGGGGTGGATCCGGCGGTCGACTCCCCGAGCGTGCGGGCGAGCATCGGCTGGATGCCGGACCAGTTCGGGGCCTGGGACTCGCTGCGAGTCGCCGAGGTGCTCGAGGTGGTGGCCCGCGCCTACTTCCTGCCCGGCGCACAGCGGCGCCGGCGGATCGACGAGCTGCTGCAGCTGATGGATCTGGCCTCGCTCGCCCAGCAGCCCGCGCATGTGCTCTCCCGCGGCCAGAAGCAGCGGCTGGGCCTGGCCCGCGCACTGATCCACGCCCCCTCGGTGCTGATCCTCGACGAGCCCGCCTCCGGACTCGACCCCGCCTCCAGGCGCCGCCTGCTGCAGGTGGTGCGATCGCTCGCGGCCGCCGGGACCACCGTGCTGATCTCCAGCCACATCCTCAGCGAGCTCGAGGAGATGGCCGACCACGTCGTGTTCATGGACGCCGGGCGGGTGGTGGAGGCCTCGAGCGTGCGCGAGCTGGCCGCACGCCCCCGACCCTGGCGGATCGCGTCCCTGCACCAGCAGCGGCTGGTCGAGGCGCTGAGCCGTCTCGGGGTGCGCCACGGCGAGCTGCTCGGTCCGGAGCGCACCGCCTCGGGTCACGCCGAGGTGCTCGTGCAGCTGCCCGACGAGGCGACCGCCGCCCGCCTGCTCACGGACCTCACCACCGCCGACGCGCAGGTGATCGGCTTCGGTCCGGCCAGCGGACGGCTCGAGGCCGCCTATCTCGCCTCGGACGCCGCCCACCGGGAAGGAGCAGCGTGATGAGCACGCCCACGACGCCGCCGGGCGGGCAGCCCGGGCCCGCCACCCCTGCCGGTCACCCGGGCGGGGCCGACGAGCCCGACGACCGCTCCTCCGCCGCGCCCTCCCGCGACCACCGCTCCCCCACCGGCCGCAGCCGTGCCCTGAACGGGACCCTCGCACTGCGTCCCCGCGGCCTGTGGCTGGTGACCTCGCTCGAGCTGCGCCAGCGGGTGCGGACCGCGCGCTGGTATGTGGCGCTCGCGGTCTGGACCCTGGTGATGCTGGGCATCGGGGCGCTGGGGCTGGCACCGACGCTGTACTCCGCCCAATGGGACAGCCTGCAGCCGGCGGCCGCCATGGTGTTCAGCCTGCAGATGGTCCTGGTGCTGTTCGCGATGCTGCTGGTGGTGCCGGCGCTCTCGGCCGGGTCGATCAACGGCGACCGCACTGCGGGGACGCTGGCCACGCTCCAGGCGAGCCTGCTGAGCCCGCTCGAGATCGCGCTGGGCAAGCTGCTGGCAGGGTTCCTGACCGGGCTCGCCTTCCTGGTGCTGGCGCTGCCGTCGGTGGTGCCGATAGCCCTGCTGGGGGCGGTCGGTTCGCTGTACTTCCTCCGCCTCGTGCTCGTGATCATCGTGCTCACGCTGTGCGTGACCGCGATCGGGCTGGGACTGTCCGCCCTGACCCAGCGCCAGCTCGGCTCGGTGGTGCTGGCCTATGTGATCGTGTTCGGGGTGACGGTGGTGCTGCCGGTCGCCTGGGGCAGCTCGGCGGTCTTCCTCCAGCAGGAGCGGGAGGTGACGAGCTACTACTCCTCGTACTCGGACTCGCACTCCTTGGGCGAGGGCCGGTGCGAATCAGAGACCGTGACCACCTCTGTGCCGCGGGTCGATCTCAGCCTGCCGTTGCTGTGGGGCAACCCGGTCGTGCTGCTGGCCGAGACCGCCACCCCTCTGCCCATGAACGACTGGGGCCGCGAGGAGGAGTCCCTGGACGTGCTGCGCATGCTGAAGTCGGGCGTGAACGCCGCTGCCACCGTCACCCACCCGGCCCACAGCATCTACTGCGATCCGGACGAGATCGGATATCCCCAGGGGATCGGTGAGCCGCCGAACCGGCCCGTCTGGCCGATGGGGCTGGGACTGTGGATGCTCGCCGGCGGAGCGTCCCTGGCGGTGGCGGTCCGGCAGCTCGCGGTGCCGGTCCGGCGATTGTCCAGGGGCACCCGCATCGCCTGACGCCGCGCCCGTCGGCACGCGGACGACGGCGCAGGCAGCGGACCCGGTGCCGAGTCCGGGACCGTCCCGCCTCTCAGCGGCGGCGGTCCTGCAGCCCGCCGAGCGACTCCGGGATGCCGTGCTGCGAGGCCTCGATCTCCGCGGGCGCCTGCCCGCCCCCGGTGAAGGCCGAGCCCTCGCCGCCGAAGTCGGGCAGGGCGCCACGGGCGAGATCGGCTTCGCGCACGGCGGTGTCGCTCGCTCCGGGGTCGCTGTCGTCCACCCAGAGCCGTTCGCCGGCGATGTCGAGGTCGAAGATCTCGAGCGAGTGGTCGCCTCCTCCGGCCTGCAGGCGCTTGCGCAGCGCTGCCCGCACCGCCGGGTCCTCGGCACGCTCGGCGCGGGTGCCCAGGTCGGGGGCGACCAGGGCGTACGGGCTCTCGCGCCGCATGAAATCACCGGCGGGCCCATAGAGCACGTCCCGCAGTCCCGCGCGCATCGCGGCGGCGGCGGCCAGTCCCTGCAGCGGCGCCAGCACGAGCACGATCATCACGATCCACACCCAGCTCAGGGCGGTCGCGACCTGCAGCAGCTGCAGCACCAGCGCCGCCAGGACGGCGCCCAGCAGCATCCAGCCCGCCGCGAACCAGCCGGTCAGGCCCACCACGCGGGCCTCCCAGGGATTGACCCGGGCGCGATGCGCCCACTCCTCGTAGGTGCGCTGGTCCCTGACCTGGTCACGCTGGGTCGCGGCCAGGAGGACCGAGAGCGCCGGCGACAGGGCCAGGCCCAGCAGCACCAGCCCGGTGAGCGGGGCCGCGACCGCCAGCTGCTGCCAGTGCAGCGGGGAGGTCATCTGCGTCAGATCCATGCTGGCCAGCCCGGACAGCACGGTGACCAGGTCGGTGATCCCGAAGATCAGCCAGCCGGTGCCGAGCGCGGCCGGCACCACCCAGGTCAGGCTCGAGCGCGCGATGAGCCCCAGCGCGCGCAGCGCACCGCGCGGGGTGGCGGCGCGACCCAGTGCAGGGGTCGGCGGCAGGTGGCGCCGGTCCTGCGCCCGCACCTGCGCGGCGGCCGCAGCGCGCTTGCCGAGGTCACGCTCGAGACGCGCGGTGGTGGCCAGGGCTCCTGGCTCGGCGATCCCCAGCAGCCTCGCGGCCGGGACGAGCCGGCGCACCAGCACCCAGGCGAGCTGGAGTGCGGCGAGCCCCAGGCACCAGGAGGACAGCGGACCGGCCCCCAGACCGGACCAGGGCTGTGTGAGGTCCAGCAGCACGGTGAGCGGCAGGAGCAGCACGACCAGGATCGGCGGGAGCATCAGCAGCGCCGTGACCCGAGTGGCCACCTCCCGCTGGAACCCGCGTTCGCTGAGGAAGCGCCGAGGCTGGAGACCGGCGACGAGCGAGGGGGCCAGCAGTGCCGGCAGCAGGCTCAGCAGCGTCAGCGCGGCGGGGACCAGCAGGAAGGCCGTGCCCAGACCGGCGGGGGTGAAGCCCAGGCTCACGATCGCGACGTCCAGGAAGCTCGGATCCCCGAGCACGGCCAGCAGCGAGAAGAACCAGAACGCGGGGGAGGCGCCGGCGACGTACAGCACCAGCAGCAGGTACCACAGGCCCAGCAGCACCAGGCCGGGCGCCCACAGCATCCGCAGCAGCCGCCGCCGGATCGCGGCCTTGGACTCGGCGATGATCTCACCCGGCGGCACCAGCGAGGCGGCTTCCCAGGGCAGCTGCGGCGGCGGCGGCAGCTCTCGCAGCGGCGGCAGGGGGCGGGCGGGCGGCGAGGTCATCGAGGGGTCCCGCTCAGACGGAGCGTCGGCCCAGGAACGCGCGGCCCAGGGTCATCTCATCGGCGTAGTCGAGGTCGCCGCCGACGGGCAGGCCGGAGGCGAGGCGGGTGACGGTGAGCTCGAGCGGGCCCAGCAGGCGCGAGAGGTAGGCGGAGGTGGCCTCACCCTCGATGTTCGGATCCAGCGCCAGGATCACCTCCTGGGTCTCGCCCGAGCCGAGGCGGCTCATCAGCTGGGTGATGCGCAGGTCGTTGGGGCCGACGCCGCCGATCGGGTCGATGGCGCCGCCGAGCACGTGGTAGCGGCCCTTGAACTCGCGGATCTTCTCGATCGCGACGATGTCCTTGGACTCCTCGACCACGCAGATCACCTCGTCGGTGCGACGGGGGTCGGTGCAGATGCGGCAGCGTTCGTCGGCCGAGACGTTCCCGCAGATCTCGCAGAAGCGCACCGTGTCCTTGACCTGGACGAGCACCTCCGCGAGTCGGCGCACGGCGGCGTCGTCGGCGTCCAGCAGATGGAATGCGATCCGCTGCGCCGACTTGGGGCCGATGCCCGGCAGCCTGCCGAGCTCGTCGATGAGGTCCTGAACGATGCCTTCGTACACGGCCTCAACTGTAGTTGTCCGGGCCGACCGGCGAGGTCTGCGGGCTCTCCACTGTGAGCGGATCCCGAATGGGCGGTTGCGGCCCGGACCCGGATACAGTGTGCTCCGACCACGCCGGACCCGTCCCGGGACGCCCGGCCGCCCGACCTCGCTGAGGAGAGACGTGGCCACCCTGCCCTCCCCCCTGCTCGACGCGGTCCACGACCGCATCCTGACCGGTCTCGCCGACCTCGTCGGCACCGAGCTCGACGGCACCGACCACGCCCTCGCCGACGAGATCGCCGGCCGCGTGGTCGGCTACCTGCGCAACACCGCCGAGACCACGGTGAGCGTCGAGGAAGACGGCACCACCTTCGTGATCACCGGGGACATCCCTGCCATGTGGCTGCGGGACTCGGCCGCGCAGCTCACGCCGCTGCTGCGACTGGTGGCGGGCGGGGTGGGCACCGACGAGGACCGTGCGGTGCTGGTCTCGCTGCTCAGCGGGCTGCTGCGCCGCCACTGGCAGTACCTCGAGATCGACCCCTACGCCAACGCCTTCAACCGTCTCCCCGACTCCGCGCACTGGGACCAGGACGAGACGGAGTTCGAGAACCCCTGGGCGTGGGAGCGCAAGTTCGAGCTCGACTCGCTCTCCTACGGGCCGGATCTGGCATGGCGGCTGTGGCGCGCGACCGGGGACACCTCCTGGGCGGATGAGCACTTCCTGCCCGCGGCGCGGGCGATCCTCGCCACCGTCGCCACCGAGCAGCATCACGAGGAGCGCTCGCAGTACGTCTTCCGCCGCACGGGTGTACCCTCCCAGGACACCCTCGCCCGTGAGGGTCGCGGCTCCCTGACCGCCGCGAACGGGCTGGTGTGGGCGGGTTTCCGTCCCTCGGACGACGCCTGCGAGCTGGGGTACAACATCCCCGGCAACCACTTCCTGGCCCTCGCGCTGGAGCGGCTGGCGGAGCTGCTCGAGCAGGTCGCCGCCGCTGCGGACGAGGCGGCCGAGGCGCGTCTGCGCGCCGCCGAGATCCGTGCGGCGCTGGAAGAGCATGCGCTGATCGACGGCCCCGAGGGGCAGCCGATCTGGGCGTACGAGATCGACGGCCGCGGCGAGCACCGCTTCCTGGACGACGCGAACGTGCCCAGCCTGCTGTCGCTGCCCTACCTCGGCTGCACCGACGTCGAGGACCCGGTGCAGGTCGCCACCCGCGCCGCCGTCCTGTCACGGCACAACCCGTACTACTACGCGGGCCTGTTCCTGGAGGGCGTCGGCTCCCCGCACACGCCGAAGGACCATGTCTGGCCGATCGCGAAGTCCATCGAGGGGCTCACCACCACGGACCGTGAGGAGAAGCTGCGCATCCTGCACCAGCTGATCCGCACCGACGGCGGCACCGGGATGATGCACGAGGGCGTCCACGTCGATGAGCCGACGACGTTCACCCGGGAGTGGTTCTCCTGGTCGAACTCGATGTTCTGCGAACTGGCCCTCGACCTCGCCGGCGTGGGCCGCGACCTGCACGTCCCGCCTGCGGGCTGAGGAGTGGCAGCGCCGGGGCGGGCGCGGTACCGTCAGGGCGGGTCGCTGCTGCCCGGCGCGGCCCGCTGTCGACTCTGAACAGGACGTGGACCGATGTCGTCGATGCCGCCTCCCTATGACGCCGCGGAGCCGGCCGCCGAGTGCCAGGTGGCCCAGGCGCCCGAGGTGCCCACCGCTGTCGTCGTCCAGCGGGACTTCCCGATGCACGAGCTACCGTCCCTGATGGACGGGACCTTCTCGCATCTGGCCAGGGCGCTGGAGGGGGTCGGGCTCAGCCCGATCGGCCCGGCGTTCGCGCTGCATCATCGCGCCCCGGTCTCCACCGCTGACCTGGAGGTGGGCTTCCCGATCGACGCGCCGCTGACCGAGCCCCTCACCCTGCCGAGCGGGTTCGAGGTGACGGCCTCCGTGCTGCCGGCCGGTCGGGTGGCCTGGACCTCGCACCTCGGCGGGTACGGCGGGCTCGCCGAGAAGTGGGGAGCCTTCACCGAGGACATCGGTGAGTCCGAGGAGCAGATGACCTACCCGTTCTGGGAGTTCTACGTGACCCCACCCTCGCCGGAGGTCAATCCGGCGACGCTGCGCACCGACCTGTTCAGCCTGCTCGAGCCGCGCGAGGCCTGAGCGCCGGATCCTCGGCAGGTCATGCCGGTGGGACGTCGCGATCCTCGTCGCCCCACAGCGTCACGGTCACAGTCTGCGAGGCGTCCCCCGGCGCCGCACCCCACAGGAGCAGCAGCGTGCCGTCCGGGATCTCGGCGAACACCTCCGACGGGTCCGCGCCCGCACGCTCGCGCGCCCATCCGATGACCTCCGCGACCGAGTCGGCCTCGGTCAGCCACCAGTCGGAGGTCCGCCACCGCTCGTGCGGCCGCTCCACCGGCACCCATACCCGCACCAGATATCGGGCGGGGGAACCGATGTCTCTGTACGGATCGAAACATGCAGAGACGTCCATCGTGCGCTCCTGGTCTGTCGGCCTGTCCCTGCCGTGCGGGGTATCAAGAAGCAGCCGGCCTAGTAGCTGCGGTTCTCGTCGATGATCTCGAGGACCTTGCCGCCGAGCAGCTTCTCGACGACCTCGCGGCCGTTGCGGGTGGCGACCACCGCGTCCTCGTCGTCGCGCGTCGCCCCTCCGGTGGGGTCGGGCTCCGCGGCCGGTTCCACGGGCGCTCCGCCGCGCGGCCCACCGGCGCGCTGGCCGGCATCGCGGGAGGCCTGTGCCGCCTCGCGCACCAGCGCGGCACCGCTGCGGGGGGCGGGCGGCGCCACGGTGGTCGGCGCAGCAGTCGACGGTCCAGCAGTGGACGGAGAAGCCGCTGACCATGACGCGGCCGCCACGGGAGATCCTCCTGCAGGGCTCGCGGGCGGTGACTGCGAGGCGGGGACGGTCGAGGCAGGGGCTGTGGAGGCAGGGGCTGTGGAGGCAGGGACGGTCGCGGCGGTCCCCCATGACGCGGCGGCGCGTGCGGTCGCGGAGGATCCCGCCCGGGGCATCGCCGGTGCGGCGTCCGCCGATGCCGCTCCGTCTGCGGAGCGTGGCCCCGTGGGCGTCGCGGTCTGCAGTGCCGGACGCCCGGCGTCGACCTCCTGTCCGTCATGGTCAGGGACACCTCCCGTCGGCGCACCGGGGCTCCCGGCCTCGGCGTCATCGGCGACGGATGAGTCAGCACCCGCGCCGCGGGTCGGTGCGGGCCGGGAGCGGACGACGCGGCCTTCGGCGATCGCGCGGCGCAGTGCGCTCTGTCCGTAGGTGCGGGACTCCTCGGGCGGCAGGCTGTCACGGCCCTCGTCCTCCACCTCGGCAGGCTCCCCGGGCGGGGTCCGGCCGACTGCGGCCGCCCCGGCCCCGGCCAGGGCGTCGGACCAGCGTGCACCGCTCGCCGGTGCGGCCGCTGGGCCGGATGCAGCACCGGTCGGCGGCGGGGTCCGGGGCTGATAGTCGTCCTCGGGGTCCGGCGGGAAGGGATCGTCGGGCTCCGGCGGGAAGTCCTCGATCCGCTCGGCCGAGGGACCGGGACGGCCGGTCCTGGAGGCTCGCTCCGCAGCCCGCATCGCCCGCTCGGATGCCCGCTGCCCTGCGGACTCCGCCGGAGGCTGCTCGGGACCGGTGGCGGGCGCGGGCTCGCGCGGGGTCATCGCGGGGACGGCATCGCCCCAGCGGACGGGCGCCGCCTGCTCCGGCCGGCCGGGGCCTCCCACGGACTGCGGATCCGTCGCAGGGTCCTCGGCGCCCTGTCCGCTCTGCTCCTGGCCAGGGGCAGAGGCGTCGGCCGTGCTGCTGCCGACGGGGTGACCAGCTCCGCGTGCTCCGCCGGACGGCGCCGGGCCATTGCTCGCAGGGCCGCCACCACCTGCCGTGCTGCCGGCTCCGGGCGCTGCCGGCCCCGCGGCACCGGGCCCGCCAGCGCCTCCGCCCTGGCCAGCAGCACCGGGGCCAGAGGCATTGCCGGGCCCGGGCCCGGGGGCATTGCCGGGGCCGGGCCCGGGGTCGTCCCCGACCACGGCCTCGATGGTGACCTCGAGGTGCATGATGCGACGCACCGCATCGGCCAGGTTCTGTGCGGCGGTGCCGCGGTGGAAGGCCCCCACCAGGCCCTCGGTGCGGAATCCGATCACCAGCGTGTTGTTGTGCGCGCCGTGGACGTGGCCGTTCTGGGAGATCAGCGCCCAGCTGGGCCGCCGGATCTGCTGCAGCTCGTCGAGGATCGCGGACCAGTGGCCCCGCACCTGATCCGCATCGATCCCTCCGCTCGACGCGGGTTGCGCCGAAGCCGGGGGCTGTGACGCTGCGGCGTTCTGCGTCGGGGCCTGCTGCGCTGGTGCTTGCTGCGATGGGGCCGGTGCGGCCGAGCCCTGGGCGGCAGCTGCCGATGCGGCCTGTCGCTGCGGAGCTGCCTGCTGTGCGGCGTCTCCCCACGGCGCCTGCTCCGGCGGGGCCGCGGCGGGCTCCGCCGGTGCCGCCGGGTCGCTCGACGCCGGCGCAGTCTCCTGCGCTGCGGGCGCTGCGCTCTGCTGCTCGGGCGCAGGAGGCTGGGCGGCGGCGGGAGCGGGCGCCTCCGCGCCACCGCGGCCGCCGCGGGCCTGCCGCGCGGCCTCGACCTTCTCCTGCGCGATGCGTCGCGCCTGCTCACGGGCCTCCGACGCCCCGGAGGGAACACCCTGGGGCGGCGCCGCACCGGGCTGACCACCGCCGGTGGGGGCACCGCCCCGGTGGTCGACGGCCGGCGCGGGGGCACCGGCCGCGGCCAGCGCGGCCCGCTCATCGCGCAGCACCAGGCGCGCCGCGAGCAGCTCGAGATGCAGCCGGGGCGAGGTGGCGCCGCTCATCGTCGACAGGGTCTCGTGGACCAGGTCACCGCACTGGGAGAGATCCGCCGGGGCGAACAGCGCCGCCTGGCCGCGCATGCTCTCGAGCTCGTCGGCCGGGACCTGCGGCAGCAGGTCGGCGCCACGGTCCGGCACTGCGGCGAGCACGATCAGATCACGCATCCGCTCGAGCAGGTCCTCGACGAAGCGCCGCGGCTCGTGACCGGTGGCCAGCACGTGCTCGACCGACCCGTACAGCGCGGCCGCATCTCGCTCGGCGACCGCAGTGATCGCGGTGTCCAGCAGGGCGGTGTCGGTGAAGCCCAGCAGGGCGATCGCGGTCGGGAAGTCCAGGCCCTCGTCCCCGGCGCCGGCCATCAGCTGGTCCAGCACGGACATCGAGTCCCGGGCGGAGCCGCCGCCGGCGCGCACCACCAGCGGCATCACGCCCTCACCGACCTGCACGCCCTCGGCCGCGCAGACCTCCTCGAGGTAGGGACCCAGCACCTGCGGCGGGATCAGCCGAAAAGGGTAGTGGTGGGTGCGCGAGCGGATGGTGCCGATGACCTTGTCCGGCTCGGTGGTCGCGAAGACGAACTTCACGTGCTCGGGCGGCTCCTCGACCAGCTTCAGCAGGGCGTTGAACCCGGCGGAGGTGACCATATGGGCCTCGTCGATGATGAACACCTTGAAGCGGTCGCGCACCGGCGCGAAGGACGCCCGCTCCCGCAGCTCGCGGGCATCGTCCACACCGCCGTGGCTGGCGGCATCGATCTCCACCACGTCGAGACTGCCCGCGCCGCCGGTGGCGAGGTCACGGCAGGAGTCGCACTCGCCGCAGGGGACGTCCGTCGGCCCCTGGGCGCAGTTCAGACAGCGCGCGAGGATGCGCGCCGAGGTCGTCTTGCCGCAGCCGCGCGGGCCGGAGAACAGGTAGGCATGACCGATCCGTCCCGCGCGCAGCGCCCGCCGCAGGGGCGTGGTGACGTGGTCCTGGCCGATCACTTCGGCGAAGGACTCCGGGCGGTAACGACGGTACAGAGCAGTGGCCACCCCGACAGGCTAGTCGAGGGCGCCGACCCTCCCCACCGCTGTGGAGGCATCGACCCTGTGGAGGATCCTTCGCGAGCGCGGAGCGCCGGTCGTCACCCGCCCGCCGCGCCCCGCGGCACAGCGGGTGATCACCTCGGAGTTCCCGTGGTCCCCGTCCTCGCGGGGGCGACGCACGGTGCAGCGCAGAGTCCTGACGCCGCCCTGGAGCGTGAACCGCAGGTCGTCGGCGTCGGCCTGGGAGCTGCCAGCACCCCGGGGGTCCGCCTCCGAGCCCTGTTCGGTGCCCTCCTGAGCCACCCGTGCCGCCTCCTCGGCCGTCGGGTCGTGCTCGACCCCGTCGATCGTCGGACCCCAAGCCCGTCGATGAACACTCGACGAACCCCCAAGGCAAATTAATGTGACCCCTAAGCTCTGATGTTGAAAGAGGGCGTCCAGCGGCGTAGCGTCCTCTCCCGTGAGCATCTCCACCCCCTCCCCCACGGCCACCCCGGCCCGGCGCCACCCGCTGCGCGCCATCGTCGGCATCCCCTTCGGCTGGCAGGTCCTGATCGGCCTGATCCTCGGCGTGATCCTCGGCCTCGTCGCCGCCCAGATGGGTCCGGTCCCGGGCGCCGGCGAGGACGGCGGTGACGGCGCGAACTGGCTGACCACCACCTTGCAGACCATCGGCTCGATCTTCGTGACGCTGCTGAAGGCACTGGTCCCGCCGCTGATCTTCCTCGCGATCGTCACCTCGATCGCCAATCTCCGCAACGTCACCAATGCTGCGCGCCTGGCCGGGAAGACCCTGCTCTGGTTCGCGATCACCGCCCTGATCGCCGTCTCGATCGGCATCGCCCTCGGCGCCCTGACCTCTCCGGGGGCACGCTCCGGGGTCACGGCCGACGCCGCGCAGGCCTCGGACACCCAGGGTGGCTGGCTGGACTTCCTGAACGGCCTGGTGCCCTCGAACTTCCTGGGCATCAGCGGCTCCGCAGGCGATGACGGCTCCGTCTCCCTCGGCTTCAACGCCCTGCAGATCCTCGTCATCTCGATCGCCGTGGGCATCGCGGTGCTCTCCGTGGGCGAGAAGGCCGAGCCGTTCCTGAGGTTCACCGGCTCCGCTCTGGAGATCGTGCAGAAGCTGCTGTGGTGGGTCATCCGGCTCGCCCCGATCGGCACCGTCGGTCTGCTCGGCAACGCCGTGGCCAGCTACGGCTGGGACGCGATCGGCTCGCTCGGCGTGTTCGTGGCCGACGTCTACATCGGCATGGCGATCGTGCTGCTGGTGGTCTACCCGGTGCTGCTGAAGCTCAACGGCCTCTCCATCGGCTCCTTCTTCCGCGGCGTGTGGCCCGCGACCTCGCTCGGCTTCGTCTCCCGCTCCTCGCTGGGCACGATGCCGATGACCAAGTCCGTCACCGAGCGCATGGGGGTGCCCAGCCACTACGCCTCCTTCGCGGTCCCGCTGGGCGCGACCACCAAGATGGACGGCTGCGCCTCGATCTATCCGGCTCTGGCCGCGATCTTCGTGGCGAACTTCTACGGGGTGCCGCTGGGCATCACCGACTACCTGCTGATCGTGCTGGTCTCGGTGCTGGGCTCCGCCGCGACCGCCGGCATGACCGGCGCGACCGTGATGCTCACCCTGACGCTGTCCACGCTGGGTCTGCCCCTGGAGGGCGTCGGCCTGCTGCTGGCCGTCGACCCGATCCTGGACATGGGCCGCACCGCCCTGAACGTCACCGGCCAGGCGCTGGTGCCCGTGATCGTCGCCAAGCGCGAGCAGATCCTGGACCGATCCGCGTACGAGGCGGCCCGGCGGACCTCCTTCCAGGCGATCCAGGTCGAGGAAGCCCGGGCGGCCGACGGCCAGGACGTGGCCACCACGGAGGCTGCGGATCCCGCGAACGCCGCTCAGGATGAATCCGACCCCGCCGACGGCGAGCGCGACAGGCAGCCCGCCACCGCCTGACCCGCGCGCACCGGAGGCTGAAATGTCCCGGCACGACCCATCCGCCCGTCGGGATGGGTCGTGCCGGGACATTTCTCCATCGGCGGATGGTCGGCGAGGGCGAGGCGGCGGAGTGGTGAATCCGCGCACCACCGGGCCCCCGGCCCTGGCCGCCCGAGACGGCACCTCGTACAGTGGGAGCGTCAGACCGGCCCGGCTCCACGGGCCACCCGCAGTGCATCTACCTCGGGTCCACAGTGTGGATCGTCCAAGGCGGCACCCACCGTCCGGAGCAACGATGACCACTTCGCAGACACCCCCCGCACCGCAGCAGGGCAGCACCCTGTTCCGCGCCGCCGGCCCTGCCTACTTCCCCATCGCCTTCATCGCCCGCTTCCCCTTCGCGATGATGGTGGTCGGCACCCTCACCCTGGTCGTCTCGGCCCGGGAGTCGATCGCGCTGGGCGGGCTGAACGCGGCGGTCGTCGGCCTCGGCTCCGCCCTCATCGGCCCCCTGCTCGGCGCCGCCGCCGACCGGATCGGCCAGCGCCGGGTCATCCTCGTCGCCGGGATCGTGCACTCCCTGGCGCTGCTGGCACTGGCGGCGGTCGCCTTCAGCGCGCTGCCCGATCTCGCGGTGCTCGCCGTCGGCTTCCTGATCGGCGCCTCCTCCCCGCAGATCGGTCCGTTCTCCCGCAGCCGCCTGGTGCAGCTGATCCTCACGAAGCTGCCTCCTGCCCGCCGCGCGCACAGCCTCAACGGCACCATGGGCTACGAATCCGCGGCCGACGAGACCGCCTTCGTGTTCGGGCCCCTGGTGGTGGGCCTACTGGCGACCACGCTGAACCCGGCCGCCCCCATGATCGGCGCCGCGGTGCTGACGCTGGTGTTCGTCACCGCCTTCGCCCTGCACCCCACCGCGCAGTCCGCCGCCCCGACCACCGAGGAGCCCGCCATCCAGGCCCCGGCACGGGAGCTGCTCACCCTCCGAGTGCTGGTGGTCGTCGCGGGCGCGCTCGGCGTCGGCCTCTTCTTCGGCACCGTGCTGACCTCGCTGACGGCCTTCCTCGCCGACTCCGGTCGCGGGGACTCCGCCGGGCTGGTCTACGGCGTGATGGGCATCGGCTCCACGATCCTGGCCCTGAGCATCACCCTGTTCCCGGCGCGGTTCCGGCTGTTCGCGCGCTGGCTGGTGTTCTCCTCCCTGATGCTCGCGGCCATGATCGGCTTCGGGCTGGCCGGCGGGCTCGCCGGACTGATCTGGGCGATGGCGATCGCCGGCATCGGCATCGGGCCGACGATCGTGACCCTGTTCAGCCTGGCCGCGGAGCGCTCCCCGCAGGGTCGCTCGGCGACCGTGATGACGATGCTGGGCTCGGCCACGATCGTCGGCCAGTCCGCCGCCTCGGCCCTGACCGGCGCGGTCGCCGAGAACGCCGGTTCCCAGGTCGCGATGTGGCTGCCGGTCGGCGCGGCCACGCTCGTGATGCTGGCCGCCGTGGTGAACGCGCTCGCCTGCCGGGAGTCGGCCACCGCCGCTCCGCACGCGCACGGGCTCAGCGACGAGGAGGCCCGGGCGGAGGCGCGGACGCTCACCGAGCTGCCCACCGAGCACCTCTGAGACGGACGCCCCACCGCGGACGGCTCCGCGTCGCACGGCACCGCTCTGGAGGCCTCAGGGACGCGGCCCCGACCTACCGTCGCAGCACGTGGCGCAGTGCGTCCTCGAGGGTGCGGTGGGCCGGTGCGAAGCCGCTGGCCCGCAGCCGTGCATCGGAGACGTCCTGATCGGTGCGGATCAGCTCGTCCGCAGCGGCGCCTCCCAGCACCATCCGTGGGCCGAGCGGCGGCACCGGCAGCAGGGAGGGCCGACGCAGCACCTTCCCGAGGGTGCGGGCGAACTCGCGGGCGCTGACCGGCTGCGGGCCGACCCCGTTGATCGGCCCGTGCAGCTCGGCGGCGAGGGCGGCATGGGCGAAGCTGCGCACGATGTCGTCGAGCGAGATCCATGAGGTCATGGCCTCGGCATCGGTGAGCCGGCCACCCACCCCGGCCAGGAACAGCGGCAGCTGCGGCAGCAGCGGCCCGCCGCCGTCCGTCAGCGCCATCCCGGTGCGCACCTGGGCGACCCGCACCCCGGCCTCGGCGGCGGCGCGGGTCGAGCCCTCCCAGTCACGGACCAGGTCGGCGAGGAAGCCCTTCCCGCCGCCGTCCGCCTCGGTGAGCAGCTCACCCGGGCGGCGCGGGCCGTAGACGCCGATGGCGGAGGCCTGGACGAGAGCCGAGGGGCCGTCGTGCATGCCGGCGAGGGTGCGGGAGATCAACGCGGTGCCGTTGACCCGCGAGTCGCGGATCTCCCGACGGGTCGTGGGGCTCCAGCGGGTCGCGATCGAGCGACCGGCCAGGTTCACGACGACGTCCACGCCCTCGAGGTCCGCAGGATCCAGCTGACCGGCCTTCGGGTCCCAGGAGATCTCACCCGCACCCACCTGGTCCTCACGGACCATCCGCCGCACCGTGTGCCCGCCGGTCTCCAGCAGCGCCGCGAGCTGGGTGCCGATCAGGCCTGAGGAGCCCGTGATGGCGATGGTGCGGCGCGGAAGGTGCACCCAGCGGGCATGGAAGGCGAGGTCGTCCCGCAGCTGCCGCTCCCGGAAACCGAGCAGGCGGCGCACCTGCGACTCGACCAGCGGCGACAGTCGCTCCAGTCCGCGCGGCAGCTCCAGCTCGATGCTGTCGTGGATCGCGGTGCCCGGGCCGTCGGCCTCGATGCTGTGCTCGTGGCGCCAGGTGCGGAAGGGGCCCCGGACCTGCTGGTCCACGAAACGGCCCTGCGGGTCGTGCTCGAGATGGCGCAGGGTCCACTGCGGCCGCAGGGCGGTGGGCAGCATCGGTGGTCCGAGATGCGCGGTGACCAGGCGACCGGCCTGCATGCCGCCTTCGGCGGGGGCATCCGCGGAGGCGAGGCCCGGCGGGGTGAGACGCACCAGGGCGCCGGGCCGGTCGTGCCAGCCCAGGACCGTCGCCGGCGCATGGGGGAGACGGGTCGTCGAGCGGATCCTCATGGGTCCCCCTGGGGCCGGAGCTGCGTGGTCTCCCCACATTACGCATCCGACGCGTCGCTGACCAGGGGCCGCACGCGCCGCAGTCCAGCCCCGGATCGGGCATGGAGCGACCCCTCGTGCACCTGCCAGAGCTCACCTGCCCTTGCTGCCGTCAGGCCCTGGGGGAGTTCAGCAAGATGACACCGCACGAGGGGTCGCGAACGAGTGTACCGGCTCCTCCGCCCTGTCCTCGAACTCGCGGACGCGACACTGCTCACGACACACCAGCACCCACCGCGTACGCTCCGGCCCTACCGGCCTGAACTGGGGCGACGCAATCGGCACACCGCGACGAAGGTCACGAGAAGGCAACGGGTGCCCGAAAGGAGCCGCAGAGCCCGGGTGGTCCGGTAAGTTCCCCCCAGCACCCGAAGGTGACGCCGCTCACCCCCGCGCGCGGCATCCACGGTGTCATCGCTTCCCCTACCCCCAGGAGCATCCATGCTCGCCGAAATCATCGACGGTGCGAACAACCTGATCTGGTCCATCCCCCTCATCGGCGGCCTGCTCATCGTCGGCCTGTACTTCACCATCCGCACCGGACTGCTCCAGCTCCGCAACCTCCCCGACATGATCGACCAGCTGAAGAAGGGCGAGGTCTCCCCGGACGGCACCTCCTCCTTCCAGTCGCTGATGATGTCGCTGGCCGGCCGTGTCGGCATGGGCAACATCGGCGGCGTCGCCACCGCGATCGCGTTCGGTGGCCCCGGCGCCGTGTTCTGGATGTGGGTCTCCGGCTTCCTCGGCGCCTCCACCTCCTTCATCGAGTGCACCCTGGGACAGATCTACAAGGAGAAGGACCCGGACACCGGCGAGTACCGCGGCGGCCCGGCGTTCTACTTCGAGAGGGCCTACAAGCACAAGGCCCCCCGCCTGTCGCTGTTCTACGCGATCCTCTTCTCGATCGTCACCATCGTCGCGATGAGCTTCTTCCTGCCCGGCGTGCAGGCCAACGGCATGGCCTCCGCCATCGACAACGCCTGGGGCATCCCCACCTGGGTCACGGCCATCGGCCTGGTGATCCTGCTGGGCTTCATCGTCATCGGCGGCGTCAAGCGCATCGCGCACTTCGCCATGGTCGCGGTCCCGGTGATGGCGATCGCGTACATCATCGTCGCGATCATCGTCTTCTTCATGAACTTCGAGGAGATCCCGCGGGTGTTCGGGCTGATCTTCGGCAGCGCCTTCGGCGTCCAGCCGATCTTCGGCGCGATCATCGGCCTGGCCGTCAAGTGGGGCGTCCAGCGCGGCATCTACTCCAATGAGGCCGGTCAGGGCACCGGACCGCACGCGGCCGCGGCCGCGGAGGTCTCCCACCCGGCCAAGCAGGGCTTCGCCCAGTCGTTCTCCGTCTACGTCGACACCCTGCTGGTGTGCAGCGCCACCGCGTTCATCATCATCTCCACCGGCATGTTCAACACCTTCACGAACGAGGACTACCCGGGCACGGGAGCCGCCACCGAGGCCGACACCGTCGGTCGCGGCGTCGGCGACCTCAGCCTGCAGGTCGAGCCCGGACCCGGCTACGTCCAGGGCGGCCTGGATGGGGTCTTCCCCGGATGGGGCCCGACGTTCATCGCCATCACGCTCGCGTTCTTCGTGTTCACCACGATCGTGGCGTACTACTACATGGCAGAGGTCAACCTGACCTACCTCACCCGCAAGATGAAGAACCGTCTGCTGGCGCGGGCGCTGCAGCGCCTCCTCCAGGCACTGGTGCTGGTCTCCGTGGCCTACGGCGCAGTGACCTCCGCGGGCGCCGCCTGGGGCCTCGGTGACATCGGCGTGGGCTCGATGGCCTGGCTGAACGTGATCGGCATCCTGGTGCTGCAGGTACCTGCCCTGAAGGCGCTGAAGGACTACCGCCAGCAGAAGAAGGCCGGCCTGGATCCGCAGTTCGATCCGCGCAAGCTCGGCATCGAGAACGCGGAGTTCTGGGAGCTGCGGGCCGATGGCCTCGACCTCCAGGGTCGCAGTGGCGGCGAGCTCGAGGACGAGGGCGTCGCCAGGTGACCTGATCCTCGGATCCGCGGTGGCCGACTGCCCCTTCCCGTCGACTACCCACCGTGGTCGCCTGCTGGCGTCGGAGCGATGCGTATGCCCATATGGCCGTACAGAACGCCCTGACGCCAGCAGGCGACCACCGTCCCGGGCTGTCACACCCCCGGGAACCGCCGGGCTCAGGCCAGGCGCTGCGCCGGGGAGAGGGTCTTGGCGGGGTCCGTCTCGGGGATCTCGCCGAGCACCTCGTCGATGCGGGCCTTGACGTCGGCCTCGAGCGTCACGCCGGCGGCCTGGACGTTCTCGGTGACCTGCTCGGGACGGGAGGCGCCGATGATCGCGCCGGCCACGTTGTCGTTGCTGAGCACCCAGGCCACGGCGAGCTGCGCCGGGGTGAGATCGAGCTCCTCGGCGATCGGGAGCAGGCCCTGCACGGCGGTGAGCACCTCGTCGTTCAGGAAGCGCTTGATCATGTCCGCGCCGCCCTTCTCGTCGCGGGCGCGGGAGCCCTCGGGTGCCTCGGCGCCGGGCTTGTACTTGCCGGTGAGGATGCCCTGCGCCACCGGCGACCACACGATCTGGGAGATGCCCAGCTCGCGGGAGGCGGGGACCACGCGCTCCTCGATCACGCGCCACAGCATCGAGTACTGGGGCTGGTTGGAGATGAGCTGGATGCCGAGCTCCCGGGCCAGCTGATGGCCGGCGCGCAGCTGGTCGGCGTTCCACTCGGAGACCCCGATGTACAGCGCCTTGCCGGAGTGGACGACGTCGGCGAACGCCTGCATCGTCTCCTCGAGTGGGGTCGCGTAGTCGTAGCGGTGGGCCTGGTAGAGGTCGACGTAGTCGGTGCCCAGGCGCTGCAGCGAGGCGTCGATCGACTCGCGGATGTGCTTGCGGGACAGGCCGGTGTCGTTGTGCCCCTGGGGACCGGTGGGGAAGTAGACCTTGGTGAAGATCTCGAGCGACTCGCGCCGCTCCCCCTTCAGCGCCTCGCCGAGGACCACCTCGGCGGCGGTGTTGGCGTAAGTGTCGGCGGTGTCGAAGGTCGAGATGCCGGCATCGAGGGCGGCGCGCACGCAGGCACGGGCACGCTCGTCCTCGACCTGGGAGGCGTGGGTGAGCCAGTTGCCGTAGATGATCTCGCTGATCTTGAGGCCGGAGCGGCCGAGGTGACGATGTTCCATGTCGCCACCCTAGGACCGGCCCCCCGGCCGCGTCTGCGGCCGAGGCGTAGGCTGGTGACGTGCGTCACTGCCTCAGCGTCATCGGTCCCCGACCTCCCGACGGCGCTCCTCCTGGAAGGAGACCGAGATGAGCACGTCCTCCGCCGCACCCGACCGCTCCGGTCCCGGCCCTCGGCCGGGCCGGGCACCGGACCCCGACCCCCCGGGCCCCGGCCTGCCGGAGCCCACCGCGGGCGACGACATCCTCGAGATGGAGCCGACGGTCGAGGGGGAGGACTTCTCCCGCGTCGCCTTCACCCGGACTGCGCTCACGCAGATCCAGCGCCTGATCGACCGCAACGGCCCGCTGATGTTCCACCAGTCCGGCGGCTGCTGCGACGGCTCCTCCCCCATGTGCTTCCCCGAGGGGGACTTCCTCACCGGGGACGCGGACGTGAGGATGGGCCACGTCCAGGTGCCGCTGCCGGACGGCGGCACCTCACCGCTCGATTTCTGGATGAGCCGCGAGCAGTTCGCCTACTGGCGCCACACCCACCTCACGATCGACCTGGTCGACGGCCGCGGCGGCGGGTTCAGCCTCGAATCGCCCGACGGGAAGCGGTTCCTCACCAGGTCGCGGATACTGGAGGGCTGACCTCCCCGGGAGGCGACCTCGCCGGGAGGCGACCTCGCCGCCCTCCGACGACCGATCGGACAGTCGCCTTTACAGGTCGGCGGGCGAGGACGAGAGTGGGCAGATGGCTCTCTACACGACGACCAACCCGACCACCGGACGAACTGACAAGGAATTCACCACCCTCGGCGATGGAGAGGTGGAGCAGGTGCTCGAACGCTCCCACGCCGCCTTCGCCCCGTGGCGCGCCACCGCGGCCACGGAGCGGGCCGCGATCCTCGAGCGCGTCGCCGACGCCTACGACGCCCGCTCCCAGGAACTGGCAGAGCTGATCGCCGTCGAGATGGGCAAGCCCCTGCGGCAGGCCCGCGGCGAGGTGAAGCTGTCCGGCTCGATCTACCGCTGGTACGCCACCCACGGACCGGAGCTGCTGGAGGCCGAGCAGCTGGACCCGCAGGGCGCGCAGGAGTCGCTGGTGCAGACCGCGCCCATCGGCCCGCTCGTCGGGGTGATGCCCTGGAACTACCCGTACTACCAGGTGGCGCGCTTCGTCGCCCCGAACCTGATGGCGGGCAACACGATCATCCTCAAGCATGCGGAGATCTGCGCCGGATCGGCCGAGGCCATCGCCGAGATCCTCCACGAAGCAGGGGTCCCGCGCGACGCCTACATCAACGTCTTCGCCTCCCATGAGCAGATCGCCGACATGATCGCCGATCCTCGGGTGCGCGGGGTCTCCCTCACCGGCAGCGAGAGGGCCGGCGCGGCGGTCGCGGAGACCGCCGCCAAGCACCTGAAGAAGTCGGTGCTGGAGCTCGGCGGCTCCGATCCGCTCATCGTGCTCGACGATGCCGAGCTCGAGCAGGTCGCCCGGACGGTCGCCACCGCGCGGCTGTCCAATGCGGGACAGGCCTGCAACTCCCCGAAGCGCATCATCGTGCCCTCGACACAGCTCGAGGCCTTCGTCGCGACGGTCGTCGAGACCTTCGAGGCCGCGACCGTCGGCGATCCGCTGGACAAGAGCGTCGACGTCGGGCCCCTCTCCTCGATCAGCGCCCGTGACGGGGTTCTCGAGCAGGTCGAGACCGCTGTGCGCCAGGGTGCGACCCTCCGCACGGGCGGGAAGGCGATCGCGGGCGAGGGGGCCTTCATGCAGCCCACGGTGCTCACCGGTGTCACGCCGGAGATGGACGCCTACGCCGAGGAGATCTTCGGGCCGGTCGCCGTGATCTACGGCGCCGACTCGGAGGACGCCGCCGTCCAGCTGGCCAACGACGTCCCGTTCGGTCTGAGCGGGTCCGTCTGGGGCAGCGATCTCGAGCACGCGAAGGACATCGCCGACCGCCTCGAGGTCGGGATGGCCTACGTCAACGAGCACGGGACGACCCTGCCCGGCCTGCCCTTCGGCGGCGTGAAGCGCTCCGGCTTCGGCCGAGAGCTCGGTCGCTGGGGAATGGGCGAGTTCGTCAACACCCGACTGCGCCGCACCTCGGCCTCCTGAGGACCACGGTCGGCGCCCGGCGCCGGGGCAGGGCCGCCCCGGCGTCAGGGGGCGATGACGCTCCGCGTCAGCACTCGGCCCACGCCCGGCAGGCCCACCGCGCGCCGGGCGATCTGCTGCAGGCGCAGCTGGGCAGGGCTGGACGGGGTGAAGAACGAGGCGCTGCGCCGCCCGGAGCGCTGCACCTTCTCGGCCGTCGGCCGCCAGCGGCGCTCGTACTCGGCGAGCCCCGCCGCGAGGTGCGAGCCGGTCGCGCGCAGGCTCCTGGCCAGTGCCTCGGCGCCCGCGATCGCGACGGAGGTGCCCTGGCCGGCCAGCAATGACGGGGCGTGGGCGGCGTCCCCGGCCAGCACCACCCGGCCACGGCTCCAGCGCGGCGCGATCGCCTGGGCGACCAGGTCGTCGTAGAAGCTCTCCGGCGCGTGGGCGAGGGCCCGGTCCACCTGCGGATGCAGCCCGGCGAAGTCCCGTTGCAGCCGTTCCCGGTCCGGGGTGGGGCGCGCAGTGCCTGCGGCGCGCACGCGCTCGGCGAGCATGACGCCGACGCGCCCGCCGCCTGCCGCGTACGCCCAGCCCACGCGGCCGACGGTGTCGGTCATCAGCATCCGCTCCCCCAGCTCGGCGGCGAGCTCCGGATCGTCATACAGGTAGCTCGCCGCCCGGTAGCCCATCGGCACGATCGCCCCGTGCCCCGGGGCCACCAGCTCCCGCGCCACGGAGCGCACCCCGTCGCAGGCGACGATCAGGTCGGCATCGAGGGTGGTGCCGTCGGCCAGCTCGACCGTGGCCCGACCGGTGGCGGGGGCTCCGGCGAGGGCGGGGTCGTGCACCGCCGTCACGCGCGTCGAGTAGCGCAGGTCCACCGACGGCGGCAGCACCGCCCGCAGTCCGAGCTCCACCTCGGGGCGGAGGATCGAGAAGTAGCGACCGCCGGCGGCCTCGACCAGCGGTCCCGCGTCGATGCGCCCGGACTCCTGCCCGTCGGGGGTCCCGTAGCGCACGCCGTCGAAGGCATGCCCGCGGGCGCGCAGCTCCTCGATGAGGCCCATCCGCTCCGCGGCGAGGAAGCCGGGGCCGAAGAAGTCGATCATGAAACCGCCGCCGTGCGGGCCCGGGGCGGACTCCAGCACGGTGACGGCATGGTCGGGGGCGAGCTCGTGGGCGAGGGCGAGGCCGGCGATGCCGCCGCCGATGACCGTGATGTCCATGCCCCCGACGGTACCGGGCAGGCACGGCGCCGCCCACCGGGAATCCGCTGGCCAGGCGTGCCGAGTCGCAGGGAGCGCGCTCGCTACGCCTCGGTGGCACGGGTCTCCCCGGCCGCCCCCGGAGCCCCTCCGATCGCGGGGGTCTCCCCGGTCACCGCCGCGACCTCACCGGTGACGCTCAGCGAGCCCTCGAGCACCGCTTCGTCCTCATCGGGGTCGGTGCCGGCGGCGAACTGCGACCAGTACAGGCGGTGATAGGCGCCCTCCGCCTCGAGCAGCTGCTGGTGGGAGCCCTGCTCGACGATGTCGCCGTGCTCCATCACCAAGATCACGTCCGCATCGCGGATGGTGGAGAGGCGGTGGGCGATGACGAAGCTGGTGCGATCGGTGCGCAGCGCGGCCATCGCCTCCTGCACCAGCACCTCGGTGCGGGTGTCCACGGAGGAGGTGGCCTCGTCCAGGATCAGCAGCGCCGGGTCGGCGAGGAAGGCGCGAGCGATGGTGATCAGCTGCCGCTCGCCGGCGGAGACGTTCGCGCCCTCGTCCTCGATGACGGTGTCGTAGCCCTCGGGCAGGGTGTGCACGAAGCGGTCCACGAAGGTCGCGGTCGCGGCGGCGACCACCTCCTCGTCGCTCGCGTCGAGCCGGCCGCAGCGGATGTTCTCCCGGATGGTGCCGCCGAAGAGCACCGCGTCCTGCAGCACCATGCCCACGCGCGAGCGCACCGCCCCGCGGTCCAGGGCGCGGATGTCCACCCCGTCCAGGCGGATCTGCCCGCCGTCGATCTCGTAGAACCGCATGATGAGGTTGACCAGGGTGGTCTTGCCGGCGCCGGTGGGGCCCACGATGGCGATGGTCTGGCCCGGCTCCGCGGTCAGCGACAGGTCTGTGATCAGAGGCTTCTCCGGGGTGTAGGAGAAGGCGACATGGTCGAACTCGATCCGGCCGCGGGTCGGGCCGGTGAGCTCGGCGCGCGCGATGCGACGGCGGGCGGCGACCGCCCCGTCGGCCGACGTGACGGCGCCGGCAGCGGCAGTGCCCGCACTGCCCGCGCCGGACGGCTCGGTGATCTGCCCATCGGCCTCCTGCTCCTCGGCGTCCAGCAGCTCGAAGATCCGCTCGGCCGAGGCCACGCCGGAGATGAGCATGTTCGCCATCCCGGCCACCTCCCCCAGCGGGGCGTTGAACTCGCGGGAGTACTGGATGAATGCGGTGACCTGGCCGAGGCTCATCTGGCCGCTCGCGATCCGCAGACCGCCCACCACGGCGATGCCGACGTAGCCGAGGTAGGTCACCCACTGCATGATCGGCATGATCATCCCGGAGTAGAACTGCGCCCTGAAGCTCGCTTCCCACAGCTCCTCGTTGCGCTCATCGAACTGTTCGCGCATCGAGTCCTGCCGGTTGAAGACGGTCACCAGGTCGTGGCCGGTGAAGGACTCCTCGACGTGCCCGTTCAGCCGCCCGGTGTGCCGCCACTGCGCGGTGAACAGCTTCTGGGATCTCGAGCCGATCAGCCCGATCGCCAGCCCGGAGATCGGCAGCGCGATCAGGGCGATCAGCGCCAGCTGCCAGGACAGCCAGAACATCATCACGGTGATGCCCACGAGGGTCAGCACCGCATAGACCAGGGAGGCGAAGGCCTGCTGGAGGGCGGTCTGGACGTTGTCGACGTCGTTGGTGGTGCGCGAGAGCAGGTCACCGCGCTGGCGGGTGTCGAAATAGCTCAGCGGGAGGCGGTTCACCTTCGCCTCGATCCTCTCGCGCAGCACGTAGACGATCTTCATCACCACGTCGTTCAGCAGCCGGCCCTGCAGCCAGTCGAACACGGCGGCGACCACGTACATGCCCAGCACGGTCAGCAGCAGTCGGCCGAGGGCGTCGAAGGCGATCCCCTCCCCGCTGAGGAACCCGTCGAAGATGACGTCCATCGCGTCGCCGAGGATCAGCGGTGCCCACACCGAGAGCACGGTGGAGACCACACCGAAGGCGAGCACGATGGTCAGGCCGAGCTTGTGATCGCGGAACGTGCCCGCCAGGCGCAGCGCGGAGGGCCAGAAGGCCTTGGCCTTCCGGGGTGCGGACTCGCCCCATTCGCTGCTCATCGAGTCCTGCATCTCGAGAATCTCACGCTCAGTGAGCTCGGTGAGCTCAGCCCCCGATCCCTCGGAGGCCCTGGCGGAGTTCTGCTTCGCGCTCACGCCGGTTCCCCCACGGTGATCTGGGAGTCGACGATCTCCCGGTAGGTCTGGGAGCCCTCCAGCAGCTCCTCGTGGGTGCCGCGCCCCACGATCTTCCCCTCCTCGAGCACCAGGATCTGATCGGCGCCGGTGATGGTGGAGATGCGCTGGGCGACGATGATCGTGGTCGCGCCCTGGGTGTGCTGGGCCAGGCCCTCACGGACCCGGGCGTCGGTGGTGACGTCCAGCGCCGAGAAGGAGTCGTCGAAGACGTACACCCGCGGCGCGGCGACCAGGGCGCGCGCGATGCACAGGCGCTGGCGCTGCCCGCCGGAGACGGTGGTGCCGCCCTGGGAGACGGTCGACTCGAGCCCGATCGCCGCCCCCTCCCCCTCACCGGTGGTGCGGCCCTCGACGAACTCGGTGCCCTGGGCGACGTCCAGGGCGCGCAACAGCCGCTCGTCGTCGGCCGTCGGATCACCGAAGCGGAGATTGTGGGCGATGGACCCGGAGAACAGGTAGGGCTTCTGCGGGACGAGACCCACGGCGGCGGAGATGCTCGCTCGGGAGAGGTCCGTGACCGGGACGCCGTCCAGCAGCACCTGGCCGCTGCTCGCGTCGTGCAGGCGCGGGATGAGGCTGACCAGGGTTGTCTTGCCCGCCCCGGTGGAGCCGATGATCGCGGTGGTCCGCCCGGGCTCGGCGGTGAAGGAGACACCGTCCAGCACCGGGGCGGCGGCGCCGGGGTAGGCGAAGGTGACGTCACGGAACTCGACGGCAGCGCCGCCGCCGGCCGCGTCGAGGGCGAGGGGTCGCGCGGGCTCGGCGAGGGTGGGGCGGGTCTGCAGGACGTCCTGGATGCGCCGGCCGCTGATGATCGCGCGCGGGAACATCATCATCATGAAGGTGCCCATCATGACGGCCATCAGGATCTGCAGCAGGTACTGCATGAACGCGGTCAGTGAGCCCACCTGCACCAGTCCGGCATCGACCCGGTGGCCGCCGAACCAGAGCACGGCCGCGGTGGCCAGGTGCAGCACCACGGTGATGGCCGGGCCCATGATCACGAACAGCCACCCGATCCGCACCGAGGTATCGGTGAGGGTGGCGTTGGCGGACTCGAAGCGAGCGGTCTCGTGCTTCTCCCGCACGAAGGCGCGCACCACGCGGATGCCCATGATCTGCTCACGCATCACGGAGTTGATGGCGTCGATGTTGTCCTGCATCCGCTGGAACAGCGGCATCAGCTTGGTGACCAGCAGGCCCACGATGAGCACCAGCAGCGGCACCGCCACCCACACCAGCCAGGACAGCCCCGGGTCCTCCCGGATCGCCATGATGATCCCGCCGATGGACATGATCGGCACCATGACCATGAAGGTCAGCGTCATCAGCACCAGCATCTGCACCTGCTGGACGTCATTGGTGGCGCGGGTGATGAGGGTGGGGGCACCGTAGCGGCCCATCTCCTCGGTGGAGAAGCGGTCCACCCGGGTATAGATCGAGCGGCGGATGTCCCGGCCCATCCCCATCGAGACCCGGGCCCCGAACCACACCGCCGCGATCGCCGTGATCACCTGCACCATCGCGACGACCAGCATGACGCCGCCGACGCGTCAGATGTAGTCGGTATCGCCCCTGGCCACGCCGTTGTCGATGATGTCGGCGTTGAGGCTGGGCAGGTAGAGGGTCGCGAGGACGGTCGCGAGCTGGAGGACGATCACAGCGGCCACATGGGGCAGATACGGCCGCAGGTGGTGTCGGAGGAGGGTCCAGAGCATGGGGTCTCCCGGAACATGAGGGGGCGGCCCGGTCGCCGGGGAGAGCAGGCCGGGGGTGTCTCGAAGCGTAGAGCGAGTGGCGGACAGAGGCTGTCCGCGAAGCCGAGCGAGGGCGGCCCGGGGCGTTCCATTCTGGCCGAGCCGGCCGGAGGCCGCGACCGACTTTCGGCGGTGCTCGTCACGCGCGCGTGGCCAGGACTCCGTCTGCTGCGAGCTGTCCTCGAGGTGGCGGTGGCTGTAGGCCCCGACCTCGCCGTGCAGGATGTGCACGATGATCAGGGTGCGGGCGCATCCCTCGCCCTCGAGGTCGTCGCGCCGGGCGAGCTCGTCTGCGTCGGGCGCTCAGCCCGCGTCGGCCGTGAGCTCTGTGAGCAGGGACTGCACCCGGCGGTCGATGTCGTCGCGCACCAGGCGCATCCGCTCGGGGCCCTCGATGCCGCGCTCGGAGGGCTCGTCAGTGACCCAGGTGGTGAGGGTGCCGGTCATACCGGCCACGGGCTCGACCACGGCCTCCTCGCCGAGCACCACGACCCGGTCCACGCGGGCCAGCAGCACGGGGTCGATCGGCGTGGTGGATCCGGCGGACATGTCCGCCCCGACCTCGGCGACCACCTCGGCGGCAAGGGCGCTGATCGCGGCACCCGGCTGCGTGCCGGCGGAGTGCACCTCGACGGCGCCCGCGGCCCGGGCCTCCATGAGGGCGGCGGCCATCTGGGATTTGCCGCCGTTCTTCACGCAGACGAACAGGACGGACGGGACGGAGGAGGCGGGGCGCCGGATGCTCATGCGGAGACCTTCTGCTCGGGGCGGGCGGCGGAGGGGACGGTGGGATCGCCGGGGAACAGGCGCGGGCCCAGCCACAGCGAGACGTAGACCAGCCCCACCAGCACGGGGACCTCGATGAGCGGCCCGACGACGCCCGCAAGCGCCTGCCCGGAGGTGACGCCGAAGGTGCCGATCGCGACCGCGATGGCGAGCTCGAAGTTGTTGCCGGAGGCGGTGAAGGCGATCGTGGTCGACGTCGCGTAGTTCAGGCCCACGGCGCGCGCGATGAACAGCGAGACCAGGAACATCCCCACGAAGTAGGACAGCAGCGGCAGCGCGATCCGGGCCACGTCCCAGGGGCTGGAGGTGATCGCCTCGCCCTGCAGGGCGAACAGCAGCACGATGGTGAACAGCAGGCCGTACATGGCGAACGGGCCGATGCGGGGCAGGAAGCGGTTCTCGTACCAATCGCGGCCCTTGGCGCGCTCCCCGAAGACCCGGGTGAGGAAGCCGGCGAGCAGAGGTATCCCGAGGAACACCAGCACGGAGAGCACGATCGCGCCGACGGAGAACTCGGCGGAGGTCACCGGCAGCCCCAGCCAGGAGGGCAGCACCTGCAGGTAGAACCAGCCCAGCGCCCCGAAGGCGAGCACCTGGAAGACGGAGTTGATGGCCACCAGCACGGCGGCGGCCTCCCGGTCCCCGCAGGCGAGGTCGTTCCAGACGAGGACCATCGCGATGCAGCGGGCGAGCCCGACGATGATCAGTCCGGTGCGATATTCGGGGAGGTCGGCGAGCAGCAGCCAGGCCAGGGCGAACATGAGCGCGGGGCCCACGATCCAGTTCAGCAGCAGGGACAGGACCATCAGCTTCCGGTCGGCGGTGATGCGACGGGTCTCGTCGTAGCGGACCTTGGCCAGGACCGGATACATCATCACCAGCAGCCCGATCGCGATCGGGATCGAGATGCCCGCGACGGACATGCTCTCCAGCGCCTGGTCCAGGCCGGGCACGAGATGGCCCAATGCCAGGCCCAGGACCATGGCGGCGATGATCCAGACCGGCAGGAACCGGTCCAGGAACGACATCTCCCCGGCGACACCGGTCGGCGCGCTGGGGGCGGTGGTCGTCGTCATGACGGGGCCTGCCTCTTCTCATAGACGGATATCGATGCGCACGCTAGCCTGACGCATAGACAGTCGTCAATGTAAGGTGTGCCGATGCCCTCCACCCCGTCCGCCCGCCCGGTGGGCGTCACGCTCCATGACGCGTTCGCTGGATCCGACACCTCCGAGTGCAGCCCGCGACCGGCCGCAGGCCCCTCGTCGTGCGAACCGGGGGCGTCGGCCGCCCTCGACTGCTGCGCGCTCGGCGCCGGCCCGATCGACGCCGCGCAGGCGGAGCATCTGGCCCTGCGGCTGAAGGCGCTCTCGGACCCGACCCGGCTGCAGCTGCTGTCCCATGTGGCCGCGCGCGGCTGCGGGGACGTGTGCGCCTGCGATCTCACCGCGCCGCTCGGCATCTCGCAGCCCACCGTCAGCCACCACATGAAGAAGCTGGTCGAGGCCGGACTGCTGACCCGCGAGCGGAAGGGGCGGTGGGCGCACTACTCGGTGGTCCCCTCGGCCTTCGCGGAGCTGCGGGCCTTCCTCGACCTGGGCTGAGTCGGATCCCGCCGCGCGGCCGGGCCCGGTCAGCCCGTGGCGAGCGCCGCCACGATCGGCAGCACGATCGTCATCACCAGGGCGTTCAGCACCATGGCGGCGCTGGACCAGCCACCGGCCACGGTGGAGTCGGAGAGCACCCGTGAGGTGCCGATGCCGTGGGAGGTCAGACCGACGGCGAAACCGCGCGCCCGCTGGTCCCGCACCCGCACCAGGGACAGCAGCGCGGGGCCGAAGGCCGCGCCCAGCACCCCGGAGACCATGGTGAGCACGATCGCGAGCGGCACGGAGGCCTGCAGCGCCTCGGCGATCGACAGCCCGACGGGCGAGGTCACCGAACGGGGCAGCGCCGCGAGGAGCACCTCGTCCCCGACGCCGAAGAGCTGCAGGACGCCGACGGTGATCGCGATGCTGAACACTCCCCCGGCTCCCAGAGCGGCGATCACCGCAGGCGCCGAGCCGAGCAGCGCCCGCCCGTTGCGCAGCAGCGGCAGGGCGAGGGCGACCGTGGCGGGCCCGAGGAGCATCGTCAGCAGACTGACCTGCTCGAGGTAGACCGCATAGGGCAGACCGGTGACCTGAAGCACCGTCGCGACGATCGCCACGGTGACCAGCACCGGGGAGAGCACTCCGGGCCGGCCCAGCCGATGGTAGAGCCAGTACGCCGCCAGATAGGCGCCGAGCGTGAGGGCGAGCCCGAAGACGGGCAGGTGGATGAGGGTGCTCATGCAGGCGCCTCCGCACCCCGTCGGCGGTCCTGGCGGCGCAGCAGGGCCTGCAGGACCATCCCGGAGACGATCAGCGGCACCAGGAAGGAGCCGCCGACGGCGAGCGCGAGCGGCAGCGCGTTCTCGGCCAGGGTCTGCAGCTCCAGGATGATCCCGACGCAGGGCGGGACGAACAGCAGCTGCAGGTGGGCGAGCAGCGGGGTGGCGGCCGGCTCCGCGGCGCGGACCACCGCGCGCGCGGGTCGCAGGATCCCGAGCAGCACCAGCACCAGGATCCCGAGGACCACTCCGGGCACGGGCAGGCCGAGCAGGGCCGACGCGGCCAGGCCCACCATCTGCGCGAGCAGCAGGACCACGAGGCCGAGCAGCACGGGAGGCAGGAGGGCGGCGCGTGACATCCCGGCCAGGGTAGCCCGGGAGGCATCACGATATTCGCGTTGACCACCGACGACGCCACCCGCAGAATTCTCCTGTGCCATTCCCCGTCCCTCTGCTCAGCGACCGCGTGCTGCTGCGTCCCTTCGAGGAGGCCGATGCCGCGGCCGCCCACCGCGTCTACGGCGATGCCGAGGTGATGCGGTACGTCGGCGCAGGTGGGGCGGTCTCCCGCGAGACCACCTCGGAGATGATCACCGACTATCGCCGTCACGAGGCGGAGCACGGCTTCGCGTTCTGGGCGGTCCTGGATCGCGGGAGCGGAGAGCTGATCGGGGACGCCGGACTGGAAGTCACCGACCACGGAACCGAGCTGGGGTACACCCTGGCCCGCCGCTGGTGGGGGCGGGGCCTGGCCACGGAGGCGGCGCAGCTGTGCATCGAGGCGGCCTTCGGACCGCTGGAGCTGCCGCGCCTGGTCTCACTGGCCGATGTCGAGAACCCCGCCTCGGCGCGGGTGCTGGAGAAGCTCGGCTTCCTCCACCGGGGACTCACTACGGTCTTCGGTCGCCCACATCACTGCTTCGCGCTCTCTCCTGACTCGGCACCCGCCGCGGGCCCGTCTCCCGGAGCGCGGCTGTGACCAGCAGCGATTCCGAGACTCCGCGCGCTTCCGGGCCGACTGTGGCCTGAATTGCAGGAGCGGAGAATCACGTCGAGCTTGCCGCAACGGGCCCGCCCCAACGTGGAGCCTCCTCGCAGCGCGGGGCGCGCCGCTGACGAGCGGTCCTCGAGGTGCCCCGTGCACCGCCCCTCACCCGCCCTCGGAGGTCTCCGGGATGACCAGTCCCCTGCACAGCACCGTCAGCCGACGCACCGCGCTCCGCGGTCTCGGACTCGTCGGCCTCACCGCGGCCGCCGGTCTGTTCGCGTCCACACAGGCGCATGCCACCAGCGATCTCGTCGTCGTCGACCAGAGGGGCACCGGGCGTTGGGACGCGGAGAACTGCGGCCCCACCTCGGCCGTGATCGCCATGGTCGCCGCCGGACGTCGGGTCGAGCGCTACATCTCCGGGGCCGACGGCGCCGAGAGGGGTGGCAACGCCCGCGCGGTCCAGGAGATGCGTGCCCGTTGCGGCCTGTCCCCCTGGGAGGACCCGTCGACCAAGACGGTCGACTACACGGGCACCTATCTCGGTGACCTCGAGCAGGGGATCCGCGACGCGGACGGCACCGCCACACACGCCCGGTACGAGGAGGGGCTGGAGGCCGCCGCGCACGGCTCGGTCGTGATCCTGCACGTCCACCACGGCACCCTGATCGGTGAGGACGCGGACTACGGCCACTTCGTCGTCGCCCAGGGCGAGGACGCGGGGGGGGGAACCTGCTGGTCTCCGATCCGGGACGGGCCCAGGAGATCGACATCACCGGGTACCCACCCGACCACCTGCGACAGGCCCGGCTGGGGGACGCCACGATCGTCAGCTGAGCGCCGCGACCCCCGGCGGACGACTCAGTCGAAGAAGCGCGCGACGTCGATCGCGCCGCCCGCCGCCGCGAACTCCTCGGTGACCGCCGCGGCGAGCGCCGGGTCGTGCAGGTGATCCAGCACGGTGGCCGCGAGGCCGTAGGCCCCGTCGGCCGCGGCGGCGGAGGCGTCCTCGGAGACCGCGCAGGCCGCGAACTCCCGGGTGTGGAGCGCGACCTCGGACGGGGCGATCCGGATCACCGGATGGATGCCCGGCACGCGATAGCTGACGTTGCCGAAGTCGGTGGAGGCCGCGAGCGAGGGGGAGACCACCCCGTGGGGCAGCGGGTCCCGGCCGCGTCGGCGCTGCGCCTGGACCCAGCGCCCGGTGAGCGCCTCATTGGTGCGCACCGGCAGCGACGGCGGATGCTCGTCCCAGCGCACGCTCACGCCGACCCCGGCCATCAGCGCGGCGCCGCGGGCCACGTCCTCCACCCGCTGCGAGAGATCGCGGAGGGTCTCGGGACGCTGGGAGCGCACGTACAGGTCGAGCCTCGCGTGGTCGGGGATGACACTCGCCCGCTCACCGCCCTCGCGGATCACGGCGTGGATGCGGTCGGTGGGCGGGGTCTGCTGACGCATCAGGCCGACCCCCTGGTACATCAGGCTCGCCGCGTCCAGCGCGTTGCGGCCCATGTACGGCTGGGCGGAGGCGTGGGCGGTGTGCCCGTGGTACTCGACGGTGAGGGTCCGCCGCCCCAGCCAAGTCTGATCGGCCAGGTCGTAGCCGTAGGGATGAGCCATCACCACGGCATCCAGCTCCTCGAAGGCCCCCTCGCGGGCCATGTGCTCCTTGCCGGTGTGGCCCTCCTCGGCGGGGGTCCCGAGGAACACCACGCGCCCGGGCACAGCCGACGGGTCCGCCTCCGCGAGCGCCGCCAGGGCCAGGAAGGCGCCGAGCCCCATCACGGCGATGACGTTGTGGCCGCAGCCGTGGCCGATGCCGGGCAGCGCGTCGTACTCGGCGAGGATCGCGAGGGTGGGCACGTGGTCCTCCGCGCCCGCGCCGTCGAACTCAGCACCCTCGGCCTCAGCGCCGGCGCCGCGGATCTCCGCGCGGACCGCGGTGGCCAGGCCGTGCACCCCCACCTGCGCCTCGATGCCGTGCGCGGCGAGGTGGTCGGCCAGCGCGCGGGCGGAGCGGTGCTCCGCGAAAGCGACCTCGGGGTGCGCGGCGAGGTCGAGCAGCAGGGCGTTCATCTCCGCGGCGCCCGCGGCGACCTGCTGCTCGAGCCGCTCGTGGAGCGCCTCGCCGGCGCCGGCGAAGGCGGAGCCGGGATGGGACGAGCTCCGCATCGCCGCCTCCCGCTCCTCATCGAGCTGGGCGAGATAGGCGGTGGACACCTCGGAATGCTGAGCGCCGACAGACGCCGCGGAAAGTTCAGCCATGCGAGCGAGCATAGGCAGAGAGCGGGCGGGATGACGAGTGCTCCGCTAGGCTGATGCTCATCGCGCGATGGGAACGTGGTTCTCAGGCGTGAACTGCGTGAACTCGCCGGCGGCCCGCAGAGCGCGCGACGTTCTCCCGGTCTCCGCAGCAGTGTGTTGTCGGCCCTCGTCGGAAGAGACCCCATGTCACAGCTCAGCGATCTGCTCGACCCCTCCGCCATCCTCCTGGACGCCTCCGCGCAGGACTGGCGCGCAGCGATCCGTCTCTCCGGCGATCTGCTGGTCTCCACCGATGCCACCGGCAGCGACTACACCGAGGCGATGATCCGCACCGTCGAGGAGCACGGACCGTACATCGTCATCACCCCGGGCTTCGCCCTCGCGCACTCGCGGCCCGACGACTCCGTGCACCGCACGGCTCTGTCCTTCGTCCGGCTGGCCGCGCCGATCCCCTTCGGCCATCCGGCGAACGACCCGGTATCCCTGGTGATGGCGCTCGCCGCCGCCGATACGTCGGCCCATCAGGCGGCGCTCGCCGCCCTGGCCGGCGTGCTCGCCGATCCGGAGGGCCGCCGTGCACTGGACACGGCCACGACATCGGCCGAGGTGCTCACCGCCCTCGGCGCGGACTCCCCCGCGGCCGAGACCACGAGCTCCGCTGCCACCCCGTCGGCTGCGGCCGCCGTGCCCGCGGACCCCACCGCCTCGGCCGCTCCCGAGGGCCGGGGGTCCGCGGTCGTGGACCCGGACGCCGTCCCCTCCAAGCACCTCATCCTCACCGTGTGCGGGAACGGTCTGGGCACCAGCCTGTTCCTCAAGAACACCGCGGAGCAGGTCCTGGACCGCTGGGGCTGGTCGTCCTATCTCGACATCCAGGCGACCGACACCATCTCCGCCAAGGGCCGGGCCACCGACTCGGACGTCATCCTCACCTCAGGCGCCATCGCCGAGACCCTCGGCGATGTCGGCGTCCCGGTCGAGGTGATCGAGAACTTCACCTCGCAGTCCGAGATCGACGCCGCGCTGCGCCGCGTCTACGCCGTCTGAGCGGCTCCCTCTCTTCTCCTCACCTCACGGAGCATCACCATGAACGTCCTCGTCGCGATCGCTGAGTTCCTCGTCAACGAGTTCCTCAGCGTCCCCGCCTATCTCATCGGCCTGATCACTGCGATCGGCCTCATCGCCCTGCGCAAGTCCGTCGGCCAGGTGGTCGGCGGCGCCCTCAAGGCCGTCCTCGGCTTCCTCCTCATCGGCGCCGGCGCCACACTCGTGGTCGCCTCCCTCGCGCCGCTGGGCATCATGATCCAGGGCGCCCTCGGCGCCCAGGGCGTCGTCCCCACCAACGAGGCCATCGTCGGCATCGCCCAGGAGGAGTTCGGCGCCCAGGTCGCATGGCTGATGATCCTCGGTTTCATCGTGGCGATCCTGCTGGCCCGCTTCACCCCGCTGCGCTACGTCTTCCTCACCGGGCACCACCTGCTGTTCATGGCCACCCTGATCACCATGGTCATGGCCTCCGCCGGGATGCCCACGGTCGTGGTCGTGGTCCTCGGCGCCATGCTGCTCGGGATCCTGATGGTGGCCCTGCCGGCCTTCGCCCAACCCTGGACACGTCGCATCACCGGCGACGACTCGATCGCGATCGGGCACTTCGGCACCGCCGGGTACATCGCCGCGGGCACCGTCGGGCGGGTCGTGGACCCCAAGGGCAGAAGCCGCTCCACCGAGGACCTCAAGGTTCCCGAATCCCTGCGATTCCTGCGTGACTCGATGGTCGCCACCGCCCTGTCGATGGTCCTCATGTACCTCGTGGTCGCCGTCGTGTACTTGCTGCGGGCCGGGCAGGCCACCGCGTTCGAGGCTTTCGAGGGCGGGGCGAGCAACATCGGGAACTACCTCATGCAGTCCGTGACCCAGGGCCTGCAGTTCGGCATCGCCGTCGCCGTGATCCTGTTCGGCGTCCGCACGATCCTCGGCGAGCTGGTGCCCGCCTTCCAGGGCATCGCGGCCAAGGTGGTGCCCGGCGCGATCCCGGCGCTCGACGCTCCGATCGTCTTCCCCTACGCCCAGAACGCCGTGCTCATCGGCTTCCTGGCCAGCTTCACCGGCGGGCTCGTCGGGCTGCTGGTGCTCGGGGCATGGCTCGGTCCGGTGCTGGGCCTCGCCCTCATCCTGCCGGGTCTGGTGCCGCACTTCTTCACCGGCGGCGCGGCGGGCGTCTACGGCAACGCCACCGGCGGCCGACGCGGCGCCGTCGCCGGCGGCTTCGTCAACGGCCTGCTGGTGACCTTCCTGCCCGCACTGCTGCTGAAGGTGCTGGGCTCCTTCGGGTCCGCGAACACGACCTTCGGCGACACCGACTTCGGCTGGTTCGGCATCCTGATCGGCTACTCGGCCCGCACCGGGGTGCTGCCCGGCATCCTGCTGCTGATCGTGGTCGGCGCCGTGATCCTCGGCAGTGCCATCCTCATGCAGCGCCGGCTCGTCGACACCGGCTGGGATCCGTCCCCTGCTCGTGCGACCGTCGGCGGCTCCGCCGCAGGGCACGGCGACACCTCGACGACGGGACAGCCCATCCTCGCCGCTGCTCGGAGTTACCCGCGGGTGGCTCCCCCGGCGGGCGCACCGACGCCTCCGCCGCCGCCCACCGACTGACCCCACCAGGTCGTGGACGAGGCCTGCGGCAAGAAGGCCTGACCGGTACCATCCCTTCCACAGTGCCCTGCGGCGATCCCGCACCGGCACATCCTGTGCGGACCGCCCACCCCGCGGTTCCCGGTCGCCCCCGGCGACCGCTAAGGACGCCGTCCTCGCGGCGTCCCTTCCCCGGGCCGTCACCGTCGTCGGCCCCTCCTCGCGCCGTCCCCGCGGCGCAGTTCCCCGGAGGCTCTCCATGAGTGCAACGTCCCCATCCGCCGGCACCACCGACCGTCGCGCAGATCGTGGCGCGTTCGCCGGCCGGACCACCTTCATCTTCGCGGCCATCGGTTCCGCCGTCGGGCTCGGCAACATCTGGCGCTTCCCCGCGGTCGCCTACGAGAACGGTGGCGGCGCGTTCATCCTGCCGTACCTGATCGCCCTGCTGACCGCCGGCATCCCCCTGCTGTTCCTCGACTACGCGATCGGCCACCGCTGGCGCGGCTCCGCGCCCGTCGCCTGGCGCCGCTTCCGCCGCTGGACCGAGTTCATCGGCTGGTGGCAGGTGCTCATCGCCCTGGTCATCGCCCTCTACTACGCGCTGATCCTGGCCTGGGCCACGAACTACACGATCTTCTCCGTCGACCAGCGCTGGGGTGAGGACGCCGGAGCCTTCTTCGGCGAGTACACCCAGGCGCTCGGCGGGGCGGACGCCACCGTCGTCTTCGACTTCGTGCCGGCCGTGCTGATCTCGATGATCGTGGTGTGGCTCGCGGTGATCGTGGTGATGGCCCTGGGTGTGCAGCGGGGCATCGCCGCCGCCTCGGCCATCTTCATCCCGCTGCTGATCGTCATGTTCATCATCCTGGTGGTGCGCTCGCTGTTCCTGCCCGGCGCGATCGACGGTCTGGATGCCTTCTTCACGCCGAACTGGGCCGCGCTGACGGATCCGGGGGTGTGGATCGCGGCGTACGGCCAGATCTTCTTCTCGCTGTCCGTGGCCTTCGGCATCATGCTCACCTACTCCTCGTACCTGAAGAAGAAGACCGACCTCACCGGCTCCGGCCTGGTGGTGGGCTTCGCGAACTCGGGCTTCGAGATCCTCGCCGGCATCGGCGTGTTCTCGGCGCTGGGCTTCATGGCGCAGGCCCAGGGCGTCGCCATCGACGAGGTCGTCACCTCCGGTGTCGGCCTCGCGTTCATCGCCTTCCCGACCATCATCAGCGAGGCCCCCGCGGGCGCCATCATCGGGGTGCTGTTCTTCGGCTCGCTGGTGCTGGCCGGCTTCACCTCGATGGTCTCGATCGTCGAGGTGGTCATCTCCGCGGTCCAGGACAAGTTCGGTCTGGCCCGGGTGCCGGCGACCCTGGCTGTCAGCATCCCGATGGGCGTGGTCTCCACCCTGCTGTTCTCCACCACGATGGGGCTCCCGCTGCTGGACGTCATGGACAAGTGGGCCAACGAGTACGGGATCGTCGCCGCCGCGGCGGTGTCCACGATCGTCGTCTCCTATGTGGTGCGGGGCCTGCCCACCCTGCGCGACCACCTCAATCACCGGGGGACCTTCCCCATCGGGAAGATCTGGATGCTGTGCGTCGCGGTGATCGCACCGCTGGTGCTCGGCGTGTCCTTGGTCCTCAGCACCATCGAACTGGTCACCTCCGAGACCACCTACAGCGAGTACCCCGGCTGGTTCAACCTGGTGTTCGGCTGGCTGATGGCGATCGGCCTGGTGGTCGTCGCGATCGGGCTGTCACTGATCCCGTGGTCACGCAGCTCGAACCTGTTCAAGGCGGACTCCGACGGCGACCCGATCGCCCCGGAGGCCGTGGCCGGCAAGGGCCTGGTCTCCACGCCCGAGGCGAAGTCCCCGCACGAGCTGCGTTCGGCGCCGTGACCGCGTGACGGGGGGCGGCCGCGTCCTGCACATCGGCCGGCCCCGTCCCGCACCTTCGGCTCCCGAGCCCCAGCCCCCGCACAGTCCCCCTGTCCCTTCAGCCACCAGGAGCAGCCATGTCCACCTCCGCCATCATCATGATGATCGTTGCGATCGTGACCGTCTGGGGCGGCCTCGCCGCCGCCATCACCAACCTCTCCCGCCACCCCGAGGCCGACGACTGACCCGCCCGCGCCGGGCCGGGTCCCGCCGGGTCCCGCCGGGTCCCGCCGCGCGGGGCCGGGTCCCGCCGGGCCGCGCCGGGTCCCGTGCAGATGCGCGCTGGTGACTCATGTTCATCCATGACATGAGTCGCCAGCGCGCATCTGTGGTCCAGTAGCTCGCGTGGTCCCGGAGCCCGCGTGGAGCGAGCCGTGGGACCGGGGATCCGCCGCGTGGAGAGCTCGGCGCCGGACGCGGTCGCACTCGGCACGAGATCGACCTCTCCTCCCCAGCGCACACTCCTCCACTGCGCCGCCTCCACCGCCCCCCGGCGCCCTGCGGTTCTGCAGACTCCCCCTATGCGAGCGATCCCACTCCCGAAGGGCGTCATCCTGCATCGTGACCAGTGGCGCGAGCTGGGAGTCTCATCGCGGCGGCTCGCCGGTGACGAGTTCGTCCGCCTCTTCCCCGGACTGCACATGCCGCGGCATTCCCCGGCCGATCTCGACGCCATGTGTCGCGCACTGCAGCAGGTCGTCGTCCCGGGTGCCGTGCTCAGCCACACCACCGCCGCGGTCCTCTACGGGATCCCGGTGCCGCATGCTGCGGACGGCCGGATCGGGATGCTCCTGTCCCGACGCGACCCGCACACCGGTCGCCGCACGGTGTCCCTGCGCAGGCGCCGCGACGACCCGTCGGCGGGACCTCGCTCCGAGACCGACCTCGAGCAGCTCGGCGACGCCGAGGTCACGCTCTGCATCCCCCGCCTGCACTGCCGGGTGCCTCCGGGGACTCGACTGAGCGCGGGTCCGCACGTGAGCGTCCATCGCATGCATCCCGGCAGGACACGGCGGGTTCACGGCCTCTGCCTGTCCTCACCCGGTGAAATGCTCCTCGAGCTGGCGCAGCATCTGGAACATGATGAGGTGGTCATCGCGCTCGATCACGTGCTCGGCCCGCAGGAGAGCTTCGGACCTCTCCGCCGTCCGATGCTGCGTGATCGGCTCGCGCCCTACGAGGGGCGACGGGGGTACCGCAGCCTGCTCCGCGCCCTCGGGGACGCCCGGGACGCCGTCGAATCACCCGGGGAGACCCGTACCCGGCTGCTCCTGCTCCGGGCAGGATTCCCGGAGCCGACGCCGAATCTCCCGGTGCGGGATCCCGATTCCGGGGAGATCCGGCGTCTGGACATCGCCTACCCGGAGCTGAAGATCGCCATCGAGTACGACGGCGACATCCACCGGAGCCGCAACGCCTGGCGCCAGGACCAGGCGCGACAGGACTCCCTGGAGTCGGTCGGCTGGACATTCCGCAGGCTCACGATGACGGATATCCGCGAACCGGCCCGCTTCCTGGACGCCCTGCGGCGCAGCGTCGTCGCGGCCGGGGCACCCGCACCGCCCGCAACCGCCTGGGCCGGCCCTGCAGCGCGCATGCTGGGCCGCCCTCGGCCCCGGCCCGAACCCGTACCGCGCCCGCGCCGGCAGCCCGGGACCCGTGACCGGTGACCGGTGCAGAGCCTGTGCCGCCGGGCGAGCCGGGTGCAGATGCCCTCTGACGACTCATCCGAGCGCCCACGATGAGTCGTCAGAGGGCATCTGCAGGGACCGGGGCGGGCTGAGGGCGCGCAGGCGCGACACCACCCCGATCCGTACCGAGTGTGACCTGTGCCGTCCCGGTTCGCACCACCCCGGAGCGTCCGGTACGCTGATGCCTGCTCTTACGAGCGCTGGAGGATTCGCCTAGCGGCCTATGGCGCACGCCTGGAACGCGTGTTGGGTTAACGCCCTCGGGGGTTCAAATCCCCCATCCTCCGCCCTGAAAATGGCCCCTGACCTGCGATATCATTCGCACGTCGGGGGCCATTCGCGTATCTGACACCCTCACTGCTCGAGGACTCGTGACCGCATCGGGACCCCCGCACTGAGGGCATCCACGCCCGTCAGCGCGGTGCGGGGCAGCGGGCGCCGACAGCCCGGGCGGCGATCCCCGCGGCGATCGGCGCGAACCGCCTCCATCGGTGCGGCCTGCACGGATATCCTGCCCGCAGCAGCGGACCGACGAGCGCGAGGGGGAGCTGATGTCGAGCTCAGGATGGGGCGGCCCGGGCACGGCACCGCAGAGCGAACCATGGCAGAACGGGGCCCCACACGACGGGCAACCCAGCCAGCCTCAGCAGAACGGCCCCCCGCAGCAGGGCCGATACCCCTCCCCAGGCGAGCAGCCCCCGTCGGGCGGCGCGGCCGGGCCGAGCTATGGCGCTCCCCCGGCGCCCGGCGACGGTGCACCCGGCGGCCCGCAGGGACCCGGCGGTCCCGGCAGCGCGCAGGGTCCCGGCCGCCCGCAGGGACCCGGCGGTCCCGGCAGCGCGCAGGGTCCCGGCCGCCCGCAGGGACCCGGGGGCTTCGGTCAGCAGCCGCAGCGCAAGCGTCCGTGGATCCTGCTCGGTGTCGCACTGACCTGTGTGCTGGCACTGCTCCTGGTGGTCGGCGGCGGGATCACGTATCTCGTTCTCCGCCAGGGCGATGACACCGCGATCGCCACGGCCACCCCCGCCGACAGCGCCTCCACCCCCACGGACCCGGAGTCGCCGAGCGAGGCGGCGACGACCCCCCAGGGGGAGATGACGCCCACGGAGGAGACCGGCGGCTTCCAGGTGGCCTCTCCGATCGATCCGCCGACCGGCACCGTCGACGAGCTGTGGGCGGTGCTCGAGGACAACCCCCTCACCCAGGGCTCGCTGCCCGCGCTGGCGGAATGCGAACTGCCGGCGACGCCGGTCGAGCCCAGCGTCGAGGAGCTCCAGGCGGTGCTCGATGCGGCCTCGAGCTGCCTGAACCAGCTGTGGGCGACGGCCAGCTCGGACCGCGGCCTGCCGTGGGTGAGTCCGACGGTCGTGGTCTACACACATCCCGAGGTGCCCGCAGCCGCCGCCTGCGACACGCACTTCGAGGCGGGCTTCCCCAGGATGTGCAACCTCGACTCGACGATCTACTGGCCCGCGGGCTACGGGACCGGCCCGGAACTCAGCGATCCGGCGAACGTCCCCGGCGCCTACCTGTGGGACCTCGCATACGTCTACACGAACCCGGTGGGCTGGAACAGCTCGGTGGCCTTCTACTACATGGCCATGCGCGAGCAGCTCGAGACCACCGACGAGGAGCGCTACATCGAGGCCTGGCGGCGCGACAGTCTGCAGGACCAGTGCCTGGCCGCAGCCATGTCGATGCAGGTGCCCACTGCGGCGGAGCCGTCTGCGGCGCTGCGCGAGGCTCTGACCGATCCGTCCCGCTGGTCGGAGGGCGACCCTCCGACCACCATTCGGTCCGAGATCAGAGTGCACTGGATCGAGCGAGGTCTCGAGTCCGGCGGTGACCTCTCCGCCTGCAACACCTGGGCCGCGGATCTCGACCAGGTGACGTGACCGCGGCGCCCCGGAGGCGCTGCGGTGGTGGGTCCGCGGATCTCCCTCCCCGCGCGGGGTGCAGCGTTGGGGAGGGTCGGCACCGCACCTCCGCCGTCGGCAGCGCCCACTGCGCCGCTCCGGCACTCCGCTCCGCCACCAGGACCGCGGCGTAGCCTGTCAGGATGACGAATCCCCCCGCTCCCGATCCCTCCCTGCGGGATGCCGGCACCGCGCTGTACACCGCTCGCGTCGAGAACCGCGGCGGCACCTCGGGCCGGGTGCTGGTGCGCGATGCCGGCTCCGTCGAGCTGGGCTCCCCGGAGCCCGGGGCGAGCGCGGAGACCATTCTGCCGACGGGCGGCCCCCGGCCCACCGCGAGCGGTTTCAACCCCGAGCAGTTCCTGGCGATGGCCTGGAGCACCTGCCTGGGAGAGACGCTGCGGGTGGTGCTCGCCGAGCACGGCCTGGACCGGGAGAGCTCGGTGGACGTCGAGGTGGAGCTGCACCGCGACCCGGCGGGCGGTTTCCGCTTCGTCCCCCGCGCCCTGGTGCACATCGACTCCCTGGGCCCGGACCGGGCCCGGGAGCTGGCCGCGGCGGCGCATGCGCGCTGCCCCGTCTCCAAGCTGCTGGACGGGCAGGTCGCGGCCGAGGTGCAGCTGGTGGTTGAACACTGACCGTGATACAGGACATAGCCCCCTGACCAGCGCGCTCGGTACGCTTGCACGACGATGATCGAGCTGAGCCACGTCACCAGGAGTTTCCCTCAGGGGCGCTCCGCAGTGACGGCGCTGGAGGACATCACCCTGACCATCGGGGACCGCGAGATCTTCGGGATCGTGGGCGAGTCCGGCGCGGGGAAGTCGACGCTGCTGCGGCTGATCAACCACCTCGAGGCCCCCACCTCCGGGACCGTGCGGGTGGACGGCGAGGACCTCGGCGCCCTGTCCCCGCGCGCACTGCGGGTGCGCCGGCGCGACATCGGCATGGTGTTCCAGCAGTTCAACCTGCTGGGCAATGCGACCGTCCTGGACAACGTGGCCCGCCCGCTGCGCCTGCAGCGCCGCCGCGAACCGGACACCGTGACCCGGATGCTCGAGTTCGTGAAGATGGCGGACCACCGCCACAAGCACCCCAGCCAGCTCTCCGGCGGGGAGAAGCAGCGGGTGGCGATCGCCCGGGCGCTGGTGACGCGGCCGAAGATCCTGCTGTGCGACGAGCCCACCTCGTCCCTGGACTCCGGCACCACCGAGGAGGTGATGGGGATCCTGCGCGATGTGCGCGACCGCTTCGGCACCACGATCGTGCTGGTCAGCCACGAGCTGGAGGTCATCAAGTCCTCCTGCGACCGGGCCGCCGTGCTCTCCCGGGGCCGGCTGGCCGCCCTCACGGAGGTCTCGCCCCCACCGCCCCGCGAGCGCTTCGACTCCTATGCCGCGCGGGCCCGGGAGTTCCTGGCATGAGCGCCCTGCTGGCCCGCCTCACCGAATACCGCGGCGAGATCCTGATCTCGATCCTCGAGACCGGGATCATGATGGTCAACTCCCTGCTGGCCGCACTGCTCGTCGGCCTGCCGATCGGCACCCTGCTCTATCTGGCACGGCCCGGCGGGCCCTACCCGCGACCGATGCTGCACCGGGCGCTGAACGTGTACGTGAACGTGGTGCGCTCGGTGCCCTTCCTGCTGTTCGTGGTGGCGCTGATCCCTTTCACCCGCGCTCTGGTGGGCACCTCCTTCGGGACCACCGCCGCCTCTGTGCCGCTAGCCTTCGTGGCCGCCGCGCTGTACGCCCGCTTCTCGGAGCAGACCCTGCTGGACGTGCCCGAGCAGACCATCGAGCTGGCCCGTTCCCTGGGGGCCGGGCCGCTGCAGCTGATCGGCCTGTTCCTCTACCCCGAGGCGCGCTCCGGCCTGGTGCTGAGCCTGACCACGGTGACGATCTCGATGGTCAGCTACTCCACCATCATGGGCGTGGTCGGCGGCGGCGGCGTGGGTGACTTCGCGATCCGGTACGGCTACCAGACCTACGAGTACGACCTCATGTACACGATGATCCTGCTCATGATCGTGGCCGTGATGCTGATCCAGGGAGCGGGCACCCTGACTGCCCGCCTCATCGACAAGCGGGCGCGCTGAGCGCCCCTGACCAGGAACGAGACCCCATGAAACGACGCACCTTCGCCCTGACCGCCCTCACCGGGACCACCACGCTCGCCCTCGCCGCCTGCGGAGCCGGCGGCACCGGCGACGGCGGCGAGGACACCGTCATCAAGGTCGCCTCCCACCTGCCGCCGATGACCGACGTGGTCACCCTCGCCGGCGAGGTCGCCGCGGAGGAGGGATTCACCGTCGAGCTGGTGCAGGTCACCGACAACGTGCAGTACAACCGGCTGCTGGCCGACGGCGAGGTCGACGCGAACTTCGCCCAGCACGAGCCGTACATGCAGGCGTTCAACGAGGCCCACGACGCGAACCTGGTGGTGCTGGAGGGGATCTACGACGCGAAGGTCGGCTTCTACTCCAAGGCGTACGCCGACGTCGAGCAGATCCCCGAGGGTGCGAAGGCCGCGATCCCCAATGATCTGACCAACCAGGGCCGCGCGCTCGCGATCCTCCATCATGCGGGCGTGATCACGCTGCCCGAGGACGCCGGCTTCGAGGGCAGGATCAGCGAGATCGTGGACAACCCCCTGTCCCTCGAGTTCGTCGAGGTGGACCTGCTGAACCTGCCCTCGGCCTACGACGAGGAGGGGATCGCGCTGGTCTACAGCTACCCCTCCTACATCAAGAAGGTGGGACTGACCCCGGCCGACGCGGTCCTCCTCGAGGAGCTCGTGGACCAGCGCTTCACGATCTCGCTGGTGGCCCGCGAGGACAACCAGGACTCCGAGCAGATCCAGGTGCTGCGCCGGGCGATGACCAGCGACACCGTGCGCAGTTTCCTCGAGACCGAGCACAGCGCCACCCTGCTGCCCGCCTTCTGAGCGGAGATCACGCACCGCCCTCCCCCCGACCACCGTCGGCGCGCAGGAGCTCGTCGCCGTGGTGATCGGTGCGCCGGGTCACCGCTCGTCAGCTCAGCAGCGTGTCGTCGCCCAGGGTCGCGCCCTTGGTCTTCGCGAATTCGTCGAGGAGGTCCTTGACGGTGCGCCCCTTCTTCTCGTCCTCCGTGAGGTCGAGGATGATCCGGCCCTCGTGCATCATGATCAGCCGGTTCCCGACCCGCAGGGCCTGCTCCATGTTGTGGGTGACCATCAGGGTGGTCAACTGCTTCTCGGTCACCACCTGCTCGGTCAGCCGCGTGACCAGCTCCGCCCGCTGAGGATCCAGTGCGGCGGTGTGCTCGTCCAGCAGCAGGATCGAGGGCTGCGAGAAGGTGGCCATGAGCAGGCTGAGGGCCTGCCGCTGCCCGCCGGACAGCAGGCCCACCTTCGCCGTGAGCCGATCCTCGAGCCCGAGCTCCAGGGCGGCGAGCTCCTTCGCGAACCGCCGCTTCTTCGCACGGGTCACGCCGGTGGCGAGCCATCGGCCCGCCCCCCGCTTGTCGGCGATGGCCATGTTCTCCTGGATGGACAGATGCGGGGCCGTGCCCGCCATCGGGTCCTGGAACACGCGCCCCACGAACGAGGCCCGCTGGTGGTCCTGGAGCCGGGTGACGTTCCGGCCGGCGATGGTCACGGCGCCGTCATCGGGCTGCAGGTCCCCGGAGACGATGTTCAACAAGGTCGACTTCCCGGCCCCGTTGGACCCGATCACCGTGACGAAGTCGCCCTGCTCCAGATGCAGGTCCACGCCGTTGAGGGCGCGCCGCTCGTTGGGGGTGCCGGGGAAGAAGGTCTTGTCCACGGAGGAGACGGTCAGCATCAGCGCACCCCGTTCTCGGTCGTCGGGGTCGCGCTCGGCGCGGTGGCCGGGGAGGCGAGGGCGGGGGCGCCGGGCGTCTCCTCAGCGGCGTCCGGGGCGCCCATGGCCGCCTTCCTCCGGCGCCGGCGTCGGAAGATGCGCGATTGCGGAACGATCAGGGCGGCCACGACCAGGACGGCGGAGATCAGCTTCATGTCATTGGGGTCGAGGCCCGCCTCGAGGGCGATCTGGATCGCCACCCGATAGAGCACGGACCCGACGACCACGGCCAGTGCGGCGATCAGGATGGTGCGCTGGCCGAGGATCGCCTGGCCGATGATCACCGAGGCGAGGCCGGCGAGGATGAGGCCGATGCCCATGCCGATGTCGGCGAAGCCCTGGTACTGCGCGATCACCGCACCGCCCACGCCGACCATCCCGTTGGACAGGGCCAGACCCAGGATCTTCTGGTTGTCGGTGTTGACGCCGAAGGAGCGGATCATCTTCTCGTTGTCGCCGGTGGCCTGCATCGCCAGCCCGATGTCGGTGTGCAGGAACCACACCAGGATCAGGGCCAGGACGACGGACAGCAGGCCGAACGCGGCGAGCCCGAGCGGGCCGCCCAGGACGCCGGCCTCCCGCAGCGGGGTGATCGCGGTCTCCTCCCCCAGCAGCGGGACGTTGGCTCGGCCCATGATCCGCAGGTTGATCGAGTACAGCCCGATCTGGGTCAGGATGCCGGCCAGCAGGCCGTTGATGTTGCCCTTCGTGGTCAGCAGACCCGTGATCACCCCGGCCAGGAAGCCGGCCACGAAGGCCATCGCGATCGCGAGGATCGGGTTGATCCCGTTGATGATCGAGATCGCGGCGACCGCCGCCCCGGTGGTGAACGATCCGTCCACGGTGAGGTCAGGGAAGTCGAGGATGCGGAAGGTGAGGTAGACCCCCAGCGCCATGATGGCGTAGATGAGGCCGAGTTCGACGGCGATCGTCATGGCGGCTCCCTACTCGGCGCCGTCGCCCACGACGGTGTCGGCCTCGTCCAGCATCGCCTGCGGGATCTCCACGCCCATCTTCTCGGCCGCGGCCGGGTTCACGTACAGCTCCGGCGTGGTCTGGGTCTCGACGGCCATGGTGGCCGGGTCGGCGCCCTCGGAGAGGATCCGCACGGCCATGTCGGCGGTCTGGGCACCCAGCTCGCGGTAGTTGATCCCGTAGGTGGCCACGGCGCCGCGCTCCACCGAGGCGCCGTCGGCGGCGATCACCGGGATCTGCTTCTCCTGGCCGACGCGGATGACCGACTCCAGCGCCGAGACCACGGCGTTGTCCGTGGGGACGTAGATCGCGTCGACCTCGAGCGAGTTGGCCGCCTGCTGGACCTCGGAGGAGTTCGAGACCGTCGCCTCCTGGATCTCGATCCCCATCTCCGCGGCGGCCTCCTGGGCCCAGTCGACCTGGACCTGGGAGTTGACCTCGCCCGAGGAGTAGACGATGCCGACCGTCTCGGCGTCGGGCGCCAGCTCCGTGATCAGCTGCAGCTGCTCGCGGACCGGGTTGGCGTCGGACGTGCCGGTGACGTTGCCCCCGGGCGCCTCATTCGACTCGACCAGCTTGGCCGACACCGGGTCCGTGACGGCGGTGAACAGGACCGGTGTCTCCGGGATGGACTGCGCCAAGGTCTGCGCGGACGGCGTGGCGATGGCCAGCAGCAGGTCGTGGTCGGAGCTGGCGAAGGTGCCGGCGATGGTGTTCGCGGTGGCCTGGTCGCCCTGGGCGTTCTGCACGTCGAAGGTCACGTCCAGCCCGGAGTCTTCGAGGCCGGCGACGAATCCCTCGCGGGCGGCATCCAGGGAGGGGTGGGTGACGTACTGCGAGATGCCGATGGAGTACGACTCCTCGGCGTTCTCGTCGCCGCCCGTGGACCCTCCGCAGCCGGCCAGAGCGAGCGCGGAGACGGCCAGTGCCGCTCCGGCGCGCACGGCGGCGCGGGCTGTGTTGCTACGAATCATGGTGGTGGTCCTTTCCATGCCATGGGCCCCGGCAGATCGGCGCAGGTCGCGACGTGAGGTGATGACCGGGGAGGGCGCGAGCCCACAGTAGATGTGAGGGGCACCATAGTGCACCAGGATTCCGTTGTTTCCTGGAGGATCGGTGACGCATCGGCCGATTCCGAGGACATCTGTGTCCTCGGATGCGTGCGCGATGACGACGGAACGGCCACCGGGGCGGCCGCTGGAGCACCCGACGGGACGTTCGAGGGAACGGCCGACGGGACAGCAGATGATACCGCCCCGTCGGCCGTCCCCGGCGCGCCGTCCACCGGTGCGCGCTGCACCCCTCGCTCAGCCCAGCACTGCCGGCCGCTCCCACGCCCGGCCCCGCACATGCGTATCGAGGAAGCCCAGGAACGTCTCGTACCAGACCTGAGCGTTGCCGCGGCCGGTGATCCAGTGCCCCTCGTCGGGGAAGTACAGGTAACGGTGCTGCGTGCGGCCCTCGGCGTCGCGCGGGGTGGCCGAGAACTCGTGGAGGTCGTACCAGAGCGCGTGGCCCTGCGCGATCGGCACCCGATAGTCCTTGTCCCCGTGGATCACCAGCATCGGGGCGACGATCTCGGCCACGAAGTCCTTGGGGTTGTACCGCGCGTTCTGGCCGCGCATCGACCGCTCCCAGCCGGCGTTGTCGGTGGTGTGCCCCATCGACTCGGTGTCCCACAGGGAGGCGTGGGTGACGATGCAGCGGAAGCGGTCGCCGGTGTGCCCGGCCACCCAGTTCGCCATGTACCCGCCGTAGGACCCGCCCGCGAAGGCGGTGCGCTCGGAGTCGATGTCCGCCCGTGCGACCGTGACATCGGTCAGCGCCATGATGTCGGTGTACGGCGCACCGCCCAGCTGGTGCTGACCGCGGTCGATCATCGCCTGGCCGTAGCCGGTGGAGATCGCCGGGTCCGGCAGCAGCACCGCATAGCCGGCGGCCACGAAGGGCCCCGGGTTCCAGCGATAGGTCCAGGCGTTCCAGGAGCCCCAGGGCCCGCCGTGGGCGAAGACCACCAGCGGATGCGGCCCCTCCCCCTCGGGCAGGCGCAGCCAGGCCCGCAGGTCGGTGCCGTCCTCCGCGGTCGCGGCGACCTCGGTGAGCGTGCCGGGCAGGTCGACGGGGTCGGCCGGGTTCGGCAGCGTCTGGACGGCGCCGGTGGCGGGGTCGATGCGCACCGGGTGCGGGGCCACCGCGATCCCGGAGGCGACGGCGATGATGGCGCCGTTCGCGACGGAGGCCGAGGAGAAGGCCAGCTCCTGCTCGGGGCCGCCGGCCAGGCGGCGCGGCGCGGGCTCGTCGACGCCGCCGCTCCACACCGCGCCGCGGCCCTGCTCGTCGCTGGTCGCGACGAGGGTGGTGTCATCGAGCCAGACGGGATCGATCCAGTGGTCCAGCTCGGGCCACACCGGGCGGGACTCGCCGGTGGCGAGGTCGAGCAGCTCGGCGGAGGCGGTGAGGGAGGCGGTCTCGGTCCAGCTGCGGTACCGGCCGATCAGGGCACGGGTCCCGTCGGGGCTGAACTCGCCGGGGCCGAACTCGAGCTCCGCTGTGGCCTCGCGCAGCAGCCGCGGCGGCTGATCGCCGACGAGGTCCAGCAGGTAGAGGTCGGGCACGCCGACCAGGTCGTCGCGGGAGTCGACCATCGCCACCAGGGCGCGGGTGCCCTCGCGGTCCACGGTCCAGCTCTCCAGGCGTCCGGCGGGCATGGCCAGGTGGCGGAAGTGCAGCACCTGGGTGGGGGCGGCCTCGTCCTCCGCGCCCGCGGCCGCCGCGGCGGAACCGGCGGCGGCACCGGTGAGGTCCGCGGCGGGGGCGGCGGTGCGCTCCGCGGCGGCGAGGTCGTCGGGCAGGGCGGCGATCGCGAGCACGGGCCGGGTGGGGCCGAGGTCGTGATCCCAGTAGCGGGTGGGGAATCCGGCGTGGAGGGCGGCGGTGACCTTCGCGTCCTTGCGCTCCGCGCTCAGCACGCGGTGCTCGGCCTCGTCGGCGGCCTGGGAGTGCACCTCGAGCTCGACGACGAGGTGCCGGCCGGCCACTGCGAGGCCGCCGAAGCCGCCGGGGCGGGAGGCGAGCTCCCGCGCCTCGCCGCGCACGGGCAGCGCCCACAGCTGGGCATCCTCGCCCTCCTCGCCGTCCTCGTCCACGCGCTGGGCGGTGAAGCAGGTGGTGCCGTCCTCGGCGGCGGCGACCGCGCCGACCGAGGCGCTGCCCCGGGTGAGCGGGAGCAGCCGGTCGCCGTCGATCTCGACGAGTGCGCTGCGGTAGGCGGTGCCCTTCGCATCCGGGCCGGAGACCTTCGCGAGGATCCGGCCGCCCGCGGTGGTCTCCAGTGCGGCCAAGCGGGTCGCGTCCAGCAGGGTCTCGATGCTCTGTGAGGTCATGACATGCCATCCTGCCATCGGGACCACCGGCGCACGACCGATTCCGCGAGGCCGCCACGAGCCGCCGCGGGCGAGGACCCGCGCGCTGCGCAGCGTCCCGTCGGGCGACGCCGCTCACGTCGGGGTTGCCACCCACCCCAAAGTAGTTTAAAGTTGCACTAACTTCGGAGAGCAGGACGGGACCGACCGCTGGTGCCGCACCGCTCCCCGAGAGCAGCCCACGACCCGAGGAGCACGCCATGCAGTTCGGAATCTTCACCATCGCCGACATCACCCCGGACCCCACCACCGGCAAGGTCCCGACCGAGAACGAGCGCCTGCAGTCCATGGTCGAGCAGGGCAAGCTCGCCGAGCAGGTGGGCCTGGACGTGTTCGCGGTCGGCGAGCACCACAACCCGCCGTTCGTCACCTCCTCCCCCACCACCACGCTGGCCTACGTCGGCGCGCAGACGGAGAAGATCATCCTCTCCACCGCGACCACGCTGATCACCACCAACGACCCGGTGAAGATCGCCGAGGACTACGCGATGCTGCAGCACCTCACCGGGGGTCGCGTCGATCTCGTGATGGGCCGCGGCAACACCGGCCCGGTCTACCCCTGGTTCGGCCAGGACATCCGCAAGGGCGTCGAGATCGCGATCGAGAACTACGATCTGCTGCGCCGGCTGTGGAGCGAGGACGTCGTGGACTGGGAGGGCCAGTTCCGCACCCCGCTGCAGCAGTTCACCTCCACCCCGCGCCCGCTGGACGGCGTGGCCCCCTTCGTGTGGCACGGCTCGATCCGCTCCCCGCAGATCGCCGAGCAGGCCGCGTACTACGGCGACGGCTTCCTGCACAACAACATCTTCTGGCCCATGAGCCACACCAAGCAGATGGTCCAGCTGTACCGCGAGCGCTACGCGCACTACGGCCATGGCACGGCCGCCCAGGCGTACGTGGGCCTCGGCGGACAGGCGTTCATGCGCAAGAACTCCCAGGACGCCATCAACGAGTTCCGGCCCTACTTCGACAACGCCCCGGTCTACGGCGGCGGCCCCTCGATGGAGGACTTCACCGCCCAGACCCCGCTGACCGTCGGCTCCCCCGAGCAGGTCATCGAGCGCTACCTGTCCATGGCGGACAACGTCGGCGACTACCAGCGCCAGATGTTCCTCATGGACCATGCGGGCCTCCCGCAGAAGACGGTGCTCGAGCAGATCGAGATGCTGGGCACCGAGGTGGTCCCGGTGCTGCGTCGCGAGCTCGACGCCCGCCGTCCGGCCGACGTCCCCGACGGACCCACCCACGCCGCTCGGGTCGCCGACGCCGCGGCGAAGAACGGCGCCTTCGACGACGCCTACAAGTTCGAGACCGGCGACAACTGGACCGGTCTGCGCGCCGAGGACGCCCGGAACTGATCCCGGCCCGGCCGGGCGCGCCCCGGCCCCCTGACCCAGCGACTCTTGCTGGCCGGAGGACCGATGCGCGACCCGGAATCGGTCCTCCGGGGGACAAGACCTCGCGCGGCCCCGGATCGCTGCCCGCCCCCCTCGCCGCCCCGCTTCCCGCTCCTGAGAGGATCACCTCATGACCCGCTACCGCCTCCTGGCCCTCACCGCCGGACTCTCCACCCCCAGCTCCACCCGGATGCTCACCGATCAGCTCACCCGCGAGTCCGCGGCGGCGCTCGGGAAGGGCGGCGCCGAGGTCGAGGTGACCACGGTGGAGCTGCGCGAGTACGCCCATGACATCACCGATGCCCTGCTGACCCGCTTCCCCAGCGAGCGCCTTACGATGGTCATCGAGCAGATCCGCGCCGCGGATGCGGTCATCGCGGTCACCCCGGTCTTCAACGTCGGCCCCTCGGGCCTGTTCAAGATGTTCTTCGACGCGGTGGACATGGAGCTGTGGCGGAACAAGCCGCTGCTGCTGGGCGCGACCGCCGGCACGGCCCGGCATTCGCTCGCGATCGACTTCGCCATCCGCCCGATGTTCGGTTACCTCAAGTCCGAGGTGGTGTCCACCGCAGTCTTCGCGGCCTCCTCCGATTTCGGGGCCGACACCGAGGGCCAGGCCGACGGGACCCCGCAGATCGCGCGGGTGCGCCGGGCGGCCGCAGAGCTGACGACGATGCTCCGGGCGGGCGTCGTCGACGCCCCGGCCAACGACGCCTCCGAGGAGAGCTCCGGGGAATCGGCCACCACGGCCGCGCCCGCAGCGGGCCTGGATGCGGAGTTCACCGACTTCGTCCCGATGGGCACCCTGCTGGGTCGCGGCTGAGGGAACGGCGCGCGGTCTCCGCTCGCCCCGCTGCCGAGTCACGACAGCCCGGGACCGCCTGGTCCCGGGCCGCTGCTCATGCTCAGACGGCTGCGAGGCCCGCCCGCCACTGCTCGTGCAGCGCGGTCAGCGCGGCGACGACCTCCGGATGCGCTGCGGAGACGTCGGCCGCGGCGGATTCGCTGCCCGGCTCCGGATCCGCGCCCATCCGCACCAGGGTGAGGCCCTCGCCGATATCGGTGTGCTCGACGGCGAGCAGATGGTCCCGGTGCCCGGTGGTGGGATCCACGCCCCGCAGCTTCCACTCCGGGGTGCGCACTGCCCACTGGAACCCGGTGTCGAAGTGCAGCGCCTGGTGGCCGGCGCTGCGCTCCTCCCAGACCGGCCGCAGATCCGTGCCGTCGATCGGCGCGGACGCCGGGATCTCGGCTCCGGCGGCGGCGGCGAAGGTGGGCAGCAGATCCATCGCGGAGACCAGCGCCGCGGACCGCGCACCGGAGGGCACGGTGCCGGGCTGCGAGAGGATCATCGGCACCCGCACCCCGCCTTCGAAGAGGCTGTACTTGGTGCCGTCCAGCGGCGCGTTGTCACCGTAGTTGCAGGTGGAGCCGCCGTTGTCGGTGAGGTAGACGACCAGGGTGCGCTCCCTGCGCCCGGTGGCCTCGAGGTGGTCGAGCATCCGCCTGATCTCCCGGTCCATGATCTCGAGCTGGGCCAGGTAGTACTCGCGGCCGTTCTCGAGCCGCGGGGAGATCGCGCCGTCGTACCAGTCGAGGTAGTCCGTGGCCGCGGGATCGAAGTCGTCGTGATGCGGCAGGGCGCGGGCCGCGAGCTCGTCCTGTGGCAGCTGCCAGGCGAAGTTGTGCACCGCGTTGAAGGCGACCATGCAGAAGAACGGGTCCTGCGCCTCCTCGGCGCCCACGCCTTCGCCCTCCCCCATGAAGTCGAGCGCGCGATCGGTGAACTCGACGGTCAGATGCTCCTCGCAGTCCACCTCGCGACCGTTCTCGTACAGCGGGCTGACCCCGTGCGCGCCGGCGGCCTCGCCGTACTCCTGGACCGCCTCGCGGGAGTGGTGGAGGTAGTGCAGGCGGCCCATGCTGAGCCCGGCCAGGCCGTAGAGGCTCTGGTCGAAGCCGTGGTTCTCGGGGCACGCCCGGTCCCCCGGGCGCTCGGGCCCGTAGTGGACCTTCCCGAAGTAGCCGGTGCGGTACCCGGCCTCCCCCAGCACCTCGGGCATGACCTGCCGCGAGGCCGGAGGGAAGGCGGAGGTGTCGAACCACTCGGCGCCCCAGCGCTGCTGGTGCGCGCCGGCGATGAGGCCCGCCCGGGAGGGTGAGCAGACCGGTGCGGTGACGTAGCCCTGGTCGAAGACCGTCCCCTCGGCCGCGAGCCGGTCCAGCTGCGGGGTGCGGGCATCGGCGCTGCCGCGGGAGGAGCGGTCGGCGTAGCCGTGATCGTCGGAGATGATCAGCAGGATGTTCGGTCGATCCGGGATCGAGCTGGGCATGGCGGGGGTCTCCTCCTGCGGTGGCGGTCGCTCCGAGCGTAGCGACCGGGGACACCGAGTGCGTCCCCCAGGGGATCGTCGTCGCCGCCGCGCACCTCAAAACTCCTTGATTGCTGTCTTCCCTCGCTGTTTGACTCGGGGCAGGACGCCCCGCCCACGATTGGACGCTCGATGACGACATCTCCGCTGAGCCGCCGCGGATCCCTGGTCACCCCCGCCCGGCGGGGGAGCGCCGCCCTCCCGCACGACCTGGCGCGCCCGGGTCGTCCGGAGGGCGACCGATGAAGGCGCTGCTCGCCATGCCGCACGGGCTCCAGCACACGATGTTCTCCCCGGAACAGCTGGAGCAGCTGAGCCGGATGGTCGAGGTCGACGTGGAGCAGACCGTCCCGGATCTCGCTGCGGCGCCGGACGCCGTGCTCTCCGAGGTCGAGGTGCTCATCACGGGATGGGGGTCGCCGTGCGTGGACGGCGCCGTCCTGGAGCGTTCGCCGCGGCTGCGCGCCGTCGTGCACACCGCCGGCACCCTGCGCCACGTCGCCTCCCAGGCCCTGTGGAGGCGCGAGGACCTCCTCGTCACCACGGCTGCGCAGGCCAATGCGGTCCCGGTCGCCGAGTTCACGCTCGCCCAGATCCTGCTCGCCGGGAAGCGCAGCCTCGCCCGCGAGGCCGCGCACCGCCGCAGCCGGGGGCGGGAGAAGACGCTGGACCTCTCCGCCGGCGGGAACTACGGCGCCGTCGTCGGCCTCATCGGCGCCTCGCGGATCGGCACCATGGTCGCCGAGCTGCTGCAACCCTTCTCCCTGGAGGTCCTGATCAGCGATCCCTTCGTGGAGGCAGACGCGATCAGGCAGCTCGGTGCGACCAAGGTCGAGCTGCCCGAGCTGTTCCGGCGCAGCGATGTGGTGAGCCTCCACGCCCCGGACGTGCCCAGCACCCAGAAGATGGTCACCGCCGAACTGCTCTCGTCGATGCCGGATGGCGCGACCTTCGTGAACACCGCCCGCCCCGCCCTGGTGGACCTCGACGCGCTCCGCGCCGAGCTGGTCTCCGGCCGTCTCGGCGCCGCCTTGGACGTCCATGACGATCTGGCCCCCGACGACCCGCTGTGGGACGTGCCGACGGTCTCGATCACTCCTCACATCGCCGGCTCGCTCGGCAACGAGCTGCACCGCATGGCCGCCAGCGCCCTTGAGGAGCTGAGGCGGCTGCACGCCGGCGAAGCCGCTCTCGCCCCCGTCGACCGGGAGCACCTGTCGACCACCGCGTGAGCCTCGGGTCCGGCCAGGCCGGGCCCTCCCCCAGATCGACCACCCGACCGGTCACCGGACCGGTCATCACCACGGACGAAGGAGTCCACGATGCACCCCTCTCGCCGCACCCTGCTGCAAGGAGCGGGCGCCGCCGGCCTCGCCGGCGCCGTCGCCCTGTTGTTCCCCTCCCTGGCCGCGGCAGTCCCCGGCCTGGAGACCGAGGGCTTCGAGAACCTGCGGAGGCGCTGGGTCGACCAGCTGACCGGGAGAGATCTGTACACCCCGGGCGATGCACTGTTCCAGGACCCGATCACGCGGCTTGACGAGGAGGCGGCCGAGCACCTCGCGCTGCTGGGCCCCGCAGGCGCCGATCCCCTGTTCGCGGACCTCCCCTGGGAGCGCGAGGCGAACCTCACCGCCGCGATCCGCCGGGTGACGACGATCGCGACCGCCTGGGCGACACCCGGGTCCCGCTTCCACGATGATCCGGGCACGAGGGATCGAGCGGTCCAGGCGCTGCGCGACTTCCGCGCCGCGACCTACCACCCCGACCAGCCCGAGTACGGGAACTGGTGGCACTGGGAGATCGGGGTGCCCCGCGCCCTCGCCGATGCCATGGCGATCCTCGGCGACCACCTGAGCCAGCAGGACATCGACCTGCTCGGCGCCTCGATCGACTACTACGTCCCCGACCCCTGGGAGCAGTTCCCCGCCTCCCGGGGGCGGCAGACCTCCGAGGGCGCGAACCGGGTGGACCTCTGCCAGGGAGTGATCATCCGCTCGATCGTGGGCCAGGATGCACCGCGCCTCGCCCATGCCGTCGACGGCCTCACGCCCGTGTGGCAGCACGTCGAGGGGGGCAACGGCTTCTACGAGGACGGCTCCTTCATCCAGCACGGGACGATCGGCTACACCGGCACGTACGGACTGGTGCTGCTGGCCGGGCTCTCGAAGCTCTTCGCCCTGCTGGCAGGCTCCCCGCACGACATCACGGACCCGAGCCGGGAGAACCTCACCCGCGCCGTCGAGCACTCCTTCGCACCCTTCCTCCACGAAGGTCAGATGATGGATGCGGTGCGGGGCCGGGCGGTCTCACGGGAGACCGAGCGCTCGATCGACAACGGCAGCACCGCGATCGAGGCGATCCTGCGCCTCGCGGACGCCGCCGATGAGCAGACCGCCGCGCACTGGCGGGCGCTGTGCCGCGGATGGATCGAGGACAATGCGTTCACCTCGATCCTCGACGGTGCCTCGATCCCGCGGCTGGCCCGGGTCAACGACCTGCTGACCTCCGACCTCGCAGCCCGGCGTCACGCGCCGGGCGCGCATCTCTTCCCGGCGATGGACCGTCTCGTGTACCGGGGCGAGGGGTGGTCGGCCTGTGTGGCCATGTGCAGCGATCGCATCGCCTGGTACGAGTGCGGGAACGGCGAGAACGACCACGGCGCCCAGACCTCCCAGGGGATGACCTACCTCTATCTCACCGGGGACGATGGGCACTTCGACGACGAGTTCTGGGCGACCAGCGACCTCCAGGGACCCCCGGGGACGACCGTCGATGCGACGCCCCTGCCCCCGCGGGTCGGGGGGCAGTGGGGCTCGGCCGTCCCGGAGAACGAGTGGACCGGCGGCGCCGTGCTCGACGAGTTCGCACTCGCCGGTCAGCATCTCGTCGGGCCCGGCGGGACCGGTCTGACGGCGCGGAAGACCTGGTTCTTCCTGCCCGGCGCCTATGTCGCCCTGGGCAGCGACATCGGGTCCGACAGCGGCGCGGAGGTCCGCACGGTCGTCGAGCATCGCAATCTCGGCGCCCAGAGCCGGCAGCTCCTGGTCGATGGTGGCGAGGTGGGCGCGGACGGGACGGAGATCGAGTCCCCCCGCTGGGCGCACATCGAGGCGGTCGGCGGGTACGTCTTCCTCGCCCCGCAGCATCTGCGCGCCTCCTGCCGGGAACGCGAAGGCAGCTGGAGCCGCAACAATGCGAAGGGCTCGGACGTCCTGCATCACCGGGTCTACGCCACGCTCGAGAGCCTGCATCCTGAGGCGGCGTCGAGCTACGCCTATGCCGTGCTGCCCGGGGCCGACGTCTCCACTACCCGCGCCGCCGCGGACGATCCGCCGGTCGAGGTGGTCCGCAACGACGACGCGGTCCAGGCCGTCCGCGCCGGCCAGGTGCTGGCCGCGAACTTCTGGTCGCCCGCAAGGGTCCAGGGGCTCACCGCGGACGATCCGCTGTGCCTGATCCGGCGCGGCAACGGCCCTGACCAGCGCTACGCCATCTCGGATCCGACGCAGCGGCGTGACACGGTCACCGTCACCATCGCCGGCGGCGCCGTGCGCCGCGCGGCAGGCAGCGATCGCGTGCAGGTCGTCGCGGGCAGGGGCGAGCTGCGGGTGACGGTCGACGTGCGCGGGCTGGCCGGGGTCCCCGTGGAGTTCAGCCTGCTCCGCTGACCTGGCGCGTCGTGAGCGCCGCGGCGCCGCAGGAGTCACGCACGACCAGGCGCGGGCGCAGCTTCCGCTGCATCGTGGGGAAGCTGCGCCCGCTCTCGATGCGAAGCATCATGACCTCTGCCGCGGCCGCGCCCAAACGGTACTTGGCCGGGGACACCGCTGTGAGGGGCACCTCGGCGATCTCCGCCAGCTCGTCGTCGTAGGACACGACGGCGAAGTCCTCGGGGATGCTGATCCCGAGCCGGAACGCCGCCGCCTGGAGGGTGGTCGCCTCACGGTCGCCGAACACCAGGGCCGCCGTGCATCCGTGCTCGAGGAGCTCCTCGAGAGCACGTCGCGCGCGGTCCACGGTCCAGGCGCGCATCTCGTCGCCGATGACGATCTGTGCGAGACCGTCGATCTCGCAGGCCGTGCGGTAGCCGTCCCGGATCCCCGGAGCCGTGTGCGGGGAGCTGCGCAGGACCAGTCCGATGCGCTCATGGCCGAGACCGAGCAGATGCTGCATCGCATCGAAGGCCCCGCCGGCGTGATCGGAGACGACGTGCTCCGAGGGGTCCGCCGCACCGCACTCCGGCAGCGAACGCTCCAGCAGGACCACCGGGACGGAAAGCTGCTGGAGGGTCTCGACCCGCCGCAGGTTCTCCGCGCCGCGGCCGGCGCGGAAGGTCGGCGTGACGATGATCCCGCGAACTCCGTCCGCCAGCATCGACTGCAGCGCTTCCTGTTCGCGGCCCACCTCGTAGTTGCTGGTCGCCAGCGTGAGCGAGACGCGCCGGGAGGCGAGCGTCGATTCCAGCCCCTGGAGGACCTTCGCGTAGTAGAGCGCGGTCTCGGGGATCACGATCCCCACCCGGCCCTGCCTGGTCTCACGATCCGGCCTGCGTTCATTGACGAAGCTGCCGGCGCCGCGCCGGCGCGTCACGAGCCCTTCGTCGACGAGCGCCTCATAGGCCCGGCGAACGGTGGTCAGGGACAGCCCGGTCTCCCGGATCAGCTCGTTCTCCGTCGGGAGCTTGCTCCCGGGATCCCAAATGCCCGAGAGGATCCGACTGCGCAGCTGCGAGGCGAGCACCTCGAACTTCAGACCCCGGCCTCCGCTGCGACTCCACACCGAGTCGGTCGTGTCCGCCACCGAATCACCCTTCGCCGTCGTGCCTCGATTGCTATCTTTTCACCGCTGTTTCAAGACCTCAACACTGCGCAGTGCTGCGGGACCCGAGGGAGCATGCGCAGCTCGACTCCCACGTGCCGGGCGGGGTCCGGCGCGGTGAGCACGCCGGCTCGCGACCGGCTCACGCCACCGGCGCGGTCTGTCCGGTGCCGTCCACCTCGGTCCTCCAGCCGCTCAGCGGGTGCGCCTGATGCCGGTCGAACCACTCCGCCAACTCCAGCCGGAGCTCGTGGCGGAGGGCCGCATGCGCCCGGTCCTGCGAGAGGTCGTGCTGCTCCTCGGGATCCTCCCGCAGGTCGTAGAGCTCGGTGGGGCCGTCCCGGCGGACGACGAGCTTCCACCGCTCGGTGCGGAGCATCCGATTCGCCCCGTACTCGTCGTGGATCACGATCGGGGCGACCGACTCCACGGCGGTCTCATCGCCCGCACCGCGCAGGCGGGGGGCCAACGAAGATCCGGCCCGCAGGGGGTCCTCGAGCGGCGTCGCGCCGGTGAGTTCGGCGATCGTCGGAAAGAGGTCCACGGCGGAGGCCGGCCGCGCATCGGCCACGCCCGGGGGGATCCGGTCCGGCCAGCGCACCACGAACGGGACCGAGATCGACGGCTCCCAGAAGTTCAGCGGGGCGGTCGCGTTCCCCTTCCCCCAGATGCCGTGGTGCCCGCAGGAGAACCCGTTGTCGGAGGTGAAGATGATGATCGTGTCCTCGAGCAGGCCGCGGCCCTCGAGATCGTCCAGCAGGACGGAGATGCTGCGGTCCACGCCGCTGATCGCGGCGCAGTAGCCGGCCAGCGCGCCGTGGCGGTCGGCCACGGCCCGAGGGAAGTTCTGCGGGAGGAACCAGGGATGCGCGGCCGCCTCCGGCACGGAGGGGAAGTCGGTGTCCTCGTAGAGGGCGAGCAGATCCTCCGGGTGGTTCCCGTCGAACCAGGGGTCATGCGGGGCGGTCCAGTTGACCTGGAGGAAGAACGGGGCGCCCTCCCCGGCGAGGTGGCTCAGAGCGTCGAGGCCCTGGCGGGAGATCGCGTCGGTGAGGTACTCGGGCTCCGTGGTCGGTTCGGCGGGGACGACCGGACGGCCACTGCTCGGGTCGTGCCGCCAGATGGGGGCGTCGCGATAGGGTCCGCCGCCCAGCTGATGGGCCCACCAGTAGTCGAAGCCGGGAGCCGGTCGGTGGGAGGATCCCAGGTGCCACTTGCCGACCATCCCGCAGCGGTACCCCTCGCGGGAGAGCATGTCGGCGAGCGAATCGGCGCCGGTGGCGCGGTCCAGGAAATCCGGGGTGAAGGGCGGCTCGGGCGATCCGGTGCGGGCGAGGGCCTCGGGTCGGATCCAGTCGTGCACCCCGTGCGCCGAGGGCATCCGCCCGCTGGTCAGGCTCGCGCGGGCCGGGGAGCAGACCGGGGATGCGCAGAAGAACGTCTCGAAGCTCATCCCTTCGCGCTGCAGTCGGTCGAGCGCGGGCGTGTGCAGCTCCGGCATCCTCGACCCCATCGCCCATGCTCCCTGGTCGTCTGTGACCAGCAGCAGGATATTCGGGGGCGTCTCGCCACCGGGTGGGTCGACCGATGCCATCGTGGCCTCCTGGAACTCGATGCGAATCTCGCCGAGAGTCTACTGGCAAACGCTTGCCGGGGATCTTCGGGGAGATCGATCGGAGCGGAACCAGAGCATTCGGCACGCATTCACGCGCACCACCGGATCCCGACCTCCGTGCAGCCGATACCCTCGTTGCCCTGGTGGCACTCGCATTCCGTCGTGCCGCCCCGCCACCGTCGCCCCGACGTCCCGGCGCGTCGGCCGCCCCACGCAGGAGGACCCGCCCATGATCCGCCCCGGACTCTGCTCCGTCACCTTCCGCGATCTCGATGCCGGATCCGTGGTGCACCATGCCGCGGCCGCCGGCTTGGAATGCATCGAGTGGGCGGGGGACGCCCACGTCCCGCCGGGCGATGTCGCCGCCGCCGAGCACGCTCGTGCGCTCACCGAGCAGTCCGGGCTCGCCGTCGCCTCGTACGGTTCATACCTGCGTTTCCTCGGCACCGACGAGGAGGTTCGCGCCGAGGGCGAGGCGGTGCTCGCCGCGGCGCGCGCCCTCGGCGCTCCGCGCATCCGGGTCTGGGCCTCCCGCACCGGCTCGGCCACAGCCACCACCGAGGAGCGGGCCACGACAGTCCGCCGGATCCAGGAGTTCGCCGATCTCGCCGCCGCGGACGGCATCGACCTCGGCCTCGAGTTCCACGCTCATACCCTGACCGACGAGATCGACTCGACCCTGCGCCTGCTGGAGGAGGTCGACCGGCCCCGCGTGCTCTCCTACTGGCAGCCCCACCAGGGCATGCCCGCCGATCAGGCACTGGAGACGCTGCAGCGGGTGCTCCCGGCCACCTCGACGATCCACGTCTTCTCCTGGTGGCCGCGCCATGAGCGGCTCGCCCTGGCAGAGCGCTCCGCTCTGTGGAAGCGCGTCTTCGCGCTGCTGGCCGCCGAGGGCTCTGACCGCGACGCGCTGCTCGAGTTCGTCCCCGACGACGACCCGTCCCTCCTGCCCCGCGAGTCGGACACCCTGCGCAGCTTGATCACCGCCGGGGGGTAGGCCCCGAGGCGCGCTGCCGGCGATGCCCGCGGACCAGGCGCATCGCGCGATCGACGAGGTGGCTCTCCGCCTGCGGGCGCCGGCGGCGGAGCCCCGGGAGCCGTCCGCCCGGCGCCAGAAGAGGGTCGCCGGGCACCTCGTGGCCACCGACGGCAAGCGCTCCCCCGCGGGGTCGTCACGTGAGGACCACACTCTGTCCGGCAGGCCGCCCACGGTGGCGTAAGAGCGCTTTCCCGTGTAACGTCGCCCCCGCAGCGACCGCAACGCAGCGTTCAGACGAACCTCCGCGTGCACCCCAACTCATTTCAGGAGCGGCAATGACGCACTCGACCGGAAAACGCTTACACCCCCGTCAGGTCTCTCGACGCGGCATGATCGGCGGCGCCGCCGCCCTGGGTGCCGGAGCCACCCTCGCCGCATGCGGGGGCACGCGCGAGAGCGGAGGCGACGCGGCCGCCCCCACCGGCACGACGACCGGTACTCTGCGCGTCGGTCATTTCGGCTGGGTCGGCAACGTCGCCGGGGAGTGGCTGCCCGAGGTCGCCTCCCAGTTCGAGGAGGCCAACGACGGCGTCACGGTGGAGATCATCCCCGTCGCGAGCTCCGAATCCACCCGCGATGCCCTGGTCCAGAAGCTGTCGCTCGAGGCGCGACAGGGCGAGTCCAGCTACGACCTGCTGCTGGGCCCCACTCCTTGGCTGGAGACCGGTGCACTGGCCCGCGCGGGGGCGATCCATCCGCTGGACGACCTGCTGCCCTCCGGGTTCGCCGACAACCTGGTCGACGCGGCCCGCGCGGAGGTGACGGCCGACGACGGCAAGATGTACTCCATCCCGTTCTGGGCCGATGTCGTCGGCTACATCGAGCGCCCGTCCCTGCAGGAGGAACACGGCATCTCCGCCCCGGAGACCTGGGACGACCTGATCGAGGCCACCCGATCCGTCGAGCTGCCCACGGACATGTACCACTACGGCGCGGACTGGACCGAGTTCCATCGCGCCTACCTCCCGATCCTCGCCTCCTTCAGCGACCGCGACTCCATCTTCGCCGAGAACGGCACCGTGGACATGACCACCGATGCGGCGGTCCGGGCCCTCGAGGTGCTCAAGGCGCTCATCCCGTCCATGCCGCCGAACTCCCAGACGCCCAAGGCGTCCGTCGAGACCTTCTATGCCGGCAAGGAGGTGTCCATGACCTATTGGCAGTCCGGTGTGCGCGGGGCGATCAACCAGGGGCTGCCCGAAGACGACGTCACCTATCGGCACAACCTGACCGGAGACACGAACGGCACCTTCTTCTGGGACACGGGAGCCGTCGTCCCCAAGGGTGCTGCGATGCCCGAGGTCGCCGTGAAGTTCATGACCGATGGGTTCCTCGGTGAGCTGGGGGTCACGAAGTCCGTCGAGGTCGCCAACGCTCTCCCGCCGCTGAAGAATCTGCGGGAGATCGTCCCGGAGCTGCCGGCTCACCTCGAGCTCGCGTACTCCCAGCTGGAGACGGCGATCGGGATGCCCGCCAACGATGCATTCCTGGGGGTCATGGCGCCGAACTTCCGCACCGAGGTCGAGCGGATGATGGCGGACGACCTCGATCCGGCGGACGTCGCGCAGACGCTCGCCGACGCCTTCGCAGAATACGAGTGACCCTGGATGACTGACGCACGTATCCGGCAGACCGACGGCCCCGGCTCCGGTGACCGCACCGGGGCCGGGGCCGGGTCGGGACTGGCGATCCCGGCTCGCCGCCCGACCCGCAAGAGCAACTACTTCACGAGCTCCCGCTGGCATGACCTCCGGTGGGGTTATGGCCTGGCGTTGCCGGCAATCGCCCTGACCGCCGTCTTCGTGGTCTATCCGCTGGCCCGCTCGGTGTACCTGACGTTCTTCGACTACGAGTTCATCATGAACCGTCAGCAGTTCGCGGGATTCCAGAACTACATCGACTGGATCCAGGATCCCGAGATGTGGCACAGCGCCTGGATCGCTCTGAAGTACTTCCTGCTGTATGTACCGCCGAGCATGTTCCTGGCGCTGATCATCGCGCTGGCGATCGACCGGCTCGCACGAAAGCACTTCCAGAACCTCTACCGAGCGATCTTCTACTTCCCCGTCGTGCTGCCGGCCGCGATCGTGTTCCAGATGTGGATGTGGATCTACGATCCGACGGTCGGGGTGATCACCCAGACCCTCCGGGAGCTCGGCTCGTCCCTCAGCATCGACTGGCTGGGAGATGCCGATACCGCACTGGCAGCGATCGCCGCGATGTCGATCTGGCGGGTCCTGGGCGAGACGGTGATCTTCTTCCTCGTCGGGCTCTCCACCGTCCCGCGAGAGCTGCTGGAGTCCGCTCGCGTCGACGGCGCCCGCGAGCTCAGCGTGATCTTCCGGATCCAGCTGCCGCTGCTCATCCCGATGATCGTGCTCGTCCTCGTGCTGCGCCTGCGCGTGCTCGAAGCCAGCACCGAGATGCTGTACATGACCCAGGGCGGGCCCATCGACGCCACCATGACCTACGGACTGCAGGCGTACATGCTGTTCAGCCGCGAGGATCAGATCGGATATGCGAACACCTGGTTCATCATGCTCGCCGTGGTGTCCATCGCTCTCGCCTGGGCCGCCTCCCACCTCCGCAAGATGAGTAGCTGACACATGACCACTCTGACTCAGACCCACTCGGCCTCTGCCCGGCGTCGCACCCGGGGCCCCCGGCAGACCCTCGAACACGCTGTGCTGATCATCGGCGCGATCCTCCTGATGGCACCGATGGTGTGGTTCGTCTCCATCGCCTTCCGCCCCCCGGAGGAGTCCTACGAGCTGATCCCCGGCTCCCTGACGCTCGCGAACTTCCCGGCGATGCTCGACCGTGTCCCCGCCATGGGGCGCTACATGCTCGACAGCACGCTGATCACCGGGGGGACCGTCGCTCTCACCTGCATCGCCGCATCGATGGGCGGATTCGCTTTCGCGCGCATCAGATTCCCCGGGCGCGAGGTCATCTTCTGGTTCATCGTGTCCACCCTGTTCATCCCGATCACCACGGCGATCGCTGCGCTGTACCTGCAGATGTTCGAGATGCGCCTGTTGGACACCCGAATCGGACTGATCCTGGTCTACTCGGCGTGGCAGCTGGCGATGGGCCTGCTGATCATGCGGGGAATCTTCGGCGCGATCCCGAAGGAGCTCGAGGAGTCGGCACGGATCGACGGCGCCTCCATGTGGCAGGTGCTGTGGCGGGTCTATGCCCCGCTGGCCCGCGGCGGCATCGTCATCGTCGCCCTGATCACCTTCGTCTACGCCTGGGGCGAGTACCTCATCGCCTTCACCTTCGTGGGGACCGACGTCGTGCCGATGTCCTTGGCGATCCAGTTCTTCGAGCCCTCGCCATCGGATCCGGGCTACAACTTCAATGTGGCGGTCGCGGCAGCGCTGGTGATGTTCGTGCCGTCGATCCTGATCTACCTCGTCTTCCAGCGTCAGTTCTCCAAGGGGATCATGGAAGGAGCCCTCAAGGGCTAGCGACCTGCACCGGAGAGCAGCAGCTCGGACCGGCGGATCGAACTGGGCAACCGGAGGCCGAGCGGGTCGCACGCCCCGTCGCCGACGAGATCCGCGATCCCTGCGGACGACACTCCGAGCGACCGACCGTCGCGCCCACCGGCCCGCCTCCGAGCTGGTGGGCGCGAGGGCCGCTATCCTGCTGACGGAGCTCGGCAGAACACTGCCGCCACATCAGCTCTTGGACAGAGACCGCCTCGCGATGCCGCCCTGCACCGGGACAGCATCTCCCGTCATCCGCAGACCTGCCCGACCCCCCGGAAGAAGGGACCCTGATGGTCGCCGTGCGCCTCAGTGACGTCGCCAAGCACGCCGGCGTCTCCCTGGCCACCGCCTCCCGCGTGCTCAACGGCTCCTCCCGGGTGCCCGGGAAGGCGGTCGCCGAGAAGGTGAAGGCCTCTGCGGCGACGCTCGGCTACGTCCCCAACGCCCAGGCCCAGGCCCTGGCCCGCTCCCGTTCGGGTCTGATCGGTCTGGTGGTCCACGACATCGCCGACCCCTACTTCGCGACCATCGCCCGGGAGGTCCAGCAGCAGGTGTTCGCCTCCCAGGCCCAGGTGCTGCTCACCCAGACCGACCGCGAGATCGACACCGAGATCAGGGCGCTGCGCTCCCTGATCGCCCAGCAGGTCGACGCCCTGGTGCTGGTGGGCTCGCATCGCTACGGCAACGACTCCGACGCCGCCCTGCGCACTCTGCTCGAGGGCTTCGCCCGCCATGGCGGTCGCGTGGTGGGCATGGGCCAGTCCCTCGGCGTGGGGCGCACGATCGTGCCGGACAACGCCGCCGCCGCCCATGAGCTCGCCACCGCGCTGGTCGTGGAGGGCCACCGCCGCTTCGCGGTGGTCCAGGGCATCGCCGGGATCCCCTCGGCCGCGGATCGCACCGGCGGCTTCATCGCCGCCCTCACCGAAGCGGGCATCGAACCCGAGCTCAGCGTGGAGGCGGACCTGACCCGTGCCGGCGGATACCGGCTGGCCGCCAGGATCCAGGACCACCTCGCCGCCGCACCGTCCGCCGTGGACCACCCGCTGTGCGTGTTCGCCCCGGCGGACGTCATGGCGCTCGGCGCGCTCGGCGCGCTGCGCCGCCACGGGATCGAGGTGCCCGGCCAGGTGGCGGTCGCCGGCTTCGGCGGGGTGCCCGACGCGGCCGATGCGCACCCCACCCTCACCACGATCGCGCTGCCGCTGCAGGACATGGCCCGCCAGGCCGTGGAATGGGTGCTGGAGCCGGCCCCGCCGGCCGAGAGCACCCCTGCCGGGGATCCCTCGACCGCCGAGGAGCCCGCCACGGCAGGCCCGTCGGAGATCCACGTGCGCGGCGATGTGCTGCTGCGCGGCTCCACGGCCCTGGGCGACGTCGGCTGACGCGCGGCCCCGGCCGGGCCTGGTGCACCGTGCCCAGCGCACCACGACCGGAAAAGTGCCGCTCAGCTGGAACGTTTCTCGTCGTGGCGGCGGAGCCGAGCGGCCGCGTCGAGGAAGGTGCCGGTTCTTGGCACTTTTCTCGACGCGGCCGCCGTGGGGTGAGGATCCCTCAGGCGTGGGGCAGCACGAGCTGCGCAAAGCGCTCGGCGATGATCCGCGCCGCCTCGTCGGCCGGGGTGGCCCACACGTCCTCGTTGAAGATCTCGACCTCGATGTCGCCGGTGTACCCGGCGTCCTTGACCATACGGGTGATCGAGGGGAAGTCGATGAAGCCGTCACCCATGTAGCCGCGGGAGTGCAGGGGCTCCGCCGCGAGCGGCAGGTTCCAGTCGCACACCTGGTAGCTCAGCAGGCGGTCCGTCGCCGCGGCGCGCCGGATGGCGCGCTCGAGGTACGGGTCCCACCACACGTGGTAGGTGTCGACCACGACGCCGACGGCGGGGCTGCCGGAGGCCTCGGCGATGTCCAGGGCCTGGTCGAGGGTGGAGACCACGGCGCGGTCCGCGGCGAACATCGGGTGCAGCGGTTCGATGGACAGCGTCACCCCGCGCTCCTCCGCGTAGGGGGCGAGGGTCGCGACGGCCTCGGCGACCCGCGCCCGGGCGCCGATGAGGTCCTTGTCGGCCCGGTCCACGCCGCCGACGACGAGCACCAGGGTGGGAGCGCCGAGCGCGGCGGTCTCGTCGATCGCGCGCCGGTTGTCCTCCAGCGCCGCGGCCCGGTCCTCCTCGGCCGAGGCGGTGAGGAAGCCTCCACGGCACAGCGAGCTCACCCGCAGCCCGGCGTCGTCGACCCGGCGGCGCAGGCCGGCCAGGCCCACCTCGGCGACATCCTGGCGCCACACGCCCACGGCGTCGATGCCCTGCGCGGTGGTGGCGTCGAGGAACTCCTGGAGCGGCGTGGTGCGGAACGTCCAGCGGTTCAGCGACAGGCGCTGCGTGCCGGTCCCGAGCCGCTCGGAGGGTGCGGCGGTGCGGGAATGTGAGGTGCTCATGCGGCGTCTCCTGCCCTGGCGGCCCCGGCCGCCGTCTCGAGGTCGTACCCGGCCACGCGCAGCATCGAGTGCCAGCGCTCGGCGGCCAGCGCGGGCTGTTCGAGATTGCCGGTGGTGGCGGCGAGCTCGATGGTGCGCGAGAGGTGGGGGAGGCTGCGGGCGCTGTGCATGCCGCCCACCATCGTGAACGCCTGCTGATGGCCGTTCAGCCAGGCCAGGAACGCCACCCCGGTCTTGTAGTGGAAGGTGGGGGCGGAGAAGAGGTGCCGTCCCAGCCGCTCTGCGCCATCGAGGATCCGGGAGGCCTCGGCCGGGTCCCCGGCATCGAGCGCCTGCACCGCGGCCGAGGCCGCGGGCGCGGTGGCGGCGAAGGCGCCGAGCAGGGCGTCGGAGTACTGCCCGGCCACCTGCTCCCCGCCGGCCTCGGTGGTGGCGGTGCCGTCGCCCACGATGAGGTGGGAGAAGTGGAAGTCGTCGCCGGTGAGCATCCTGACCCCCGCGGGGAGTCGCTCCCGCACGGCGATCTCCGCGGCGTCGTCCAGCAGGCTCATCTTCACGCCGCGGATCTTCGAGGGGTCCGCCTCGATGATGCGGAGCAGGGTGTCCGCCCCGACGGCGGGATCGTCCGACCCGAAATACCCCTCCAGCTGCGGGTCGAAGACGGTGCCCAGCCAGTGCAGGATGACCGGCTCGCTCGCGGCGTCGAGCACCCGGCGGTAGACGTCCTCGTACTCGCCGGCGGTGGTCGCGGTGCGGGCGAGGTGGCGGCTGGCCATCAGCACCGCCCCCGCGCCGGTGGCCTCAGTGGCGCGGAGCTGCTCGATGTAGGCCCCGGCGATCTGGTCCAGGCTCAGCGAGTGCTCGCTGCGCTGGTCGGTGTTCACCCCGGCGACCATCAGGTCGCTCACCGTCGCGTCGGCCGGGAACACGGCGGCGATCTCCGGGTCGGCGAGCGCTTCGCGGGCGGCGTCGGCCGAGCGGGTGATCAGCTCCCGGGTGGCGGCGGGGTCCAGGCCCATATTGCGCTGGGCGGTGTCCATCGCGTCGGCCACCCCGAGCCCGCGGGACCACATGGTGCGGCGGAAGGCGAGGGTGGCGTCCCAGTCGATGTCCGCCGGGGCGCCGGGGGTGTTGTCCCCGTGCACCTGCGGCACCACGTGCACCGCCGCGTAGACGACGCGGGAGCGCAGGGGCGCAGCGGGACGGGCGAAGGCGGGAGTCTCGGCGAGCGGGAGGGTGCGCAGGGAGCCGTCCTCGTCCAGCAGGGTCAGCGGCAGGGCGTCCGCCATGCTCACACCTCCGTCAGCGGGTCGAGAGCGATGCGGCGACCCTCGGCGGAGCTGCTCAGGCCCGCCTCGGCCAGGCGCACGCCGCGCGCGCCGGAGAGGAAGTCGTACGGATACTCGGAGCCCTCGGCAGCGCCCGCCACGTGGCGCAGGAAGTCCTCCCACTGCACCTTGAAGCCGTTGTCGAAGCCGTCGGGCCCGGCGTTGTCGGGCACCTCGATCCAGTCGTCGTAGTAGTCGTGCGGATCCTTGACGTCGGGGTTCCATACCGGCTTCGGGGTGGCCTCGCGCGGCTGGATCCGGGCGCCGTGCAGGCCCACGACGGCGCTGCCCCTGGTGCCGTCGACCTGGAACTCGACCAGCTCGTCGCGGTGGACGCGCACGTCCCAGCTGGAGTTCATCTGCACCACGGTGCCGCCCTCGAGGCGGAAGACGCCATAGGCGGCGTCGTCCGCGGTCGCGGTGTACTCCTGGCCCTGCTCGTCCCAGCGCGTCCCGATGTGGGTGGCGGTCTGGGCGTAGACGTCCTCGATCCGGCCGAACAGCTCCTCGATGACGTAGTTCCAGTGCGGGAACATGTCCGCGACGATGCCGCCGCCGTCCTCGGAGCGGTAGTTCCAGGAGGGGCGCTGGGCGGTCTGCCAGTCGCCCTCGTAGACCCAGTAGCCGAACTCGCCGCGCACCGAGAGGATCTCGCCGAAGAAGCCGGAGTCGATCAGGCGGCGCAGCTTGAGCAGCCCGGGCAGGTAGAGCTTGTCGTGCACGACGCCGTTGACGGTGCCGTGCTGCGTCGCCAGCTGCGCCAGCTCGAGGGCGTCCTCGAAGGTCTCGGCGGTGGGCTTCTCGGTGTAGATGGCCTTGCCGGCGGCGATGGCCTTCTTGAGGTTCGCGACGCGCAGGTTGGTCACCAGGGCGTCGAAATAGACCTCGTAGTCGGGGTTCGCGAGCGCCTCGTCGACGTCGGTGGTCCAGTTCGTCAGCCCGTGGCGCGCGGCGACCGCGGCGAGCTTCTCCTCGTTGCGGCCCACCAGCAGCAGGTCGGGCACCAGGCGGTCGCCGTCGGCGAGCTCGACGCCGCCCTGCTCCTGGATCGCGAGCAGCGAGCGCACCAGGTGCTGGCGGTAGCCCATGCGGCCGGTGGCCCCGTTGACGATGATCCCGATCCTGCGTTCTGCCATGTCTGTCTCCTGCGCTTCCTGTGTTGCCCCATTTGCCGGGCGGCCGACGGGCGGTCCGGGCGCCCGCGGCGACCGCTGCCACCCCCTCCAGGGCGGCAACCGCTTTCCATGCACCCAGTCAAGCATGTTCCCCCGCAGCGGGCAAGCGCTTGTCGATGTGATCGCGCCCTCGACAGCACCCTGGAGCACCCAGGGGATGATCCCTGATGGGATGGGCCGGACCTGCTCGCGACCACACGACTCCCCTCTCGATCTCCCGGAGGACATCGCGTGTCACCGGGCACCACCGTCTCGCGCAACCGCCCGGCAGAGCGTCGGCTCGAGGCGCTGGGCGTCTGCCATCCCGCGACCCGGGCGATGATCGACGACGAGTTCGAGACGATACGGGCAGCGCCCGCTGTCGACGAGGAGGGGGCCCGGTGGCGATGGCGGACGACGTGGGCGGGAAGCCGAACTGGCTGGATTCCGATCAGTCCTATCGGCCCACCCGACTGCTGCGCCTGGTCCGTGCTCCTGAGGACGTCCTATCCGTCCAGTGCATCGAGCAGCCGGTCCCGTCCCCGGACTCAGCCGGGATGCGACGGCTGCGGCGGGATCCCACCGGGGCACGCCGACCTTCGATCCGGAGCAGACCTCCGAGGTCGAGCCGCGCCCCTGGTTCGGGTCCTACCAGCGACGCGGGCGTACGGTGGTGCCATGCCCCGTTCCCTGCGCTGGTCGCTCCTCGTCGTGGCCGCGGTGATCCTCGCGATGGCCGTGGTGACGGGGATCGACGATCTGCGCCGGGGGATCAGCTCCGCGGCGGTGGGCGCCTTCGTGCTGGCGGTCGTCGCCGTGTGGTCCGGTCGTCGCGGCCGGCACACCCCCTGGGCGCGCGCCGAGGCCCGGATCGCGCCCGACCATGCCGTGGTGCTGTGGAAGCCCGGTTGCCTCTACTGCGAGCGGCTGCTGCTGCAGCTCCGGAAAGATGCCCGCGTGAGCTGGGTGAACGTGTGGCGGGACGAGAACGCGAACAGGCGGGTCCGCGCCGTCAACGGCGGGGACGAGCTCACGCCGACGGTGCTGCTGGGCACGCAGGTGCTGCGCAACCCGAGCGCGGCGGAGCTGCGCGAGCGCCTGGCCGCCGCGGGTTCTGCTCATCCCTCCCGAGACGCCCCGAGCACCACCGTGGCCCCCGGCGGCCAGCGGTGCTCGTCATCGCAGCGGAAGCCCCACAGCCATGGCACCCCGTCGACCACCCGGAGGTAACACCCCTTGGGGTGCTCATCGTCCTCGCTGAGCGAAGCGGAGAGCACCGAGTCCGGTGCCGAGGGCTGCGAGGTCATGGCCAGGCGCAGGCATGGTGCCGTCGCGGGCGGGCAGAGCTCGACGCTCGGCGTGCGCGCAGCGCCCCGGGTGCGGACAATGGCTCCATGCACCGTTCCCGCCTCCACGTGATGGGGGCCAGCGGCTCCGGCACGACGACCCTCGGCCGCGCCCTGGCCGACCGGTGGTCCGTGCCCCATGCCGATTCCGATGACTACTACTGGATCCCCACGGACCCCCCGTACACCCGTCCCCGCCCGCCACAGGAGCGGGCCGCCCTGATGCACACGATGTTCGCCCCGCGCGAGGCATGGGTGCTGTCGGGGTCGATGATCGGCTGGGGCGACGAGGCCCTCGCCCGCTGCGAGGCGGTGGTGTTCCTGAGCCTGGATCCGAGGGAGCGGCTGCGACGGCTCGAGGCCCGCGAGCAGCTCCGTGATCCGTGGCAGACGGTCGACGTCGAGGCCCGGGCCGCGTTCCTGAACTGGGCCCGCGGCTATGACGACCCCGGGTTCACCGGTCGCAGCCGTGCCTCCCACGAGGCATGGCTGCGGATCCTCGAGGTGCCGGTGCTGCGCCTGGACAGCGCACAGGGCGTCGACGAGCTGGTCGCCGCGGTGCTGCGCTGGGAGCCGCGCTGACGGGAGCGCTGCGGCGTCAGCCGGCACGCAGGTGCGCGAGGACCAGGCCGATCGGGATGCTCGCGATGGTCAGGAGCAGCACCGCCCGGTAGGTCCACAGCGCCCAGACCGGGCCCCGCGCGCCCCGGCCCACGGCGCGGATCATCAGCACCATGGTGGCCACCAGGAGCAGGCCGCCGAGGTCGACGAGCAGGGGCGCCGTGAGCAGCGTCCCGCCGATCACCGCGAGGCAGCCCAGGTTCCAGGTGAGGATCTCGGCCAGCAGCGTCCCGCAGGTGGTGCGCCGACCGGCGAGCGCGTGCTGCGCGATGCCCAGTCCCGCCTGCAGTACCCCGCCGACCAGCACCTGGAACGCGGCGGACCACGATCCGTGCTCGAGTCCCAGCGGAGCGGTCACTGCCGCGACCAGGCCACCGGTGATGATCCAGAGGCCGGCCAGTGCACGGAAAGCCAGGTCATCGCGGCGCCATGCGTCGGCCGCCGTGCGAGGCTCGAGGGGAGGGGCCATGACGACCATTCTCCCGCACCGGGGACGCGGCCGAGGCGGACGGATCCTGCGTTCATGGTCGCCGGGGCCGGCCAGGGCGTCACGCAGGGTCGCTGCGGCGAGCGGTCCGACGGTGGCCTCCGCCTCCCCGCCCGCACAGGTGATCCAGATGCCCTCGGCGCCCCTCATGACAGTGAGCGCATCACCGTCGGGATCGCTCAGTTCGATGGTGTCCATGACGTCTCCCGGAAGAGGGGCGAGTGCAGCAGCGGCGCGAGCAGGCGAGCTTTCCGGCGAGAGGACGACGGCCCAGTGCGGTTCGACGCCGACGCCGGTTCGGGTGGGCCGGTCGATCAGTCCCTCATCCCAGGTGCCACGTCGAACCGCCGCGTCGGCCCGCACCGACGGCGAAGGCCCCTCCGTCCCGGAGCACGGGAGGGAGGGGCCTTCGTGGTCAGGCGCAGATCAGGCTGCGCTCACCGGTCGCTCAAGCGTCGACCACCACGGCCATGACCGCCGGCTCACGGCGGTAGGTGCGGCGCAGGTAGCTGGTGACGGCCTCGACGATGATCTCCTCGAGCTCGCCGATGTCGTCGATCTTGTCCTGGCGGGCGCGGGCGAGGGCCTTGGACACCTGGGTCTCGGCGCCCTTGAAGGTCTTGTCGTCGTGCACGAAGCCCTTGGTGAGGAACTCCAGCGGCTCGACCGGCTGATTGGTCTTGGGATCGATGAGCGCGACCACGGTGACCACGCCGCCGCCGGAGAGCATGCGACGCTCGGCGAGGGTGTCCTCGGTGGCGGTGCCGATGGTCTGCCCGTCCACGTACACCAGCCCGGCCTCGACCTTGCCGGAGATCTTCGCCTGGCCGTCCACGAGGTCCACGGTCACGCCGTCCTGCGCGAGGACGATGTTCTTCTCCGGCACCCCGGTGCGGCGGGCCAGCTCGGCGTTGGCGTGCATGTGCTTGGACTCGCCGTGCACCGGCATCACGTTCTTCGGACGCACGATGTTGTAGCAGTACACGAGCTCGCCGGCGCTGGCGTGACCGGAGACGTGCACCTTCGCGTTGCCCTTGTGGACGATGTTCGCGCCGAGATCGGTGAGCTTGTTGATGATCCCGTAGATGGCGTTCTCGTTGCCGGGGATCAGCGAGGAGGCCATCAGCACCGTGTCGCCCTCGCCGACCTGGATCTGGTGGTCGCCGTTGGACATGCGGGCCAGCGCCGCCATCGGCTCGCCCTGCGAACCGGTGCAGATCAGGGTGATCTTGTGATCGGGCATCGACTGGATCTTGCGGAAGTCGACGACCAGGCCCTTGGGGATGTTCAGGTAGCCGAGGTCGCGGGCGATCGCCATGTTGCGCACCATCGAGCGGCCCACGAACGCGACCTTGCGGCCGTTGGCGTGGGCGGCGTTGAGCACCTGCTGGATGCGGTGGACGTGGCTGGCGAAGCTGGAGACGATGATCCGCCGGGGCGAGGAGGTGAACACCTGGTCGATCGCCGGGTTCAGATCCCGCTCGGACATCGTGAAGCCGGGGACCTCGGCATTCGTGGAGTCGGTGAGGAACAGGTCCACACCCTCCTCGCCGAGCCGGGCGAAGGAGCGCAGGTCGGTGATGCGGCCGTCCAGCGGGAACTGGTCCATCTTGAAGTCACCGGTGTGCAGCACGGAGCCCGCCTTGGTGCGGATCATGATGGCCAGCGCATCGGGGATCGAGTGGTTGACCGCGACGAACTCGAGGTCGAACGAGCCCGCCTTGTGCTTCTGCCCCGCCTCGACCTGGATGGTCTTGGGGGTGATGCGATGCTCCTTGAGCTTCGCGGTGATGAACGCCAGCGTCAGCTCGGACCCGATGACGGGGATGTCCGCCCGCTCCTTGAGCAGGTACGGGACACCGCCGATGTGATCCTCGTGGCCGTGCGTGAGCACGATCGCCTCGATGTCGTCCAGGCGGTCCCGGATCGAGGTGAAGTCCGGCAGGATCACGTCGATGCCGGGCTGGTGCTCCTCGGGGAAGAGCACGCCGCAGTCGACGACCAGCAGCTTGCCGGCGTGCTCGAACACGGTCATGTTGCGGCCGACCTCGCCGAGGCCGCCGAGGGCGGTGATGCGCAGGCCGTTCTTGGGCAGGCGCGGGGGTGCCGTGAGCTTGGTGCGGGGAGAGGGCATGGGGAGTTTCTCTATCGTCGAAGGGTCAGATGCTCAAGTCTCATGGTGTGACGCGCGCGTCGCCGGGGCTCGCAGCAGCGGTCACACCCTTCACGGTACGGCAGGACGGCCCCATTTCCGCATCCATGCCGGATTGACCACGTTCGAGTCGGCGACTTCGCGTCGGCGACTCAACGGCATATCGACCCCAATGCTCGCCGGCACCCCACGTCAGGAGCCGCTCACGGGGGCGCGAAGCGGCACCTGGCATGGGATGGGCCGGGGCCCGCCCGACGCACCGGGGTGCGCACCTCCCAGCCGGTGACGCCACGGACCACCTCGGAGAACCGCCCGGCGATCGCGCGGTGCTTCTGGGCCGGCGGCAGCTGTGGGAGCGGGGCGCTCATCGCGTGCCCGCCTCGGCCAGCAGGGCGTCGAGGGCGGCGTAGCCCTCGTGGATACCGACCTCCATGTCACTGGCGAGCATCTGGTTGCGCCCCTCGAACGAGTCGAAGAGCGATGTGGCGTGCAGCCGCGTCCACCCCTGGCCGAGGTCCTCCACCCGCAGGGTCTCCAGGGAGACCCCCTCGGGCCAGCCGTCGAAGGTGAAGGTCTGGACGATGCGGTCCTCGGTGACGTCGTGGAAGCTGTTGTGGAATGAGTACTCCTCGCTGTCGGGTCCGATATTGGTGAACGCCCAGGCGCCCCCGGTGCGGGCATCCCAGTGGTCGATCCGGGTCGAGAGCTCCTCGGGCCCGACCCACTGCGCGTAGAGCTCGGGATCGGTGTGCGCCCGCAGGACCTGCGCCGGTGCGGCGCGGAAGTCGCGGGTGAGGCGGATCAGGGGGACGTCGGCGTCGGCCTCGATGGTCGCGGTGGTGAGTCGTTCGGTGGTGGTCATGGCAAGCGCTCCTCGGAATCCGTGCTGCGGAGGTGATGCAGGACGCCGTCGAGGCGGGACATGCGTGCCTCGGCGGCTCGGCGGTGCCGGTCGATCCAGTGGGTCAGCTCCGCCAGCACCTCGGATTCGAGGTGCACGGGGCGCCGTTGGGCGTCGCGTCGGCGGGAGACGAGCCCGGCCGATTCGAGGACCGCGAGGTGCTTGCTCACGGCCTGCAGGGACATGTCGTAGGGGGCGGCGAGCTCACCGACGGTGGCGTCACCGAGGGTGAGCCGGGAGACCAGGTCTCGCCGCGTGGGATCAGCGAGGGCCGCGAAGGCCCTCGAGAGGCTGTCGTCGTCCATCCCTCCCTTTCTCAACGTCTTGGTTGATGACGGGAACGCTACGCCGCCTCGCGGCCGTCGTCAACCCTTTGGTTGAATGCCGGCTTTCACCATGCCGTCGACCAACGAAGGGCTACGCCTGACGGGTTCGACGCGAGGGCAGTGCCAGGAGTGGGAGCCGGGCCCGGCGAGCACGAGAAGGCGGGCCCACGGGTGGACTCCGCGCCCGGCGAGCCGAGACCTGCCTACTCGCGCCGCCAGTGCTTCCCCGACTGCTCCGCCACCACCCGGTAGGCCTCGGTGACGTGGCCCCGGAGGTCGACGAACGCCGGCGGTGTCGCGATGCGGGTCGCCGGCAGGCTCACCGACCTCAGGGGGTGAACGCTCGCCCTCATCGGATCGGCCGCGCTGATGCTGGAGGGATCGCTGATCCGCGCCCTCGGGGACTCGCCGGCGCCCGTCCTGGTCGGCCTCGGCGCTCGTCTGACAGGGGCATCCTTCCCCCACCGCGCGACCTCGCTGACCCGCGGGAGGACCGGGGGCCAGGAGAGCGAGCTGCGGCACGGGCCCCGTCGGACGCACGCGCGGCGCGACGGTGCGAGAATCGGACCATGCCCAGATGCTCCGCCTCCTGCCACCGGTGCCACCGATCCCGTCTCCGCCACCACTGCGGGGGGATGACGCGATGAGCATCCCCACCCCGTACGAGGACCTGCTGCGGGAGGTCCTGGAGACCGGGCACGCCAAGGGCGACCGCACCGGCACCGGCACCCGCAGCCTGTTCGGGAAGCAGCTGCGCTACGACCTCTCGCAGGGCTTCCCGCTGATCACCACCAAGCGGGTGCACACCCGCTCGATCATCCTCGAGCTGCTGTGGTTCCTGCGCGGGGACACCAATGTGCGCTGGCTGCAGGAGCGGGGCGTGAGCATCTGGGACGAGTGGGCCGACGCGGACGGCGCGCTCGGCCCGGTGTACGGCGCGCAGTGGCGCTCCTGGCCGACCCCCGACGGCGGAGTCATCGACCAGATCACGGACGTGGTCGAGCAGATCCGCACGAACCCCGACTCGCGTCGGCTGATCGTCTCGGCCTGGAACCCGGCGGACATCCCCGCCATGGCGCTCGCCCCCTGCCACGCGCTGTTCCAGTTCGAGGTGCACGACGGGAAGCTCTCCTGCCAGCTGTACCAGCGCAGCGCGGACCTCTTCCTCGGGGTGCCCTTCAACATCGCCAGCTACGCACTGCTGACCCACCTGGTCGCCCAGCAGACCGATCTCGCGGTGGGGGACTTCGTCTGGACCGGCGGGGACTGCCACATCTACGACAACCACGTCGAGCAGGTCACCCGGCAGCTCTCGCGCGAGCCCTTCCCCTATCCCACCCTGTCGCTGACCCGGCGCCCGGACTCGATCCTCGACTACGAGCTCGAGGACATCGAGATCGTGGGCTACCAGCACCACCAGGGGATCAAGGCCCCCGTCGCGGTATGAGCAGGGACGACGACACCGCACCCGCCCCGCCACAGATCGGACTGATCTGGGCCCAGGCCCGCGGGGGCGTGATCGGCGCGGATGGCACCATGCCCTGGCACCTGCCCGAGGACCTGGGGCACTTCTCCCGCACCACGACGGGCTCGCCCGTGGTGATGGGCCGGCGCACCTGGGAGTCCTTCCCGTCGCGGTTCCGGCCGCTGCCCGAGCGCACGAACATCGTCATCACCTCGGACGACACGTTCGCGGCCGCCGGGGCGGTGCGGGCCCGGGACCTGGAGGACGCACTGCGCCTGGCCGATGAGGCGCTGGCGGCGGGACACTCCCCCACCGTCCCCGGGAACCGCGACGCGCCGGGCACCCCGACCCGGGGCTCCGCGACAGGCGCGATGATCTGGATGATCGGCGGCGGCCGCGTGTACCGGGAGGCGATGGCTCTGGCAGACCTGCTGGTGGTCACCGAGATCGACCTCGAGGTCGAGGGGGACACCACCGCCCCGGCCATCCCCGAGGATTTCTCCCCCGCGGCCCCCGAGGCAGCGGACCCCACCTGGTGCAGTTCACGCACCGGCCTGCGCTTTCGGATCCTGCGCTACCGGCGCTGAGCGTCACCTCGGTGCGTAGCGCGCACGCAGCATCGCGAAGAGGCCGTAGAGGAGGAGCCCGGCACCGACCACAGCGAGCGCGACCCCGCCGGCGGGGAGCGCCGCGATGGCCTGCAGGGCCCCGTCGAGCCCGGTCGCCCTCTCCGGATCCGCCCCGAGAGCGGCCCAGCCGAACATCAGGCCCACGGCCAGCAGCGCGATGCCCTTGCCGATATAGCCGAGCACCCCGGTGACGACGATCGCGCGGGCGATCTGCTGTCCTTCAGGCACCCGCAGGTCGTCCCCGAAGCCGCGGCTCGCTCCCTTGTACACGTGGAAGCAGCCGATGCCGAAGACCACCGCAGCCACCACGACGACCGCGATACGGCCGCCAGCACTGCCCATCAGGCCCGCGGTCAGCTGGGAGGTCTGCTGGCCGGAGTCGGTGCCGCCCCCGGCCGCGAAGCGCAGGGCCGTCACCGCGAGCGCCGCGTAGACGACCGCCTTGCCGAGCGTCGTGACGACGTGGCCGATCCGCGTCGCGGCGCCTCGCTTCCACCGCGCCCCGAACCAGGCCTCGGCCAGGTGCCAGAGCACCAGCGCCACCATCGCGATCCCGCCGATCCACAGCACGATGTTCCCACCCGGCGCGGAGGCGACGGCCTGCAGGGCGCCGGACTGATCGGCATCCTGCGAGGAGCCGCCGAACGCCATGCGCAGGGTGATCACCCCGATCAGCACGTGCACCAGACCGCTCATCACGAAGCCGCCGCGAGCGACGGCCTGGAAGACCGGATGCCCAGCGACGTCCTCGGCGGCGTCCTCGACGTTCTCGGCGCCGTCACGAGCACTCTGCAGGGATCCCATGGCTGAACTGTAGAACGTCGCAGGGGTGACCGGACCCGATCATTCCTATGCACATTTCGTGAGGGTCCCGTGAGAATCGCCCGGGAGACATCGCGTCGCGCACATTCATGCTCCATGCTGGCCATGGCGTTGAGACCATGGGCGCCGACGTTCTGCACGTGACGCACTCCCGAGACAGGTTCACGAGGGCCCTTGACCACACATACCCCCGCCTCGATGCACGCCCTCGTCGTCCTCGGCACGGGGCGCGCTCACGCGAAAGCGATCCTGCTGGGGGAGCACTCGGTGGTCTACGGCGCGCCCGCCGTCGCGGTGCCGGTCAGCAGCCTCACGACGACGGCGACGCTGCGCCCGGCGATCGGCTCCCTGATCTCCTGCGCCCTCTACGAGGGGCCCTCGTCGGCCGCACCCTCACACCTCGCCCCGGTGCAGGCGGCCTGGCGCGCCGCCTCGGCCCACGTCGGCCTCGGCACCGAGGGTCTCGAGCTCGCCGTCGAGTCCGCGCTGCCCATCGCACGAGGGATGGGATCCAGTGCCGCGACCGCCGCCGCGATCGTGCGCGCGGTGGCCGACGCCGCGGACACTGTGCTCGAGGCGACGGAGGAGCACGAACTCATCCAGGAGGCCGAGCGGGCCGCCCACCTCACCCCCAGCGGCATCGACGCCCGCACGGTGGTGGCCGAGACGCCGCTCCGCTTCGAGGGAGGCACCTTCCAGCCCCTGTCCGTCGCGGCACCCTTCGCGCTCGTGATCGCGGACACCGGTCGGCCCGGCGCCACCTCCGCGGCCATCGCCTCGGTGCGTTCGCTGCGCGAGCGCGAGCCCGCCGCGACCGACGCCGCGATCGCGCGTCTGGGGGACCTGGCCGAAGGATGCGTCACAGATCTGGCCACCGGGGGGCACGCGGAGCTGGGCCTTCGACTGCGCGCGGCCCACGAGCTGCTCGTCGGGCTCGGCGTGAGCAGCCCGGAACTGGATACCCTGGTGCAGGCGGCACACGCCGCCGGCTCCCCCGGTGCCAAGCTCACCGGCGGCGGTCAGGGCGGGTGCATCATCGCCCTGGCCCCCTCCGTGGCCGCGGCCGGGCCGCTCGCGCGCGAGCTCGCGGAGGCCGGAGCGGCGCAGGCATGGACGACGATCATCGGAGGGACGGCATGAGAACAGCGACGGCGCGCGCGCACCCCAACATCGCGCTCGTGAAGTACTGGGGAAAGCGCGACGAGGAGCTCATCCTGCCCGCCGCCGGCAGCCTCTCGCTCACGCTCGACGGCTTCGCGACCACCACCACGGTCTCGCTCGATCCGTCGGCCGCCGAGGACCGTTTCACCCTCAACGGCGCCGAGGCCTCCCCCACGCAGTCCGAGCGCGTCACGCGCTTCGTCGATCTGGTCCGCTCACGCGCCGGCTCCTCCGCTCGCGCCGTCATCCGCTCCCGCAACGAGGCGCCCACCGGAGCGGGGCTGGCCTCCTCCGCCTCGGGCTTCGCCGCCCTCGCGGTCGCCGCCGCCACCGCCTATGGACTCGAGCTCGACCGCGCGGACCTCAGCCGCCTCGCCCGCCGCGGCTCCGGCTCGGCGACCCGCTCCCTGGTGGACGGCCTGGCGATCTGGCACGCCGGTGACGATGACGCCTCCTCCTTCGCCGAGCCGATCGACGGCCCGGCGATGAGCATGGTCATCGTCACGATCGACGCCGCGGAGAAGTCCGTCTCCAGCCGTGAGGCGATGCGCCGCACCGCGGCCACCTCCCCCTACTACGCGGGCTGGGTCGATTCCACCGCGCACAGCCTGCGGGAGATGACCGCGGCCTGCCGCGCCGGCGACTTCACCCGCGTCGGGGAGATCACCGAGCTCAACGCCCTGCGCATGCATGCGGCGATCGAGGCCTGCGAGCCGCCGATCCGCTACCTGCGCGCCGGCTCCGTCGCCGTGTTCGATGCGGTCGAGCAGCTGCGCGCCGACGGCATCGAGGCCTTTGCGACCGCCGATGCCGGACCCAACGTCGTGGTGATCTCCCGTCCCGCGGACGCCGCGGCCGTCGCCGAGCGTCTCGGTGGCCTCGGCGCGGTGCGCGTCGTCGGCGCCGGGCCCGGAGCCCACCTGCTCCCCGAGGAGGACTGCGCATGATCGTCACCCGCGCGCCGGGCAAGCTCTTCATCGCCGGGGAGTACGCCGTCGTCGAGCCCGGGGAGCCCGCCGTCCTCATCGCCGTCGACCGCTTCCTCACCGTCCGCCTCACCCCCAGCGATGACGTGGGTCGGGTGCATTCGCGCGAGTACGGGCAGGCCCCGGTGGTGTGGACCCGCGCGGAGGGGTCGACGAACCCGGTGAGCATCGTGCTCGAGCACCACCCCTACGACTATGTGGTCAGCGCGATGACGCTGATGGAGCGCCTGCGCGATGAGCGCGGCCTGCCCGGCCACTACTTCGACCTGCACATCGAGTCCGACCTCGACGACGCCTCGGGACGCAAGTTCGGTCTGGGCTCCTCGGCCGCGGTGACCGTCGCCGTGGTCGCCGCCCTCGACCGGTTCTACGGCATGGGGCTGACGCGGACCGAGCGCTTCCGCGTCGCCCTGCTGTCCACGATCATGCTCGCCCCCGATGCCTCTGGCGGGGACGTGGCCGCCTCCACCTTCGGCGGCTGGATCCGCTACACGGCGCCCGACCGGGTCACGCTGCGCGAGAGTCTCGAGCGTCACGGCGTCACGAAGGCCCTGACCTCCCCCGGCTGGTCCCCGCACCGCGTGGACCGCCTGCCCGACCCCACCTCGCTCGAGCTGCTGGTGGGCTGGACGGGCTCCCCCGCCTCCACCGAGCGGCTGGTGGGCGGGGTCCGGCCCCACAGCGGGCGCTCCGCCAGCCCCTACGAGAGCTTCATCGACGAGAGCCGGGGGTGCGTCGACGCCCTGGTCGAGAGCCTGCGGGCCGACGACGGACCCCGCGCTCTCGAGGTGATCTCCCGCGCCCGCCGACTGCTGCAGCACCTCGGCGAGACCAGCGGGATCCGCATCGAGACGGACGAGCTGCGCCTGCTGTGCGACCTCGCCGAGCAGCACGGCACCGCCGGCAAGCCCTCCGGGGCCGGAGGCGGGGACTGCGGCATCGTGCTGGCACCCGCCGATGCCCCGCTGGGCGCGCTGCTGTCGGCCTGGGAGAGCCACGGCATCCGCCGGCTGGACATGTCGGTGCAGCACGCCGAGGACGCGACCGCGGAGCTCGACGAGTCCGCCGGGCTCCGCGCGGGCGCGGAGGTGCGGCGATGAACGCGCCGATCAGCCGCAGCGGGCAGCGCAAGGATGATCATCTGCGGCTCGCCCAGGAGCAGCAGTCGGCCCCGCCCGTCCGCAACGACTTCGACGAGGTGCAGCTGGTCCATCACGCGCTCGAGGGCCTGGACGCCGATCGGGTGCGCCTGGACGTGGAGGTGCTCGGACACGCCTGGAGCGCCCCGCTGTACATCAACGGCATGACCGGCGGCACCGAGCGGACCGCCCGGGTGAACCGGGCGCTGGCGATCGCCGCCCGCGAGACCGGCATCGCGATGGCCTCCGGCTCCGTGGGCATCGCCCTGGACGATCCCTCGACCGCACCCGGTTTCCGAGTGATCCGCGAGGAGAACCCCGACGGCTTCGTGATGGCCAATCTCGGCATCGGCCGCAGCGGCGAGGAGGCCCGACGCGCCGTGGAGCTGCTCGGGGCCGACGCCCTGCAGATCCACCTCAACGCCGTCCAGGAGACGGTGATGCCCGAGGGCACCCGCGACTTCTCCCGCTGGCCGCACGCGCTCGAGGAGGTGGTCGCCGCCTCCCCGGTCCCGGTGCTGGTCAAGGAGGTCGGCTTCGGCCTCAGCCGCCGCACCCTGAGCCGCCTGCACGACATGGGCGTGCGGATCGCCGACGTCAGCGGCGTCGGCGGCACCGACTTCGCGCGGATCGAGAACGCGCGCCGCCCCGGCGAGGACTACTCCTTCCTGGCCGGGCACGGCCAGTCCGCCGTGTGCAGCCTGCTGGACGCCCCGGACCCCGCGCCGCTGCTGCTGGCCAGCGGCGGGGTCCGCACCCCGCTGGACGTGGTGAAGTCCCTGGCCCTCGGCGCGCGCGCCGCGGGCGTCGCCGGCGTCTTCCTCCGGGCCGCCTACGACGGCGACCCCGCGCATGCCACCGCCGTGATCCGGGGCTGGCTGTCCCAGCTCACCGAGCTGCTGGCCCTGTTCGGGGCCGACTCGCCCGCCGCGCTGAGCCGCACCGACCTCCTGCTGCGCGGTCGGGTGCGCGAGTTCTGCGAGCTCAGCGGGCTCGACCCCGCCTCCTTCGCCCGCCGCGGCGACTCCGGGACCGGCACCGGCCCCGCCTCCGACCCCCTCCCCACTGCGGCGACCTCGCCGCGATCCAGGACCACGACATGAGCGCACACCCCGCCCCGCACTCCACCCCGGTGCCCACCCAGTGGGTGGGTCCGATCCGCCTGTCCGGCAACGCCGCCACCGGCGAGGTCGAGGTGCCGCTGGCCACCTTCGAGAGCCCGCTGTGGCCCTCCGTCGGCCGCGGCGCCAAGGTCTCCCGCCGGGTCGAGGGCGGTATCACCGCCACCCTCATCGACGCGCGGATGGCACGCTCGAGCCTGTTCGTCGCCACCGATGCCGCCGGCGCGCATGCCGCCGACCAGGTCCTGCACGCGCGGCTCGACGACCTGCAGGCGACCGTGCAGGCGAGCAGCCGCTTCGCCCGGCTGATCGACCTGCACTCCGAGATCGTCGGGAATCTGCTGTTCGTGCGCTTCGCCCTGACCACCGGTGACGCCTCGGGCCACAACATGGTCACCAAGGCGGCCGAGACGCTGATGGAGACCATCCTGTCCTGGGACCTGGGGCTCGAGTACGGCTCCATCTCGGGCAACTACTGCACCGACAAGAAGCCCAGCGCCGTCAACGGCGACCTGGGCCGGGGCCGCCGCGTCGTCGCCGACATCCTCATCCCCCACGAGGTGCTCGAGACGACCCTGCGCACGAGCGCGCAGCGGATGGTCGACCTGGTGGTGCGCAAGAACCTGGTGGGCGGGACCGTCGCCGGCTCGCTGCGCTCGGCCAACGCCCACTACGCGAACATGCTGCTGGGGATCTACCTGGCCACCGGCCAGGATGCGGCGAACATCGTCGAGGGCTCCCAGGGCATCACCTTCGCCGAGGAGCGCGAGCAGGGGCTGTACTTCTCCTGCTCGCTGCCGCATCTGATCATGGGCACCGTGGGCAACGGGAAGCACCTCCCCCAGGTGGAGGAGGCGCTGGAGCGCCTGGGCTGCCGGGAGCAGCGCGCCGAGGGCGAGAACGCCAACCGGCTCGCGGCGATCACCGCCGCGACCGTCCTGTGCGGAGAACTGTCGCTGCTGGCGGCGCAGACCAACCCGGGAGAGCTGATGACCGCGCACGTCGCCATGGAACGACGAGCCGCACGGGGTGAGGCATGACGACGATCGGCATCCATGACCTCTCGCTGGCGACGGCGCACCACGTCGTCGACCTCGCCGAGCTCGCCGAGGACGCGGGCGTCGACCCGGCGAAATACCATGTCGGGCTCGGCCAGGACCGCATGAGCGTCCCGGCGGCCGACGAGGACATCGTCACGATGGGCGCCGAGGCCGCGCTGCCGCTGCTCGAGCGGCACGGCACCGACGGGATCCGCACGCTCCTGTTCGCCACCGAGTCCGGAGTGGACCAGTCGAAGTCGGCCGGACTGTTCGTGCACGAACTGCTGGGGCTGCCCCACACGATGCGGGTGGTCGAGTTCAAGCAGGCCTGCTACGGCGCCACCGCGGCGCTGCAGTCCGCACTCGGCTTCGTGGCCCGCAACCCGGAGGAGCGGGTGCTGGTGATCTCCAGCGACGTGGCCCGCTACCAGCTGGAATCCGCCGGGGAGCCCACGCAGGGCGCCGGCGCGGTGGCGATGCTGGTCGCGGCCGATCCCGCGCTGCTCGCGATCGAGCCGATCTCCGGCGTCGCCGCCCGCGACGTCGACGACTTCTGGCGCCCCAACGACTCCACCACGGCGGTCGTGGACGGCCGGCTGTCGCTGAGCGCCTACCTCGGTGCGCTGACCACGGCGTGGGACGACTTCACCGCGGCGGGCGGGGTCGGGATCGATGAGATCGACCGCTTCTGCTTCCACCAGCCCTTCACCAAGATGGCCCGCAAGGCGCTCGCGGGACTCGCCCAGCACACCGGGACCACCCTGCCCGACGAGCTGCAGGAGGCGACCTTCGCCTACAACCGTGAGCTCGGCAACACCTACACCGCCTCGCTCTACGCGGGACTCGCCTCGCTGCTGGATCACGACGACGACCTGGCCGGTACGCGGATCGGCCTGTTCAGCTACGGCTCCGGGGCGGTCGGCGAGTTCTTCACCGGCATCGTCCAGCCCGGGTACCGGCAGCGACGTCGGCGCGAGAGCATCGAGGCCCGGATCGCCGGGCGCGTCCGCCTGGAACTGCCCGCCTACCGTGAACTGCACGGCGCCGAGCATCCCAGCGACACCGAGTGGGAGGCTCCGTCGGTGACCGCGGGACCGTTCCGCTTCGCCGGCATCCGCGACCGGGCCCGACGCTACGAGGCCACGCAGCTCGACGCCGCGCAGCCGCCGGGCCGACGGGACTGAGCGGGCGGTCGGTCGGCCGTCACGTGCCCGACGGGAGTCGTCGGGCCGTCACCCAGGCGTGCGCTCCCCGCACCTCCGCCCCCGTCACCTCGAATCCGGCGCGGCGCAGGGCGCGAGCCATCTCCTGGGGCGGCCACCGGTAGGCGGTGGCGATCGGATGGGCGAAGGGTTCCACCCGCGGCCCCGCGACGTAGGACATGAGCACGGTCCCGTCGGCCTCGAGCGCCCCGCCCAGCGCTGCCAGCGCCGCTGGGAGGCCCGCGGGGTCGACGTGGATGAGCGAGTACCACGCCAGGATCCCGGACCAGCGGTCGCTGCGGTCGGCGAGGTCCTCGAGGCGGCCCTGGCGGAACGTGGCCGCGGGGTGAGCGCTGCGAGCGATGTCCACGAGCTGCCGGACCGGCTCCAGTCCCTCGACGTCGTGTCCACGGCGCACCAGGTGCCCGGTCCACCGGCCGGTGCCCGAGCCGAGGTCGAGGATGCGGCCGGGGACCGTGCGGGCCCACGGTTCGATCACGGCGCGGTCGGGGTCCTCGGCGGTCACGGCCGTGCCGAGCATCTCCGCCGCCTCCGCTGACATCGCTGCGTAGGCCTCGGTGATCTCCTCATCGGTCATGGTCGTCCCTCCTGCCGCCGTGGTGGTGCCTTCCGTGCGCCGAGGTGGCGGATATGCCGGCGGGCGGGCCTGCCGATCAGCAGATCAGCCCGGGCCGGGCCACCGGAGGCGTCACATCAGCATCATGAGGATCAGGAACACCAGGAAACCGGCCGCGGCCATCGCGATGGTGCCGGTGCTCTCCTTGACCGCAACGGCTTCGACCAGCGGCTCAGCGACTGCGGTGAACAGCAGAGCAGCCGTGCCGAAGGCCAGCCCGGCCACCAGCAGCGGCGCCGAGACTCCCGCGAAGACCAGTGCGCCGAGCACCGCACCGATCGGCATCATCGCGGCGACCACGGCCCCGACGCCGATCGCCGCACCCAGTGAACCGCCGGCGGCACGGGTGGATCCGGCGGTGGAGGCGGAGACGAACAGCAGCTCGATCGACAGGGCGATCGCGATCAGCAGGGCGGCCGCCCCGCCGGCCGACAGGGCCACGCCGATGATGGCACCGTCGATGAGCACGACGACCGCCAGGGCGATCGTCAGGCGCAGATTCACCGCAGATCCCTGGGCGGCATGGCCGTGGTCGTGGCCATGGTTCTGCCCGTGCGCGTCATCGTGGGCGTGGCCGAGCCGGTTCAGCAGCGCGCGCAGCGCCAGCATGAACCCCGTGCCGAGGACGAAACCTGTGATCAGCGGCCAGCCACCGCCCAGATGCATCGCCTCGGGGAGCAGATCGAGGGTTGCCGCGGCGGCGATGAGCCCCGCCGCGAAATGTTGGACGTAGCTGGTGAGCGTGGAGGTCTGCCTGCGAGTCACGACCGCCGCTATCACCGCTCCGACCAGACCTGCGACCAGACCGATCCCGCCCAGTCCGAGCGCTGCTGAGAACAGTTCCATGATGTCTTCCTTCCAGGCTTCACACGTGGGGAGGACCGTCGGCCGGTCCGCATGCTCATGAACCTAGAGGCCTTTCGTGACGAACTGAATGATGAATGTCAACTACTGGTTCTCTCCGACGACCGTGCCGAGACCCCCGCACCGCCTACCCTCGAAGGATGAGCCCTCACCCCTCCTCCCCCGCCGGGACCGGCAGCGCCGGCCCCGCGGCGGACGTCGGCCGTTGGTTCGCCACCGCCACCACCCGTGCGCCGGACGCTCCCGGCCCCACCCGGGGCGGCCCGCGCCTGCCGGCCTGGGGGCCGATGGAGGGTGCGCACTACGGTCACCGCAGCTCTCCGGAGGAGAGCGACGCCGCCCTCGCGCTGCTGCGGGACCGGCCGGTCGCGGTGCTCACCGGTGCCGGGATGTCCACCGGTTCCGGGCTGCCGGACTATCGCGGTCGTGATGCGGTGCCCCGCTCCCCCATGACCTTCCAGGAGTTCATCGGCCATGACCTCGCCCGGCGGCGCTACTGGGCGCGCTCGACCGTGGGCTGGGAGCAGTTCCGCAGCGCCCGGCCCGGGCCCGCGCACCGACTGCTCGCGGCCCTTTCCCCCGAGCCCTTCCCGATCACGGCGGTGATCACGCAGAACGTGGACGGACTGCATGCCGCCGCGGGCTCGGATCCGGTGATCGACCTGCACGGCCGGCTGGATCGGGTGCGCTGTCAGCAGTGCGATGCGCTGTCCTCCCGCGCCGCCCTGCACCAGCGGATGCTGATGATGAACCCCGAGCTCGCGGCGCGCCTGCCCCAGCTCTCCGCCGACGCCGCCCAGGCGCCCGACGGGGACGCCGAGGTGGATCGCACCAGCAGCTTCCGCTATCCGCCGTGCGCGCTGTGCGGAGGGATCCTCAAGCCCGACGTGGTGTTCTTCGGGGAGTCCGCGCGCCGGGAGGTCGTGGCCGCGGCCTTCGCGGCGCTCGAGGCCGCGAGCGCGCTGCTGGTGCTCGGCTCGAGCCTCACCGTGCAGTCCGGGCTGCGGTTCGTGCGCGCGGCCGGGCGGCAGGGCAAGCCCGTGGTGATCCTCAACGACGGCCCCACCCGCGCCGATCCGGATGCCACCGTGCGTCTGCACGGTCGGCTCGAAGAGGTGCTGGAGCACTGGGTGCGCTGAGCGCGGGCTGCGCGGTCCGTGCGGCGAGGCGCGGCAGGGGCGACAATGGGGAGCACCGTCCGCCGCGCGTGAAGGAGCCGATCCGCCGATGACCGCCCCGCTGCCGCTGCTCGATCTCAACGCCGACCTCGGGGAGGGGTACGGCGACTGGTCGATGGGGGAGGACGCCGCCATGCTCGAGGTGGTGACCACCGCGAACATCGCCTGCGGCGGGCACGCCGGGGACGCCGGGACCATGCGCGCCGCCTCCCGCGCGGCGGCTGCTCACGACGTGAGCATCACCGCGCACGTCGCCTATCCGGACCTGGCAGGTTTCGGCCGCCGCTTCCTCGACATCGCCCCCACCGACCTCACCGACCAGGTGGTCGTGCAGGTCGGAGCCTTGCAGGCGATGGCCCGGGCCGAGGGCGCGCAGGTGCGGGGCGTGAAGCCCCACGGCGCGCTGTACAACGCCCTGGCCCATCACGCCACGCAGGCCGCCGCAGTGGTGCGCGCACTGCAGGAGCTCGGGGACCTGCCCCTGGTCGCCGCGCCCGGCGCCGTGGCCGTGGAGATCGCGCAGGCGGCCGGGATCGCGGTGGTGCTCGAGGGCTTCGCCGACCGCGCCTACCTCCCAGGCGGCACCCTCACCCCGCGCAGCACCCCCGGCGCGGTGCTCACGGACCCCGCGGCAGTGGCCGCACAGGCGCTGTCGATCGCGACCGCGCACGGGGTCCGCACCGTCGACGGGAGCTGGGTGGATCTCCCGGTCCGCTCCCTCTGCCTGCACGGGGACACCCCCGGCGCGGTGGAGCTCGCCCGCACCGTGCGCTCCCACCTGGAAGCGGCGGGCGTGCGCCTCGAGGCCGCGCTGTGAGTCGGGGCCCCGACCGCACTCCCCGTCGCGTCCGACGCGACCGCTCCGACCGTCTCGCGCCGCCGCTGGCGGTGCACCGCGCCGGCGAGGGCGCACTGCTGGCCGAGTACCCCGACACCCGTGCCGTACTCGCCGCCGCGGCCGCCGTGCGCGAGCTCGCCCCTACGACTCTGCTCGACCTGGTCCCTGCCGAGCGCACGCTCCTGCTGGTGGGGAGCGTCGCCCAGGACCTGCCGGTCCTCGACGCCCTGCTGCGCGACCTCCCCGGGGCTGCGGCGCAGGAGGAGGCGAGCACCGAGGTCACGATGGACATCGTCTATGACGGCGAGGATCTCGCCGCGGTCGCCGAGCTCCTGGAGATCAGCACGCAGGCGCTGATCACCGCACACAGCGCGGCCACGTGGACCGCGGCCTTCGGCGGCTTCGCACCCGGGTTCGCCTACCTGCAGCCCGACGCGCCCACCGACCGCGCTCGACCCGTCGGTCCGCCGTGGGAGGTGCCCCGCCGGGCCGAGCCGCGCACCGAGGTGCCCGCCGGCGCCGTCGGCCTCGCCGCGCGCTACTGCGGGATCTACCCGCGCTCATCCCCCGGCGGATGGCAGCTGATCGGGCGCACCGACGCCACCGTGTTCGACGTGGACCGGGAACCGCCCGCGCTGCTCACCCCCGGCACGCGGGTGCGTTTCGCCCCGCAGCGTCCGACGGCCCGGGCCTCCGCCCGCACAGCAGCGGTCGCCCAGGTCGAACGCGGCGCGGCCGCCGTCCCCGGACGGCGGGGCAGGCGTCGAGCAGCGGCGCCGACGATGAGCGGACAGCCCGCGCTGGAGGTCCTCGCCCCCGGCCCCCTCACCCTGTTCCAGGACACCGGCCGGCCCGGCCGGGCGGCGAGCGGGGTGAGCAGCTCCGGCGCCTTCGACCGCGGGGCGATGCTGCGGGCGAACCTCGCCGTGGGCAACCGGGCCGCAGCTGCGGTGCTCGAGATCGTGGCCGGCCCGCTGCGGCTGCAGGCGCGGGCCGCGACGGTCATCGCCGTCTCCGGCGCCCGGGCACCGCTGGTGCTGCACCGGGCCGACGCGGACGGCGCCGACCTCGAGCTACGCCCGCAGGACAGCCACGAGCTGCCGATCGCCCTCGACCCCGGGGACCGGCTCGTGCTGGGCCCGGTGACGGAGGGCCTGCGACTGGTGCTGGCCGTCCGTGGTGGACTGCGCGGGGTGGGGACGGCAGGGGCCGTGCTCGGCTCCCTGTCCTATGACACCCTCTCCGCGCTCGGGCCGGCACCGCTCGCGGCCGGGGACCTGCTGCACGTCAGCCCCGAGAAGAAGCTGGACGCCGTCCCCACGCCGGTCCGGAACGAGGATGCCGCGCTGCTCGAGGACACCACCCCGGCCGTGCTCGACGTCCCGGTGCACGCCGGCCCGCGGGACGCGCTGCTCGGCGCCGCGACCCTCACGCAGCTGCTGGCCACCACCTGGACCGTGCGCCCGGACTCGGACCGGGTGGGGGTACGGCTGGACGGCGACCCGCTCACCCCGCCCACCGCCTCCGGGGCACTGCCGAGCGAACCGATGATGCCCGGCGCGATCCAGGTGCCGCCCTCGGGATTGCCCGTCGTCTTCGGCCCTGACCATCCCACCACCGGCGGCTACCCGGTGATCGCCGTGGTCACCCGCGCAGGGCTGGATGCACTGGCGCAGGCGGCGACGGGGACCGGACTGCGCTTCGTGCCGGCGCCGGGCGGCAGCAGCTGAGGGCGCGACGATGACACGATGTGCCCATGCCGCGATTGCTGCCCGAACCCGCCTACTTCGCCACCCTGCCCAAGGTCATCACCTCCGGCGCCGTGATCCTGCGCGACGAGCACGACCACCTGGTGATCGAGAAGCCGAACTACCGCGACCACTGGCTGCTGCCGGGCGGCGGCGTCGACGCGGGTGAGGACGCCCGGCAGTGCGCCCGGCGGGAGGTGCTCGAGGAGCTGGGACTCGATCTCGAGGTGGGGCGGCTGCTGACGGTCGACTGGCTGCCCTCGAGTGCGGTGCGCAGCGCGCCGATGGGGGTGCATTTCCTCTTCGACGCCGGCGTGATCCCCCGAGCCCGGCTGGAGGCGACCGTGGTGCCGGAGGCCGCAGAGCTCGAGAGCTGGGCGCTGATCCCCGAGTCCGAGGCGCATCTGCTTTCGCCCTGGGGCGCCTCCCGGGTCCGTCGCGCCCTGGCGGTGCTGCGCGGCGAGTCCGAGGTGGACATGGTGACGCACTCGCGGCGCTGAACCCGACGGCGGAGGATCTGCCGGGTGATCGCGAGAACCGCAACCGATCTGAGACCTCAGGCTTTTTCTCACGCTGACCAGGAGCGGAGCGGCGCCGCTCGCCCCATGCGGCGATCCGGGGTGATCCGGGTCTCGGGTCCGCAGCGCGGAATGCGCCATGATGTGCCCATCCGATCACCCGTCGACGGAGATGACGATGAGCTCTTCGACCACCACGCCGCAGACACCGCTCCCGGCCCACGGTCCGCTGACCAGGTCACAGCGCCTGGACCGCCTGCCCTTCACCCGCAAGCACGGCAGGCTGCTGGGCGCCTCCGGCATCGGCTGGGCGCTGGACGCGATGGACGTCGGCCTGATCTCCTTCGTGATCGCCGCCCTCAGCGTCCACTGGGAGCTGAGCAAGGCCGACGGCTCGCTGATCGCCTCGGCCGGATTCGCCGGGATGGCGATCGGCGCCAGCGTGGGCGGCCTGCTGGCCGACCGCATCGGTCGCCGCTCCGTCTTCGCCCTCACCCTGCTGATCTACGGCCTGGCCACCGGCGCCTCGGCGCTGGCGATGGGTGTGGGCGCCCTGATCGTGCTGCGCTTCATCGTGGGCCTGGGCCTCGGCGCCGAGCTGCCGGTCGCCTCGACCCTGATGAGCGAGTTCGCCCCGGCCCGGATCCGTGGCCGCGTGATCGTCTGGCTCGAGGCCTTCTGGGCGCTGGGCTGGATCCTCGCCGCCGTGATCGGTACCTTCGTCGCCGCCTCCGGGCCGACGGGCTGGCGCTGGGCGCTCGCCGTCGGCCTCGTGCCCGCGATCTACTCGCTGGTGATCCGGCTGGGGATACCCGAATCGGTGCGCTTCCTGGAGAAGCAGGGGCGCACTGAGGAGGCGGAGCGCGTGGTGCGCAGCTTCGAGGCCTCCGCCGGGCTCGACGCCCCCTCGCCCGCCGCGGCCCGAGCCGAGGCAGGCGCTGCCACCGCGATCCCGGCTGCGGACCCGATCGGGACCACCGGCGGGATCTGGTCCACGCCCCTCCGTGCCCGCACCGCCGGCCTGTGGGCGGTGTGGTTCTGCATCAACCTGTCCTACTACGGCGCCTTCATCTGGATCCCGACGCTGCTGGTGGACCGCGGCTTCGACCTCACCCGCTCCTTCACCTTCACCCTCATCATCACCCTCGCCCAGATCCCCGGGTACGCGGTGGCGGCCTGGCTGATCGAGGTGTTCGGGCGGCGCTGGACGCTGACCGTCTTCCTCGCCGGCTCGGCCGTGGCCGCCTCCTTCTACGGGCTCGCGGAGACGGAATGGATGATCCTCGCGGCCGGCTGCGCGCTGAGCTTCTGCAACCTCGGCGCCTGGGGTGCGCTGTACGCGATCGGGCCGGAGCTCTATCCCACCCGGGTGCGCGGCACCGGCACCGGTGCGGCCGCCGCCTTCGGGCGCATCGCCTCGATGGCGGCGCCGTTCCTGGTACCGGTGTTCCTGGTCGCCGGCGGGCAGGTGTTCGTCTTCGCCGCCTTCTCGGTCTTCTTCCTGCTGGCCGCGGCCGCCGCCTTCACCCTGCCCGAGCAGCGCGGCAAGGCGCTCGCGGAGTAGCCCCGGCAGGCCTGGCGCCCGCGCCGCCCCGCCCGGTGCGGCCCCGGCCGCAGTGCAGATGCGCGTTGACGACTCATCCGTCGCCCGCGGATGAGTCGTCAGCGCGCATTCGTCGCTCCCGCCGTCGCGGGCTCAGGGCGGGGGCGGCAGGTCCTCAGTGACCCCGAACCTGCCTCTCGGTCTCAGCCCTGCTCGAGGGACCCGTCGTAGGCATTGATCGCCTCGACCTTCGCCGCGGAGGACGAGGTCGGATCGAACTCGAGGTCCAGCCAGACCTTGACCAGCTCCTTCGCGAGCTCGAGTCCGATGACCCGCTCCCCCATGCACAGCACCTGCGCATCGTTCGAGAGCACGGAGCGCTGGACGGAGTAGAGGTCGTGGGCGGTGACGGCGCGGACGCCGGAGACCTTGTTCGCCGCGATCGCCACCCCAAGGCCGGTGCCGCAGATCAGCAGGGCACGGTCCGCCTCGCCAGCGGCGACCTTCTCCGCCGCGGCGACCGCGATGTTCGGGTAGTGGGTGCCGTCCTCGCGACCGGTGACCCCGACGTCGAGGACCTCGTCGACGCGCGGGTCGCTCTGCAGCAGTTCCTGCAGGGCGCCCTTGTGGCCGACGCCGGCGTTGTCCGATCCGGTGACGATTCTCCAGCCCATGGCGATGCTCCTTCGTGTCGTTGGTCGTGTCAGTGGTCGGTGTGGGTGGTCGTGACGGCGGTCAGCGAGAGGGCGGTGACCGGGGCGTGCTCAGCCGGTCAGCTGCTCGCCCAGCAGGGTGACGATCCGCGAGAACGAGATAGCCCCCGGGTCGGGGGTGCCGATGGACTTGTCCCCGTGGTTGCGGGCGCGGCCCTTGCTCGCGGAGAAGTCCGCGGTGGCCTCGGCGGCCTCGACCGCCTGGGCGGCGGCCGTCACGATCGACCGGGAGACCGACTCCGCCGGGGCGTCCGCGGTCCCGCCCCGGCCGGCCTGCGCGAGGGCGAGTGCCTCGCGGAAGGGCACCGCCGCGTCGACCATGGTCTTGTCGCCGGGCGTCGCCCCGCCGAGGCGCTCGATGGCCTCGACCGCCTGCACCAGCCCCGTGACCAGCTGTTCCCCGGTCACAGCGGCATCATCTGTCAGGGCGCTGCCGAGGCTGGTCAGGGCCGCCCCCCAGAGGGCTCCGGAGGTTCCGCCGGCCTCGGCGGACCAGGCGGCACCGGCCTGCACGAGCACGGTACGGGCACCGCAACCGCGCTGGACGACGCGGTCGGCGGTCGCACGGGCGCCGCGGATCCCGAGCACCATGCCCTGGCCGTGGTCACCGTCACCGGCGACCTGGTCCATCCGGCCCAGCTCCGGCTCGAGCTCCACCAGCAGCTCCTCGACCTTCCCCAGGATGCCGACGATGCGGGCGGCGGAGGCACGGGACCCCTCGCTCGCGGCGGGGATCGGATCCTCACCGGGGACGTAGATCTCCTCTCGCTCCGCGCCGAGGTCGCCGGGCACGGTGCCGCCGCGGCGGAAGGCGGGGGCATCGGCCGGGGCCAGCCAGAGCCGCTCCAGCTCCTCGTCCAGACGCACCACCGTCAGGGACAGGCCCGCCATGTCGAGACTGGTCACGTGCTCGCCCACCTCAGGCCGCACGACGGTCAGGCCCGCCTCGCCCAGGAGCTGCGAGACGTGCTTCCACACCACGAACATCTCCTCGTACTTCACAGTGCCCAGGCCGTTCAGCACCACCGCAACGCGGTCGGAGACCAGCGCCGGGGTCTCGTCGAGCACACCGTCGACCAGGATCTTCGCGAGCTCGCTCGCGCTGGGCATGGACCGCTCATCGATGCCGGGCTCGCCATGGATCCCCAGGCCGATCGCCATCGTGCCCTCGGGGACGTGGAACAGCGCGTCTTCGGCACCTGGCAGGGTGCAGCCATCGAAGGCGACCCCGAGGCTGCGGGTGGCGTCGTTCGCCTTCCACGCCAGACGCTCGGCCTCGTCGATGTCGGCCCCGGCCTGGATCGCGGCGCCTGCGATCTTGAACACGGGCAGGTCCCCGGCGATGCCGCGGCGATCGCGATGGTTCCCCTTCTCCCCCGACGCCACGTCATCGCTGACCGCGACGATGCGCACATCGATGCCCTCGGCGCGCAGCTTCTCGGCAGCGACCCCGAAATGCAGCACGTCCCCGGCGTAGTGGCCGAAGCCGAGGATCACCCCGCCGCCGTTCTCGGCGTTGCGGGCCACGGCATACACCTGGTCGGAGGACGGAGAGGAGAAGATGTTGCCGCAGGGCGCCCCGTGGGCGAAGCCCGGACCCACCCAGCCGGCGAAGGCCGGGTAGTGGCCGGAGCCGCCGCCGACGACCAGGGCCGGCTGCCCGGCCGGGGTCGCGGGCGCGCGCACCACGCCGCCGTGCACGCGGAGCAGCTCCTCGGGGTATGCCGCGACCAGCCCCTCGACGGCGTCGGCGGGGAAGGTCTTGGGATCATCGAACAGGTAGGTCACGGATCGCTCTTCTCGGAAGCTGGTGGATGCGGTGAGGTCAGGGGCCGGGGCGCGGCGCGGACCGCGCCCCGGCGATCGGTCATCCGGTGAAGGTGAACGGCGCAGTCATGCCGTCGATGTTCTCCTCGGTGATCAAGATGCAGTCCAGCGCCTGCTTCTCCTGCTCGGGCGCGTTGCCGTTGCGCAGGTAGTCGTCCGCCATCTCGATCACCAGTTCGGCGAACTGTGCCACGGGCTGCAGCACGGTGTAGGCGAGCTCGCCCGCCTTGACCGCGTCGACCGCGTCCGGGGAGCCGTCGAACCCGCCCACCACGATGTCCTCGAGCACACCGGCCTCCTTGAAGGCCGCGATCGCGCCGAGCGCCATCTCGTCGTTGCCGGAGATCAGGCCGTTGATGTCGGGGTGGGCCTGCAACAGCGACTGCGCCTTGTCGTGCCCCTTGGTGCGGTCCCAGTCCGCAACCTCCTCGCCGACCTTCTTCAGGTCCGGGTACTGGCTGATCACCGTGGTGTAGCCGTTGGACCGGGTCTGGGCGTTGTTGTCCGAGGGCAGGCCGAACAGCTCGACGTAGTCGCCCTTCTCGCCCATGCGCTCGACCCACTCCTGAGCGCCGAGCGCGGCGCCCTGGGCGTTATTGGAGACCAGCTGGGCGAGCGCGATGCCGGTCTCGTTGATCTCCGCGTTGATCAGGAAGACCGGGATCCCGGCCTGCTTCGCCTTCTGGATCGTGCCGATCGACCCGTCCGCGTTGGCGGGATCCATGATCAGCGCCACGGACTGGTTCGAGATGGCGGTGTCGACCAGGGTGTTCTCGGTGTTGGTGTCGCCCTTGTGGGCGCCGACGGTGGTGGTGTAGCCGAGCTCTTCGGCCTTGGCCGCCGCCACGTCACCCTCCGTCTTCCAGTACGGGTTCGAGGGATCGTTGACGATGATGGTGATCAGACCGCCGTCGACACCGCCGCCACCGCCGCCGCCACCGGCGTCGGACTGACCCTCGCCGGTCGTGGTGGAGCCGCCGCAGGCGGCGAGGCCCGCGGCCGCGGCACCGATGCCGAGGACGGAGAGGAAGTTCCTGCGTTCCATGATGAATTCCTTTCGATGGGAGGCGCTCCAGCGGGAAGGCGCCTGCGCTCGCAGCGTGGGACTGCGGGCACGCTGACCGTTCCTGTCAGGTCTGGTCAGTTTCTCGCGAACCGGCGTCGGTGCCGGTGGAGGGGTCGTTGGTCGCACTCGGCGAAGCGGTGGAGGGTGCTGCGGCGGCGGGATCCTTCGTCTCGCCGGGCGATCCGGCAGAAGCGTCCGTGCCGGCCCCCGCGGACATCTTCACCCGACGGCGGGGACGTCCGTACTGCAAGGAGTTCAGCAGCACTGCCACGACGATGACAGCGCCGATGAAGACCGTCTGCCAGTAGGCGGACACGCCCACCAGCACGAGGCCGTCGGAGAGGAAGCCGATCACGAAGGCGCCCAGCAGAGTGCCCCGGACGTTGCCGCGACCGCCCGAGAGGGCGGCTCCGCCGATCACCACGCCGGCGATCGCCGTCAGCTCGTAGGTGTTGCCGGCGGTGGGGCTCGCGCTGGTGAGCGTCGAGGCGAGGATGACGCCCGCGACGGCCGAGCACAGTCCCGAGATCACGTACACCCACACGGTGACGGACTTGACCGGAACGCCCGAGAGGTGGGCGGCCCGCTCGTTGCCGCCGGTCGCATACAGCCAACGGCCGAAGGTGGTTCGACCCAGGATCACGGCCAGGACCAGGGCGATCACGGCCATGATGATCACGCCTGCGGGAATTCCGAGGATCCGGTTGAAGCCCAGCCAATTGATGCCGGTGTTGCCCAGCGCCGGATCACCCTGGATGTCGTTGATGGTCCGACCGTTCGTCATGAGAAGTGCGATGCCGCGCACCACGTAGAGCATGCCCAGCGTCGCGACGAAGGGGGCGACCTTGAACTTCGCGACCAGATAGCCGTTGACCAGGCCCAGCACGCCGCCGAGCACCACCGCGATGAGCACCGCCACTGGCACGCTCGGATACAGCGTGAGACCGAACATGCTGATCGGTACACCGCGCAACAGGAAGCCGGCGATCACGCCGGTGAACCCGAGAATGGATCCCACCGACAGATCGATGCCACCGGTGAGCACCACCATCAGCTGTCCGAGGGACAGCAGCGCGAAGATCGCGACGTGGGAAGACATGATCAACAGGTTGTTGACCGTGAGGAAGTTCGGCGACAGCGCCGAGAAGATGATGATGATCAGGGCCAATGCCAGGAAGGCGCGGCCCTCGATCAGCAACTTCGAGAGGTTGAGCTTCGAGGCGGTCTTGGTGCTGGACTCGCCGACGGTCGAGGAGGTCATAGTGGGTATCCGTTTCGTGGGGCAGGGTCAGGAGTCGACGGCTTCACCGGAAGCGGCCATGACGTCGGCCTTGACTGCGTCAGGGCCGAACTCGGCGGAGATCTGGCCGCGCCGCAGCACGACGATCCGGTGGGCGATGCCGAAGCACTCCTCGACCTCCGAGGTCGAGAAGACGATGCCGACGCCCTGGCGGGCACGGTCCGCGAGCAGGGCGAACACCTCGGCCTTCGCGCCGATGTCGATCCCTCGGCTGGGTTCGTCCAGGAGCATGACGCCGGGGCGGGTCGCGGCGACCTTCCCGATGACGACCTTCTGCTGGTTGCCACCGGAGAGTGCGCCGATCTCGATTGCCGGGCTCTCCGCCTTGACCGTGACGTCGCGGATCAGCTTCTCGGCGAGCGCCCGCTCCTTGCGGCGCGAGGTGAAGCCGCGGGTGAGGAACTGCTTGATGCTCGCCAGGGTGAGGTTCTCGCCGACAGACATGGTCTGGACCAGGCCGTCGCGCTGCCGGTCCTCGGGGACCAGCCCGATCCCCCGGGCGAGGCGCTCCCGGATCGACTCCCGCGCGAGCTCCTCCCCCTGGTAGCGGATCCGGCCGCCGGCCACGTCGCCGCGCCCGGCCACCGCTTCGAGGGTCTCGGTCCGCCCAGCGCCCATCAGGCCGTAGAGGCAGACGATCTCGCCCGCACGCACCGTGAGGGACAGGTGGTCGACCACGGCGCGCTCCGCATTCTCCGGATCCATCACCACCAGGTCCTCGATCTCGAGGACTTGGTCGCCGAACTCATAGCCCTCCGGCGGAGAGCCGAGGTCGTAGTTGTCGCCGACCATGTGGCGGACGATCCAGGGGAGATCGATCTCCTCCCGACGACCGCTCGCGGTCATGGCGCCGTCCCGCAGCACCACGGCGTGATCGGTGACCTTCAGTGCCTCCTCGAGATGGTGGGAGATGTAGACCAGAGAGACGCCGCGGGCCTTGAGGTCCTCGATGATCCCGAAGAGGATCTGGACCTCCTTCGCCGCGAGCGCAGAGGTGGGCTCGTCCATGATGAGGATGCGAGCGTCGATCGACAGCGCCCGCGCGATCTCGACGATCTGCTGCTGGCCGACACGCAGATTGCCCACGGGCGTCGACGGGGCCACGTCCAGCCGCATCTCCTCCAGCAGCGCGGCCGTCTGCCGATTTTCCTCGGCGTAGTCGACCTGGCCGCCCCGGGTGATCTCCCGGCCCAGGAAGATGTTGTCGCGCACCGAGAGGTTCGGCGCGAGGCTCAGCTCCTGGTGGATGATCGCGATCCCGTTGTCACGGGCGTCGTTGGTGTTCGCGAAGGACACCGGGCGACCCTCCAGCACGATCTGGCCGGACGTGGGCTGCTCGACGCCGGAGAGGATCTTCATCAGCGTGGACTTCCCGGCGCCGTTCTCGCCGAACAAGGTGGTGACCTCACCGCGGTGGATCTGGAACTCGACACCCTTGAGGGCCCGGGTGCCGCCGTAATTCTTGACGATGCCGTGCGCCTCCAGCACCACATCCTGCAGCACGGTGTTCACTGGACCTCCACGGAGACGGGGGTGACAAGCCAGCCCTCGGGGTTGATCGCGGTGAAGGCTCCGGTCACGGTGACGGTGCTGCCGCTGAGGTTCTCGAGGTCCAGGGGATCGAGCACCTGCTTCTTCATCTCCGTGTTCAGAGCGGCGGCGGCGTTCTGGAATTCGATCTGATTGGTGAACTCGGCGAAGCCGTAGTTGCCGGTGGCGTCGCGCAGCTCGGTGCCATTGATCGCCGGACCGGTCTGGATGCGCACGGTGACGTTCTCGGGCATGCCCTCGATCTCCACCTCATACATTCCGTTCTGCCCCTCGCCGACCGTACCGGTGAAGGTGGTGCTGTAGACGGTGTTGCCGGCGGCGTCGACGCCGTACTCCGCGGCGGCCGCCTCGGGATCGGCGATGAGCGCCTCGGCCAGGTCCACGGCCGGTACCGCACGGTCCGTGATCTGCTGCTGGACCTCGGGGAACTGCTCGGCCCCGAAGGTGGCCGCCTCGAAGGCCTGGGTCTGGGCGGGCTCCTGCCCGTCGGGCACCACCTTGGTGCCCAGGACCACGACCAGCAGGCCGAGGATGCCCAGCCCGACGCCGATCCAGGTCCCCAGCTTTCGCTTGCGGGGCCGGGCCGGGCGCTCTGCGGCGGTGGATGCCGCACTGGCTGCTGTGCTCATGACGCTTCTTCCTGTCGGGGTCCGGATCGGTCGACGGCGGCGCGCACGGGGCCGTCCGTCCGGCGGCGGCGCTCGGCGTCGAGCGCTCGGAGTCGAGGGGACTGATGCCGAGGTCGGGGCAGGGTCGCTGTGCCCCGACCGCGTCATCGTGGTGTGGCCCCGGGGCGAGATCGCCGCAGGACCGGCCAGTCAGGTCCCGGGAAGGATCGAGACCTTGATCGAGGCGCCGGCGGAGTCGGCGACGGAGTCGAGAGCCGTCTGGATCTCCTCCAGACCGAACTGATGGGTGCAGATCTCGTCCAGCGGCAGCACCCCGGACTCGATGATCTTGATCGCGGCGGGCCAGCAGTGCGGGCCCAGGTGCGCGCCGAGGACGTCGAGCTCCTTGTCGTCGGAGATGATCGACCAGTCCACCGACACGTTCTCCTTGAACACGGAGTACTCGACGTACCGCCCGAGCTTGCGCAGCAGGTTGAGCCCTTGGGAGACGGCGCTGGGGTGGCCCGTGCACTCGATGTAGACGTCGGCGCCATAGCCGCCGGTGAGCTTGCGGATCTCCGCGTTCACATCGACCTTGCCCGGGTTCAGGGTGAGATCCGCGCCGCACTTCCGCGCCAGCTCGAGCTTGTTCTCGTCGAAGTCGAGGGCGATGACCAGCTTGGGGCTCTTGTGCGCCGCGCCGATGATGGCGCCCAGCCCGATCGGCCCCGCACCGGCCACCACCACGACGTCGTCGAAAGTGAGCTGGGCGCGCTCGACGGCGTGCAGGGAACAGCTCAGGGGCTCGGCGAAAGCGGCGTGCTGCGGCGGGATCTCCTTGGAGATCCTGTGCGCGCGAGCCAGCCGCGGCACGATCATGAACTCCGCCATGCCGCCGTCGTAGTGCTTGAAGCCGAACATGTCGTGCGGGCCGCACATCCAGTACCAGCCGCGCCGGCAGTACATGCACTCCTCGCACGGGACGATCTGCTCGACGACGATGCGATCGCCGACGGAGACCCCATGGTGAGCCAGTGCCTCGGCGCTTCCGGAGACGACCTCGCCGGTGATCTCGTGACCGGGGACGATACCCGGCTCCACCCAGCGTTCGCGGTTCTCGTCGCCCCAGAACTTCGCGGCACCGGCATAGGCCTTGAGGTCGCTCGCACAGACACCCACCGCCTCGACTCTGATCAGCAGGTCCTCCCCGGCCGGCACCGGGACGTCCCGGTCTTCCAGGCGGTAATCCTCCGGCGCGTGCATGACCACAGCTTTCATGGTCGCAGGGGTCTCCGTCATCTCGACACATCTCCTTCGATACGTAGCGCACTGTCCGAGCGCTGGTCGATACCGGTATCGCAACATCACTCGTCCGGTCGCCCTTGATCCTAGACACACCCCGCACATCGGTCAAGAACAATTGTGCAAATCTGGGGCGCACAGGTGTCACCTCAGCTCCACGGCGGGTCACAATCAGATCACGGGTGCTGCCACCGCCCCGTCGGGCCCGGCGGAGCCGTGGGGCCCGAGTAATCCGATCTTCCGGGCGGTCGCGGATGGGGTGACGGCGCAGAACAGCTCGACGGCGCCGACGGAACGTCAGCTTTCCTGCGCGAGGATGTCGAGCACCGCTTCGGCGGCAGGCACATCGGTGATCAGGCTGGTGAAGAGCCCGGCCCTCGCTCCGGCCCGGATCGAAGGCGCCTTGGCGACCCCCACGGCCATCGCGATCGACGTGGGGATGGCCCGGAGGACGTCGCGCGAGGGTCGCACCAGGCGCTCTGAGCCGGGGTACTCCACGGCACGCCCGTCGGCGTCGAAGAAGTGCAGGCAGAAGTCACCTACGGCGTCGCGCAACGCCGGATGGTCGCGGGGGACCACCGAGGTCAGCGAAGCCCGCATCCCGTAGGGGGCACCGATGCCGGAGACCAGCACCCGCGCCCGTGCCCAGAGGTGGGCGATCTGCTCGAAGCTCGGGTCCGCCTGCAGGGAGTGCCAGAGGCTGGGGCTCGGTAGTGCGGGCGCGAAGATGAAACGCGGTTCGGCACCCGTGGAGTCCGCAAGGCTGCGCACCGTCTCATTGGTCTGGAACGCCGGATCGGACTCCTGCTGACCGCCGACGGTAGGGGCGATCACCACCCCGTGCAGCTCCGGCAACCCCGACATGCGGCTCACGGCGCGGGTGGTCTTGCCGGAGGAGACCAAGAGGACGTCGCCGGGCATGAGGTCCAGCGCTCGCAGCTCTCCGGCCAGCAGGGGGCCGAGCCCGCGCAGCTCCCTCCGCCCCTGATCGCCCGGGGCGACGCGCACCTGGGCCAGGCCGAGCGCCTCACGCAGCCGCTCTTCGAGCTCGCTGACGTCATCGCTGGGGACGTCGAGGACCTCAAAGCGCACCATGCCGATCCGGCGTGCCTCGCTGAGCAGCTTGCTGACGGTGGGACGGGAGACTTCGAGCAGCTCCGCGATCTCCGCCTGTCGCATGTCTTCGAGGTAATAGGCGCTCGCCGCGCGATGCAGGAGCTGCAGGTCCAGATGGGTGTCGAGCACGCCCCTCCCCTTTCTCCCGGTTCCTCGCCACCACCGGATCTGCGCTCGTGGAGCGTAGGCGAGACGGAGCGCGCACAGACGTGTGGCAAGAACGTGCCGACACCGGCATGTCTGATCATAGCGATCCCTCAGCACCCCCGATACTCCCCGTACCCGCCGACATCCCACCGCGACCCCGAGAAGGGCACTGTCGTTGCCGATATCGTAGGCGGGCACCTGGCACGTCGGACGACTCCGCACGGGCCGCAGCGCGGAAACGACGAGGAGAGGCAGGTCGATGACGGGCCACGTCGAGGCAGTTCTGGGTGTCGACATCGGCACGTCAAGCACGAAAGGTGTGCTTACGGCGCTCGACGGCACCATCCTGCGCTCGGCGACCCGCGAGCATGCCGTCGACCGGTCCGCCCCGGGGCACGTGGAGATGGACGCCCGGGTCTGGTGGGACGAGTTCGTGGCGCTCACCGCAGAGCTGACCGACGGCATCGACGCTCGGGTGACGGGGATCGGCCTGTCCGGGATGGGGCCATGCGTCCTTCTGACCGATGAGGCCGGCGAGCCGGTGCGGCCCGCAATCCTCTATGGCGTGGACACCCGGGCGGGAGAGCAGATCGCAGCGCTCAACGACCGCTTCGGTGCGGAGACGATCCTCGCTCGCTGCGGCAGCGTCCTCACCTCGCAAGCGGCCGGCCCGAAGATCCGTTGGGTCGCCGACCATGAGCCCGAAGCCTTCGCTCGAGCCACCCGCCTGTTCATGCCCGCGTCCTACCTCGGCTTCAAGCTCAGCGGCCGCTACACGCTGGACCATGTCAGCGCCAGCATGGTCGCCCCGATCTACGACCCCGAGGCCATAGATTGGTACCGTCCCTGGGCAGAGCACGTCGCCCCCGGGCTGGAGCTGCCCCCGTTGATGTGGCCAGGACAGCTGGTGGGCACGGTGACGCCCACCGCCGCAGCATCGCTCCGCGGCATCGCGACGGGGACCCCGCTGATCGCCGGGAGCACGGACGCCTGGGCGGAGGCGATCAGCGTCGGCGCGAGCGCCCCGGGCGACGTCATGCTGATGTACGGGACGACGACCTTCCTGGTCGCGGTCACAGATCGTCCGCTGCCCAGCCGCTCCCTGTGGATGACGGCAGGGATCTCCGAGGGGACCCACACCCTGGCCGGGGGAATGGCAAGCTCCGGGGCGATCACGAGCTGGCTCCGCGAGCTGACCGGGGACGTAGAGTTCGACACCCTCATACAGGAGGCCGGCGAGAGCGGACCAGGGGCGAGCGGGCTGGTGATGCTCCCCTACTTCTCCGGCGAGCGCGCTCCCTTCGACGACCCCTCAGCCCGAGGGGTGATCGCCGGCCTGACCCTCTCGCACACACGCGGAGACATCTTCCGGGCGGCGCTCGAGGCCGCCGCCTTCGGCGTGCGCCACCACGTCGAGGAGCTCCAGCGAGCCGGCGCACAGATCGAACGCGTGATCGCCGTCGGCGGCGGCACCCGCAACGGTCTGTGGCCGCAGATCGTCTCCGACGTGACGGGGCTGCCGCAGCAGATTCCCCACCGCACCGTCGGTGCCTCGTACGGGACCTCGATGCTCGCCGCACGGGCTGTGCACGGCATCGCGGCGGTGGATTGGAATCCGATCGAGCGCACCTGCAGGCCCGATCCGGCCACCGCGGAACGGTACGAAGAGCTGTACGGGATGTACCGCGCGCTCTACCCCGCCACGAAGGACATCGTCCATGCCCTCGCCGCCCTCCAGCACGGGGAGCGGCCGGCACGCTGAGGCCCACCGCCCCCGGCTCTCACCGCTGCACGGACCAGCGACCCGTCGGGCCTCTCCCGTACATCGCCGCACCGCGTACGGTGGCCCCACCGACGCTTCGCCGTCGGCCGTCCGCATCTCGCGCCGGAACCGGAGGCTCCCATGCTCGCCGATCGCATCACCGACTCGCTCTGCCACCACGCCGAGGGTCCGTACTGGTCCGACACCTGGGGCGGTCTGCGCTGGGTGGACATGCTCGCCGGCGACCTCCTGCACCTGGACCCCTCCGGCACCGTCGGCTCCGGCACCACCGCCGCGCGACCCCTGGCCACCGAGGCACCGAAGGGCGCCGTGACCCGGATCCCCACGCCCAGCTCCGTGGTGGCCTGCGTACGGCCTGCCGCCGGTGGTGGGGCGGTGCTGGCGCTCGAGAAGGGTTTCGCGCTCGAGGACGCCGACGGCTCGATCACCGAGCTCCCCCCGCTGTGGGAGGAGGACGTGCGCATGAACGAGGGCGCGATCGCACCGGACGGCTCGTTCCTGTGCGGCTCCATGGCGTACGACCAGCGCCCCGGTGCCGCCGCGATGTGGCGACTGCTGCCCGACGGCACCACCACCAAGCTGTTCGGCGACCTCACGATCTCCAACGGTCTCGCCTTCACGGCCGACGGTGCACGGGCGTTCTACGTGGACACCCCCACCGGGCGGGTGGACGTCCTGGACTGGTCCGATGCGGACGGCCTCGTCGCTCGCCGCCCCTTCGCAGACCTCACCGCCGAGGACGGCCATCCCGACGGGCTCTGCCTCGACGCCGCAGGGAACGTGTGGGTGGCGATGCACTCCGGCGGCCAGGTCCTGGGGCTCGACGAGCACGGAAAGGTCGCCGAACGGGTCGCCGTGGGCGCCCGGCAGGTCACGGCCTGCACCTTCGGCGGCGAGGATCGCGGGACCCTGTTCATCACCACCAGCCGGGAGAACCTCGCCGAGGGCGAGGACCCAGCGGCCGGCTCCCTGTTCGCGGTGCGGCCCGGGGTGCACGGCCCCGCCGAGGAGCTGGTCTTCGGGGACTGACCCCGGACCCCCGCAGCGACGACGAACCCCCTGCGAGCACCGAGATCACGGGCTCGCAGGGGGTTCGTGCAGTGGGAACGGGTCAGGCCCTGGGGCCGGCACCCGTCGCCGCGACGTTCTCGGCCGAGCGGTCCCGGGCCTCGCCCGAGCGGAACGACTCGAGCATGTCGTCGAACTCCTGCATCGCCTTCGCCGGCGGCTGCGGGGTGATCATGCTGACCACCACGGCGAGCACCAGGCAGACGAGGAAGCCGGGAACGATCTCGTAGAGATGATCCCCGCCGAACAGCCCCCAGGCCACGTCGGGCTCGAACTGGCCCCAGGTGAAGGAGACCGCAGCGCCGGCCACCATGCCCACCGCGGCACCGATCACGGTGAGGCGTCGCCAGAACAGCGAGAGGATGACGATCGGGCCGAAGGCGGCACCGAAGCCCGCCCAGGCGAAGGCCACCAGCCCCAGCACCGAGCTGCCCGGGTCCAGTGCCAGGATGAGCGCGACCACAGAGACCACGAGCACCCCGATGCGGCCGAACCACAGGGCCGCCCTGGCGCTGAGCTTGACCCCGAAACCACCGACGAGGTCCTCGACCAGCGCGGAGCTGGAGACGATCAGCTGCGAGGAGATCGTGGACATGATCGCCGCGAGCACCGCGGCCAGCAGCACCCCGGCGATCAACGGGTGGAACAGGAGCTGGGAGAGGTCCAGGAACACGGACTCGCCGTTCGTGCTGTCGGTGAGGATCGCGTCCTGGTTCTGCTGGAAGTAGGCCAGGCCTGCGAGCGCGGTGAACACGGCGCCGACGACGCACAGGATCATCCAGCTCATGCCCACCGCGAAGCCGTACTTGGCATCGCGCGAGGAGCGCAGCGCCATGAAGCGCACGATGATGTGGGGCTGGCCGAAGTAGCCCAGGCCCCAGGCGAGCGAGGAGATGATGCCGACGGCGGTCGCGCCGGCGGTCATCGACCCGAAGTCCGCGTTGACCTCGCGCACGGAGGCGAACATGGCGGCGGGGCCGCCGACCACGAACATCGCCGTGATCGGGACCAGGATGAGCGAGACCAGCATGATCATGCCCTGGACGACGTCGGTGTAGCTCGCGCCGAGGAACCCGCCGAACAGCGTGTACAGGATCGTCACACCGCCCACCAGGAGCATGCCCGTGACGTACGGGCCACCGAACATCGACTGGAAGAACACGCCGCCGGCGACCATGCCGGAGGAGACGTAGAAGGTGAAGAACAGCAGGATGATCAGCCCCGCGGCGATGCGCAGGATGTTCGTGCGGTCATGCAGACGGTTGCCGAAGAAGCTCGGCACGGTGATCGAATTGCTGGCGATCTGCGTGTACTGGCGCAGCCGCGGCGCGATGAAGTACCAGTTCAGACCGGCACCGATGGTGAGGCCGACGGCGATCCACGCCTCGACCAGACCACCCATGTACAGCGCGCCGGGCAGACCCAGCAGCAGCCAGCCCGACATGTCGGACGCACCGGCGGAGAGCGCGGCGGTGAACGGATGCAGCTGACGCCCGCCGAGCATGTAGTCCTCGCCGTCCGAGGTCTTGCGGAAGGCGTAGACGCCGATCCCGACCATGACGGCGAAATAGACGACCAAGGCGATGGTCTTGAAGACGAGATCCATGAGGAGGCTCCGATCTCAGGGGAGGGGGATGGGGAGTCACGGGGTAGGAGGGACGGGATCACCAGGTCACGCACGTGGCACCGAGCCTCGAGAGGACCCCGCGGAACAGGCGCGCGATGGCCCCGGTCGGACGACAGCGGCCGAAACGGTCACCGAGGGGGCGCCCGAGGGCGTCCGGGGACCAGGGTGGCACCGACCTTACGCCTCGGCGACGCCGATCACAGCGCTCCGAGCAGGGTTGTTGCCGGACGGTGACATCTGTCGTGATCATCCGCACCCGGTTTCGGGCACCCCGAAAGCCCGCCCCGTCTGCCCGAAATGCCCGGTGACCACACAGCATTGTGCGCGTGAGAACGACTTCTGGTTCTCACGCGCACGTCACCGGGAGTGAGCGTCGATCAGCTGTGATGCCTCACCGCTCTCCTCCCGCGGGCGCTGCGCCGCCGGCTCGTCCCTCACCGACCGCTCCGAGCCCGCAGTTCGTCGATCAGCTGTGCAGCGCCTCGGTGTCGTCGTCGACCCAGTCCAGGGTGCGCTCGACGGCCTTCCTCCACAGACGCATGTAGCGGTCGCGGGTCTCGTCGTCCATCGCGGGCTCCCAGCGCTTGTCCTCGGCCCAGTTGTCGATGACGTCCTGCTCGCCGTCCCAGAAGCCCACTGCGATGCCGGCGGCATAGGCGGCGCCGAGCGCGGTGGTCTCGATGACCTTGGGACGCACCACGGGCACGCCGAGGATGTCGGCCTGGAACTGCATGAGCGTCTCGTTCATGACCATGCCGCCGTCGACCTTGAGCTCGGTCAGCTCCACGCCCTCGTCCTCCGCGTCGGCGATCGCCGCATCCAGCACCTCACGGGACTGGAAGGCCGTGGCCTCCAGCACCGCACGGGCGATGTGGTGCTTGGTGTGGAAGCGGGTCATGCCCACCATCGCGCCGCGGGCGTCGGAGCGCCAGTGCGGGGCGAACAGGCCCGAGAAGGCCGGGACGATGAACAGCCCGCCGTTGTCGTCGACCTCCTTGGCGAGGGTCTCGATCTCCGGGGCGTCCTTGATGAGCCCGAGGTTGTCGCGCACCCACTGCACCAGCGAGCCGGTCACCGCGACCGAGCCCTCGAGGGCGTAGACGGCCTTCTGCTCGCCGATCTTGTAGGCGACGGTGGTGAGCAGCCCGTTCTCGCTGTGGACCAGGTCCTCACCGGTGTTGACCAGCATGAAGTTGCCGGTGCCGTAGGTGTTCTTGCCCATGCCGATCTCGAAGCAGGCCTGGCCGAAGGTGGCGGCCTGCTGATCGCCGAGGATGCCGGCGATCGGGGTGTCGATGAGCAGGTCGTTCTTGCGGCCCTTCGCGTACACCTCGGAGGAGGAGCGGATCTCCGGCAGCATCGACAGCGGGACGGTCATGTCCTTCGCGATGTCCTCGTTCCAGTCGAGGGTGTCGATGTTCATGAGCATCGTGCGCGAGGCGTTGGTGACGTCGGTGACGTGGATGCCGCCGTTATTGCCACCGGTCAGGTTCCACACCAGCCAGGAGTCGGTGTTGCCGAACAGCAGGTCACCGGCTTCTGCCCGCTCGCGCACACCGTCGACGTTGTCGAGGATCCACTTGATCTTCGGGCCGGAGAAGTAGGTCGCCAGCGGCAGCCCCACCCGCTCCTTGTACTTGTCCGCACCCTCGTCGCCCGCGAGCTCGTCGCAGATCTTCTGGGTGCGGGTGTCCTGCCAGACGATCGCGTTGTATACCGGTTCGCCGGTGTTCTTGTCCCACACCACCGTGGTCTCGCGCTGATTGGTGATGCCGACGGCGGCGAGCTGGTGGCGGTTGATGTCCGCGCCGGTGAGCGCCTCACCGACCACGGAGCGGGTGTTGCGCCAGATCTCCAGGGCGTCGTGCTCGACCCAGCCCGACTTCGGGAAGATCTGCTCGTGCTCCTTCTGGCCGGTGGAGACGATCTGTCCGCCGTGATCGAAGATGATCGCGCGGGTGGAGGTGGTGCCCTGGTCGATCGAGAGGATGTACTTCTGCTTGTCGGTCATCGGAACTCCTTCGTGGTGATGAGCGGTGTGCGGTGGTGCATGCCTGTGGTGACGATGGTCTCAGAGTGCCGCGCCGACGACGCCGCCGAGGACGCCGCCGATGAGCGGGCCGACGATCGGGACCCAGGAGTAGCCCCAGTCGCTGCCGCCCTTGTGCGGGATCGGCAGGACGGCGTGCGCGAGGCGCGGCCCGAGGTCACGGGCGGGGTTGATGGCGTAGCCCGTGGGCCCGCCGAGGGAGGCACCGATCGAGACCACCAGCAGGGCGACCGCCAGCGGGCCGAGCCCGCTCGGGGTGTTGCCGAACATGATGATGATGAAGACCAGCACGAAGGTCGCGATGATCTCGGTGACCAGGTTCCAGCCGCGGTTGCGGATCTCGGGCCCGGTGGAGAAGGTGCCGAGGATGGTGCCGGCGTCCGTCTCGTGGTCGTAGTGGTTCTTGTAGGAGAGCCAGGCCAGCACGGCGCCGAGGAAGGCACCGATCATCTGGGCCGCGAAGTAGGCGATCGTGTTGCCGACGTTCACGGCGATCCCGGGGGCGTACTCCTCGGCGCCGCTGGAGAGCAGACCCACGGTGACCGCCGGGTTGATGTGTGCGCCGGTCTTGTAGGCGGTGTAGACGCCGGCGAAGACCGCGAGGCCCCAGCCGAAGTTGATCAGCAGCCAGCCGCCGGCATTGCCTTTGGTCTTGCCGAGGATCACGTTGGCGACGACACCGCCGCCGAGCAGGGTGAGCATCGCCGTGCCGGCGATCTCGTACAGGACGATGGTTGCCATGCGGCCTCCTCATCGAGCGACCGTGCTTCCGTGCACGATCGGTGGCATCCAGGGGATAGGGGTTCGGACCTCGGTCCGCGGGGCGCCTGCAGGCGGGTGCCCGCAGGCTGATCCGGGGTCGAGCCGGGTCGCGATCGCGGCCGGCCAGACCCCGATCAGTTCATGTCGGGCACCTCCGGCGCCTTCGCGATCCGGTTCGCGACCTCCGCGTCGCTCGCGGTGGCCTCCCCGGCCAGTCTCGCCTCGATGAACGCGCGGTACGTCTCGACCTCGCGCTGCACGGTAGCGGTGTCCCAGCCGAGCTCTCCGGCCAGCAGCGCGGCGACCTCATCCGCCGCCGCGACCCCGCGATCACGGGTCTCGTAGTCCAGGCGGGTACGGCGCTCGAGCACGTCGGCCAGGTGCCGGGCACCTTCGGCGCGCACCGCGTACAGCACCTCGGCGCGCAGGTACCGCGGTGCGTGCTCGAGGGGGGTGGCGAGGCTCTGGTCCTGGTCGATCAGGGCGAGCACGTCGCTCAGCAGTGCGCCGTAGCGGAACAGCAGGCGGTCCACGCGGATCTCGTCGAAGCCGTACCGTCGGCCGATCTCCTGCTTGTCGCGCACCAGGGTCTGGTATCCCTGCGCGCCGATCACAGGGATCGAGCGGGTCAGGCTGGGACGGCCGGGCTGCGAATCCTTGATCGCGAAGTCGACGACGTCCTCGGCCATCACCCGGTAGGTGGTGTACTTGCCGCCGGCGATCGCGGTCAGGCCCGGCTCGATCTCCATCACGGTGTGCTCGCGGGAGACCTTCGTCGAGGACGAGGACCCCCCTGCAGCGTTCTTCCGCACCGGCTGCAGCAGCGGGCGCAGACCGGAGTAGACGCCGATGACGTCCTCGCGACGGAGGTCCTCCTTCAGCACGGCATTGGCGTGCTCGATGACGTACTCGATGTCCTCGGCGGACGCGCCGACGTCCCGCGGGTCCTGGGTCCAGGCGGTGTCGGTGGTGCCGATGACCCAGTACTCGTCCCAGGGGATGATGAACAGGACCGACTTCTCGGTCTGGGTGATGATGCCGGTGTCCGGCACCGCGGGGATCCGCTCGCGGGCGATGGTGATGTGGATGCCCTTGGAGGCGAGCACCTCGAGGCCGGCATCGGCCCCGGCCAGCTCCTGCTGATCCTGGGTCCAGACACCGCCGGCGAGGATCGTCTCACGGGCATGGACGTCGAACTCCTCGCCGGTCTCCTCGTCGCGCACCCGCGCCCCGACGACTCGAGTGCCCTCGTGGAGGTACTCGATCACGGTGGTGTAGTTGGCGACCGAGGCGTCGTGCTCCGCGGCCGAGCGCACCAGCATCATCACGAAGCGGGCATCATCCACCTGCGCGTCGTAGTACTCCAGCGCGCCGACGGCCTTCTCGCCGTCCAGCGCCGGGAAGACCTCGAGCATCTTGTCGTGGAGCAGGTGGCGGTGCATCGGCACGGCGCGCTTGCGCCCCACGGACTGCATCGCGTCGTAGAGCATCACGCCGGAGCCGATGAAGGCGCGGTCCACGACCTTCTTGAAGAAGGGGAAGACGAACTTGATCGGCTTCACCAGGTGCGGAGCGGTGTGGGTGAGCAGCAGATCACGCTCGCGCAGCGCCTCGGCGACCAGCGAGAAGTCGAGCATCTGCAGGTAGCGCAGGCCGCCGTGCATCAGCTTGGAGGAGCGCGAGGAGGTGCCGGAGGCCCAGTCATGGGTCTCGACGAGGCCGACGGAGAGGCCGCGGGTGGCCGCATCGAAGGCGGCACCGGCGCCGTTCACGCCACCTCCGACGACGAGCACGTCCAGGGGCTCCTCCGCCGTCGCGGCGCGGAGGCGGGAGAGATGCTCCGCCCGACCGGCCGGGGTGAGTGCGGACCGTTGCTGATCGGACACCTGGCTGCTCCTTCGCATCGTGGCCTTCGGTTCGCGTCCTCGTCGTCGCGAGCTCTCGTCGAGGGCTCTCGTCGACCGGACGTGGTGTGCGCCATGATGGGACGATCGTGCACCTGTCCGCAAGCCCGATGCACGAACGTGCAAGACTGGTGGGCATGACTCGCGATTCCCGGCTCGAAGGGCTCTATGCGGTTGCACGGATGTACTACGGCGAGGAGCGGACCATGCAATCCATCGCCGGCGAGCTGCACGTCTCCCGGTCGACGGTCTCGCGGATGCTGCGGGACGCCCGCGAGGCCGAGCTGGTGACGATCTCCCTGCGGCCGCCGGAGGCGCAGCGGGTCGAGGAGCTGGCCCGTCGCATCTCCCGGCAGTACGGCGTACAGGTGCACGTGGTGCCCTCCGTCCCCGGCGATGACCAGCGGGAACGCCTGCGGACGGTCACCGAGGCCGGCGGCGTCCTGCTCGATGAGATGCTCGAGCCCGGCACCACGCTCGGGATCGCCTGGGGCACCACGATGGCGGCGCTGCTCGGCACGGTCCGTTCCCGACCGGTGCCCGGGCTGCGGATCGTGCAGCTCAACGGCGCCATCAACACCGAGGGCTCGGGCCTGACCTACATCGCCACGATGCTCGCCCGGGCAGCCACGCGGTGGGACGCGACGGTGCACCAGTTCCCGGTGCCGGCCTTCTTCGACTTCCCCGCGACGCGGGAGGCGATGTGGCGCGAGCGCTCGGTGCAGCGGGTCCTGGCCACGCAGCGCGAGGCCACGGTGGCCGTGTTCAGCGTGGGCGCCTTCGACGCGGAGGTCCCCAGCCACGTCTACACCCACAACTACCTGACCCGCGAGGATCTGAGCTCGCTGCGGGCCGACGGCGCCGTCGGGGACGTGTGCACGGTGTTCCTGCGGGCCGACGGCACCTACCGCGATATCGCGATGAACCAGCGCGGCTCCGGCACCGCCCCGGACCGGCTGCTGCGGATCCCGCGACGGCTGCTGGTGGTCTCGGGCTCCCGCAAGGCGCTCCCGCTGCGCGCCGCACTGCGGGCCGGGGTGGCGACCGACGTGGTCGTCGACGAGGTGACCGCCCGGAGCCTGGTCGCGCTGCGCTGAGCGGGCGCACCGCACCGGGCTGGGCCGGACCAGACCGGACCGCACCGCACCGCACCGCACCGCACCGCACCGGGATTGTCAGGTTCTGAACCGTTTCGCAGCCGGATCTGGCACGGATCCTGACAATTCCTTCCTTCCGGGCTCCGCGCCGCCGGACCGCGCATCGTCCGGACGGCGCGCCGTCCGTGCCGCCTCCGTGAAGTGAGCGCGTGACCTGCTCAGCCCGCTCCTCGCGGGGCCTCAGCCGTTCCGGGGCACCGCCGGGAACACGACCCGGAAGTTCTCGCAGACCACCTGCATGTCCGGTGCGAAGCCCCGGGCGGAATGCTCACGCCAGAATTGCTCATGGATGCGTCGCCAGGACTGGAGGGTTCTGTCGTCCTCTCCCTCCGCGCGTGCGTGAGCCTCGCTGACCTGGTCGAAGGGCACGATCTGGAGCGAGGTCACCTCGAGCACTGCCCGTGGGCGGCCCGCACCGTCGAGGATGATCGAGAGATCACCGGCGGCCGGGAGCGGCTCGGCACCCTCGTCGTAGTCGCCGAGGGATGACGCGGTCGCCGTCTTGGTGCCCGCGAGCACCAGGGCGAGCAGCCCGTCGGCATGCTCCGGGATGGCCCCGAACGCCCAGGCCTCGGGGACCGCGGCGGGCAGATCCGGGACCTGGCGGCGGACATGGGACCAGAAGTCGGCGCTCTCGGCAGTGCTCACCATCGGAGAGTACCCGTCGGGTGATCGCGCACAGTGCGGCGACGGTCCCGTCCCCGGGCGCTCCCGGATGCCGCTCCTCGGTCTCGACGTGCGCCTGCTCAGGATCGCTGCCTGTCCAGGCGGAGTGAGGGCTGGTCCGCAGCGAGTTGTCGCGCCGTGCGGCGGATGCGCTGCTCGGTCGGCACTCGCAGGCCGCGCTCCCCCGAGGATCGTTGCAGTCGCAGGAGCATCCGCAGCGGTCGGCGCAGGTCGTCTCCGTTCGACCGCGCCAAGGTCCAGCCCTGCGAGGCGAGCTCGTCCCGACGCGTCTCGTCCTCGCGCCACTGCTCCTTCGTCGCGCGGTGGCCGTCACCGTCGTACTCGAGCCCGAACCCGATGGATGTCCAGGCCAGGTCGATGTACCGGACCTTTCCCGTGCGAGGGTCCTGCACCGGGAGATTCGGAGTCGGTTCCGGGAAGCCGGCGGCCATGAGGATCAGGCGCATCACGGACTCGCCCGGGGAGCGCACGCCCTCCCGCGCCAGCTCGAGCGCTCGCCGGATGCGGGCCGTCCCGGCGGCACCTGGGCGGGCCTCCACCTCGGCCCGCAGGGAGGCGAGAGTCTCTCCGGGATGGGCGGCGTCGGGACCGATGACGGCCTCGACAGCGGCGACCACATCCCAGACGGGCAGCAATGTGGCGAGCTCGCGCAGCGTCTCCGCCTGCGAGGAGACGATGAGCCTGCCGCGTCGAGCGGTGGCTCCTCCTCGATGCCTGTGCACGATGACCCCTCGCCCGACGCTCGAGCTCGCCCTCGGAGCGACCCGGCAATGGAGCAGCGGCAGCGACGTCTCGTCACCGAGCGTGAGGCCCGGCCGCACGGACGGGATGAGGGGGTCGCCGACCGCGCCTCCGGGCTCCGGCCGACGGAGCATCCCCACGCCCTCCTCGAGGCGCCACGGCAGGGGTACGCCCCACAGCAGGGCGGCTGTCGTGTGGCTGAGCACGCATCCCGGGCGCACCATGTTCTGCAGGACCCATGCCAGCCCGTTGAACGATGCCGGATGGTCGGTGAGCGTCAGGTAGCCGGGGAAGACGGTGGTGAACCGGTCCGAGGCGAGGTCCCGCGGATGCAGACCGTGGCGCATCCACTCCGCACGATGGAGCAGTGCACCGTGGAAGCGCGTGAGGTCTCGGGCCATGGACCGACGGTAGGCGCACTCACGGAACAGCAGCCCGCGCCGCGGTCGTCGGTGGACGCGCACGCCCTGGGGAGGAACGGTTCCCGGCGCCCGCTCGAGAGCCAGCACCCACGGCCGGGGATCGTCAGGTTCTGAACCAGATCCCTGTCCGCATCGGAACGGACCCTGACAATCCACGGTGCCGCACGCGCAGCGCCGCCGCACCGCGGCCTACCCAGCCGCGCCCCACGCAGCGCCGCCCCGCAGCGGCCTGCGCCGCGGCGTCCTCAGCCCTCCGCCGCGGCGAGGTCCAGCCGTTCGGGGTGGGTGTAGACGTTCATCCGCCCATCGCCGTCCTCGGCGGCGCGCGTGAATCCGAGCAGGGTCTGCCCGAACTCCTCGGCGGTCTCGATGGCCAGAGAGCTCGCCGCGGAGACGCAGGCCAGCAGGGGGATCCCGGCCATGCAGGCCTTCTGGGCGATCTCGAAGCTGGCACGGGAGGAGACCAGCAGGAAGCAGTCACGCAGCGGGAGCCGCTCCTCGAGCAGGGCCCAGCCGATCACCTTGTCGACCGCATTGTGGCGGCCCACGTCCTCGCGCACCACCAGCAGGTTCCCGGAGAGGTCGACGAGCGCCGCGGCGTGCACTCCGCCGGTGCGGGCGAACACCGCCTGCTTCTCGCCGAGGCCGCGGGCGGCGGCGAGGATGCGGCGGGGGTCGATCTGCCAGTCCCTCGCCAGCACGTGGCGGGACTTCCGGCGCACCGCGTCGATGCTCTCGGCGCCGCACACCCCGCAGGCCGAGCCGGCGGAGAAATGCCGGTTCACCAGCGGCAGCAGCTGCGGGCGGGAGGTCGTGAAGTCCATGACGTTGAAGGTGTTCTGCGCGAAGCCGGTCCCGTCATCGATCACGGCCCCGTCGCAGTAGCGGGCCTCGCGGATGTCCTCGCGGTGGGCGATCAGGCCCTCGCCGTGCAGGAAGCCGTGGATCAGCTCCACATCGTGGCCGGGGGTGCGCATGGTCAGCGAGAGCTGCTGCCCGTTCAGGCGGATGTCCAGCGGTTCCTCGACCGCGACGCGGTCGCCCTTGCGGCCCGCGTACAGCCTGCCCTCACGCACCCGGACGGTGCGGATCCGTCTCGCCTCGGTAACCCTGCCCATCCCTCGAGGGTAGCCCGCTCACCTGCGGTGCGGCGGGGACGGACGGTGAGCGCTCCTCACTGCTGGTCGGTCTGCCGCGGGCCACCCTCGGCGAGCTCCCGGGCCACCCGCAGCTGCTGCTCCCAGCCGCGGTAGTTCTCCTCGAAGTTGCGACGACGCACGGCCTCGTCCAGACCCAGCTTCGCGAAGCCGCGCTCGCGCACGGTGAGCCGCACCAGATTGCGCTTCGCCGTCCCGGCGGGGTCGATGATGAACTCGACGGTGTTGTTCGGGGCGTCGGAGATCGCGCCGAGGCCGCCGCCCAACCAGCGGAACCGGATCCGGTTCGGCGGCTCGCGCACCTCGATGGCGAGCTGGAAGCTGCCGTGCACCGGGTCGACCACCTGGGTGATCGCACCCTGGCGAGTGACCTTGTGCTCGCGGTACTCGCCATCGTTGATGAACCATCCCGGCTCGCTGATGATCGCGAACACCTTCTCGGCAGCGGCGTGGATCAACGCGCTGCGGACGATCTCGTCGGGAACCGGACTGTCGGCGGGGAGAACGGATGCGTCTGCCATGACTGAGCTCCTCGTGGTCGGGCTGCGGCCTCATCACCATCTGGAGGGAATCCTGACAGACTTCGTGCCTACGGGCGACCGCATGCCCAGCGCGCGGTCCGCCACCACGGCCCCGCTCCGAGGGGGATCCATGTCCCGTCAGCTCATCGTCACCGAGTTCCTCACCCTGGACGGCGTGATGGAGGCACCCGGCGGCGGGGGCCACCCGCAGGCCGGCTGGACGTTCCAGGGTCTCGAGTTCGTGCCCGCGGCGTACGAGATCAAACAGACCGAGCAGGAGGAGGCCGGGGCGCTGCTGCTGGGCCGGGTGAGCTTCGAGGAGTTCGCGCCCGTCTGGCCGGGGATGGACGAGGAGTTCCGCCTCTACAACCGCATGCCCAAGCATGTCGTCTCCACGACGCTCTCCGCGGAGCGGGTCTCGGGGACGGGCTGGGAGAGCTGCCATCTGCTGCGCGACCTGGAGGAGGTGCGAGCGCTCAAACGCTCCGAGGGCGGGCCGCTGCTGGTGCACCGCTCGGCCCGCCTCGTGCAGTCGCTCGTCGCCGCGGATCTGGTGGATCGCTACCACCTGCTCACGTTCCCGGTCCTGCTGTGCGCCGGGAAACGGCTGTTCGCGGCCGACGCCCCGGCGCAGCGCCTGGAGCTGGTGCGCTCCGCGGACTTCTCCAACGGCGTGCGGATGGCCGTCTACGACGTGCGCCGGGAGGCCGCCTCGGCCGGTGCTCGAGGCCCGGCCGGCACCTGAGCCTTCAGCCGCCGCCCGAGGCTCGGCCGCCGCCCGAGGCACGGCCGACGCCTGAGCGCGCCGAGCCGAGCCGAGCCGATGCTCAGGGCTGGGTGACCGCCGCGGCGAGCAGGTTCAGCGACTGCTCGAGGTCCTCCTGCGGGATCATCGGGAAGCCGACGTGCTCCAGCAGCTTCGGGTCGGTGACCTTGGACCAGTCGTAGGTCAGGGACACCTCGGTGGAGCCCGCGCCCCGGGGCTTGAGCTCGTAGAGCCACTCCCAGCCCAGCGGCTCGGTCGGCGCGGTGCCGTCCTCCGCCTCGTTGGCCGGCTGCCAGCCGATCATCTTGTTCTCGTCGTAGGCGGTGACGAAGTTGTGGGTGCGGTAGTCGTCGCCCCTGCCCTGGTGGTGCATGTTCATCACGAACTTCTCGCCGACCTTGTCGATGCGCTCGGTGTCGTCGGCATTGCGCACCATGCCGGAGCCGTCGAACTCGTGGTGCCGGGCCGGCAGCGTGAGCAGGTCGAACAGGTCCTTCGCGGGGACGTCGATGGTGCGGGTGACGGTCAGGTGGGTCTGGCTGCTGTTCATGCCTCCCACCCTCCCGCTCCTTGCCCGAGATGTCATCCGCAGCCCGACCGTCCGGTCACCACCGCTGGTCAGAGCTGATCGACGGCGCCGGTCACAGCAGCCCCTTCTCGGTCAGCCAGCCCTCGGCAATATCCGCGCTGCTGGCCTGGTCCACGACGCTCTGGCGGTTCAGCTCCACCAGATCGTCGGCGCTGAGCTGGGCGATCACGCCGTTGATCACGGCCGCGGCGGTCTCGTCGATCTTCTCCGTGACCACGGGCACCACGTTCTGCGGGAGGATCATCGACTCCGGATCCTCGAGCACCACCAGATCGTTCTCGGCGATGGCGGGGTTCGCGGTGTAGATGTCGGCGAGCTGCACGTCGCCGTCGAGCAGCGCCTGCACGGTGAGCGGGCCGCCGGAGTCCTCCACGGGCACCACGGAGATGTCCACGCCGTAGATCTCCTGCGCGCCCTCAGGGCCGTAGGGACGCACCTCGAACTCGCTGTTCGCGGCGATCTTCAGCTCCTCGTCGACGCCGGCCAGGTCCCCGATCGTGGTGAGCGAGTGGGTGGAGGCGAAATCGGAGGTGGTGGTGTAGGAGTCCTGGTCGGAGGCCTCGGCGTAGTCGAGCACGCGCAGTCCTGCGGGCAGGGCCTCGGCGAGCGCGCCGTGGATCTCCTCAGGACTGGCGGCCGGCGCCTCGGAGACGTAGTACTGGAGCAGGTTGCCGAGGTACTCGGGCAGCAGGTCCAGGGACCCGCTCTCGAGCTCGGGCATGTACACCTCGCGCTGACCGATCTGGTACTGCCGGTCCACGGTGAATCCCTCGGCCTCGAGGACCTGGGCGCACAGCTCGGCGATGATCTCGTTGGAGTAGTAGGCCTGAGAGCCGATCACGAGGGTGCCGCCGCCGGAGCCGCCGTCGGAGGCGCCGCCTCCCGCCTCGCCCCCCTCGTCGAAGGGGTCGGAGCTGCCGCAGGCCGCGGCGCCCAGAGCGAGGGAGCCGGCGCCGAGCGCGCCGAGCAGGTGACGACGGGTGCTGTGGACGGTCATGGAAGATCTCCTTGAGTACGAGGTGTCGAGGGGACAGGTCACGAGGCTCGCGCCCCGCGCGGTACGGTCAGTCGCTGCGCGAACAGCAGCGACAGGTCCAGGATCAGGGCGAGCGCGATCACCAGCAGCGAACCGGCGATCATCTGCGGGTAGTTCTGGGAGCCCAGCCCCTGGAAGATATAGCGACCCAGGCCGCCGCTGCCCACATAGGCGGCGAGCATGGCGGTGGCCACCACCTGGACGGTCGCCCCGCGGAACCCGCCGACCAGCAGCGGCATGCCCAGCGGGATCTCCACCCGGGTGAGGATCTGCCCTTCGGTCATGCCCTGGGCGCGGGCGGCGTCGACGGTGGCGGGGTCCGCGGATTCGACGGCGGAGTAGGCCCCGGCCAGCAGGGACGGGATCGCCAGGATCACGAAGGACAGCAGCGGGGCGGTGAGACCGATGCCCACCAGCAGCGCGAACAGGGTCACCAGGCCCAGGGTGGGCAGGGCGCGGGCGGCGCCGGCGGCCGCGACGGCAATGCCCTTGAATCGTCCCGAATGGCCGACGTACAGCCCGACGGGCACGGCCAGCAGCGCCGCGACCAGCACGCCGAGGGCGGTGTAGCCGAGGTGCTCGAGGGTGCGCAGCGGGATGCCGTCGGTGCCCGTCCAGTGGGCGGGGTCTCCGAGCCAGCGCAGGGAGTCCAGGAAGGGGCTGCCGGTCATGAGCTGACCACCTCCTGCCGACGGGCCCAGGGCATCATGGCACGGCCCAGCAGCACCAGGAGGGCGTCGGTGAGCAGCGCGAGCAGAACGGTCGCGACGATCCCGGCCGCGATCTCGGCGGCGATCCCGCGACGCACCCCGTCCACGAACAGCATGCCCAGGCTGGGCACTCCGAGCACGCCGCCCACGGTGACCAGCGAGATGGTGCTCACCGCGACCACCCGCACCCCGGCCAGCAGCGCGGGACCGGCCAGCGGCAGCTCGACCTGGACGAAGCGCGCCCGCGACGCGTAGCCCTGCGCGGTGGCGGAGCCGAGCACGTCACGGCTCACCGAGCGGAAGGCGTCCGAGGCGGTCGGGACCATCAGCGCGAGCCCGTACAGCGACAGGGCGATGATGATGTTCGCCGGACTCCGCACACCGGTGCCGATCAGCCCCGGCAGCAGCACGAACAGCGGCAGCGACGGGATCGCGTACATCAGCGAGGAGGTGGTGGTGACCGAGGTGCGCAGCCAGCCGCGGGAGTTCGCGAGCTTGGCCAGCGGCAGCGAGAGCAGGAAGGCCACCAGGATCGGGGGCAGGGCCTGCAGCAGGTGCGCGCCGGTGTACCCCGCGATGACGTCGAGGTTCTCGAGCACCCAGGTCACGAGGACCGCTCCCGCATCGGACCGTCGGCCGCGCCGTCCCCGGCCGAGCGGGCGCCGCTCGCCGCGAGCACGCCGGCGGGCCGCCCGTCGGCGTCGACCACCACGTCACGGCCGTCGAGTCGTTCGAGGTGCAGGGTGCGAGCCCCGCGCTCCGCGCCGACGAAGCTGGAGACGAACTCATCGGCGGGGTCGGCGAGGATCTCCTGCGGGGTGCCCACCTGCGCGACGAGCCCGCCGGGTCTGAGGATCACCACCCGGTCGCCGAGCAGGAACGCCTCGTCGATGTCGTGGGTGACGAACACGATCGTCTTGCGCAGGTCGCGCTGCAGGTGCTGCAGCTCCTGCTGGAGCTCGCGGCGCACGATCGGGTCCACGGCGCCGAAGGGCTCGTCCATCAGCAGGATGTTGGGGTCGGCGGCGAGGCCGCGGGCCACACCCACCCGCTGCTGCTGACCGCCGGAGAGCTGGGAGGGATAGCGATCGGCGAGGGCGGCGTCCAGGCCGACGGTCTCCATCAGCTCGTGGGCGCGGGTGCGGGCCTCGCGCTTGGTGGTGCCGCGCAGCACGGGCACGGTGGTGATGTTGTCCAGCACGGTGCGGTGCGGGAGCAGGCCGGAGGCCTGCATGACGTAGCCGATGCTGCGGCGCAGCTGCACCGGGTCCAGCTCCGCCACGTCGTCCCCGTCGATGTGGACGCGTCCGGAGGTGGGAGCGACCATGCGGTTGATCATCCGCATCAGCGTGGTCTTGCCGGAGCCGGACGTGCCGACCAGCACCACCGATTCGTGGGAGGCGATCTCGAGACTGAAGTCCTGCACCGCGAGCGTCCCGCCCGGGTACTCCTTGCGGACGTTCTCGAATCCGATCACGGGGCCTCCCAGCGACGTCGGGCCGACGAGCGATCACTGCCGGGGTTCCACCCTATCGAGACCGCCGGCCGGATGGAGGACGCCACGCGTCGCGGATCCGCCGGTCCGGCCGCGTTCCGCGTCGATCCGGCGACGACGTGACCGGTGATCCCACCCCGGGCGGGGCGCAGGGCTCGCTCCCCGCCCGGTGAGCGCCCTCAGGCCGTGTAGGCGCCCTGGTACACCGCGTCGAAGGGCGTCGCGCCCTCCTGCCGGTGCTCGATCGAGCTGGTCACCACGGCCTTGGCGACGCGGGCGGCCTCGAGCGGGGCGGCGCCCTTGGCGAGCTCGGCGGTCACGGCGGCGGCGAGGGTGCAGCCGGCACCGGAGACGCGGTGCTCCCCGATCTTGGGGCTGCGCAGCTCGACGGTCTGCTCACCGTCGTAGAACACGTCCACCGCATCCTCGCCCTCGAGCACGACCCCGCCCTTGGCCAGCACGATCACGCCGTAGGTGTCGTGGATGCGCCGCGCAGCCTCGGCGAGGTCAGCGACCGACTCGATCGCCTCCATCCCGGAGAGGGTCAGCGCCTCGAAGTGATTCGGGGTGACGAAGGTGGCCAGCGGCAGGATCTTCTCCTTCAGCGCGGTGTCGGTGTCCAGCGCGGCGCCGGGCTCCTGCCCCTTGCAGATCAGCACCGGGTCCAGGACCACGTTGGTGAAGGTGCGCTCGGAGAGCGAGGCGGCGACGGTGTCGATGGTGACGGGGGTGCCGAGCATGCCGATCTTCACGGTGTCGATGTCGTGGACGGCGGTGGTCGTCTCGATCTGGTCGGCGATCACCTGCGGGTCCACCGGCACGAAGCGGTGGCCCCAGTCGTTCTTCGGGTCGAAGGACACGATGCAGGTCAGCGCCGCGGTGCCGAAGGTGCCGAGCTGGTGGAACGTCTTCAGATCGGTCTGGGCCCCGGCGCCTCCGGTGGTCTCGGAGCCGGCAATGGTGAGGGCGACGTGGGTCATGAGGGCCTTCCGTGGAGATGTCGTCGTCGGTGCCGCGCGCTCCCCGGCCCGTCGGGCGGTGCCCTGGGGGCCGTCGCAGCGGCGATGACCGGACGCTGCCAGGGCCGGGATCCTCCAGGGACCCGCCTGCCCGTCGCCGCGGTCGGGCCGTGCGCTCCCAGGAGCAGGTGCCCGGAGGCACCGATCCGTCGCAGCGGCCGGGGCCAGATCCTACCGCCTCGGGTACAGTGCCGGGCGTGCTGACCCCGGACCGGACGAGGCAGGACGCCCCTGCCGCCCCCTCCCCCACGGGCACCTCCCTGCGCGCACGCACCTCCGCGGCGGCGAAGGAGCACCTCCGCCCCACGACGCTGTTCCTGCTGGTCGGCGGGGTCGTGTTCCTGCTGGACACCGCGATGTACAACCTGCTGGTGTTCTGGAGCCCGAGCCAGGGCTGGGGCGCCGGGCTGATGCACGGCACCCCGTTGACGGCGAAGCTGCTCACCATCGCCCTCGCTTCCTGCCTGACCTACCTGGGCAACCGCCTGCTCACCTTCGCCGACCGGCCGCGACCGGAGACCACGCGCTCGATCATGATGTTCCTCCTGGTCAACCTGATCGCTGCCGGCCTGCAGCTGTGCTGCCTCGCCTTCTCGCGCTACGTGCTGGGGCTGGACTCCGTCCTGGCGGACAACATCTCCGGCACCGTCATCGGGCAGGTGGTCTCGACCTCCTTCCGGTACGTCACCTACGGCCGCCTCGTCTTCCCCCGGCGCTGAGCCGGCTGCGCCGCACTGCCCCTGTCCGCCGCACTGCCCCTGTCCGCCGCTCTGCCCCTGTCCGCCGCACTGCCCCTGTCCGCCGATCGTCAGATTTCGTTCCGGATCCACCCCGGAAGTGGTTCATTTCCTGACAGCTTCGCACTGCGAGGCGCGGGCGCACGGTGCGGGGCTCGCGGTGCGGGGCTCGCGGTGCGCGGTGCGCGGTGCGCGGTGCGGGGCTCGGCCGCGCGGTGCGCAGGGTGCGGCTACTCCCGGGTCCAGCGGCGGAACGCCTGCTCGGCCTCGTCGCCGAAGGGCACGAACACGACGGTGTCGATCTGTCCGGCGACCTCGTCGGCCGTCTCCTGCACGGTCTGCACGGCGATCCGGGCGGCATCGTTCATCGGCCAGCCAAAGACCCCGGCGGAGATGGCCGGGAAGGCGAGGCTGCGGGCCCCGATCTCCACGGCGACGCGCAGGCTCTCGCGATAGCAGGAGGCGAGGATCGCCGAGCGGTCCTCGCGGGAGGAGTGCACGGGGCCGACCGTGTGGATCACCCAGCGGGCCGACAGCCTCCCGGCGGTCGTGGCGACCGCGTGGCCGGCGGGCAGGCCGTCCGGGAGCGTGGTCTCGCGCAGCTGCTGACAGGCGGCGAGGATGTCGGGGCCGCCGGCGCGGTGGATCGCCCCGTCGACGCCCCCACCTCCCCGGAGTCCGGAGTTCGCGGCGTTGACGAGGGCGTCGGTGGCCTCCTGCGTGAGGTCCCCCGGGCGGACGAGGATCTGCATGGACACTCCTTCACTGCGCGGCTCTGCATCGCACGGCTCCGCACCGCACGGCTCCCTGCCACGGTAGACCTCCCCGCCCCGCCCGTCTCTGACAGACTCGACGCCATGGAGACCACCGGCCCCTGGACCCGTGCCGCCGCCGCTGCCGGCCTGCTGAAGGACGGACAGGCGCACCCGAGCGTGTTCGCCCAGATGTCCGCCCGCGCCCTCGCGCACGGGGCGCTGAACCTCGGTCAGGGCTTCCCCGACGATCCCCCGCCCACCGCGGTCGCCGAGGCCGCGATCGAGGCGATCCGCCAGGGCCACAACCAGTACCCGCCCGGCATCGGGGAGGCCGGGCTGCGGGAGGCGGTCGCCGAGCATCAGGCCCGCTGGTACGGACTGCACTGGGATCCGGCGAGCGAGGTGCTGGTGACCACCGGCGCCACCGAGGCGCTGGCGGCGACGATCCTGGCCCTGGTCGCGCCGGGCGACGAGGTGATCACCCTGGAGCCCTTCTACGACCAGTACGCGGCGATCATCGCCCTGGCCGGCGGGGTGCATCGCACGGTGCCGGTCACCTCCCGCACGGACGCCGGCACTGCCTCGGACGACCTGGTCCTGGACGTCTCCACGGATGCACTGCGCAGGGCCTTCTCCGAGCGCACCCGCCTGGTGCTGGTCAACACCCCGCACAACCCCACCGGGCTGATGCTCCGCGAGGAGGCGCTGCAGGCGATCGTCGACGAGGCGGTGCGCCACGACGCGCTGATCGCCACCGACGAGGTGTACGAGCACCTCACCTTCGGCACCGCGCACCAGCCGATCGCCGCGCTGCCCGGCGCGCAGGACCGCACCATCTCGATCTCCTCGGCGGGCAAGACCTTCTCGGTGACCGGCTGGAAGATCGGCTGGATCACCGCCCGGGCAGAGCTGATCACAGCGGTCATCGGGACCAAGCAGTGGCTGACCTACTCCTCCGGCGCCCCCTTCCAGCCCGCGGTGGCGGTGGGGCTCGGCATGCCGTCGTCCGCCTTCGAGGACCTGGCCGCGGAGCTGCGCGAGCGCCGGGACCTGCTCACCGACGGGCTGCGCGAGATCGGCTTCCGGGTGAGCGTGCCCGCGGCCGGCTACTTCACAGTCGCCGATGCCGGTCCGCTCGGGGAGCCCGACGCCGACCTGCTGGCGCAGCGCCTGCCGACGGAGGCCGGGGTGGTGGCGATCCCGCTGTCCGCCTTCTACCGCGACGGGGACGCCGGGGAGGCGAGCGGTCACCTGCGCATGGCGTTCTGCAAGAGCCGCAGCACCCTCGAGCAGGCGCTCGAGCAGCTCGACGCCTGGGCCACCCCGCGGCGCTGAACTGTACAGCGCGCCGGACTCCAGCGGCCCGTCCCCTCCGCCGATGTCCCGGGGAGCGGGCGGGCCGCTCGCTCAGCGCACCGTGCTGCGCCCGGCGACCCCTCAGCCGCGGCTCAGCCGCGGCCGGTGAACATCTCGCCGTGGAAGGTGCGGCCGTTCACCCGTTGCGAGGCGCCGGAGGCGTCGAGGTAGGGGGTGACGCCGCCGCGGTGGCGGGGGAAGCCGGCGCCCAGGATCAGCGCGAGGTCCACCTGTTCGGGGCGCTCGACCACTCCCGACTCGAGCATCAGCGCGATCTCCTCGGCCAGTCCGTCCTGGACCTTCTCCAGCAGCGCATCGCCCACCGGGGCCGCGGCGGCGCCGGAGGGGTCCGTCCCGAACCCCTCGGCGACGGTCGGCGAGACCGTCGGGTGCACGGCGGTCCTGCTGGGCTCGGTGAAGCGGGCCTGCTTCTCGACCATGGCGCTCAGCCCCGGGGAGGCGTGGAAGCGGTCGCCGAGCTCTCCGGCGAGCACCTGGCCCACGTGGTCGGCGACCGCCAGGCCCACCAGGTCCAGCAGGGCGAAGGGGCGCATCGGCAGGCCGAGGGCGTCGATCGAGGCATCGACCTCGTCCGGATCCGCGCCGGCGTCGAGGGAGGCCAGGACCGCGCCGAGCACCCGGAACAGCAGCCGGTTGACGATGAAGCCGGGGGCGTCGGCGCTGCGCACGGCGAACTTCTGCAGGCGGCGCACCACCTCGAGACCGGTGGCGAGGGTCGCCTCGTCGGTGGCCTCGGTGTGGATCACCTCGACCAACGGCATCTTCGCGACCGGGTTGAAGAAGTGCAGGCCCACGACGCGCTCGGGGTGGGCGAGATCCTCCGCCATCCGCGCCACCGACAGCGAGGAGGTGTTGGTGACCAGCAGGGCGTCCTCGGCCAGGACGCCCTCGAGCTCGGCGAGGACGGACTGCTTGATCGCGAGCACCTCGGGGACCGCCTCGAGCACGAGGTCACAGCCGGCGAGCTCCTGCAGGTCCGTGGTCGCGGAGAGGTTCTCGGCGATCTGCGCGGCGGTGGCCTCGTCGAGCTTTCCGCGGGCGGCGGTCCGGGCGATCACGTCCCGCGCGGCGGCCAGCCCCTTGGCGGCGGTCTCGGTGTCGAGGTCACGCATCACCACGGGGACCTGCAGACCCAGCGCCAGCTGGGCGGCGATCTGCGAGGCCATCAGGCCGGCGCCGGCCACGCCCACGCGGCGGATCTCGCGGGCCCCGTCGACGGGGCTGCGTCCGGGCTTGCCGCGACGCAGCAGCTCGGCGGAGTACATCGAGGCGGCGGCGGCATCGCTGCGCACCAGCTCCTCGAGTGCGGCGGCCTCGCGGTCGAGGGCCTCGGGGAGGGTGGACCCGGGCAGCGCCTGCAGCAGGGCGAGCGCACGGCCGACTGCGGGGGCTCCCTGCGCCTCGAGTCGGGAGGCCCAGGCGCGACGGGTCTCCGCGCTGTGGTGCGGGGCATCGAGGGCGTCCAGCAGCGCCTCGGCCTCGGGGGTGTCCGCCCCGGGCAGCGGCGCCTCGCGCCCGGCCCAGGCGCCGGGGGCGTCGGCCGGGGCGTCGGCAGCGGTGGCGGCGAGCGCCGGGTCGACCACGTCGGCGTCGGTCTCGTCGAGGTCGACATGGGCGGCGACCAGGGCGGCGAACTGGTCCAGCGCCTCGTCCAGGTCGGCGGCGAGCTCATCGACCAGACCGGCCTCGAGGGCCTGTTCGGCGCCGAGCTGCGCGTCGCGTGCGGGATCCTCGAGGATCATCCGCACCGCGGTCTCGGCGCCCACGACGGACTGCAGCAGCGTGGTGCCGCCCCAGCCGGGCAGGATGCCGAGGCCCGTCTCGGGCGTGCCGAGGCCGCGCACGCCGGGTGCGGCGGTGCGCACATCGGCCATCAGCGCGACCTCGAGACCGCCGCCGAGGGCGACCGCATTGAGGTGGGCGAGCACCGGGACGGGGCTGGTGCGCACCCGGATCTGCAGCTCGTGCATGGCCCGGGTCATGGTCTCGACATGCGCCACGGCTGCGGGGTCGACGAACATCGACAGGTCGGCGCCGGCGAGGAAGGCACGTCCGGTGCCGGTCATGGCGACGGCCTGGATCTCTCCGGCATCGGCGCGGTCCAGGGCGGCGGCGAGCGCACCGGTGACGGCCTCGATCGAGCGCGGACCGAGGGTCGCGGGACGGCGCTCCTCCCCCTCCGGCGGCGCGAAGGTCAGCACGGCCACGGTCCCCAGGCCCGGGTGTTCGCGATCCTCGGTGAGGACTCGAGTGACGTGCTCGGTGTAGCTGCTCATCAGTGACCTTTCGCGATCTCTTCGTCGAGGGTGGGCGCCGCCCCACAGTTGCCTGATACTGCGGGTTTCAGATAGATCATGCCTCAGGTCGGGGCCGGGTGTCCACCGGGGACGACCGCCGGACCGTCACCGTCGGCCCGCGCGGCGACGCGGCTCCGGGTCGCGCCTCAGGGGGTCGCGAAGTACAGGATCTCGCCGCTGAAGGTCTCCACCCCCAGGCGGAAGGTGTCGATCTCCGCCTCGGGGACCAGGAACGCGCTGCGGAACCGTGCGGCCTCCCCGTCCTGCAGCGGACGGAGAGTCTTCATCGGATCGGTGACCAGGCCCTCGGCGATGTCCGGGAAGTAGGTGCGGTCCGATTCCCCGGTCAGCCACAGCTCCTCGGCCGGGGCGAGCTGCCCGGGCCCGTCGTAGCGCACCTCGTAGGTCACCAGCACCAGGCGGTAGCCGTCCTGGACCACGTCCTGCCCGGCGGCCCCCGGGACGGTCGCCGCGAGGTCGACCTCGAGGGCGCTGACGCCGAGGGTCCCGTCGGTCCAGGCGGTCCAGCTGACGGTGTGCTCGCCGACGGTGGCCGGATCCGCGTAGCCGCCGGTCCCGTCGGCCACCTCCCGGCCCGCGGAATCGGTGACGGTGCCGGGCTCACGCTCCGGTGCGCCCGACGACGGAGGAGCGCTGGGGGTCGACTCCTCCGTGGACGGCTCCGCGACCGGCGCTCCGGGCTCGCGAGCAGTCATCCGCTCGATGCCGCCGAGGACCAGTGCGACGGAGGCCACCAGCGCCGCCGCCTGCACGAGGACGATCGCGACGATCGCCCAGGGAGGCAGGGCGCCGCGGAGCGGACGGGGCCCGTCCTCCGCCCCCGGCGGGTCGTAGGTGAAGGAGGGGGCGCCGTAGGGGCCGGCACCCTCGAAGGTCTCGAACGGCGAGGACGATTCTTCTGCGGAGCCGCCGTCGGCCGCGGGGACGTCCGCGACGGCCGGATCGGCGTCGCGGCCCGGGCGTCCGCCCGCAGGGCCGTGCTGGTGATCGGGCAGCACGAGCGGCTCCGGCTCGGCCGGGACGGAGCCGTCCTCCCAGTCATAGCCGGAGGGCCTCTCCCGTCCCTGCACCATGGTGCGAGCATACGGCGTGCCGTGGTGCAGCGGAGCTGGCAGATCGACTTGAACCCGCGCCAGGTCGAGAAGGTGCAGGCGCCGCCGCAGCATCTCGCCACCGTGGTGGACGGCGGCGCTCCCGGTCAGCTCTCCGGGGGCGCCATCTCCCGCGAGTGCGCCGGTGGGCCGGCGGCGTCCCCGACGGCGGAGGCATCGGCCCCCAGGTACGCACGCATCCCGAAGAACGCGCCGAGCACGAGCAGCAGCACCAGCAGCAGCAGTCCGCCGGCCACGATCGACGGGCTCGGCCTCCGACCGCGCCGCAGCCCGGAACCCGGATCCGGCTCGCGCCCGGGCTCCCCGCTGCGCCCCGGTTCCCGGGAGGCGGCACTCGGCGGGGCCGCTGCGCGCGGGTCGTCGTGCTCCCGCGGATCCTGTGCGGGGCGCTGACGGGCCTGCGATCGTCGGGGATCGGGGGGCGGGGGAGGCTGGGTCATGGGCGACCGGCGCGCGGGAGCCGGGATCCTTTCGAGCAGTGGCATGTGTGCCGGGTCCCGGCGCACGGGCTCACGCTATCGGAGAGCGCCTGCAGGCCCTCGAGGAGAGTCTCGACACCGCAGCGGCGGCCACGGGCCGAACAGTCCGACGCAGCCCCGGTACGGTCGCTGCATGGACGACACAGCGACTGCACCGCATCAGCTCCGGGGCCCCACGATGTCGGAGGTGCCCGGACCGCCCGCCGCCGACCCGGTGCTGGACAACCCCGCCTGGTCCTCGCTGACCGGCCGCCATCGCCACCTCGCCGAGGGCAATGAGCACGTGCTGCGCTATCCCGGGGACGTCTCGCCCTTCGTCGGGGTGCGGGACTGGGAGCACCCCGAGGTGTGGGACGCGCTCCTCGAGGTGTTCGGGCACGGGGCCACGGTGGGCGTCTCGCATGCCGACCCGCTGCTGCCCGAAGGCTGGACCCCGGTGTTCTCGATCCCCGGCGTGCAGCTGGTCCAGACCGACCACCTCGCGCCGGCGCCCGCCGAGGACGTCGTCGAGCTGGGGGCGGCGGACAGCACCGACATGCTCGCCCTGGTCGAGCGCACCCGCCCGGGCCCCTTCCTCCCCCGCACCCACGAGCTGGGGCGCTACGTGGGCATCCGCCGAGACGGCCGCCTGATCGCGATGGCCGGGGAGCGCCTGCACCCGGACGGCTGGACCGAGATCAGCGCCGTCGCGGTGGACGAGGAGCACCGCCGCCAGGGCCTCGCCTCCCGGCTGGTCCTCGACGTCGCCTTCCACATCCAGCAGCGTGGCGAAAGGGCACTCCTGCACGCCTCCGCCGACAACACCCGCGCGATCCGCGGCTACGAGAGGCTCGGCTTCTCCCTGCGACGTCGGCTCTCCTTCGGGGCGGTGCGCACGCCCTGACCGATCGCGCCCGATACGGTCTGCCCATGGACGAGACCGTGACCTGGCCGCAGCAGCTCGAGGACGTGGACCGCAGCGATGATGCGCTGCGGGCCTGGGTGTCCGAGCGGATCCACCGGCTGGAGGCCGATGGCAGGCGCAGCGCCGACACCCATCTGGTGCGCGTGGACCTGCCGTCGAGCTGGGACATCCAGCTCTACCTCAAGGACGAGTCGACGCACGCCTCGGGCAGCCTGAAGCATCGACTGGCCCGCTCGCTGTTCCTGTTCGCGCTGGTCAACGGTCAGCTGCGGCCGGGTATGCCGGTGATCGAGGCATCCTCGGGCTCCACCGCGGTGAGCGAGGCGCATGTGGCGCGGATGCTCGGGATCCCCTTCGTCGCGGTGATCCCGCGCGGCACCAGCACCCGCAAGATCGCGCTGATCGAGGCGGCCGGCGGGCATTGCCACGTGGTCGAGGGTGCGGAGTCGATGAGCCGGGAGGCGCAGCGGTTGGCCGATGAGCAGGACGGCCTGTTCATGGATCAGTTCACCCACGCCGAGCGCGCGACCGACTGGCGGGGCAACAACTCGATCGCCGTCAGCGCCCTGTCCCAGCTGGAGCTCGAGCCGCATCCGGTGCCGCGCTGGATCGTGGTGGGCGCCGGCACCGGCGGGACCAGCGCGACCTTCGGGCGGCTGCTGCGCTACCGCAACCTGCCCACCTCGCTGTGCGTGGCCGATGTCGAGAACTCCGCCTTCTTCGAGGGCTGGGTGCAGCAGGACCCGACGATCACCACCGACCAGGGCTCGCGCATCGAGGGGATCGGCCGCCCACAGGTCGAGCCGAGCTTCGTCCCCGGGGTCGTGGACCGGATGATCCGCGTGCCCGACGCCGCCTCGGTCGCCGCGGCCCGATACCTCTCGGAGCACCTGGGACGGCGCGTCGGCGCCTCGACCGGGACCAACCTGGTCGCCGCCGCCCGACTGATCACGCAGATGCGTGAGCATGGCGAGGCCGGTTCGGTGCTGACCCTGCTGTGTGATCCCGGGGATCGCTACTCCGACACCTACTTCGACGACGACTGGGTCGCGGCGCAGGGCTGGGAGCTGGGTCCGTGGCAGGATGCCCTCGCCCGGCTGCTGCCGGTGACCGGAGGGCTCCCGCGGTCTCCGACCCCGCTCTGACCCCGCTCGGGTCAGCGCTCCGACGGCGTCCCGTCCTCGCCCAGGAGCCCTGCCAGCCGGTCCCCGGCTTCGATCACGACCACGTCCGAGCCGGTGGCGACCTCCTGCTGGGAGAACGCCGCCAGCACCTCGGCGATCACCTCGTGGATGGTCTCCCGGGTCTCCAGCTGTGTCGCGCCGGACCAGAACCGCAGCTCGATCCGCACCGTGGTCGTCCCCACCTCGGTGAGCAGTGCCTGCGGGGCCGGCTGGTCGAGGACCTGCGGCACCGCGAGCATCGTCTCAGTGGCGAGGCGGCATGCCCGCCGCAGGTCCACCGAGTCGTCGACGTCGAGGTGGACGCTGGTCCGCACCCGTTCGAAACCCGTCTGGACCGTGACCACGTGCGAGTGCAGCACGGCGTTCGGGATCAGCACCAGGCGACCGTCGAAGGTGCGCAGCGAGGTGGAGGTCAATGCCATCGCCACGATCGTGCCCCGGTGCTCCTGGACCGCGATCTGATCACCGATGCGGTAGCGGTCCCGGGCCAGGAGCACGATGCCGGCGAACATGTTGCCCAGCACCGTCTGGAACGCGATGCCGGCGGCGATCGAGACCACGCCGACTCCGCCGAGGATGTCCACCGGCTTGACGCTCGGGAAGACGATGGTGAGGGCCGCCAGCACGGACAGCAGCGCGATCACCCAGCCGGCCAGACGGGAGAAGACCGTGGAGGCCGAGGGGCCGCGACCGGTCCAGCGCAGCACCAGCCGCACCACGGCACGCACCAGCAGGGAGGCGAGCAGCCCGGCGACGAGGACCACCAGGCCGATGCTCACCCCGGCCCAGGTCAGCGGCGGCAGCTCCACGCCGTTCATGCCCTCACCTCCGGGTCTCGCGGCACGGGACGATCCCCGCCCTCCTTGCGGTCTCCGCGGTCCTCCTGGGGATCGGGGGCGGGGCGGCCCCTCGGCGTCTCCAGCTGCTCGAGGGCCTGCTCGAGCAAGGGTCGGTAGCGGTCCAGGGCCACGTCCAGGAGATCCTCGAGCATCACCGTCAGCCGTCGGGGGATCTGCAGGGTGTCCTTCCCGTACAGGCTGATCTCGTCGACCGCGAGGGACAGGTGGCCCTCGATCGACTGCGGTCGGTGCACGACCCGCACCCGGCCGTCCTCGTCGGCGATGTACGGGCTGGGCGATTCGCGGCGCACCAGGTGGCGCAGCACCCGGTGCAGCTCGTCGAGGACCTTGACCGCGGTGGTGGGGTCGTTGATGCCGGGCGACAGCGCCCGCTCGGCGATGTCGACCAGCTGCCGGATCCCGAAGCCGACGTCCTGGAGCAGCTGCCGCTCCGCGGCGAGGGTGATCGTGCTCCACAGCCTCGCGCGGTCGGCCTCCGCGAGCTGCTCGGTTCCCCAGACGCGGAACAGGTGCTGCCCTTCGGCGAGGAACTGCCCCACCTCGCGGTCGATGAGCACCACCGCGTCGAGCTCCCGTGCAAGCTCCACCAGGCGTCCGTAGTCCACCTGGGTGATCATCCCGTGCCGGTCCTCGGTGGAGACCGCCGCCCGGGGCGTCCCGGGATCGGGTGACCAGGTGGGGCCGAGGCCTGCCCTTTCGCCGTCGTCGGTCCCCGGGTACAGCGTCTCGGCGAGCGCCAGCGCACGGTCGCCGATGCGGGAGATCACGTGGGAGACCTGGATGGAGGTGGTGATGTGGTGGATGAACGCGAGGAAGCAGCCCACACTCGCCAGCACCAGCAGGAACGCCAGCGTCACGGACGCCTTGGGGACGAACTCGCCGGCGTCGCCGTAGTCTCCGCGCACCGAACGCGTGACGGTCAGCGCGAACACGAAACTGGCGATGAACACACCCAGCGTGACCTGGGTGATGCGGCTCTCCAGGAATCCGCCCAGCACCCGTGGCGTGAACTGGCTGCTGGCCAGCTGCAGGACCACCATCGTGATCGAGAAGACCAGGCCGGTCATCGAGATCATCCCGGTGGCGATGGTGGCGAGCAGCCCGCGGGCCCCGTCGGGCCCGCCCTGGAACACGTAGGGCACGGTGACGTCGAGGGCCTCCTCCGCCTGGGGCAGCCCCACGCCCAGCACCACGGCCGCGACCGAGCACGCCACGGGGATCGCCCAGAACGGGCTCCACAGCCGGTCCCACCTGGACTGCCTCTTCACGCCCGGGGCGCGGCCCCGGGCACGTGCGGCGGACCGTCCCTGTTCCATTCGCTCTCCTGGTGCATCGGACGCCGAAGCAGGGCGCGGGGCCCGTGTCGGAGTCGATCGTAGACGCTGGGGATGCTACCGCCCGCCGCCTGGGCCGATGGTCCCGCAGGCGGCGCCGGCAGTACAGGAGGATCGAGGCGACCCGCACCGATCAGGACATCGCCGAGAGGACCCGATGACAGTCATCAAGATCAACCGGCTCGCCCTTCCCGAGGGACAGCACGCAGAGCTCGAGAAGCGCTTCGCAGCGCGCAAGCACTCCGTCGACCAGGCTCCCGGTTTCGAGGGATTCGAGCTGCTCCGGCCGGTCGCGGGCGAGGACCGCTACTTCGTGATCACTCGCTGGGCCGACGACGAGAGCTTCCGGGCCTGGGCTGCGCAGCGGACGCCGCGGGACCCCTCCGCGAGCGTCAGCCGGGCCGACGGCATGCTCGAGTTCGAGCTCGTCGAGCTGGACTGAAACCGGCACGCCGGCGCTGGGCGAGCTGAGGGGACGCGACCGCTGCGCAGTATGCTCGCCCGATGACGACGACGCTGCCCTGCAGCGCGGCACCACGACGTCTGCGACGTGTGGGGACGGTGCTGGTGCTGCTCGTGCTCGGCCAGCTGGCTGCCGCGATCGGGATCCTGCTGCTCGCCACGCCGGTCTCCGCGCCGCTCGCCGCCCTCGCACTCCTCTGCGCACCGGCACCGGCCCTGGTCACCGCAGCGACGCTGCGCCCGCGCGCCCCCGGCGGGGTGACCGGCGCGGATCTGCTGACGCTGCTGCGGCACCTGGCCGCCGGTGCGCTCGCCACCGCGGCCGTGCTCGCCCTCGGCGGTGAGCTGTCCGGGCGCTCCTGGCCGCTCGCGATCCTCGTCGCGGCCGCGCTCGCGACCGACGCGCTCGACGGCCCCCTCGCCCGGCGCACGGGCATCGCCGGCCCGGTCGGGGCCCGCGTCGACATGGAGGCCGACGCCGCTCTGATCCTGGTGCTCTCGGTGCTCGCGGCCACCGTGGTCGGGCCCTGGGCGCTCGCAATCGGGCTGATGCGCTACGCCTACGTCGCGGCCTCCGCCGCACGGCCCGCACTGCGCCGTGAGCTGGACTTCAGCCAGTTCCGGCGAATGGTCGGCGGGTTCCAGGGCCTCGCCCTGCTCACGGCGGTGGTGCCGGCGATCCCCGGCGGGGTCGCCGCCGGGATCGTGGCCACCGCGCTCGCACTGCTGATCGTCTCGTTCGGACGGGACGTCCTCGCGCTCGAGCGCGCCGAGGCGGCCGCGCGGGAGGATTCCTCCCGCCGGTGAGCGGTGCCGCGCGGGCCCCGGCATTGGTCCCGGATCTCACGCAAGGCCACTCCGGACCGCATTCGCCCCCGAATGCTCGGTGAGCACCACCAGCACGATGCTCCCGGCCGCGATCACCACCACCGCCACCGCCACCGCGAGCACCCCGGTCAGGACGCGGCCCGCCTGCGGGGGCTACGCCGCCCGCAGCATCCCCGCACCCCACCGGAACCAGGCCCACTGGACCACGACCACGACGGCAAGCGCGATCGACCAGGTGATCAGCTACGCCCCGAGCCGCTCGTGCTACTGGACCACGGGCAGCAGCGCCACCGTCTCGGCGAGTCGCTTCCCGGCCGTGGTGGTCAGCGGCACCACTCCCGCCATTGCCAGCGCCGCCGTGTCGGTGGTCGATCCGGCCAGTGCCACCGTGCTCACTGCGCGGGTCGACGCGCCCTGACCAGCTCCCGTCCCGGGCCTGACGGGCTCCGCGGATGGCCGCCGCCCCGCGGTGAACCACCGACGGCCCGGTCTCGTGCTCGAAGCAGAACATCCGTCGACGGGACCACTCACGGGCCGCCGATGACCCCGCCGGCGCAGGAAGGCACATTCATGAGGCCAGCAACGACCCGCGGGCTGGTGGCCCGCTCCCTCACCCGGCCCGCCCTGAGTGCCTGCTCCGGCGATGGGAGCGGCGAGGGCGACGGCGACGGCGAGGCCATGACCGTCTACCAGTTCGACCAGGACGAGCAGAATTCGGCCACCTGGACCGACACGGATCAGTTCGCGGAGAACTGACCCCCCGTCCCTGGCGACGGCGCTGCGGAGATGACGGTGGTGACCAGCGAACTCGGCAGCATCACCGGCGTCCCCGGGCAGCCCCATCTCACCCTCGACGATTGGCCGCTCTACTACTTCGTCGGCGATGAAGAGCCCGGGGACGCCGCCGGGCAGGGCGTCAACGACGTGTGGTGCGTCCTCTCACCGGGGGACGAGGTGATCCGCGTGTGAGTGCAGCGGCGGTGCGGTCAGGACCAGCTCGCCGCAGGTGGGCGAACGGAGCTCGAGGCGTCCCTCGCAGCGTCACCTCGCATTGTTCGAGGGTTCGCCATCGGGCTCCGGAGATCACCGCCACGTGCCGCACCCCTCCCTTACAGTAAAGATGCACTGGTTCCGGGACGTGGTATCGCCGCTCACGCTGCTACCGCGTCTCGACACGGCATCGGCATCGGCATCGGCATCGGCATCGGATGAGGTTCTGAGGATGGAGGCGACGGAAGGGCTCGAGGTGGGGGAAAGAGCACCGGAGGTGGTGGGATCATGACTGACCACGAGCCGACACAATTCTGGGAGCGCCTCGATGTCACCTCATGGCCGGTCCTCGACCAAGAGCAGACCGGTTCCCACGAGACGACCTGGCTCATCGATGCTCGGGATGGAACGACTCGCTGGCTGCACAAGAACACCACTCTCCACGCCGGTCGTGAGCAGGGAGAGGACTGGGCCGAGATCGTCGCGACCCAGGTCGGCCTGCATCTCGGAGTCCCCGTTGCCATCACCAGGCTCTGCTTACGCGAGGGGCGTCGCGGATCGCTGAGCAGAGATGTCCGCGCTCTGCAGTTCGATCTCTTCAGTGGCCACCTGGTGCTGGAGGACTGCAGGGAGGTCACCGACTACATTCCACATCTGGAGGGCGAGCCTGCGCACGATCCGCAGCGGCCCGGTGTGAAACGCCCTGGGCACTCCCTCGAGAACATACGCAGGGCGCTCGGAGGAAGCGGCGCACCGCCCGGTTTCGCTGGCCCCAGCGAGATGGATGCGTTCGACATCTTCGCGGGTTACCTGCTGTTCGACGCGCTCGTCGCCAATCAGGACCGGCACGAGCAAAACTGGGCAGTGCTCAGGCCACAGCTCATGAGCGTGGCACCCAGGCTCTGCCCGTCATACGATCATTCCAGTAGCCTTGGCTTTGCCGAGACCGCTGAGAAGACAGCTATGCGCCTCTCGGACCCGCAATCGCTCCACGCATGGGCGCGCAAAGGGGCTGCAGGCCGGTTCGAGCATGACCGGCGGCCGAGGAAACTCTCGGCACTGGCCGCGGACGCACTGACGCTCGCGTCCGGTATCGCTCGAGACCACTGGCTTCACCGCATCGACGAGATCGACCTCACCCCGATCATCGACCCTCTGCTACGGGACGGGATCCCTGAGATGTCGGAGCAGACGACTAGATTTGTCATCACACTTCTGGAACTGAACATGGAGAGGATCCGTCATGAGCTTGGCCAGCACCGCTGATCGCCCTCGACGCGCCACGGCGGAATCTGCCGTCCACGACCTCCTCGTTCTCTGGCAGCACCGGGAGACCCGGCGGATCCACCCCATCGGTCGGTTCTCGTTCGATGGCGAGACGTACGGCTTCTCGTACACGAGGCATGCTCATTGCATTCCAGATTTCCGTCCCCTCCCAGGCCTCCCCCTCGACGGTGAGTCGTATCGCAGCACGCGCATGCCCACACTGTTCCGACAACGCACGATGTCACCGAGCCGCCCGGACTTCGGCTCTGCGATGCAGAATCTCGGCATCGCTCCGGAGGACGCCACCCCCTGGGAGCAGATCGTGCACTCCGGTGGTCGACGAGCCGGCGACACCCTGCAGTTCATGCAGCTCCCGGTAGTCGCCGAGGGCCGGGTGCACACGCGTTTCCTCACGAACGGGATCCGTTACATCCCGAACGGGACCACCCGCATCGTCGACGAGATGCCTCTCGAGGTGTCACCTGCGGCCCATGAACGTGCCCTCGGGGCCCTGCGCACCGGCGAGGAGCTTCGCCTGCTCCCGGAGCAAGGAAATCCCGAGGATGCCGATGCAGTTCTCATCGTGGCAGATCGAGTTCCTGTCGGATGGGTCCCGCGTCTGTTGGCCACGGGTCTTCGTGAGCTCATGGGAGGCGGTCGGCCGATACGCACGACGGTGGCGCGCATCGCCGGTCCGTCGGCCCCACCGCATGTTCGCCTCGTGGTGGACCTGGTGGCAGAGGCTCCTCCCGGCTTCATGTTCGACGTCACGGGCGCGTGGGAGCCACACCGGCGCTGATCTGCGGCCGGTACCTGTCAGTGAACAAGCGGATTCGGTACTCCGATGATCTCGCGGTGCGCATCACTCGGCAGGTATTCACACATGGCCTCGTAAAGGGCCGTCTGATCCGGTGAGAGGTGCGGCGTGATGTCATCATGCAGGTCGAGAAGGTGACGCACATCGCCGATCGCGTACTCGATCTGTTGTGCACTCAGCTCGACCGCACCCCAGTTGCTCGTCCGCACCGCGCCCTTGTCCAGTTGGATCCCGAGACGGCGCTGAAGGAGCGGCTTCAAGCTGTGTTCTGCGTTCGGCAGTTCCGAATCGGCCACTCGGGACGCAGTCTTCGTGCACCGGACGGCGCTCGCCCGTGTCCCCCATGCCTTCTCGAGAAACCTCAGGTCAAAGGGGGCGAAGTGGAAGACAGACTGCACCGTCGAGGACTCCAGGACCGAGGCAAGGCGCTCGGGTCGATGACCCGAATTGCGCACGATCACCGAGCCTGTCCGCGGCGAGTAGAGCTGGCAGATCTCCAAGCGGTCGACGCGCCAGTCGAGGCCTGAAGTCTCGGTGTCCACCGCGAAGCGGCCCGACTCCCGAAAGAGCCCGGCAAGTTCAGGGGTGAGATCCTCCAACACACGTATGGACATGGCGCCAGCGTAGAGCCATGCCCGGTCCATCGTTCCTCCACAGTCGAATGCTGCTCCGACATGTTCGAGCTCTCACGCCCCATCGTGCGGAGTATTGGGCGAGCTCTGAGAAGGGATGACAGACGGGAACAGGTCAGGACTCCCTCGTGCGAGGGCGTTCCTCGAACAGTGCAATGACGCCCTCCCCAGCATGCTGCAGACGGTCTGTGCCGCGCATTGAAGAATTGACATCGTACTCATTGAAACCACGCCGGGCAGTGCCGCCCTCTCCAAGCTGCCCTGTCCGGCGTTCGTCTCACGCGAAGGCGCTGACCCCCGTGATCGACCGGCCCACGATGAGCGACTGCATGGTGTCGGTGCCCTCGTAGGTGTGCAGGGCCTCGAGGTCGCTGCGGTGACGCACCACACGGTTCTCCAGCAGGATCCCGGAGCCGCCCAGCATGTCGCGGGCGTCGGTGGCGATCTCGCGGGCGGCGCGGGTGTTGTGCACCTTCGCGAGCGAGGCCTGCTCGGGGCGGATGGTGCCGGCGGTCTCGAGCTCGGCGAGGCGCACGCAGTGCAGCTGCATCGAGGTCAGCGTCTGCAGCATCGACGCCAGTCGCACCTGGATGTTCTGCGCCTTGGCCAGCGGGCGGCCGAACTGGATGCGGTGCTGGGCGTGCTCGAGCGCAGCCTCATAGCAGGCCAGGGCGTGGCCGAGCGCGCCCCAGGCGACGCCGGCGCGGGTGGCGAACAGGATCGTGGAGGTGTCCTTGAAGGAGCGGGCACCGGGCAGGCGCTGATCCAGCGGCACCCGCACGTCGTGCAGCGTGATGTGGGCCTGGTGGATGGCGCGCAGCGCGACCTTGCCGCGGATCACCTCGGCCTCGTAGCCGGGCAGGGACTGGTCCACGAGGAACCCGCTGACCTGGCCGTGCAGCGCGGGCTGGGATTCGTCCTCGACCCGTGCCCACACCACCGAGACGTGGCAGCCGACGCCGTTGCCGATCCAGCGCTTCTGGCCCGAGAGCACCCAGTCCTCGCCGTCGCGGCGGGCGACGGTCTCCAGCGAGACGGAGTCGGAGCCGTGGTCGGGCTCGGTGAGGGCGAAGGCGCCGTGCTCGACGCCGGTGGCCAGCGGCTCGGCCCAGCGCTGCTTCTGCTCCGCCGAGCCCAGCAGCATGATCGAGCGCAGGGCGAGGCCGCCCTGGACGCCCACCATGGTGCCGACGCTCCCGTCGATGCGGGAGAGCTCCATGTTCACCAGTCCGGTCGCGAGCGGGGTGAGGGTGCGGTGGCCGGGCACGTCGAGGCCGTCGGTGAGCAGGTCCAGCTCGCCCAGCCGGGCGATCAGTTCGATCGGGTACTCACCGCGGTCCCACCAGTCGTTGATCCGTGGCAGCACCTCGGCGGCCAGCGAGCGGGCGTCCGCCCAGGCCTGCAGATCCTCGCCGGAGACGTCCTGGAACAGGGAGTAGTGGTCGGCGGCGGCGGGCAGCAGCTCCGCGGGGGTCGCGGCGGAGGCGTCGGGCGCGGCGACGACCGCGCGGTCGGTGGCGACCGAGTCGGGGCGGGCGTCAGCGGGGCTGCCGGGGTTGCCGCCGAGGGAGATGTGGCCGGGAGCGGGGGCGTCCCAGCTGCTGGTGTCGTTGCTGGTCATCAGGAGATCCTTTCGATGATGAGGGCCATGCCCTGGCCGCCGCCGACGCACAGGGTCGCCAGGCCGAAGCGGCCTTCGCGCTCCTGCAGGCCGTGCAGCAGGGTGGTGGTCATGCGGGCGCCGGTGGAGCCCCAGGGGTGGCCGAGCGCGATCGCTCCGCCGTGCACGTTGAGCGTGTCGTGGTCGATGCCGAGGTCCTCGGCGGCGGGGATCACCTGGGCGGCGAAGGCCTCGTTGAACTCGACCAGGTCGATGTCCTCGATGCTCATGTCGGCGAGCGCGAGCGCCTTGCGGGTCGCCTCCACCGGGCCCAGCCCCATGATCTCGGGGCTGATCCCGGAGACGCCGGTGGCGATCACGCGGGCGAGCGGGGTGATGCCGAGCTCCTTCGCGTACTCCGCCTCCATCACCACGAGTGCTGCGGCGCCGTCGTTCAGCGGGCAGCAGTTGCCGGCGGTGACGGTGCCCTCGGGCCGGAAGACGGGGTCGAGGGAGCCGACGGCCTCGAGGGTGACGCCGGCGCGCGGGGAGTCGTCGGCGTCGATCACGGTGCCGTCGGGCAGGGTCACGGGGGTGATGTCCCGCGCGAAGAAACCGGAGGCGATCGCGGCCTCGGCCCGGTTCTGGGAGCGCACCCCGTACTCGTCCTGGGCGGCGCGGGAGATGCCGCGCAGCTCGGCGACGTTCTCTGCGGTCTGACCCATGGCGATGTAGGCGTCGGGCAGCTCGCCGTCCTCGCGCGGGTCGTGCCAGGGCGCGGGGATCTCGCGGGCGGCGCGCTGCGCGGTGCGCTCCCAGGCCTCCTGGAACAGCGGGTCGCGGGAGTCCTCCTCCATCAGCATGCCGGTGCTGGCCGAGATCGATTCCACCCCGGCGGAGATCACCGCACGGGCCTCCCCGGAGGCGATCGCGTGGAAGGCGGCACGCGTGGTCTGGATGGAGGAGGCGCAGAAGCGGGTGACGGTCGCGCCGGGAACCGCGTCCAGGCCGAGGCGGACCGCGACCGTGCGGGCGAGATTCCCGCCCTGCTGGCCCTCGGGGATCGCGCAGCCCAGCTGCAGATCGTCGATCGTGGTCGGGTCCAGCTGCGGCACCTGGTCCAGGGCCGCCTGGATCATCTGGCCCACGAGGTCGTCGGGGCGGATGTCCTTCAGCGATCCCTTGCGGGCACGGCCGATGGGTGAGCGGGCGGTGGCGACGATGACGGCCTCGGGCACGAGGATTCTCCTTCGACGGCGATGTCTGGGGCGGTTGCCGGCCGGGGGTGGCGGGATGCACGCAACCCGGCGTTCTTGATACTACGGGTTGCAGGTACCTCGGGGGAAGCGGGGCCGTCGGTGGGACCCGCCGATAGGCTCGAGGCATGGCCGACCCCCGCTCCCGCACCCACCACGGACGGGCGAGGAACCCGATGACGCCTCCGCCCGCCGACGGCGAACCCCTGCATCGGATCCTCGACGCCCTCGAGGACGACGCGGCGCTGGTCGCGGAGACCACCAGCGCGATCCGGGAGGCCCTGCCGGGCTACGACGAGGTCCCACCGACCTCGCTCGAGGCCTCGATCCGGCGCAACATCGGCCTCAGCATCCGCACCCTCCGCCGGGGTGCCGCCCCCGATGCGACGCAGATCGACGAAGCGGAGGAGCTCGCGCTCGAACGGATGGGGCAGGGGGTGCCGCTCGGCAGCGTGCTGGCAGGGTTCCGGCTGTGCATGACGGTGATCCTGGGGCGTCTGCAGCGGCTGGCCCCGGAGCACGGGATGCCCGCCGAGGAGGTGCTCGCCGGGGCGAACCTGCTGTGGTCCCTCGGTGACGCGTTCTCCACCCGCGCGGTGATCGCCCATCAGGAGCGGTCCCTCGCCGAGGCCGTCGCCGACTCCGGCCGCCGCTCCCGCTGGATCATCGACGCCGTGATGACCGGGCTGCCCCGCACCGAGCTGCGCAGCGGGGCCGCGGCCTACGGCGTCGACGACCAGGGGGTGCGGGCACTGGCCGCACCCCGGCACGACCACTGCGTCGACGTCGACCGACGGATCCAGGACTGGGCCGAGCGCGCCGGCGTCACGGCACTGAGCACGCCGCACGGCACCACCGAGGTGGGGGTGGTGATCGGCGCCCCGGAGCCCGGGGTGGAGCCGGCGGGCACGACGCTCGCGCTCGGCCCCGTCGGCACCCTGGAGAACCTGCCGGAGTCCTTCGCCGCGGCGACGCGGGTGCTGGAGACCGCGCTGCGGGTGGGCCACCGGGGCGTCGCCGACCTCGCCACGCTCTCCTGGCGGATGGGCATCACCGCGAGCCCCGAGACCACTGCGCTGCTGCGCCGCCGACACCTTCAGCCGCTGAAGGCCGAGGGCGAGTTCGGGCAGTTCCTGTTCGAGACCGTCCGCGCCTACCTGGCGCACGGGCTGAGCATCCCGCGAGCCGCCGCATCGATCCCGGTGCACGTGAACACCCTGCGCTACCGGCTCAAGCGGTTCCAGGAGCTGACCGGCGCCGACCTGCACGATCCGGAGCATCTCATCGAGGTGAGCTGGGCGCTGACCGCCGACTCCGCGGCGCCGCACGGCCCCGAGCACCCGTAGCTCTTCGTCACCGGCTACGAAACGGGCGACAGGGCGTTGGTCGCTGCGACGAGGCAGGTCCGACCGAGGACATGTCAGGGTTCTTCCAGCCTGCAATGATGCCTCGGCAGCGAGCTCGACGCTCCCCCATCGGCAGGTCGTGAGCCCCCACCGGGGCTCGTCCCGCGCACCGCCGTCACCGAGGACGGCGGTCTCCCCCGCCTCACGAGGAGTCACCCACGGTCCTGGGGATCATCGGCATCATCCTGTCCCTCGCGCTGCTGATCGCGCTCGCCTACCGCGGCGTCCCCGTGATCATCGCCGCTCCGCTCTGCGCCGCCCTCGCCCTGCTGCTCTCCGGCGCTCCGATCCTCGCCTCCTACACCGAGGTCTTCATGCCGGCGATGGCCGGCTACATCGGCAGCTATTTCCCCGTCTTCCTGCTGGGCGCCACCTTCGGCGTGCTGATGACGGTCACCGGCTTCGCCGAGTCCATCGCGCGCACCGTCTCCGGGGCGATCGGCGTGCGCGGCGCGATGGCCGCGACCGTCATCACCTCCGCCCTCATGACCTACGGCGGCATCAGCCTGTTCGTCGTCGCCTTCGTGATGTTCCCGCTGGCCCGCGAGCTGTTCCGGGTCGCCGACATCCCCCAGCGACTGATCCCTGCGACGATCGCGCTGGGCATCTTCACCTTCACCATGACGGCACTGCCGGGCACTCCGCAGATCCAGAACATCATCCCCGGCCAGTTCTTCGGCACCAGCACCTACGCCGCGCCCGGCCTCGGCCTGATCGGCACGGTGCTGATCTTCGGCCTGGGCCTGACGTGGCTCGAGTACCGCCGCAAGACGCTGATCGCCTCCGGTGAGCACTTCGCGTCCCCCGAGCGCCCCCGCGGGGGCGGCGCGAGGTCAGGCCGTGGCAGCACGTCCGCGGCCCGCGTGGGCATCCTGCAGCGAGCACTCGGTCGCGGCGGTTCCGGCACCGGCTCGAGCACCTGGTCCGACGCCGAGACCTCTCCCGCCACCCCGCGGAGGACGGCCCTGGCCACCGACTCCCCGGGCAGCGGCCCGGCTGACGAGGCCGGCTCCGCCGCGACGATGACCGCGACGGCGACGTTCACCCCGACGAACCGCTGGGTGCCCTTCCTGCCGCTGCTGGTGGTGTTCGTGGTGAACTTCGGCTGCACCCTGGTGATCTTTCCGGCGATGGACTGGGGATACCTCTCCGAGGAGAAGTACGGCGGGATCGACCTGGACACCCGCGCCGGCATCTGGGCCGTGATCCTGGCCCTCTTCGCCGCGGTGCTCACCGTGGTCGCGCTGCACCTGAGCCGCTTCGGCGAGCTGCGCTCCTCCTTCGTCGAGGGCGTGAAGGGATCGATGCTGCCGATCTTCTCCACGGCCTCCGAGGTCGGGTACGGCGCGGTCATCGCCTCTGTCGCGGGCTTCACGGTGATCCGCGACGCGGTCTTCGGCATGGGCGGGAACGCCCTGGTCACCTCGGTGGTCTCCACGTCGGTCACCGCGGCGATCACCGGCTCCTCCTCCGGGGGCATGACGATCGCGCTGAACGCCTTCGGCGAGCAGCTGCGCACGATGGCGATCGACCAGGGCGTCAGCCTGGAGGCGATGCACCGCCTCACCGCGATCGCCGCCGGCGGCCTGGACACCCTGCCCCATTCCGGCGCGGTGGTCACGCTGCTGCTGGTCTGCGGGATGACGCATCGCCAGTCCTACAAGGACCTCGCCATGGTCACCATCGTCGCGCCGGTGATCACCGTGATCGCGCTGCTCGCCCTGGTCTCGGCGGTCGGCTCCTTCTGACCTCGGGACCGGAGCAGGGGCTCACTTCTCGACGGGGCTGCCGCCCCCTGCGGACGGCGCCGCGGGCACCCCACCGCATTGAGGTGGTGCGCGTGACTGCTGCCGATTCCGCCCTCCCGAGCGACCCCGCCTTCACGATCGATGTCCCCACCCTCGTCGACGTCCCGGCTCTGGCCCGGGTCCACGTGCGCGGCTGGGAGATCGCCTACTCGCACCTGCTCGAGGGGGAGCAGTGGTTCGGGCAGGAGGCGATCGATCGCCGGATCGCGCACTGGACCAGCTGGCTCACGCCCGGCACCCGTGAGGCCGACGAGGGCGTCTACCGGGTGGGCCGCGACGGAGAGGGCGCCGTGGTCGGGCTGGCCGCCTCCTGGCCTCCGTGCGAAACGCAGCCGGCACGATCCCGTGAGCTGTCCCTGCTCCATCTCGACGAGAACTGGCTCGGCACCGGCCTCGCCCAGGCGCTGACCGAGGCGATCCTCGAGGGCGGGCCCGCGAGCGTCCGGGTCACGGCGGACAACCCCCGCGCACGGCGCTTCTACGAGAAGGCCGGCTTCACGCCCGACGGCGCCACCCGGGTGGAGGAGCATCTCGGCAGCCTGCGGGACATCCGCATGGTGCGGTGAGCGGCTGCCGAGGCAGCGACACCCCGGGCGGAGGGCGGGCTCCCGCTGATCACCCCACGGCCTGACCGCCCCGCTCCCGCCGACGGATGTGGCGCCGATGCGCCGCGGCGGAAGGTGGGGCCATGAGAGACGCGACCATCGCCACCAGCCGTACCCGTGCCACCGCCGACCGCGGCCAGGATCCCAGCACGCTGCAGCTGCCGGCACCGCCCGCGGAGCCGGTCCGGTGCCCGGCGGAGCGTCCGGACAGGTGGGCTCCGCTCTCGACCAGGCTGCGGGCCTCCGGCGCACATCGTCGTGGGCGTCACCATCTCCTCCCCACCGGATCACTTGCCAGGCCGTGACGCCCCCAATAGACTTTTCGCCATGGAAACCAACTCGTCGGGCAGGCTCGGCGCCGCTGCGCCACCGCCCACCTCCGAGGAGGCGCAAGCTGCGCTGAACGCCCTGGACGCCGGCGCCTCGAAACTCGCCGAACGGCTGGTCTCGCCATGGTGGTATCACCTCATCCTCGGCGGTCTGGTGGCGGCGGCGATCGGCGCCCAGTCCCTGCCGAAGGTCGCCTCGATCACCGTGATCGTGCTGGTCGTCCTCTGGATCCCCTTCCTGATGGGGTCCTACACCAGCCGCTACAGGGTTTCCATGACCCGGCCCGCGGGCCCGCGCAGCCGGCGCATGCTGCTGCTGATACTGGCGGTGCTGACGCTGCTGATGAGCTCCGGCGTGCTGCTGAAGATCGTCTCGCTCCCGCAGTGGTGGGTGCCGCTGCCCGCCGCCGTCGGCTTCGTCGCTACCGTGATGCTGGGGCGGAAGTACGACGCAGTGCTGCGCTCCGAGGTCGCCCACCCCATCCGCCCCTCCGAGCCGCGATGAGCGGGCCCTCCTCCCCGCGCGCAGGGGCAGAGCCCGCCCCGGCGTTCCACGAGCTCATCCACGCCCCGGTGCGGCTGCGGATCTGCGGTCTGCTGCGCCCGGTGGACGAGGTCGAGTTCGCGGTGCTGCGCGACACCCTGGCGCTGAAGGACGCGAACCTCTCGAAGCACCTCAGGCTGCTGGCCGATGCCGGCGTGGTGACGCTGCGCAAGGAGTTCTCCCCGGCCCGGAACGATGCCCGGCGGTTGACCTGGGTCTCGCTCACCGCCGCCGGACGCACGGCGCTCTCCGCGCACCTGGCCGCACTGCGCGTGATCGCCGAGGGCGATCCGAGGCTGCCCGGCTGATCGCTCGGCCGGGCTGCCCTGCCCCAGCTGCCCGGCACCTGACCCCTCGCCCGGGCCGGAACCTGCTGCACAGGCCCGGGCGGGGCCCTAGGATCGGCGCTATGACGAGGACGTCCCCCTTCCCGATCGACGGCGCCGCCGCTTCCGTGCGGCGGCTGGCCGGTGAGCGCACCGACTATCTCGCCGGGTCGCTGCCGGATGACGCCCCGGTGGACCCGCTGGCACTGTTCGACATCTGGCTGGCGGAGGCCTTCGCCCATCGGGACGCGCACGCGGACCTGCCCGAACCGTCGGCCGTGGTGCTCTCCACGGTCGCGATCGACGCCGACGGCGCCGCTCGGCCCCGCTCCCGCACCGTGCTGCTGAAGAACCATGACCAGGACGGTTTCGTGGTCTTCACGAATCTGGACTCGGACAAGGGCCGCGAGGTCCGGACCACGCCACGGGCGGCGCTGCTGCTGCCCTGGTACCCGCTGCAGCGCCAGGTGCGGATCGAGGGGACGGTCGAACCCGTCTCCGCTGCGGAGTCCGACGCCTACTGGGGGCAGCGTCCGCGCGGCTCCCAGCTGGGGGCCTGGGCCTCCCACCAGTCCCGCCCCATCGCCTCGCGCGAGTCACTGGAGGCGCAGTATGCGGAGGTCGAGACACGGTTCCAGGATGCTCCGGTGGCGCGCCCCCCGTTCTGGGGCGGGCTGCGGGTGCGGCCGGAGTCGCTGGAGTTCTGGCAGGGGCGCCCGCATCGGTTCCACGACCGGATCCTCTACACGGTGCGCGCCGGCGCCGGCTGGGAGCGGCACCGGCTGCAGCCCTGAGGCGCGCAGCGGTGCGGCACTGCCCTCACCCCACCTCGTCAGCATGCACGAGCGCGCCCTCGCCCTCGGGGATGGTGGCGTGCTCGCGCAGCGTCTCGATCCGGGCCACGTCGATGTCGACCGGGCCGTCGATCCCGGCGACGGTGCCGTCGAAGCGCAGCTGCCACACCGCCCAGTCCTCCTGGGCCGGTCGGTTCCCGGCGGCGAAGAGCCAGTCCGGGCGGGAGTCGGTGACCGGCAGGCCGTATCGGCGTCGCCACTCGGAGGAGGAGTAGATGACCAGGCGACGCCCCCAGGCCTCCTCCACCACGGCGGTGAAGGCGTCGATCTCGGCCTGGACCGCGCTCGCCCCGGGCAGCTCCTCGCAGGCGCCGTCGAACTCGAGATCCAGCGCTGGTGGCAGGGCGGAATCGTCCGGCGGTGCTGCCGCCAGGAAGTCCTCGGCCTGCTCCGTGCCGGAGGAGCAGAGGGTGAAGTAGTGGTAGGCCCCGGGCGTGATGCCGGCGGCGCGGGCCCCGTCCCAGTTCCTGCGGAAGTGCGTATCGGTGAAACCGGCGCCCTCGGTGGCCTTGACGTACGCGAAGCCGACTCCGTCCGCGCTGACCTGCCCCCAGTCGATGTCCTGCTGGTGGCTGGAGACGTCGACGCCCATCACCTCGCCGGGCATGAGCCGGGCCCCGTCGGGCAGGTTCGCGAGCACCGCGGCGTCGGCCGAGGAGAGGGCCACCGACATCGCCGCGTCATCGGCCTGGAAAGGCTCCGGATCACTGAGCGCCTGCCCGTCGGCCCCGCCGCGCAGCGCACCGATCACCGTGGCGGTGCAGCCGCCGACCACCAGCAGCAGCACGAGGGCGAACGCGCCCACGACGAGCTGGCGTCGACGGACCTGCTCAGGTGTGAATCGGGGCACGCTGGGACGGTACCCGAGCCGGCGGCGCCGACGGGGGACGCCGTGCCGGGCACGGGTGAACAGCCGTCCACGTCAGCAGTGCCGCACCGCGACGGTCCGCCGACCGCTCGGCGCCGGCCGGTGGGCCCGCCGCGTCAGCGGGCGAACAGGGTCGCGAAGGCGCGCAGCAGGCGGGGCGGATGGTCGGCGTTCTCCCCGCGCAGGGCTGCGAAGACGTCCTCCATCTCGTCGGGCGAGAAGTAGCCGTGGTCGCGATAGGCACGGGCGCGCTCGATGATCGAGGGGATGTCCAGCTCGGGATGGAACTGGGTCGCGTACTGCCGGGCGCCCACGCGGAACATCTGCACCGGCGAGGTCCTCCCGGAGGCGAGGACCGTGGCATGCGCCGGCAGGGTGTTGACCGCCTCCTTGTGCCCGACCAGCCCGGTGAAGGTCTCCGGCAGCCCCGCCTCCCGGATCAGCGGGTCCTGCTGTCCGGCCTCGGTGAGCGTGACCTCCACGGCACCGAGCGGCTCTCCGTGGACCTTGTCGATCAGGGCGCCCTGGTGGGTGCCGAGGGTGCCGATGCCGTAGCAGGCACCGAGGAAGGGGATGTCGTCGGCGATCACCTGGTCGAGGACCCGGAAGATCTCCGTCTCGGCCCGGAGCTGCGCCGCGGACTTGGTCCGGACCGCATCGGAGACCGTGAAGGGGCTGCCGCACAGGATGATCCCGGAGATCTCCTCGGCCCCCAGCTCGGGGAACGGGTCGCGGTCCAGGCGCGCCCAGAGCAGCTCGTCCTCCGCGAGTCCGGTGAAGTCGAGCACGGCGGCGCGTTCGGTGAGGGCGACATCGTCCTCGGGGCGGGTGGCGATCTGCACGAACGGTTTCACGAGGGTGATGCTAACGGCCCCGGCCGGGAGGTTCCGCCCGTCGTCTGCTCAGGCGGCCGTATATCGGCGATCCGCACTACGACGTGCTGCAGCACGTGCTCAATGATCCGGCTCGTCTGCGGAATCGGCCCGGTCCCTTCGCCGACCGGATGGCCGAACTCGCCGGGCTCGACCCGCATCGGGTGCGTCGCTGTCCCTCTCCTCACCGGTCGGGGCCGCTTCGACTCGCGCCTGAGGCGTCGTGGCCCCGACGACCACCCCCGGTTCGGCTGCGGGGTCCTCGGCAGGCGGTGCAGCGGGCGCGCGCTCGCGCTCAGGCCGCCGCGGCCAGCGCAGCGGGGTCGGGGTGGTGATCCGGCTGACGCCGGAGTGACCGGTCCATTCGACGCGGTGACCGGACCCGTCCGGGCCATCGACCCGCGCCACGTTCGCGGCGCTGGTCTCCTTCTTGTTGCAGTGCGCACACAGTCCCTGCCCGTTGTCCACGCTGGTGGGGCCGCCGCGGGAGACCGGCTCGATGTGGTCGCTCTGCCGGATGGCGGCGTTGCAGTGCGGTCCGCGGCAGGTGGTGTCGCGCCAGGTGAGGAACCGTCGCAGGGCGGGCGGGAAAGCGCGAGCGGTCGAGTCCATCGCGACCAGCTCATCGGAGGTCGGGTGGGCATAGAGTCGGCGGAGCTCGGCGCGGACGGCAGGACCGTCGGGGCCGTAGGGGTCATCGGCCGGGTCGGCGGGCTCGGCGGTCGCGGCCCGCAGCTGTGCCCGTACCGCCTCGGCGGGCACGGCCCCGTACCCCTCGAGGTGGGCGGTGTCCCCGGCATCGGGCCGGAACAGGGCGCGGTCGGTGATGATCAGACCGATGTCGAGGGTTCCGGGGTCCGCGCCCTCGTCGCGCCCGAGCAGGGTGTCGGTGAAGGCGTCGGCCATGAGGGCGCCGTGGCCCTCCCGTGCCCCCTCGGCGCGGCGCCGTTCGGCCGCGAGCGAGAAGCGTTTGTGGATCCGGGCGGCATCGATCGCGGAGAGCCGGGCGGACAGCGTGGCCATGCCGTGCTGGCCGGGTCGCATCGTCACATGACGCTCCGTGAGCGCGCGGCGGTGGCGGAGGGCGGCTCCCTCGGGGTCGAGCTCGCCCGCGATGGTCGCCACCGCGTCCGCGAAGCGACGGGTGCCCGCACCGTCGAGCTCCGGCAGCCGTTCAGCGAGCCGGCGATCCACCTCGCGCGCGAGATCCGGGGCGAGCCCGGAGGCGGCGCCGGCCACGGTATAGGCGACATCACTGCTGATCTTCCCCGTGCGCAGCGCATCCAGCATCCGCGGCAGCACCTCGATGAGCCGCTGCGCGGAGGCCAGAGTGCGACCGGCCATGTGCGGTGAGCGGCGGGTGATGAGCGAGAGGTCGTCCTTCGTCGCACCGTCGGCCTCGTCATGGACGGTGGTCTGCGACGGGTCCGCACCGGTCTCGTGCGCCGCCCGGTCCCGGGCCTCGACGTGCCGGTCGCGGCGGGTGATGTCCCGCAGCGCGATCACCGAGCGCGCCTCGAGCGCATCCATCGCGGAGGCGCAGGCCTGGAGATTGCCCAGCAGGTCCGTGACCTCGCCTCGGGCCCTGCCCGCGATCTCGAACGCCTCCCCGGGGTCCCCTGCGATCTCCTGCAGGAGATGGGCCAGATCCCCGAGCGCCGCGGCGAGCGCGGCGGGTCCCTGTGCCCGCAGGCCGTCCAGGAGCGCCTGAGCGGAGAACTCTCCCTCCGGGCCGGCAGCGTGCGGTGAGCTGGTCATGGCTCCATCGTTCTCGCAGGTGGGAGTCCAGGGAAGGGAGCATGCAGAAATGTGGATCGAGCAGTGCTGGGGAGGAACGGTCGGCGCTCGCAGACCACGCAGGCCCCACCCCGCCGCAGGGACCACAATGGGAGCCATGACGACTCTCGCCGACTTCACCGCCACCACCATCACCGGCCAGGATCAGCCGCTCGCGGACCACCTGGGCTCTGTGGTGCTGGTGGTCAACACCGCCAGCAAGTGCGGGCTCACGCCGCAGTACGCGGGCCTGCAGACGCTGCACGAGCGCTTCGGCGACCAGGGGCTGACGGTGCTCGGCTTCCCCTGCGACCAGTTCATGCACCAGGAGCCCGGCACCGAGGCGGAGATCTCCGAGTTCTGCCAGGTGAACTACGGCGTCACCTTCTCGATGTTCTCGAAGGTGGAGGTCAACGGCCAGGACGCCCACCCGCTGTTCCAGTGGCTCACCGGCGCGCACGGCGATCAGGTCCCGGCCGGCGACATCGAGTGGAACTTCGCGAAGTTCCTGCTCGGCCCCGACGGCACGGTGCAGCGCCGGTACGCGCCGGCCACCGAGCCGGCGGACCTCGCCGACGACATCGGGGCGCTGCTGGCCGAGCGGGGCTGAGCCGGCTCTCAGTCGCCGCGCACCCAGCCCTCGGCGAGGATCTCCCGACGGTCATCGGAACGGTCCGAGTCGAACAGCTCGTGGCCCGCATCGAGCACGCGCAGCCGCCCCACCCAGGCACCGAGCCCGCGCGTGGAACGGTCCGTTCTCAGGCGCAGGCGGATCTGCACCTCGCCGACCAGCGGCGTGCCGCCGTCGGTGAGCGTGAACGTGGTGTCCCACGCCGCGCGGCGTCCCCAGCCGGTGATCTGCCCGTCCGGCACCTCGACCGACTCCTCGTGCGTCGCCTCGAGGCGGCCGGGGAGCGGCAGCCAGGTCCCTCCCTGGTCCGCTGAGGCCTCGACGGTGAGGATGTCGTAGGCGGTCTCGAGGTGGGCGAACAGGTCCACGCGCAGTTCTGCGGCGCTCGACTCGAGATCCACCGCGAGGCTCAGCGTCGCACTGCTCGCATCCGCATCGCCCGCATGCCAGCCCCCGCGGATCTTCTCCGGGACCACCCCGAGAGCGTGGGCGACGCAGGTGGAGACCTCGCGGCGGGTGACGGAGGTGCTGGACCACTCCCGGGTGGGGTGCACGGAGTTGGTCAGCAGGATGACGATGGTGTCGGTGAGCGGGTCGATCACCAGTGAGGTGCCGGTGAAACCGGTGTGCACCCCGCTGTAGGGGCTGGTCAGACCGGCGTGGTAGTACCAGGCCGCGAGCTCCGGACCCAGGCCGCGACGAGCGCCGCCCACCCCGGTCACCTCGGCGATGCGGTCGGTGAACATGCCCTGCACGGTGCCGGCCTGAAGGATCCGCGCCTCGCCGTAGCGGCCGCCGCCCAGGAACATCTGGGCGAGGACCGCCAGGTCCCGGGCCGTGGAGAACACCCCCGCATGCCCGGCGACCCCGCCGAGCGAGTACGCGTTCTCGTCGTGGACATGGCCGTGCACAAGGTACCCGTGGTGGTCCAGGTGCTCGGTCGCGGCGATCCGGTCCCTCAGCTCCGCGGGCGGGTTGTACATCGTCTCGGTCATCCCCAGCGGGGCGGTGATGTGCTCGCGCACGTAGTCGTCCAGCCCTGTCCCGGAGAGCTTCTCGACGATCAGGCCCAGCGTGATCAGTCCCAGGTCGCTGTAGGTGTACATCGAGCCGGGCGAGGTCCGCAGGGGCGCGGTGAGCACCGCCTCGATCCGGGAGGGGACGTCCGGACGCGCGGAGTAGAGATCGATCCAGGCCGGCAGACCGCTGACGTGGGTGAGCAGCTGCTGGACGGTGACCTCGCTCTTCCCGTTCTCGGCGAATCGCGGCAGATGGTCGGCGACCCGGTCCTCGAGTCCCAGCAGCCCCTGCTCGAGGTGCTGCATCACGGCGGTCGCGGTGAAGATCTTCGAGATCGAGGCGAGGTCGTAGATCGTCTCGCTGCTGGCGGGGATCCTCTCCCCCTCCGGCAGCTCGGTGGTGGCGTCCTGCCACCGCAGCGCGTACCCGTCGGCGTGCTCATAGGCGATCCCCGCCCGGGAGGCGACCAGCAGGGACGCTCCCGCGAAGCGGGGCGGATCGTGCTCGAGGCCGTCGCGGATGATGCCCGGCAGCTGCTCCAGCACCTCGGCGTCGAGGCCGACGGCGCCCGGGCGCGCGTCCCGCAGGGTCTTCCCCGAGCCCTTGCGATCCCAGGGGTGGCGGTGGGGCTCGCCTCGGCTCCGGTCCGGGGCCGGATCGTCCTCATGCCCTCCCGAGCCTCCCTTCGCATCAGCGGCGGGGAGGCCGACGACGCCCGCGGCGGCGAGAGCGCCGGCGGTCAGTCCGGTCCGACGGGACATGCGGTGGTCCATGGGGCTCCTTCGCGTCCGGCGGCGCCCGGCCGGGCCCGGGACGGGGACTGCCGGCACACCGCCGACCAATCTCATCAGGACGGCCCGCAGTGGCAAGCGTCACAGCGGGGAGCGTCAGCGCTGATCGAGCGCGTACCCCGCCCGCGCCCGGCGCACCTCACGGATACCCAGCCCCAGGATCACGATGCCGGCCACGGACACGCCCCACTGGACCAGCTGGGCCAGGGTCGCCAGGACGGAGAGGACGCTGTCGAAGGTGCCGGAGAGCATCGAACCGTCCACGGAGAACGAGAAGAACAGTCCCGTCAGCGCCACGGCCAGCAGCAGGCTCGCGCCGATCCGCAGCTTCCCGTCGCCCTTGATCACCACGATGATCCCGAGGATCGCGGCGGCCAGCTTCAGGCCGAGGGTGACCGCGATGACCGCGAAGCTCAGGAGCATCACCACGATGAGCCGGACCACGAAGTCCTGACCATCCAGCAGCTCCCGGCCCCACTCCGCGTCCTCGAAGAACCCGATCTCGGCCAGGACGGTCACCAGCGCGATGCCCACCACCGCCATCAGGACCGTCAGCAGCGAGATGATCGCCAGCGCGATCGCGGGCCGCAACGGCTGCCTCTGGGCAGGCACCTGCCTCATCGTGCTCGTCATCGTCTCCCCTCCCCGATCCGGTGCGTCCCCCGGATCACCATGGTTCAGTCCCGCTGCAGCTCGAGCACCGGGACGCACGCCGGGCTGAAGCCCAGCACCTGCCCGTAGAACGACAGCGAGGCCTCGGCGGCCCGGATGATGCTCTCCGCCTTGCGGAAGCCGTGCTGCTCCCCCTCGAACAGCAGGTAGGCGTGCGGGATGCCCTTGGCGGCGAGCGCGTCGCGGAACAGCTCGGACTGGCTGGGCGGGACGATCCGGTCCTCGTCGCCCTGGAGCAGCAGCACCGGGACCTCGAGCTCGTCGACATGGCTGAGCGGGGCGCGCTCGACATACAGGTCGCGCCGCTGGGGGTAGGGGCCCACCAGGCCGTCGAGGTAGCGGGACTCGAAATCGTGGGTGTCGCTGCGGAACGTCTCGAGCTCGGCGACCCCGAAGCTGGAGACGCCCGCGGCGAAGGTGTCGGTGCGGGTCAGGCAGGCGAGCGTGGTCCAGCCGCCGGCGCTGCCGCCCTCGATCGCGAGCCGGTTCCCGTCCGCGATGCCCTCGGCGACCAGGTGCTCCATCACAGCGACGGTGTCCTGCACGTCGACCACGCCCCACTGCCCGCGCAGACGGTTGCGGTAGGCGCGGCCGTAGCCGGAGGAGCCGCCGTAGTTCACCACCACCACGCCGAGGCCGCGGGAGGTGTAGTAGGCGACCGGCAGCGAGAGCACGGGCGAGACATGGGCGGTGGGTCCGCCGTGGACCTGCGCGATGAACGGCGGCAGTTCCCCCTCCCGGCCCGCGAGACCCTGCTGGCGGGGACGGTGCACGATCGCGTGGACGACGCCGCCGTCCGGCAGCGGCACCTCGATGCTCTCGCCCTCGGGCAGCAGCCCCGGATCCGGGGCGTCGCTGCGCGAGGAGCGCAGCAGGGTCAGCGGTGACAGCGTCGGGGCCGACGGGACGGTGGCGGCATCGGCTCCGGGGGCGGCGGCCGACGCATCGTCCGCACCGACCGCCGGCACCGCGTCATCCCCGAGGTCGAGACGCGCGAGATGGATCGCCGCGAACTGCGTGGGCGAGGCGCCGGCGAGCACCAGCAGACCGTCCTCGCGCCGGTGGGCGGCGCTGATGTCCGTGAGCGGGCAGTCCAGCGGAGCGAGCTGCCCGGTGCTGATCCGCAGCAGGGACAGCGAGGTCGCGGCACGGCCGTGCTGCACCAGCGCCCGGTCGGGATCCAGCACCTGGTACCAGCTGCTGCCCAGCGCCCACATCGGGGCGGCGAACTCCTGGTCCAGCGCGAGGACCTGGTGCGCACCCCCGCCGGCCGACCAGACCCAGGGATTCCACCAGCCGGAGGCGTCGGAGACGAACATGAGGCGCTGGTCGTCGAGCCATTCGGGCTGCAGCACCGACTCGTCCTCGCCGCCGGCGATGATCTCGCCCTGCCCGACGCTGCCGCTCATCAGCGGCGCGACGTGCAGCTGCGTGCTGTCCCAGGGCATCTGCGGGTGCTCCCAGCTGAGCCAGGCCACCTGCGTGCCATCGGGGCTGAGCCGCGGGTGCGCGACGAAGCGGGCCGAGGGGGTGACCCGGCGCAGGGCGGCGGGATCCTCGGCGGCCGAGCCGTCCAGCGGCACCGCGGCCACGTACCGCTCGATATGCGGTGCGCCGTCGGCCCCGGTGCGGGGCCCGTCCTCGCCGCCGGTGTGGTCCTCGCAGATCCACCACACCTCGGCGGTGCCGTCGGCGAGGGTGACCGGGGTGGGGTCGGCCCAGCGCAGGGAGGGGCCGTGCGCGGCCTCGACCTCGCGGCCGATGGGAGTCAGTGGGAGCGGCTGCTCCCCCTCGCGCAGGGCGAAGACGCGCTGGTCCTCGAAGTTCACGAAGACGACCAGCGGTGGCCGACCGGTCGCCTCGTCCGCGGTCCCGGGCACGACCATCCAGCTGGCTCCGCCGTACTCGTGCACGCGGGAACGGGCGTTGTAGGGGGCGGGCAGCACGGTGACCGGTTCGGCGGCGTCCGCACCGTCGGCCGCATCGCCACCGGCTCCCGGCACGGCGACCGGACCGGCGGTGCGGAGGATCGCCTGGCGTCCCCCCTCGGTGGAGATGCCCTCCGTCCACCACACGGCCTGACCGACCGGGCGCGGGGCACCGAGCCGGATGCCGCCCGTCGCGAGCAGCTCGGCGGTCAGGGGCGAGGGCCAGGAACCGTACGGCAGTGTCGTCACCATGGGGACAGGGTATGCACTGGGGGCGCTCCGCGGGTCGCGGACCCCGAGAGCCGAACCCGGCACGGCGCGGCGCGGGCGCACCAGGACCGCCCCGCCGCCGGGGGCTCGGTCATCAGGCCGTCAGCGGTCCTCGCTGTGGGGCGTCTGCTCCCCCTCGCCCGGTGCCCGCCCGAGGTCCTGCGGGGCGGTCCGCGGATCGACCGGGTTCCCCGAGGAGTACGCGGCGCGGGAGAGGACGTTCGAGGCCACCGACGAGACGATGACCAGCGCGACGACGGTGATGGCCGTCTTCAGCAGCAGATCGAGTGCGAACCCGTCGGTGCGGGCGTGCTGCAGGAACGCACCGACCACGATCATCGGCAGGCCCAGGCCCGTCGCCGGGGAGAGCACATTGATCCGGGACAGCGCGTCCCGGGCATGGAACATCGACAGGGCCGCGGTGAGCATCCAGAACCCGCCCCCGAGCAGGAGCACGGAGATCAGCACCGTCAGCGCGACGTCGAGCACGGCCATCATCGACGCCCCCTGGTGAGGATCCGAGCGAGCGCCACGGTGGCGAGGATCCCGAGCACCGAGGCGATCAGCGCCGCGTCCACCGCGGCCGCCGACTCCTTGAACAGACCCACCAGGACGATCACCCCGATGGCGGAGAAGAAGACGAGGTCGCCGACGACCGCGCGACTGGCCGGATCGGGCGCGGTCGCGATCCGGAACAAGCCCACCAGGATCGTCGCCGCCAGCAGCACGACGGTCATCCACAGCACGACGCTCATCGCTCCTCCTCCGGCTCTGCGGGGCGCGGCGGCCCGGGTGACCTGCGCGCATCTCGTCCGTCGTCCTCCCGGACGTGACGGGCCCTGCGACCGTCGACGTAGCGCACGTCGACGACTCCGCTGCGGGGCGGCCGGCGGGCCGCGTCCGCCCCCTTCGGCCCTCGCGTGGCGCGCAGCAGTCGGTTCTCCATCTCGGTGAGGTCGGCGACGACCTGCTCACGGGACTCGGCGAACAGCGCGTGCACGAACAGGCTGGGCCCTTCCTCCAGGGTGCCGTGGGCGGTGCCGACCACGAGGGTGCCGGGGGTGATCGTGATCGAGGAGGCCATGGCGACGATCTCGACGTCGGTCGTGCCCCGCAGCGGGTACTCCACGATCGCGGGCGAGCTGAGGGTGCGGCGGCTGTAGACGCCGCGGGCGACGTCGAGGGATCCCTTGATGATCTCCCCGAGCATCCACAGCACGTAGCTGATCGAGTACCACAGGCGCTGCATCAGCCCTTCACCGCTTCCACATAGGCGTCGACGTCGAGCAGCCCGGCCGCGGCGGCGTCGAAGAACGGCAGCACCAGTCCGATGCCCAGGAACATCGCCAGCGACAGCGCCATCATCGACGCGCCCGGCAGCGCGAGCCGCCACGGTACCCGCACCTCCGCCGGCAGCGTCACCTCGGCGCCGCGTCCGGTCCGTGCGTCATCGGGCCGGTAGGTGGTCATGTCCTCGCCCCAGGCGACCCCGCGCCACAGCCGCTGCAGTCCCAGCAGGGATCCCACGGACGCGGCCAGCACCGCGATGATCGCGGCCCAGCCGAGGACGACGTCGCCGGTCGGGATCTGCTCGGCGGAGGCTCCGAGCAGCCCGATCTTGCCCCACAGGCCGGACGTCGGCGGCAGCCCCACGAGGCTGAACAGGCCCAGGGCGAGGATCGCGATGACCCACGGATCGCGCCGGGCCAGCCCGGAGAGGTGCTCGAGGCGGCCGGATCCGTAGGTGTGCTCGATCGCGCCCGTGGTCAGCAGCAGGGCCGACATCGTCACCACATGGTGGACCAGGTAGAGCAGACCCGCCGTGAGCGAGAGCTGGGTCAGCAGCACCAGCCCCAGCAGGATGTGGCCGACGCCGGCCACCATCTGGTGCCCCATCGCGGTGCGCAGGCGGGAGGAGGCGGCGGTGGAGAACGCACCGAGGAGGATGGTCGCGATCACCAGCACCGCGAACACCGCGAGGAACGGCATGCCCTCGGAGAAGGTCACCGAGACGATGCGGAACATCGCGTACAGCGCCACCTTGGTGTGCAGGGCGGAGAACAGGCCCATGATCCCGGCCGAGGTCGCCGGGTAGGCGCGCGGCAGCCAGGAGTGCACCGGCACCATGCCGCCCTTGACCGCGAGGGCCAGCAGCACCACGGCGAGCGCGGCCGCGGTCCGGGGATCCTCGCTGCCCGCCCCGGCCAGCTCGGCGAGGTTCACGGTGCCCGCGGTCCCGTACACGAAGCCCACACCGATCACGAGGATCGTCGAGGTGAGCAGATTGACCAGGACGAACAGCCGGCCGATGCCGAGCCGGCGCCAGCTGCCGGTCACCGCGATCAGCGCGTAGGAGGGCATCAGCATGACCTCGACCCACACGAACAGGTTGAACAGGTCGCCGGTGAGCAGGGCGCCGTTGACGCCGGCGGTCAGCAGCAGCACCAGCGGGGGCACGAAGCGGAAGCGGGACTCGCCCGTCAGCAGCAGGAACACGCTCGCCGCAAGCGTGGACAGGGCCGTGACCAGCAGCATCACCGCACTGGCCGAGTCGGAGACGAAGGGGATCGCCAGGACGTCGGAGAACCCTCCCACCGCATGGGAGATCACCGGCACCGACCGGTGGAACAGCAGCAGCCACAGGGCTGCGCCCCCGAGCAGCACGGGGACCCCGAGCAGCAGCACGTGCTCGACCACGGCCCGCCGGACGAGCACCAGCAGCGCGGCCCCCAGCAGGGGGACCACGACGAACAGCGGCAGCAGTGCGGGATCGACGACAGGGATCATTGGTCTCGGGGCTCCCCGGTCCTCGGGTGCTGGGACATGTCGTCGTCTCGCCCGATGACGGCCAGGGTCAGCATGAAGATGGTGACCGCCATGGTGATGACGATGGCCGTCAGGACGAAGGCCTGCGGCAGCGGGTCCGCCATCTCGGCGCGCGCCGAGACATCGGTGAGCGGTTCGGCGCGCCATCCGGGGACTCCGGCCGCCAGCAGCACGAAGTTCGCCGCATGGCTGAGCAGCGTGATGCCGAAGACGGCGCGCACCATGTTGCGCTGGAGCAGGAGGTAGACACCGCCGGTCACGAGGACGGCCACGGTCAGGCTGAGGATCATCGGCGGCCCGCCTCCTTCGGCTCGATGCCGGAGTCGAGGTGCGCGGTGGCCACCCCGACCCGGCGGCGGCGGGGGGCGGGTTCCCCGCGGGTGGTCTCCAGCGGTCCGGGGAGCTCGCCCTCGACCGTCTCGTCGGTGCGCTCACGGGTGCCCTCCCCGGGCGGCGTGTCGTCGGTCGCGCTGACCCCCAGCAGGTTCACGGCGATCATCACCAGGCCCAGCACGGCCAGGTAGACGCCGAGGTCGAAGATCATCGCGGAGGTGAGCGCCACGCCGAGCACCTCGCCGTGCAGCGGCTCGAGGAAGCCGCTGCGCAGGAAGCCCAGGAACCCGGCGCCGAGCGCGGTGGCGACGCCTCCGCCGATGAGGGTCAGCGGCAGCCGCGGCGGGCCGATCTGTCGGTCCTGCGAGGTGGACAGATACAGCAGGGCCACGATCGCGGCACCGACCAGCGCGGCGATGAAACCGCCTCCCGGGGCGTTGTGCCCGCGCAGGAACAGCACGGCCGAGATGATCACGAGGATCGGGGCGGTGACCCGCACCATGAGCTGCAGGGCCGCCGCATTGCCCCAGGCGGAGCGGATCGCGCGGTGCGCCGAGGTCCCCTCCTCGCGCAGGGCCGGGGTGTGCGCCTCCTCGGCCGCCTCCTCGGCGTCCACGATGTCCGAGGCGTCCGCGGGGTCGATGAACCGGTGGCGCACGCTGGAGATCAGCGCGACGATCGCGACCCCGGCCATCCCCAGCACGGACAGCTCGCCGAGGGTGTCCAGGGCACGGAACTCCACCAGGATCACGTTGACGATGTTGTGCCCGCCGGTGATCTCCTCGGCGTGCGCGATGTAGTACTCCGCGACGTCGCTGCGGCCGCGCCGGCCCATGAACAGGAACATCCCGGCGCCGCTGGCGAGGCCCATCAGCACGGCGACCACGAGGGCGCCGCGCCGCCGGGGCCGTGCGGTGGCGAGGAAGCCCCGCGGCAGCCGCTGCAGCACGAGCATGATGATGATGATCGTCAGCGCTTCTACCAGCAGCTGGGTCAGGGCGACGTCCGGAGCGCCCAGCACCAGGATCTGCACCGTGGCGAGGATGCCGATCGCGGAGAGCGTCACGGCGGCGCCGAGCCGGTCCCGGCGCGTGCACAGGGTGATCACGGCAGCGGTCATCAGCACCAGCAGCACGACGTCGAGCGGCTGGTTCATGCCCTCGGTCAGCGGCGGCAGTCCGCCCCCCAGCACCACCAGGGCGCCGAGGACGAGGGCCGCGAAGGACACCAGGACCGCGCCCAGGTGGCGCATCGGCTCGTCCGAGGCGATCGGTCGCACCAGCACCCGGGCGAGGCGTTCGGCCAGCGCGTCCACCGCGGTCAGGGCGCGGGCCCCGTCGATCGGGAAGGGGTGGGCCTCGAGCAGGGGCAGCAGGCGGCGCCGGCCCAGGGCGATCAGGGTGCCGGCCACGATCACGGCCACCGTGATGCCCAGCTCCGGGGTGAGGCCGTGCCACAGCGCGAGGTGGGGATGGCGCTCCCCGCCGAGGGCCGCCTCCACCGCCCGGCCGACCGGGGTGTCCAGCACGCCGACGAAGAGTGCCAGGGGCAGGCCCGCCAGGATCGGCAGCGCCGCCGGCCACAGCAGCAGCGCCCCGGGGCGGTGCGCATCGGCGGCGCGGACGGTCGCGCCCGTCGCATCGATACCGCCCGGGTCGGTGCCGCCCGGTGCGGTGCCCGCCGGCTCTGCGCCCGCCGCCGCGGCGCCAGCACCGTCCGCGGCGGCGTCCTCCCGCGCCAGCGCCTCCTCGTCACGACCGTCGATGAAGGCGCCCAGCACGATCTTCGCGCAGTAGGCGAAGGTCAGGACGCTGGCACCGGCGATGCCGAGGGCGACCACCCAGCCCGCCCAGGCGCCGCCCTCGACGGACAGGGCACCGGTCAGCAGCGACTCCTTGGAGGCGAAGCCGAGCATCGGCGGCAGCCCCGCCATGGACATGCAGCCCAGCAGGGTGACCACGAAGGAGCCCGGCAGGGCGCGGGCCAGGGCCGGCATCCGGCGCAGCTCCCGGGTGTGGACGGCGTGGTCGATCACCCCGACCATCATGAACAGCCCGGACTTGAACAGGGCGTGGGCGATGGTGTGCAGCACCGCCGCCAGGATCGCGACCTCGGTGCCCACCCCGATCAGGGTGACGATCAGGCCCAGCTGGCTGACCGTCGAATAGGCCATGAGCTTCTTGAGATCGGGCTGCTGCAGGGCCAGGACTCCGCCGACGAAGGCGGTGACGAGCCCGGCGGTGATCAGCAGGACGTTCCAGGCGAGCACGTCGTGGAACGCCGGGCTGAAGCGCAGCAGCAGGAAGATCCCCGCCTTCACGACGGCGGCGGCGTGGAGGTAGGCGGAGACCGGGGTCGCCGCGGCCATGGCGTCCGGCAGCCACACGTGGAAGGGGAACTGCGCGGATTTCGTGCAGGCCGCGAGGGCGACCAGCACCGCGATCAGGGTGGTGAAGGCGGGGTCCGTCGTCCAGACGTCGGCGGCGAGCGCCTCGCTCACCGAGGAGGTGCCCAGGCGCAGCACCATCAGCGCGACCGCGGCCAGCAGCGCGAGACCGCCGAGGAAGGTGATCAGCAGCGTGCGCATCGAGGCCGCCTGCCCCCCGCGGCCGGAGCGGGCGATCAGCAGGAAGGAGGCGATCGAGGTGAGTTCCCAGGCCACGAACAGCAGCACCAGATCGTCGGCCAGGACCAGCACCACCATCGACAGCGTGAACACCGCCATCACCAGCGAGAAGCTGAGCTGACGTCCCGGGTCGAGATAGCGGGCCGAGTACGCGAGCACCACCGCACCGATGACCAGGGCGATCATCGCGAAGACGATGCCGATGCCGTCCGCCTTGAGCGCGACGTCGATGCCCCACTGCCCGGCCCAGGGGACCGAGAACGTGGTCAGCGAGTCATCGCGGGTCCCGCCGAGGACGGCGGCTGCCGCGGGGACCAGCGCCGCCGTGGCCACGAGGTACAGCCCGGCGAGGACCCAGCAGGCGGAGCGGCCGAGGGCCCGGTCCAGGACCGGGGTGAGCGCGACGGTCGCGACCAGGATCAGCAGGGTCCACAGCACTGACACCGTCAGCACCCCGGCCCGAGGCGGTCGGGGGCGTCGCGGCGGGTCATGCCGGGGATTCTAGCGAGTTCTCCCGGCCCTCCCAACTCAGGCCCGCCCCTGCGCGGCGGGGGGGACTCGCGCGCACGCGCGAGTGGAACAAGCCTCCTCGGCCCGTCACGGACCGCTCGGCGCCGGCTCCACGTGGTGGACGTCACCGCGCCGGCGGCACGAAACCCGCGGGCTTGACCAGCACCACCGGCACCGGGGACTCGATCGCGACCCGCTGCGAGGTGGACCCCAGCAGGATCTTCCCGATCGGGGTGCGCCGGCGGATCCCGAGCACCACGAGGCCCACGTCGTCCTGCTCGACGGCATCGAGGATGTCGTCCGCAGGATCATCGCGTCCGGGCACGGTGCGCAGCTCGAACTCGAGACCGGTCTCCGCCAGGCGCTCCTGGAGCGGTCGCTGGTCGGCGACCTCGCGCACCTTGCGCGGATCGGGTGCCCGCTCGGAGGCGAGGACGAGCAGGGAGCTGCCTCGGCGATGCGCCTCCTGCACGGCGAAGTCGAAGGCGGCCTCGCTGGTGGCGCTGGGGACGTAGGCCAGCAGAACGGTGGTCATGATCTCTCCCTCGGGGGCTGGACGGTGGGGCGGGCGCCCGGGTCGCCGGGTCAGCCGAGATCGTCGGGGTGACGGAAGCGGGTGCGCCGGGCCCGCACCGCACTGTTGTAGAACCAGGTGACGACGAACAGCAGCAGGCCGATCCCGAGCAGACCGCCGGCGATCACGTAGTTCTGCAGCGGCTGCGCGATCGGGGTGATCAGGGCGAAGGACGTGATCGCACCGATCACCGGCAGCACCGTCGGGGTGCGGAAGTGCCGCACATCGACGGTGTCCTTGCGCAGCACCAGCACGGAGACGTTCACCAATCCGAACACCGCCAGCAGCAGCAGTGCGGTGGTGCCTCCGAGCGCGGCGATCGTCTCCTCGGCGAGCACGTAGCGCACCGAGAGCACGAGCGCGAAGGCAAGAGCCGTCGAGAAGACGATGCCGGACCACGGGGTGCGGCGGCCGCGCAGGACGCCCTTGAGGAAGCCGGGCAGCACGCCCTGCTTGGCCATGCCGTACAGCAGGCGCGAGGCCATCATCATGTTGATGAGCACGGTGTTGGCCACCGCGAAGATCGAGATGAACGCGAAGATGGTGTCGATGGGGATGGCCGGCGCGCCCACCTTGACCACCTCGAGCAGCGGGGTGGTGGACTCGGTGAGCTGCCCGATCGGCACCACTGCGACCGCGAGCACCGAGATCAGCACGTAGATCACGCCGGTGATCGACAGGCCGCCGATGAGGGCGCGGGGGAAGTTCTTGACCGGGTCCACCGTCTCCTCGGCCATGTTCACGGAGTCCTCGAAGCCGACCATCGAGAAGAACGCGAGCGCGGTCCCGCCGATGACGGCGATGAAGAAGCTCTTGTCGTCCTGGGTCTCGAAGAGGATCACGCGCGAGAGGTCCGCCTGGCCGCGCCCGAGAGCGTAGAAGCCGACCACGATCACCAGCGAGAGGCCCGTCAGCTCGATGAACGTGAGCACCACGTTCGCGGTGACGGATTCGGCGACGCCGCGCAGGTTGATCAGCGCCACCAGCAGCAGGAACGCGAGCGCGATACCGGTGGCGACCGGCTGAGCGGCACCGCCCAGCGACTCCTCCAGGGCGAAGGCCTTGAGCACGTTCTCGGAGAGGAAGATCGCGCTGGTCGAGGCCGAGGTGATACCCGAGGAGAGCACCGCGAAGGTGACCATGAAGGTCAGGAAGTGGATGCCGAAGGCCTTGTGCACGTACAGGGCGGCCCCGGCGGCCTGCGGGTACTTGGTGACCATCTCGACGTACGAGAGCGCGGACACCATCGCGATGGCGAAGGCGACGATGATCGGGATCCAGCCCGCACCGCCGACCTCGCCGGCGACCTTGCCGGTCAGCGAGTAGACGCCGGTGCCCAGGATGTCGCCGACGATGAACAGCAGCAGCAGCTTGGGGGTGATCGCCTGCTTCAGCGCCGGCTGGTCATCGCCCGAGGCCCCCGGGTCGGCAGCGGCGGATGCTGGAGCGGGTGAGTCGCTCATGGGGTCCTCCCAGAGAAGGGGCGGGAACGCGCCGGCGGCGGCGACGAGGCCGCTGGCCGGGCCACCGGCGCGAGAACTCGGCGCGACGGTGAGGGCACTCTACCCCCGGTGACCCCCCTCACAGAGACGGGCGGGACGTCATGTCCTGCTCGTCGGGTGCGCGCTCGGGACCGGCGTCGACGTCGGCTCCGCGGCGGCCTCGGCGCTGCGGAGGTCCAGTCGCAGGGTCTGCACCCATTGGCGGGAGGCGTCGGAGCTGATCGCCATCACGCCGAGCGCGGAGGCTCCCGCGCCCACCAGCAGCGAATGCGCGACGTCGCCGGACATGGAGGTGGCGAGTGCGAGCGCGGCGAAGGCGTCGATGGTGAACAGCGCCATCAGGGCGATCCGCGACCACCGGCTGCGGCGCAGCACCCCGACCTGCAGCAGGAGCAGCGCCACCGCGAAGGCCGTCGCCCCGAGCATCCCGTCGCCGGTCGAGAGCACCAGCGCGGCGTCCGGGTTCAGGGCCGCGAGGTCCACCCCGAGCAGCCGGGCGCTCCACTGCGCGATCACCAGGGCGGCCTGCACCATCACCAGCACCCCGGTGAAGACCACCGTGGGCGGCGGCAGGTGGTGGTCCGCGGCGCGCGCGATGAGCTGGTGGACGTCGTCGACCGTGTCCTGCCACTGGACGGTCAGCTCCTCGGCGAGGTCGGCGGGCGAGGCCGGGGTGCGGCTGCGCCGGGCGGCCGCCAGCGTCGCCCGGGCACGGGACTTCATCACCGAGGTCCCCGTCGGCCGGTGCCGGGGGAGCATCAGCGCAGTGGCGCCGTCGGAGCGGGAGCTCGCCCCGGCCACATCGAGCACCGGCAGATCGCCGTCGGTGCGGATGCGGTCGCCCTGGCCGTTGCGATGGTGATAGGAGGTGGAGAACTCCCTGATCACCTCCGCCTCGATCTGCGGATCGACGAAACGGACGGTGTCGATCACGAAGTCGCGCTCGGCGTCGATGTTCTCGTCGATCCGATGGGTGATCTGCAGGGTGAAGAAGGAGAAGCCGACGGCGCGGTCGTAGGTCCCCGCGGCCAGCCAGTCCGCCCGATACCCGCCCGGCAGCACGAAATCGGGCGGCACCCGCCAGAACCGCACATGGTGGCGCTTGGTGGTCGTGCCCCCGACCTCCTGCTGGTAGGTGAAGTCGTGGCGGCGGCCCATCAGGTAGAGGTTCGAGACGGGTGCCGCCGGGTAGGAGCGGCGCAGCAGGGTCGAGCGCACCATCGCCCACGCCGAGGCGAGGGTCCGCTCCTCCGCGAGCACCCAGCCGGCCCGGCGCATCGTGACGTGCAGATCGCGTTCGGAGCCGTCGAAGGCGAGGTTGATCGGGTCCGAGAGCACGCCCTCGGTGGTGCGGGTGCGACCGAAGAAGTAGTCCGGCAGGTAGATCCACGTCATCAGCTGGTGCAGGCGCGGCAGGGTGATGTAGGTCAGCAGCACCCAGAAGCCCAGCAGGTACAGCAGCCGGATCGGGGTGAGCGAGAACCCCTCGACCAGGTACAGCAGGGCGAGCCAGATCGAGACCACCACGCCTGCGGCGATGAACAGGGTGTCCAGCAGGGAGTAGAGCTCGAACCGCGGCCCCGGCGCGGTGCGTCCGCGCACGTGGTCGTAGGCGGGCGGCTCCTGCGGGACGGGACGGCGCAGCGGCACCAGGTGGCCCTCGCGCGTCGGCGTCACCTCGCACGCTCCGGGCTCGGCACTGTCATGCGGCAATCGTAGGGGCCGTCGCTCCCGGTCCGGTCACCGATCCGGCGGGCCACCTGCTCAGCGCCGAGCCGCCCGCCACACCGCGAGCGCGCCGAGCAGCCCCAGCAGCAGGAACCCGGCGGAGCCCACCATGGCCAGGCGGGCGCCGTCGGCGAAGACGGTGCCGAGCTGGTCGAGGGTGCCCGGGGCCGCATGCTGGGCTCGCAGCTGCGGGAGGATCGAGCCGGCAGAGTCGGTCAGCGCCGGTCCGTACCGGGCCGCCTCCCCGGTGAGGGTGTCGCTGCGGGCCGCGAGCCCGGCGGCGAGCATGGCCCCGGAGATGGCGGTGCCCAGAGCCGTGCCCAGCTGGCGGACCGTGGACTGGGTGGCCGAGCCCTGCCCCGACTGCTCCTGCGGCACGGGGGCGAGCACGGTGGAGGTCAGCTGTGCGGAGGCGAGGCCGAGACCCAGTCCGTAGACGACGAGGACCGCCACGAGCAGGGCCAGGGGGGTGTCCGGGCCGAGGAGCGCGGCGAGCACGCCGACCCCGAGCACCTCCAGACCGAGCCCCACCAGCACCGTGCCCGGGGCACCGATCGCCCCGGCCAGGTGCCGGGCGGCGGTGCCGGAGAGGAAGGCACCCCCGGCCATCGCGGCGAGCACCAGACCCGCCTGGAGCGTGCCCAGGGCCAGGACGTTCACCAGGTACAGGGGCAGCACGAACAGCAGTGCGAACTCCCCGACGGCGACGGTGCCGGCAGTGATGTTGCCCCAGGCGAAGGCGGGCAGCCGGAACAGCGTCAGGTCCAGCAGCACCTCGCGACCGGCCGCCGCGCGGCGCCGCTCGACCAGCAGGAAGGCCGCCAGCGCGGCGATGCCGACCAGCAGCAGCACGGGGACCGGGGAGAGCGGGCCGGGGCCGTGGAGGGTGTGCGATCCGAGCACCAGCGGGGCCTGCTCCGTGAACCAGCCCAGCGTGGTCGCCTCGATGATCGCGAACACCAGGGAGCCGAGGGCCAGCGCGCTGAGCAGGGTGCCGAGCACGTCGAGATCACGCCGACCGCCGGTCACCCGCGGCGCATCCCGGGTCTCCCCCACCCACGCCAGGGTGCCGGCGAGGACCAGAATCCCGATCGGCACGTTGACCAGGAAGATCCACGGCCAGGAGAACGAGCTGGTCAGCCAGCCTCCGAGCAGCGGGCCGAGGGCGGCGGCGCCGGCCATCACCGCACCCCACACCCCGAAGGCCGCAGCGCGCTCCGCTCCGCGGAAGGTCGCGTTGACGGTGGAGAGGGTGGAGGGCAGGATCAGCGCGCCGCCGACGCCCTGCAGCAGGCGGGCCCCGATCAGGGAGCCCGCTCCCGCGGCCAGCGCCGCGAGCACCGAGGCGACCACGAACAGCGCGACGCCGGCCAGGAACAGCCGACGCCGTCCGATGCGGTCCCCGACCCGCCCGCTGACCAGCAGCAGCGCGGAGAGGACCACGGCATAGCTGGTGGAGACCCACTGAGCATCGGTGAGGTCGAGGCCGAGGTCGGCGATAATCGTGGGCAGCGAGACCGCAACGATCGAGCCATCGATGACGATCAGGGCGAGACCGGTCGCCAGGACGCCGAGCGCCTTCCACCGGCGGGGGTCGGTGGAGGGATCGCTCGGGGTCGAGGGGGCGGCCGGGGTCGTCGCTCCGCCGCGCGAGGGGCGCGAGGTCTTCATGACCACATTTTATGACATCGCGTCACCATCCGCATCCGTCGCACCGGGGGAGATCGCATTCGGTCGGGTCCCGGGCCTAGGGTGGCGGTGTCCCCCAGTCAGGAAGGTCCTCCATGTCCTCCGCATCATCCGCAGTTCCGCACCTGTCGTTCTCCGACGGTCGCACCATCCCCCAGCTCGGCTACGGCGTCTTCAAGGTCGCGGACGAGGTCGCCGCCGACGTCACCGCCCAGGCCCTCGAGGCCGGCTACCGCCATATCGACACCGCGACGATCTACGGCAACGAGGAGGGCGTGGGCCGTGCGATCACGGCCTCCGGGATCGCCCGCGAGGACCTCTTCGTCACCACCAAGCTGTGGAACGACGCCCACCGCTTCGAGGACGCGATCGCCGCCTGCGAGGCCTCCCTCGCACGGCTCGGCCTGGAGTACGTGGATCTGTACCTGGTGCACTGGGCGGTGCCCGGCCAGGGTCAGTACGTCGAGGCCTGGAAGGCCCTGATCGAGCTGCAGAAGCGCGGTCTGGTCCGCACGATCGGCGTCTCCAACCACCCGACGGCGCAGCTCGAGGAGATCATCGAGGCCACCGGCGTGGTCCCCGCGATCCACCAGATCGAGCTGCACCCCTACTTCCAGCAGCGTGAGCTGCGCGAGGTCCACGAGCGGCACGGGATCCTCACCGAGGCCTGGGGCCCGCTGGGCCAGGGCAAGTCCGACCTGCTGGAGAACACCGTGGTCACCGGCATCGCCGAGGCGCATGGCGCGAGCCCCGCCCAGGTGGTGCTGGCCTGGCACCTCGCCCACGGCATCGTCACCATCCCGAAGTCCGTGACGCCCTCACGGATCGTGGAGAATCTCGCCGCCGCCGAGCTGCGGCTCACCGCCGCGGAGGTCGCGGCGATCGATCAGCTGGACCGCCCCGACGGCCGCGGCGGTGCGGACCCGGCGACCAAGACCGCCTGACCCGGCCGGGCCGCCTCGCGGCTCAGCAGCAGAGCTCGCGGCTCAGTAGTAGACCGCGAGCGGCCCTGTCGGCCCGTCGATGACCTGCACCGGGGTGTCGAACACCCGGGTGAGCACCTCGCCGTTCATGATCTCGCCGACCGGACCGGCCTCGACCACCCCGCCGTTCTTCATGGCGATGATGTGATCCGCATAGTGCGCCGCGAAGTTGATGTCGTGCAGGACCACCACGATGGTGCGGCCCAGCTCGCGGGCCGCATCACGCAGCCGTCCCATCATCTGCACGCTGTGGCGCATGTCGAGGTTGTTCAGCGGCTCGTCCAGCAGCACGTACTCGGTGTCCTGGGCCAGCACCATCGCGACGTAGGCGCGCTGGCGCTGCCCGCCCGAGAGCTGATCGAGGTAGCGGTCCTCGAGCTCGTCGAGGTGCAGGAAGTCGATGGCCTCGGAGATCTTGTGCTCGTCCAGCCGGGTCAGGCGGCCCTTGGAATAGGGGAAGCGCCCGAAGCCCACCAGCTGCCGCACGGTGAGGCGGGTGATGAAGTGGTTCTCCTGGCGCAGCACCGAGAGGATCTTCGCGAGATCCTTCGAGGCCGTCGAGGCGATGTCGTAGCCGGCCACCTCGATGGCGCCCTCGTCGATCCCCAGCAGGCGACCCACCATGGTCAGCAGGGTCGATTTCCCGGCTCCGTTGGGGCCCACCAGGGCGGTCACTCCCCCCGAGGGGACGTCGACCGTGACCGGGCCGATCGCGACCGTCTCCGAGTACTGCTTCCGCACGGCGTCGATGGTGATCACAGGCGCCCCCTCCGCATGATGACGAGGAGGAACACGCTTCCTCCCACGAGTTCGATGATGATGGACACGACGCCCTGCGCGGCGAAGAGATGGTTCATGACGAAGTACGCGCCGGCCAGGACCACGAAGCCGGTCAGCACGCCGACCGGCAGCAGCAGGCGGTGGTCATGGGTGCCGGCGAGCTGGAAGGTCAGCGTCGCGACCAGGAAGCCGAAGAAGGTCATGGGGCCGACGAGGGCGGTGGAGACCGCCATCAGGATCGAGACCAGCACGAGCATGTAGATGGTCTGGCGCCCATGGTCGACGCCGACGTTGATGCACACGTCCCGACCGAGCGAGATGACGTTGAGCTGGCGGGCGTTCAGCCAGATCAGCACGCCTGCGCCGAGGACCAGCGGGATCGCGAAGGGCAGGTACTCGGCGCTGGCGTTCTGCACCGATCCGAACAGTCGCGCGGTGAGCACGTCGAACTCGCTCGGGGTGAGCAGTCGCTGCATGAAGGTGGAGACCGCACCCATGCCGCCGCCGATGATGATGCCCACCAGCAGCATCACCTGGATGTTCGCGTACCGGCCGCGCAGCAGCCAGCCGTACAGCAGCACCGAGAACCCCACCATCACCGCGACCTGCAGCAGGAACTGGCCGGTGCCCTGCAGGGCGACCACCCCGGCCACACCCAGCAGGTACACGGCCCCGGTCTGGATCACGGTGTAGAGCGATTCGAAGCCCATGATCGAGGGCGTGATGATGCGGTTGCCGGTGACGGTCATGAAGGTGATCGTCGCGACCGCCTGGCAGAACGCGACCACGGCCATCACCACCAGCGAGGTCGCGCGCATCTCGGCGATCAGCCAGAAGCCGCGCGAGCCCGTCGGCATCGGGTTGTCGACCGCGAGCAGACCGGCGCCGAACCCGAGGGCCAGCACGATCAGGAGGACCAGCACGAGCCGGTAGCGCCGGCGGGAGCGGGCATCGGGGAAGGCGCCGGAGCTGCTGCGGGTACGACGGGGGGCGCCGATGACCTCGAGATCCTCGACCAGGTCGGCGGGGGCAGTGCTGATGCCGGGGCTGATCGACTCCTCGGCGACGGCCTCCAGCCGGCGCTCGGTGAGCTGGCCGGCGAGGGGGTGCGCCGCGTCGGGGCGGCGCACCGCGGACGGGGGGACGGGGGTGCGCTCAGCCATGTCGACGCTGCCTGAGCAGGAGGGTGATGAACACGACGGCGCCGACGATCCCGAGGATCAGGGAGACCGGCACCTCGAAGGGCATGATGACGATGCGGCCGATGAGGTCGCAGACGGTGACGATCGCGATGCCGAGCAGGCACACCCAGGGCAGGTTCGAGCGCAGGTCGTCGCCGCGGATCATCGAGATCACGTTGGGCACGATGAGCCCCAGGAACGGCAGGTTGCCGACCACCACGGTGACCACCCCGGTGGCGATGGCGACCAGTCCGGTGCCCAGCAGCAGCACCCGTTGGTAGTTCACGCCGACGTTGGTGGCGACGTCCTCGCCCAGACCGATGACGGTGAGCCGATCGGCGACCCAGAACACGGCGATCCCCACCAGCAGCACGATCCACAGCACCTCGTAGCTGCCTCGCAGCACCGAGGTGAAGGAGCCGGCGAACCACACGCCGAGATTCTGCAGGGCGTCGAACTGGAGCGCCACGAAGGTGGAGACGGCACCGACGACGGCGCCCAGCATGATGCCGATGATCGGCACGATGAGGGAGCTGCGCAGGGTGACCTTCCGCAGGAACAGGAAGAACACCAGGGTGCCGACGAAGGAGAAGATGATCGCGACCGTCATCCGGGTCAGCAGCCCGGCGTCCGGGATCATCACCATCACCAGGATCAGTCCCAGCCCGGCCCATTCGGTGGTGCCGGTGGTGGTCGGCTCCACGAAGCGGTTCTGGGTCATCAGCTGCATGATCAGCCCGCACATCGCCATCGCGGCACCGGAGAGGACCAGGGCCACGGTGCGCGGGATGCGGGTGATCGCGAACATCTCGGCCCCGTCCTCGGCGCCGAAGATGTCATAGACACCGGTGAACAGGGAGGCGACCAGCAGCAGTGCGACCACCACGATGCCGAGCACGAGCTTGCCGTCGATCAGACGCTCGCGCCCGCGGCGCCGCAGCGGCGGCGCCCCGGTGGCGAGGGAAGGACTGGGCATCAGATCTCCTGGGGGAAGCAGGCGCCCGCCGCGGCCCCCGCGGGCGCGGGCCCGGCGGGGACTGCGGAGACGCACGGCGCGGCGGGCCGGACCGGAGGGGTCCCGCCCGCCGTGCGGAGGTCAGCGACGGTGTTCGTGGCTCAGGCCTTGGCCTCGAGGGCGTCGGCGAGGGCGGTGAAGAACTCGGTGTAGGTCTGGATCGACTCGTTGGTGTACGTGTCCGCCGGCATGTACACGATGTTGTCCTCCGCGACCGCCGTGACCCCGGAGAGCGCCTCGGAGGAGTCGAGGATCTCGTTGGCCGGGGTGTACTCCGGGTCGTCGGCGGAGATCGCCGCATCGCGGTCCATGACCAGGATCCAGTCGGGGTTCGCCTCGGCGATGGCCTCGACGGAGATGTCATCGCCCTGGTGGTCGTCGCCGGCTCCCTCGATCTCGAGCGCGGGGACCAGCCCGAGAGCCTCGAAGGCCCAGCCCAGGGTGCGGCCCATGCCGGGCGCGATGAAACCGATGTCCCCGCCGGAGGTGGTGACGGCCATGACGGTGGAGGCGCCGTCATAGGCGGAGCGCACGCGCTCCATGGCGGCGTCGAGGTCGGTGCCGAGCTGCTCGGCCTCGGTCTCCTTGCCGAAGACCTGGCCCAGCACGCCCACCTGGCGCTTGAGCTCGTCGGCGAAGGGCTCGCCCTCGCGCGGGTCCAGCTCGAGGATCGTGGCCTCGGGGGCGAGCCGGACGAAGTCGTCGTGGTACTGGGCGAACCGCTGTCCGTTGACGATGAGGGTGGGCTCGGCGGCGACCACGGCCTCGAGGTCGGGCTCGCGGTGGATGCCAAGGTCGATGATCGACTCGTCATCCTTGAGCGGGTTGGTCGTCGGCATCAGCGCACGCGCGGCGGCGGTGAGGCTGACGCCCCAGTCGGCGAGCGTCTCGAAGGTGCGGTTGTCGGTCGCGACCACGGAGGCCGGCGGGATCTCGACGGTCTGGGTGCCGTTGTTGTCCTCGACCTCGACGGTGCCCTCGGCCGCGACCTCGTCGGCCGCTCCGGCGCCGGTCGCGTCGGAGGAGCCGCCGCAGGCGGTCAGGACGAGACCGACGGCGCCGGCGGTGGACAGGGCGCCGAAGTGGCGGCGGGTGAAGGGCGTCATGGAATAGCTCTCTCGGGAAGGCTCCGGGCATCTCCGCGCGGGATGCCCTGCAGGGTCTCTACTGAGGCTAGCCTTCCCTGAGCGGTTTTCGCCACTCGGGACTTGCTTTATTGGCCTGATTTCACCCCTCGGACGCTGTGGACCTGATCACAGCCGCCGGCGGGCGGAAGATTGTCGGCGGCTGTCGATCCGTCCCCCGCGCATTCGTCATAGTGGTGTCCGGGCCGCTCGGCCCGGTCGAGGCACCACCGGAGGAGTCACCATGAAGTACGTCCTGCTGCTGATGGGAAACCTGGCCGACGAGCGCTGCGGGGAGACCGAGGAGGGCCCCGGCCCCGAGGAGTTCATCGCCTTCGACGCGGCGCTCCAGGAAGCGGGGGTGCTGGCCGGCGGCTTCGCCCTCACCGACCCGGAGGAGGGGACCAGCCTGAGCAAGGCCTCGCGGGAGGCCGAGCCGGTGATCACCGCCGGGCCCTACGCGGAGAGCCGGGAGTTCGTGGGCGGCACCATCGTGATCGAGGTCGATTCGCTCGACGACGCCCTGGCGTGGGCCGCGAAGTGCCCGGGCGCGATCGGGGGCCGCATCGAGATCCGGCCGCTGCTGGAGATGTGAGCGGGGTGACCCCGGAGGCGACGCCCGAGGAACGGCCGACGGATGACGTGCTGTCCCGGGTGCACCGGGAGGAGCACAGCCGCCTGCTGGCCACCCTCGTGCGCCGCTTCGGCGATCTCGACCTCGCCGAGGACGCCGCCCAGGAGGCGATGGAGGCCGCCCTGCGCACCTGGCCCGCGCAGGGGGTGCCGCGCAGCCCGCCGGCCTGGCTCACCACCGTGGCGACCCGCTCCGCCCTGGACCGGGTGCGGCGCGACGCCACCTACGCCCGGCGCCTCGCCGAGCTGCACCTCCAGCACGGACCCGCCCTCGCCCCACCCGCTGATGAGGGTGCACCCTCCGGCGAGGACCTGCCCGACGACCGGCTGGCGATGCTCATGGGCTGCTGCCATCCGGGGATCGCCCCGGCGGACAGGATCGCGCTGATGCTGCGCTTCGTGGGCTCGCTGAGCACGGCGGAGGTCGCCCAGGCGCTGCTGCTGCCGACCCCCACCCTGCAGGCACGGATCACCCGCGCGAAGAAGCGGATCGCCGCCGCCCGGATCCCGCTGGCGGTCCCGGCCGATCCGGGCGAGCGCGAGCGCAGGCTGCCCCTGGTGCTGACCGCGATCTCCCTGATCTTCACCGCGGGGTACTCGGCGACCAGTGGGGACAGCCTGCTCCGTCGGGAGCTGACGGCGGAGGCGATCCGGCTGGCCCGGATCCTGCACCGCCTGCTGCCCTCCGCCGAGGCGCAGGGACTGCTCGCGCTGATGCTGCTCACCGAGGCGCGCTCCCCTGCGCGCGAAGACGCCGAGGGGGTCCCCGTCCCCCTCGAGGACCAGGACCGATCCCGCTGGGACGAGGAGCTGATCGCCGAGGGGCTCCCGCTGGCGCAGGCCGCCGCTGCTCGCTCGGACGCCGGCCGTTTCACGATCCAGGCCGCGATCGCCGCGGTCCACGCCGAGTCCTCCCGCTTCGAGGACACCGACTGGCCCCAGATCGTGGCGCTCTATGATCTGCTGCTCGCCCGCGGGGACGATCCGGTGGTGCGGATGAATCGTGCCATCGCGGCAGGACGGGCACAGACACCGGCGGACGGTCTCGCCCTGCTGGAGCAGCTGGCCGAGGAGCCGGGGCTGCGGCGCCACCATCCCTTCCACGTCGCGCTGGCGCTGTTCCGCGAGGAGCTGGGGCGGACGGAGGAGGCCGCGGCCGCCTGGCACCGGGCGCTCGACCTGGTGGGGGGTACCGCGGAACGGCGGTTCATCGAGCGGCGGCTCGCCCGGCACGGGGAGTGAGAGGCGCAGAGGATGAGCCCCGCCCGGCGGCGGGCCATGACGGGCAACGGCTCAGCGCGCTCCGCGCAGCCGGTCCATCTCCTTGCGGACCCGGTCCTCGCTCTCGCCCGGGCCGAACAGCGACCATGCCTGCCAGAACAGGCCGATCCCCCAGAAGACCAGTACGAACAGCGGCCAGGGGAAGCCGAAGCCATTGCTCCCCCAGGTCCAGAACAGGATCCCGTTGATGAGCAGGTAGACGGCCAGCTGGACCACGAGGCCGCGCCGGGCCTGCAGGTTCCCCAGGGCGCGGCGACGCAGCTCGGTCTCGGGGTCGGGGCTGCTCCCCTGCGACATCCCTGTGTTCTCGAACGATGACTGCATCTCGGATCCTCCGGTGGCTGCGGTTCCTGGTGTCCTCACGACACTAGAAGCTCCCTGGTGAGCGGCCCCGTGACGACTGTCATCGATCCCCCGGACACTCGTCATGCCCTCATCCCAGGCGTGGGCCGGCGTCGGGGATGCCGCCGTCCAGCAGGCGATGGCCCGTGCGCAGGTGCGCCGCGGAGTGCACTGTGCTCTCACATGGCACGACGCGCGGCGGGGCGCGCCCGTGGGACCCGTGGGACCAGGAGCGACCGCACGGCGGTCGTCCACGGCCTCAGCGCGGCGGCGCGCCTCCCGCGGCCAGATGGCGCAGGAGCGCCGCGACCTCCTCCGTCCGATCCTGCTCGCTGACCTTCATGGAGATGTCCTTGCCGTCGCGCACATGGACCCGCAGCCGCCCGGAGATCAGGCGCTTCTCGAGCTCGGCTCCCCTGATGCTCGCCGCCGGGGCCTCGTGGAGGACCGTCCAGCCGCGCAGGCGGTCCATCACCTGCAGCACCCGATGGTCGGTGACGATCAGCAGCGGGAAGGTGTCCGAGCGCAGCGCCCCGACCGCGACCTCGTACACGGTCTCGTCGGGATGGAGCACCTGCTGCGGCAGGTTCGCGTCCGCCGCGCGGAAGCGCAGGCCCCGGTTCTTGGCCATCGCCTCGCGGTATGTCGTCTCCGCCCGGCTCTGGGAAGAGTTCTCTGCGAGGTGCTGAGCGAGCACCGCCTCGGCATCGTCCCCGTGGGTCTTCCGGAGGGATCTCTGCAGCTCGGCGGCGGCTCGCAGCTGGTCCCGCTTCTTCCCATCCATGGCACGACCCTACGTTGCCTGCCGGCGCGTCTGCCACGTCCCCGGGCGTCGCCTTCCGAGCAGCGGCTCCTGTCCCGTGGGGAGTTCTCCCCATCGCCGGATCGCCGGCGCATCACTACGGTGGGGTCGGTCGATGGACGCGGGCCGAGACCTGGCGCCGGGCGGGCGTCGAAGGCGGCGGCGCTTCCCAGCGCGGCGCGAATTCCGGGACCTCCTGGTGGGATCGCGTCACCGGTGGTCTCGAGGTGTACACCGCACTGCAGAATGCGTTCAGCGATGGCAAGGACGTCTGGGACATCCTGCGGGTCATCGACCGCTCCACCGACGTCATCGACGGCGCCGAGGACATCGTCCAGCTCGCCGCCGGGACGTGGAGCTACGGGCAGGACCTCACCGGGGCCGTCTTCCATCGGGGCACCGAGTTCAGCGGCCTGATGAGCAAGCTGGTCGGGGAGCTCCCATTCCCCGTCCCCACCGGTGCCGGCACCCGGAACTTCTTCGGCGTCGTCGACGACGCCGCGGGATGGGCCTCGAAAGCGGCGCCCTTCCTCGACGACGTGGCGCCGTTCGTCGGCAGGGCCCTGCCGGGGCTGGACCTCGTCTTCGGCGGTGGCCAGCTGATCGAGGGCATCCAGAGCGGGGACACCTTCAGCGCGGTCACCGGCGGCGCCAGTGCCTTCGGTGGCGGTCTGATGCTCGCGGGAGGTGCCATGTCCGCGACCGGCGTCGGTGCCGTCATCGGTGGCCCGATCGCCGCGGCCGGGGCGATCATCTCCGGCGGCGCGGCCCTGGCCGACATCGGCAAGCTGGTCTACGACAACTGGGACGCGATCTCCGCCACGGCGTCGGACGCCTGGGATGCGACCACCGATGTCGTCGGCGACACCGCCGGGGCGGTCGCCGACACCGCCGGCGATGTCATCGACTCCGTCAGCGACGGCATCTCCGACGCGGTCGACGGGCTCGCCGACGCGCTGCCCTGGTGACCGTCCCACCCCGCTTCCACCGACCTCGGCCGTGAGAAGCTGAGACCGCTCGCCGGCACACCACGAGGCCCGGCCGGCCCATCGATATCCAGGGAGTCGACCCCGCATGAGCACCACCGCCCAGTCCCCCTCGGCCGAGCCCACCATCACCCAGCGCGACATGCTCGGTGCGATGGAGGTGCTCGCGACCACGGAGCCCGAGCCGAGCGTGCTGCTGATCCTCACCGATGAGGAGATCATGGGCCTGGACGGCGCCTCCGCCCTCGAACCCCTGGGCAGCCCCTACCTCGACCAGGAGGTCGTCGAACGGACGTCCTCGGCCGCCGCCGCACTGCGGTCCCTGACCGCCCGTGGGCTGGTCCGACCGGGGGGTGAGAGCGTCGAGGACGAGGGCGAGCTGGTCTCCGGCCCCGGTGACGCCCCGCGACGTGCGATGCAGCTGGATCGTCGGCTGGCGGGCGTGGTCACCCTGCGACGCATCCCGGACGCGATGGTCACCACGAGCCGCACGCTGAACGGCGGCTCGACCACCCTGGCCCACTACCTGTTCCCCCGGGGAGGCGTGCTGGAGGAGTACCTCTCGATCGACGGCTTCCACCACTTCAGCGTGCCGGAGCTGGGCTCGGTGCCCGATCGGATCCGACGGTTCGTGGACCCGTTCGAGGCGGCCGGGGAGGACGGCGAACCCGAGACCGTCATCGCGGCCGAGGTCACCCGGAGCATCGAGGTGGACGACGCCCGTGCGGTCTCCGTGCTCACCGCTGTCGCGGAGGGGGCCGGCCGCCAGGCCACAGTGGTCACCACCTCCGACCGGGTGCGGGTGCTGGACCACGGACCCCTCGACACGGAGACCTCACCGAGCGACGAGCTGCAGATCTCCGAGGTGTCCTCGCAGACCCTGCTCGACGTGATCGACGTGCTGATCCCCCGCTCCGCCGAGGACGAGGCGGAGGCGACCCCCGGCAGCTGAGGGACCGCCCGGGCGGATCTCCCGATCGGCTGCCCGTGGGCCGCGGGGTCAGCCCTTGGCGGACTTCTCGCCCTGGGACAGCAGCAGCGCCGTCGCGATCGCGAGCAGCCAGCTGTCCTTGGCGACCGGGGTGCCGTCCTGGGTGGGGCGCACCCCGTCGGCCTCGGTCATGTGCGGGGTGCGCAGATACATCGACAGCATCGAGCCGGAGAACGCGGCCAGGCCCAGTCCCGCGACCCGGGTGGGCACGAAGGGCAGCAGCAGGGAGGCACCGACGGCGATCTCGCCGTAGCTGAGGAACTTCGCGAACTGCTCGGGGGTCAGCTTGCCCAGCGGCGGCACGCCCTGGGCGGCCATGCCCTGCAGGCCCTCGGCCATCTCGGCGGGCATGCCGAGCTTGCCGATACCGGAGTTGAGGATGAACGCGCCGGGGACGGCGCGGAGGATGGCGGTGCTGAGGGACATCGCGAGAACCTTTCAGAAGAATCTGGTTGCGTTTTCAACTATAAAGCACGACGGAACGGCTGTCGACCCTGACGACGATACCGGCACGACGGCTGGCGGCTCTCCACTGCACTGCTGCCCGCCGCGGCGGCCCCGTGGTGTCCATGGCGATCGCGATCCTCGTGCGCGGCGCAGGCGCACTCTCCCCGGCCACGGGTACGGGCCCGCACGCTCACCCCTGATCTGCTCACACCCGTGGGAGACTGCAGAGCACACGTGCCCCTGCCCTCGGCCGGCGTCCCCCGGCCCTCCTCCCCCGGAGCAGCCATGACATCCCCTGATCGCACCTCTTCCTCACCCGCCGCTCCCGTCGGCGGTGCCGGGGTCATCGAGACCACCGGCATCGAGATCATCGCGGAGTCCGAACGCACCGCGAAGCCCCGGGACCTGGTCTGGCCCTGGTTCGCCGCGAACGTCTCCGTGTTCGGGATGAGCTACGGCTCCTACCTGCTGGGCTTCGGCATCAGCTTCGTGCAGGCGACGGTGGTGGCGGTCATCGGCATCATCATCAGCTTCCTGCTGTGCGGGCTGGTCGCGATCGCGGGCAAGCGCGGCAGCGCGCCCACGATGGTGCTCTCCCGCGCGGCCTTCGGGGTGCACGGTCAGAAGGTGCCCGGGATCGTCTCCTGGCTGACCTCGATCGGCTGGGAGACGTCGCTGGCGATCTCCGCGGTGCTGGCCACCGCGACCGTCTTCGACGTGCTGGGTGTCGCCTCGGGGCAGACGGTGACCGTGATCGCCACGATCGTCATCGCGGCCCTGATCGTGGGCGCCAGCGTGCTGGGCTATCACACCATCATGAAGCTGCAGTCGATCCTGACCTGGGCGACCGGCGCGATGACGATCCTGTTCATGGTCCTCACGATCCCCCACATCGACTGGGCCGCGGTGGTCTCGATGCCGCACGGCTCCCCGCAGGCGATGATCGGCGCGCTGGTGATGGTGATGACCGGTTTCGGGCTGGGCTGGATCAACATCGCGGCGGACTGGTCGCGATACCAGCAGCGCACCGCCTCCGACGGCTCGATCGTGCTGTGGAACACCGTCGGCGGTGCCGCCGCGCCGGTGGTGCTGGTGATCTTCGGCCTGCTGCTGGCCGGTTCCGACCAGGGCCTCGCCGGCGCCATCGAGAACGACCCGATCGGCGCCCTGATCACGATCCTGCCGCTGTGGGCGCTGATCCCCTTCTGGATCGTGGCGGTGCTGACCCTGGTCTCCGGCGCGGTGCTGGGCATCTACTCCTCCGGTCTCACCCTGATCAGCCTCGGCATCAACATCCCGCGCCCGGCGGCCGCCGCGGTCGACGGGCTGATCCTCACCGCCGGCACGATCTGGGTGGCGTTCTTCGCCACCAGCTTCATCGGTCCGTTCCAGAGCTTCCTGATCACCCTCGGCGTGCCGATCGCGGCCTGGGCCGGCATCCTCATCGCCGACATCCTCAGCCGCCGCACGGACTACGACGAGAAGGCCCTGTTCGATCCGGCCGGCCGCTACGGGGCCTTCGACTGGACCTCGATCCTCACCATGGTGGTCGCCTCGGTCCTGGGCTGGGGCCTGGTGGTCAACTCCTTCACCGAGGCCGCTCCCTGGAACAACTGGCAGGGCTACCTGCTCCAGCCGCTGGGCCTGGGCACCTTCGTGGACGACCCGGCCGGCTCCTACTGGGAGGGCAACTGGGCGTACTCCAACATCGGAGTGCTGCTGGCGCTGGTGCTCGGCTTCGCGGTGACCTGGTTCGCCCGGCGCGGGAGGATCCGGGCACAGGAGCAGCGCTGAGGAGCCTCGGGCGGGGCTGAGGCACCGAGCCTCGAGCTCCGGACAGCAGTCGCGGGTCGTCCGGGGTGCGCAGGAGACGCCACACCCGGCCGGCAGGCCTCATGATGTCCTCATGCGTCCTTCGCCGTCCCACCCGGCCCTGCCCTGGCTCGCAGCGCTCGGGGTGATGCTCATGTGGGCCTCGTCCTTCCTGGTCATCCGGGTCGCAGGCAATGACTTCTCCCCCGGCGCGATGACGCTCCTGCGGGTGAGCGCCGCCTCGATCGCGCTGCTGCCCCTCCTCCTCCTGGGCCGGGTGCGGGCACCCCGGAGCCCGCGGCTGTGGGCAGCGGTGGCCGGCTGGGGGATCGCCTGGTTCGCGGCCTATCTCGTGGTGCTCAACGCCGCCGAGCTCTTCCTCGATGCGGCCACGGCGGCGATGCTGGTGAACCTGGCCCCGCTGATCGTGGCGGTCACGTCGGGCCTGCTGCTCGGAGAGGGGCTCTCCGTGCGGCTGCTGGCCGGGGTGCTGGTCGCCTTCAGCGGCATCGTGCTGATCTCCGTCGGTGCCTCCACCGGGGGGCTCTCGGGGGTGGGCGTCGTGCTGGGGCTGGTGGCGGCGCTGCTCTACGCCGGCAGCGTGCTCGTGCAGAAGCTCCTGCTCGCCCATGTCGACTCCACCTCGATGACAGTGATCGGGGTGGTGGCCGGTGCCGTGGCCTGTCTGCCCTTCGCCCCAACCCTCGTAGCTGAGGTGGGAGCCGCTCCGCTCGGCGCGATCCTCGGCGTCGTCTACCTCGGGCTGTTCCCGACCGCCCTCGCGTTCCTGCTGTGGGGATACGCCCTGACCCACACCGGTGCCGGGCTGCTCAGCTCCTCCTCCCTCCTGGTACCCGCCCTCACCGTGGTGATGGCCTGGCTGCTGCTGAGCGAGGTGCCACCGCCGCTCGCCGCGCTCGGTGGCGTGCTGTGCCTGGCCGGAGCCGGCTCCGCGGTCGCTCCCGCGGTGCTCGGGTCCCTGCGGCCGCGGCGACCGGCCGTCTACCCTGGCCCCACGTCGAGCTCGTCGCGCATCGAGCACCACCCCGAGAGGATCCCGCCCATGCCCCCTGAGCCCGCCCCCCGCCGGGCGCCCTGGCTGCTGATCGTCGACCCGCAGCGGATCTTCGCCGCCCCCGACTCGGACTGGGCCTCACCGTTCTGGGAGCAGAGCTGGCCGCGGATCCAGGAGCTCGCCGCGCAGGTCGGCCCCGAGCGGACCCTGCTCAGCCGCTGGCTGCCCACGGCGGATCGCAGCACCGCCTGGGGCGAGTACTTCCGGGCCTGGCCGTTCGCGGACGTCCCCGCCGCGGATCCGCTGTACCAGCTGGTCGACGGCGCCGCCGCGCTCACCGCCCACCCCACCGTGGACGAGCCCACCTTCGGGAAGTGGGGGCCGCAGCTCGCGGGGATCGTCGGCCCCGCCCCGCAGCTGCTGGTCGCGGGGGTCTCGACCGACTGCTGCGTGCTCACCACCGTCCTCGCCGCGGCCGACGCCGGGGCGCGCCTCACCGTGGTCACCGATGCCTGTGCGGCCTCGAGCCCGGAGAACGGCGCCGCGGCCCTGCACACCATGAGCCTGTTCCCGCCGCAGGTCGAGCTGCGGACGAGCGCGGATGTCCTGACCAGGACGACCGAGAGGAGGGACGATGGCGACCACTGAGCCCGTCTGGGCGGTCGCGGGCGAACGCACAGTGACCTGTACGCACTGTGGTCAGGGATGGTTCTGGACCCGCCGCATCGTGATGAGCAGCAGCACCGCGAGCCTGTTCGGCATGGACGGGTTCAGCCCGGAGGCCGCCGTGCTCTCCTGCACGAGCTGCGGGAAGCTCGAGCTGTTCGAGCCGAGAGCCCTGCAGCTGTTCACCTCCACGTCATGACCACCACCGAGGCGACCGGCGCGCTGCTCACCGTGGGCCACGGCCGGCTGGAACGGGAGGAGCTCGCCGCGCTGCTCACCGGGGCCGGGATCACCCAGCTGGTGGATGTGCGCCGCTACCCCGGGTCCCGCACGAACGACGCGGCGGCGCGCGGCGCCGTCGAGGAGATCTGCACCGCGGCCGGGATCGACTACCGCTGGGACGAGCGGCTGGGCGGGCGGCGCCGCCTCACCAAGGAGGAGGATGCCGCCTCCCCCGACACCTGGTGGCGGGTGGCGCAGTTCCGCGCCTACGCCGGCTGGACCCGCAGCGAGGAGTTCCGCGCCGGGATCGCCGAGCTGCGGGACGATCTCTCACGCGGGCGCACCGCCGTGATGTGCTCGGAGGCCGTGTGGTGGCGCTGTCATCGCCGGCTGATCGCGGACGTGATGCTGCTCGAGCACGGGGTGGACGTCGCCGACCTCATGCACTCGGGGCAGCAGCGACCGCACGAGCCCAGCGACGGTGCCCGCCTCGGCGAGGACGAGCACGTGGTGTGGGACCTGCCTGATGAGTCCTGACCAGCGAGGCCCGCAAAACCGCTTGCCCGCGCGAAGGAGCGATCCTAGCGTCGCTCCCATGGCCTCCCCCGCTCCGCATCCCGCAGCCGCCCAGCCCCGCACCGTCCTGCTCACCGGCGTGGGCCGTCGGCGCGGGATCGGCGCGGCGATCGCCCGCGGCCTCGCCGAGGACGGTTATGACCTGGCCCTGAACTTCCACGCCCCCTACGACCGGCGGGTGCTCGGCGAGGATGCCGACGTCGAGCTGCTCGCCGAGGAGCTGCGCGCCGGTGGGCGCCGGGTGGAGCTGCTGCCCGGCGACCTCGAGGACCCCGCCGTGCCGCCCTCGCTCATCACCGCCGCCCGCGAGGCGCTGGGCCCGCTGGGGGCGCTCGTGACCTGCCACTGCGAGTCCGTGGACTCCTCGATCCTGGACACCACGGCGGAGAGCTTCGACCGCCACTACGCGGTCAATGTGCGGGCCACCTGGCTGCTGCTGCAGGCCTTCGCGGAGCAGGTCGAACCCGGCACGGACACCCCGGGCGGTGCGATGCTGGCGCTGACCAGCGACCACACCGCGCACAATCTCCCCTACGGCGCCACCAAGGGAGCGCTGGACCGCCTGGTCCTGGCCGGCACCCATGAGCTCGCGGACCGCGGGATCCGCACCAACGTGATCAACCCCGGCCCGATCGACACCGGCTGGATGGACGAGACGGTGCGGGAGGCCTGTGCGGCGCAGACCCCGGGAGGGGAGCTCGGCGGCCCGGGCACGGTCGCGGACCTGGTGCGGTTCCTGCTCTCCGCGCAGGGCGCCTGGATCCGCGGGCAGCTGCTGCTGTCCAACGGCGGCTTCGCGACCCCGGCGGGGTGAGGCCCGCCGCTCCGGTATCGGGACCGAGGCTCAGACCTCCCCGGAGCCGACGGGGCCGTCCCCGGTGGCCTGGGAGCGGACGGCGCCGCAGCGCCAGCACGGCACGCTCGGGTCCTGCGCCCCGGCGCCCTCCGGCATCGCGCCGCACTCCGGGCACAGCTGATCGATCCAGCAGACCGCCTCACCGGCGGTCCGGTCCGGGTCGACCTCCGCATCCACCGCAGGCTCCTCGCGTCGCTTCCTCCCGGTGCCGCGGGGGCGGACCGGTCCCTGCGCACGACTGTACGCCGCGCACGGGTGCCACGCACCGGCGACGACCGGCGCCGGGGCTTGGCGCCGACTGCACGCCCCGTGAGCGCTCAGTGCTCGGAGTCGGTGTGCTCCGGATCGGCGCCGGTCCCGCCCCGGACCGGCGTGGAGGTCTTCGGTGCGAAGAACAGGGAGGCGAGGACCGCGACCCCCATCGACACCACGATGACGGTCAGAGACAGCCAGATCGGCACCTCGGGGATCTTCTCCAGCGCCGAGAAGCCGGGGATGAACTCGAGCGGGGCCTCGTGGATCGCGTGGATCATCAGCTTGATGCCGATGAAGCCGAGGATCGCGGCGATGCCGTAGTGCAGGTAGGCCAGGCGCTCCAGCAACCCGCCCAGCAGGAAGTACAGCTGGCGCAGACCCATCAGGGCGAACAGGTTCGCGGTGAACACCAGGAAGGGATTGCGGGTGACCGCGAAGATCGCCGGGATCGAGTCCAGCGCGAACATGACGTCGGTCAGGCCGATGGTGATGAACACCAGCAGCATCGGGGTGAACAGGGTCTTCCCGTTCACGACCGTGCGCAGCTTGTTCCCGTCGAAGCTGTCGGAGACGGGCAGCATTCTCCGCACCGTCCGCATGATGAGCGAGTCCGAGCCGTCGTCCTCCTCCTCGGTGGCCTGTTTCCAGGCGGTCCACAGCAGGAAGATGCCGAAGATGTAGAAGATCCAGGCGAAGTTGTTGATCAGCACAGCCCCCGCGACGATGAACAGGGCACGGGCGATGAGCGCGATGATGATGCCCACCATCAGCACTTCCTGCTGGTACTTCTTCGGCACCGAGAACTTCGTCATGATCACGATGAAGACGAAGAGGTTGTCGATGCTCAGCGAGTACTCGAGCAGCCAGCCGGTGACGAACTCCGAGGCCGGCGCCATACCGCCCACGAAGAAGAGCACCACCGCGAACACCAGAGCCAGGCTCACGTAGAACCCGATCCACATCGCACATTCCTTCAGCGACGGCAGGTGCGGGCGCTTCAGGACCATCAGGAGGTCGACGAGGAGGATGACCACGAGCACGGCGAGTGCCGCGATCTCGAAGCCCAGGTTGAGCTGACCCATGCGATTTCCTTCGGGTGGCGGGGACGATCTCCCCGTGCTGCCGGGACGTGCCGGTGCGGGCGGACCGGTGTCAGAGTACTAGGCGAGGATCCCGGAAACCTGGGGAGCGGCCATCGTCACAGCGAGCGGGGCCACCAGCAGGCCCGGCTCCCCTCGCTCAGGTCCGCGCGCCGATGACGCCGACGCTCCGCCAGGCATCCACAACGGCCACATGCTGCGGGGAGCCCTCGCCGTGGACAGTCGCGGCGACCTCGAGGGTCGCGGTCGCGAAGGTCGCGAAGTCGGCGTCCTTGGGCAGTCCGGGGCGAGTCAGCGCCTGGTACCAGAGCGGGCCCGCGCCCTCCCACGACGCACCGCCGATCCCGGTCGCGGCCAGGTAGAACGCACGGTTGGGGATCCCGGAGTTGATATGCACGCCGCCGTTGTCGTTCTCGGCGTCGTGCGGGAGGTCGGCAAAGTCCGCCATCGAGGCGGGCTGCGGATCCTTCCCCAGCACCGGGTCGTCGTAGGCGGTGCCGGGCGCCTTCATCGAGCGCAGCGCGACACCCTGGACCCGGTCGGTGAACAGACCCTCGCCGATCAGCCAGTCGGCGTCCTGCGCGCTCTGGCCCCGCAGCCGCTGCTTCACCATCGCCCCGAAGCTGTCCGCGATCGACTCGTGCAGTGCGCCGGGCTGGGCGACGTAGATCAGTCCGGCGGTGAACTGGACGACCCCGTGGGTGAGCTCGTGCCCGATCACGTCCACCGCATTGGTGAAGGACCGGAAGTACACCCCGTCGCCGTCGCCGAAGATCATCTGCTCGCCGTCCCAGAAGGCGTTCTGGAAGTCCTCGCCGTAATGCACGGTGGCGATCAGCTCCATGCCCTCGTCGTCGAGCGAGTTGCGGGAGAAGGCCCGGTCGAACAGCTCCCAGGTGGCGCCGAGGCCGTCGTAGGCCTCGTCCACGGACTCGTCCCCGCCCGAGGCCTGCCCCTCCTCGCGCACCAGGACGCCCGGCAGGGCCGTGCCGTGCCGGGCGTCGTGGATGCTGCGGCGGAGGACGGCCTCGCTTGTCGCCTCCGGCACGGCCTGCCCGGCGGCGCTCGGCACTCCGGCCAGGCGCTGCCGCAGGTGCGGCGGGATCAGTCCGGCCCCTGCGTTCGGGGGGCCGGTGCGCCGGGAGCGCGCCGCCCGGACCTCCCGGTTCCCGGCCACGCGCCGCCCTGCCGCAAGGGTCCGCTCGGCGGCGGTGGCCTGCGTGTCCTCGCCCGCACGGGCGATCTGCCGCAGCAGGTGCGGGGGGATGATCCCGCAGACCGGGTGCGGGGCGCGGAGGATCTGGCGGTCACGGGTCCGGGCGTCGTTGCTCATGGGCCCAGCATGGCTCCGGGCGCCGACGAGCGGAACCCCGCGCGCCCGGCGCACACCCCGCCTCCCGCGCTCAGGCGAGCCGGCCCGTGACCTCCTCGACGGCGGCCAGCACGGTTCGGTCCCGCAGCCGCGCCTCGGCCTCGGCGATGTCCGGGGCCAGGAAGCGGTCCGGGCCCGGACCCTCGACGGTGCGGCGCAGCACGGCGATCGCGGCGGCGCTCGGGGCCGAGGGGGCCAGCGGGCCCCGCAGGTCGATCGCGTGGGCGGCGGTGAGCAGCTCGATCGCGAGCACGCGGCGCAGATTCTCCACGCTGGTGCGCAGCTTGCGGGCGGCGTGCCACCCCATCGAGACGTGGTCCTCCTGCATCGCGGAGGAGGGGATGGAGTCCACGCTCGCCGGCACCGCGAGGCGCTTCATGTCCGAGACCAGGCCGGCCTGGGTGTACTGGGCGATCATGAAGCCGGAGTCCACGCCGGGGTCATCGGCCAGGAACGGCGGCAGCCCGTGGGAGCGGGTCTTGTCCAGCATCCGGTCGGTGCGGCGCTCGGCGATCGAGGCGAGGTCCGCGGAGACCACGGCGAGGAAGTCGAGCACGTAGCCGACGGGCGCGCCGTGGAAGTTGCCGTTGGAGGTGACGGTGCCGTCCTCGAGCACGACGGGGTTGTCGATCGCGGCGGCGAGCTCGCGCTCGGCGACCGTGCGGGCGTGCTCGATGGTGTCGCGCACGCCGCCGGCGACCTGCGGCGCGCAGCGCAGCGAGTAGGCGTCCTGCACGCGGGAGCCCTCGGCGGCGACGTCGGCGATGATCGGCGACTCCGCGAGCAGGGCGAGGATGTTCGCGGCCGAGGCCGCCTGGCCCGGATGCGGGCGCAGCGGGGCGTGCAGCTCGGGCCGGAACACGCTGTCACGCCCGCGCAGGCCCTGCACGGACAGGGCGGTGGTGAGATCGGCGGTGCGCACCAGGTCGTCGAGGTCGGCGATCGCCATCAGCAGCATGCCGAGCATGCCGTCGGTGCCGTTGATCAGCGCGAGCCCCTCCTTCTCCTCGAGCAGCACGGGTTCGATCCCGGCCTCGGCGAGCAGCTCCGGCACGGGCCGCTCCACGTCCTCGCGGTCGCGGGCGCGACCCTCGCCCATCAGCACGATCGCGCAGTGCGAGAGCGGGGCGAGGTCGCCGGAGCAGCCCAGGGAGCCGTACTCGTGGACGATCGGGGTGATCTGGGCGTTCAGCAGTGCGAGGATCGTCTCGACCACGACGGGTCGCACCCCGGTGCGGCCGGAGGCGAGGGTGCGGGCGCGCAGCAGCATCAGGGCGCGCACCACCTCGGCCTCCACCTCCGGGCCGGCCCCGGCCGCGTGGGAGCGGATCAGGGAGCGCTGCAGGGCGTGGCGCATGCTGGGCGGGATCGCGGTGTCCGCGAGGGCGCCGAACCCGGTGGAGACGCCGTAGACGGGGGTGTCCCCGGCGGCGAGCGCATCGATGTGCGCGCGCACCGCGGCGACCTGATCCCGAGCGGCGGGGTCGAGCTCGACGTGTGCCCGATGGCGGGCGACGGCGAGGACGTCGGCCGGGGTCAGGCCGGAGCTGGAGAGGGTGATGGGGCTGATCATGAGGGACCTTTCCGGGGTTCGGGGTCGACGAGGAGGGACAGTGCCGGTGGCCGGCTACAGCAGCAGGTGGGCCAGCGGGGCGGCGATCAGGAGGGTCAGCACCACCCGAAGGAACCACAGCACCACCATGTGCACCACGGAGATGGGAATGCGGGTGGCCAGGATCGAGGGGACCAGCGCGGAGAAGAACACGATCTGGGAGACTGCGGTGACGCCGACCGTGAGGCGCAGCACCTCGGACTCGTGGCCGGCGACCACGGTGGCGGGCAGGAACATCTCCGCGATGCCCACCGAGACCGCCTTGCCCGCCAGGGCCGGATCGGGCAGCTGCACGAGGTACGCGACCGGCACGAACAGCCAGCCGATCACGTCGAAGACCGGCGTATAGGTGGCCAGCAGCAATCCGATCAGGCCGACGGAGAGGATCGAGGGGACGATCGCCGCGGCCATCAGCACGCCGTCCTTGAAGGTGGCCCAGGTGCCGCGCCCGATGCCGGGGGCGCTCGCCAGCGCACGCATCGCCTCGTCCCAGGCCTGCCGGAGACGGTTCCCGCGGGAGCCCGGCTCCGGAGAATGCTCGACGCCCTCGTAGGGCACGTCCGGCACCCGGCTCAGCGGCGGGATCCTCACCGTGATCGCGGTGACCGCGAAGGTGACGGCCAGGGTGAGGAAGAAGTACAGCGTCCAGTGATGCATCAGGTCCAGGGTGCTGGCCACGATCACCATGAAGGTCGCCGAGACGGTGGAGAAGCCGGTCGCGATGATCGAGGCCTCCTTGCCGGTGTAGCGGCCCTCGCGGTAGACGCGGTCGGTGATCAGCAGCGCCAGCGAGTAGGAGCCGACGAAGGAGGCGACGGCATCGACCGCGGCGCGGCCGGGCACCTTCCACACCGGGCGCATGATCGGCTGCACCAGCACGCCGATGAACTCCATCAGCCCGTAGTTGATCAGCAGCGCCAGGAACACGGCGCCGATGGGGACGAGCATCCCCACCGGGATCCCCAGCTTCTCCCACAGGAAGGGACCGATGTCCGGGTTGCCGAGGGGGCCCGGGTAGAAGCCGGCCGCCGCGCAGACCGCGACCGCCAGGCCAATAACGTTCAGCAGTGCGAAGACGGTGCGCAGCGTGGACTGCCTCCAGCTGCCGGTGACGAAGGGGCGCGCGGTCCCCAGCAGCACCAGGGAGACCACCACCCAGGGCACGGCCGGTCCCAGCACCCACCTCACGAAGGTCAGCGCATGGTCCACCAGGATCGTGGTTTCCCCACCGATCTCGACGGAGCCGAAGAACATCGCCAGGCCGATCGCGCTGAAGACGAAGAACCGCCAGCGGTTCCCGGGCAGCGGACGGATCTCGATGCCGGTGGTGTTGCGGCGCGCGGCGGCGCCGTCGAATCCGGGGTCGTGGGCAGCGTCGGACGTCGTCATCGACGGTCTCCTCTGGTCAGGACTGCGGGGGTGGGACGAGGCGGCGGCGGAAGAGGGTCAGGCCTTTGCTGTCGGGGACTGCTCGACGCCGCGGCGCCACACCCGGTGGGTGAGCGGCATGCCGGGCCGATAGGCGAGATGGATGGCGGCGGGGGCGTCGAGCACGTGCAGGTCGGCGCGGGCGCCGATCCCGAGGTGGCCGACGTCGGTGCGGCGCAGGGCCAGCGCCCCGCCGCGGGTGGCGGCACGGACCGCCTCGGACAGCGAGAGGTGCATCTGCAGCACGGCGGTGGTGACGCAGAAGCTCATCGCGCTGGTGAAGCTGGTGCCGGGGTTGCAGTTGGAGGCGATCGCGAGGGCGGCGCCGGCGTCCAGCAGGTCCCGGGCCGGGGCCAGCGGGGCACGGGTGGAGAGGTCGCAGGCCGGCAGCGCGGTGGCGACCGTCGGCCCGGCGTCCACGGCCAGGTGTCCGGGCCGGTCACCCGGCGCGGTGGCGCGAGCCGCGGTCGCGGCGAGGGCGTCGATCTCGGAGGCATCGAGGTGGTTCACGTGGTCCACGCTCGCGGCCCCGAGCTCTGCAGCCAGCGCGACGCCGCCGGAGCGGCCCAGCTGGTTGCCGTGCACCCGCAGGCCGAGGCCGGCGGCGGCGCCGGCGCGCAGCACCTGCTCCGACTGCTCGGGGTCGAAGGCGCCCGCTTCGCAGAAGACGTCGATCCAGCGCACGTGCGGGGCGACGGCGGCGAGCATCTCGCCGGAGACCAGGTCGACGTAGTCATCGGCGCCGGGCCGACCATCCTGACCGTCGTACTCGCGCGGCACCAGGTGGGCGCCGAGGAAGGTCGCCTCGTCGAGCTCGCGGTCCGCGATGAGCGCCGACAGCAGCTGCGCGGCCTGCAGCTCGTGCTCGACGGTGAGCCCGTAGCCGGTCTTCGTCTCCAGTGTCGTGGTGCCCCCGGCGACCGCCTCCGCGATCCGGCCGCGGACCAGCTCGCGAAGGTCCTCGTCGGAGGCGGAGCGGGTGGCGTCGGTGGTGACGCCGATGCCACCGGCCGAGTAGGACTGACCGGCCATCCGGGCCTCGAACTCGGCGGCACGGTCGCCGTCGAAGACCAGGTGGGAGTGGGAGTCGACCCAGCCGGGCAGGACGGCCCGACCGCCGAGGTCGACGGCCTCATCGGCAGCGGGGGCCTCGGCGGCGGGGCCGCTCCAGGCGATCCGTCCGTCCTCGATGACCAGGGCGGCGTCTCGCCGCACCTGCTCATCGGTGACGGCGTGCGGTTCCGCCGCGTCGTCCAGAGCGGGATCGAGGGTCCACAGCTCGCTGATGCCGGAGATCAGGGTGCTCGTCATGGCCCGAGGCTACGGGCTGGGATCACGCTCGCCCAGAGGCCCTGCCGGTCCTCTGTCCGGGATGCCGGACGATGCTCGGCGGGTCGAGGCGACCCGTCAGAGCCACCCGATCCCGTCACCGATGCCGATGCCCTCGAACACGCCCTTCTCCGCGGTGCGGCCGACAGTGGTGCGACCGAAGCTCTCCCGGTACTTCTCGTAACTCAGCGTCACGTTCTTCGGGGCGTTCGGATCCCCCGCGGCCCACGGGTTGGTCACCGTGACGGTGCCCGCCTCTGTGTCCACGGAGGACACCGTGTAAGCATGGTTGCCGACGATCTGGTCATGGCCGGGATCGTCGATCCCGCCGGTGTCGGCGTTGACGAGATGGCCGCGGTCGAGCTGTTCGGCGAGCTCATCGATGCTGAGGGAATCGTAGGCATCGGCGCCCTGACCGGTGAGGGTCTCCATCGCGTCCTCGGGGAACCCGCCGTCGATGTCGACGCCCCGGGCGTCCAGATGCATCGCATAGGCGCGCTCGTAGAGGCTGTAGACGGACTGGTCGCCCTCGGCACCGCGCACCCCGCCCTCCTGGACGGACTCGACCTGATAGACGATCGCCTCGCCGTCCTCGTCGAACATCGTGACCTCGTAGAGGCCCGGCTCGACCTCCTCCACGTGCTGGCGCAGGAAGTCCGGATCGCGCTGGGCGAGGGACTGCAGGGAGGACAGCAGATAGCAGTCGCCGATGCTGCCCTGGGCGGAGTCGTCGGGGTCGAGCGCCTCGTCGTCCTCGGGGATGTCCTCGTGCGCCGGATCGGTGCCCTCCGCATCGCCCGGGTCCTTCACCGTCCCCGCCTGATCGCCGTCGGGGCCCTCGGGGCCGTCGCCCCCACTACCGAGCCCGTCGGCCGAGGAGACCCGATCCTGCTCGACCGCGTGCTCGAGCAGCTCGTCGCTGCGACGATCGATGCCGTCCAGCAGCGTCGTGGCCTCGGCGAGCCGCGTCCCCGCCGTGGCACGGAACTCCTCGGCGTCGCTTCCGGTCCAGGCGACGGAGCGGATCGCGGAGCCGAGCGCGGAGATCCTCTCGCGCAGCGCACCCGTGCCGGTGCGCATGGCCTGCGCGTGTGCGCGGACCATCTCGGTGTCGGCTCCGAGCCGGATCATCGCGCGCCGCCCTCATCGGCGGCGCGGACGGTGACCAGCACCCGTCCCCGGCCCGTCGGAGCGGGTCCGTCCTCCGGTCGCGACGGCGGCGGCACCTCGTCCAGGCGGAGGCTCACGCCGTCCCCCACCTCGGCGGTCTGGCCGAGCTCGATCCGCACCAGCTGCGAGTCGTCGCCGTTGCGGACGATCACCTTGGCGTAGGACTCCCCCGTCTCCCCCGAGAACCCCTTGATCGCGAGCTGCAGATCCCGCCAGGGCGTCACCGCCCCCAGCGCTATCGCCACCTGCTCCTCGGTCGCCATGGTCCGCCCCTCACCTCATCGTCCAGCTGTCGTGGGACGAGTCTGTCGCGGCAGAGCCGTCCCGTCGATGGGCAGTGCTCCCCGTCGGAGCGACGCGCCGCGCGCTCCGCCCTCTGGAACACTGTGGCCATCGATCACCGTCCGGGCGAACTCAGGAGCCGCGATGACCCTCAGGACCTCCCACGGCGCCACGGCGACCGCAACCACCGATCCGGCACGACGACGCGCGGCGCGAGCACTGACCCTTCTCGTCGGTGCCGCGCTGCTCGCGGGCTGCGGAGTGCTCGGTGGCGGCTCCGGCGACGACCCCGCACTGCTCGTGCAGGGGACCACGGAGGTGCAGCTCGCCGTCGGCGAGACCGCACAGGTCTCCCTCGGCGAGGGCAGCCAGGGCGTCGGGGACGACTGGGGCGTCATCTCGCAGACGGACGCCACCGTCGCCGAGGCGAGCGTCGTCATGGACGAGGAGGTGTTCGGCACCGAGGACGGTCAGGACGCCCCCGGGGCGTCGATGCCCTACGCCGTGGAGCTGACCGGCCAGCAGCCCGGGACCAGCACGGTGCGGGTGCTGTACTGCACCCGCACCGAGATCGCCGAGGACTGTGATCAGAGCAAGGGCACCCTCGATGCCCCCGTCGCCCCGGTGGAGATCACCGTCGTCGTGGAGTGAACCGGCGGTCCCCCGGGGATCAGTCCCGGCGCACCGGGGTCATCGGGACGCGCACCCCGCGCTCGTGGGCGACCTCGTCGGCGCGGGAGTAGCCGGCATCGACGTGGCGGATCACGCCCATGGCGGGATCGTTGGTCAGCAGGCGCTCGAGCTTCTGCCGGGCCAGGTCCGTGCCGTCGGCCAGGCCCACCTGACCGGCGTGGATCGAGCGGCCGATGCCCACGCCGCCGCCGTGATGGATCGAGACCCAGCTGGCACCGGAGGAGGTGGAAGTCAGCGCGTTCAGCAGCGGCCAGTCGGCGATCGCGTCGGAACCGTCGAGCATGGACTCGGTCTCCCGGTACGGAGAGGCGACGGAGCCGGAGTCGAGATGGTCGCGACCGATGACGATCGGGGCCTTGACCTTCCCGTCGCGGACCAGGTCGTTGAAGAGCATCCCGGCCTGGTGGCGCTCGCCGTAGCCGAGCCAGCAGATGCGGGCGGGCAGGCCCTCGAACTCGACGAACTCGTCCGCGGCGTCGAGCCAGCGGTGCAGGTGCTCGTTCTCGGGGAAGAGCTCCTTCAGCGCCGCGTCGGTGACCGCGATGTCCTCGGGATCACCGGACAGCGCCACCCAGCGGAACGGGCCGAGGCCCTCGCAGAACAGGGGGCGGATGTAGGCCGGCACGAAGCCGGGGAACTCGAAGGCGCGGTCGTAACCGGCGTGGCGGGCCTCGTCGCGGATCGAGTTGCCGTAGTCGAACACCTCGGCGCCGGCATCCTGGAACTCGACCATGGCCTGGACCTGGCGGGCCATCGCCTCGCGGGACTTCTTCGTGAAGCCCTCCTCGTCGGCCGCGGCCTCGCGCTGCCAGTCCTCGACGGTGACCTCGGTGGGCAGATAGCTCAGCGGGTCGTGGGCGCTGGTCTGGTCGGTGACCACATCGATGTGCAGGTCACCGGCCTTATGACGCTCGAGCAGAGCGGGGAAGACATCCGCCGCGTTGCCGACGATGCCGATCGAGAGGCCCTTCTTCTCGGCCTTGGCGGCGTTGGCACGGGCGATCGCATCATCGAGGCCCTCGGCGATCTCGTGGCAGTAGCGCTTGGCGACGCGACGCTCGAGGCGGGCACGGTCCACCTCCACGATCAGGCAGACGCCGTCATTGAGGGTCACGGCCAGCGGCTGGGCGCCGCCCATGCCGCCGCAGCCGCCGGTCAGCGTGATGGTGCCGGCCAGGGTCCCGCCGAAGCGCTTGGCGGCGACGGCCGCGAAGGTCTCGTAGGTGCCCTGCAGGATGCCCTGCGTGGCGATGTAGATCCAGGACCCGGCGGTCATCTGGCCGTACATCATCAGGCCCTCGGCCTCGAGCCTGCGGAACTCGGGCCAGGTCGCCCAGTCGCCGACGAGGTTGGAGTTGGCCAGCAGCACGCGGGGCGCCCATTCGTGGGTGCGCAGCACGCCGACCGGCTTGCCGGACTGGACCAGCAGGGTCTCGTCGTCCTCGAGGTCCTGCAAGGTCTCCACGATCGCGTCGAAGGCCTCCCAGGAGCGGGCGGCACGCCCGGTCCCGCCGTAGACGACGAGGTCGTCCGGGCGCTCGGCGACCTCGGGGTCGAGGTTGTTCATCAGCATGCGCAGCGGGGCCTCCGTCTGCCAGGACTTCGCGCTGAGGGTGGTGCCGCGGGCGGCGCGGACGGGGCGGGCTCCGGGGAGGGACATCTCTGGCTCCTGGGGTCGGGGGCTGCTGGGGTCGTCCCAGCACATCACCGACGTCACCGGCGGTCGAGAGGATAGCGGCCAATGCTGTCCGGTATACCGGACTGCCGTCAGGGAGTGCGTCGGCGCAGGCGGCGCGCGACCAGCTTCTGCTGAACGCGGCTGAGTCCCACCACCAGCGGTGCCGACCGGGCGGCGAGGCCCGGCACCAGACCGAAGGCCCGCGCCTGCACGCCGCGCCAGGCGGGGACCGCGGTGACGGCGCGGGGACGGGCGAGGATCCGCAGCGCGCGGGCGGCGATCTCCTCGGTCCGCAGCAGCACCCCGGAGAAGGACATCGAGGCGTCCGGGTCCTCGAGCCGGTCGAAGAGCATCGGAGTCCACATGCCGTCCGGGCACAGGCAGCTGACGTGCACATGCTTCACCCCGGCCAGGCGCAGGTCGATGAGCGCGGAGGTGCTGAGCCCCACCACGGCGTGCTTGGAGGTGGCGTAGATCCCCTCCCCCGGCACCGGGGCCAGCCCGGCCAGCGAGGCGATGTTCAGGATGCGGCCGCGGCCGGCGGGGCGCATCCGCTCGAGAGCGGCGATGGTGCCGTGCATCGCGCCGAGCGCGTTGACCTCCATCATCAGGCGTCGGGTGGCATCGTCCTGGCTCCAGACGGGACCGGTGGCGAGCACCCCGGCGTTGTTCACCCAGATCGCCAGACCCTGCGGGTCCGCCGCGTCGACCCGGCCGGCCAGCGCCCGGCAGGCGTCCTGGTCGCGCACGTCCAGGGCGTGGCCTTCGGCGAGGATCGCGGGGCCTGCGGCGTTGATCTCCGCCGCGGTGGCGCAGGCGAGGTCGCCGACCAGGTCGGTGACGTGCGCGGCGCAGCCGGCCAGGGCGAGCCGCACCGCGATCTCGCGACCCAGTCCGCGCCCGGCGCCGGTGACCACCGCCGCACCGGCGGGGAGGCTCCCGGGCATGCGCGCGCTCCGGTGCGCGCGCCCGCATCGGCCCGCCGCGCGGCCCGGTCCGGACCCCCGGCCCGAGCCCGTCGGCCGCCGCGCCGCATCTCCCCGCGCAGCTCCCACAGGAAGCGGTCGAAGTCGACCTCCATGGTGTGGCGGGGCGAGGCGTAGAACCGTCGACGGTTCTGCTCGTGCGTGCGCCGCATCCGAGCGCGCAGCTCCGGTTCGGGCGGGAAGGCGTACTCGCCGCGCAGGATCCGGGCGATCCAGCGCGACTGCGCCTCGGCCAGCGGCATCACCGCGCCGATCGGCTGCAGCAGGCCGGCGAAGAACAGCCCCGGCAGGTCGGGGTGCACGGCCCGGTGGAAGAGCGGCAGGTCGTTGCCGGGGGCGGCGAGCAGGGCGCGGTCCAGGAAGGGGAAGCTCACCCGGTAGCCGGTGGCCCACACGATGAGGTCGGCCGGGGCGCTGGTGCCGTCGGTGAAGTGCACGCGGTCCGCGGCCAGGCGGCGGATGCCGGGGTGCGGGATGAGGCGGCCCGAGCGCAGCACGTCACGGATCTCCTCGGACTGCACCGGATGGGACTGGCCCGGTGCGTGCTGCGGGCGGGGCAGCCCGAAGGGGGCGAGGCTGCCGCCGAACAGCGCCCCGATCCGCAGCCGGGCGCGCGTCAGCGCCCAGGGGGCCCAGCCCGGGGCGGTGATCAGGTCGGACGGGATCCCGGCGGTGAACTTGGGGATCACCCACTGGCCGCGGCGCTGCGAGATCGCAGCCGAGCGGGCGGTGCGGGCGGCCGCCGAGGCGATGTCCATCGCCGAGTTGCCGGCGCCGACCACCACCACGTCGCGGCCCTCGAGCTGCGCCGCGCCGCGGTAGTCGTGGGAGTGGATCTGCTCCCCGGCGAACTCCCCGGGGTAGGCGGGTTCGGGCCACTGCGGGTCCCAGTGGTGGCCGTTGGCGACGATCACCGCCGCGACCTCCTCGGTGCGGCGCCCCCGGGGCCCCTCGACGCTCCCCCGCCAGCCGTCCGCGGGGAGGTCCTCTGCGAGGGTGGCGGCGGCATGCGGGGCGCGCTCGACGGCGACCACGCGGGTGTCGAACTCGATCGCGTCCCGGAGCCCGAAGTGCTCCACGTACTGCTCGAAGTAAGCGGCGACCTGGTCGTGCCGCGCGTAGGGCGGGTACTCCGCGGGCATCGGGAAGTCGGAGAAGGCCATGCGGGAGGTCGAGGTGTTGATCTCGAGCGTCTCGTAGCAGGCGGAGACCCCGTTGGGGTTGTCCAGCACCCAGTTCCCGCCCACTCGCGGACCCTGCTCGAAGCACACCACGGGCGCTCCCGCGAGGCGCAGCGTCTTGGTCGCGGCGAGCCCGCTGGAACCGGCCCCGATCACCGCCACCCGGGGCAGCGCGGGATCGACCATGGGGGGCGTGGTGACGGCGGGGGCGAGTGCTCGCCGAGTGACCCGATATGGCATGGCCTCATCGTGCCAGAGCAGTGACCCGCGCGTCGCCGGATCGCCGGGACGCCGCCCGCCCCTGCATGCCGGTCGCGTCCGGGATGCCAGACGGACGATCGACCGAGATGGCCGTACCAGTTGTGCACAACTGAATTGTGCGCAATACTTTCCCGATGGCGATCGTCGACCACATGGTGTGCTTCTCCCTCTACGCGGCAGCCCGTGCGACCACCCGGGCGTACGCGGAGCTCCTCGCCCCGTGGGAGCTCACCTACCTGCAGTACCTGGTGCTGGTGGTGCTGTGGACCGACGGCCCGCACTCCGTGCGCGAGCTGGGAGAGCAGCTGCAGCTGGATTCCGGCACGCTCTCCCCACTGCTGCGGCGGATGGAGCAGAAGGAGCTCATCACCCGCACCCGCGACGGTGCCGACCACCGGGTGGTCACCGTCACCCCGAGTGCACAGGCAGCCTCGCTGCGTCGCGAGCTCGGGCACGTCCCCGGAGCAATCGCGCAGGCCACCGGCCTACCGGACGAGGCGGCGGCCCGTGAGCTGATCGGCACTCTGCGCCGACTCGCGACCACGATGGAGGAGAGGCCGCCGACGACGGCCTGACTCCACCGACCCCGAAGGACTCTCCCCGGGCGCCGAGGCGCCCAGCACTGAAAGGCAGACCCCATGGACGCCCTGTACACCGCAGAAGCTCTCTCGACCGGCGCCGGCCGTGACGGCCGTGTCACCACGGCCGACGGCACCCTCGATCTCACCCTGGCACCCCCGAAGGAGCTGGGGGGATCCGGGGACGGCACCAACCCCGAACAGCTCTTCGCCGCCGGGTACGCCGCCTGCTTCCACTCCGCCCTGCAGAACGTCGCGCGCCAGCGCACGATCTCGATCCAGGATTCCAGCGTCGGTGGCCGCGTGCAGATCGGCACCAACGGCGAGGGCGGATTCCAGCTCGCCGTGGAGCTCGAAGTGATCCTGCCCGGCCTGCCGCCGGAGCAGGCCCAGGAGCTGGCCGACGCAGCCCACCACGTGTGCCCGTACTCCAACGCCACCCGCGGCAACATCGATGTCACCGTGCAGGTGTCCGATGACTGAGCGCTCTCCGGACCACCGGGCCCGGCTGCTCGGACCGGCGGCGCCCACCTCCCTCCCCCGCACCCTGGCGCGGATCGCGCTCGGCGGGATGCTCACCTTCGCCGGGATCAGCCATCTGACCGTCGCCCGTGAGGAGTTCGGCGCCCAGGTGCCGAACTTCGTGCCGTTCAGCGAGGAGACCACCGTGGTCGCCTCCGGCATCGCCGAGATCACGCTGGGCAGCGCGCTGGCGCTGCTGGCTCGTCGGCGGATCCCGCTCGGCTGGGCCGCGGCCCTGTTCTTCGTCGCGATCTTCCCCGGCAATATCGCCCAGTGGGTCCACGCCCGGGACGGGTTCGGACTGGACACGGACACCAAGCGCTTCCTGCGGCTGTGGTTCCAGCCCGGTCTGGTCGGGCTCGCGCTGTGGTCCACCGGGGCCTGGCGGGATCGGTCGCCGCGGCGGCGCGACCGCGGCTGACCCGGGGCGCCGCAGCTCAGTGGCGGCGGCCCAGCAGGCGGCGGGTGACCTCGTCGGCCGCTGCCCGCGCCGCCACCGCGAGGCCTTCCCGCTGGGCCGGTCCGACCTGCGCCTCGACGAAGGTCAGAGCGACAGCGGCAGCCGGCCAGCCGGCGTGGTCGCGCACCACCGCCGCGACGGACGCCATCTCCTCGCTCACCTCGCCGGACTCGTGCGCGATGCCGTCGCGGCGCACCTGGGCCAGCAGCTCCCGCAGCGCTCGTGGACCCTCTGGTCCGGGGGCCGCGGTGCGGGAGCTGAAGTCCTCCCGGGTGCCGAACAGTGCACGCAGCTGGGCCGGCGGGAGCGCGGCGAGGATCGCGCGGCCGCTCGCGGTGAGGTGAGCGGAGATCCGCACGCCGACGTCGGTGACCAGGCTGGGCCGGTTCCGAGCCCGTTCCTCGATCACGTAGAGCACGTCCCTGCCGTGCAGCACCGCGAGATGACCCGACTCGCCGACCTCGTCGACCATCGCCTCGATCACGCGCCGCCCGATCCGGGCCAGCGGCTCCTGGCGCAGGTAGGCGCCGGAGAGCTCCTGCGCCGCGGGCCCCAGCCCGTACAGCCGCTCCTGCTCCAGATGCATCACATATCCGTGCTGCACGAGGGTGGTGAGCAGGTCATAGGTGCGCGATCGCGGCAGGGCGAGCTGCTCGGCGATCCGCGCGGCGGGGACCGGCGAGCGGCGCGAGGCGAGGAAGGTGAGCAGCCGCAGCGTCGCATCGGCCGCCGGGGCCTTCGGGGACGTCATGACGCACAAGGATGCCACTGTCCCGATCCGCACGCGCTCGGTCGGTCGCCGGGCCCGGCCGCGAGGGCCGGGTGCCATGATGGGCGAACTCACCCCTTCGCGCCCCGACGAGGAGCTCCGATGCCGAACTCTCCCGACAGCAGCGCCGCCTGGACCGGACGGCACGACGGCGACGGCCCGCAGCACGCACGCTGGCACCAGGCGGTGCAGATGATCGCCGATCCGGGGGACCCCGCAGCGGATCCCGCCTCCGACCACGTGACCCTGCTCGGCTTCCGTTCCGAGGAGGGCGTGCGTCGCAATCGCGGCCGGATCGGGGCGGCCGACGGGCCCGCGGCGCTGCGGCGTGCCCTCTCACCGCTGGCCCTGCACGGCCCGCTCGGCCGCGGCGAGGTGGGTCTGCACGACCTGGGCGATGCGGAGACCGTGGGCGAGGATCTCGAGGGCGGGCAGGCAGCCGCGGCGGCGCTGACCTCCGCCGCCCTGGATCGGGTCGGCTCCCGCCTGGCGGTGGTGCTGGGCGGCGGCCACGAGACGGCCTGGTCCTCCTATCTCGGGCTGGTGGGCTCCGGGCTCGGGCCCCGAGCGGGGCAGCGCTGGGGGGTGCTGAACCTCGACGCCCACTTCGACCTGCGCGAGGAGCCGCGCCCCACCTCCGGCACCCCCTTCGCCCAGATGGCCGCGGCCGAGCAGAAGGTGGGCCGGCAGCTGCGCTACGCCGTGCTCGGGATCGCGGAGCCCTCGAACACCGGGGCGCTGTTCGCGACGGCCGAGCAGCTCGGGGTGCGGTGGTGGACCGATGAGCAGTGCCTCGACGCGGGCGCCGCGGGCATCACCCGCTTCGTCGAGGAGTTCGCCGCGGAGCTGGACGTCCTCTACCTGACCATCGACCTCGACGTGCTGCCCGCCGCGACCGCCCCGGGAGTCTCGGCACCGGCCGCCTACGGGGTGCCGCTGCCGCTGATCGCCGCGGCGGTGCGGGCCGCGGCCGGCAGCGGGAAGCTCGCCCTGCTGGACGTGGTGGAGCTGAACCCGTCGCTGGACCTCGACGGCCGCACCGCCCGCGCCGCCGCCCGCCTCATCGACGAGGCGGTGCGCCGGGTGGCCGGCTCCGAGCACCCGATGGCTGGCGCCGCCCGCTGAGCCGGTGGCCGGACGGGCTCGCTGGGCCGCAGTCCCGATCCGGACAGCATCGTCGCCGCTCGGTGGTGTCACGCACAGGCCGTGGGTGACGGGAGCTGGCAGTATCGCCACCTCGCCTCGCCATGAGCCCGTCCGCGACACGCCCCCGGACCGGCGCCGCCCAGCTCACGCCCCAGGCCGAGCGCGCCCTCAGAGCAGCAGCGTCTGGACCAGCGTCACCGCGGCCACTCCCCCGAGCAGGGCGGAGAACGCCAGCGTGAGCGTGGAGGGTCGCGCCGTCGCCGAGAGCGGGCCGCCGAGCATGCCGCCGACGGCGGAGCCGGCCGCGAAGATCAGCGTGGTCACCCAGTCCACCTGCACGTCGGTGCCCACCCGGGCCAACAGGCTGGCGGCGGTGGCGACCACCATGACCAGCAGGCTGGTGCCCGAGGCACGGCGCATCGCCAGGCCCAGCGCGATCACCAGCATCGGAACCACGATGAAGCCGCCGCCCACGCCGAAGAAGCCGGTGAGGAACCCGGTGAGGGTCGCGGTACCGATCACCAGCGGCAGGCGCGGTGCGGCGGGAGCCGCGGGCGAGAGCGGGATCTCGGGCTCGCCGTGATGGCGGCGAATCCCGTCGGCCCCGTCGACCATGTCGGGTCCGGGCTGGTCGAGCACCGGGTCGTCGTGGGTGGCGACGGGCTCGGCGTCCTCCTGGCCGGCGGGGTCGTGCGCAGAGGGGTCGTGCGCGGCGGCTCCCTCGGCGAGCGCCTGCTCGGCCTCGGTCCGCTCCGCGGCGCGCGTGCGCAGGGCGCGGCGCAGCATCGCGACCGCCACTCCCACCAGCATCACCCCGAACAGGGTCAGCAGCAGCTGCGAGGGCACCAGCGCGGAGAGACGGGAGCCGCCCACCGCCCCCACCACGGACACTCCCGCGAACACGAGGCCGTTGCGCCAGTCGACGTTCTTCCGGCGGGCGTGGTGCGGCAGGCTCGCCAAGGCCGTGATCAGCACGATGACCAGGCTGGATGCGGTCGCAGAGTGGACGGGCATCCCGAGCAGGAACACCAGCACGGGCACCGCGAGGATGCCTCCGCCCGCGCCGAGGGCGCCCACCACGATCCCCACGCCGATGCCCACGACGATGGCGAGCAGTACGAGATCCATGGGGTGTCCTTCATCAGCGGGGCGGCCGGGCAGGGCGGCCGGGCGCAGAGGCCCGGGGCGTGCCCCGCGCCCGGAGGCACCGGTGGGGGCGCCGGACGATCGTACCGAGCCCGCGGGTGCCGCGGCGGCAGCGGCCGCTCGATAGGATCGGAGCCCCCACGGACAGGAGCGACGATGGCCCCGCACCGGCCCGATCGGCCCCCGGCGCTGCTGGATCCTGTCTCGCCCGCGATGGGCGAGCAGCTGGCGGCCGTCTGGCGCACCGGCGCTCTGGTCCCGCCCGCGATGCTCTCCGGACCGGTCCGGGTCGAGCTCGCGGGGGTCGGCGAGCGCTTCGCCGCCTGGCGGGTGACCCCCGCCGAGCATGCGCCGCTGATCGTGCGGATCCCGCACGTCGCCCCGGACGAGCTGCACCAGGACCTCGACCGGGAGATCGCCGCCCTGAGCATGCTCCCGCCGGGGGTGGGCCCGGCACCGATCGCGGTCCATGCCGAGGCGGGGACCAGTGCGCTGGGGCACCCCTATGTGGTGACCACGGAGGTCCCCGGCACCGCGGTCGCGCCGGGTGCCTGGACCGAGGCGCATCTGCGCTCCCACGCCGAGCACCTGGCCCGGCTGCATGCGGTCCCCGCCCCGGGCCGCGGTGCGGTGAGCGCGGGCCCGGAGCCGTGGGCGGCCGTGCTGGCCGGACCGCAGCGCCTGCTGCCGGAGGTCGAGGGCGAGGTCGCCTCCTGGCAGGCGCTGCACGGGAGGGCGATCCGGGACCACGGCCTGTCCGCGCTGCTGGAGGCCGCCCTCGAGGCGGTGGCATCGGTGGAGGAGCAGATCCGGCGGCTGGACGGCTTCGTGCTCGCCCACGGGGATCTGTGCGCGACCAACATCATGTGGGACGGGCGGGGTGCCGGGACCGCCCGGCCCGGGGTGCGGTTCATCGACTTCGAGTGGGCCCAGGGGGACGACCCCGCCCGGGACCTCTCCTCCCTCGGCGGCACCGTCCACGGCGGCCCCTGGTACGTCCCGATGACCGAACAGCAGGTGGTGGGATTCGTCGACCTCTACGTGCAGGCGCGCGGCGTGCACGGCGAGGTGCCGGACTCGGTGGCCGATATCGCCTCGCTGCGGGAGCGGATGCGGGCGTGGACCGCCTATGAGCGCTCCGCGATGCTGGTGCACGTCGCCTCCCGCGCCGCCACCGGCGCCTCGCATCGGCGGGTGCTGCCGGTGCTGCGGGAGACCCTGGCCGCCGCCCTCGGCGTCGACTCCTGAGGCCCGCGACCGCACCCCGTCCGGGCACCGGACCGTGCCGCACGACACGGCAAGTGGCACCGCCCGCGCAGACTCTGCGTACGGTGGGCCCATGAACGACTTCGTGAAGAATGCCGACAGCGCCCCCACGGGGTACATCGCGGCCGAGGCCGCTGGACTCCGATGGCTCGCAGAACCGCAGGTCGTCCCCGTGGTCGAGGTGCTCGAGGAGGAGAAGAAGGTCCTGCGCCTGAGGCTGCTGGAGGCCGTCGCGCCGACCGCGGAGGCCGCGCGCGAGCTCGGCAGAGGGCTGGCCCGGCTGCACGACGCGGGGGCCCCCTCCTTCGGCTGGACCCCGGCCGACGGCGCCTGGTTCGGACCGCTGGAGAGCCCCTTCGCCGTCCCGAACACGCCGAACGCGGACTTCGCCGGGTACTGGGCCGATGATCGGCTGCGGCCGCTGGCCGACAACGTCACCCGCACCCTGGGCGCCGACGGCCACGACACCGTGGACGAGGCGATCGACATCATCGCCGACGGCGCCTTCGACGGCGTCAGCGGACAGGGTGAGGAGGAGCCGGCCCGCGTCCACGGAGACCTCTGGTCCGGCAACCTGCTGTGGACCGCGGACGGCGCGACCCTCATCGACCCTGCCGCCCACGGCGGGCACCGGCTCGAGGACCTCGCGATGCTCTCCCTGTTCGGGGCGCCGTTCCTGGACGAGATCTTCGAGGGCTACGAGGCCGAGCACCCGCTGCCCGGGGACTGGCAGCAGGATCTCCCCGCCCACCTGTTCTTCGGTCTGCTCGGGCACGTGCGCCTGTTCGGCGAGGCGTACGTGGACCAGACCATCGCCACTGCGGAGGCGATCATCGACCGCGCCGATCAGTTGGGGTTCTGAGGCCGCGCGGGCACCGCTCAGTGGTCGTGGCCCTCGTCCGCGGGCTCGTCGACCCCGGGAACCACCTCGTACTCACCGGAGGCAGTCCCGGTGGTCACCTGGATCTCGTGCGGGACGACGGGCAGCTCGAGCTCACGGTAGATCTCCCCGCCGGCGATGTCGACCATGGAGAGGGTCTTCGCCTGCGGGTCGACGACGAAGGCGGTGCCGTCGGCGACGGCCATCATCGGGGCGGCCTGCTGCCACTGCTCGGGTTCGGTCCACTCCCCTGTCACCGGGACCTCGTGGAGCATCCCGCCGGTCCCGGGGTCCAGGATGTTCAGCTCGCCGTCGGTGGTCAGCACCAGGGCCTCGCCGTCCGGGCCGCGGTCCAGGGAGCGGAACCAGTACTCCGAGCCCAGGTCGACGAGCTGCATCGAGTCGTCCCGGGTGTCGATCAGCGCGATCTCGGTGGGGCGCTCCTTCCCGCCGGCGGGATCGGCCTGGACCTTGTGATCCGCGAGCACGATCGGTGAGCTCTCGAGCCCCTTCTGGGTGCCGGAGCGCTGGTAGCTGCCCTCGCTCTCGACCTCGTGGAACTCTCCGTCGCGGTAGATCACGGCACCGTTCTCGCAGCCCAGGGTGATCACGTCCCCGGACTCGGTGGGCCGGGCGGCGGCCTCGCCGTGCACGCCGGGGCAGTCGGTGGTCTCGGCGGTGAGGTTCCCTTCGGCGTCGCGCACCTGGACGGTGCTGCGCGCCTCCGCGGTGCCCTGGGTGATCAGCAGGCCGCCATCGGTGAGCGGCACCGCCACCCCGTGATGCGGCGCCTCCGTGGTCGTCTCCTCGAGCACCTCGAGCTCGCCCTCCCCGAGGGCCGCGGGGTCGATGATCGTGATCGCCCCGGTGCCGTCGGCGAACAGCGCGGTGCGGTCGCCATGAGGGACCACGCGCCCGGGGTGCGGGGCGGGGAGGGAGAGGTCGGTGAGGGCGGGGTCCTGCACGTAGTAGTGGAAGTGGTCGCCGTGGCCCTCGGCGAGCAGCCCGGTGTCGTACATGGTGATCGCGTCGGCCGCGCTGACGGCGACGTGGCGGCCGTCGCCCGCGGGGTTCAGGCGCACATAGCCGTCGAGGTCGGCGCTGCCGAGGGTCGCCCCGTCGGCCGAGTCGAGCGTGGTCACCCCGCCCTCGTGGGCGAGCACGATGCGCGGGGTCAGCGCGCCGACCTCGGTGCGATCGGAGGCCGGGGCGGCCTCGCCGCCGCCGTCCGAGGAGTCGCCGGGCGCGCCGCCCGTCGAGCCGCCGCAGCCCGAGAGCGCGAGCAGACCCGCACCGAGGAGCACGGCGGCACGCCGCTTCATGACAATGGTTCTCATCTGAATCATGCGGAAAGACTAGCAGCTGTTGAGAACGTTTCTCACCAACGGCCAGGTGCGCACGACGAGGGCCCCTCCGGACCGTCCTCGCCCGGCGGGCGGAACAGCGACCCGGAAGGGCCCTCGCACGCGCACCGGTCGTCACCGGCGCGACGCCGTCGACTCAGATCACGCCGAAGGCGATCATCGCGTCGGCCACCTTGCGGAAGCCCGCCACGTTCGCGCCGACCACGTAGTCACCGGGCCGCCCGACCTCGTCGGCGGTCTCCAGGCAGCGGGCGTGGATGCCCTTCATGATCTCGGTGAGCCGCTGCTCGGTGTGCTCGAAGCTCCAGGCATCCCGGCTGGCGTTCTGCTGCATCTCGAGCGCGCTGGTGGCCACACCGCCGGCGTTCGCGGCCTTGCCGGGGCCGAAGGCGACATCGGCGGCGCGGAAGACGGAGACGGCCTCCGGGGTGCAGGGCATGTTCGCGCCCTCGGACACGGCCAGCACCCCGTTCTTGACCAGGGTGCGCGCCGCCTCGATGTCGAGCTCGTTCTGGGTGGCGCCGGGCAGTGCGATGTCCACCGGGACGTCCCAGATGCTGCCACCGTTGACGAAGCGGGCTCCAGCGCCGCGACGCTCGGCGTACTCGTGGATGCGGCCGCGCTCGACCTCCTTGATCTGCTGCAGCAGGGCGAGGTCGATCCCGTTCTCGTCCACGACGTAGCCGGAGGAGTCCGAGGCGGTGACCGGGATGCCGCCGAGCTGCGCGACCTTCTCGATCGCATACAGCGCGACGTTGCCGGAGCCGGAGACGGCCACGCGACGGCCGTCGACGGAGGAGCCGCGGGCCCTGAGCATCTCGTCGGCGAAGATGGCCGCGCCGTAGCCGGTGGCCTCCTTGCGCACCAGGGAGCCGCCCCAGTCCAGGCCCTTGCCGGTGAGCACGCCGGCCTCGTAGCGGTTGGTCAGGCGCTTGTACTGACCGAAGAGATAGCCGATCTCGCGGGCGCCCACCCCGATGTCGCCGGCGGGGACATCGGTGTACTCACCCATGTGGCGGTGCAGCTCGGTCATGAAGGACTGACAGAAGCGCATGACCTCGCCGTCGCTGCGACCGTGCGGATCGAAGTCGGAGCCGCCCTTGCCGCCGCCGATGGGCAGGCCGGTGAGGGAGTTCTTGAAGATCTGCTCGAAGCCGAGGAACTTCACGATGCCGACGTTCACCGAGGGGTGGAATCGCAGGCCGCCCTTGTAGGGGCCGAGCGCGGAGTTGTACTCGACGCGGTAGCCGCGGTTGATCTGCACGGAGCCCTGGTCGTCGACCCACGGGACGCGGAAGATGATCTGGCGCTCCGGCTCGCACAGACGCATCAGGATGCTGTGGTCCTGGTACTCGGGATGACGATCCTGGATGGCCTCCAGCGACTCGAACACCTCCCGGACAGCCTGGTGGAACTCGGGTTCTCCGGGGTTGCGGTGGAGAACCTGGTCGTAGGTCGCCTGGAGCGTCGAGTCGAGCATCGCGGTCCTTTCAGGGGGCCCGGGGCCCCGAGTCACGGGGGCCTCCGCGGAAACGGAGGTCATGGCGCGGACCAGAGTACGCGGGGCGCTCCCGCGGGAGCACGGGACGTTCGATGCGTGAGCATGCAGGGCGGTGTCCGGCCATGCACCTGCGGCGATGTCCACGAGGGGCCTGTCGCGCAGGTCACAGCCGTGGCGTCAGCGGGCGGGCGCCGGAGCGGACCGCGGCGGGGCGGCTCAGGGGCCGCGGGTCCGGCGCCCGCCTCGCGAGGGTTCGCGACGGACGTGCCGCGCGACGCCGTCACCCCAGACGCACGTCCAGCTCGCGCTGCAGCCAGGCGGGGTCGTCGGTGGTGAGCGTGTCCACGCCGCAGGCGAGGGCCACCTCGAGCTGGGCGGCGGTGTTGACCGTCCAGGGGTTCACCGTCATCCCGGCCTCGTGCACGGCTGCCGCCGCGCGCAGGCTGAGCCCGTCGATCGAGGGCCCGATCCCCGCCGCCCCGAGCTCGCGGGCGGTCTCGATCGCCTGCTCGTCGACCTGCTCGACCAGGTAGGACACCGGGGTGTCGGTGGCGCGGCGGATCTCGGCGAGCGCCTCGGCATGGAAGGAGATGACCGTGGAGTCGGCGGCCGGGGTGCCGGCGGGCAGTCTCTGCAGCAGTTCGGCGACGGCCTTCGCGGCGGCGGCGACCTTGACCTCGATGAACACCGGGGCCGTGGTCATCGCGAGCAGCGCGGCCAGCGAAGGGATGCGCTCCCCACCCTCCAGCAGGACGGTGCCGAGCTCGGCCCGGGTGAGATCGCCGATCGCCCCGGTGCGCAGGGGCGAATCCGCCGCGGCGGTGCGATCGATGGTCTCGTCATGCATCACCACCACCTCGCCGTCGGCGCTCAGGTGCACATCGCACTCCAGCAGCTGCGCCCCGTCCTCGAGGGCCCGACGGAAGGCGGCGAGGGTGTTCTCCGGCGCGTGGGCGGAGGCGCCGCGATGGCCGACGAGGGCGGGACGCTGCGAGGATGACGGGACGGACTGCTCGGACATGGGTTCTCCTGCTCAGATGGACATCACCCAGGACCTCCAGCATGGCGGTGCGCACCCCGGATTCGCGAGCACCGACACGAGTCTCCTCGACCGATCCCTCCCAGCGCCGGCCAGGCAAGCCTGCCCGAAGTGCATCTTCGCAGGTCAGGCGAGCCTTTCCATACGTGACAAGGGTGTCGGAGAGGACTATGGTCGAGGCCATGAAGATGAGCAATGACCTTGAGAAGAAGTTCCAGGAGCAGATCACGCTCGAGTTCGCCGCGTCGATCACCTACCGCCAGCTGGCCATCGAGGCCGATGAGCAGGATCTCCCCGGCATCGCCGGATGGCTCCGCCACCAGGCCGACGAGGAGATCGTCCACGCCAACAAGTTCATCCAGCACACCTCCGACCGCGGCAACCACGCCACGATCGGTGCCATCGAGGCTCCCGGCGTGAAGCCCGGCCTCTCGGTGCTGGAGATCTTCGAGGCGGCGCTCGCCCACGAGGAGAAGGTCTCCGAGTCGATCCGCGAGCTGTACCGCAGCGCCGACAAGGAAGGCGACTACGACGCCCGGCCGCTGCTGAACTGGTTCGTGGACGAGCAGATCGAGGAGGAGGCGACCGTCTCGGAGATCATCGGCCGCGTGAAGCTGATCGGTGACGACGGCGCGGGTCTGCTGCGCCTGGACTCCGAGCTGGGCTCGCGCCCGGCGGAGACCACCGAGGCCGACGGCAGCTGAGCACTCGGCAGCGGACGCCCTGTGAGCGCCCCGCGCAGAGGCACGCGTCCCCGATCCGGGTGGCGCGTGCCGCGTTCCGTGCAGAACAGCGCTCGGGTCGAGCCGCTCCGCACAGCCCCCGATGCTCACCGCCCCAGGGTGGGCTGCGGGGCCGGGTCGGCCTCGCCGGCCGCGCCGGCCTCCTCCGCGACCGGGACGGACCGGCGGCCCGTCGCGCCGTCCCGGATCAGCGGATCACGACGCAGCATCATCACCAGCGAGATCGCCAGCGCGAGGATGACGAAGATGAACGGCGCCGCCGAGAGCATCACGGCCGTCTGCAGCGCCTCCAGGCCACCGGCGTAGAGCAGCACCGAGGCCGTGGCGCCGGTGAGCAGACCCCACATGCCCAGCAGCGGACGGCTCGGGTTCATGCGCCCGTCGGAGGAGATCACCGAGAGCACGTAGGTGTTCGAGTCCGCGCTGGTCACGAAGTACATGATCACCAGGGCCACCGCCACCGTCGAGGTGAGTCCGCTCAGCGGCAGCTGATCGAGCAGGGCGAAGAAGGCAGTGTTGACGTTCTCGCTCGCGGCCTCGCCGATCCCGGCGTCGCGCTCGAGATCCATGAACATCGCCGATCCGCCGAACACGGTGAACCAGGCGGAGAAGATCAGGCTCGGCACACCGAGCACGACCAGCGCGAACTGCCGAATGGTGCGACCGCGCGAGATGCGGGCCAGGAAGATCCCCACGAAGGCGCCCCAGGAGATCCACCAGGCCATCATGAAGTAGGTCCAGGCCTGCATCCATTCCAGGTCCGCACCGTCCGTGGGCAGCATCAGACTGATCTCGAGGAAGCCGCCGGCGTACCCGCCGAGCGAGCGGAGGAAGAGGTTGATCAGCCAGCTGGTGGGGCCGGTGGCCAGGACGAACAGCAGCAGGGCTGCGGCGATCACCATCGTGGTCTGGCTCAGGTAGCGGATCCCGCGCCCGATCCCGCTCATCGCCGAGGCGGTGAACAGCACGGTGACCAGCGCGATGACGAGGAGCTGCACCCCGGTGCCGGTGAGGTCGAGGCCGGCCATCCGGCTCAGCCCCTGGCTGATCTGGGCGGCTCCGAGTCCCAGCGAGGTCGTGGTACCGAACAGTGTGGAGAGGATGACCAGCACGTCGATCGCCTTGCCCACCAGGCCATCGGCGTGGCGCCCGATCAGCGGTCGCAGGATCGGCGAGACCAGCCCCTTGTTGCCGAGGCGGTGGGTGGAGTAGCCGATCGCCAGGCCGAAGGTGGCGAACACCGCCCAGGCGTGCAGTCCGAAGTCCAGGAAGGTGAAGCGCAGAGCATCGACCACGGCGTCCTCGCTGCCGGGCTCGGTGAGGCCGTGCGGCGGGGTGAACAGGTGGGCGATCGGCTCGGCCACGCCATAGGTGACCAATCCGATGCCCATCACCGCGCCCAGCAGCATCGCGATCCAGGCGAAGGTGGGGTACTCGGGCCGCGAATCATCAGGGCCGAGGCGGATGGCGCCGAAGCGGGTGCAGGCCAGCACCAGGAGCAGTCCGATCAGGCACAGCGGGATCAGCAGCAGCGACCAGCCGCCGATGGTGGTCACCCAGTGCGTCGCCGCGCCGGCGGCAGAACTCATCTGCGCCGGCCAGAACCCGGCGGCGACGAGGAGGGCGGCGATGAGCGCCACGGCCACCCGGAAGACCCCGCCCGGGGAGCCGCCCGGCAGGTGTGGGGCGCTCGGGAAGCGCTCGGTCTCACGTCGGGTGCGGCGCGATCGGGGGTCGTCACCGGGATCAGCGGGGACAGGGGTGGCAGGGGCGTCCGGCGACATGGCGCGGTCCGTTCCGTGAGGGTGCTGCGACGGCATGGAGGCAGGCAGCGAGAGAAGAGGGGGCTGTGGCGGCCAGCATGCCGAGGGGAGCACGGCGGGGATCGCTTACAGAGCGCTCCACCCTACGGGGCGGAGCACCTCGCGGCGGGCGCCCACCCGCACAATGGGGTGCAGGTCTCGTCCCGGTCCGCTGAACACTCGCGCTCGAGCGTCGGCGGGGGCGGCAGCGGGAGCCGCTCCCTAGTGGAATCTTCAACTATGATCTAGGATAGGTCCATGCGAGCCTTCGGATTCCTCAGCTTCGGCCACTACGGCGGCCGCCCTGCCCAGGGCGGTCTCAGCGCCCGCCAGATGCTCCACGACGCGATCGACATCTCCGTCGGCGCCGATGAGCTGGGCGTGAACGGCGCCTACTTCCGGGTCCACCACTTCGCCCAGCAGTCCGCCTCCCCGATGCCGCTGCTCTCGGCGGTCGCCGCGCGCACGCAGCGGATCGAGGTGGGCACAGGTGTGATCGACATGCGCTACGAGAACCCTCTGTACTTTGCCGAGGAGGCCGCGGCCCTGGACCACATCGCCGACGGCCGGGTGGCCCTCGGGGTCTCCCGCGGCAGCCCCGAACCCGCGGACCGCGGCTGGGAGGCCTTCGGCTACACCGGATCGACCGATCCGCGCGGTGCGGACATCGCCCGTGAGAAGTTCGCGGTCTTCCTGCAGGCCATCCAGGGCGAGGGCATGGCCCGCGCGGCGGAGCGGCCTTACATGTCGAACGCCGCGCCAGGATCCGATCTGCGCATCGAGCCCCACTCCCCCGAGCTGATCCGTCGGATCTGGTGGGGCGCGGGCTCCCGCGAGACCGCCGAGAGCACGGGCCGGCAGGGCCTGAACCTCATGAGCTCGACCCTGCTCACCGAAGCCACGGGCGCGGCTTTCGGCGATCTCCAGGCCGAGCAGATCGAGCGCTACCGCGCCGCCTTCCGCGCGGCCGGGCACACGCACGCACCGCGCGTCTCCGTCTCCCGCAGCGTGTTCCCGATCGTCACCGAGCAGGACCGCATGCTGTTCGGGATGCGACCGGGCGAGGACGCCGACCAGATCGGCATCATCGACGGGCACCGCTCGACCTTCGGCCGCACCTACGTCGGCGCACCGGACCGGCTCATCGAACAGCTGCAGGCCGACGCCGCCGTGCACGCCGCCGACACCCTGATGCTCACCATCCCCTCGCAGGCCGGGGTCGAGCTGAACCTGCGCATCCTGGAGAGCTTCGCGACGCATGTCGCCCCGGCGCTGGGTTGGCAGGCCAATACCGAGGGCCCCGTGCAGGGCGATCCGGTGGCCTGACCCCGCAGGCCCGATCGCATCCCCGCTGCCACCTCGGCACGCCGCCCCTGCGGACCAGGGCGGTCACGACCGCACCCGCACCCCACGCTCCACCCCCCTTGACTGACCGCTCAGTCAGCCCTAGATTGACTGAACAGTCAGTCAGCGCGGAGGGGTGTCATGCAGTCCACCGGGGACGAGGATGTCAGCAGCATCGACCGGATCCGCGAATCCGCGATCTGGCTCTTCGGCGCGCACGGATTCCGCGCGACGACGTTGAAGTCCATCGCGGCCGAGGCCCGGGTCTCCCAGGCGTTGATCGTCCACCACTTCAAGTCCAAGGCGGGCCTCCGCACGGCCTGCGACCGACACGTGGCGCATCTCGTGCGCTCACGGAAGGAGGAGGTGGTCGACGGCCCGCAGGGCGTCGACCCCTTCCCCGCCATGCGCCGGCTGCAGGAGGCGCCTCACCTGCTGCGCTATCTCACGCGCGCGCTGACCGAGGGCGGGGAGAGCACCGCGGGGCTGGTCGACGACATGCTCGAGGACGCTGTGGAGTACCTGGCGCTCGGTGAGCGCTCCGGGCTGATCCTGCCCAGCGCGACGCCTCGGGACCGTGCTGCCCTGCTTCTGATCTGGTCCCTCGGCGCACTGACACTTCACGAGCACGTCGCCCGCCTGCTCGGTGTCGACTTCCTGTCCGGCAGCACCTCCCCGGCGGAGCTGAGCCGCTACCTCCACCCGGCCATCGAGCTCTATTCCCAGGGCCTGGTGGCCGAGCACAGCCTCGACGGGCTGCTCTCCATGCTCCCGGAAAGCCCGGGAGCACCCCCGACCCACCCCGACGAGGAGCGCTGATCGCCCATGACTACCGCACCCGTGATCTCCGCGCAGGGTCTGCGCAAGCACTTCGGCCGCACCCGCGCGCTGGACGGCCTCGACCTCGAGGTCGCCCCCGGCGAAGTGCACGGCTTCCTGGGCCCGAACGGGGCCGGCAAATCCACCACCATGCGCGTGCTGCTGGGACTGCTGCACGCCGACGGCGGCACCGTCCGCCTGCTGGGCGGCGATCCGTGGCGTGACGCGGTCACCCTGCACCGACGACTCGCCTACGTTCCCGGTGACGTGGAGCTGTGGCCCACCCTCACCGGAGGCGAGGCGATCGACCTGCTGGCGCGCCTGCGCGGCCGCTTGGACCGGCGCAAGCGCGACGAGCTGTGCGAGCGCTTCGACCTGGATCCCTCCAAGAAGGCCCGCACCTACTCCAAGGGCAACCGGCAGAAGGTGGCGCTGATCTCGGCGCTCGCCTCCGAGGTGGAGCTGCTCCTGCTGGACGAGCCGACCGCCGGGCTGGACCCGCTGATGGAAGTGGTGTTCCAGCAGGCGATCCGTGAGGTGAAGGACGCCGGACGGACGGTGCTGCTCTCCAGCCACATCCTCGCGCAGGTGGAGGCGCTGGCCGACCGGCTCTCCATCGTCCGCCAGGGACAGATCGTCGAGACGGGCTCCCTCTCGCAGCTGCGCCATATGACCCGCACCACCTTCGTCGCCGAGCTGGAGCAGTCGGCGGCCGCGCTGGAGCGGCTCGACGGGATCCATGACCTCTCCACGAAGGACGGCACCGTCTCCTTCCAGGTCGACGGCGACCGGGTCGACGGCGTGGTCCGGGCACTGGCCCCGCTCGGGGTGCGGTCACTGGTGGCGCACCCGCCGACGCTCGAGCAGCTGCTGATGCGGCACTACGGGGACGACGCGGACGCGCGCGGCGGAACGACCGACGGGGGATCGGTGGAAGACACCGCGGTGCACAGCGCCAAGACGGCTCCCCACCGCGAGGTGGCCCGATGACCGCCCCCACGCACCGCGCCGCCCCGAGCACCGGCGACGGTGCCGCCTCCTCGCTCTCCGGCCTGCGCACTCTGATCCGGCTCGTGCTGCGTCGGGACCGGATCCGCCTGCCCGCCTGGATCGCGGGCCACGGTCTGCTGGTGGTCTACATCGGTGCCGCCCTGCCGCAGCTCGCGCCGCAGGAAGAGGATCTGGGGAACCTCACCGTGATGCTCGCGCAGCCGGTGGGACGGATGTTCACCGGCCCGGCCTTCGGACTGGACGCCCCCACCTATGAGCGGTTCTTCGCCGCCGGCTACATGCCGTACCTCTTCCTCCTGTCCGCCCTGATGAACATCTTCCTGATCACTCGGCACACCCGCGGCGAGGAGCAGTCCGGGCGCGCCGAGCTGATCCGGGCGAATGTCACCGGCCGGCACACCGCCCTCACCGCGGCGCTCGCCGTCGCCCTGCTCGCGAACGCCGTGGTGGCCCCCGTGGTGGCGGTCCTCGCGGTCGCCGTGGGATATGCGGTGCCCGGCTCGCTCCTGGCCGGTCTCGCCACCAGCCTGACCGGGATGGTCTTCGCCGGAGTGGCGGCGGTGACCTCGCAGCTCAGCGAGTTCTCCCGCGCCGCCTCCGGGATGGCCGGGGCGGTTCTCGGCGTCGCCTTCCTGCTGCGTGCCCTGGGCGACATGGTCGCGGTGGGCGGGAGTGCGCTGTCGTGGGTCTCACCGCTCGGCTGGGCGGCGCAGACCGCTCCGTACGTCCACGACCGATGGGCTCCGCTGGTGCTGTCCGCGGCCCTGGCCCTGGCCGCCGTGGCCCTCGCGTTCGAGCTGCAGCGACGCCGCGACTTCAGCGCCAGCTTCGTCGCCACCCGTCCCGGGAGGGCCCATGCCCACCCCTGGCTCGGCACTCCGACGGGTCTCGCCGCCCGATTGCAGTGCGGAGGGCTCCTGGGCTGGGGGACCGCGATCCTCCTGCTCGGCATCATCGACGGGGCCTTCACCCAGGCGATGATCGATGCCGGCGACGGGATGCCCGATGAGCTCAGTGCCATCTTCGGCACCGAGGCGCTGGTGCAGGGCTACACGGCCTTCCTCGGCTCGTTCGTGATCATCTTCGCCGCCGCCTACGCCGTGTACGCGATGCAGACCCTCCGCGCCGAGGAGGGCTCCGGTCGCGCCGACGCCGTGCTGGCCACCCCGGTGAGCCGCGTCGTCTGGAGCGCCTCGCACGTCCTGGTCATCGCCGTGGGGATCCTGCTGCTCGCGACGGTCACCGGTCTGGGTACCGGACTCGCCACGGCACTGGTGACCGGCGACGGGGACCTGCTGGGCGAGGTCCTGCTCGCCCACCTGGCCGTGGCACCGGCCGCGCTGTGCGTGCTCGGGCTGTGCACAGCCCTGTTCGGCTGGTTGCCGCGCCTGATGGCGGCGCTGGGCTGGGTCGCCGTGGCGGTGCTGGGCGTCGTGGAGCTCTTCGCCGCGCTCCTGGACCTGCCGGACTGGCTCCGGAGCCTCTCCCCGCTCCACCACCTCGCCGCCGTGCCGGTGGAGGAGTTCGCTCTGACGCCGTTCCTGGTGGTCACCGCGGTCGCCGTGGCCGCGGTGGTGATCGGGCTGCTCGGACTGCGGCGCCGCCAGCTGAACGTGACCTGAACTGCGATGCCGGACCCGTCACCTCACCCGCACCCGTCGCGCCGCCGCGGCAGCGGGCCGGGAGTTCCTGCTGATGGGGGACCTGAACATCGCCCGCACTGATGGTGGTCCTGGCCAGGACGCTCGTTCGCCGATGACGCCGGCTGGCGCCTCGACCACCACCTGGCCACGCCCCGCCCGCCCGCACCGCGCAGCACGTCGAGGTCGATCGGGAGTCCCGCGGTCGGCGACTGTCGGACCACTCCCGGTGCTGGTCGACGACGACTGGCGCTGAGCGTGCAGTGCGGCGAGGCCCCTCCGGGGGTCGGGGCCGGGTCGGCTACTCGATCAGCTGCGCGGCCCGGTACGCCCGCGGCGTCATGCCCGTCTCCTCCCGGAAGCGACGGTTGAAGTTCGACAGGTTGGTGAACCCCGCGCGGAAGCAGACGTCTGCCACCGGCAGATCGGTGCGCAGCAGGAGGCGGCAGGCCTCGGAGACCCGCAGCCGGATCACGGTGCGGGCGAACCCCACCCCCGTCGCCCGCGAGAAGAGGCGCGAGACGTGGGTCTCGCTCATCTGGATCTCGTGGGCGACGTCGGCCAGCTGGACGCGCTCGCCCAGATGCTCGTGGAGGTAGGTCACCGCGCAGTGGAAGATCTCGGAGTCGTCGGTGCCCAGCGGTGTGTCGATGAGCTGTTCCGAGAGCACCTCGCGTTCGTGCGCCGGCGCTCCGGCCAGCAGGTCCAACAGCTCGAGCAGGCCCGCGAACCGCATCGCCCCGCGCCGGTCGCGGATGTCCCCGAGGACCTGCACCGCGCGTTCGCGGGTGGCCCCCGCGTACTGGATCCCGTACCGCGCCGTGGCGAGCAGGGGCGGGATCCGGTTCAGGTCCGGCACCAGCTCCGCGAGCCGGATGAGCAGCTCGGGATCGGCCTGGATCAGCAGGTCACGTCCGGGCACGGTCTCGCCGTCCTGGACCGAGGAGACCCAGTTGTGCGGCAGCTCGGAGCCGATCAGGTACAGGGCGCCAGGACCGAAGGCCCGGGCCGCGCTGCCGATCTGCGCCGTTCCGGACGAGCCGGTGATGAGGTGGATCTCGATCTCGGGATGGTGGTGCCAGCGCGCGAGCGGATGAGGGTAGTCGTGCTGGAACCAGCGCAGAGCACTCGCCGAGTCCATCAGCACGAGTTCGCGGACGGACTCCACGAGATCGGCCGAGGCGGCCATCTGCCCTCCTCCCGGAGGCATCACGGGGACAGGACCACTGTAGTCCGCTCCCGGGACGTCGCCGGGGGGACGCGACCTCATCCGGCGGCGATGTCCGCGAAGGTGAGCTGGAGCTTGGTGTCCGTCGGCCGCCCCTGCGCGCCTCGTTCGAACACCGCGACCGCCTCCTCGACCGGGAACGTCTGCGTGACGAAGCGTCCCAGGTCCACGCCCTCCCCGGCGGCGAGGTCCACGGCCTTCTGGTAGACGTTCGCGTAGCGGAACACCGTCTCGATGCGCAGCTCGCGCACCTGTGCCTTGGTGGTGTCGAAGCTGACCGGGCGCGCGGGCATGCCGACCACGACGAGCACACCGCCCGGAGCGGGCACGTCCCAGATCGACGCGTAGGAGCCGGCCGCTCCCGAGGCCTCGAAGACGGCCTGCGGGCCCCAGCCCCCGGTGTCCTGCCGGACGCGCTCACCCAGGTCCTCCCGCGAGGCGTCGACCGGGATCAGCCCGGAGATCCCGTCGATCAGGGCAAGCTTCTCGGGGGCGAGATCGGAGACGTAGACCCGGGAGGCGCCGCCGTTCAGCGCGGCGATCGCGGTCATGATGCCGATCGTTCCGCAGCCCACCACGGCGGCGATGTCGCCGGGCCGGAGACGGGCCTTGGTCGCCGCCTGCATGCCGACCGCGAACGGCTCGATGAGCGCACCCTCCGCGAAGGAGAGGGCCTCGGGCAGGGCGTAGGTGTACTCGGCCGGGTGGACGACCTCCTCGGCGAGGCAGCCGTCGTACGGCGGGGTGGCCCAGAAGCGGACCGCGGGATCGACGTTGTACATGCCCTCGCGGGCGGCACGGGAGCGGGCGTCCGGGATGCCCGGCTCCATGCACACGCGGTCCCCGGGGGCGAGGTGCGCGACCCCCTCGCCGACGGCGATGACGGTGCCGGAGCCTTCGTGGCCGAGGATCATCGGCGCCTCGAGGACGAAGTCGCCGATCGCCCCGTGGGTGTAGTAGTGCACGTCGGAGCCGCAGATGCCGACGGTGTGCATCGCGATGCGCACCTCACCGGGTCCTGGCTCACCCGGCCGCGGGACGTCCTCGATCGTGATGCGCCCCGGCTCCTGCAGGACGACGGCCCGCATGGCGCCGTTCGGGCTCGCCGGGTCCGCGGCGGGGCTCGCGGCGGTGGTCGGTGTCGCGTCGGTCATGGGACGCACCTTTCGTCGGGGCGGTACGGGCTGGGCATGGAGAAGGTCGGGGCGCAGGGTCAGGACGCGGGAACGAGCCGGGGCTCCTCCTCCGCACCGGTACCGGACGCGGCGGAGGCGGCGGCCGCGGCGCGAGCACCTGCCCTCTCCGCGCGACTCAGCGGGCGGCCGGCGGCATCGGTGATGCCGGGCTGCGGGGGTCGGATGACGACGGTGGTCACCGTGCCCAGCAGCATGAGCACCGCGTACACCCAGATCACGCCGAGCGACCCGAGCAGCGGCTGGAAGACGGTGATGACCGCCGGGCCGAGGAAGGTGGTCAGCCCCGACGCCAGGTTGTGCGCGGAGATCGCCGCGCCGCGGTGCTCGGGAGCCAGGGCCGGGAAGATCGCGCCCATCGGCACGAAGGCCGTCACGGAGATCGAGAAGAGCACTCCGGCGACGTACATCATCACCAGATTGCTGCCGAAGAGGTGAGGGAAGTAGCCGAAGCCGAGGGTCGCCGCCGCCATCCCCACGAAGCCGAACCAGCGCATCTGGCGCATCCAGCCGAAGCGATCGCCGAGTCGGCCCCAGAGGATGTTGGTGAGGATCTGGATCGCGGAGATGACCGCCCACAGGCGGATCCACTGCGCCTGGGTGAACCACTCCTGGGAGTCGGGGTACACGCCGGTCAGGTACAGCGGCATCATCAGCGGGAACCCGTACAGGGTGAGGTTGCACAGGACCCGGATCACGACGGCGAGGGAGATCTGCGGCCTCTCCGCGAGGATCGTCACGCCGCGCAGCAGCTCGCGCGTCCTCTCCTGCCGGGTGAGCACCTGCTCGGACAGGGCGCCCTTCGGGGCGCCGGGCACGAGGAACAGGCAGATGAGGGTTCCGGTGCCGACGAATGCGGGCGCCATCCACAACGTCGCGAGCTCGCCGATCGCGGGGATCGTCATCGACGGGATGAAGGCCCCGAGCGTGCCCAGCCCCACGGAGAAGGCCGCCCAGAACCATCCCATCGCGCTCGCCAGCCGGCCGGGCTCGGTCGATTCGGCGATGAGCACCACGAACGAGTACATGAACAGCGGATAGGCGATGCCCCGCAGGCCGTAGGTGGCGACGGCGAGAACCGGGTCGGTGATCCCGACGGAGAGGAACAGGGCGTGCAGGGCGATCCAGAGGATGCCGCCCAGCAGCATCAGCCGCTTGGGGCCGAAGGTCTCGGCCAGCACCCCGGTGGTCCAGGCGGAGATCGCGACCACGAGGCCGTAGACCGTGAAGCACAGCCCGGCCTGCTGCGGGGTGAACCCGTGCGCGGTCACCAAGTACCGGGAGAGGAAGGTGAGCTCGAAGCCGTCCCCGGCCATGAAGATGGCGAGCGCGATGTAGCCGAAGACCAGCTTTCGCGGCATTCCCAGAACCATTGCACTCCTTCGTGCTCGCCGTGATCTCGTGCGGCGGATCGAGCGGACGGCGGCTCGGAGCCGCTGACGGGACCGAACGGAATGTCCGGCTGGAGCCAGAGTCCCAGCCGTGCTCCTCGCAGATCCAGCCCGAATACGCCCAGGAACCGATACTTTCCTGCAGTGCGCATCGCAGCGGCCATGAGATTCGCGCAGAATGGCATCGGTGCGAGGGGAGCTCCCCCGCAGATCACGCCGTGAGCCCTGGTCCGCACCACCGGGTTCCCGTAGAGTAAGAAATCGTGGGCGCCGGACGACGCGCTCGTTCCGCACCACCGTGAAGGACCACGATGCCCGCGCCGCAGCCCGCCGCCGCCCCGGCCGCGCCTGCCGTCCCCCGTCCTGCGGGAGGGTCCCCCTCCGCCCCCGGCACCGAGGCCGCCCGCCACCTGCTCGCCCCCCGGCCCGACGCCCGCCCGCTGACCCTGTGGGGCTCCTCCTCGATGAGCTCCGAGGGCGGCGCCGCGGCGACCCCGGTGGCGGTGCGGATCCACGAGCACCTCGCCCTGGCGGCCGCCCCCGCCGTGGTGCACGGCTACGGCGTCGGCGCCACCCGCTCCCGCCACACCCTGCTGATGCGCGGCCTGGACGCCCCCGAGCTGCGATTGCTCGGCGATCCCGCCCCCGGGACCGGAGCGGTGCCGGTCGCTCTCGACTCCGAACTCTCCCCCGCCGGGCCCCTCCGGATCCCCGGTGATCTGGGGGGAGTGCGCGGTGTGCTCGACGGCAGCGGCGAGAGCTGGATGTTCCTCCCCGACGACGCCGCGCGCCCGCTCGCCGCCGGTCGGTTCCGCTCCGCGCTCGCCCTGGTCGCCACAGGGTCCCGTCAGGTGCTGTGGATGGGTAAGAACAACATCCTGGACGTGCCCGGGGTGCTCGAGGACACGCAGCGGATGTGGGACGCCGCCGCGGATCCTGCACGGGACACGCTGGTGCTCGGGCAGTGGCCCACCCCGCACGACCCCGTGGGCTCCGCCACCGCGGACGCCGTCGACGCCGTCAACGAGGAGCAGCAGCGCCGCTACGGGGACCATTTCCTGGACCTGGGCGGCCTGCTCACCTCCGAGGACGGCCTCCGCTGCCCGCCGCTCGCGCCGCTGCGCCTGCTCGAGCAGGCCACCACCCACGAGGCGCTCGCCCGGCGGATCGTGCCGGACGGCCTGCGGGCGCCGGACGAGATCCACCTCAACGGCTGGGGGAACCTGGCCGTGAGCTGGGCGATCGTGCATCGGATGCGGGAGCTGAGGTGGCTGTGAGACGACCTGCCGCCCCGCATCTGCGCGCCGGTCGTCCCGGCGCCCCGGCGCCCCGGACCACCTCCGCCCCCTCGGCGGAGGCCGCGCCCGGATCGACGACTCCGCGACCGTCGAGCCTGCACCGCACCGGCCGTCGTGCGGTGCTGCTGGTCGGCGCCGCAGCGGCCGTCGGCGGCGCCGTCGGTGCCGGAGCCCGGCTGCGCGCCGGTGGCCCCGCCGCCCCTTTCCTCGATGTCGCCGCGGAGGATCCCGGCGCCGAGGCGATGCGCTGGGCGGACGAGACCGGGGTGCAGCCCGCCCTCTCCCCCGCCGGCTACTTCCCGCAGGTGGAGGTGACCCGCGGTGAGGCGGCCGTCGCGCTGCACCGTCTGGCGGGCGCCCCGGCCGTGGACCTCCGGAGCATCCCCGCCCTGTTCACGGATCTCGGTGCGGAGCCGGCCCGGGTCACCGCCGTGCTGTGGCTGCACGGTCGCGGTGCGCTGTGGGGGGACGCCGAGCTGCGGGTGCGTCCGGAGGAGCCCATCACCTGGGACGGCACGGCGATGATGCTCACGGCGCTGCTGCGCCCTGCCCTGGCCGGGGTCGGCGTCACCTGGGACGCCTCGGCCGAGGTCCCGCCGCCCCGGTCCGCGGACGGGGGCTCCGTCGTCACCCGCGCGGACCTGGCCGTCTCCCTGCACCGGGCGAACTCGATCATCACCGACGCGCTCGGCTGACCTGCCGCAGGCCCCGAGAGATCGGTGTGAGCCGGCCCTCGCCGCGCGTAGGGTTGGACGCATGCCGATGACGCCTGCCCATGCCGCCTATCTCCGCCATCCCGATGTCCGCGGAGATCTCCTGACCTTCACCGCCGCGAACGATGTCTGGCTGGCCCCGCTGGCCGGCGGGCGCGCCTGGCGGCTGACCGATGAGGGCGCCCCCGTCGCCTACCCGCGCTTCTCCCCCGACGGCACCCAGGTCGCGTTCACCTCCCGCACCTCCGGCGGCCCGGAGGTGTGGGTGATCCCCACCGAGGGCGACACCGCCCCGCGTCGGCTCACCGCCTGGGGCCGCCCCTCCACGAAGGTCGCCGGCTGGCTGCCGGACGGCCGGATCCTCGCCACCAGCAGCTTCGGCGCCCCGATCGCGCGGGATGCCCAGCTGTGGGCGATCGACCTCGAGGGCACCGCTGAGCTGCTGCCGCTGGGGCGCAGCGGCGAGGCCGCGATCCATCCCTCCGGCACCACCGTGGTCTCCACCCCGTGGCGCCGTGACCAGGCCTCCTGGAAGCATTACCAGGGCGGCACCGCGGTGAAGCTGTGGATCTCCCGCCAGGAGGTGCCGCTGGACGCCCCTGCCGAGGCTCATGCCGAGCGCTCCTGGGAGCCGCTGCTGGACGAGATCCTCGCCTCGAAGCTGCGGATCGCCTGGTACGGGGACCGGCTGCTGTTCGCCTCGGACACCCCGGGCCCCGATGCGGCCCGGAACGATCGCGCCTCCGCGAACCTCTGGTCGGTGGCACGGGACGGCTCGGACCTGCGCGCGCACACCTCGCTGACCTCCGCGCAGGGCTATCTGCGCGAACCGGCGACCGACGGCTCCACCATCGTCTTCAGCTCCCGCGGCCGCGTGTTCGCGATGGACTCCCTGGGGGCGAGTCCGCGCGAGGTCGAGATCCTGGTCTCCGGCGTCGGCGCCGCACGGCTGCCGCGCCCCGCACCGGCGACCAAGAACGTGCTGGCCATGCGCCCGCTCCATGACGCCCGGGCGAGCGTCGTCGAATGGCGGGGCAGCGTCCACGCCCTCACCCACCGCGGCGGCCCCTCCCGTCTGCTCGCCGGGGCCTGCGGGCTGCGGCTGCGGGAGGCGCACCCGCTGGGCCGTTCCGACTTCGCCCTGTTCGTCTCCGACGCGGAGGCGCTCGGCGACCGCGAGTCCGGCGGCGTCGGCTCCGACGTGCTGGCCCTCGCACGGCTGGACGGCGGCGGCGAGGAGATCCGGCTCGACCTCGGCGAGGTGGGTCGCATCCTGCACGCGATCGCCTCCCCCGACGGCTCCAAGGTCGCGCTGACCACGCACGACAACGTGGTGCGCCTGGTGACGCTGCGGGGCCTCGAGGATCCTGCGAGGACCTCCCATCAGCCGTCGGCGAAGGAGGCCGCAGCCTCCGCCTGGGAGCAGGACGCCGAGCACGCGGTCCCCGCGCCGCGCCTCGACCACGTGCGCGAGGTGGGCCGCTCCGCCGGCGGCGAGGTGCGGGACCTCGCCTGGTCGCCGGACGGTCGCTGGCTGGTGTGGGCCGAGCCCAACTCCTGGCAGCTCAGCCGCCTGATGATCTCGGACACCGAGGACCAGGAGCCCACCGGTCGCGCACTGACCACCGGGAAGTACCAGGACGCCGCCCCGGCCTTCAGCGCCGACGGCAAGCACCTGGCCCTGCTGAGCCTGCGCACCTTCGAGACGGTCTACGACGACATGGTCTTCGACCTCGGCTTCGTCAACGCCGAGCGCCCGTTCCTGCTGCCGCTGGAGCGCACCACCCCCGATCCCTTCGGCCCGCACCCCGACGGCTGGGGCGCCGCCGCGACGGGCAAGGATGCCGAGGGCGCTGGCGGTCCGGGCGGGAAGGACGCCGCGAGCACCCCAGGGTCCGACGGCTCCGCAGTCCCGGGCGGCGCGGCGGGCCCGGAGGCGGCGACCGCGGCCTCGGCGCAGCCGGCCACCTCGCACAGCGCCGCCGGCGCCGAGGCGGCGCACCGCCCGCCCACCACCCGCATCGATCTCGAGTCGGTGGAGTCGCGCCTGGTGCCCTTCCCGGTGGTCTCGGGCTACTACTCGCACCTCACCGCGGTCAGCGGCGGCTTCGTCTGGCTGCGCCACCCGCAGCAGGGGGTGCTGGGCAGCGCCCGCGCCGGGGTGGAGGCGGAGGCCCCGACGCCGACGCTCGAGCACTGGAACCTCGCAGACCGCAAGCTCACCGTGCTCGCCGAGGGCGTCACCGACCTCTCCGCCTCCGGCGACGGGGACTCCCTGGTGATCCGGCAGGGCGAGAAGTGGGTGCAGGTGCCGGCGACCCGCAAGGTCGAGGACGAGGATCCGGCACGGATCGTCATCGACACCTCCCGGATGCGGCTGAGCGTCGACCCGGTCGCCGAGCGTCGCGGCATGCTCTGGGACAACTACCGGATCATGGCCCAGCAGTACTGGCGCGCGGATCTGGACGGCATGGACTGGCACGCGATGACCTCCTGGTACGACCCCGTCATCGAGCGGCTGGTCACCGAGGACGACTTCCAGGACCTGATGTGGGAGGTCCAGGGCGAGCTGGGCACCTCGCACGCCTACGTGAAGGGCCCGGTCTACCAGGCCGATCCGCCGATGCTCCCCGCCCATCTGGGGGCCGACCTCGAGCTCCGCGACGGGCGCTGGGTGATCACCCGGATCCTGCCCGGCGACTCCTCCGATCCCGATGCCCGCTCCCCGCTGCTCGCCCCCGGGGTGGGGGCGCAGGTGGGCGATGCGGTGCTCCGCGTCGACGGCCGGCCGGTGCCCCGCGAGGGCGTCGAGGCCGCGCTGGTCGGCGCCGCGGACAAGCCCACCGAGCTGGTGCTGCTGCGCGACGGGGCGGAGCACCGGGTGGCGGTCACCCCGCTCGCCGACGACTCCGCGCTGCGCTACCAGGACTGGGTCGCCGCCCGGCGCGCGCTGGTGGAAGACCTCTCGGGCGGTCGCCTCGGCTACCTGCACATCCCCGACATGGTCTCCTCCGGCTGGGCGCAGATGCACCGTGACCTGCGCGAGGCCTCCACCAAGGAGGGACTGGTGGTGGACGTGCGCTACAACAGCGGCGGGCACACCTCGCAGCTGGTCACCGACCGGATCGCCCGCCGGGTGCTCTCCTGGGGCTACCCGCGCCATGAGCGCCCCGGCACCTACCCGTCCTTCGCCCCGCGCGGTGCGGTGGTGCTGGTGACCAACCAGGAGGCGGGCTCCGACGGCGACATCGTGAACGCCGTCTCCCGCGCCCTGGAGATCGGGCCGATCATCGGCACCCGCACCTGGGGCGGCGTGATCGGCATCGACGGTCGCTACGACCTGGTCGACGGCACCGGCGTCACCCAGCCGAAGTACGCCAGCTGGTTCGAGGGCGAGGACTGGGCGATCGAGAACTACGGCGTGGAGCCGGACATCGAGGTGCCGCTGCCGCCGAACGCCTGGGTCGCGGGCGAGGACCCGCAGCTCACGCGCGGGGTCACCGAGGCGCTCGCGCTGCTGGAGCAGGAGCCCGCTGCGGTGGCGCCCCCGCTGCCGGCGCCGCGCTTCGGTCCCGACACGCGCTGAGCCTCGGGCCGGTCCGCACGCCGGGCCGGGCCGTACCCGCCCGCGCCGCCGGACCAGCGGGGCCCGCGCCGCCGGACCAGCGGCATGGATTGTCAGGATCCGTTCCGTTCGCCCGCAGATTCTGGAACGGATCCTGACAATCCGGGCCACGGCCGACCGTGCAGCTGCCGTGCGCGCCGCTGCGGTCGGGCGGGGTCGACGGTCCCGGCCACCGCGCAGGGCCCGGGTGGACAATGGCAGGAGATGTCAACGCCGCACAGGGCGGCGCAGGGGAGGAGCCACGTGAACACGTCCGGGAACGACTCAGCCATGGACCCCGCAGCCATGGACCGCTCAGCCATCGCCCAGCGCATCGCCGACCTCCCGGTCGCCGTCGACCTCACCGAGGACGCCGTGATCCTCGAGGTGGACCTCTCCGGCTCCGGCGCGCAGATCTGGGAGCACCTCACGTCTCCGGAGCTGCTGGCGACCTGGTCGCCGATCGTCCCCGAACGGCCGCTGACCGAGCCCGGCCCCGTCCTCTCCCGGGAGACCCCGGAAGCGGAGCCGGTGGCCGTGGACGTGCTCGCCACCGCCGGGGATCATGCGCTGACCCACCGCTGGGGCGATGATCTCCTGGAATGGCTGATCGACGAGGCCCGCCTGACCCTGCTGATGAAGCTCTCGACGCCGCAGTACGCACCGACCTACCTGGCCGGCTGGCAGGTGTGCCTCGGCGTGCTCGATGCCCGCCTCGAGGGCCTGGACCAGGAGCGGATCGTGGGGCGCGACGCCCTGGAGCACGGCTGGCGCGAGCTGCGCGACCGCTACGCGCAGGAGCTCGACCTGCCCGATCAGCCCGAGGTGTGAGCGCGGGGCGAGCGCCAGGACCAAGGGGCCGCGGACACGCGGCCCACCGGGCCTACGATGGGCTCACCGACGACCGAGTCGACCCGGGGGCGACGTCGTCGGCCCCGCAGCGCCCCCGATGCAGGAGGTCGAGATGCACGACGATGGCTCCACCCCGCAGTCCCCGGTCCCCGCGGACCCGGGCGTCCGACCGCTCGGCGTGCTGGTCGGCTTCGACGGCTCCGACCAGTCCGTCCGGGCGCTGTTCTACGCGGCGCGCGCCGCGCGACGGCTCGGCAGCCCGCTCACCGTCGTCACCGCCTTCACGGTGCCGAGCCTCGCCTACGCCGATGCCTCGCTGACCCCCACCGTCCCCGTGGAGGTCGCCCGCCTGGCCGCCGCCCAGGAGCAGCTCGAGGAAGCTCGCGAGCACCTGCGCGGATTCCCCGGCGAGGTCGACCTGCGCACCGCACAGGGTGACGCCGCCGGCGTGCTGGTGGAGATGTCCGCACGGGCCCAGCTCGCGGTGGTCGGAGCCCGCGGTCGCGGAGGCTTCTTCGGCCGTCTGCTCGGTTCCGTCTCCTCGGCGCTGCCGGCGCACGCGCACTGCCCCACCATCGTCGTCCCGCGCCAGTACGAGGTGGGCACGGAGACCGGAGCCGCACGCTTCACCCCGCGGGACGAGCGCACCCCGGTGGTGGTCGGGGTGGACGGCTCGGCCACCAGCCGCCTCACCGTGCGCCACGCCGTCGTCGCCGCCCGCACCCGGAACGCGCCGCTGCACCTGCTGATGGTGATGTCCTCGCTCGAGGACTGGGGCGGCGCGTCCATGGCCTGGCTGCCCGACCCGGAGCTGCTGGAGCGCCACCGGCGCGAGCTCGGCGACCAGCTCGAGGCCGATGCGACGGCGCTGCGGACCGAGCACCCGGACCTCACGATCACCAGCCGGGCGGTGCTGGCCGAGCCGGTCGCCGCCCTGCTCGAGCAGACCGCGGGCGCCCAGCTCACGGTGCTCGGGACGCGCGGCCACGGCCGATTGGCCAGCACCCTGCTGGGCTCGGTCTCCCAGGCCGTGCTCCAGCGCGCCGAGGGCCCGGTGATGGTGGTCCCGCCGCGAGGCGCGGAGACCGGGATCTGATCCCTGCCGCGCCCGCCGTGGCAACCCGTGGCGAGGCCCCTCACGACGCTCTGCCCGGCTCGTATGCTGGCCGGAAGACCTGCGTCGGCGCTATGCCGGCGCAGCTGGACCGACCCGTGCAGGAGACCTCCCATGCCCCGATTCCACGTCCCGGCCGAGGACGCCCAGGGACCGCTCGTGGTCGCCATCGACATCGGCTCCGGCGGCACCCGCGCCGCGGTCTACGACATCTCCGGCCGCGAGGTCGGCGCGCTCCATCACAAGGAGAGCCACGAGTTCACCGTCGACGACGACGGCACCAGCACCATCGACGCCGATCAGATCGTCGAAGAGATCCGCGCCGCTCTGACCGCGGTGCTGGCCGCCGCCCCGCTGCCCGGGCAGGTGCGTGCGATCGGCGTCGACACCTTCGCCTCCTCGCTGGTCGCGGTCGACGCGGCGGGTGAGGCGCTGACCCCCTGCATCACCTACGCGGACACCCGCTGCCATGCTCAGGTGGACCGCCTCGCGGCGAGCCTCGACGTGGACGAGCTCCACGAGCGCACCGGTGCCCGCCTGCACTCCTCCTACACCGCGCCGCGCCTGGCATGGCTGCGCGAGACCCGGCCCGAGGTCTTCGCCCGCACCGAGCGCTTCATGGCCCTCGGCGAGTACGTGGCCTCGAAGCTGCTGGGCACTCCCGCGCTGGGCACCGCCTCGGCCGCCTGGTCCGGCATGATCGACCGCCGCACCGGGCAGTACGTGCCCGAGCTGCTCGAGGCCGTCGGGGTGGACGTCTCCGCGATGGGCCCGGCACTGGACCCCTCCGACGCCCTGCCCGTCGACGGCACCCCGCTGGCTGCGGAGTTCCCGCAGCTGGAGGACGCCGTGTGGGTGCCGGTGATCGGCGACGGCCTCGCCGCGAACCTCGGCATCGGCGCGCTCGGCGAGGGCACCTGGGGCATCTCCACCGCCACCTCCGGGGCGATCCGGCAGCTGCTCTCCACCGAGATCCCCTCGCTGCCCAGCGGGCTGTGGGCCTACCGCGTGGACCAGCAGCGCACCCTCGTCGGCTCCGCGATGAGCGACTGCGGCCGGGTGCTGGACTGGTGCCGCCACGAGCTGGCGATGCCGTCCGATGTGGCGACGACGGACACCACCGCCCTCTTCTCCGCCCCGGTCTCCGCCGGGACCCCGCTGGTGGTCCCCTTCTTCTCCGGGGAGCGGGGCACCAAGTGGCGGGGCAGCTCACGGGCCCTGTTCGCGAACATCGGTGCGTCCACCACCTGGGAGGACATGCTGCGTGGGGCGATGGAGGGGGTGGCCCTGTCGTTCCTGCGGATCGCCGACCAGATGCGCGAGGCCGGCGGCGAGCCGGAGCGGATCGTGCTCTCGGGCGGCATGACGGGGGTGATCCCCGGCTGGCTGCACCTGCTCTCGGACGCGCTCGGCATGCCGCTCGACCATGTCGCGATCTCCCGCTCGACCATGCGGGGCGCCGCCGTGCTGGCTCTCGAGCAGGCCGCTCCCGGAGCGCGCGTCGCCGAGGCGCCGGTGCTGACCCATGTGGAGCCGGTCGCGGCCCATCAGGACTACTACCGCGAGCGCCTCGAGCGCTTCGAGGAGCTCGCCGACCTGGCCTGAGCCCCGCCGGCCGGTGCACCGGCCTGACCGGCGCCCCTGCCCCTGAGCCGGGCTGCCCCCGGCGTGGTCGCGTACTGGACGTGGAGCGCTCCGTATGCCGATATCTCCGCAGAGAGCGCTGTGACGCCAGTGCCCGACCATGCCCCGGCCCGACTCCGGGCCCGGGGCCGGGGCCGGGGCCGGGCATGCCCGTCAAGGGCGCGGGAGGCGCTTCTCCTCCGTGGCGACGGCGATGACCAGGGGATCGTCGGCGGCCACGTCGAGCAGGGCGAGCAGCGCGGTGACGCGCTCGGTGTCTCCCGGCAGTGCGGCGGCGGCGGCGATCTGCTCGGCCTGAGGGTCCTGCACCTCGTGACCGCCGCGCACTCGATCGGTGACCCAGGCGGTCCAGGCGGCGACGGCCGCGACCTCGCCGCAGGCCCGGTCGGGCCCGCCGAGCTCGGCGATCACGGGCAGGGTGCGCACCGGCAGCTTCACGGAGCCGTCGGCGGCGATGCGGATCAGGTTGTCGGCCAGGCGCGGGTTGCGGAAGCGCTCCTCGAGCGCCGCCGTGTAGGCGTCCAGCTCGTCGGCGGGCAGCGGCAGCGTCTCGCGGGCCTCGGCCCACAGCTGCTCGACCAGGGCCCGCACCTCGCGGTGCGCGATCGCCTCGTCCACGCGCTGGACGCCGGCGACCTGGCCGGCATAGGCCATCAGGGTGTGGGCGCCGTTGAGCAGGCGCAGCTTGCGCAGCTCATGCACCTCGAGGTCGTCGGTCAGCTGTGCTCCGGCCTTCTCCCACTCGGGGCGGCGGCCGCGGAAGCTGTCCTCCAGGACCCACTCGGAGAAGGGCTCGGTGACCACCGGGACGCTGTCGGCGAGCCCGGTCCGCGCCAGGACGATGTCCGCGGCCTGCTCGTCGGCCGCGGGCGTGATCCGGTCGACCATGGAGGAGACCACATCGACATGGTCCGCGAACCAGGCGGTGGTCTCCTCGTCGAGCTCGGCGAGGACGGCTCGACGCAGCACCTCGCCGTTGCCGGTGAGGTTGTCGCAGGAGACCAGGGCGATCGGCTCGGTGACCCCGGCCTCGCGGCGGGCCTGCAGGCCCAGCGCGAGCCGGGCGGGGGCGGAGCGGGCGGGATCGCTGCCGGCGGCGTAGCCCTTCTCGGTGATGGTCAGGGTGACCACGGCGGTGAAGGGGTCCGCGAGCAGGCGCACCAGGGCGTCGACGTCGGAGGCGGGGAGCACCTCGTCGATGACCTCGACGAGGCCGACCTCGTCCTGCTCCCGGCCCCGGACGATCAGTCCGTACCGGCCGCCCTGCGCGTTCAGCGCATCGGCCATCTCGGCGGAGCGGCCGGTGAAGGCCACCACGGACCAGCCGCCGGCCACCTCGGTGTGGTGCAGGGTGTGGGCGCGGGCGAAGTTGCCGATGCCGAGGTGGACCAGACGGCCCACGTCGGAGGGACTGGGGGTGTGCATCAGTTCTCCTCTCCTGCGGCGCCGAGGCGGAAGACCTCGCGCGGCTGCTGATCGGGCAGGGTGACCACGAGCTCCTGGGCGTCCTCGAGCCGGATCCGGTGCTCGGCGACCAGGCCCGCGAGGTGCGAGGCGTCCAGGCGGCGGGACATGTCGTGACGCGCCGGGATGGAGCAGAAGGCGCGGGTGTCGTCGATGAAACCGCTGGTCCGGCTGTAGCCGATGGTCTCGGAGACCGCACGGCGGTAGCGCAGGATCGCATCGGGGGCATCGATGAACCACCAGGGCGCACCGGCGAAGACGGAGGGGTACACGCCGGCCAGCGGCGCGATCTCGCGCGAGAGCACGGTCTCGTCGATCGTGAACAGCACGGTGCGGAAGTTCGGGGAGTGGCCCACGTCGTTGAGCATCGGCCGCACGTGGTCGACGTAGTCGACCGCGACCGGGATGTCGAAGCCGACGTCGGCGCCGAACCGCTCGGACATCGCCTCGGAGTGGTTGCGGGAGACGCCCGGGTGGAGGGTCATGACCAGGCCGTCCTCGGCGGCCAGCCGGGCCTGATCGGCCAGCAGGTGACGGCGCAGCGCCACCGCCTCGGCGGCCCCGATCGCCCCGTCGCGAGCGGCGGTGAAGAGGCGGCGGGCATCCCTGTCGCTCAGCCGGGCGGTGCCCGGGTCGAGGTGCGAGTGATCGGAGGAGACGGCACCGTGGTCGCGGAAGTACAGGCGGCGGAGGCGCATCGCCTCGAGGTGGCCGTCGTAGCTGCCGGCGTCGACCCCGGCGGCCTCGCCGAGAGCGTCGGTCAGCGCGCGGAAGTCCGCGCGGGCGGGCTCGAGGTACCGGTCCGGGCGGAAGGTGGGGATCACCCGCCCGGTGAAGGACGCCTCCGCGGCGAGCGCGTCATGCGGGGCCAGGTCGTCGATGGGGTCATCGGTGGTCGCCATGACGGAGATCTTGAACCGGTCGAACAGCGCGCGGGGGCGGAACTCGGGCCGGGCGAGCTGCTCGCAGAGCGCGTCGTACATCGCATCGGCGGTGCGGGGATTCAGGACGGTCTCGAGGCCGAAGACCTCGGAGAACTCGTGCTCCATCCAGTAGCGGGACGGAGTGCCGGCATAGGCGTGCCAGTGCTCGGCCAGCAGGTGCCAGGCCCGGCGGGAGGCCTTCTCGTCCAACGGTCCCTGGCCCACGCCCAGCTCCGCGAGGTCCACGCCACGAGCGTGCATCAGGCGGTTGACGTAGTGGTCCGGGGTGATGAACAGCGAGGTCGGGTCGCGGAAGGGCTCGTCCTCGAGCAGCAGCCGGGGGTCGACATGCCCGTGGGGCGAGACGATCGGCTGGTCCTTCTCGAGCTCGTAGAGCCCGCGGGCGATCTCGCGCACGGCGGGGTCGGCGGGAAGGAGTCTGTCCGGGTGTGGCACGTAGGCGTCGTTGCTCATGGCGTCATCCTCGCAAGGCGGTGCAGGTCCTGCTGGACGTTGTCACGGGTTGCCGGTGCGGGGCGTCCGGGATGCCGCCGGGTCAGCGGCCGGGTTCGCGGGGCCCGGTGGTGCCGCGCGGCACCAGCCGCACCGGCAGTGTGCCCTCGACCGGGGTGCGGTGCGCCGAGGGGTTCTCGATCCGGCGCACCAGGCGTTCGACGGCGGTCCGACCCTGGGCCCGCTTGGGACTGACCACGGTGGTGAGCCCGCCGCCGACCAGTCGCGAGAGCTGGATGTCATCGTGCCCCATCACCGACAGCTCCTCCGGCACCCGGATCCCGGCACGCAGCGCGGAGATCAGGAAGCCGAAGGCGACCAGGTCGTTGTAGCAGACCACCGCATGCGGGAGGGAGTCCCGCAGCTCCCCGAAGGCCAGCTCGCCGCCCGCGGCGGTGGGAGCGAAGGGGCCGTGGCGCTGGATCTGCACGCCGTGCTGCCGGGCGGCGACGCGGGCCGCGCGCCAGCGCTCCCCGTCGGACCACGAGTTGACCGGGCCGGAGACGTAGGTGACGGTGCGGATCCCGTTCTCGGCGAGGTGCTCGAGCGCCTGCCCCATCCCGTTCGAGAAATCGGGGGTCACCGAGTCCAGGCCGGCGACGCGCCGGTTCAGCACCACCACCGGGATGCGCTTGGTGAGGTGGTTCAGCGTGGCGTCGGAGAGGCGGGTGCCGGCCAGCACGATCCCGTCGACCACGTTGATGGCGCTCTCCAGGCTCGAGCGCTCCCGGGCCTCATCCTCGACGGTGTCCAGCAGGAGCAGCAGGAAGCCCTGCTCGTGGGCGGCCTCCTGCATGCCGGAGACGAGCTCGGCGAAATAGGGGTTGGTGAGGTCGGGGACCTCGATCCCGAGGCGGTGGTGACGCTCGGGGCGCTCCTGTGCGGCGGGCGCGGCGGTGCGGTAGTCCAGCGCTTTGGCGGCGTCCATCACCCTGGCATGCGTCGCGGCGCTGACCCGTCCGGGACGGGAGAAGGCACGGGACACGGTCGACGGAGCGACCCCGGCGGCCTTGGCGACGTCGTAGATCGTCACGCGCTGCTCGGCCATCCTGCGGCTCCGTCCTCGCCGACGTCGGCGCTGCCTCCCGATACTGAGTGATCAGCCTACCCTGCCGAGAGGCAACCGGCGGCAACCGCCGAGGTGTCTCCCCCGCCGAGCTCGATCAGCAGCACCCCGACGGCGATCATCCCGAACCCCGCGAGCATCATCAGGGTCAGGTTCTCGCGGAACAGCACCCGGGAGGCGAGGGCGGTGAGCACGATGCCCACCGCAGCCCACATGCCGTAGGCGACCCCGAGCGGCATCCCCTCCGCGAGCGTCCCGGACAGCAGCGCGAAGGCCACCACATAGGCGCCGACGACCAGCACGTACCAGGCGCGACGGCCCTCGGTGGCCGCGCGCAGGGACAGCGTCCCCACCACCTCGGCGAGGATCGCGCCGCCCAGCAGCAGCCAGCTCATGCCGCCTCCTCCCGTCGGGCCCACTGGGCGCCGAGCTCGACGACCACCACCCCGGCGGCGACCAGCACGATCCCGGTGATCTTCAGGGCCGTGAACACCTCGCCGAACAGGACGGCGGAGAGCAGTGCGGTGAGCACCACCCCGCAGGCGCCCCAGATCCCGTAGGCGACGCCGAGCCCCATGCCGCGCTTCAGCACCTGGACGAGCAGCGCGTAGGACAGGGCGTAGCCGACGACGACCACGGCATGGAGTGCGGGACGGTCGAGCGCCCCGCGCAGGGACAGGGTGGCGGCGACCTCGCTGAGGATCGCGACGCCCAGCAGCAGCCAGGCGGTCATGCGCCCTCCCCCAGCGATTCGCGGGCGACGGCGAGCAGCCGCTCGCGGCGGGCGGACGGAGTGTGCTCGGGCACCTCGAGCCGGCGGTCGAGCCGCTGCTGCCGGTGCGCGGTCAGCGCGACCCGGGAAATGGGAGGCCACGCCCCTACGCTACCGATCGGAGGGTGGCGCGGTGGCCGCCATCGCACGGCGCTGTGGCGGACCGCACCGCGACGAGCGGCTACTCCCCCGCCGCCGGGGCCCAGCGTGCGATCTGCGCGGCGAGGTGTCCGGCGCCGTAGCCGTTGTCGATGTTGACCACGCCGATGCCGGGCGCGCAGGCCGAGAGCATGGTGAGGGCCGCGGTGACGCCGCCGGCCGCGACCCCGTAGCCGACCGAGGTGGGCAGCGCGACCACCGGGGCGCTGATCTGCCCGGCGACCACGGTGGGCAGTGCCCCGTCCATCCCGGCGGCGACGACCACGCAGGCCGCCTCGCGCAGCTCCGGCAGGCGGGACTGGAGGCGATGGAGCCCGGCGATGCCGATGTCCGCGATGAGCCGGGTGGGCCGGCCGAGGTAGCGGGCGGTGAGCTCCGCCTCGCGGGCCACGGGGAGATCGCTGGTGCCGGCGCAGGCGACGACCACCAGGCCTCCCGACGGCTCCGGAGGCGTGGCGGGCCAGGCGAGCAGGCGGGCGGAGGCGTCGTGGAGGGCGTCCGGCAGAGCGGTCAGCACCGCGTCGGCGCGAGCGGCGTCGGCCCGGGTGAACAGCACCGGGCCGAGGTCGTCCCGGCCCTCGGCGTGCAGTCGCGCGTATTCCGCGGCGATCGCGTCGACCTGCTCGATGCTCTTGGCGTCGCAGAGCACCGCCTCGGGGGCACCGCGGCGGCGGGCGCGATCCAGGTCCAGCTCCAGGAAGCCGTCGATCTTCCCCTCGGCCGGGCCGGGCTCAGCCATGCGCCCCGGCACTCCTGCCCACGATCTGCAGGGAGAACAATCCCGAGCGGATGCCGTCGAGGTCGATCGTGACGTGCTGGAACCCGGTCTCCTTGCCGGCGGCCACGAGGGCTGCGCGGATCTCGGGCTCCATGGCGCGGGCGAGCTCGTCGGTGGGCAGCTCGATGCGGCCCACGGTGCCGTGGTGGCGCACCCGGCAGTCGCTGAAGCCCTGCTCGTAGACGGCGTCCTCGAGGTCGTCGATCTGGCGCAGCTTCTCGGGGGTGACCTCCTGGCCGAAGGGCACCCGGGAGGCGAGACAGGGGGCGGCGGGCTTGTCCGCGACCGGGAGCGAGAGCTGACGCGCGACCTCGCGCACCTGAGGCTTCGTCATGCCGACCGCGGACAGCGGGCGCAGCACCCGGTGGCGGGTGGCGGCGCCCGCGCCGGGCCGGTCATGGCGGGTCGCGTCGTCGGCGTTCTCGCCGTAGGCGACGGCGTCCAGCTGCTGGTCGCCGGCCACGTCGTCGCCGATGCGGGTGAACAGCTCGTCCTTGCAGTGGAAGCAGCGGGTGCCGTCGTTCTTCTGGTACTCGGGGTTCTCCCCCTCGTGGGTGAAGACCTCGACCACCTCCGCCCCGATCACGGAGGCGACCTGGTGGGCGAGGCGTCGTTCGCGGCGGGCGAGCGAGGGGGAGACGCCGAGCAGGGCCACGACGTTCTCGGTGCCGAGCGCCCGGACCGCGAGCGCGAGCAGGGTCGCGGAGTCCACGCCCCCGGAATAGGCGACACCGAGCCGGCCCACCCCCTCGAGCTGGGCGGAGACCGCGTCGGCGAGCGCGAGCGCCTCGCCCGTGAGCGCCTCCGGGGTCATCTCGGTGACGGTGACGCCGGGGTGACCGGGCGAGAACAGCGAGCTCGGGGCGGGCGGCTCGGCGCCGGGTCGCAGGGGGAGGGGGCGGTGATCGGTGGTGGTCACAGGGAGCTCCGCTCCGCGGCGAGGCGGAAGAGCACCTCGCCGGCATGATCGATGACGAGGGTGTCCGGGTCGTTGCGCAGCGCGTCGATATCGAGGGAGGCGGGGTCCATGTACAGGACGTTGTGGGCCTCGCACTCCTCCTGCGGGATCGAGGTGGCGAAGTAGCGGTTCACCCGCTGCCGCTCCTCCCCGGTCTCCGGATCGAAGGTGCCCAGGCCCGTGACGTGGGTGGAGTGGGCGAGCTCGCCCCAGGGATGGTCCTTGAACCTCTCCCACTGCTTCGTGAAGTACTCGATGTTGTGATACCCGATGTCGCGGATCCCGGGGTGCATGGCGGCGACCTCGGTGATGTGCGGGGCATAGATGATCACGTCGCCGCCGTCGGCGCAGACGGGCTCGGACTTGTAGAAGCCCTTCGCCCCGGTCCACATGTCGTCGTACATCTCCGGGACCAGGGCGACGATCCGCTTGAACGGCTTGTCGACGTAGGTGATGTGGGTCTGCGCGGAGATCTTCGCCATCGCGGCCCAGGCGGCCTGCGGGTCGCCGACGGCGATCGCGTTCAGCTCCCGGCCGCCGGAGACGACGTCCATGGTGACAGCGAGCTTCTCGGCGTCGATCAGCTCGCTGGCGGCGTCGATCAGCTGGCGGACCGGGGTGATGCCGAGGGTGCCGATGATGCGACTGGCGGTGATCAGCGCGCCCACCCAGTGGGAGATGTCGATGACGTCGTGCACCGAGCAGCCGGGGAAGAAGTACTTGTTGCCGCCGGAGAAGCCGACCACCTCGTGCGGGAAGACGGGGCCGACGATCAGGTTGACGTCGGACTCGACCACGAGCCGGTTGATCTGCACGCGCATGGGGATGTCGGTGAGCAGGCCGCCGGTGAGCTCGGAGATCCGCTCGGCGGAGATCTCGCCGAGGTCGGCGATCTGGTCGGGGTCATCCCAGGCGTGGTTGAGGACGGTCCACCCGGGGTAGGTCGCGGCAGCGCCCTTCTCCGTGGCGCCGAGCAGGGTATCGATCGCCCCCTCGCTCATCGCCGCGTGGGTGCCCAGTGCGATCAGCACGGTGACCGAGGAGGCCCTCCCGGCGAGCGCCTCATGAATCGCGGACAGCACCAGCGGCAGCGGGACGGAGCGGGTGCCGTCGGGGATGATCAGGCAGATGCTCTTGCCGTCGAGGTCCTGACCGGCGAGCTGCTCGGCGATGAAGCCGGTGATCTGCTCCTCGGTGAGCACCCCCTCCGGACCGCCGAGGAGGGCGGCGCGCTCGGCGAGGCCCTCGGGGATCGGGTGGATCGTGGGCTGCCTCGTCGGGCTGTGCTCGGTCATGCCCCCATGATGGACGCCCTGACCGGGGACGACAAGGACAGCCCGGTTGTTGCCACGACCGGGCGGAGCACGGTCGCGAGCTCGTGCCGCTGCTCGTCCTCACGCTCCGATTCACGCCCCGATTCGGCCTCCGACGGCACGCATGCCACGCTGACGGCATGGATCTGAGCTACTTCTGGACCGGATGGGCCCCTATCTGGCACACCCTGCTGATCGGCATCGTCGGCTATCTGACCCTGGTCATCCTGCTGCGGGGGACGGGGCCGCGCACGATGGCGAAGATGACCTCGCTGGATTTCGTGATCGCCGTGAGCCTCGGTTCGGTGTTCGGCCGCGTCGTCACCGCGGAGAAGGTGAGCCTCGCGCAGGCGGTCGTGGCGCTGGTGCTGCTGGTGGTTGTGCAGTGGGTCCTGGCGTTCGCCCGCGCCCGCTGGCGCCTCATGCGTCGGATCCTGGACTCGCCTCCCGTCCTGCTCTACTACGCCGGTCAGCTGCAGCACGGGGCGCTGCGCAAGCACCGACTCACCGAGGTCGACGTCCATACCGCTGCTCGCCAGTCCGCGCACGGCTCCCTGGCGGGCGTCCAGGCGGTGGTCCTGCATCAGGACGGTTCGCTCGGGGTGATCGGGGAGGACTCGATGGGGGACGGCTCCAGCCTGCTGCCGTTCATCGAGCGCCACCGGGGGGACGAGGCGCCGCACAGCACCCAGCACGGGGGCTGATGCTCTCGGGGTGCGCGGTGAGCGTGAGGCACACTGGCGCCATGGACGAGGCGGGCGGGGAACCTGGGCTATTGCACATCGGTGCGGTCGCCGACCGCACCGAGCTCAGTCTGCGGACCCTGCGGCACTACGACGAGATCGGGCTCGTCCGCCCGTTCCAGCGGAGCGAGGGCGGGTTCCGTCTCTACTCGGAGCAGGACGTCGAACGGATCCTGCTGATCCGCCGCATGAAGCCCCTGGACTTCACCCTGGAGCAGATGCGCGAGCTGCTCGACAGCACCCACGACGTCGCCCAACCGGATCCGCCGGCCGAAGCACGGGAGAAGCTGCGCGAGCTCGAGGCGATCGCGATCGCACGTCGCTCCGCGCTGGAGCAGAAGGTCGCCATGGCCGACGAGTTCCTCGCCCGCCTGCGCTCGCTGACCTCCGCAGCGGCACCGGACGATCCGGGGCGACGGACGGACTGAACCGAGCGTGGGATATGGATCACCACTCACCCACCGGACCCACGACCCTCACGTAACGTGAGGGTCGCGTCGTGTGGCCCCCACGGAGACGTTCCGTGCCAACGAGCCCACTCCCTCCCCCACGTCAGGACGACCCGTGAGCCCCTCCGCCGCCCCGGCATCGACAGACACCGCGCCCCAGCACTCGCAGCAGCAGCCCGCCACCGTGCGCGCCGCCCTGCGCAGCCCCCGCCGCCTGCGGACCGAGGTCCTCGGCGGCCTGGTGGTCGCCCTCGCCCTGATCCCCGAGGCGATCTCCTTCTCGATCATCGCCGGGGTCCCGCCGCAGGTGGGCCTGTTCGCCTCCTTCACCATGGCGGTCACGATCGCCGTCGTCGGTGGCCGTCCGGCGATGATCTCCGCCGCGACCGGGGCTATCGCCCTGGTCATCGCTCCCGTCGCCCGCGAGTACGGGATGGACTACCTCGTCGCCACCGTCCTCCTCGCCGGACTCCTGCAGATCGTGCTCGCCCTGCTGGGGGTGGCGAAGCTGATGCGCTTCATCCCTCGCAGCGTGATGACCGGCTTCGTCAACGCGCTGGCGATCCTCATCTTCACCGCTCAGCTCCCCCACCTCTTCGGGGAGGACATCCCCTGGATCGTGTATCCCCTGGTCGCCGCGGGCATCGCGATCATGGTGCTGCTGCCGCGGGTGACCACCGTGGTGCCGGCACCGCTGATCGCGATCGTGCTCATCACCCTCGCGGTGCTCGCCGCCGGCTGGACGATGCCGAACGTCTCCGATCAGGGCGAGCTGCCCGACTCGCTGCCGGAGCTGTTCTTCCCGGACGTCCCGCTGACGCTCGAGACGCTGCAGATCATCGCCCCCTTCGCGCTGGCGATGGCGCTGGTGGGGATCATGGAGTCGCTGATGACCGCCAAGCTGGTCGACGACATCACCGACACCCACTCGGACAAGACCCGCGAGACCTGGGGCCAGGGCGTCGCGAACCTGGTCACCGGGTTCTTCGGCGGCATGGGCGGCTGCGCCATGATCGGGCAGACCATGATCAACGTGAAGCAGTCCGGGGCCCGCACCCGCCTGTCCACCTTCCTGGCCGGCGTCTTCCTGCTGATCCTGGTCGTCGCCCTCGGGGACGTGGTGGGACTGATCCCGATGGCGGCCCTGGTCGCGGTGATGATCATGGTCTCCGTCGGCACCTTCGACTGGCACAGCATCCGCCCCACCACGCTGCGGATGATGCCCTGGCCCGAGACCGCCGTCATGCTGGTCACCGTCGTGGCGACCGTCGTGACCGACAACCTCGCCATCGGCGTGGTGCTCGGTGTGCTGACCGCCATGGTGCTGTTCGCCCGACGGGTCGCCCACCTGGTCGGGATCGAGAAGGTCTGGGAGACCGACGTCGACGGCGACGGCGCCATCGACATCCGCCGCTACGCCGTCAAGGGCCAGCTCTTCTGGGCCTCCAGCAACGACCTCGTCTACCAGTTCGACTACGCCGGCGACCCCGAGACCGTGATCATCGATCTCACGGCCGCCGACATCTGGGACGCCTCCACCGTCGCCACCCTCGACGCCGTGCAGTCCAAGTACGCCGCCCGCGGCAAGGAGGCCCGCATCATCGGCCTCGACGGAGCGAGCCTGCAGCGGCTCGAGCGCCTCTCGGGGAATCTCGGCGGGGGCCACTGAGCCCTGAGCCACCGATGGGGGCTGGTGGGGCCAGGTCTCGGGTTCTGACGTGCTCGGGTCGGTCCTCTCGAAACGTGAGGGCTTGGGGGCTCACCCGTTCGAGAGCACTCGTGCACGCGAGCTGCCCCGTAAGCAGCTGGGCGCCGACCATCAGAGTGGGCGCCTGACTCTAGAGAGTGATTCCTTCACTCTAGAAACAGGACTCCTCACTCTATTCACTGAGGCGTACAGTGAATAGAGTGAGGGCATGGGTCCCCGAGAGCTCCAGGAGCATGTCTCCCGTCTGCGTCGGCGACGACAGGACGACGCACACGTTGAGGCAAAAGCTGCCGCAGGAGGCATGCCGAAAGACGTCTGGCGCAGCGTGTCCGCCTTCGCCAACACCGATGGCGGACTCATCATCCTCGGATTGGATGAGACGAGCGGATTCCTCCCGGCACACGGCTTCGACCCCCGACGAACACTCGACGCCGTCCTCGACGCGTTCGACACCTCACCCGAGGCGCATCCGAAGATCACCCCGATCCCACCGCACGAGATCGACCGAGGCGACGTGGACGGGGCCCCCGTCGTCACCATCCACATCGACGCAATGGATCGAGTCCCCGGCGCGAAGCTGCCCTGCTTCGTCACATCGCAGGGGATCGAATCGGGGAGCTACAAGAGGGTCGCCGATGCGAACAAGCGCCTCACCCCGTACGAGGTCTACCTCCTGCACTCGAAGAGGGAAGCCGACCGTTCCGACCGGACGCCGATCGAGGGCACGACGATGGCGGACCTCTACACCGACCTCGCGACCCGCGCCCTCGAGCGGCTGCGCACCCACAGTCGAGCACTCACCGGAATCGAGACCACCGATCTTCACGGGGGTCTGCGCCGGATCAATGCCCTCACTGACGAAGGGGTGCCGACTCTGGGCGGCTACCTGGCGCTCGGGGTCTATCCGCAGCAGGAGTTCCCGAACCTGGTCATCGATGTCGCAGTACATCCCGGGACGGAGAAGGCACAGGACCCGACGACCCGGTTCCTGGATCGTCAGCGATGCGACGGCCCCCTGCCTCAGGCCATCGACGATGCCGTGCGCGCTGTCCTGAGAAACCTTCGCACCCGTCGTGTCGTCGGCGGCACTGCAGGACGGGACATCCCGGAGATCCCCGCCGATGTCCTTCGGGAGGCGATCACGAACGCTGTGATGCATCGGGACTACTCGCCATACACTCGCGGTCAGCAGGTCGCCGTGGACGTATACCCGGATCGCGTCGACGTGAAGAGCCCAGGAGGGTTCTGGGGAGACCGCACTCGCGAGAATGTCGCAGAGGGATACTCGACCTCGCGCAATGAGGGCCTCGCCCAGCTCTTGAGAGTCGTCCCCATGCCGGACGGCCGGTCGACCGTCGCCGAGAATCAGGGCTCGGGTGTACCGCTGATGGTCGTCGCGATGCGCAGCCACGGACTGCCGGCTCCGGATTTCCGTCCTTCCTCCATCGACCACGTCGTGGTGAGACTCTCCCGCTTCGGCCTGATCGATCCGCACATGCAGGAGTGGCTGGACGGACTCCCCCAGCACGACCGGCGAAGCCGGGAACAGGCGATAGCCCTCGCCCTGTCGAAGCTCAACGGCCAGGTCTCCGTCGCAGATCTCCGGAACAATCTCGGACTCGACTCGGACGACTGCCGAGATGTGCTCGCCGAGCTCATCGCAGACGGACTGCTCGTGGGCATGAACGATGGACCCTATGTCTTGACCGACCTGCAGATGACAGCTGTGGCCTCAGGTGCTCGCTGGGAGGTCCTCTCGATCCTGGATCCCGCCACCGAGATGTCCATCGCAGAGATCGCTGACATCACCGGCAAGACACGCACCGCACTTCGTCCGCTCCTCCGCGATCTCGTCGAGCAGGGTCTCGTCGTAGCCACTGCCGCACCCCAGAGTCGGAATCGTAAGTACGTGCTTCCTCCCTCCCGGTGACCTGGTGCCGCTGAAGAAGCCGAAGCGGCTCAGCCGGACCCCCGCTGAGCGGACTCACCGCGACCTCGGGCTACCGTGGCGCCATGACTGCCACCGTCATCGCCTGCACGGCCTCCGACCTGCCCGCTCCCACTGAGGCGGTCGCGCTCTACGACGCGGTGGGTTGGAGCGCCTACACCGACCATCCCGAGACCCTGTGGGAGGGCCTCGCCGGCTCGCTGCGCGTGGTCATCGCGCGCCACGAGGGACGGCTCGTGGGCCTCGCACGGGTGGTCGGCGACGGCGCGACCATCTGCTACCTCCAGGACGTGCTCGTCCATCCCGACGCCCGACGCGAGGGCCTCGGCGGACGGCTCGTGCAGGAGGCCTTCGCCCCGTACGGCGATGTCCGCCAGCACGTGCTGATCACCGACGAGGAGCCCGGGCAGAAGGTCTTCTACGAATCACTGGGGTTCTCGCAGTTCGGTGCAGCCGTCCCGGGGCGCGCCTTCGTGCGCTTCGGCTCCTGATCAGGTCCCGCTCAGACGCTCTGCCAGATGTCGTCCCCGCGGCGCAGGGCATCGAAGCCGCCGTCGACGAAGAGCACCTGACCGGTCATGCGGGCGTTCGCGGCCGAGACCAGGAAGGCGTGCACGGCTGCGACGTGCGCCGCCTCGGCGACCCCGTTGTAGGGGGCGGGCATCGCGTCATCGGCCATCTTGCGACCCTCCTCGCTCGCGAAGAGCTCCGTGGTCATCCCGGTGCGCACCTGGCCGGGGCCCACACCGTTCAGGCCGATCCCGGCTCCCGCATACTCGGGGCTCGGCGCCGCGCGGCGGATCCAGCGGGAGATCGCCCGCTTGGAGCTGGAGTAGTTCGCGTACCCGGCCTCCGGGCCCTGCGCGGCGAGCGCGGCACCCCGGGCGATCGCCGCCTCGGCGTCTCCCGCCAGCAGCAGGTCCACCAGCTGCGGATCGTTGCCCTGCAGGGTGGCGGCGGAGGTGGTCACGCTCACCCGCGGGCCCTCGGCCGCCGCCAGCTGTGGGCGCAGCGCCTCGATCAGCTGCACGGTGCCGAGGTAGTTGATCTTCACGGACAGCTCGGAGGGGGCCGAGACCCCGGCATTGGCGACCAGGCCATCGAGCACCCCGCCGGTGCGCTCGGCGATCTCGGCGGCGACCCGCTCGATCTGCGCCGGGTCGGAGAGGTCGCCGATCACATCGCCCTCGCGCAGATCGATGCGGAGCACCCGGTCACCCCCGGCTTCCAGGAGTTCGGCGGTGGCCTTCCCGATCCCTGAGGCGGCTCCGGTGACGACGATCGTGCGTGCCATGAGGTGGTCCCTTCGATGATGGCGAGAGCGCCCCCTGCCTGCAGGACGCTGCTGTTGCTCCAGCGTAATCCGGGGATCTCCGGCCCTCCGGGCAGGAGGTCCCGACGGCAGTACCGTGAGCCCATGCTGAACCCGGGATTGTCCATGCTGTGGGAGACGGTCGATGCGGAGCAGGCGCTGCGGGAACGCTTCGGCCTGGCGGGACGGGCCGCTGCCACCCGCCTGCTCACGGCGCTGCTCGCCGAGCACTGGGGGATCTCCGTGCAGGCCCTCCCGCGTCTGACCCTCAGCGACCACAACGCGATCGCCTGGGTGGGCAGCGATCACGGGCCGCTGGTCGTGAAGCTCTCGAGCGCGCAGGACCGGTTCACACAGCTCGCGGCCTCCACGCGCCTGCTCACCGAGCTCACCGCCCGGGGAATCCCGGTCCCCGCACCTCTGCCCTCACGCAGCGGGTCGGTGCGCCTCGAGGTCGACGGTCCCGCCGGTCCGCTCTCCCTCGCGGTACTTCCGGAGGTCCCAGGGGACTGGCTCGACGTCTCCGACCTGCATGCCGTGCATGCCGCCGGCGCCTGCCTCGCCGCCCTGCACGGCGCCCTCGGGGACATCACGGTCGAGGGCCTCTCCCACCAGTACCCACGTCCCCAGCCCGACCGCATCTCGGGTTGGCTCTGCGACCGCGACCCGGGCCCTCTCCCCGCCGCCTCCGACCGCCTCGCGGAGCTCCTGACCGGGCTGCCTGCCCCGGAGGACTCCCCGCAGCTGATCCACGGCGACTTCCGCGCCGCGAACCTGCTGGTGCGGGACAGCGGGATCGCGGCGGTGCTGGACTTCGACGAGGTCCGCCTCGACCACCGGATCGCCGACCTCGCGCAGGCCGGCACCTACCTGGCGACGCGATTCCGGGGGTGGGGCCCGACGCCCCTCCCGGCTCGGGCCGCGCTCCGCGCCGGCTACGAGTCGGTGCGGCCGCTGGATCCCCTGGGGTCGCGCTGGTTCGAGACGCTCACGCTGTGGATGGGGATCGCGGCGATCCCGTCGCAGGACGACGGCCGGTGGGCGAGGGCTGCCGACGCGCTGTCCGGCGCACAGCCCGGCCCTCGCGGGTGATATCCCCTGGTGCGCCCCCGCTACCGGGAATAGGCTTCCCCGCGGTGGTTCCCGCTCGCCCTCCGGCGAGGCCGCCGACCACGAGGAGCGAACGACGATGCAGTACTCCCAGCTCGGTCGCACCGGTGCGACCGTCTCCCGGCTCGTGCTCGGGACCATGAACTTCGGTCCCCACACCACGGAGGAGGACGCTTTCGCGATCATGGACCGCGCCCTGGACTCGGGCGTGACCTTCTTCGACACCGCCAACGGCTACGGCGGCACGGACCGTCGCGGCTGGACCGAGGAGATCATCGGCCGCTGGCTCGCCTCCCGCGGCCGGCGCGAGGAGATCGTGCTCGCCACCAAGGTGTTCGGCGAGATGGGACCCGGCAGGAACGACCGCGGGCTCTCGGCCCTGAACATCCGCCGCGCCGTCGATGCCTCGCTGCGCCGCCTGCAGACCGACCACATCGACCTCTATCAGATGCACCACGTGGACCGCTCCGCGCCCTGGGAGGAGATCTGGCAGGCGATGGATCTGCTGGTCGCGCAGGGGAAGATCAGCTACGTCGGCTCCTCGAACTTCGCCGGCTGGCATCTCGCACAGGCCAGCGAGACCGCCCGCGCCCGGCACAGCCTGGGGCTGGTCTCCGAGCAGTCGCTGTACAACCTGCTGACCCGCGATATCGAGCTCGAGGTGCTGCCCTCCGCCGAGCACTACGGCCTCGGCGTCATCGCCTGGTCGCCGCTCGCGGGCGGCCGCCTCGGCGGCCGTTCCGGGCAGGGCGTGCGTCGCGGCGACGTCGAGCCCACCGCCCAGCTGGACCGCTGGGAGGCCTTCTGCAGGCAGCGGGACCTCGCCCCCGGCCCGGCGGCTCTGGCCTGGCTGCTGCACCGCCCCGGCGTGCTCGGCCCCATCATCGGCCCCCGCACGATCGACCAGCTGGACTCGGCGATCGGCGCGGTGGACATCTCCCTGAGCGAGGACGATCTGATCGCGCTCGACGAGATCTTCCCGGGCCCCGGCGGCCCGGCCCCGGAGGCCTACGCCTGGTGACCGGCCGTCACCGAGGTGACGGTCGCCGGCAGCGGCCTCACGGCCCGCGCACATCCGTGCCCGGTACCGTCCGGACCGACCCGCCGCCACGTCTGGAGGACCCTGCCGTGCTCATCCCCCGCCCCACCGTTCCGCGCCGCGCCCTGCTCGGCGGCCTCGTGCTGTCCCCCCTGGCCCTCTCGGGCTGCGGGGCCGACCGCGAGCCGGCTGCACCGGCAGCCCCCGCGCAGGACCTGCTGAGCGCGCACGGCCTCGCCGGCCACGAGTCACGGGAGATCATCGATCTGCTCGAGGCGCTGCCCCTCGCGGAGCGGCCCACGGATCTGCTCGCCTCGGTGCTGCCGGACCGCGTGGAGCTCTCCGATGCCGCGGGCCGGGAGGTCTCGCTCCCTCTCCCGGAGGGGGAGGCCTACGTCTCGGTCGCACCGTTCGTCGAGGCCACGCACGAGTGCTTCTTCCACAGCCTCACCACGTGCCGGGGCGAGCTGCAGGAGCAGAGCCTCGCGGTCCACCTGACCACGTCCGCCGGGGAGGTGCTGCTCGACGAGACGCTCACCACGGCGCCGAACGGCTTCCTCGGCCTCTGGCTCCCCCGGGACCGGCGGTTCACGCTGAGCCTCACGCACGACGGCGCGAGCGCCTCGACGCCGCTGGCCACCGATCCCGAGGCTCCCACCTGCCTCACCACGATGCAGCTGGGCGCCTGAGCCACCGCGCGGTGGCACGGTGCGGGCTCAGTCCGTGGGCGTCTGCCCGAGCAGGCGCGCGCCGCTGGCCTGCGGCCGCAGATCCAGTCGGCGCAGCAGCTGCGCGTTCAGCGCCACCACGATCGTCGACAGGGACATCAGCAGCGCCCCCACGCTCATCGGCAGCACGAAGCCGATCGGGGCGAGCACGCCCGCCGCGAGCGGCACCGCGAGCAGGTTGTACCCGGCCGCCCACCAGAGGTTCTGGCGCATCTTCCGGTAGGCGGCGCGGGAGAGCTCGAGCACGGACAGCACCGAGCGCGGGTCGGAGGAGGCCAGCACCACCCCGGCGGAGCCGATGGCGACATCGGTCCCGGCGCCGATCGCGAGACCGACGTCGGCCTGGGCGAGCGCCGGGGCGTCGTTGACGCCGTCGCCGACCATCGCGACCTTCCGTCCCTCCTGCTGGAGGGTCGCGACCGTGGAGGCCTTGTCCTCGGGCCGCACGCCGGCGAACACCCGGTCGATGCCGAGCTCGGCGGCGACGGACTCGGCCACCGCCTGCGCATCGCCGGTGAGCATCACGACCTGCACGTCCTGGGTGTGCAGCGCAGCGACGGCGTCACGCGACTCGGGACGGATCTCGTCGACGAGCCGCAGCGCGCCGATGACCTCCCCGTCCGCGAGGACGTGGAGCACGGTCGCCCCTTCCCGGTGCCAGGCCGCAGCCCCGGCCAGCTCCTCGGCCTCATGCTGCTCGAGCAGGTACGGCCCGCCCACCTCGACGAGGCCTCCGTCCACGGTGGCGCGCACCCCGACCGCCGGGGAGGAGGTGAAGTCGTCCCCGGCACGGTAGCCGATCTCGCGCTCCTCGGCGGCGCGCACGATGGCCCGAGCCAGCGGATGCTCGCTGGGGGCCTCGGCCGCGGCGGCGAGGGCGAGCAGCTCGTCCTCGGTGCGCCCGGCACCGGGCTCGATCCCGGTCACCGCGGGCTCGCCCTTGGTGAGGGTGCCGGTCTTGTCGAACAGCACGGTGTCCACGGTGCGCATCTGCTCGAGGGCCAGGCGGTCCTTGACCAGCACGCCGCCGCGGGCGGCGCGCTCGGTGGCGATCGAGACGACCAGCGGGATGGCGAGGCCCAGGGCGTGGGGGCAGGCGATGACCAGCACGGTGATCGCCCGGATCACGGCCTGGTCCGGGCTGCCCAGCAGCAGCCACACCACCGCGGTGAGGATCGCGGCGCCGAGCGCGAACCAGAACAGCCAGCCGGCGGCGGTGTCGGCGAGGCGCTGCGCGCGCGAGGAGGAGCTCTGCGCCTCGGAGACGAGGGCGCGGATGCCGGCCAGCGCGGTGTCGTCACCGGTGGCGGTGACCTCGAGGCGGACCCCGGAGTCGGTGGCGACGGTGCCGGCGACCACCTCGTCTCCGGTGTCCCGCCGCACGGTGGTGGATTCTCCGGTGATCATGGATTCGTCCATGCTCGCGGAGCCGTCGACGATCCGGCCGTCCGCGGGCACGGAGGCGCCGGGACGGACGAGGACGATGTCCCCGACGACCAGCTCCGCCGGCGCGACGGTGACGACCTCCTCCCCCACGACCTTCTCCGCCTCATCGGGCAGCAGCGCCGCCAGCGAGTCCAGGGCCGAGCCGGTCTGCGCGAGGGAGCGCATCTCGATCCAGTGGCCCAGCAGCATGATCACGATCAGCAGCGCCAGCTCCCACCAGAAGTCCAGCTGCGGATCGAGCACCCCGAGGGTCGAGCCCCAGGAGGCGAGGAAGGCGACGGTGATCGCGAGCGCGATCAGCAGCATCATCCCCGGCTGCCGGGAGCGGATCTCGTCGGCGCCCCCGGTGAGGAAGGGCCTGCCGCCCCAGACATAGAGGACGGTCCCGAGCAGCGGGGAGATCCAGGAGATCCAGCCCGTCTCCGGCACCTCGAGGCCGACGAGCCCCGCGATCATCGGGTTCAGGGCGACGACGGGGATCGCGAACACCAGCATGATCCAGAACAGCCGCCGGAACTGCGCGACATGATCACCGTGCCCCGAGTGGTCGGAATGATCGGAGTGGCCGGGGTGCCCCGAGTGGCTGTGGGATCTCTCGACCCCGTCATGGCCGTGCGGGACGTCGAGCGTCTGCTCGTCTCTCATGCCTGCCGCCTCTCCCTCGCGCGTGATGGAATCTCTGCAGGTTATACCCCCTAGGGGTATTTCTCAAGAGCGGGTCGCCGCCCCTGCTCCACCCCCGTCCACCGACCGCGGCGAGATCGTGCGGCAGGTGGCCGGCTCTCCTTCGAGGTGAGGGGAGCGCAGGAGTATTCTGCGGCGGGGTCGGCGACCGCCGGCCCCACCGACTCACCCGAAGGAATCCTCGCCATGACCTCTCCCCGCGTGACCGTCCAGCAGGCCTGGGACGCCCTCGTCGAAGGCAACGAACGGTTCATGGCGGGAGACCTGCACCACCCCCAGCAGAATGCGGCCCGCCGCAGCGAGCTGCGCGGCAGCCAGGCGCCGAACGCGGCCTTCCTGGGCTGCTCGGACTCCCGCGTCGCGGCCGAGATCCTCTTCGACTGCGGTCTCGGGGACCTGTTCGTGGTGCGCAACATCGGCCAGATCGCGAACGAGAACACGGTCGCGACCATGGAGTTCGCCGTGGCGGAGCTGGGGGTCGCGGTGATCGTGGTGCTCGCCCACGCCTCCTGCGGTGCGGTGAGGGCCGCGATCGACCAGACCACCGCGACCCCCAGCGAGGTCACCCCCGCGATCCGCAAGGAGCTCGAGGCGATCCAGCCGTCCGTGCAGCTGGAATGGTTCGCCTCCCAGCAGGTCAGCCCCTATGTGGATCCGGCCCTGATCGAGGCGGACGCGGTGGGTCGCCGTCACCTCGACGAGACGGTCAACGCCCTGATGCGGCAGTCGACGGTCATCTCCGACGCGGTCGCCGCGGGCGAGCTGGGCATCGTGGGCTGCCAGTACCAGCTGGAGGAGGGCCGGGTCTCCCCGATCTCCTGGGTGGGGCGCCTCGACGTCGCCCGCTGACGCCCGGCGGGAGCTCCGCACGGGTGCACGGGCTCCGCCACGACGAGGAGCTGGCTGTGGCGGCGCAGCTGGCCTCCACGGACTCCGCCCCCTTCGTGCATCGCGACCAGCATGGTCTCGCTCCCGGCTCCCGGGCCGACGTGGTGCTGCTGGAGGCCGCGAACGTGCAGGATGCGCTGCTGCGCACCCCGCGGCGCGAGCTGGTCCTGGCCGGCGGTCGGGTCGACGTCGAGGGCGGCGAGCTGGTGAGCACCCTCAGGGCCGCGCACGGCGACTGCTCGCGGTGCCGGCGTCGGCGGTGTCGTGCTTCGGCCCCTCCACCAGCACCGCCGGACGCCACCCCCGGGCGGAGCTGAGCACGGCCAGCTCCTCCGCCCCGCGCAGTGCCTGGACCGTCAGCGGGCGCTCCTCCAGCTCCCCGCGCTCCAGCGCGAGGCGCCGCCCCACCCCGGCCAGACCTCCGTCGGCCAGCGGCGGGGTGCACCAGGTGCCGTCGATCCGGGCGGCGAGGCTCGAGATCGTCGTCTCGACGGCCCGTCCGTGCGCACCGAGCAGCACCACGTCGTCCGCACCGGGGTGGCGCTCCCGGGCCGCGGTGAAGTGGCCTCGCACCGTGGTCTTGTGGCCGCTGAGCCCGGGAGGGAAGGCGGTGCGCACGGTGTCGAGCGCGAGCCGCACCGGTGCGGGCGTCGCGGCCAGCGGGCGGGAGGTGATCTCCACGCTCCCGTCCCGCCGCAGCGCGATACGCAGCAGCGCGGCGTCGGTCCCTACCTCGGCGGCGGCCTGCCGCGCGGCGGCCTCGAGCGCCTCCCGCTCCGCCGATATCCCGAAGTGCGCCGCTGAGGCACACAGCCGATCCAGATGCGCATCGAGATGCCGGGCGACACCGTCCGCGACCGCGAAGGTCTCCAGCAGGGCGAAGGGGTCCCGGGTCCCCACCGGCAGCACGGCGGCCTTGACCAGCAGCTCCTGGTACTCGTCTTCGGCGGTGGAGGCCCAGGTGATGCCGCCGCCGGCGCCATAGGCCGCGGCGCCGTCGGCCCCGTCGATCACGACGGTGCGGATCGCGACGTTGAAGCGGGCGCGCGGCTGCGGGCCCGGGGCGAGGTAGCCGAGCGCCCCGCAGTACACCCCGCGCGGGGCGTCCTCGAGCTCGGCGATGAGGTCCATGGTGGACAGCTTCGGGGCCCCGGTGATCGAGCCGCAGGGGAACAGCGCCTCGAGCGTCTGCACCAGGCCGGTCCCGGAGCGCGGCCGGCCCTGGACCGTCGAGGTCAGCTGCCACAGCGTCGGGTACTCCTCGACCCGCAGCAGCTCGGTGACCTGCACGCTGCCGGGTTCGCACACCCTCGCGAGGTCGTTGCGCAGCAGGTCCACGATCATCACGTTCTCGGCGCGGTCCTTCTCGCCGGCCAGCAGCGCGTCCCGGGCGGCGCGGTCCTGCTGCGGGCTCCGCCCCCGCGCGGCGGTCCCCTTCATCGGGGCGGCGCGCAGCCAGTCGTCCTCCCAGGTGAAGAACGATTCGGGGCTGGCGCTGACCACGGTGTGCCGGCCCAGGTCCAGGAAGGCGTGATGGGCGCCGCGCTGACGATGCGCGAGCTCGCCGTACAGCCCGAAGGCATCACCGGCGAACGTCGAACGCAGCCGGGTGGTGAGATTGCACTGGTAGGTGTCGCCCTCGGCGATCGCGGCCCGCACCGCCTCCACCCGCTGCGCATGCTCCGCCGCGGACCAGTCCGGCACCCACGGCCCGAGCTCGTACCCCTCCCCCGTGGTCAGCGGCGGCGCGACCTCGTCGGGCCCCTCCGCGATCCCGAACCACACCAGGGGCAGACCCTCCTGCGGGGCGTGGACGCGAGCAGCCGCATCCAGACCCGCGGCGGCCTCGTAGGCGATCATCCCAAAGGCCCAGGCGCCGCCGGCCACCGCCTCCTCGACCTCGGCCAGCGCCGACCGCACCTGCGCAGGGCGGTCGGCCCGGATCACGCGCTGGGCCCGCGCGAACTGCAGGCTGCGGCCGGCGACGACATCGTCGAAGCGGGCGACGGGGGCGGGGACGGTCATGAGGGGCGGCTCCGAGGATCCAGGCGGTGCGGGGCGGGACGGTGAACGAGGATGAGGGCATCATCCCTGATCGCAGAGCGCCGCGAGGGTGGCAACACCCGCTCACCGCCGTCCCGGCCGTCTCCTCGCGGCCTACGATCGAGAGCATGACCTCGACCTCGTCCCCCGCCCCCGTCCGCCTCGCCTACATCGACGCGACCGCGGGGATCGCCGGCGACATGCTGCTGGCCGCCCTGATCGACGCCGGCGCCGATCTCGAGCGCGTCCAGCGGGTGCTGGAGGCGGTGGTCCCGGGCTCGGTGCGGCTCGTGCGCAGCGACGTGGACCGCGGCGGTCAGCGGGCGGTGAAGATCGACGTGGAAGTGCTGGTCGAGGACCCGCCGCACCGCACCTGGGCCTCGATCCTCGCCCAGCTCGAGCAGGCCCGCGCCGACGCCGCCGTCCCGGAGCGCACGATCGACCTGGCCCTGGCGGTGTTCGGCCTCCTCGCCGAGGCGGAGGGCGCGATTCACGGGGTCCCGTCCGAGGAGGTCCACTTCCACGAGGTGGGCGCGCTGGACTCCCTGGCCGATGTGATCGGGGCGTGCGAGGCCTGGCGCCAGCTGGGCATCACCGAGGGCGCGGGCAGCGTGATCGCGGTGGGCTCGGGCCGGATCCGCGCCGCCCACGGCGACATCCCGGTGCCGGTCCCGGCGGTGGCCCGCCTCGCGCTCGGCTGGCCGACGGTGGCCGGCGAGCTGCTGCCGCCGCGCGGGCACGCGCACGGTCACGACCATCCGCACCCCCAGGGGGGCCGCGCCGGCGAGGTCCCCGACTCCGCTGCCGCGCTGCCCGCCCACGCCCAGGGCGGGCCCCACGCGCACGGCGGCCGCCGGGTCCCCGCCGGGGTCGCCCCCGGCATCGGTGAGCTCGCCACCCCCACCGGCGTGGCCCTGATGCGCGGGCTGGCCGCCTCCCACGGACCGCAGCCGATGCTGGTCACCGAGGCGCTCGGCGTCGGCGCCGGCACCAAGGACACCCCTGGCCGTCCCAACGTGATGCGGGTGCTGGTGGGTCACCCCGTCGGCCGCCCGGACACCGCACCGGCGCCCGACGCCCACGACACCCCCACCGCCGCGATCCAGCTCGAGGCCAACGTCGACGACCTCGACCCGCGGCTGTGGCCGCGCCTCATCGACGAGCTGCTCGAGCAGGGCGCGCTGGACGCCTGGCTCACCCCGATCACGATGAAGGGCGGCCGTCCCGCGATCACCCTCCACGCCCTGGTCAGGGACGGGGCGGAGCAGAAGTTCTCGGCGCTCATCATGGACCGCACCGGCACCCTCGGAGTGCGCAGGCACCGGGTGGAGCGCCACATCCGCACCCGAGAGTTCGCCGAGATCGAGGTGCAGGGGCAGCGGATCGCGGTGAAGATCGCGCGCGATGCCGAGGGCGCCGTGGTGCGCCGCGAACCGGAGTTCCGGGACGTCGCCGCCGCCGCCCGGGTGCTCGGCATCAGCGAGCGGGCGATGCTGGAGCTGGCGAAGGAATCCGCGACAGGACTGACGGAACCGGGCGACTGACGGATACTGGACAGGGACATCACTGCTCACCCGGAGGTTCCCATGGCTGCCCTGTTCGACGCGATCACCACGACCCTGGACCGGGCCCGCAAGTCGGAGCACGGCCGGCATGCCGAGCTGCTGGTCCACGACGGTCCCCTGCGGCAGACCATCATCGCGCTCCTGCAGGGCGTGCGGCTGTCCGAGCACAACTCCCCGCCCGCCGCCTCCATCCAGATGATCCGCGGCCGGGTGACGGTCACCGGCCAGGAGACCGTGACCCTCGAGACCGGGACCATCGCGGCGCTGACCCACTACCGGCACGCGGTCGAGGCGCTCGACGACTCCGTGTTCCTGCTGACCACGGTCACCAGCGTCCCGGGCGCGGAGAGCCACCATGCCCCCAGCATCCACACCAGCGAGACGCTGCGGGTGCGCGAGGACGACTGAGACGCCCCAGCTCAGGAGACCTCGCCGCCGCCCTGGGCGGCGAGCTTGAGCCAGGTGTCCACGACGGTGTCCGGGTTCAGGGACATCGAGGCGATGCCCTGGTCCAGCAGCCATTCGGCGAGGTCCGGGTGGTCGGACGGGCCCTGACCGCAGATGCCCACGTACTTCCCCGCCGCACGGCAGGCCTCGATCGCCCGGGAGAGCATGAACTTCACCGCCGGGTCCCGCTCGTCGAAGGCGTCCGCGACCAGAGCCGAGTCCCGGTCCAGGCCCAGGGTCAGCTGGGTCATGTCGTTCGAGCCGATCGAGAAGCCGTCGAAGTGCTCGAGGAACAGCTCCGGGGTGGCGGCGTTCGAGGGGATCTCGCACATCATGATGACCTGCAGGTCCTTCTCACCCCGGACCAGGCCGTGGGTGGCCATCAGCTCGATGACGCCCTTGCCCTCCGCGGGGGTGCGCACGAAGGGGATCATGAGCTTCACGTTGGTCAGGCCCATGTCCTCGCGCACGTAGCGCAGCGCCTCGCACTCCATCGCGAAACAGTCCGCGAAGTCCTTCGAGAGGTAGCGGGACGCGCCGCGGTACCCGATCATCGGGTTCTCCTCCTCGGGCTCGAACAGCGGCCCGGCCAGCAGGTTCGCGTACTCGTTGGACTTGAAGTCGCTCATCCGCACGATCACCGGCTCCGGCGCGAAGGCCGCGGCGATGGTGGCCACGCCCTCGGCGACGCGCTGGACGAAGTACTCGCGCGGGGAGGCGTAGGCGGCGATCTTCTCGTGCACCTGCTGCGCGATCTCCGCATGCTCGTGCTCCAGCCGGTCCAGCTCCAGCAGGGCCCGGGGGTGGATGCCGATCTGGCGGTTCACGATGAACTCCAGGCGGGCCAGGCCCACCCCGGCGTGCGGCAGCCGGGAGAAGCCGAAGGCCTGCTCGGGGTTGCCCACGTTCATCATGATCTTCGTGCGCAGCGGCGGCATCGAGTCGACCTCGGAGGAGGAGACGGTGAAGTCCAGCAGCCCCTGGTAGACGAAGCCGGTGTCGCCCTCGGCGGCCGAGACCGTGACCTCGTCGCCGTCGGCCAGCTCGGCGGTGGCGGTGCCGGTGCCGACCACGGCGGGGATCCCCAGCTCGCGGGCGATGATCGCGGCGTGGCAGGTGCGGCCGCCGCGGTTGGTGACGATCGCGCTGGCCCGCTTCATGATCGGCTCCCAGTCGGGATCGGTCATGTCGGCGACCAGCACCTCCCCGGGCCGGAACTCATGCATCCGCTCGATCGTGTCCAGCACCCGCACGGCCCCGGCGCCGATCCGGGCGCCGATCGCCCGGCCCTCGGCGCGGATCGGTCCGCGGGAGCCCAGGATGTACTTCTCGACGGTGTTGCCGGCGCGGGACTGCACCGTCTCGGGGCGGGCCTGGAGGATGTACAGCCCGCCGTCGGCCCCGTCGAGGCCCCATTCGATGTCCATCGGCCGCCCGTAGTGCTCCTCGATGATCAGCGCCTGGCGGGCGAGGTCCGTCACCTGCTGGTCCGTGAGGGACAGGCGGGTGCGCTCGGCGGGGTCGACCTCGATGAACTCGGTGGTGCGGCCGACGGTCGCGTCGTCGGTGTAGACCATCTTGGTGGCCTTCTCGCCGACGGCGCGCTTGAGGATCGCGGGGCGGCCCTCGCGCAGGCCGGGCTTGTACACGTAGAACTCGTCGGGGTTGACCGCACCCTGGACCACGCCCTCGCCGAGCCCGTAGGCGGAGGTGATGAACACGGCCTGGTCGAAGCCGGATTCGGTGTCCATGGTGAACATGACCCCGCTGGAGCCGAGATCGGAGCGGACCATCTTCTGCACCCCGGCCGAGAGCGCCACCGCGGCGTGCTCGAAGTCGTGGTGGACGCGGTAGGCGATCGCCCGGTCGTTGTACAGGGAGGCGAACACCTCGCGGATCGCGGTGAGCACGGAGTCGATGCCGCGCACGTTCAGGAACGTCTCCTGCTGCCCGGCGAAGGAGGCGTCGGGCAGGTCCTCCGCGGTGGCCGAGGAGCGCACCGCGAAGGAGGCCGCCTCACCGCTGCCGGCGGCGAGCTGCTCGTAGGCGGCGCGGATGTCCGCCTCGAGCCGGGCGGGGAAGGGCTGGGCGACGACCAGCTCCCGGATCTCCTTGCCGGTCTCGGCCAGCGCGATCGTGTCCTCGGTGTCCAGACCCTGCAGCCGCTCCTCGATCCGCTGGGCGAGCCCGGTCGCGCCGAGGAACTCGCGATAGGCGTCCGCGGTGGTGGCGAAGCCGTCGGGGACCTGGACCCCGAGCCGGGTCAGGTTCGAGACCATCTCGCCGAGGGAGGCGTTCTTGCCCCCCACCTGCTCGAGGTCCGACATGCCGAGCTCGGAGAACGGGCGGATGCTCTGCGTCATGGCGTGCTCCTTCAGTGATGGGTGCTCAGAGCGGGGTGGTCCCGCGGCGGGCGAGCGATTGGAGGATCAGGGTGGACATCTCCTCGACGGACTTGCTCGAGGAGTCGACGAAGGGGACCCCGTGCACGTCATAGACGCGACGGGCCCGGGACAGCTCCCAGCGGGCCTGCTCGAGGGAGGCGTAGCGCGAATCGGGCATGCGTTCGCTGCGCACCGCCGAGAGCCGCTGCGGTGAGATGAGCAGACCGAAGCAGCGGTCGGCGACGCCCGCGATCGACGCGGGCAGCACCTCGCCGTTCAGGTCCTCGTCCACCAAGGGGTAGTTCGCCACGAAGATCCCGTGCAGCAGGGCGAGGTACATGCTGGTGGGGGTCTTGCCGCAGCGGGACGGCGCGATCAGCACCACGTCAGCCTTCTCGATCGCCCGCACGGACTGGCCGTCATCGTGCTCGATCGCGAACTCGACCGCCTGCATGCGGCGGTTGTACTGGCGGGAGTCCCCCACTCCGTGCAGCCGCGCGGGCGCGTGGTCACCGGTGACCCCGAGCCGGTCCTCGAGCTGGGCCAGGTGCCCGCTGACGAAATCGATCACCGGCGCCGTCGTGGCCCGCAGCTCCTCGCGCACCGCCTCGTCGACCACGGTGAGGAACACCAACGGTGCGACGGCGCCGTCCATCGCCGCATCGAGGTCCCTGCGCACCTCACGCGCCTCCTCGACGGTGCGCACGAAGGGCATCAGCCGGCGCTCGAAGGGGATCGTGGGGAACTGCAGCAGCAGGGCGTTTCCCATGGTCTCGGCGCTGATGCCGGTGGAGTCGGAGATGAAGAAGACCGGGACGGCCGGGGGCCGGACGGAACCGGTGGGAGCCGTGGAGCCCGGTGCTCCGGACGAGGGCCTCCCGGCGGCGGCGGCGGGCAGCGGTGGCGGGAGCGGAAGATCTGCGTTCACTGGGCGCCCCTTGCTCTGGGCCCGGTGACGGGGCACCGGGGACACGTCGATGTGCTGGGCTCACCGTATCCGGGAGAGGAGGCACAGGGACGGGCCGTCCAGGAAGGTGGTGCGGCTCACCACCGGAGTGCGCAGGATCAGCGACGTGCGCGTTCACGTGAGCACGAATGAGCAGACGATCAGGGCTGGCTCTTCTCGCTCTCGCCCGGCTCCTCCGTCTCCGCCGTGTCCTCTGCTGCCCCGTCCTCCTCGACGGGTCGCACCGGCCACCGCTGCACCAGCTCGTCCCGCAGGCCCTGATCCCGGGCATCGAGCACGCTCGAGACCACGATCCCGAGCACGAAGACGACGAGCGCCCCGAGCACGATCCAGGGCCCGAGCGCGCCGGCGGCCCGCAGCTCCGGCCCGGCCGCGGCGTAGAAGTCCCAGTCCGGCAGCTCGGCCACCGCGTCCACGAACCACAGCGCAATGCCGAGGGCGGCGGCCGCCCCGGCAACGGCGAACAACACTTTCAGGATCGTCAGCGAGGTGGGGGCCATCGCCCGGCTGAGCAGGGCGTGCGCCGGCGGGATGGTCGCAGGCTCGGCAAGAGCTCGGCGCAGCACGCGATGCTCGAGCCGGCGGAGGATGATCGTGCAGACCACGATCCCGGCGACGGCGAGCAGCGCCACGCCGCCGGCGACCCCCATCCCCATCGCCAGCAGGTCCACGAGGCGCTCGGTCTCGGGTTCCAGATCCGCGCGCTCGCCCAGCTGCCTGCTGGCCGTGCGGGTGGCATCGGGATAGGCGATACCGACAGTCAGGGTGAAGGCCATCTCCCACGCGATCGCTGAGACCGTGATGATCGCGACCAGCGCCGTGACGAGTCTCCGCACCCCGGCGCCGGGGAGGGCCACGCCCAGTCCCGCCCGCGACCGGGCGGCGGTGACGTCCTGCTCGGTCAGCTCCCGGCCGGCGGCGATGATCCGGTGCGGCTGTGTCCACCATCGCGGCAGCTCCTCGAAGTGTCGCGACTGCCACCGGCGGAACACCCTCCCGGTCAGCGGGATGCCGGCCCAGATCACCGCGAGCAGGAGTGCGCCCCCGCCGAGGATCGCCAGCCCCGTGGGATCGAGACCGCTCTCGAACACGGCGAAGACGACGATGACATAGCAGAAGCCCAGGATCGCGAGCAGCCAGATCGCGATGAGCCTGTACGTCCGCGCGCTGCTCTCCCGCGCCGCCTCCCACTGCAGCGGGAACGGCACCGCCGTCGCCGGCGCGCCACGGCGCATCGCCCCTGCCAGGGCTCGGGCCATCAGCGGCCCCTCGAGCGCGCCGAGCAGCCCGAGCGCGAGCAGCCCGGTCAGCCCCAGAGCGAGGTCGCCGACGAGAGAGGCGCGGGTGACCAGGTCCAGGGTGGTCGCCGCCTCGGACTCGGGCAGCACCTCCTCCGCGACGATGCCGCTGAGGAAGCCGATCGCGAACAACCCCACCAGGCCCATCAGGCCCCAGAGCATCGCCTCCGCGGCGGCTCTGCGGAGCGTCGCCGCTCGGCCGATCGGATGGACCCGCCAGCGGGAGTCGGTGAGGGAGCTCATCGCCATATAGTGCCCGACGAGTTCAGTCGCGGCTCAGGATCGCCACCAGGAAGTCCTCGGACGCGTACCCACGGTCCCGGCCGACGTCCACCACCAGCCGTCCTCCGGGAGCCAGGTGCGCGGCGAGCCCGACGAGCGCGGGGAGGCGCTCCGCCGCGGAGAGGATGAGGAGCACGTTCCCCGCGCCGGTGATGAGGTCGAGCTGCTCATGCGGCGACTCGCGAGTCGTCGCGGATCTGGCCCACCAGCTCCTCGAGCATGTCCTCCAGGGTGACGATGCCGATCACCGTGCCGGTCTCGTCGCTCGCCGCTCCCAGGTGGGCCCCGGAGTCCTGCATCGAGGTGAGCGCCTGCCGCAGCGGTGCCTCGGCCCCGACCACCGGCAGCGCCCGGATGCGCGTGGCGGGGATCGGCAGCTCCCGGTGCTCCTGCACGGAGTCCAGCAGGTCCTTGATGTGGACGTAGCCGGTCAGGCGGCCATCGGCGGCTCGGACCGGGAACCGGGAGTAGCCCTCGACCGCGGCGGCCTCGGCCTGTGCGGCGGTGACGCCCTCGGGGAGGGTGGAGACCTTCTCCAACGGGATCACCAGGTTGGCGACGCTGCGGGCCTCGAAGCGCAGGGCGCCCAGCAGGAGCGCCTCGTCGTTGTCCTCGAGCAGTCCGCCCTGGCGGGACTCGCTCACCATCGCCGCCACCTCGTTGCGGGTGAACACACTGGTGACCTCTGCTTTCGGGGTGACTCCGAGCATCCGCAGCACCAGGTTGCCGCAGGCGTTGAGCAGCCACAGCAGGGGGCGGAGCGCGGTGACGATGCCCATCAGCGGCGGGCTGAGGATCAGCGCCATCCGCTCCGGTCCGGCCAGGGCGATGTTCTTGGGCACCATCTCGCCGAAGACGACGTGCAGGTAGGTGACCAGGGCCAGGGCGATCACGAAGGCGATCGGGTGGGTGAGGGCGCCCGGTACGCCGAGCAGCTCCAGCGGCCCCGCGATCAGGTGTGCGATGGCGGGCTCGCTGATCGCGCCGAGGGCGAGGGAGCATACGGTGATGCCCATCTGCGCGCCGGCCATCATCAGCGAGACCTGCTCCATCGCGGAGATGGTGACCTTCGCGGCCCAGCGGCCCTCGAGCGCCTTCGGCTCGATGACCGAGCGGCGGGCGGAGATCAGGGCGAACTCGGCCCCCACGAAGAAGGCGTTCAGCAGGAGCAGCAGGAAGGTGAGGGCGAGGCCCGTCGGAGTGCTCATCAGCTGTCCACCTTCTCGTGCCCGGCGTGGTCGGCCGCGTCCTCGGCCTCGTCATCGGCCTCGAGGACCTCGACCTTCACGTGGACGGTCTCGATGCGCATGCCGTCGACCTCGATGACCTCGATCCGCAGCCGGGCGGGCTCCTCCCCCGGGGCGGGATCGGTGTCCACGAGCACCTCGTCGCCGACCTCCGCGAGACGGCCCAGCTCCATCGTGATCAGCCCGCCGAGGGTGTCGTAGTCCTCGTGCTCGGGCACGGTGACGCCGAGGCGCTCGGTGGCCTCGTCGGGGCGCATCCGGCCGTCGAGGTCCCAGGAGCCGTCGGCCTCGGGGGTGTCGTCCGTCTCCTCGTCGTGCTCGTCGCGGACCTCGCCGACGATCTCCTCGACCAGGTCCTCGAGGGTGATGAGCCCGGCGTGATCGCCGAACTCGTCGACCACCACGGCCATCTGCAGGCCGCCGGCGCGCAGGGTGTCCATGAGGTCGTCCAGCGGCACGGTGTCAGGCACGAAGGTCGCCGTGCCCATCACCGTCTCGACCAGGGTGCTGGGGCGCTGGTCGAAGGGGACCGCGAGGCCGTGGCGGATGTGGGCGACGCCTGCGATCTCGTTGTCGTCGTCCAGCACCGGGAAGCGGGAATGGCCGGTGACCCTCGCGAGCTCGAGCAGCTCGGCCACGGAGTCGCCGACCTCGAGGGAGTCCATGCGTCCACGCGGGACCATCGCGTCATGTGCACGGCGGTCGCCGAAGGCGAGCGTGCGCTGGACCAGCGAGGCGGTCTCCGCGGCGAGTGCGCCTTCGGCGGCGGACCGCTTGACGAGCACCGCGAGCTCGTCGGCACTGCGGGCGGAGCCGAGCTCCTCCTGCGGTTCGACGCCGAGGGCGCGCACCACGGCGTTGGCGTTGCCGTTGAACAGGCGGATCGGCAGCTTGAAGATCGTGGTGAACAGGCGCTGGAAGCCGACGACCAGCTTGGCCGTGCGCAACGGCTCCGCGATCGCCATGTTCTTGGGCACCAGCTCGCCGAAGATCATGGTCATCCCGGTGGCGAGGACCAGGGCGATGGTCACGGAGACCGAGCGGGCGGCGACCTGGCCGAGGCCGGCGTCGAGCAGGCCGGGGCCGATCAGCGCGGCGATCGCGGGTTCCGCGAGGAAGCCGATCCCCAGGTTCGTGACGGTGATGCCGAGCTGGGCGCCGGAGAGCTGGGTGGAGAGGGTCTTCATCCCCTGCAGGACACCGCCGGCGCGTCTGTCGCCGGCAGCGGCGGCCGCCTCCACCTCGTTGCGGTTGACGGTGATCAGGGAGAACTCGGCGGCGACGAAGCCACCGCAGGCGGCGATCAGCACGAGGCCGACCGCCAGGGATATGAGGGGACCGATCAGGTCCATGGACGGATCCCCCCATGGGAAGTGATGAGATGCGGGCCCGAAGGCCCGGGACTGTCACTGGGGGCGTCGCTGGCGGCGCTCATGATCTCCTGGTGCTCCTCATGACGACTCCGACGATCGGAGGCGGATGAGGGAATGTTACAACCCGCTCCCTGGATGCGGGGGCCGGTGTGGAGGACGCCTCACAGCTCGGCCGCCCGTCGCTGCAGGAAGGAGGCGACGGCGCGCAGCTCGACCTCGTCCACCGCATGGCCCAGCTGCGGTCTGCGCTCCTCCTTTAGCCGGGTGTGAGCGTTCAGGAAGTCGCGCACCGCCTCCTCCCGCCCGTCGGCGAAGTGCGGATCCATGCCGCCGTGCCCCCACAGCACCGGCGGGGACACCTCGGCGAGCGCGGGATCCCCGGGCATCGGGGCGGGGAACGGGAATCCGGAGAGGTTCACGACGAAGTCGAGAGCCTGCGGATCGCGTCGCAGCAACTGCAGAGCGAGGGCCCCGCCCTGGGAGAAGCCGATGGCCCCGACGACCGGAGAGTCCTGCGCAGCGCTCCAGCTCTCGACCGCGGCGGCCGAGGCCTGCAGCGCCTCCGGACGCGCTGGGTCCATCGGCATCTCGAACCAGGCGTAGCCCTGCACGTAGCGATAGATGCCGCGCAGGGAGGCGTAGGTGAAGTCCGCAGGCAGGAAAGGGACCAGCCCGGCGAGGTCGTCCTCGTTGCTGCCCAGGCCGTGGAGCAGGAGCACGATCGGAGCACTGCGCATCCGGCCCGGATCCGAGCGCACCACGGCGTCCTCGTCGATCTCCGTCGCGATCAGCTCGACCGGTGCGTACTGGGAGGCGTTCGTCATCACGGCAGGATAACCGGCGCAGCCTCCCGGCAGGGAAGAACCCCCAGGTCGCGCGGTGCGCTGGTCGGAAGGACGAGATCCGACCCCCTGGGGGTCCCGGCAGCTCGGTGGTATTCGCTGCGCGTCCGGATGAACGGTCGCCTCAGCGGCGAGCCACCTCACACGTCCGATGATCAATCACTTCTCGGACCACCTCCTTCCCTGTGTGCCTCCACCGTAGGACCGCCGCGCGGACAGCGCAATGGATTTTCCACTGGGCGCCGTTCCGTGCTCAGCTCCCACCGGAAGGAGGGGCGTGACCGCGGCCGGGGGCCCCCGCCGGAGGATGAACGCGGTGGTCGCGATGATCTGAGCCAGCGGTCGAGTGGCAGGATGCATGCCGGGCGCCGGCCCGAGACATCGTCGTCCCTTCGAGGAGACCCACCATGCAGTCCGTCCTGATCGATTCCCTGGAGAAGATGCTGGGCGAGGCCGCACCGCGCCCGGTCGCGCTGATCAGCGGTGCCCACGCCTCGGGCTTCCGCGGCGAGGTGCTCTCGCTCCAGGTCGCGCTCCGCCTCGAGGCCGCCGAGGGTCCGGATCTGCGCGTCGAGCTCACCGGCGAGGTCGCCGGCAGCGCCCGGGTCCATGCGGTGCGTCGGGTGCCGGTCTCCTCCGCCGCCCCCGAGGATCCCGACGAGCACTATCTCGTCACCGGACCGGGCGAGTACCCCGACCTGCTCGAGCCCGTCACCGACGGCATCGTGCGGATGGGCCCGGAGATCTGGGAGGCCCTGTGGATCGACGTCGTGGACGCCGTCCCCGGCGAGCACGACCTGACCCTCACCCTCTTCGACGCCACCGACGGGCAGGTCCTCGCCGAGCACGTCCTGCAGCTGCGTGTGCACGAGCATGGCCTGCCGCCGCTGTCGATCACCAACACCCACTGGTTCCATGTCGACAGCCTCTCGACGTACTACGACGTGGAGGTGTTCTCCGAGGAGCACTGGGAGCTGATCGAGAAGTACCTCGTCTCGGCCCGGGAGATGGACGTGAACAGCGTGCTCACCCCCACCTGGACCCCGCCGCTGGACACCGCCGAGGGGCACACCCGGCCCTTCGTCCAGCTCATCGGCATCCGCGAGCAGGGCGGCAAGTACTCCTTCGACCTCTCCCGCCTGGACCGCTGGCTGGAGATCTGCCGCAGGCTGGGCTTCACCGGCCTGGAGATCGCGCACCTGTTCACCCAGTGGGGTGCGCTGCAGACCCCGGCGATCCAGGTGCGGACGGCCACCGGCCTCGAGCACCGCTTCGGCTGGCACGTCCCGGCGACCTCGCCCGACTACCGCCGGCTCCTGGAGGCGCTGATCCCGACGCTGCGCGCCCACCTGGATGAGCACTGGGAGGGACGGGTGCTCTGGCACATCTCGGACGAACCGCGCGAGCACCAGCTCGAGGACTACAGCGCGGCGAAGGCTCAGGTGGCGGACCTGCTCGTGGGCGCGGAGGTGGTCGATGCCCTGAGCCCCTTCGCCTTCGCCGAGCGGGGCGTGGTGGACACCCCGATCGTCGCGACCGATCACGTGGCCCCGTTCCTCGAGGCCGGCCGGCACCCCTGGGTGTACTACTGCGTCTCCCAGAACCGCGAGGTCGCCAATCGCTTCATCGCCCTGCCCTCGGTGCGCAATCGGGTGCTGGGCCGGCAGCTGTTCGCCTTCGAGGCGCCCGGCTTCCTGCACTGGGGCTTCAACTTCTGGTGGGCGCAGTACTCGCTGCGGCCGATCGACCCCTTCGAGGACACCTGCTCGGGCGGCGGCTTCTTCGGCGGCGATCCCTTCGTCGTCTACCCGGGGCCCGACGGCACCCCCTGGCTCTCGCTGCGCTACCGCGTGTTCGTGCAGGCCATGGCCGACCACCGGGCACTGACCTGGCTCGCGGAGCTCACCGATCGTGCGAGCGCGACGGCGCTGATCGACGAGGGCGGCACGCTGACCTACTCGTCGTTCTCCTACGACGTGGACGAGCACCTGCGCGCACGGCACGCGGTCGACGAGAAGATCCTCGCCGCTCTGGGGGGCTGATCCTCAGAGCTCGGGCAGCTCCTGCTCGGCGGTCTCGGCCTCCATGCGGTCCTCCTCGCGGTTGCCCTGCTCGGCGGCCGTGGCGTCGTCCCCGCCGCGATCGCGGTCCGTGTCGAATCCGTAACCGTCGGCGTTGCGGGAATCCGGCCCCTCGGCGGCGACGCGGTCGGTCTCGAGGGCATCATCGATGCTCACCTCCTCGAGGTCCTCGTCGGCGCCGCGCTCGTACTCGTCCTCGCTGGTCGCGGTCATCCGGTCGAGCTCGGGATCGTCGGCGGGATCGTTCGGCTGCATCTGGGTCATGGGGTCCTCCTGGGGTGGGTCAGCTGAGGGCGTCGATGATCGCCGCGGTGAAGGCGTCGAGGTCATCGGGCGTGCGGGAGGTGATGAGGCGGAAGCCGGCGGAGTCGTCGACCACCACCTCCTCATCGACCCATCGCCCGCCCGCGTTGACGAGATCGGTACGGATCGTGGGGACCGAGGTGAGCGCGCGGCCGTCGGCCAGGCCCGTCTCGACCAGCAGCCAGGGTGCATGGCAGATCGCGGCGACGGGCTTGCCGTCAGCGGCGAAGGCGCGGGTCAGGAACTGCGCGGTCTCGTCCCCGCGCAGCGCATCCGCGTTGAGGGTGCCCCCGGGCAGCACCAAGGCGTCGAAGTCCGCGGCCTTCACCGTGGCATGGGTGGCGTCGACGGGGACCACGGGGCCCAGCTCGCGGTCGCGCTCGAGGGTCGTGACCACGCCCGTGTCCGGGGCGACCACGGTGACGCGCGCGCCCGCCTCGCGCAGGGTGGCCAGTGGGATGCGGATCTCGTCGGTCTCCGTGCCGAAGTTGCTGGTCAGCAGCAGAATAGTACGTCCGTCGAGGGTGCTGGTCATGGCGTCTCCTCACGTCGGGGATCTGTGCGGCGACGGTACCACCGACGCTCCGCACGGTCCCGACCGATCGGGTGCCGGGCGGACGAGGAGAGGAACCGACGCGCCCGCCTCGCCTCAGGTCCCGCAGAAGGTCAGGAAATGCTCGCCGCCGTCACCCGGGCCCTCGAGGTGCTCGAGCCCCGTACGGCGGGTGAACGGCGCGGACACCGCGCCGAGCAGCTCCCGCACAGGCCCCAGGTCACCCAGGTGCGCCGAGCGCAGCGCCACCTCGAGGTGGACGTTGCGCGGGATGTACAGCGGGTTGCGGCGGGCCATCTCCGCGGGCGTCGCGGACCGCCGCGGCTCCCAGCGCTGCATCCACTGCGCGAAGGAGGCGCCCGCGACGAGCTCCGCGGCCCTGCCCTCCCCGAGCGCCCGGAAGAAGCCGGTGTGATCGACCTGCTGCTCCTCGAGCAGAGTGAACAGCTCCTGGCCGAGCGCGGACACCCCCTCGACGTCATCGCGGATCCCCAGCTTGCCGGCCAACTGCCGGGTCCAGGCCTGCTGATACCAGCCCTCGTACTGCTCGAGCACCGCGGTGGCCTGCTCCACCGCGACATTCGGGTCCGTCGCCTCCAGCAGCGGCAGGAGGGTCTCGGCGAAGCGGGAGAGGTTCCACAGGGCGATGCCGGGCTGACTGCCGTAGGCGTACCGGCCGCCCCGGTCGATCGAGCTGAACACGGCACCACGACGGTGCACGTCGAGCACGGCGCAGGGCCCGTAATCGATGCCCTGACCGGACAGAGCCATGTTGTCGGTGTTCATCACGCCATGCACGAAGCCCAGCAGCATCCACCGCGCCACCAGCTCCGCCTGGGCGCGGGTCACGGCCTCGAGCAGTCCCAGCGGCCCCTCGGCCGACGGGTGGTGGCGCCGGATCGTGAACTCGACGAGCCGCGCGCGCACCTCCTCGTCCAGGTGCCAGGTCGCGTACTCGAAGGTCCCCACCCGCAGGTGGCTCGCGGCGACCCGCACCAGCAGCGCACCGGGTTCCGGGGTCACGCCCTGACGCGGGGCGATCTGCTCCCCGGTGCTCACCACGGCGAGCGCCCGGCTGGTGGGCACGCCCGTGGCGTGCAGCCATTCACCGATCACGGCCTCGCGCAGCATCGGCCCCAGCGGTGCCTTCCCGTCGCCGCCACGCGCGAAAGGAGTGCGGCCGGAACCTTTCAGATGCAGATCGCGGTGGCGGCCATGGGGGTCCACAAGATCGCCCAGCAGCACCGCCCGACCGTCGCCCAGCTGCGGGTTCGGGCTGCCGAACTGGTGACCGGCGTAGGCCTGTGCGGTGGTGGCGTCGATCTGCCCGGTCAGCAGTGCGAGCCCCTCCTCGCTGCGCAGCCACGTCGCATCGAACCCCAGCTCCGCGGCGAGCGGCTCGTTCAGCCAGGCGATCTCCGGGCGCGGCGGCGCCTCGGCACGCCAGGGGACCGACAGCTCGGGGAGCGCGTCGGCGTAGCTCTGCTGGAGCACCGGGACGGGCGGGGCGAACTTCTCCATCTCCCCAGTCTCCCATCCGCACTTAGTGCAATGTCACAGTTGACATTGTGTGATCTGCGACCTACTGTCATCCGCGCCGACTCACGACGATGTGGCAGAGGAATCTCGGATATGGACCTGCTCAGCACCCTGAACGGCTGGATCTGGAACCCGATGGCGTACTTCGCCCTCGCGGTCGGCCTGTTCTTCACCATCCTCACCGGGGCGGTGCAGTTCCGACGGCTCCCGGACATGTTCCGCCAGGTCCTGGCGAAGCCCCATGACAGCGAGGGGGTCGCGCCGCTGCAGGCGCTGCTGCTGACCCTGGCCAGCCGCGTCGGCGTCGGAAATATCGCCGGCGTCGCCACGGCGATCGCCGCCGGAGGCCCCGGAGCCCTGTTCTGGATGGTGGTGACCGCCCTGCTCGGCTCCGCCAGCGCCTTCGCGGAGACCGTCCTCGCCCAGGTCTTCAAGCGGCGCATCGACGGTGAGCACCGCGGCGGCGCACCCTTCTACGTCGAGTTCGGGCTGCACCTGAAGTGGCTGGCCGTGTCCCTCGCGGTCGGCTACATGTTCTTCTACGGCTTCGTCTTCTCCGGTGTGCAGTCCAACAACATCGCCACCTCCGTCGAGGTCGCCTTCGGCGTGCCGACCTGGGTCACTGCGATCCTGCTCACCGGCCTGCTCGGCTTCACCGTCATCGGCGGCACCAAGCGCATCATCCACGCCGCCCAGATCATGGTGCCGGTGATGGCACTCGTCTACATCCTCTTCACCGCGGTGATCATCGTCCTGAACCTCGATCAGGTCCTGCCCACGATCGAGCTCGTGCTCGCCTCCGCCTTCGGTCGCGACCAGATCTTCGGCGGCATCGCCGGCGCCGCGATCGCCTGGGGCGTGCGACGCGCGGTCTTCTCGAACGTCGCCGGCGTCGGCGAGGGCACCTTCGGCTCCGCCGCGGCCTCCACCAGCCATCCGGCCAAGCAGGGCCTGGTGCAGTCCCTGTCGGTCTTCCTCGACACGATCGTCGTCTGCACCGCCACCGGCATCATGATCATCATCACCGGTTCCTTCAATGTCGTCCATCGCGGGCAGACCCTCGTGGAGAACATCCCCGGCGTCGAGGCGGGAGTGACCTACACGCAGACCGCCATCGACTCCGCGGTCGGCGGCTTCGGCCCCGCCTTCGTCGCGATCGCCCTGTTCTTCTTCGCCTTCACCACGATGGTCGCCTTCTACTACATCGCCGAGACGAACCTCGGCTACCTCTGCGGCTCCACCGGAGGCTGGCCCAGTGCGGTCCTGAAGACCGGGGCCATGGCCATCACTGCCTTCGGCGCGCTGGTCTCCGCCGATGCGATGTGGCTGATCGGCGATATCGGCTACGGCCTGCTGGGCTGGACGAACATGCTGATCATCCTGGCCCTCAGCCCTGTGGTGTACACAGTGATCAAGGATTACGACCGTCAGCGGAAGCAGGGCCTGGACCCGTCCTTCGATCCGGCCGGTCTCGGCATCTCCGACGCCGACTTCTGGACCAGCTCCACCCCCGCCGACGCCGACGCCGACGTCGCCCGCTGACCCCTCGAAGGAGAGCTCCCGATGCGCACCACACACGTCTACCACGCCGTCGACTCGCACACGGAGGGCATGCCCACGCGCGTCATCACCGGCGGCGTCCCCCCGATCCCGGGGGCCACGATGGCCGATCGCCGGCTGTGGTTCATGGAGCATCGCGACGGGCTGCGGAAGCTCCTGATGCGCGAGCCGCGCGGCCACGGCGCGATGAGCGGGGCCATCCTGCAGCCCCCGACACGGCCCGACGCCGACTGGGGTGTGCTCTACATCGAGGTCTCCGGCCTGCTGCCGATGTGCGGTCACGGCACCATCGGCGTCGCGACCGTGCTCGTGGAGACCGGCATGGTCGAGGTGACCGAGCCGGTCACCACGATCCGTCTGGACACTCCCGCCGGGCTGGTGGTCGCCGAGGTCGCGGTGAGCGACGGCCGCGCCGACGCGGTGACACTGCGCAACGTCCCCTCGTTCCTGATGCGCCGCGAGGCGAGCATCGAGGTCCCGGGCCACGGCAGCGTCCGCTACGACCTGGGATTCGGCGGGAACTTCTACGCGATCGTGGAGCTGGCGGACCTCGGCCTGCCCTTCGACCGGGCCGAGAAGGGTCGTCTGCTCACGGCGGGCCTGGCGATCATGGAGGCGATCAACGCCGCCGACGCGCCGGTCCACCCCGAGCGGGAGGACATCCGCGAGGTCCACCACGTCTACCTCGCCGCGCCCGGGTCGACCGCGCAGCACTCCCGTCACGCGATGGCGATCCATCCGGGCTGGTTCGACCGGTCCCCCTGCGGTACCGGCACGAGTGCCCGGATGGCGCAGCTCCACGCCCGTGGCGAGCTCGCCCTGGAGACCGACTTCCTCAACGAGTCCTTCATCGGCTCGAGGTTCGTCGGCCGACTGGTCGGGACCACCACCGTCGGCGGCCATGACGCGGTGCTCCCCCTGGTCACCGGACGCGCCTGGGTGACCGGCACCGCGCAGTACATGCTGGATCCCACGGATCCGTATCCCGAGGGCTTCGAGCTGTGAGCGCACCGACGGCCATTACGGTGAGGGTCCACGAGCCGGCCCGACAGGAGCACCCCATGTCCGCGAGCGAGATCCCACTGGGAGAGATCCAGCAGTACAAGAGTCTGCGCGCCTCGGTGACCGATGCGCTGCGCAGCGCGATCATCCTGGGCGACCTCGAGGAGGGGCAGCTGTACTCCGCCCCCGCCCTGGCGGCACCGCTGGGCGTCTCGGCGACCCCCGTGCGCGAGGCGATGATGGATCTCGCCCGCGAGGGCCTGGTGACCACCATGAAGAACAAGGGCTTCCGGATCACGGAGATGACCGGTGCCGATCTCGAGGAGCAGACCCAGGTGCGCCAGCTGCTCGAGGGTCCCGCGATGCGGGCGCTGGCCGGGCACGTGCCGGAGGCGGACCTCGCCTCCCTGCGCGAGCTGGCGGATCGCATCGCCGACGGGGCCCGGGAGGGCGACCTGCACAGCTATCTCCAGGGCGACCGCGAGTTCCATGCCCGCCTCCTCGAGCACACCGGGAATCGTCGACTGGTGGACCTCACCACCCGGCTGCGCGGTCAGACCCGCATGCGGGCGCTGCGCCGATTGGCCGACAGCGGCCGCCTCGTCGGCTCCGCGCAGGAGCACCATCGGCTGCTGGACCTGCTGGCCGCCGGGGACGGCGAGGGTGCCTACGGGCTGATCGTGCAGCACATCGGCCACACCTCGCGGCTGTGGTCCACGGGCGACGAGGAGACCGGCGGGACCGATTCGCCGCTGCTCGATCTGGTGCCCCCGACATGACCCGCGGCACCGACGTCCTGGTGATCGGGGCCGGCGCGATCGGGGCCGCGATCACCTACTACTGCGCCCTGCTCGGGCTGTCCGTGCGGGTGGTGGACCGCGGCGCCCCCGGCGGCGGGACCAGCTCCCGCTGCGAGGGGAACATCCTGGTCTCGGACAAGGAGCACGGTCCCGAGCTGGACCTGGCGAACTACTCCTTGGGCCTCTGGCACGGGGAGCTGGCCGAGCACGGCCACCGCTGGGAGTTCGAGCAGAAGGGCGGCATCATCGTCGCCTCCCGCGACTCGAGCATGGTCTCGCTGCGCCGGGTGCTGGCCGCGCAGCGCGAGTACGGCATCAGGGTGCAGGAGATCGACGCCGCCGAGCTGCTCGAGCTCGAGCCGCACGTCTCCCCCGATGCGGTGGGCGCGGCCCTGTACCCCGACGATTCGCAGGTCATGCCGATGCAGCTGGTCGCGCATCTGCTCTCCCTCGCCCGTGGGCTGGGCGCCGAGGTGCTCCCGCACTGCGAGGTCACCGGCCTGCTGCGGGACGGCGAGCGCATCGTCGGCGCCCGCACCACGGATGGGGACCTGCCCGCCGGCGCGGTGGTCGACGCCGCCGGGCCCTGGGCCGCCCAGCTCGCGGCGCTGGCCGGGGTGGAGCTGCCGATCGCCCCCCGGCGCGGCTACGTGATGGTCACCGAGCCGATGCCGCCGCGGGTGTTCCACAAGGTCTACGCCGCGGAGTACATCGACGACGTCGGCAGCTCGGACGCCTCCCTGCAGTCCTCCCCGGTGGTGGAGTCCACGCCCGCCGGGAGCATCCTGCTGGGCTCCTCGCGCGAGCAGGTGGGCTTCTCCGACGCGCTCAGCCGTGAGGCGCTGCGCCGCATCGCTGCGAACGCCGCGGCGCTGTTCCCCTTCCTCCGCGACGTGCGCGTGCTGCGGCACTACCACGGCTTCCGCCCCTACTCCCCGGACCACGTGCCGACGATCGGCCCCGATTCCCGCGCACCGGGCCTGTGGCACGCGGGCGGTCACGAGGGCGCCGGGATCGGGCTCAGCGTCGGCACCGGCAAGCTCCTCGCGCAGGCCCTCGCCGGCCACCGCCCCGACCTCGACCTCTCCCCCTTCGACCCGGCCCGCTTCTCCACAGGAGGCACCGCATGAGCACCCCCTCGGACCCCGCCGTCCGCCTCACCGTGGACGGCACGCCGCTCACCGTCCCCGCCCACCGCACCGTCGCCGCGGCCCTGATGCTCGAGGGCGAGGACGCCGGCTGGCGCACCACCCGCCGCACCGGTGAGCAGCGCGGCCTCTTCTGCGGGATCGGGGTCTGCTTCGACTGCCTGGCCACGGTCGACGGGCGGCGCGGCCAGCGCACCTGCCTGGTCGAGGTGGCCGACGGGATGGACGTGCGGACGGGGACCGACGATGACTGAGCGCCCCGCTGCATCCACTCCCGCTGCACCGCAGCCCGTCGCGGTGGTGGTGATCGGCGGCGGTCCCGCCGGTCTCGCCGCCGCCGTCGAAGCGGCCCGCACCTGCGAGGACGTGGTGCTGATCGATGCCGGGCCGCGTCTGGGCGGGCAGTTCTGGCGCCACGGGGCGAAGGACGAGCTTCCCGGGGCCCCTGCCCCGCGCTGGCACCACGGCTGGTCGACCTACCGTGCCCTGCACGAGGACGTCCTCGCGGAGCGCGAGGACGGACGCCTGCGCCTGCTGACCTCGACCCACGTCCATGCCCTCGACGTCGATGCCGACGGCGGGCTGCTCGTCCACCTCGCCCCCACCCCCGAGGCCCGCCCCGCCACGCCGATCCCGAGGACGCTCGCGGCCGAGACGGTGGTGCTGTGCCCCGGCGCCTACGACCGACAGCTCCCGGTGCGGGGCTGGACGCTCCCGGGGGTGATGGCCGCGGGCGGGGTGCAGGCCTTCATCAAGGTCCAGCAGCAGGCCCCGGGCAGGCGCGTGCTGCTGGCCGGGACCGGTCCGTTCCTGCTGGCCGCCGCCGCCTCGGTGCTCGAGGCCGGGGCAGAGGTGGTCGCGATCTGCGAGTCCGGCGATCTCAGCGGCTGGGTGCCGCGCGGGATCACCGGGGCGCTGGTCCCCGGCAAGGGCCTCGAGGGCGCCCAGTACGCAGCGCTCCTCGCCCACCATCGCGTCCCCTACCGGAGACGCCACGTGGTCTCGGCGATTCTCGGCAAGGACCGGGTCCGCTCGGTGGAGATCTCCCGCACCGACCGCCGAGGCGCCCCGATCCCGGGCACCTCCCGAGTTCTCGAGGACGTGGACGTGGTGGGGCTGGGCTGGGGATTCGTCCCCCAGGCCGAGCTGCTGCTGCAGGCCGGCGCCGCGACCCGGCTGGATGTCGACGGGTCCCTGGTGGGCGTGGTGGACGCCGAGCAGGCCTCGACCGTGCCCGGACTGTTCCTGGCCGGAGAGATCACGGGAGTGACCGGGGCGAGCGGTGCGGTGGCCGAGGGCCGGCTCGCCGGTCGCGCCGCCGCCGGCCGCGCCGTCGGCAGCTCCCCCGTCGGCCACTCCTCCCTCGCCGCGCGCCGGGACCTCTCCGCGCGCATCCGCCATCGCCTCTTCGCCGGCGTCATGCACCATGCGCACCCGGCCCCGGAGGGCTGGATCGAGGCGGCCAGCGCCGACACCGTGGTATGCCGCTGCGAAGAGGTCACCCTCGGGGAGATCACCGCGGCCCGCGAGGAGCTGGGCGCGACGGACCCGCGCTCCCTCAAAGGCGTGACCCGGGCGGGGATGGGCATCTGCCAGGGCCGGATCTGCGGGGCGGCGATGCTGTGCCTCGGCAGTGACGAGCGCACCCGTCACGAGGCCTCCCGGGCGGTCGCGAAGCGTCCGCTGGCCCTCCCCCTCACGGTCGACGAACTTTCCTGACCAGCACCTCACCCTGTGCAATTGCACATGGTAGTGTGAACGACAGTCCCGCCCGACCGGGCGCTCGACGACGAGAGGACCTCCCGTGACCGCCACGCTCCCCGAGCCCGTCCGCACCCTCGCCTATCTCGACGGCGCCTTCGTGCCCGCCGTCTCCGGTGCCACCCTGGCCAGCATCAACCCGGCGACGGGCGAGAAACTCGTCGACATCGCCGCCTGCGATGCAGAGGACGTCGACCGCGCCGTCGCCTCCGCCCGCGCGGCCTTCGAGTCCGGCGTCTGGAGCCGCACGCACCCCTCCGAGCGCCGCGAGGTGCTGATGCGCCTGGTCGCACTGCTCGAGGAGAACCTCGAGGACCTCGCGCTCACGGAGGCGATCGACGCCGGCAAGCCGATCACCGACTGCCGCGAGTTCGACCTCCCCGACACCATCAACTCCATCCGCTGGTACGCCGAGGCGGCGGACAAGGTCTTCGGGAAGACCACCCCCACCGCCGAGGGCACCCTCGGCATGATCGTGCACGAGCCGATCGGCGTGGTCGGTGCGGTGCTGCCGTGGAACTTCCCGCTGGCGATGCTTGCCTGGAAGCTCGGCCCGGCGCTGGCCTCGGGCAACTCCGTGGTGGTCAAGCCCCCGGAGCTGACCACCCTGACCAGCCTGCGCTTCGCGGAGCTCGCCACGGAAGCGGGGCTCCCGGATGGCGTGCTCAATGTCGTCCCCGGCCTCGGCCACGTCACCGGCAGGGCGCTGGGCCTCCACGGCGACGTGGATGCCATCTCCTTCACCGGCTCCAACGAGGTGGGCCGCGAGTTCCTGCGCTACTCGGCGGAGTCGAACCTCAAGAAGATCGTGCTGGAGCTGGGCGGCAAGGCCCCGCAGATCGTCACCGCCGACAATGCCGACCGCCTTGAGCTGGTCGCGGACGACCTCGCCGAGGCGGCCTTCGGCAACATGGGCCAGAACTGCACCGCCGGCTCACGGATCCTGGTCCACACCTCGATCCTCGATGACTTCGTGGGGCATCTGGTCACGGCCACCGAGAGGAACGTGGTCGGCGACCCCTTGAACCCGACCACCACCATCGGTGCCCTGGTCGAGGAGCCCGCCCTAGTGCGGGTCGCCGGATTCGTCGAGGACGCGGTGGCCGACGGTGCCACCGTGCGCACCGGCGGCGCTCGGACGCGGCAGGAGTCCGGTGGCTGGTTCTACCCGCCCACCGTGGTCACCGACGTCCGCGAGGACATGGCCATCGCCCGTGAGGAGATCTTCGGACCAGTCGTGGCGGTGCTGCCGTTCACCGACCTGGACGACGCGATCCGGATCGCGAACGACACTCCCTACGGCCTCGCCGCGACCGTCTGGTCCCGTGACCTCGACGACGCCCTCACCGCGGCGCGTGCGGTACGAGCCGGGACCGTCTCCATCAACGGCTACTCCGAAGGGGACATCACCACCCCGTTCGGCGGCTACAGGGAGTCCGGCTTCGGCGGCCGGGACAACGGGCTCGAGGCCTTCGCGCAGTACACCGAGACCAAGACGATCTGGATCACCCTGCGCTGACCGGCGCCCCTTCCGAAAGGACCCACCATGACCCACAGCTCGATGCGCGGAGTCTTCGCCGTCTCGACCACTCCCTTCACCCCCGACGGTGCGCAGGACCTCGCCATGTACGCCCGCAGCATCGAGCGGGTGCTCGCGGCAGGGGTCGACGGGGTCCTCGCCCTCGGCGCGACCGGCGAAGCGCTCGCCCTCACGGACTCCGAGCGCGAGGCCCAGATCCGCCACCTGATCACCACGGTCGACGGCCGTGTGCCCGTGGTGGTGGGCTGCATGGCCTACCGGCCGCACGAGGTCTCCGCCCTGATCACGCAGGCCGCAGAGCTCGGCGCCTCCGCCGCAATGGTCACCCCGCCGTTCTACGGCGGTCTCGCCGCGGCCGACGCGGTCGCGGCGCTCTCCCCCGTCCTCGCGACCTCCGAGCTGCCGGTCATGGTCTACAACAACCCTCACTCCACCGGCGTGGACCTGCTCCCCGCGGATCTCGTGCCGCTCCTGGAGCACGAGGCGTTCTGGAGCGTCAAGGAGACCTCCGGCGAGGCGACGCGGATACGGGAGCTGCGTGGGGCCCTCGGAGACGGCGTGGAGGTCTTCGTCGGCGCTGACGGTCTCGCCCTGGAGGGCTTCACCCAAGGGGCGAACGGCTGGGTCGCCGCCTCGTCATGGCTCACCCCCGCCCGCTGCGTCGAGCTCTGGCGCCAGGCGCGCGAGGGCGACTGGTCCGCAGCGGTCCAGTCGTGGGACCGCCTCGCCGGTCCGCTCGGGCAGATCGAGGCGGATCCCGCCTTCATCTCCCTGATCAAGCGTGCTCTCGGGGAGCTCGGCCTCGCACAGGGCGCCGTGCGCACGCCGCTGCCCACCGCCTCCGACGACGCCGTCACCACCCTCGTCGCGACCCTGCAGGAAATGGGCGAGGAGCACTGACCGCTTGACGGCTCCGGCCGCGGGGAGCACACTGGACACGCACAATGTGCAACCCCCTTACGTAATAGTGGTGGGGACCTGCGACGCGAGAGGGACCGATGGCCACGGCGCTCTCCCATCCCTCTGCGGTCCGCCTCGCCAATGCGCGTGACTGCGTGGTCGTGCTGCGGGAGGCCACCGCGGCGCTGAGCCTGGCCGAGCTCGCCGCGGCGACGGGACTCTCCCGCCCCACCGTCGAGGCCGTGCTGGAGGACCTGCGCGCCACCGGGCTCGTCGCGCCCGCCCCGGCCGCGACCCCGGGTGGGGCCGGGCGTCCGGCGCGCCGCTTCGGATTCGACGCCTCCGCGGCGACGGTCGCCGCCTTCGACATCGGCACCAGCACCGTGCGCTGCCTGGTCTCCGATGCCGCCGGGCACGTCCTGGCCCGCTCCTCCGCGCCCGCCACGGGCTCCGACCCCCTCGCCCCGCTCACGCAGGCGCTGCACGAGACCGGGACGACTCCCACCGCGGTCGGGGTCGCCGTCCCCGGGATCCTGGGGCCCGACGGCCGCATCACCCGGAGCCTCGCGGTGCCCGGCCTGGAGGGTCTCGATCTCGGCACGGTGCTCGCCGAGCGCCTGGGCTGCCCGGTGGCGGTCGAGAACGACATCAAGCTCGCCGCGCTCGCCGAGCACCACCTCGCCCCGCCTGCCCACAGCATCGTGCTCCTCCAGCTGGGCCACCGGATCTCCGTCGCCGTCGTGGTCGGCGGCGAGATCCTGCAGGGAGCCCATCGCCTGGCCGGCGAGCTCGGCAGCCAGCGCGGGATGCGGTGGACCGACAGCTCGGTGCGCGGCCGGCTGACCTGGTCCAGCGGTGACGACGGACGAGCGCTCCTCGAGCGTGCCGCCGCCGGGGACGCCGCCGCCCAGGCCGAGGTCGAGGACTTCTGCACCCAGATCGCCCCGCGGCTGGCCACCGTGCTGCTCACCGTCGACCCCGAACGGGTCGTCGTCGGCGGCGGCCTCTCCCGCGCCGGCGAGACCCTGCTGACGCCGCTGCGCCGCGCCGTCGGCCGGTTGCTGATGACCGAGCTCACCCCCGAGCTGGTGCCCGCGCGGCTGACCACCGACGGCGCCCTCATCGGGGCGCTCGGCCTGGGCTTCGCCCACGGCTCCTCGCAGATCACCGGCATCCCCGAGGTCCCGGCCCCCTGGCACCGCTTCCACGCCACCCTGTCCTGACCACCCCCCCGACCTGCAAGGACGCCCCATGACCGCCGACATCACCTTCGGCTTCAGTTCCTACAGCTTCCACGCGAAGCTCTCCACCGGGGAGATGACCCTGCCGCAGGTCATCGACTGGATCGCCGCGAGCGAGGGGGAGCATCTCGAGCTCGCCGTCCTGGCCGACGATCCCGCCTCCCCGATCCCCAACCTCGCCTCCGACCCGACCTACGTGGACCGCATCCGCGACCACGCCGCCGCGGCCGGTGTCCTGCTGAGCAACCTCGCCATCGGCGCCGACCTCTCCTCCGGCGACCCGGCGCAGACCGCGCGGGTGAAGGAGTACGTCGATCTCGCCGCACGGCTGGGGATCACCCGGATGCGCCACGACGTGGTGCCCCACGGCGGCCACGAGGGGGACGACACCCCGCTGTTCGAGCGGGTGGTGCCGCAGATCGTCGCGGCGAGCAAGGAGATCGCGCAGTACGCCGCGACGAAGGGCATCACCACCAGCCTCGAGAACCACGGATACTTCGTGCAGGCCGCGGACAGGATCCGTCGCATCATCCACGCGGTCGACGAGCCGAACTTCCTCACCACCCTCGACGTGGGCAACTTCGTGTGCGTCGACGAGGATCCCGCGGTCTCGGTCGCCCAGAACCTCCCGTACGCGATGGTCGTGCACATCAAGGACTTCTACGTGCGACCGGCCGACGCCGCCCCCGGCGAGGGGTGGTTCCGCAGCCGTGGCGGCAAGCCATTGCGCGGGGCGGTCGTGGGAAGCGGCGACATCGATCTGCGGGCCGTGGCCCGGGCCATCCATGACTCCGACTTCTCCGGCTACGCCGCGATCGAGTTCGAGGGCTGGGAGGACTGCCTTCTGGGCTGCGAGCGCGGGATCGCCTACGCCAAGAGCCTGTTCACCTGACCACGCCTGTCCCCCCCCTGACGAAGGAAGCATCACCCATGACGAAGTTCCGAGTCGGCGTCATCGGCGCCGGCAGCATCGCCCAGTCCCACCTCACCGCGTACTCCCAGAACGCTGAGGTCGAGCTGATCGCGGTCGCCGACATGAATCTCGAGCGGGCGCAGACGGTGGCCGCGCAGTTCGGCGCGGCGCGCGCCTACGCCGACCCTCACGAGCTGCTCGCCGATCCGGGGATCGACGGCGTCTCGATCTGCACCTGGAACAACTCCCACGCCTCCTGGGCGATCGCCGCGCTCGAGGCCGGCAAGCATGTGCTGGTCGAGAAGCCGCTGGCCCGCACCCTGGCCGAGGCTGAGGAGATCCAGCGCGTCGCCGCGCAGAGCGACCGGGTGGCGCAGGTGGGCTTCGTGCGCCGCCACTCGCCCAACTGCCAGGTGCTGAAGTCCTTCATCGATGCGGACGAGCTGGGCGAGATCTACTACGCCAAGGCCAGCTGCCTGCGCCGCGTCGGCAATCCCGGCGGCTGGTTCGCGGACAAGGAGCTCTCCGGAGGCGGCCCGCTGCTGGACATCGGCATCCATGTGCTGGACCTGTGCTGGTACCTGATGGGCAGCCCCACAGTGGTCTCGGTCAGCGGGAACACCTACGACAAGCTCGGCAGCCGCGGGAACGTCACCACCATGCCCCGCTACAAGGCGGCGGACTACGACCCCGACAAGAACACCGTCGAGGACCTCGCCAACGCGGTGATCCGCTTCGAGAACGGCGCCTCGCTGCTGCTGGACTGCTCGTTCTCGCTGCATGCCACCAAGGACTCGATCGACGTCTCGGTCTTTGGCGAGAAGGGGGGCGCGGAGCTCGAGCCCTCGCTCCACATCGCGACGGAGATGCACGACTCGGTGGTCAACATCGAGCCGCAGATCGCCTCGCGCAGCTTCGAGTTCGGGGTCGGGTTCGCCAACGAGATCCAGAACTTCGTCGACACCTCCCTGGGGCGGGCCGAGTCGATCGCTCCGGCCTGGCACGGAGTCGAGATCGTGCGCATCCTCGAGGCGATCTACGAGTCGGCCGAGACCGGTCGAGAGGTCTCCCTCGTCTGAGCTGGCGAGCCCGTCGCGGGCCGCCCCTGCCACCCGTTGACTTTGTGACGCAGTTCACGGAGCCTGGGGGAACGTGCGGCTCGGCGACAGGTGCGATGGCGCATCGGGAGCCGCCCGAGAGGGCAAGGAGGCTCATCGATGTCCAGCAATCGCGCAGTCGCATACAAGGGACCGGGCAAGGTCGAGGTGATCGACATCGACTACCCCACCTACGAGCTGCAGGACGGACCGGGCGTGAATCCGGACAATGTGGGCCGGAAACTCCCCCATGCCGCGATCCTCAAAGTGGTCACGACGAACATCTGCGGCTCCGACCAGCACATGGTGCGCGGCCGCACCACGGCTCCCAAGGACCTGGTGCTCGGGCACGAGATCACCGGTGAGGTGATCGAGACCGGTCCCGGGGTCGAGTTCATCCAGAAGGGCGACCTGGTCTCGGTGCCCTTCAACATCTCCTGCGGACGCTGCGAGATGTGCAAGACCCGCCGCACCGAGATCTGCCTGAACGTGAATCCCGACCGTCCCGGCAGTGCCTACGGCTACGTGGACATGGGCGGCTGGGTCGGCGGTCAGGCCGAGTACGTGCTGGTGCCGTATGCGGACTGGAACCTGCTGAAGTTCCCGGACAAGGACCAGGCCATGGAGAAGATTCTCGATCTGACCATGCTCTCGGACATCTTCCCCACCGGCTTCCACGGCGCGGTCTCCGCCGGGGTGGGTCCCGGCTCCTCGGTGTACATCGCCGGTGCCGGCCCGGTGGGCACGGCGGCCGCCGTGGGTGCTCAGCTGCTGGGCGCCTCGGTGGTGATCATGGCGGACATGAACGCTGAGCGTCTGGCCAATGCGGCGAAGTTCGGCTGCGAGACGATCGACGTGTCGACGGAGGACCCGCGCGAGGGCATCGCCCGGATCCTCGGCCGGGAGGAGGTCGACGCGGGAGTGGATGCGGTCGGCTTCGAGGCCCGCGGGCATGGCAAGGATGCGCAGGAGGCGCCGGCGACGGTGCTGAACACGCTGATGGATGTGACGCGTGCCGGTGGTGCGCTCGGCATCCCCGGTCTGTACGTGACCGGTGACCCGGGCGGTGTGGACGAGGCGGCGCAGGAGGGCTCGCTCTCGCTGCGCCTCGGATTGGGCTGGGCGAAGGCGCTGGCGTTCACCACCGGTCAGTGCCCGGTGATGAAGTACCACCGGCAGCTGATGGAGGCGATCCTGCACGACAAGGTGCAGATCGCCGACGCCGTCAATGCCGCAGCGATCTCGCTGGACGATGCCCCGGCCGGCTACGAGAAGTTCGATGCAGGGGTCGCCACGAAGTACGTCATCGATCCCCATGGCATGACCGGCAAGGTGCAGCCGGTCTGAGCAGTCCGGTCGTCAGCGCCCGTCCCGGGGCTGCCTGGCCGTCTCCGGGGCGGGCGTTGCATTCCGGGATGACATCGATGTGATGCCCGCGGCGAACGTGCAGGTCCCGGGCCGGACGCGGCGTCGTCAGCCGACGGATGGACGGGCGTGCGGCGACCCGATCGCAGGTCACCATGCGGCTTCACATCGATGTCAGAACGGATTCGTGATCCCTTTCGGTCCCGCCCTCGGCCATGGACACGCTCACCCCCAGGTGGTCAGAAGGGTGGGTCGCTCTCCTCCGGGGTGGGGCCGGGAGGGATGATCCGGCGGGCGTAGCGGCCGGGGTAGGCGCGTCGGTAGGCGTTGGCGCGCTGCTCCGCGGCCCGTTCCGCGCGGGGGCGGGCCTGCTCCTCGGCATGGAGGCGCT